>NZ_AP022586.1:4184632-5579510 GCF_010731695.1 Mycolicibacterium litorale
AACCGATGACGGCCGACGCCCCGCTGTTGTCGATGATGTAGGCGGCTTCGGCGGCGGTCAGGTGGGTGTTGATGGGCACGTAGTACAGGCCGGCGCGGCGCGCACCCCACATTGCCGCGTGCATGTGCTCGTTGTTCTCCATGAGGATGGCGACGACGTCGCCCTCCTGCAGACCCTGACCGCGGAAGAAGTGGGCTAGCCGGTTGGCCCGAGCCTCGAGCTCGTCGAACGTGACGACGGTGCCGGACGGGTGGAGGATGACCGCCGGCTTCGCCCCCTTGCCGGGGCCGACATGTTCACGGATCTGCATGCGCTGACTGTACTAGGGGTGAGTTGACACGTGTCAAGAGTGTGCCTATGGCCCCCCGCACACTCTCGTACGGCCGCGAGGGTGCGCGAAATACACACCGCGAGCGGCGTGTCGAGGATCAGACACGCACGCTCGCGGTGCGAAGACGGTGCGGTGTGACGAGAGGTGGCTAGGCCTCTTCGGCCAGGCGGTGCTTGAGGGCGTCGAACTCGTCCTTGATGCCCGTGGGCAGCTTCTCGCCGACGAACTCGAACCACTCCTCGATGAGCGGCAATTCGTCGCGCCACTCCTCGGGCTTGACCGCCAGTGCCGCGTCCACGTCGGCCGGATCCACGTCGAGACCCTCGAGGTCGAGATCCTCGGCGGTCGGCACGATGCCGATCGCGGTGCTGCGGCCGTCGGCCTTGTGCTCGATGCGCTCGACGGCCCACTTCAGCACGCGGCTGTTCTCGCCGAAGCCGGGCCACAGGAAGCGGCCGTCGTCGCCGCGGCGGAACCAGTTGACGAAGAACACCGCGGGCATCTTGGACTCGTCGGCGTTCTTGCCGATGTCGATCCAGTGCTGGAAGTAGTCACCGACGTTGTAGCCGAGGAAGGGCAGCATCGCCATCGGATCGCGGCGCACCGTGCCGACCTTGCCCTCGGCGGCGGCCGTCTGCTCCGAGCCCAGGGTGGCGCCGATGAACACACCGTGCTGCCAGTCGCGGGCCTGGGTGATCAGCGGGACCGTCGTCTTGCGGCGGCCGCCGAACAGGATCGCCGAGATCGGCACACCCTGCGGGTCGTCCCACTCCGGGGCCAGCGTCGGGCACTGTGCGATCGGGGTGCAGTAGCGCGAGTTCGGGTGCGCGGCCTTCTCCTCGGACTCCGGGGTCCAGTCGCGGCCCTTCCAGTCGATGAGGTGCTGCGGGTCGCCCTCCAGGCCCTCCCACCACACGTCGCCCTCGTCGGTCAGCGCGACGTTGGTGAACACGGTGTTGCCTGCCGCGATCGTCTTCATCGCGTTGGGGTTCGAGTCCCAGTTGGTGCCGGGCGCGACGCCGAAGAAACCGAACTCGGGGTTGGTGGCGTAGAGCCGGCCGTCCTTGCCGAACCGCATCCAGGCGATGTCGTCGCCCACGGTCTCGGCGCGCCAGCCCGGAATGGTGGGCTGCAGCATCGCGAGGTTGGTCTTACCGCACGCCGACGGGAACGCCGCGGCGATGTAGTAGGCCTTGTTCTCCGGGGAGATCAGCTTGAGGATCAGCATGTGCTCGGCGAGCCAGCCCTCGTCGTGCGCCATCGCCGAGGCGATCCGCAGCGAGTAACACTTCTTGCCCAGCAGCGCGTTGCCGCCGTAGCCCGAGCCGAAGCTCCAGATCTCGCGGGTCTCCGGGAAGTGGGTGATGTACTTCGTGTCGTTGCAGGGCCACGGCACATCCTGCTGGCCGGGCTCGAGCGGCGCGCCCACGGTGTGCAGCGCCTTGACGAAGAAGCCGTCGTCGCCCATCTTGTCCAGCGCCGCCTGGCCCATGCGGGTCATCGTGCGCATCGAGATCACCACGTACTCCGAGTCGGTGATCTCCACGCCGAGCTTGGGATCCTCCGCGTCCAGCGGACCCATGCAGAACGGCACCACGTACATGGTGCGGCCGCGCATGCTGCCCCGGTACAGGTCGGTCATGATCCCGCGCATCTTCGCCGGGTCCATCCAGTTGTTGGTCGGACCGGCGTCGACCTCCCGCTCGGTACAGATGAACGTGCGGGATTCGACGCGGGCGACATCGGACGGGTCGGACAGGGCGAGGTACGAGTTGGGCTTGAGTTCATCGTTGAGCTTGGTGAAGGTGCCCGCGTCGACCAGCTGCTGGGTCAGTCGGGCGCACTCCTCGTCCGAGCCGTCGGCGAACACCACGCGTTCCGGTTGGGTCAGCTCGGCGACTTCCCGAACCCAGGCCAGCAGTCCCTCGTGTCTCGTCGGAGCGGTGTCCAGACCCGGAATGGTGGCTGAAGTCATTCTGTGATTCTCCTGCATCTTCGGTGCACTCTGTCCGCCAGGACGCAGGCCCACGATGACGCCGATGAACGAGATCAGCGGCGATCACGGTCGTCCCTTGTTCCGAGGTTAACGTGGGTGACATACCCGAAGGAATTCGGATCTATGTCCGATCACTCACAGGAACGATTCAGATAAGCAAATTCGTGCGATACCGATCAGTAACCGACGGTTTTCCCGGAATTTCGTTCGCTCGCATCGGTCAATTCCCCGCAGAAATCGTCATCGAGTGCGGCCCGCACCGCATCCCGTGCGCGCAGCAAGCCGGGGAGTCGACGGTCCCGCAGCGCCGCCGCGCGTACCGTCGCCGCCGCGTGCTCCCGTAGTTCGGCGTCGATTTCCGCGATTCGCCCGGCCGCCGTCTCCGACTCCGCCGCCTCGTCGGCGGCCAGCGAACCGGTCAGCGCCGCCTCGGCGGCCACGACACGGGTGGCGACGGCCTCCTCCGCCGCCGAGCGCAGCGCCGCGGTCAGGTCCACCACCCAGCGGTCCAGGACGCCGCGGTCGTGCAGCAGCCCCCGGATGCCGACCACCCACACCGCCACCGCGAGACCGGCCGCCGCGCCGGCGAGCACCCCGGCAACGGTGAGGCCGGGAGCCACCCCGGTGAAAAGCCGGCTCACCGCGAGCGCCACCCCGAGTCCGAAGCCGGCGCCGAGCAGCATCATCAGCCGTGTCTCGAGTCGGCGGGACCGCAGCGGCGGGCCCGGTAGGTCCGGCACCGCGGCGGGTCCGTCCGGTGCGGGCACCGCGTCGAGGTGCAGATCGGCCGCGACCGCGGTCAGGTGGGTGGTGACGCCCTCGTCGACCTCCGCCATCACCTCCGCGGCGCGGCGCCGTGCACCGTCTTCGAACGCCGCGAACCGGCGACGGCCCAGTCCGGTGATGTCCTCCTGCAGTTCGCCCCGCACCGACGCGCAGCGGTTGCGGGCGAAGTACGCCAACTGCACCCGGGCCTGCTGGACCTGGCTGCGCAGCGCGATCGTGCGCTGGGACTTCTCCAGCCGCCTGCCGCGCCGGATGTCGTCGCGCTGGGACCGCAACGTCGAGACCCGCGCCTGCCGGTCGGCGCCGTCGCCGTCGGCGCGATATCGGGTGATCACTTTGTCGAGCTGACTCTCCCACGCCCGCAACCTGTTTCGGCGCAGCAAGTCAGGGTCGGAGAGCAGACCGCGCAGCAGGTCGACCAGTTGGTCGACCGCCGGATCGCCGGCGTCCGGGGCGGCCGCCGCCCCCACCCACGGCAACCGGGTGTACCGCGGGCGGTGCGCGGCGAGCAGGTCCCGGTCGGTGGCCAGTACCTCGCGCCAGTCGTGGTGCGCATCGGTCTTCGTCACCACGCCGACCACACCGTCGGTGTGGGCGGCCGCCAGATCGAGGAGCTCACAGTCGGACGGGGTCACCGGAGCGGCCGCCGACACCGCGAACACCACCGCGCGGGGTGCGGTGCCGACGGCCAATTCGTCGGCCTCGACGAACGTGACCTCGGGCAGCCGGGAACGCAGCGCCGCCGCCAGGCTGCTCACCCCCGCCAGCCACGGCCCGGTGACCAGGACAGCGTCCGTGCTGCGCACCCCCGGGGAGGTCAGCGTCGGGTCGACGGCGGCCACCACCGCGTCGGCGGCCGCGACCGGATCGGGTGTCGTCATCGGTGCCGGCCCAGCAGTCGCAGCGAGCCGCGGCAGATGTCGGCGCCGCACGCGCGGTGCAGCGGGCCGACCGGACCGCGGCTGTAGGCGCGCCACCGCACCGCCCGGCGCAGATGGGTTGCGGGGTCGTCGCCCGCGTCGACCCGCAGGCCGGCGGCCTGCACCACGTCCACCGCGGCCGTCATCGCTGCGAGCACGGCGTCGTCACCGGCCAGGAAGTCGGCGACCGCCGGCGACCCGGTGGCCAGCGCCTGCAGTTCGGTCACCGCGGCGCGCACCCGGCGGTACCGCACCGGCGCGGCCAGCGTGTCCACCTCGGCGAGGACACCGTCGACACCGCTGAGCCCGCGCAGCAGTGACGGCAACTGCCCGGCGTCGGCGCCGTCGCGCAGCGCGGCCACGGCGTGGGCGACGCCGTTCCGGTCGAGCAGGCGCAACAGCCGCAGCCGCACGTCGCGGGGCAGCGGGTGTGCGCAGTCGAGGAACGCCTGGTGCGAGCTCAGATCGGCCGGTTCGGCGGCCAGCGCCCGCAACGCGCCGGCCGCCTCGTCGTCCAGGGTGACGCCGGCGAGCAGCGCCACCGCAGGCACGACCGGCGCACCGGCCGCCCGGCGCAGCGCCTCCTGCGGCCCGGCGCCCGTGCGGTCGGCCTTGTTGCAGACGACCAGCACCGGCACCCCGGCCTCGCGCCACGCCGCCACCGCCGACCGGTCCTCGGGCTTCACCGATTCGGCGACCACCACGACGGCGACGTCGGCGGCACCGCCAGCGATCCGGATCCCCTCGGCGCAGGCCAAGGCGCGGGTGAGCGTGGCCCGTCCCACGCCGGGGCGACCGCCGACGGCCACCCGCACCGGCGCAGCCGCCCTGGCGGCCACCGCGGACACCGCGGCGTCACCGCCGTCCTGCGCGAAGCGTGTCAGCACGTCGACGAAAATGGCGGCGCCCTCCCTGCGTCGACCCGTCACGGACTCGGGTCCCCGGGGCAATCGTGGCATCTACCGGGACGCCTCCCGAACGAATGTTTGGCATACCAGCCGAAGGCAACTGTTGGGTATCAATCTGTACCACGATGGGGGTACTCCGACACTGATGAGACACCATGGACGGATGCATGTCAGTGAGTCGGATATCGCCGGCGGGCCGGCGCCTGACTCAGCCGGCGGGCCGGCGCCTGACTCAGCAGGCCCGCATTCAACGCACCACGTGCCGACCGACGACTCCCCCACCGAGCACCGCCACCGGCGGGTCACGAGTTTCCGGTCCCGCCGCTCGACGCTGTCCCCGGGCCAGCAGTCCACCTGGGACCGGCTGTGGCCCGAACTGGGCACCGAGGCCAGGGACGCCGACGGCCACCCCGCCCCAGCGCTGGACACCACGGCGTGGTTCGGCCGGTCCGCACCGCTGGTCCTCGAGATCGGGTCGGGCACCGGGACCTCGACGCTGGCGATGGCGCAGGCCGAACCTGATATCGACGTCATCGCCGTCGAGGTGTACCGCCGCGGCCTCGCCCAGCTGCTGACCGGGATCGACCGCGCCGGGGTGCGCAACATCAGGATGATCCGCGGCGACGGCGTCGACGTCCTCGAGTACATGGTCGCCAGCGCGTCGCTGACCGGGGTCCGGGTGTTCTTCCCCGATCCGTGGCCCAAATCCCGCCACCACAAGCGGCGGCTGCTGCAGCCGGCGACCGTGGCGCTGATCGCCGACCGGCTGCGGCCCGGCGGCGTCCTGCACGCGGCGACCGACCACCAGGGTTACGCAGCCCACATCGCCGAGGTCGGCGATGCCGAACCGCTGCTGCGCCGGGTCGGCGAATCCGACCCGCTGCCCATCTCGGTGCACCGCCCAGTGACGAAGTACGAGCGCAAGGCTCTCGCGGGCCCCGACATCACCGAACTGGTCTGGGAGAGGCGCCCATGAGCCTGACCGAGGACTACCCGCAGGTGACCGCACCGCCACCGCCCGACGGTCCCCCCGCCGGAACCCAACGGGTACTGCTGGTGTGGGACGCGCCCAACCTCGACATGGGGCTCGGCTCGATCATCGGGGGCAGGCCGACGGCGGCGCACCGCCCGCGGTTCGACGCGCTCGGCCGCTGGCTGCTCGCCCGCACCGCCGACCTGTCCGCCGGACGTGAGGACGTCACCCTCGAACCCGAGGCGACCGTCTTCACCAACATCGCCCCCGGCAGCGCCGACGTCGTCCGTCCGTGGGTGGAGGCACTGCGCAACGTGGGTTTCGCCGTCTTCGCCAAACCGAAGATCGACGAAGACAGCGACGTCGACAGCGACATGCTGGACCACATTGCGCTGCGTCGTCGCGAGGGTCTGGCCGCCGTACTGGTGGCGTCCGCAGACGGTCAGGCGTTCCGGCTGCCGCTCGAAGAGATCGCCCGCGAGGGGATCCCCGTGCAGGTGCTCGGATTTCGCGAACATGCGAGCTGGGCGCTAGCGTCGGATACCTTGGAGTTCGTCGATCTGGAAGACATTCCTGGTGTTTTCCGGGAGCCGTTGCCGCGGATCGGACTGGATTCGCTGCCTGAGCAGGGAGCATGGCTGCAGCCGTTCCGGCCGCTGTCCGCGCTGCTGACCTCGCGTGTGTGACAAACGATGGCCACTGCGCGGTCGACATTGAATTGGTGAGGAGCTTACGTGTTCGCCTGGTGGGGTCGAAACGTATACCGATATCGGTACATGGTGATCGGTGTCATGGTGGCGCTGTGCGTCGGCGGCGGCATCTACGGGATCAGTCTCGGTAATCACGTCACGCAGAGCGGTTTCTACGACGAGGGCAGCCAGTCGGTGCAGGCGTCGGTCATCGGCGACGAGATCTACGGCCGCGACCGCACCAGCCACGTCGTGGCCATCCTGACCCCGGCCGACGGCGAGAAGGTCGACAACCCCGAGTGGCAGCGCGACGTCGTCGGTCAGCTCGACACCTTCGTCAAGGATCACCCGGACCAGGTGGTGAGCTGGGTCGGCTGGCTGAGGGCACCGGACGCCGCCAGCGAGACCGTGCAGCAGATGAAGACCAGCGATCTGTCGAAGACGTTCGTCAGCATCCCGCTCAAAGGCGACACCGACGACGAGATCCTGAAGAACTACCAGGTCGTCGAACCCGACCTCCAGCAGATCAACGACGGCAACATCCAGCTGGCCGGCCTCAACCCGCTGGCCAGCGAGCTCACCGGCAGTATCGGCGAGGATCAGAAGCGCGCCGAGGTGGCCGCCATCCCGCTGGTCTGCGTGGTGCTGTTCTTCGTGTTCGGCGGCGTCATCGCGGCCGCACTGCCCGGCCTCATCGGCGGCCTCACCATCGCCGGCGCGCTGGGCATCATGCGCCTGCTCGCCGAGATCATGCCCGTGCACTTCTTCGCCCAGCCGGTGGTGACGCTCATGGGCCTGGGCATCGCCGTCGACTACGGCTTGTTCATGGTCAGCCGGTTCCGTGAGGAACTCGCCGAGGGCTACGACACCGAAGCGGCCGTACGCCGCACGGTGATGACCTCCGGCCGCACGATCATGTTCTCCGCGGTCATCCTGGTCGCCTCGTCCGTGCCGCTGCTGTTGTTCCCGCAGGGCTTCCTCAAGTCCATCACCTACGCGATCATCGCCTCGGTCATGCTGGCGGCGGTTCTGTCGATCACCGTCCTCGCCGCAGCCCTGGCGATCCTCGGCCCCAAGGTCGACGCGCTGGGCGTCAAGACACTGATCAAGTTCGCCCAGCCCGATCCGATCGCGTCCGACCCGTCGGTTCAGAAGACCAACACGTTCGCGGTGGCGTCCATCCCGCTGGGGCTGCTGGTGCCGCCGGTGGGCATCGCGCTCGGCCACATCGCCCGCAAACGCATCAAGCAGACGGGTGAACATGGCGCCAACCTGGCCCTGATCGGTCTGATCGTCGGCTACACCGCGCTGTACGGCGCGATGGCCTACGGCATCATCGCGCTGAAGGACAACGACACCATCGGCAGCGGCGTCTATTGGATGTTGCTCGGCATCGTGATCTTCCTCGTCATCGTCACCTTCGGCCTCGCCCTCGCGCGTTACGTGCCGTTGGCGCGTCGCCCCATCGTGTGGTGGCTGCACTGGCTGGCGGAGAAGACCCAGAAGACCAAGACCCGTGCCGAGGTCGAGCAGGGCTTCTGGGGCAAGCTGGTCACCCGCGTGATGAAGCGGCCCGCGGCCTTCGCGGTACCGATCGTCATCGTCATGATCCTGCTGATCATCCCGCTGGGGCAGCTGTCCCTCGGCGGCATCAGCGAGAAGTACCTGCCGCCGGACAACCCGGTCCGCCAGGCACAGGAGGACTTCGACCGCAGCTTCCCCGGGTTCCGCACCGAACCGCTGACGCTGGTGCTCAAGAGCGACAACGGCGAGCCGGTCACCGATCAGCAGGTCGCCGACATGCGTGCCAAGGCGATGACGATCAACGGGTTCATCGACGCGGACAACGATCCGTCGAAGATGTGGCAGGAGCGGTCGGTCCAGGAGGGCGGCTCGAAGGATCCGTCGGTGCGGGTGATCCAGAACGGTCTGGAGAACCGCAATGACGCCGCCCAGAAGATCGAGGATCTGCGTGCCCTGTCGCCGCCGCGCGGGGTCACCGTGCTGGTCGGCGGCACCCCCGCGCTCGAGCAGGACAGTATCCACAGCCTGTTCGACCGGCTGCCGCTGATGGTCACCATCCTGATCGTCACGACCACGATCCTGATGTTCCTGGCGTTCGGGTCGCTGGTGCTGCCGATCAAGGCCGCGCTGATGAGCGCGCTGACGCTGGGTTCGACGATGGGCATCCTGACGTGGATGTTCGTCGACGGGCACGGCGCCGGGTTGATGAACTACACGCCGCAGCCGTTGATGGCGCCGATGATCGGCCTGATCATCGCGGTCATCTGGGGTCTGTCCACCGACTACGAGGTCTTCCTGGTGTCCCGCATGGTGGAGGCGCGCGCCCGCGGGCTGTCCACCGCCGAGGCCATCCGGGTCGGCACCGCCACCACCGGCCGCCTGATCACCGGCGCTGCGCTGGTGCTGGCCGTGGTCGCCGGAGCGTTCGTGTTCTCCGATCTGGTGATGATGAAGTACCTGGCGTTCGGCCTGCTGCTCGCGCTGCTGCTGGACGCGACGATCATCCGGATGTTCCTCGTGCCCGCGGTCATGAAGATGCTCGGCGACGACTGCTGGTGGGCACCGCGCTGGATGAAGCGGATCCAGGAACGGCTCGGCCTCGGCGAGATCGAACTGCCCGACGAGCGCAAACGACCGCTGGTGCGCGACCCCGCCGACGACCCGGCGCTGGTCGGTGCCGGCGCCCCGGTGCCGCCTCGCCCGCGTCCGCCGCACGATCCGACGCACCCCGGTGTCGAGGGTCGCGTCGGGCCCACCCGCATCCCGCCGCGGCCGCCCCGGCTGAACGGTCCGTCCGGCGCGGGAACCACGCGGATCCCGGCCAACCGGCCCGGTCCCGCGCAGGAGCCGCCGACGACCCGGCTGTCGGTGGCGAAGAACGCGGTGCGTGGTGCGGTCAACTCCGCCACGACACAGCGGACGCCGCGGCCGACCGGCCCGGCGCCCCGGCGCGAGGAGCGCGAGATCGAGTCGTGGCTCGGCGAACTGCGGGGCGGTCCGGCGGGACCGGGCGGTCAGCCACCGCGGCCTCCGCAGCCGTCGGCCGACCAGACGACGGCCATGCGGGCCGGCGCGCCGAAGCCGCCACCGGAACCCGAGGGCAACGAGCCGACGACGGCGATCCCGGTGCAGCGTCCGCCGCAGCCGGCTCCGCAGTCCGAGGGCGACGCGACGACGAAGATTCCGACCCAGAAGGATCCGGAGTCGACCGAGAAGCTCGACACCCCGGAGGATCCGAAGCGTCGCGGCGGTGGCATGAGCGCCGCGGATCTGCTGCGCCGCGAAGGCCGGATGTAGCACTCACCCCTCTGCGCGAGGGTGCGTGTCTGCTCACGACGCGCCGCGGAAACGTGGACGCTATGCGCACCCTCGCGGTCAGCTGATCCCGTCAGCGCCCGGCCGGGCCCCCGCGAGGCTCCTGCCCGCCGACGTGCTCGACCACACCGGCCGGCATGCTCCGTCGACTCATCACCCACCGTCGGGTTCCTCAATCTGCGCGATCATGACGGCGGAGGCTGTGCTTAGCTCGGGTGGTGTCCGAGGCCAGTCGCACCACCGCCGAGTTGATCGTCGAATGTCTCGAGAACGAAGGCGTCACGCACGTCTTCGGCATCCCCGGCGAGGAGAACATCCGGTTGGTCGACGCACTGTCGCGATCATCGATCACCTATGTCCTCACCCGCCACGAGCAGGGCGCGTCGTTCATGGCCGAGGTCTACGGTCGGTTGACGGGGAAGGCCGGCGTGTGCTCGGCGACACTGGGGCCCGGCGCCATCAATCTGCTGCTCGGAGTCGCCGACGCCACCACGAATTCGACTCCCCTGCTTGCACTTTCGGCACAGGTGGGGATGCGGCGCAGCTACAAGGAATCACATCAGAGCGTTGACCTGGTGTCGATGTTCGCCCCCGTCACCAAATGGTCGGCGCTGGTCGCCACGTCGAGCTCGGTTCCGGAGATGGTCCGCAAGGCATTCAAGCTCGCGCAGACCGAACGGCCCGGCGCGGTCTACCTCGCCGTGCCCGAAGACGTCGAAGCCGCCGAGGCTCCCGAGGACTCCGCTCCCCTGCGCGTCAACGTGCCCCGGCCGGACGACCCGTCGGCGGCGCAGATCGCGCGGGCCGCGGAGATCCTGCAGTCGGCGCGCAATCCCGTCCTGCTCGCCGGCCACGGCGCGGCGCGCGGCGACGCGTCAGCGGCGGTGCGGCGGTTCGCCGAGTCCCTCGGTATGCCGGTCGCCACGACGTTCCACGGAAAAGGCGTCATGCCCGACGACCATCCCCTGGCGCTGGGCGCCGTCGGCTTCATGCGCCACGACTACGTCAACTTCGGCTTCGACCAGGCCGACGTCATCGTCGCCGCCGGCTACGAACTGCAGGAGTTCGACCCCGTCCGCATCAACCCGCGGGGTGACACCAAGATCATCCACGTGCACCGGTTCCCCGCCGAGGTCGACGCCCACTACGACGTCGCGGTGGGGTTGCACGCCGACATCGGGCGGTGCCTCGACGCGCTGGCCGCCGCGGTGGGTCGCGACGAGCCGTATTCGGTGGGCCACGAGCGGATTCGCGGCCTGCTGGCCGACGAACTCGACCGCGGCCGTACCGACGACAGCTTCCCCTTGGCACCCGCGCGCATCGTCGCGGACACCCGCGCGGCGCTGGCCCGCGACGACATCGCGCTGGTCGACACCGGCGCGTTGAAGATGTGGATGGCGAGGCTCTATCCCACCTATGAACCGAACACCTGCCTGATCTCCAACGGGCTGTCGACGATGGCGTGGACGGTTCCGGGCGGTGTCGCCGCGAAGATCGCCAGACCGTCGGCCAAGGTCCTCGTCGCGACCGGCGACGGGTCGTTCCTGATGAACTCGCAGGAGATCGAGACCGCGTTACGCCTCGGCACGCCGATGGTCATCCTCATCTGGGTGGACGACGCGTACGGACTGATCAGCTGGAAGATGGACCTGGAGATCGGCCACAACGTCGACACCCGCTTCGGCAATCCTGACTTCGTCTCTTACGCAGAGAGTTTCGGCGCCAAGGGCTATCGCATCTCGTCGGCCGACCAGCTGCTGCCCACTCTGCGGGAGGCGCTGGCCGACGACACCGTGAGCGTCATCGCCTGCCCCGTCGACTACAGCGCGAACAGTGCCCTGATCGCTTCACTGGGCGATCTCGACGAATCCTGGTCGTAGGGCACGGAGTCACCGACCCGTGCCCGCGCCGAACGGCTAGTCGACCTTCTCTTCGACGTCGTCGGGCTCCGCTTGGATGCGGGGCCCTTCGTCGTCTTCGAGGTTCTGCACCTCGGCCTCCTGGTCGCGGGCGAGCAGCACCCGGATGGCGCTGTTGAGGAACGCGACCGCGGGCACCGCGAGCAGCGCGCCGACGATCCCGGCCAGCACACCGCCGCCGGCGATGGCGAGCACCACGGCCAGCGGGTGGATGGACACAGCGCGCCCCATCACCAGCGGCTGCAGCACGTGCCCTTCGAGCTGCTGGACGGCCAGGATCAACCCGAGCGTGATCAGCGCGTAGACCACACCCTTGGTCAACAGCGCGACGATCACCGCGAGGAAACCGGTGACCACCGCACCGACCAGCGGGACGAACGCGCCGAGGAACACCAGGGAGGCCAGCGGCAGCGCCAGCGGCACCCCCATGATCGCCAGACCCGTGCCGATGCCGACGGCGTCGACCAGCGCGACGAGGAACGTCGCCCGCACGTAGCCGATGAGGGAGTGGAAGCCGGCGCGTCCGGCGCCGCGCACCCGCTCGCGCACGTCCGGCGGGAAGACCCTGGTGACGAAGCCGAAGATGTTGCGGCCGCCGTGCAGCAGGAAGATCAGCGTGAACAGCACCAGCAGTGCGCCGGTGACGATCTCGGTGATGGTGCCCGCCGTCGACAGCGCGCCACTGGTCAGCCGCTCCTGGTTGTTCTGCACCGCCTCGATCGCGGCGTTGCCTGCGTTGTCGATCTGTTCGCGGCTGAGGTTCAGTGGGCCCTCGACGAGCCACACCCGCAGGCCGTCGATGCTGCGGGTGACCTGTTCGCCCAGCGCAGGCATGCCCTCGATGAACTGGCTGACGACGAACGTCAGCAGGCCGCCGACGACCGCGATACCGGTGAGCAGCACCAGCGCGACCGCCCCGCCCCGCGGCGCGCCGCGGCGGTCGAGGAAGTCGACGGCCGGCATCAGCAGCGCCGCCAGCATGGTGGCCAGGGCCACCGGCACGAACAGGATCTCCAGCCGTTTGACCACCCACAGCACCGCGACGAGCGCGGCGAAGATGATCAGCAGGCGCCACGACCACGCGGCCGCCTTACGAACGAGTGGCGACACCGATTGATCGTCTGCGAAGACCGCGTCAGGCATTTGACGAGCGTAACCGCCGTCACTGCGGACCGACCGGTGGTGCGGCACGCCGTCGTACGGGGCCGGGAGCCCAAACCGCACCGTTACTCTGTAGGACGTGTCCCACGACGCGCCGGCGAACGACGCCAAGCGGCGACCGGCCAGCCCCGAGGGATCCACCCGCGGCAAGTACTGGTGGGTCCGGTGGACCGTCATCGCCGTCGCGGTCGTCGTCCTCAGCGTCGAGGTGGTCCTGGTCTGGGATCAGCTCGCCAAGGCGTGGAAGAGCCTCATCTCCGCCAACTGGTGGTGGGTACTGGCCGCGGTCGTCGCGTCGCTGGCCTCGATGCACAGCTTCGCCCAGATCCAGCGCACGCTCCTGCGGTCGGCGGGTGTGCACCTGCAGCAATGGCGTTCGGAGGCCGCCTACTACGCGGGCAACGCGCTGAGCACCACGATGCCCGGCGGCCCCGTGCTCTCCGCGACCTTCCTCTACCGCCAGCAGCGGATCTGGGGCGCCACCCCGGTGGTGGCGTCCTGGCAGCTGGTGATGTCGGGGGTCCTGCAGGGTGTCGGGCTGGCGCTGCTCGGACTCGGCGGCGCGTTCCTGCTCGGCGCGACCAAGAACCCGCTGTCGCTGATCTTCACGCTCGGCGGATTCGCGGCCCTGCTGGTGCTCGCCCAGGCCGTCGCGAGCCGGCCCGAGCTGATCGACGGAATCGGTGCGCGGCTGCTGTCCCGGTTCAACTCGCTGCGCGGCAGACCCGCCGACACCGGGTTGGCGAAGTGGCGGGAGCTGCTGGCGCAGCTGGAGTCCGTACAGCTGGGCCGGCGCGACCTCGGTATGGCGTTCGGCTGGTCGCTGTTCAACTGGATCGCCGATGTCGCCTGCCTGGCGTTCGCCTGCTACGCCGCCGGCGGCCATCCGTCGCTGGCCGGGCTGACCGTCGCCTACGCGGCCGCCCGTGCGGTCGGCACCATCCCGCTGATGCCCGGTGGGCTGCTGGTGGTCGAGGCTGTGCTGGTGCCCGGCCTGGTGTCGAGCGGGATGACACTGGCCGGGGCCATCTCGGCCATGCTGATCTACCGCCTGGTCAGCTGGATCTTCCTGGCCGCCATCGGATGGGTGGTGTTCTTCTTCATGTTCCGCACCGAGAGCGGCATCGACCCCGATGCCGGTGCCGATCCCCTCGCGCCCGGCCGACCCGGATGGACGTGACGTTTCATGCCTGACCGCCGCACCATCGTCGTCGCCCTGCTGACCGATCTGGTCTGCGTGGTGATCTTCTGCACGATCGGGCGCCGTAGCCATGCCGAAGGGCTCTCGGTCGCCGGAATCGCCGAGACAGCATGGCCTTTCCTCGCCGGCACCGCCGTCGGATGGCTGGCGGCCAGGGCGTGGCGACGCCCGCTCGCGCTCACCCCGACCGGGGTGCTGGTGTGGCTGTGCACGGTCGCGGTCGGCATGGTGCTGCGCAGGCTCAGCGGTCAGGGCGTAGCGTTCAGCTTCGTCATCGTGGCGTCACTGGTGACCGCGCTACTCCTGCTCGGATGGCGTGGTCTCGCAACAGCGTTGCGCCGCAAGCAAATTCAGCGCAGCTGAGTTTCGCTGCGCTCGGGTGAGGCCGATACGGTCAGCGTCGCGCGCAGGCCGCCGAGCGGGCTGTCCGCCAGTTCGATTGTGCCGCCGTGCAATTCGGCCTGCTGCGCGACGAGCGCCAGCCCCAGCCCCGAACCGCCCGGCGCGGCGGTGCTGCCCCGGCGGAACCGGCCGAGCACCGTCTCGTGCTCCTCGACGGGCAGCCCCCGTCCGTTGTCGTCGACGATGATCGTGAGCCGGCCGTTGGTGCGCTGCGCGGTGAGCACCACCCGGCTGGCCGCACCGTGGGCGATCGCGTTGCGCACCAGGTTGTCGACGGCCAGGCGCAACCCGTCCGGCCACCCCCACACCGTGCCGAGATCGTCGGCGTCCACCACGATCTCGACCTGCGGAGCCGCGCGCATGTTCTCCCGCGCCACGCGGTCCAGGGTGTCGGTGACGTCGATCGGTTCACGGTCCGCGGCCTGGGCCAGCTGACCGGACGCCAGCTGACCCAGCGCGGTGATGATCGCCTCGACCCGGCGCTGCGCCCGGGACAGATCCGCGACCACCTCGGCGCGTTCCTCCTCCGGCAGGTCGTGGATGCGCAGCGTGTCCAGGTCGGCGCGCATCGCGGTCAGCGGGGTGCGCAACTCGTGGGCGGCGTTGGCGGCGAAGTCCTGCGCGGCCTGCAGCGAGTTGGTGGTGGCCTGCTGCGCGGCGGCCAGTCGGCGCAGCATCGCCGACATCGCCTCGGAGAGCTCCTCGGCCTCCCGCGCGCCGCGCACTTCGGGCATCTCGTCGGTGCCCTTGCCGAGTTTGGAGGTCTGCTCGGTGAGTTTGCGCAGCGGCCGGATCGCGGGACCGGCGAGCAGCCAGCCCAGACCGCCGGCGATCAGCACCGTCACCGCACCGACCAGCACGTACTCCGGGATGCGGCCGCGGCTGAGCAGCAGGCTGTCGGCGCGGATGCCGATCGACACCAGCACGCCGCCCTCCTGGTCGACGGTCAGCGTGCGCACCCGGTAGTCCACCCCGTTGACCTGGACGGTCTCGGTGCCCGGCGGCAGCTTGGGCAGCTGGAAGCCGCGCTGGAACACCACCTGGCCGGTGGAGCGGGAGCGGCCGGTGGTCAGGACCCCGCGGCGGGGATCCTGCAGCTGCTCGGGGTACATGCTGGCGTCGACGATCGAGTCGAGCCGGCGGTCGAGCTGGGCGGCGTCGTTGTTGGCCAGCACCACCGAGGTGAGGATCGTGAACGCCGCCACGACGGCCGACGCGGCAGCCGCGGACGCCACGGCGACCCGGGTGCGCAGCGATGCCGAGCGGAACAGACGGGGCAACCACACGACGTCAGGGCTCGTCCCGCAACACGTATCCGATCCCGCGAACGGTGTGGATCACCCGCGGCAGACCGTCGCGTTCGAGCTTGCGCCGCAGATAGGAGATGAACACGTCGGCGACGTTGGTGTCGACGTCGAAGTCGTAACCCCACACCAGCTCGAGCAGCCGCTGGCGCGACAGCACCACCCCGTTGTTCTCGGCGAGGACGGCGAGCAGATCGAACTCGCGCTTGGTCAGCTCCACCCGCTCACCCTCGACGAACACCAGACGCCGGGCCGTGTCGATGGTCAGGGGCCCGACGGTCATGGTGTCCGACGCACGGTCGGAGTGGCTGGCCCGGCGCAGCAGCGCATGCAGCCGGGCCACCAACTCGCCGAGGTCGAACGGTTTGGTGAGGTAGTCGTCGGCGCCCGCCTCCAGACCGGCGATGCGGTCGTTGACGGTGTCGCGCGCCGAGAGGACGCAGATGGGGATGTCGTTCCCGAGCGCACGCAGCGCGGTCACCACGGCGACGCCGTCGAGTTCGGGCATCTGCACGTCGAGCACCAACGCGTCGTGCGACTCGGCGGACAGCAACCTCAGTGCTTCCTTGCCGTCCGCGGCAACGCGCACGTCGAACCCCGAATGCCTCAGTCCGCGAGCGACGGACGTCCGCACGTCGGGGTCGTCGTCGACCATCAGCACGGTGCGACCCGTGGTGTCATGCGCTGCGTGTTCGGGCTGCTCCCCGGATCCAGCCCGCACGCCGGGCTAAGGGGTGTCGTCGTCGGGCACCGTGGCGGTGCCGCAACGGTTCTTCAGGTCCACCAACGGCTGGCGGATGCCCGTCAGATCGGCCTTGACCTGCGGGTTGGCGTTGAGGTACTCCTCCACCCTGGTCCGGATCTGGTCGCGCGGCTGCCCCTCGAGGCTGGTGAAGAAGTCGTTCACCGGCGGATGGGTGAACAGATACGCGGAGGTGGACGCCGACACCCCGGAGGCCACGCCGGCCAGATCAGCGGCGGTGCAGTTCGGCGGCGGAGGCGGCGGCGGAGCCGGCTGGGCCATCGCGGCGGGGATCGCGCCGAACAACATCGCACCGGCAACCACGCCGGCGCCGGCCGCACCAGCTACCACACGACGTGCGGTACGGGCAGGAAGCAACATGGACATGCTCCTTCATCTCAGTGAGAGGCCGAAACCACAATGGTTATCGCCACACCACAGCTAATCAGAATCCCCAGTGAGTTTCTTGCCTTACCCGCAAAGAGCAGGGAGAAAGTCGGAAAACCGCAGCTGGAGTGATCATGATCGCCGCGGGGTTCTAGCGGTGCGTGGCCGCACCGGAACCGGGCTGCGCGCCGGCCCCCTGCGTCACCGCGGTCGCCGGTCCGCTCGACGCCGGGGACACCGCACCCGCCGCGGGCAGCGTCGCACCGCTCTGCTGCGCGGCCTGCATGAGGCCGAGGACCTGGGGGATGGTGACCGGCAGCTTGCACCGCCCGGACAGACTGGTCAGCGGCTGCTGCAGCTTCTGCATGTCCGCGCCCACCTCGGGGTTGGCGTCGAGGTACGACTTGAGCGCCACCAGCGAGGCCGGTCCGCCCTGTTGCTGGGCGATCGTGGTCAGCGCCTGATCGGTCTCCGGGTTCGCGGCGAGATAGTTGGAGGTGTTGGTGGCCACGGCGGCGACGGTCTTCGCCACCTGGCTGGCCGCGCACGGATCGGGGGCCGCGGTCGCCGGCGTCGCGGGCATGGTCAGCGCCGCGACGCTCACGCCACCGGCGGCGGTGACGGCGAAGGCAGCGTAGAGGCTTCTGCGCAGGGCGATCGATTTCATGGCACTCCTCGGAGGGTTCGGGTGTCCCGCCGGGCGACTCGCAACGCCGTCGACGGACGTCCCAGTGGTCCCCCGACGCATGGACAGCCGACGGTCATCCTGCCATCCGTGCGGCCGAGCCCGCCAATCCGAACAGCGGCCCACCCGCCGGCGGCGGCCGGCGTAACGCCCCGGGGCCCGCGCGCGAGATCGAATTAGAGCAGGTTAAAGGCTTGGTTACAGCTTGCTCGCAGCTGAGTTGAGGGCGGCGTACCCTACCGCACGCTGGGGTACGCTCTCGCTCATACGGGCCGCGAAACGCCGGGAAGATCTTCGGGAGACGCCATCCAGCAGTTCATGATGCGCTTGAGCAGCAACCTGCGCAGATTCCGCTGGGCGGTCTTCGGCGCCTGGGTGCTGCTCCTGATCCCGTCGATCTACCTCGCGCTGAACCACTCGTCGAATCTGACCGGCGGCGGATTCGAGGTCGAAGGCTCGCAGTCGCTGCACGTGCAGTACGAACTCGAGGACCACTTCCCCGACCAGGGCGCCTCGCCGCTGGCCCTGGTGGCCGCCCCGCGCGCCGACGCCTCCTACGACGACATGAACGCGGCCGTCGCGCACCTCGAGCAGATCGCCGCCGGGGTGCCCAGCGTCACGATCAGCCCGAACCCGCAGCAGCCGGCGCCGCAACCCGACCGGCCGTATGTCATCACGCTGTCGCTGGACTTCAACAACACCGGCGCCACCGACGTGGCCAAGGACCTGCGCACGCGCATCGGAATCCACGGCGAGGAGCCGGGCGAATTCCGCGACGGCAAGGTCAAGATGTACGTGATCGGCCAGGGTGCGCTGGGCGCGGCGGCCTCCCAGGCCATCAAGACCGACATCGCCCAGGCCGAACAGTGGAACCTGCCGATCGTCCTGATCGTGCTGCTCGCCGTCTTCGGGTCGTTCGCCGCCGCGGCGATGCCGCTGCTGCTCGGCGTGTGCACGGTGGCCGTCACGATGGGGCTGGTCTACCTGCTGTCGACGATCACCACGATGTCGGTGTTCGTCGCGTCGACGGTGTCGATGTTCGGCATCGCGCTGGCCGTCGACTATTCGCTGTTCATCCTGATGCGGTTCCGGGAGGAACTGCGCGCGGGCCGCGACCCGCAACAGGCCGCCGACGCGGCGATGGCGACCTCCGGGCTGGCGGTGCTGCTGTCGGGCATGACCGTCATCGCCTCGGTCACCGGCATCTACCTGATCAACACCCCCGTGCTGACCTCGATGGCGACCGGCGCGATCCTCGCGGTCGCGATCGCGGTGCTGACCTCGACGACGCTCACCCCGGCGGTGCTGGCGACGTTCGGGCGGGCGGCCGCCAAACGCTCGTCGTACCTTCACTTCTCCCGCAGGCCCGACACCACTCAGTCGCGCTTCTGGACCCGCTGGACCGGGTGGGTGATGCGCAGGCCGTGGGTGGCGGCGACCGCGGCCACCATCGTCCTGCTCAGCATGGCCGCGCCGGCCTTCATGATGGTGCTCGGCAACAGCATGCAGCGGCAGTTCGAGCCGACCCACGAGATCCGCGGCGGCGTCAACGCCGCCGCCGAGGCGCTGGGCCCGGGTGCGCTCGGTCCGGTCCGGGTGCTGGTGACGTTCCCCGACGGCGATGCCGAACCGGTGGCCGCATCGGCGGCGGGCAAGGAGCCGACGCTGGAGGCGGTGCGGGCCGAGATGGCCAAGGCGCCCAACGTCGCGACCATCACGCCCGCGGAGTTCAGCGACGACTACCGCAGCGCGCTGCTGTCGGCCGTGCTGACCGTGGACCCCGAGGACATGGGCGCCCGCGAGACCGTCGACTGGATGCGCGCCAACCTGCCCAAGGCCGCCGGCCCCAACGTGTCCGTCGACGTGGGTGGCCCCACCGCGCTGATCAAGGATTTCGACGACCGGGTGTCCCACACGCAGCCGCTGGTCTTCCTGTTCGTCGCGCTGATCGCGTTCCTCATGCTGCTGGTGTCGATCCGGTCGGTGTTCCTCGCACTCAAGGGCGTGCTGATGACCGTGCTGTCGGTCGCCGCCGCCTACGGCAGCCTGGTCGCGGTCTTCCAGTGGGGCTGGTTGGAGCCGCTGGGCTTCGAACGCATTCCGTCGCTGGACAGCACGATCCCGCCGCTGGTGCTGGCGATGACGTTCGGTCTCTCGATGGACTACGAGATCTTCCTGCTGACCCGCATCCGCGAGCGTTTCCTGCAGACCGGTAACACCCGCGACGCGGTCGCCTACGGCGTGAGCACCAGCGCCCGCACCATCACCAGCGCGGCGCTGATCATGATCGCGGTGTTCATCGGTTTCGCATTCGCCGGGATGCCGCTGGTGGCGCAGCTCGGCGTGGCGTGCGCGGTGGCGATCGCCGTCGACGCGACCGTCGTCCGGTTGGTGCTGGTGCCTGCGCTGATGGCGATGTTCGACCAGTGGAACTGGTGGCTGCCCAAATGGCTGGACCGCATCCTGCCGTCGGTGGACTTCGAGAAGCCGCTTCCCAAGGTGCAGATCGACGACCTGGTCATCATCCCCGACGACATCTCGGCGCTCGGACCGTCGGGCGCCGACCTGCGCGGAATGGTGAAATCCGCGGCCCGCATGAAGACGCTGGCGCCCAAGACCGTCACCGTCGCCGATCCGCTGGCGTTCAGCGGCTGCCAGCCGATCAAACAGCGGATGGTGGCGCGCAACGGCGGCGACCAGACGGTGAAGCTGCGCACCGGCGGCGGCTTCCGGCGCGGCGGCCGCAACGGGCACGCCGACGGTAACGGGTCGACCGTGCGCACGACGCTGCCGGTGCATCCGGTCACGCTGTGGCGTGGTCGGCTGTCGGTGGCGCTCGACGCGCTGGAGACCGCCCAGCAGACCGAGGCCGAGATGCACCAGCCGCCGGTGGAACGGCGGGGCCCGGTGGAGACCACCAATGTCCAACTGCCCACCGGGGACCGGCTGCAGATCCCCACGGGTGCGGAAACCCTGCGCTTGAAGAGCTACCTCATCATGTGCCGCAACAGCAGCCGCGACTATGCGGAGTTCGCCGATCTGGTGGAGTCGATGGAAACACAAACCGCCGCAATCGTGCTGTCCGGGATGGACCGGTATTACTGTGGTCAACAGCCGAAGAAGCAGTGGGTGGCCACGCAGTTGGTGCGCCGCCTGGCCGATCCGCAGCCGTCCGATGAGCACGACGTCGCGATCTCGGACCCGGACGCCGAGTCCGACTGGGCATTGGTCAGGCAGCGTTGCCTGTCGGTGGCCGTGGCAATGCTCGAGGAGGCGAGGTGACGTTGACGAGCGACGCGCGGGAGACCCGCCGCGACGCTGCATCCGCCGCGACCCGTCCGCTCACGACGGCGTCGCGGCGCGCGTCGATCGACGACCGGCCCGTGGAGTTCTGGTCGACCGCCGCCATCCGCGATGCGCTCGAGACCGACGACCTCACCGTCTGGCAGCGCATCGTCACGGCGATCAAGCGCGACCCCTTCGGCAGAACGGCACGTCAGGTCGAGGAGATCCTCGACAAGGCGCCGCCCTACGGGGTGTCCAAGGCGCTGGCCGAGGTGCTGGTGCGGACCCGCGAGCAGATGGCGGCCGCCGAACGCACCGAGGTCGGCCACCACGTCCAACTGCTGCTGAACCGATCCGGGCTGGGCGCCCCGGAATTCGCGTCGCGCATCGGTGTGGCGGTCGACGAGTTCCAGAGCTACCTCGACGGCGAGGTCAGCCCGAGCGCGTCGCTGATGATCCGGATGGGCCGGCTGTCGGACCGGTTCGCCAAGATCCGGGCGCAGCGCGCGAACAATCCGCGTTGACGCCGCGGCGAGCGGGAATGCTTGCGATATGACCGAAACCGCTGAGTGGACCGAACCCGAGCACGACGACCTGCGGCGCATCATGCGCGAGGCCCGCACCGTCGCGGTGGTGGGCGCGTCGGCGAATCCCATGCGGCCGAGCTACGGCGTGTGGGACTACCTGCGCTCGGCCAGCCACTACGAGCTCTACCTGGTGAATCCGACGGTCAGCGAGATCGACGGCACGCCGGTGTATCCGTCGCTGGCCGATCTACCCGTCGTCCCGGACATGGTCGACGTCTTCCGGCGACAGAGCGAACTACCGTCGGTGCTGCGCGACGCCGTCGCGGTCGGGGCGAAGACGCTGTGGCTGCAGCAGGGACTGTGGGACGAGGAGATCGCCCGCCAAGGTGTCGCCGCGGGCATGCAGGTCGTGATGGACCGCTGCCTCAAGGTCGACTACGCCCGCCTCCTGTAGGGATTTCGGCGTGCGTGGTCGCGCTGAGCGCAACCAACTACACCGAAATCGCCCAATCAGCGGGCGTGAACCGGCGTGACGTCCTCGACCAGCCAGCGCCCGTCGGCCTTCGACAGCGTCACCCGCAGCGCGAGCACCGCATTGTCGACGGGCTGGCCCGGCACACTCTGCGTGCCGCGCAGCACCACCGCCACGCTGGCGTCCCGCGGTCCGATCGCCTCCACCCCCGCCGAGACCGTGCTGGCCTGCGCGGAGACGTTCTTGCTGGTCAGCTCCTTGGCGACGCCGGCGAACTCGTCCTTGAACGCCTGGGCCCGTTCGGGCACCATCTGCGCCGCGGCGCGGTCGATGGAGGCTGTCGGGCTCTGCGGTGAGAACGTGGCAGTGGCCTCGGAGACGCTGCTCGCGATGCGCACCACCTCGGCGCTGTCGGCGGTGAACGCCCGGTCGGGCACCGTCCACCGCTGGTAGCCGACCGCGACGGCGGCGACGAGCGCCACGGTCGCCAGGCCCATCACCGCCAACCGCAACCCGGGCCCGTCATCGTCTGTGCCGACGGTGACGCCGTCGCGCCGCATCAGCGCGACGTTGACGATGACGCCCTCCACGATCAGCAGGCACAGCACCGAACACGCCGACACCCACCACAGCGGCCAGCCGAGCGCCATCCCGATGTAGAGCAGGCCGGCGATCGCAGCGACGGGGGCGAGCACGTCGAAGACCGCGACGCGCAGCATGTTCCTCATCGGATCGGTTCCAGCCGCGAGATCATCAGCTTTCCGTCGACGTCGGAGACGTCCAGGCGCAGCGTCCAGCGCACCGTCTGCGGCTCCTGGTTGCCCGCGTTCTCGCTGATCGACGTCGCCACCACCAGCACCGTGTCGGTGCGCTCGGCGAACGCGGACAGTTGCGGATCCGGCGGCGGCGCAGGCCGGGACCCGCCGTCCGGCCCCGGCGCCGGGTGGTGCAGCGATTCGATGGACACCGAGTCGATCTGACCGGTGGTGCGGGTCTGCAACCGCTGGACGAGTTGCCGGTACGGCTCGACCGCGGAGTCGAAGTCCGCGTTGAGTTCGCCGATGGTGTTCTCGTGCAGCCGCTGCATGCTGGCGTCGACGGTGTCCTTGTTCATGTTGACCAGCACGCCGGTCCAGTCGGCGGCGGCCTGCATCACTCGGGTCTGGTAGGCCCGCTCGTCGGAGTCCGCGCGGTGCCCCGACCAGATCAGGACGGCGAGCACGATGGCGGCCACCGAGAGCGCGGCCAGTACCGCGGAGGCGATACCGAAGCCGGTGAACACCCGCTCCCCGGTGGATTCCTCCGCGCCGACCTGCTCGTCGGTGAGCTCCTCGCGCATGGCCGTGAGGGTACCGGTGCGCTTCTGGCAGCATGTTGGGGTGACGGTTGAAGCGATCAGATCAGGTATCGACCTGAGTTACCTCGACACCGATGCCCGCCCGCAGGACGACCTGTTCGGCCACGTCAACGGCCGCTGGTTGGCCGAGTACGAGATCCCGGCCGACCGCGCCGCCGACGGCGCGTTCCGCACCCTCTACGACCGGGCCGAAGAACAGATCCGCGACCTCATCACCGAAGCCGCGGCGTCAGGCGCCGCCGACGGCACCGACGAGCAGCGCATCGGCGACCTGTACGCCAGCTTCCTCGACGAGGAGGCAGTCGCGCGCATCGGTGTGCAGCCGCTGCTCGACGAACTGGCGCTCGTCGACGCCGCCGACAGCCCCGACGCGCTCGCGGCGGTCCTGGGCGGCCTGCAGCGCACCGGCGTTGGCGGCGGCACCGCGGTGTACGTCGACACCGATTCCAAGAACTCGACCCGCTACCTGCTGCACTTCAGCCAGTCCGGGATCGGGTTGCCCGACGAATCGTATTTCCGTGACGAACAGCACGCCGAGATCCTGGCCGCCTACCCGCGCCACATCGCGGCGATGTTCGCGCTCGTCCATGGCGGCGAACACGCCGAGACCGCCGAGCGGATCGTCGCGCTGGAGCGCAAGCTGGCCGCCGCGCACTGGGATGTGGTGAAGCGCCGCGACGCCGACCTGACCTACAACCTGCGCACGTTCGCCGACCTGCCGGACGAGGCGCCCGGCTTCGACTGGACCGGCTGGGTGGGCGCGCTGGGCGCCACCCCCGAATCGGTCGCCGAGGTCGTGGTGCGCCAACCCGACTACCTGACCGCGTTCGCCGAGGCGTGGGCGGGCGAGCCGCTGGAGGACTGGAAGAACTGGGTGCGCTGGCGACTGATCCACGCCCGCGCCTTCCTGCTGACCGACGAGTTGGTGGCCGAGGATTTCGCGTTCTACGGCCGCCTGCTGTCGGGCACCGAGCAGATCCGCGACCGCTGGAAGCGCGGTGTCTCCGTCGTGGAGAACCTGATGGGCGAGGCGCTGGGCAAGCTGTACGTGCAGCGGCACTTCCCGCCGAACGCCAAGGCGCGGATGGACGAACTGGTCGCGAACCTGCGCGAGGCCTACCGGGTGAGCATCAACCAGCTGGAGTGGATGACGCCGGAGACCCGCGAGAAGGCGCTGGCCAAGCTGGACAAGTTCACCCCGAAGATCGGCTATCCGGCGCGCTGGAAGGACTATTCGGAGCTGGTCGTCAAACGTGACGACCTGTACGGCAACTACCGCCGCGGCTACCAGTTGGCCTCCGACCGCGAGCTGCACAAGCTCGGTGGTCCCGTGGATCGCGACGAGTGGTTCATGACGCCGCAGACGGTCAACGCGTACTACAACCCCGGCATGAACGAGATCGTCTTCCCCGCGGCGATCCTGCAGCCGCCGTTCTTCGACGCCGACGCCGACGACGCCGCCAACTACGGCGGGATCGGCGCGGTCATCGGCCACGAGATCGGCCACGGGTTCGACGATCAGGGCGCGAAGTACGACGGTGACGGCAACCTGGTGGACTGGTGGACCGACGCCGACCGCACCGAGTTCGGCGCGCGCACCAAGGCGCTGATCGAACAGTACGAGCAGTACACCCCGCGCGAGCTGGCCGACAGCGACGGCCACCACGACGCGCACGTCAATGGTGCTTTCACCGTGGGCGAGAACATCGGTGACCTCGGCGGGCTGTCGATCGCGCTGCTGGCCTACGAGCTGTCGCTCAAGGGGCAGCCGGCGCCGGTGATCGACGGACTGACCGGCGTGCAGCGGGTGTTCTTCGGCTGGGCGCAGGTGTGGCGGACGAAATACCGTTCGGCCGAGGCGATCCGACGACTGGCCACCGATCCGCACTCGCCGCCGGAGTTCCGCTGCAACGGCGTGATCCGCAACATCGACGCGTTCTACGAGGCGTTCGAGGTCAGCGAGTCCGATGCGCTGTACCTGGAACCGCAACGGCGCGTGCGCATCTGGAACTAGGGACGTCAGCGGGTGAACGGCCGCAGCGCCAGCACGTAGCCGGCGAGCAGGGCCAGCGGCGCCGCCAGCGGTAGCCAGGCGACGTCGACCGGCACCACCACCGCCGCGGTCGCGGCCAAGGCGAACGCGACGGCGCCGACCATCGTCGGCGGCGTGGCGCGACCCTCACCGTGCCGCAGCACCAGGTACGCCGCGGCGGCCAGCCCGGCCAGGGCGGTCGCCATCGGCGCGTCGGCGTCGAGTACGGCCGTGCCCACCGTGAGCAGGACCGCGACGGTCGCCGCCGGGCGCCACCACACCGACACCCCGACCGCGGTCAGCGCCGCCACCGCGGCCAGCAGGGCGGGCCCGTCGGCGCGGTAGCCCACCGCCGCGACCATCAGTACCCCGAAAACCGTGGGCGCCAACGCCTTCACCGTCGCACCCCGCCCCGGCGGGCCGGGGCCAGCGCCATCGCCTGGTCGAGGGTGACGTCGCTGGGCCAGGACACCACGTCCACCCCGATCGTCCCCATGTCGCGGTACATGAACGAACGCTGCAACGCCCACATCCGGTCGACGAGTGGATCGCGCTCCCCGGCCAGTGGGCTGCCCTCGAGGACGTCGACGGCGATGACGGTGTGCCCGCGCTTGCGGAGGTCGATCAGCGACAGCGCGAACTCCGTCTCCAGCAGCGTGGAGAACGCGACGACGATCGCGCCCGGCGGCACCGCCGCGTACGGTGCGAGAGTGCCTGTGCTCGAATCGGATTCGACCGCGGCGAGCAGCACGTCGAGGATGCGGTAGAACTGCCGCTGGCCGATGTCGGCGGCCAGCCACCGGGTGCGGCGGCTGCCCAGCGTCACCAGCCCGGCCCGGTCGCCGTAGCGCAACGCGCTCTGCACCACCTGCACCGCACCGCGGGCGATCCGCTCGGTCGCCGCGGTGGCCGGACCGGGTGGCTGGGCATAGGTGTCGGCGAGGACGACGACGTCGGCGGACCGGTCGGTCAACCGCTGCGTGACGTGCAGGCTGCGGCGCCGCGCGCTGACGGGCCAGTTCACCGTGCGGAGTTGGTCACCGGGTACGTAGCCGCGGATGTCGGCGTATTCGACGCCGGGACCGAGGTGGCGGGTGAGGTGGGTGCCCAGCCGGTCGAGCAGGTCGGTGCGCGGGACCGTCACCGATTGCGGTGGCGCCAGCGGGAACACGCACACGTGCGCGGCGTCGACCGATCCCGACCCCTCCAGCAGTCCACCCCTGCCGGTCACCCGGACCTGCGCGCGGATCGGATAGCGGCCCCACCGCGCCGCGGTCAGCGTCACCGCCAGGCGCGCCCCGTCGGCGGCGGTGTCGAGCGCCGCCCCGTCGACGGTGGACGCAGTCAGCGTGACGTCGCTGCCGTCGTCGGCCACCGCCCACAGGTGCACCGTCGTCGGTTCGGTCTCGAAGCACCGCTGCAGCGGCGAACTGCTGTCCACCCGGATGCCGGGTGGCCGGGGCTGCCAGCCGATCGAGCACAGCACGCCCAGCAGCGGCGCCACGAACGCCACCAGCTCCCACCGCCTGGTGAACAACGCGATCGCCAGCGTCACCGCCGCGCAGGTGGCGAGCGAACGGGTCAACGGAGATGCCCGCCAATGCAATTCGACGGGCTGGCTCACTGGGCGCTTCCCGTCCGTGGCACCGGCAGCCGGCGCAGCAGTTCCTCGACCACGTCGGCGCCCTGCACCTTGCGCACCCACATCTCCGGCCGCAGGCTGATGCGGTGGGCCAGCACCGGGACGGCCAGCGATTTGACGTCTTCGGGGATCACGTAGTCCCGTCCCGCCAGCAGCGCCCTGGCGCGGGCGAGCTGGACCAGGTCGAGTTCGGCGCGCGGACTGGCCCCGACCGCGATCTGCGGATGCTGACGCGACGCCGTCGCCAACGACACCACGTACTGCAGGACGTCCTCGTGCACGGTCACCTGCTCGACGGACTCCTGCATGGCCAGCAGCTCAGCTCCGTCGACGACGCGCTGCACCGTCGGCTCCGCCGAACCGCGTTCGAGCCGGCGCCGCAACATCGTCACCTCGTCCGGTCCCGACAGGTAGCGCAGCTCGAGCCGCACGGCGAACCGGTCGAGTTGCGCCTCGGGCAGCGGGTAGGTGCCCTCGTATTCGATCGGGTTGTCGGTGGCCAGCACCAGGAAGGGTGCGGGCAGCGGGTGGGTGACGCCGTCGATGCTGACCTGCCGCTCGGCCATCGCCTCCAGCAGCGCGGCCTGGGTCTTCGGCGGTGTCCGGTTGATCTCGTCGGCGAGCAGCAGGTTGGTGAAGATCGGCCCCTGCCGGAATTCGAAACGGCCGGAGTGCATGTCGTAGATGGTCGAGCCGAGCAGATCGGCGGGCAGCAGATCCGGTGTGAACTGCACACGGGTGAACTGCAATCCGAGTGCGGCGGCGAAGGACCGCGCGATCAGCGTCTTGCCGAGGCCGGGCAGGTCCTCGATCAGGATGTGGCCGCGGGCCAGCACGGCGGTCAGGATGAGCGTGAGGGCGCGGCGTTTGCCGACCACCACCGATCCGATCGCGTCGAGCACCGCCTCGCAGTGCGCGGTCGTCGTCGCCGCCGGCATGTTCATCCTGCCCCCCGTCACACCCGTTCCAGTCGCCGCAAGATCTCGTCGAGCGCCGCCCGACCGGGCCCCGGTTCGTCCGCACCGGTGCGCGAGACGTTCTCCGGATCCACCCACTGCCACAGTTGCGGTCCGAACAACATTCGGCCGGTCGCGTCGAACGCCTTGGGATCGCGGGCTTTTCGCTGTCCGGTGGCGAGTTCGAACTGGCGCGCCAGCATCGGGCGCAGCCGCCGGTCCCAGTCGGATCGGGTGGATTCCGACCAGCCGATCTGCGTTTCCGTCCGGTCCACCCAGCGGCGCAGCGCCGCCGCCCGCTCGTCGGCCTCGGTCGCGGCCTCCGGCGGCCTGGTGTCGCCGACCAGTCCCCAGCGCACCGCGATCAGCGCGCCGGCCAGGACCACCGCGGACACCGTCAGCACGTCGTCGCGGTCGAGCCGCAACACCGCGTAGAGCTCCACCCCGATGAGCAGGATGAGCGCGAGGGCGACGGGGCGGGTCACGCCGCGTCCTGGAGTTCGCGCAGCACGAGTTGCAGCACCCGCACCGCGGCCTCACGGTGTTCCTCGCCCATCACGTGCGAGCTGAAGCGGGCCTCCTCGAACAGGTCGACGAGTTCCGTCGCGTTGTCGCCGCGCAGCAGCTTCCGGTCGACCGCGCGGGCCAGCACCTCTGTCGGGGTGTCGGAGTCGAGCGGCATCGCGCCGGGTGACCTGCCCAGTTCGCGCTCCATCGCCGCGTAACAGGCGATGATCGCCTCGCGCGGTTCGCGGCTGAGGTCACCGATCGCGACCAGCCCGCGCTCGGCGGCGCGCGCCAGCGTCTGGGTGCGGCTCACCGGCGCCGCCCCGCTGTCGGCGACGACGGCCGCGGCCGCCACCGGACGGCGGCGTTGGCTGCGGCCGACCATCGCGCCGGCCACCGACAGCACGACGAACACCGCCGCAGCCCAGCCGAGGTAGGTCAGGGCGGCGCCGGACGAGGGCGGCTCTGCTTCCGCGGGCGGGGGTAGCGGATCATCGGTGGGGGCGGTGGGTCCTGGGCTCGGCTCGGGCGCCTCGGGTTGGTCGACGGCGCCGTCGAGCCAGCCGCTGACCCGCATCAAGGCCAGCACCACCAGCAGCCACAGCACCAGCGCGACGGCCACCAGGAGCACCATGCGCCAGGTCCAGCGTGTTCGGCCGCCGGCGCGGTCGCGCGGCAGGTCGCCGACGGTGTCCGGGCGCACCACGCGACTGCGGGACTGGCTGATCACCGATATGGCGATGACGGCCATCGACAGCGCGAGCATCACCACGACCGCGACGAGCGGGCCCGCCCCGGGCTCAGCAGGTTCCTCGGGCGGGGGTTCGGCGCCGGGCAGGTGGCCCCGCAGCGCGACCCCGGCCAGCAGGATCAGCACGATCACCGCGACCGTGCGTGCTGTCGCCTTGTCGGCACCGGGCATCGGCTAACCCTCGGCAGGTCACCGGCCACCGGTGCGGCGGCCGGCCGCCCTCATCGTGACACGGGCTGCCGGACGCGCGACGCCGAACGAGCGTCAGGTCAGAACATCTGCCAATCGGAGGCGCCGTCGGGCTGGTTGTAGATGCCGGTCGAGTTCTTGATCACGACCGGATCGCCGCTGCCGAAGTTGTCGTAGAACCACTGGGCGTCCTCCGGGGCGAGGTTGATGCACCCGTGGCTGACGTTGCTGTTGCCCTGCGCACCCACCGACCAGGGCGCGCTGTGCACGAAGACGCCGCTGTTGTCGATGCGGACGGCGTCCTGGACCTTGAGCTTGTAGCCCTCTTCGTCGTCGACCGGCACACCGTAGGTGGACGAGTCCATCACGATGTCCTCGAACTTCTCCAGCACGTAGTAGGTGCCGTTCTTGGTGTCGTAGCCCTTTTTGCCCAGCGACACCGGGAAGGTCTTCACCACCTCCCCGTCGCGCACGATCTCCATCTGCTTGCTGGCGTTGTCCACCGTCGCGACGAGCTGTTCCGGCACGGTGAAGCTGGACTTGGTGCCGGAGGCGTCGATGTTCACCACCGTGCCCGCCGGCCAGAAGTCCTGCGGCCGCCAGCGCACCTGGGTGTCGCTGGTCCAGTAGAAGCGGCCCGGCACCGGCGGGTTCGACGAGATGTGGATGGCCTGCTCGGCCATCGCCCGGTTCCCGATGGGTCGCTGGAAGTTGATGTAGATCGGCTTCGCCGCGCCCACCTTGGATCCGTTGACCGGGTTGAAGGTCGGCGGCGCGAACACCGGCTGCCCGACGTACGGCGTCGGGTTCTGCCCGGCCGGAGTGCCCTCGGGGATCGGCAGCGGCTGCGCGGTCGGCGCGAACGGGTCCGGGGCGGCGGGCGCCGGGAACGCGAACGGATTGGCCGGCGGTGGCGGCGGCGCGAACGGATCCACCGGTGGTGGCGGTGGTGGGGGCGCGGGTTGGGCGAGCGCCGTCGGGGCGCCGAACGCCAGGCCTCCCACGAGTCCGGCCGCGAAGATCGCGGTGGTCAGCTTCCGCACTGTTCGCTGCGGCATGCGATACCTCCAGTCACTGATCAAGGTCCAGTGTCGCACAAGACGCCGAGCACCCACCCGCACACGGCTCACCCGCACCTTCACCGGGCGACGGCCGCCACGGCGATCTCCCAGCGCCACACGGGCCCGTCGTCGGGGTCTTCGATCTCGGCGACCCGCGTGAAGCCGAGCCGGCGCAACACCCCGGTTGAGGGGTTCTCGTGCGCGAGGGTGTGGGCGATGACCGTGGTCAGCCCGCCCGATGCGGACACCGCCTTGTCGATCATCGCCCGCGCGGCGGCGGTGGCCAGGCCGCGCTCGCGGAACTCCGGGGCGATCTCGTAGCCGATCTCCACCACGCCGTTGCGCGGCGGCCCGACGAAGCCGCCGGAACCGACCAGCAGCGCTCCCCCGTCGGCGAGGAAGAAGTGCATCCACCAGTCCGCCTGGTGCGGATGTTCGGTCAGCTTCTCGATCGTGAACTCGATGGACTCCGGGAACTCCGGCCAGCCGTCGGGCACGGCAGCTCCGAGCAGTTCACCGAAGGCGGCCCGGTCGCTGCGCAAGGTGGTGAGGTGCTCGAGGGTGGCGGGCAGCACGACGACGTCGGTCACGGTCGCAGTGTGTCAGGCTGGCGTGGTGATTGCGGCATTCAGCATCAGCCCGTCGGGCGGCGACGAGACCGGCGGTGTGCGCGAGGCCGTTGCGGCGGCGATCCGCGTGGTGCGCGCGTCCGGCCTGCCGAACGAGACCAACGCGATGTTCACCAACATCGAAGGCGAGTGGGATGAGGTGATGGCCGTCGTCAAGCAGGCCGTCGACGCGGTGGCCGCGGTGTCCCCTCGGGTGAGCCTGGTGCTCAAGGCCGACATCCGGCCCGGTTTCACCGGTCAGCTGACCGCGAAGGTCGAGCGGCTCGAAGAGGAACTCGCCTCAGGAGCGGACCAACCGGGCGATCGCCGCTGACGCCTCGGCGAGTTTGGCGTCGGCCTGCTCACCGCCTTCGGCGACGGCCTGGCTCACACAGTGGCCGAGGTGTTCGTCGAGGAGACCGAGCGCTACGGACTGCAGCGCACTGTTCACCGCGCTGATCTGGGTGAGCACGTCGATGCAGTACTTGTCGTCCTCGATCATCTTGGCGATGCCGCGGACCTGGCCCTCGATCCGGCGCAGCCGTTTGGCGTAGTTCTCCTTCTGCGCCGAATAGCCGTGCGTCGCAGTGCTTTCGGGGATGCCTTCGGGACTCGTTATGGACATCGCTAACCCTCCAGCATCTGCTTCATCTGGGCGATCTCCGCCTCCTGGGCCTTGATGATCTCCTCGGCGAGCGCCTTGGCCTCCGGGTTGGCGCCGTTGGCGATCTCGGCCTTGGCCATCTCCACCGCACCCTGGTGGTGGCTGATCATCGATTCCAGCCACAGTGTGTCGAATTCGCGGCCACTGAGCGACTCGAGACGCTGCATGGTGGCGTCGTCGACCATGCCGGGCATCGCCATGCCGTGGCCGCTGTGGTCCATGCCCGACCCGGGGTCCTGCCCCCAGCTGCGCAGCATCGCGGACATCTTCTCCATCTCGGGACCCTGAGCGGCGGCGATTCCCGAGGCCAGTTCCAGCAGCGCCGGATCGCTCGAGCGGTCGCGCGCCAGGTCGACCAATTCGAGCGCCTGCTGGTGGTGCGGCGTCATGTCGCGCGCGAAGGTGATGTCGTCGGCGTTGTGCGGCGCCTGCGCATCGCCGGCGTCACCGCCCGCGTTCTCGCTGTGGGTGTGATCGGTGTGGCCGTCGCTCTGCTGTTCGGTGCTGGTACAGGAGGACAGGAACAATGCCGCGAGAAGCGCGGCGAACAGGGCGAGCGGCCGGAGGGTGCGTGCAGTCATGGCACTAGCGTACCCGCATACCCCAAGGGGGTATGAGAATAGGTTTGGCCGGGCGAAACGCCGAAGGCATAATCGATAGATGCCCTCAGAGACTCCCGCTGACGCTCTTCGCGCAGGCGGCTCATCGCCCGACATCAAACCCAGAAGCCGCGACGTCACCGACGGCTTGGAGAAGACCGCTGCCCGCGGGATGCTCCGCGCGGTAGGGATGGGCGACGACGATTGGGTCAAGCCGCAGATCGGCGTGGCCTCGTCATGGAACGAGATCACGCCCTGCAACATGTCGCTGCAGCGCCTGGCGCAGGCGGTCAAGGGCGGCGTGCACGAGGCCGGCGGGTACCCGCTGGAGTTCGGCACGATCTCGGTGTCCGACGGCATCTCGATGGGCCACGAGGGTATGCACTTCTCGCTGGTGAGCCGTGAGGTGATCGCCGACAGCGTCGAGACCGTGGTGCAGGCCGAACGCCTCGACGGCACGGTGCTGCTGGCCGGCTGCGACAAGTCGATCCCCGGCATGCTCATGGCCGCCGCCCGACTCAACCTCGCGAGCGTCTTCTTCTACAACGGCTCGATCATGCCGGGCGTGGCCAAGCTCACCGACGGCACCGAGAAGGAAGTCACGATCATCGACGCCTTCGAGGCGGTCGGGGCGTGTGCCCGTGGGCTGATGTCCCGCGAGGACGTCGACATCATCGAACGCGCGATCTGTCCGGGTGAAGGCGCCTGCGGCGGGATGTACACCGCGAACACCATGGCCTCGGCGGCCGAGGCGCTCGGCATGTCGCTGCCCGGCAGCGCCTCGCCGGTGGCGATCGACAAGCGCCGCGACGAGTACGCACGCCGCTCAGGTGAGGCGGTCGTGGAGATGCTGCGCCGCGGCATCACCGCCCGCGACATCCTCACCAAGGAAGCCTTCGAGAACGCGATCGCCGTCGTCATGGCGTTCGGCGGCTCCACCAACGCGGTGCTGCACCTGCTGGCCATCGCGTGGGAGGCCAACGTCAAGCTCACGCTGGAGGACTTCACGCGCGTCGGGCAGCGGGTGCCGCACCTGGCGGACGTGAAGCCCTTCGGCCGCCACGTGATGAAGCACGTCGACGAGATCGGCGGCGTGCCCGTGGTGATGAAGGCGCTACTGGACGCAGGTCTGCTGCACGGCGACTGCCTGACCGTCACCGGCAAGACGATGGCCGAGAACCTCGCTCACATCGAACCGCCGGACCCCGACGGCAAGGTGCTGCGCGCGATGAACAACCCGATCCACCCCACCGGCGGCATCACGATCCTGCACGGCTCGCTGGCGCCCGAGGGTGCGGTGGTGAAGTCGGCGGGCTTCGACTCCGACGTCTTCGAGGGCACCGCAAGGGTCTTCGAGCGCGAGCGCGCCGCGCTCGACGCGCTGGAGGACGGCACGATCACCCACGGCGACGTCGTCGTCATCCGCTACGAGGGCCCCAAGGGCGGACCGGGCATGCGCGAGATGCTCGCGATCACCGGCGCCATCAAGGGCGCGGGTCTGGGCAAGGACGTCCTGTTGATGACCGACGGCCGGTTCTCCGGCGGCACGACGGGTCTGTGCGTCGGGCACATCGCCCCCGAGGCCGTCGACGGCGGCCCGATCGCGTTCGTGCGCGACGGCGACAAGATCCGCCTCGACGTGGCCAAGGGCACGCTCGACCTGCTGGTGGACAAGGACGAGTTCGAGTCACGCAAAGCCGGTTTCGAGCCGCTGCCCCCGGTGTACAAGACCGGCGTGCTGGCGAAGTACACCAAGCTGGTCGGCTCGGCGGCCGTCGGCGCGGTGTGCAGCTGAGGACGCGGGCGAGCGCGTTCGCTGTCGTGGGGGGAACGATGCGAAACCGACTGAGGGCTGCGGGCAGCGCGATCGCTGCGCTCGCCGCTCTGACGTGTACGCAGATGCCGGCGTCTCACGCCTTCGGCGAGTATCCCGTGGCCAGTCCGGGGGCCCACCTGGTGAGCACGGTGATGGCAGGAAACGGGCAACCCTTCCAGTGCACCTCGGGCTTCACCGTCCGGACACCGGGTGGAGCACCGGCGATGCTCACGGCGGGACACTGCCGCCGAGACCCGGCCAACGACACCGTCATACAGCGCACCCCGATGGGCGACCGCGTGATCGGGCGTTACGTGCGTTCGGAGGTGCAGCCCGGCGTGCACGACATGGGTCTGGTGGATCTCGCGGGCAGCACGGTGCCCCTGGTGAGCGACGTGGACGCGATGCGGGTGACCCGGGTGATGACGGCCGACGACGTCCGCCGTGAACAACCGCAGCTGTGCAAGTCGGGGGCGCGGACGGGACTGTCCTGCGGTCCGGTCACCGCCGTCACCGATACGCAGGTGTCCTTCCGGGCGTGGGACGACCTCGGCGACTCCGGCGCACCCGTCTACGCCCGCCAGCCCGACGGAACCGCTGCTGCGGTGGGCATTCTGTACGCGCATACCGACGACGCGTTCGGACGCATCGTCCACGCCTCGCTGGTGGCGCCGGTGATGAATCAGTGGGGACTCTCGCTCTGGAGCTGACGGAACGTCACCGGCGAAACCGCGTCGTCTCCGCCAGCTCCGCCCGGGGCACCCGCAGCGTGTTGACCCGTGCGGACTCGTCGGCGTAGCCGAATGAAATACCCATCAACAGCTTTCGCCCGGTGACACCCAGTTCGGTCCGCACGGTGTCGGCGTAGAACGAGAGCAACGCCTGCGGGCACGAGGCGATGCCGTAGGCGGTCATCGCAAGCAGCAACGTCTGGGCGTAGATGCCCATGTCGGCGGCGATCCGCGCCTCGGTCTGGGCCGGCGCGAAGAGCATCGCGACGTGCGGCGCCCCGTAGAAACGCAGGCTCTCGGTGTTGTACCCCTCGAGCAGGTCGGTGGCTTCGCGTGCGATGCCGAGCGTCCCGTAGAGCTGCGCCCCGAACTCCGCGCGCCGGGTCGCCAGCGCGCCGGTGAACAGACCTTCCCGGTAGGGGAAGTCGACGGACTGCGCACCGGCGGCATGGGCCGCGACGAGCGCATCGGCGAGCCGATCCCGGGCCGCGCCGCTGACCACCTCGACGTGCCACGGCTGGGTGTTCGAGTTGGACGGTGCGCGGTTGGCCAGCGCGAAGACTGCCCGCATCGTGTCGTCCGGCACCTCGTCGGGCAGGAACGCCCGGGTCGCGCGCCGGCTGCGGATCACGTGCTCGACCGATTCGCTCAGTGCGGTCGCCGATGTCATGGAAACCTCCTCAAGTACACGCTGACGTTTACCACGGCAACCCTAGCGATTCTCGGCGCCGTTGTAAACGCCAACGTATACTTCCGGCATGGAGACACCTCGGGGCCGCGGCGGCCGGGAGCGCATCCTGGCCGCCGCCACCACCCTGTTCGAGGCCCAGGGCATCACCGCGACCACCATGGAGCAGATCGCCGCCGCGGCCCCGGTGTCCAAACGCACGCTCTACATCCACTTCCCCGCCAAGGAGGACCTGGTCGTCGCCTATCTGCGCCACCTGTCCGACGCCGGGCTGACGATGGAGGGCATGCTCGACCGCGAGGACCTGCCGGCCCGCGACCGCGTCATGGCGCTGTTCCGGGTGCACCGATTCGACGGGCCCGTGCGCGGGTGCCCGTTCACCGCGGCCGCGACCGAATTCCCCGATCCGCAGAGCCCGCCCCACGCCTATACGCGAGAACGCAAGCAGCAGTTCACATCCCGGATCGCCGAACTGCTCGCGGAGTTGGGCGCGCGCGACGCCGACCGACTGGCCGAGCAGCTGGCCATCCTCGCCGACGGGGTCGCGGGCCGGGCCATGGTCTTCGACGATCCGGACCGCGGTGACTATGCCCGGGCGGCCGCCGAGACGCTGCTCGAGGCCGCCCTGCGCTGATGACCAGTAGGGTTTCGGCATGACGCTGGCGTTCCTGTTGACGTCGCTCGTCGTCGTCGCGACGCCGGGTGCCGGCGCGCTGTACACGGTGAGCGTGGGGCTCGCACACGGCACTCGGGCGAGCGTGTTCGCCGCCACCGGCTGCACCGCGGGCATCGCGCCCTCGATGCTGGCCGCGGTCACCGGATTGGCGGCGGTCCTGCACAGCAGCGCCGTCGCCTTCCAGGCCGTCAAGTGGGCAGGGGTGGCCTATCTGCTGTTCCTGGCCTGGGTGACCTGGCGGGACAGATCCGAGTTGACCGCAGGCCCAACGGCTTCGGCGCCTCCGGGAGCCTGGCGCATCATGCGCACAGCGGTCGCGGTGAACACGCTGAACCCCAAGCTGACCATCTTCTTCTTCGCGTTCCTACCGCAGTTCGTCGACCCGGCCCGGCCCGCGGTCGGGCAGATGCTCTGGCTCAGTGCGGTCTTCATGGCGATGACGTTCGTCGTGTTCGCCGGCTACGGCGCCTTCGCGGCGGGCGTCCGCACCACCGTCATCCGCCGGCCACGGGTGGTCACCGCGATGCGGCGCACCTTCGCGGCGACGTACGTGGCGCTGGCCGCGCGGATGGCGGTCACGACCCGCTGAACTGCCGACCGCGGGCCGTCAGCGACTGGTCATCCGGTCGATGCGCTGCAGTGCGATGGCGAGAACCGGGACATACGGGGCGGCCAGGAGCGGCGCCGACATCCACACCCGCGTGCCCGCGTCGACCGGATCGACGCCGTGCGCGGTGGCCGGGATGCCCGCGACCTGCCACGCCCAGCAGCGGCGCGGTTCGAACTGGGTGATCGTGAACGGCAGGGGTACGCCCAGCGGGGTGTAGACCTTCCCCCGCTCACCGAGCCCCAGTTCGGTGCCGTCGAGCAGTTCCGCGCCGGCCACGGTCGGACCCCACTTCGGCCACGCGTCGAGGTCGACGAGCACCGACCACACCGCGGCGGGCGAGGCGTGTACCACGCGGTCGACGGTCACCATCCCGTTTCGGTAGCAGATCCCCATGCGGCATCAGATACCCAGATTCCGGGCTACCTCACGAGGGCTACCTCACGACGGCGACCGCGAAGCCGTCCCAGTTCTTGGCGCCGACCGTCTGGATCGCGGCGGCACTCAACCGCGGGTGGCCGCCGATCATCTCGAGCATCTCGCGCACGGCGGTGGCCTGCAGGTCATCGGGCGCCGGGTCGTAGATGCGGCCCATCCGGGTGACGTTGTCGACCACGATCACCGTGCCCGGCCGGCCCAGCCTGATCGCCCATTCGACGTAGGCGATGTTGTTCTCCTTGTCGGCGTCGATGAAAACCAGGTCGAACGGCGCGGCGTGTTGCAGCGTCGGCAAGGTGTCCAACGCCGCCCCCACCAGCACCTCGACCCGGTCGGCGACACCGGCGCGGGCCAGGTTCGCCCGCGCGACCTCCGCGTGGCGCGGTTCGAATTCGAGGGTGACGACGTGGCCGTCGGGCCCGACGCCGCGGGCCAGGTTGATCGTGCTGTAGCCGGCCAGCGTGCCGATCTCCAGCACCCGCCGCGCGCCGACCATCGTCGCCAGCAGCGACAACAGCCTGCCGTGCTGTGCGGACACCTCGATCTGCGGCATCCCGGCCGCCGCGGCGGACTCCCGCGCGGCGACCAGCGCCTCGTCCTCGGTGTGCAGCAGACGGTCGAAGAGCTGGTCGACGGCCTGCGGATTCGGCTCGCTCACGGCGCCCACGTTAATCCGTGGAACTCAACCCTTGGAGCGGCTACCCAGCCGGACGCCCTCCTTGGCGTACACCACTCGCAGCACATGGGCCACCTCCGGACCCATCACCGCGTCGGCGATCTCGCAGAACGTGGAGGCGAACGCCGGGCCGTGCGGGGGTTGCGCGTCGCTCAGGTGGTGGGCGATCTCGTGCAGCACCACCAGCTCGCGCAGCGCCCAGGTGGTGTGCCGGTCGGGGACGGCGATGACGGCCCGGTCGCCGGCGCGTTCGTAGTGCGCGGCGGTGGCGCCGCGGCGGGCGCGGACGGTCAGTGGGCCGGCGCCGGGCCAGCCGGTGCGGATCCGCGGGTGCGCGAGCACGTCGTCGACGTAGGTCTGGACCGACGCCACCGACGCGAAGCGCGCTTCGGGCGGCAGCGTGAGCTGGGTGCCGAAGAACTCGACCACCTGGTTCCCGTGCTCGGCCGCACGGTCGAACAGCGTGCGGACGAACTGTTCGGCTGCGTAGACCCTGGCGCGCTGGGTGTCGCGGCCGCTCACTTCTCCAGTGCCGTGCGGCCACCCGACAATTCGGGGCTCGGGCCGAGCCGCGCCCGCCGGCCCGCCCGGTCCCCGGCGCGTCGTGCGGCCGAGGAGTACCCGGCCGTCGCGGACGTCGCCCGCCAGGTGCCGCGCGCCTGCGACGCCTCCCGGTAGAAGTCCTTGAGCTCGAGGTCCTTGTTGCGCAGGGCGATCGCGGTGCCGGGCCGGTTGTCGTGGTCCTTGGTCGCGGCTGCCCGCTCCTGGTCACGGGCTTCGCTGAGCCGCAGGCCGATCCGCGCACCGAACGCCAGCTGGAAGTTCAGCCGCGCCGTGATCGTCGGGGTGGGCCGGTGGGCGCCGGAGGCGATGTAGGCCTCCGACGCCTTGACCATCTGCATCACCAGTCCGGCGTAGAGCGCGTGGCTCGCGTCGATGTCCTCGGCGAACCCGTAGGCGTAGACGAACGTCGAGTTCGACGCGACGTCACACTTGACGTCGTTGGCGGCGGCGATGACCACGAACAACTGCACGTAGGTCCGCAGCCCGCGGGTGCCGGCCTCGCCGATCGTGATGGTGCGCTGCACAGGGGTCTGGGCCTTGGTGCGCTGATCGGAGTGTGACCGGGCGACCGCCAGGTCGATCGAGGTCGCCGTGGCCAGGCGTTGCGCGGCGGCCATGAACGCCTCGGCCTCGTGCACGTTGTCGGTGCCTTCGGCCTGGCGCAGCAGGGCCGCGATCCGCGCCAGCATCTTGTCGTCACTCATGCGCAATCCGCTGCGCTTCTTGCTTGTCCCTCATGCGCAATCCGCTGCGCTTCTTGCTTGTCCCTCATGCCACGAACCTAAGCGAGCGACCCGACATCACTTGGTGACGAACCCGTCGAGAGCACCGACCAGCTGTGGAGAAAGTGGCGCCTGTTGAGCGTAGTTCGCGACGTTGTCGCTCGGGTCGTCGCGCAGGACGTGGTTGACGCCCTCGAGCTCCACCACTGTCAGCGCGGTGTGCTTCAGCGCACCGATCAGCGGTCGCAGCGCCTCGCATCTGGCCTGCGCGTCGGAGTCCGAGCAGCTCAGCAGCACCGGCGTGCCCGCGGGTACCTTCGCGGCCAGCGCCAGCGGATCGACCCGGTCGGCCTCGATGACGGCCTTGATGTTGCCTGCGTTGACGATGGCGCCGAGACCCTCGGGCAGCTGCGCGGGCACCGTGCCCTCGGTGCGGATCTCCTCGACCGCGGCCAGCCAGCTCGTCAGCACCTGCGGATCGGCCTCGCCGCGGACGCGTTCGGTGATGATGTCGAGGTAGCGGGCGGCCAGTGGCTGCAACAGCGCCAGCGAATGGACCTTCGGATCACCCGCGGCGGCCAGCGACATGGCGTGGACCGTGCCCTCGCCGAGCGCGTAGACGGACACGCGGTCGCGGTCGGTGTCCGGTTGTGCGGCGAGGAATCGCAGCGCGGCGGCGGCCCCGGACGTGTACACCGCGGTACCGACGTCGGCCGGCCGACTCGCGTACGGGCCGAGGCCGGTCCGTCCGGTGCCCACCTTGTCGTAGCGCAGGCTCGCGACGTCGCGTTCGGAGAGCAGTTCGGCGAGTTGGCGCATGTTGCCGACCGGACCGGCCACCACGTTGTCGCCGTTGCGGTCGGTCTGGCCGCTCTCGGAGATCAGCAGCGCGGCGGGACCGGTCTCGTTCCGATGGCGGTAGGTGCCGTAGAGGGTGAGGCCGTCGGCGGAGAACTCCACCTGGTCATCGACCCAGCCGGTCGAGGCGGCCTGCTCGTCCGAGCCGCACCCGGCGACCAGCAGCGCAGCGGCCGCGAGAGAAACGAACTGTCGGACAGGTCTTTTCACAGGCGCACCCCGATCCACGAGGTGACGTCGTCGAGCACCAGCGCGCGCTCCGGCTCGTTGAACACCTCGTGGAACAGCTCCGGGTAGACCTTGAGGTGGACGTCCTGGCTGGCGACGCACTCCACCAGCCGGTGGCTGCCCTCGAGGGGGATGAGCCGGTCCTGCTCGCCGTGCACCACCAGCAGCGGCGCGGTCACCGCGGCGGCGCGCTGCGGCATCGTCTCTCCCACGGTGAACAGCCCACGCGCGATGCCGGCGGGGAGCTTGCCGTGATAGACGAGCGGATCGGCCTTGTAGGCGGCGACCACCTCCGGATCGCGGGACACCGCGTCGGCGTCGAGCTGTTCGACGGGCACACCGGGCGCGAAGCGGCCGAGCAGCTTCGCGACGGTGACCAGCCAGGGCTTGACCGCGGACTGCGCGTAGACGGCCGGGCCGGACAGCACCATCGCCGCGTAGTCGCCGGGGTGTTCGGCGCCGTAGGCGAACACGATGCCGCCGCCCATGCTGTGCCCGAGCACGATGCGGGGCAGGTCGGGATGTTCCCGGGCCGCGAGCCCGACCAGGGTGTGGAAGTCGGCGGTGTACTCGGAGATGTCGCGAAGGTAGACGCGCTTGCCGCCGGAGCGCCCGTGGCCGCGGTGATCGAGCGCGTAGACGACCAGGCCGGCCTCACCGAACCGCTGCGCGACGTGGTCGTAGCGGCGAGCGTGTTCGGCGTAGCCGTGGGAGAGCACGATCACGCCGCGTGCGGGCACCTCGGGGGTCCAGGTGTCGTAGACGATCCGTACCCCGCCGACGCCGTCGAAATGTCGCTCGCTGCGGGTGCTGGCCATGGCTTGAAAGACTATCGGTCGCCGCGGGGCTGACGGGGTGCCGGATGTCGGCCATGGTGCGTAAGCTCGCCAGCGTGACCGTCCTGGCTCGCACAGTGGATGACGGCCGTGACGACAGCCGCGCCGAAGACGCGTTCCTCGCCGATGCCCAGAAGTATCGGCGCGAACTCCTCGCGCACTGCTACCGGATGACGGGTTCGCTGCACGACGCCGAAGACCTCGTGCAGGAGACCTATCTTCGAGCGTGGAAGTCCTACAAGGGTTTCCAGGGCAAGTCGTCGGTGCGCACGTGGCTCTACCGGATCGCGACGAACACCTCGCTCACCGCGCTCGACGGGCGGGCGCGCCGCCCGTTGCCGACGGGTCTGGGCGCGCCCAGTTCCGACCCGGTCGACGAGATCCACGCGCGCGCCGAAGTGCCCTGGCTCGAGCCGCTGCCCGACGAGGCCGCTGACCCGTCGAGCATCGTCGGATCGCGGGAATCGGTGCGGCTCGCGTTCATCGCGGCGCTGCAGCACCTCTCCCCGCGTCAACGGGCGGTGCTGGTGTTGCGCGAGGTGCTGCAGTGGAAGGCCGCCGAGGTGGCCGATGCGCTCGGCACGTCGACGGCCGCGGTGAACAGCCTGCTGCAGCGCGCGCGGGCGCAACTCGACGCCATCGGCCCCAGCGAGGACGACCAGCTGCGGCCGCCGGAGTCGCCGGAGGCCCAGGACCTGCTGGCCCGCTACATCGCCGCGTTCGAGACCTACGACATCGACAAGCTGGCCGACCTGGTCACCGCGGACGCCGTCTGGGAAATGCCGCCGTTCGACGGGTGGTACCAGGGTCCGCACGACATCGTGCTGCTGTCGAAGACGCACTGCCCGGCCGAACGGCCCGGCGATATGCGGCTCGTCCCCACCACCGCCAACGGTCAGACCGCCGCGGCGCTGTACATGCGCAACCCGGCCACCGGCAGGCACGAGGCGTTCCAGTTGCACGTCCTCGACGTGACGCCCGACGGGGTGTCCCACGTGGTGGCGTTCCACGCGACCACGTTCGCACCGTTCGGGCTGGCCGACACCCTCTAGCTGTACTCGCGCGGCGTGGTTCCCAGCGCGGCCTCCAACCCGCCGGAGTCGCGCGTACTCACGCGTACGGAAGCCTCCGGCTGAGCCGCGACGTCAGCACGTCGACGCCGGCGCCATGGAGGCGGGGCAGCGCATGCGGCCGGTTACCGAGTACCGACACCAGATCCGCGGCTCGGCCCTCGACGACAGGGCCGGCGACGCCGTGCGACCAGTCCGCGTCGGTCGCGCGCAACCGCAGACCTCGGCTGTTGCGGTACGCGGGCACAAACGGGTTCGGTATCGCCACCTGGGTATCGAGCACTGCTCGAAGCGCCGTGACCGGAATCGCGGGCTCGCGGGCGACGGCGAAGACGATGTCGAGTTCGTGGGTGATGTGGTCGCCCAACAGCAGTCGGCGCGGGAACACGCGCCCGAGTCCGCGCGGCCGCTCGATCAACCGCTCGAACTCGTCGACCAGCTCGGTGGGACGGACCTTTTCGGCGAGCGTGCACGCCAGCGCGGTGTTGGCCCGGTCGAACGAACCACGCTGACGCAGGATCGCGGCGGCGGTCGTGGAGATGCCGGTGCGGTAGCCGATCACCAGGTGCGCGAGGACGGCGTGATTGGACCAGTCATCGCACAGGCTCTGGTGTGCCCACTCGTCGGAACTCAGTGTCCTGGCGAGCCTGCAGAAGCGAATATCGTTGAGTCGCAGAGCCTCAGACATTCAGGTGCTCTCGCAGAAAGGCGGTCTGGTCGGCGAGCACGGTACTCACCAGCGGCGGGTGGTAGATCTCGAAGTGGTCGGAGTCGTAGTGACGGGCGACCCCGTGCGGTGCCAGGCGAGCGGCACGGATGGCGTACTCGGGGTCCATCAGGGTCTCCCGATCGCATACGCAAACCAGGAGCGGGGCCTGCACCCTGCGCGCGTGTCGCAGCGCCGATGCCGTCACCATCGTCACCGCGTCCGCGGCGGCGATTCGGTTGTCGAAGCGTCCGCCTGACGGCACAGTCGAGTTCCAGCCGGCCTCCGCGCCTGCGACGGTCACCATCGCGAGACTGCCGGGCGGCCCCACGATCGGCACATGATGTCTGCCGCGCCGAAGTGCCGCACGCAGTAGATCCGCGAAGATCGCCGGGGTGATGCGCAGCGCGGACAGTACGCCGAGGCTGCGCGCTGCGCCTGGTCCGTGCACGATCGGACACTGCACCACCGCCACCGCCACGTCGTCGCGTGCGGCCGCGACGCGAATCACGTTCATGGCGCCGAGGCTGGTCCCCCACAGCCCCACTCGCGTGCGGTCGACGCGCGGGTCGTGCGCCAGGTGTGTCAATGCCGCGGCGACGTCGCTGCACTGCAGTCGCACGGAGATGTGCTGGCGCGGGGAGCCGTCGGAGTCTCCGGTGTGGCGGTAGTCGAACGCCAGCGTGGCGATGCCCGCGGCGGCGAAGTGCTGCTCGTACTGCGCCAGCATCATGTCGTGCGTCGCCCCGAGCCCGTGCACCAGCAGAACGGCCGGATGCGGGCCGTGGCCGACCGGCAACGTCAGCCACGCCGAGCACCGGGTGCCCTGTGACGTGAAGTCGAGCCGTTCGGTCGGGATGGTGGTCGGCATCGCGCCTCCTCGATAAGTACACCGTACGTATAAGTAGACTCCATTACGTACGACGTACTTGTCAAGGAGCGCCCGCGTGCGAGCACGGTTCAGCACCGACGAAATTGCCACGGCGGCATTGGCCCTCGTCGATGAGCGCGGCGTCGGCGCGCTCAGCATGCGCGCGCTGGCCGCCGCGCTGGGCACCGGTCCGATGACGATGTACAACTACGTCCGCGACAAAGAAGGACTCGAGGAACTCGTCGTCGCCGCCGTGGTAGCGAAGGTCGAAATCCCCGCGCCGACCGCAGACTGGATGGCCGACGTGCACGCGGTCGCCGAGGCGATGTGGCGCGGAATCCGTGCGCACCCCGCCGCGGTGTCCCTGGTGCTGACCCGCCGGACGGCCTCGGGCACCGGCTTCCAGGCCGCCGACGCGCTGGTCTCGGCGCTGGACCGCGGTGGGTTGGCCGACACCGACCGGTTGGCCGCTTTCCACGCGGTCCTGGCGTTCGTGGTCGGCGCCGTGCAGACCGAACTGGCCGGGCCCTTGACGCGCGGGCCCGAAGCGGGCGAGGTGGCCGCACGCATCGGCGCCGTGGCGGGTGACAGCCACCCACACATCGCAGCGCTGTCGAAGGTGGCCGTACACACCTCCGTCGAAGCGGATTTCGACCGCGGGCTGCGGATGTTGCTCGACGGGATCGCCGCGCGCAGCACACGCCCCGGGGCGCCACCGGATCCTGTCTGAGCATCGCGCCGGAACCTTGTTCCGCCGGGGAGTTGACGGCGTCTGGTGCGTAAATGCCCAGTTCAATGCGCGCGTTGTACCACAAACTGGAACGTGTTCTATGATCGCTGACCATGAAGACCAAGGGTGCCCTGCTCTGGGAACTGAACGCACCGTTCCGCGTCGACGAGATCGAGATCGGCGACCCCGTCGATGACGAGGTCCAGCTGCGCATGCATGCCGCGGGCATGTGCCACTCCGACTACCACCTGACCACCGGCGCGACCCCGATCGGCCTGCCGGCGCTCGGCGGCCACGAGGGCGCCGGCGTCGTCACCAAGGTCGGCAAGAACGTCACCGGGCTGGCCGAGGGCGACCACGTCATCCTCGCGTTCATCCCCGCCTGTGGGCAGTGTCAGCCGTGTCTCAAGGGCCACCGCTCACTCTGCGACCGAGGTGCGCTGCTGCTCGGCGGCAAGGCCATCGCCGACGGCACCAGCCGCGTTTACGCGGGCAGCACCGAGGTCTCGCCGATGAACCTGCTCGGCACCTTCGCGCCGTACATGACCGTGCACAAGGACTCCGTCGTCAAGATCGACCACGACGTCCCGTTCGAGACCGCCGCGATCATGGGCTGCGCGGTGCCGACCGGCTTCGGCTCGGCCACCAACGTCGCCGAGGTCCTTCCGGGTGAGACGGTGGTGATCATCGGCGTCGGCGGCATCGGACTGTCCGCGCTGCAGGGTGCGGTGATCGCGGGTGCGCGCAACGTCGTCGCCATCGACCCGGTCGCGTTCAAGCGCGAGCAGGCCGTGAAATTCGGTGCCACGCATGTGTTCTCGTCGATGGCCGAGGCGATCAACCCGGTCCTCGAGCTGACCCACGGATTCATGGCCGAGAAGACGATCATCGCGGTCGGGGAGATGCGCGGCGAGTACATCGAAGAGGCGATGACGCTGACCGCCAAGACCGGCACCTGCGTCGTCACCGGCATGGGGTCGATGTTCGAGGCCGACGTCAAGCTGAACCTGTTCCTGTTCACGATGCTGCAGAAGACGTTGAAGGGCAACATCTTCGGCGGCGGCAGCAGCCATGTCGAGACGCCCCGGCTGGTCGGTCTGTACAAGTCGGGCCTGCTCAAGATCGACGAGATGGTCACCAACACCTACCGCCTCGAGGACATCAACCAGGGCTACCAGGACATGCTGGACGGCAAGAACATTCGCGGCGTGATCAAGTTCGACGAATCAGACTGGTGAATTTCGCAGGCGCTCACGCACGGTGTCGATCACCTCGCTGAGCGCCTCGAGCCGCTCGGGCGGCATCCTGTCGAACAGCACTCCCCGCACCAGCGCCGCATGGCCGGGCGCCGCGGTCCGCAACGCGGCCCGGCCGGAGTCGGTCAGCGCCACGGTGGCACCCCGCCGGTCGTCGGTGGCACCGTGGCGGGTCACCAGACCCCGGTCCCGCATGCGCCGCAGCTGGTGCGACAGCCTGCTCTGCTCCCATGACAGCGCCTCGCCGAGCTCGAACATGCGTTGCTCGCCCCGCTCGGACAGCGCCACCAGCACGTCGTAGTCGGCCAGCGACAGTCCGCAGTCCCGTTGCAGCTGCCGGTTCATCGCGCCCTGCAGTTCGGCCACCATCGCGAGATACCCGCGCCACACCCGTTGCTCCTCCGCGGACAGCCACATGGAATACATGACACATCATCCGAGTTGTCGTGTCCAGATGCGCCACCTAGGCTGGCGCACGGTCTTGGAGGAGAAACGACATGACGACTGCCGAACGGATCGACATCCGGCGTTCCGGGGAGCGACCCAGAACCCAGATCTCCTGGCTGGACTCCAAGCAATCCTTCTCCTTCGCCGACCACTACGACCCGGCCAACACCCACCACGGGCTGCTGCTGGTCAACAACGACGACACCGTGACACCCGGCAGCGGCTTCGAGACACACCCCCACCGCGACATGGAGATCGTGACCTGGGTGCTGCGCGGTTCACTCGTCCACCAGGATTCGACGGGCCACTCGGGAGTGATCTATCCCGGTCTGGCGCAACGCATGTCTGCCGGCCGCGGCATTCTGCACTCGGAGAAGAACGACTCCTGGACCCTCACCGGCGGCGACACCCACCGCGAGCCTGTCCACTTCGTGCAGATGTGGGTGGTGCCCGACGAATCCGGCGTCGCCCCGGGTTACCAGCAGCTCGAGATCGACGACGAACTCCTGCGCGGCAAGTTCGTCACGATCGCGTCGGGGATGCCCGAGCATCGTGACGACACCGCGATCACGATCCGCAATCGCTATGCGGCGCTGCACGGTGCGCGACTCGAGCCCGGCGACAGCGTCGAACTCCCCCAGGCGCCGTACCTGCACCTGTTCGTCCCGCGGGGTGAGGTGACCCTCGAAGGCGCGGGCACCCTGAGCGAGGGAGATGCGGTGCGCTTCACCGCATCCGGCGGTCAGCGCGTGACGGCCGTCGAACCGGCGGAGATCCTGGTCTGGGAAATGCATGCGAATCTGGCCGGCGTATAGGGCATTCGGCGCCTGCGCCACGGCGACGGCGGTTCTCGCCGGGTGTGCGACGAACACGCCCGGCGAGACCGCGGCGCCGACCACCACCACCGCGACCGCACCGACTGCGCCGCAGGCGGCCGCCGGTCTCGCGTCGGTGACCGTGGACGTACCGTCGGGACTCGACGAGGCGCCGTTCGACGAACCCCGGCAGGCGTCGATCCCGCAGGGTTGGACGATGTCGGTCTGGGCCCGGGTGCCGAAGGCCCGGCTGGCGCGGTGGACGCCGGACGGCGCGCTGCTGGTGTCGCTGCCCAGCACCGGACAGATCGTGAAACTCACGCCCAGTGACGGCGGTACTCAGTCGACACCGTTGCTCGAGGACCTCACCCAACCGCACGGAATGGCCTTCGCCGGGTCGACGCTCTACATCGCCGAGAGCGACGAGATCGTCGCCTACGACTACGCCGGCGGCAGCGCGACGAACCGGCGCACCGTCGCCGCCGGCCTGCCCGACGACGAAAGCCCCGATCTGCGCGGCGCGTACGCCCACGCGCTCAAGAGCGTCGCGGTCGGCCGTGACGGAGCGGTGTACTTCTCGATCGGATCGACCGGCAACGTCTCGGCCGAGGACCGCGACGCCACCCCGCCGCGCGCCACGATCATGCGGGTGCCTCCTGGCGGCGGTCCCGCCGAACCGTTCGCCACCGGGGTCCGCAACGGCACCGGGCTGGCGGTTGCCCCCGACGGTGCTGTGTGGACGGCGGTGAACGGCCGTGACAACGTCGCCGACCCCGCCACCGGGGAGGTCGACCCCGCCTACGTCAACGACCACCCGCCCGAACAACTGGCGAAGCTCACACCCGGGCGCGAACTGGGCTGGCCGTACTGCAACATCGACGGCGGACCGGCCGACGTCCCGTTCATTCGGGACGTGCAGACGAACGCCGCCGGAGACAAGTTGGACTGCGACGCACTGCCGCCCGTCGAGCAGAGCTTCGGGGCGCATTCGGCGCCGCTGGGGCTGAGCTTCGTCGACGGCGAACTGCCGCCGCCGTATGCGCGCGGGGCGCTGGTCGGCATCCACGGATCGTGGAACCGGCGGCCGCCGCGCGCGCCCGAGGTGTCGTTCTATCCGTGGCGCGACGGCGGTCTGGGCAACCAGCAGACCCTGGTCGGCGGCTTCCAGGCCGACGACGGGTCCCGGTGGGGCCGGCCGGTGGACGCGGTGGCCGGGCCGGACGGCGCGGTCTACATCACCGACGACGACGCCGGCGCCGTCTACCGGTTGGCACCGCCGGGGCGCTGACACGCCGAAGTGGGCTCGAGGCAGGGATGCCCGAGCCCACTTGCGAGCGCGGTTACTACCGGACGGTGGTGCCGGGGCGCGAGCCGCGCTTCCCGGTGATCCCCACGTAGATCATGATCAGCACGATCGCGACGATGATGCCGACGAGGAACGGGATGAACTCGAATCCGCCGTTCGAGTTGCTGTAACCCAGCTGGTAGGTCAGCCAGCTGCCCACGAAGGCGCCGAGCGCACCCAGCACGATGGTCATGATGACGCCGATGTTCTGCTTGCCCGGCAGGATCAGCCGTGCCAGCGCACCGACGATCAAGCCGACGACCAGCGCGCCGAGAATGGTTCCGATCATTTCTGCTCCTTCGATCTTTCCGGGGGGACGTCGATGTCCGGCATGCCTGTCGGCGTCACCGCGTCGACGGGCACGCGATGGGGTTACCCCCGCCGGGCCCGATCCACGCAAACACGTATCGCCGATGCCCGAACAGCGACCATGCCGTTGCCCGACCGCGACCTCGCTGTTACGAAAGTTGACAGAGTGACGCTTGCGAATATCGTTGGAGCGAGGTGACCTCCGGCGAAAGGCGATCGTGGCCGTCCCAGCAAACGCACTGCGTCGCTTCACGGCAGCGCTGGCCGTGTTCTCGGTGTGCGCCGCGCTGGGGACCATGGGCGAACCGCACGCCCGGGCCAGCGATCCCAAGTCGCTGTTGCTCGGCGCCATCGCCAACACCAAGGGCTCCTACCTGGTCTACAACTTCGGCGGCGAGTTCGCGGCGCCGTTCCGCGCCGCCGACGGCCGCGAGTACACGCTGAACAACGGCGGCCACCTGATGACGATCAAGAACGCGTCGTCACGGCTCAACCCCCGGCTCCTCGTCGACACCCACCAGGGCTACCAGGCGCGATGCGAGCGGGACCCCAGGGCGCGCACCGGCGAGGGGCTCTGGCAGGCCTCGGAGACCTTCACCCCGCTGCAGGCATGGCAGGCGCTCGGTCAGCCGACCATCGCGGTCAACGCGAACTTCTTCGACGTCCGCGGCCAGCAGGGCGGCTCCTGGCGCGACACCGGATGCAGTTCGCCGCTGGGCGCCTACGTCGACAACACCCGCGGCCAGGGCCGGGCGAACGCGCCGATCACCGGGACCATCGCCTACGCAGGCAAGCAGGGGCTGTCCGGGGGCGACGAGACCTGGTCGGCGCTGGCGACGATGATCCTGCCGGTCGGCGGAGCGCCGTACGTCGTGATGCCCAAAGGCAAGCAGGACTACGACGCCGCCTCCCCGGAGATCCAGAAGCTGATGGACCGCAACGCCCGGTTCGTCGCCGTCGCGGGGCTCGGCCTGCTCGCACCCGGGGAGACCGGGCAGCTCAACGACGGCGGTCCGAGCGCGGCGCGCACCGCGATCGGCTACAGCGGCGCGGCCGACCAGCTCTACGTGTTCCAAGGCGGGAACTACACGCCCGACAACATCCAGGACCTGTTCCGCGGTCTGGGCGCCGAACACGCGGTGCTGCTCGACGGCGGCGGTTCCTCGGCGATCGTGCTGCGCCGCGACACCGGCGGCATGTGGAGTGGGGCGGGCTCCCCGCGCGGCAGCTGCGACACCCGCCAGGTGCTGTGCGATTCCCGCGAGCGGGCGCTGCCCAGCTGGCTCGCGTTCAACTGACTTCGCCAATACCGGGTTCCCGCCCCTTAACGTGGGAACATCGGGGTCGAAGTGACTGATGTGACGAAACCCCGGGCCACGACCCGCCGCGGCGCCCCCGCAGGCGGCCGCTCGAATGCCCGCGGGTTCCGCACCGACATCGAGGGTCTGCGCGCGGTCGCCGTCCTCGCCGTGGTGCTCTATCACGCCGGGATGCCCGGGCTCGGCGGCGGATTCATCGGCGTCGACGTCTTCTTCGTCGTCTCCGGCTTTCTCATCACCGGGCTGCTGTGGCGTGAGGTTGCGGCAGGCGAGGGTGTGCGCCTGGGCGCGTTCTACGCCGCGCGCGCCCGCCGATTGCTGCCCGCCGCGGCGCTCGTCCTGGTGGTGACCGCGGTCGGCGCGGTCCTGCTGCTGCCCCCGCTGCAGGCCCGCGGCGTGCTCGGCGACGCGATCGCCAACGCCCTCTACGTCGGCAACTACCGCTTCGCGATCGAGGGCACCGACTATCTGGCCGCCACCGATCCCTCACCGCTGCAGCACTATTGGTCTCTCGGTGTCGAAGAGCAGTTCTACCTCGTATGGCCGGTGCTGATCGTCGGCACCGGCTGGCTGATCGGCCGCCGGTTCGGCGCGGCGGCCGCCCGTTCGGTCCTGCCGTACGCGGCTGCGCTGGCCGCGGTGGCGGCGGGCTCTTACGCGGTGTCGATGGCCTGGACGCACGACTGGCCGTCGTGGGCGTTCTTCTCGCTGCCGACCCGCGCGTGGGAGCTGGCAGCGGGCGGCCTGATCGCGCTGAGCGTGCGGTGGTGGCGACGGCTGCCACCCGTCGTCGCGGCGGCGGTCGGCTGGACCGGGCTGGCGCTCATCGTGGTGGCCTGCACGCGGGTCACTGCCGCCACTCCGTTCCCCGGCACCGCCGCGCTGCTCCCGGTCGCCGGCACCGCCCTGGTCATCGTGGCGGGATGCGCCACCCCCAATCTGGGGGTGGGCCGGCTGTTGTCGAAACCCGTGCCGCGGGCGATCGGCCGCGTCTCCTACTCGTGGTACCTGTGGCACTGGCCGGTGTTGATCCTCGCCCCCGCCCTGTTCGGTACGGACCTCGGGCTCGCGAGCCGGCTCGCCATGGTCCTGATCTCGCTCGGCCTGGCGATCCTGACCCTGCACCTCGTGGAGAACCCGGCGCGGTTCGCCGACGCACTGCGCGGCTCGGCGGTGCGGAGCCTGGCGCTCGGCGGTGTCGCGACGGCGGCCGCGGTGTGCGCGGCGATCATGCTGCTCGTCGTCCGCCCGATCCCGACGGGCGCCGGGCCCGCGGCGACCCCGGCGGCGCTCACCGCGCCCGCACCGTCCTCCGCCGCCCCCGGCCCCGGCCGGGTCACACCCACGCCCCGCCAGCAGGTCCAAGCCGCTGTCGCCGCCTCCGCCGAGATGCGCACCGTCCCCGCCGATCTCTCGCCCCCGCTGGGCGACGTCGCCAAACCCGAGGTGTTCGTCAACGGCTGCGTCCTGTCGTGGCGGGACGTCGAACAACCCGACTGTGTGTCGGGAAACGCCGCATCCCCCGTACGGGTCGCCCTCGTCGGCGACTCGCATGCCGCGATGTGGCAGCCGGCTCTGGAAGCAGCTGCAAAGCAACATGATTGGCGGCTGGAGACCCTGAGTAAGGTGACCTGCCCGCTGATGGAGCTGCCGATCACCAGCCCTTACCTGGGCCGGACGTTCAGCGAGTGCGAACAGTGGCGCGTCGACGTGCTCGACCGGCTGGAGGCCGAACGCCCGCAACTGATCGTCGTCGACATGTCCCGCCGCTACGGCGCCGACTTCGGCTTCGCCTCCTACGATCCGGCGTGGGTCGACGGACTCTCCCGGCTCGTCTCACGGTTACGTGCGACGGGAGCCGCCGTACTCGTCCTGGGGCCCGTGCCGGATCCGTTGTCGACGGTGCCGTCCTGCGTCTCCGGCCACATGGACGACGTGGTGGCGTGTTCGCCCGTGCGAGCGGCGGCGTTGAACGACAACGGAATCGCCGCCGAGGCGGGCGCGGTGCAATCGGCCGGCGGCAGGTACGCCGACCTCAGCGATCTGTTCTGCACGGCGCAGCGCTGTCCGGTCATCGTCGGGAACACGTTGGTCTACCGCGACGACAACCACATCACCGGCGAGTACGCCCAGTGGCTGGCCCCGGTGATCGGTGAGATCGCGACCGCACCGGCCTGATCGTCAGGCGGCCTTGGCGTCGCTACCGGTGTCTGCTTTGTCGCCGGTGTCGGCTTTGTCGCCGGTGTCGGCGGTGTCCGTGTCTGTGGCGTCGTCGCCCGACGTCTCGGCGTCGGACGCCTCATCGTCCGCGGTCTCGTCGGCGGTCTCGTCGGCGGGATCCTCGGCATCGATATCGCCGTCCTCGTCGACCGGTGCCTCGTCGACCGGAGCCTCGTCCTCCGGTGCCTCGTCCACCGGTGCCTCGTCCACCGGTGCCTCGTCCACCGGTGTCTCGTCGGCGGACGGCGACTCGGTCTCGGTGGTGTCGGCGTCGGTGTCCGCACCCGTGGCGCCGTCGTCCTCGACGTCGTCCGCGGCGGTCGTCTTGAGCGCGACTCGGGAAGCGTTGTCGTCGGGCACGGCGTTGACAGCGACGCTCGGCGGGCGCGGCAGATCGAGATCGCTCAGCACGCCGTCGATGGTGTCGCGGATCTGGTCGAAGACCCCGTCGAGCCCCAGATTGCCGATCCCGCCCGGCAGCCCGCCGTCCAGACCCAACAGGTTGAGCACGGTGGCCAGGACGTTCTTGACCGGTCCGTCGCGGTTCACCAACCCGTCCTCGAACGCCTGGCGGACGCCGGCACCCAACGCCCCGACGATGTCGCCGGGCACGTTGAACCAGTTGATGTCGGGAAAGGAGCCGAACGCCGTGGGCACCCTGCTGTCGTCGAAGGTGCGGACGTACTCCCAGTAATCGCCGTCGTCGTTCCAGCGCCGCTCCACATCGGTGTAGCCCAGGTTGACCAGGCTGCTCAGCGCGGGCCCCAGCGCGGTCCCGATCGGGTTGTTGAGGTTGGCGCCGGTGAGCAGGTTGATCGCGTCGACGATCAGGTACGTCGGCTCGAGGAGCGGCAACGCGTCGATCGGGATCGTCACGTAGAAGTTGAGCGCCAGCGGGTCGCCCTCGAGCGGACCTTCGACCACCTCGCCGATCTGCGGGGCCAGCTGGTCGGCCACCGCGCCCGCGGTCAGCCCGACATCCAGCCCCCGCAGGTAGTACGTCGGAAGCGCCGATGCGGCAAGGTTGTTCAGCAGCGAGAACGGGTTGGGCCACGCCGCGAAGTCGGAGAAGGGGTCGTACTGCAGGCCGACGTCGATCTTGACGGGGACCAGCGTCGCGCCACCGAGATACAGGCCGCCGGGAAGCGCCAGGCCGCCGCTGTTGCTCAACTCGGTCTCCGGTGTGACGGTGTCGATGCCGAACAGTCCGGCCAGCGGGTAGAACCGGGCGAACAGGCCGCCGTTCGCGCGACCGGGGTTGCGCAGCAACAACATCGGCAGCACGGTGAGGCTGCCCAGCAGCGGCGCGGCCTCGCTGCCGTTGTAGTTCGACCCGCCGGGCTGATTCGGGAGGTCGGCGAGGATGTCCTGATAGGCCATCCCGGCCGCGAATGCTCCGACACCGTCGCCGATCACGATCGGCACCCGCGCCTTGATGGCGTCGGGGATGGCGTCGAGGTTGTCGAGCCCCAGTGCCTCGAGGATGTCGTTGAGCAGCCCGGGAATGGAGATGACGCCGGTGTCCACCAGGTCGAGCAGCCCGTCGACGCCGACGCCGAGGTAGTCGGTGCGGTTCACCTCGTCAGAGACGGAGTTCGGCAGGGTCGGCACCCAGCCCAGGTCGGTGCCGAGGACCTTGAGCAGCGTGAAGACGTGACCGGAGGAGACGAGGTTGACCCCGAGGCGGCCGCCGGTCTCCGACAGGTTGAACGGATCGCTGAGGTCGATGCCAAGGATCCCGAGGACCTCGCCGATCGTGTTGATCCCCGCCTGGTTCAGGCCGTTGCCGAGGATGTCGCCCAGCAGTCCGCCCAGCAGCGGGAGCTGGCTGACCAGGTTGCCGATCGGAAGCGGAATGTTGTTGACGATGCCGAAGATCGGATCGGTCAGCAGCGCCAGCGGCAGGTTCTCCAGCACACGTTCCAGGAGGCTCTGCGGATCGACGCCGGCCGCGCGCGCCAATGCCGCGAGGTTGACATTGTCGAAGATCGACCGGAACACGAAGTCGGCGAACGCGTTCTTGACGTCGTACGCGGCACTCCCCGCACCGTTGGTCAGGTCGGGGATGGCCTGGGGCGGCGGGAACAGGCGGAAGTCGGCCGTCAGATCGACGGCGTCCGTCGAGCGAGTACTCGCGGCCTCGGCCTCGGGTGCGGGCGTGATCCCGACCGTGAGGGCGGTCGCGGTGACGGTGGCCGCCCCGAGTGCAGCAATCTTCTTCGATCGCCGTTTCGCACCGCGATGTTTGGCCATTCGCCCGATCCTCCCCGCAGATTCACAGCTCGACCTCAGGAACCTAGCACCCCCTACTGCCGGCTGCGTCAAATTGCTGGGAAAACGCACGCACTGGGCCCTCCCGACTCAGCCCGCACCCGATGTCCGCCTCCGACGCTGGTGGGCGCCTGTCCTATCGGAGTCAAAGGAATCCGTCAGCCACGCAGAAACGTCACGAACCCGTTGCTGCTTAGGAGCCCCCCGGTCGCTTCGCCCGAGTTAGCCACGCGGCCTCAGGGCGCCGACGACACTGTCGGGATTTTGCGTATTCATCCACCTCATCGCGCATCGGCAACGTGTCATGCCGTCCAGCCATGTGTTCGCTGTAGTTGTGTAGGCAAGTATTCAGCGGGCGGTGCGCAGCACGCCGGCCAGCGCCGACTCCGTCTGCCGGGCGTACCCGCCGCCGAACAGCGCCACGTGGGCGAGCAGCGGATACAGCTGGTGCAGAGCGGTGCGGTCCCGCCACCCGTCGTGCAGCGGACGCACCGACCGGTAGCCCGCGAGCACCTCGCCCAGATGCGGGCAGCCGAACAGGTCGAGCATCGCGAGGTCGGTCTCTCGGTGGCCGCCGTGGGCAGCGGGATCGATCAGCACCACACCGTCCGGGGTCCACATCAGGTTCCCGCTCCACAGATCTCCGTGCAGACGGGCCGGTGCGTCATCGTCGTCGAACCGCCCCGCGCGGCATGCGTCGCGGACCTCCTCCAGGGCGTCGCGCGCCGTGGCGCTCAGCCGTGGCGCGGCGTGCTCCGCCATCGGACCGAGTCGCTCGTCGGCGTAGAACTCGCCCCAGCTGCGGTGCCCCGTCAACGACATCGGCAGCGGTTGATGCAGCGGCCCGAAGAACCCCGGCCCGTCCCAACCATCCGGGCCCGAACCGAACGCGTCGGCGCCGGCATCGTGGGTCACGGCCAGCCGCGCCCCGAACTCCGCCGCCGCCCGTGGTGTCGGCGATGCGGTGGCCAGGCGCGTGAGCGTCAATGAGGCGGCGTCCCAACCGATCACGGGCACACACGCCGCACCACCGGCCGCCGCGAGCCACCGCAGCCCCGCCGCCTCGCACGCGAAGAAGTTCGGTGGCGCGGCGGGATTGCGCTTCACGAATTCGGTCACGCCGGCGCCGCGCGCCCGAAGCGGAAGATCGCCATCGCGGTCGCCACCACACCGCCGGCCAGCGCGATCACCGGGGCGACCGTCACCAGGGACAGCGTGGCTCCGACAACTGCGCCCGCGCACATCGTGAGCACCACCCCGTAGCGCAGCTTTTCCCGATCACCACTGCCCCCGGCCAGTCTGCTGTCGAAGCCGAGCCCGACGATCGTCTGGGTCAGCACCGTGGTGCTCAGCTCCTGTATCCCGAACTGGCGCGCCGTCGCGTTCTGGATCCCGAAAACCACTGCGAGACCGGCGATCAGGATCAGCTTCGTATCGTCGTGGTAGTCGAGCACCCCGGAGCCGGCCAGGACCGCCAGCACCAGGAGTGCCACTACTTCGACGCTCAACGCGGTGGTCAGCCAGCGGCGCGGGTGAGGGCCGAGATGGCGGGCCAGCCGGCCTCCGACCACCGCGCCCGCCACGAAGCTGAGGAACGCGACCAGCGCCGCGGTCAGATCCACGCCCGAGTGCGGGACGAACCAGAAGCCGAGGAAGATCACGTTGCCGGTCATGTTGGCCACGAAGACGTGGCCGAGGACCAGGACACTGATCGCGTCGACCAGACCCGTCGCGAACGTCAGCAGCAGTAACGCGGTGACGGTCAACCGGTTCGAGACCGGTGAGCGGACGGCCATGGCGGAGTGCCGACGCTAGATCTGCGGTGTGAGATCCAGCTTGGTCACCGCGTTCATCCCGGTGATCAGCCAGTCCGAGCCGTCGCGCTCCATGGTCAACCGGTAGGACAGGTAGCGCAGCGACGGCACGTTCTTGCTCACTGGGCTGGTCGACACCGAGTTCGTGTACACCAGGGCGGTGGCCTCCGTCGGCGTGAGGCTCTCGACGGCCGTGCCCATCACCTGCGTCTGATTCGTCACCTTCGCCTGCTGGTTCGTCGACACGATCGCGTCGATGTACCGGCGATACTCCGTGGCGAAATCGCCTGCGAGATAACGCGACGAGCGGTCGGGCAGCGACGCCATGTCGTCCGGGGTGTAGCTCCACAGGGTGGTGATGGCTTCGGCCGCCGTGCGGGCGATGTCCAGTTTCGTGTCGACAGCGGCGCGGTCGGCAAGATACGGCTGGAGGGTGGCGCCGGCGAATGCGGCCGCCCCGACGAAGAGCACCGACGCGGCGGCGGCCGCAGTCAACAGCCGCTTGCCCGCCGGACGGTGCGGAACGAGGACCGGTTCCGGTTGCGGTTCCGTCTCAGCGGTTTCCGACTCGGGCTCGGTGGGGTCGGCTTCAGGCTCGGTGGGGTCGGACTCGGTGACTTCGCGCTCGGTGGCGGGGGGCTCAGCGACATCCTGCTCGGTCTCCAGGCCGGACACCGGGGCCGGCTTCGGCGTCCGACGCGACTTGCCCGTCGGTACCCGCGGCGCGGGCTCCTCGGGCACCACCGTGTCGGCAGCGGCTTCGACCTTCGGATCAGGCTGGGGCGCAACGGTTTTGTTGCGCCGGAACGACCACCGCCGCTTGCGCTGGGGATCGGTGGTCAGATCACCTGAATCAGCTGGCTGATCTTCCACTGCTGTCCCTCCTGAGTCGTGGTCGCCACCCAACGGTTGCCGCTCTCGATCGTCTGCTTACCGTCCGGTGTCTTCGATGTCGTCGTGGTGGCCACCAGCACGTCGACGCTGCCGTTGTCGTTCCAGCGCTGCACGCCGGCCTCGACCACTTTGCCCTCCGTGGGTTCGGCGCGGGCCACCTGGATCACGATCTCGTTCATCTTCTCTTTGAACATCTTCGCGAAGTCGCCGGTGCCCTGCGCCAGCACACGGTCGGCGTAGGCGTTGGCGTTGAACGGGTCCAGCGTGGTGTAGGTCGTCATGAAGCTCCGCACGTAATCCAGTGCGGCGGCGTCGCGCAGTTCGGCGCGCCGGTCGGTTTCATGTGAAACCAGCATGAACGTGCTCCAACCCACCGCCGCGGCGAGCAGCACCCCCGCCAGCGCGGCGATCAGCGGCAGACCCCACCGGCGCGGCGGCCTCGGCGACACCGCGAAGAAGTCCTTTTCGTCGGCGTCGACTCTGCGGCGCGGGCTCACTGACCACCTCCCTGCATCGCCGGTGCCTTGAGCACCGCCAGGCTGTCGACACGCCAGTTGTCACCGATCTTGTCGAAGTCCACGCGCACCGTCGCGGTGATGAACTTCAGGTCCTCGGCCTTGGTGCCGCGCTGCCCCTGCATCGCGAGCAGCATCGCCGCCTCGTTCTTCGACGACGACAGCACGGCGCTGCTGACCGCCCAGTATTCGTTGGTGGTCGCCCCGGCCTTGCGCGCGACGTCCTGCTGCGCCACCAACTGCGGCCGGTAGGCCTCGGTGGTCAGCGACTGCGCCCGGCTGAAGTCCTCGTCCATGGTCTCCACGCCGAAGCTCAGCATCTGCTCGACGATCCGCGGCCCCTGCTCGGCGATCTGTGCCCGCGACTGGTCGAGCGCCTGTTCCTGCCGGTAGACCGTCAGGTAGGTCACGGCCACCGCGACGGCGGCCACCACGACGACACCGATCAGCACCTTGGCGGTGAACCGGCGCATATCGCGCTCCGGGCGTACGACGGGGCGCGCCTCGGTGCGCACCAGCAGGTCCGCGAAGGTGCGGTTGCGCCGGTCCCACAGCGGCCACAGCCATCCGACGAAGAGGCCCGCGGTGTCGAGGAGGTGCGCCAGTTCGCGCAGCAGCAGTCGGCCCAGCCCGGCCTCGCCGCCGTCGCGCCGCACCACGCGGATCCCGACCAGCGCGCGGCCCAGCGTCCAACCGGTCAGCGAAGGCACCAGCACCCGGTTGACGATCACCGCGAGCAGCGCCAGTACGGCCACCGCCGTCAGCACCCACCACGACCACCCGATCCGCGGGCCCGCCAGGAACCACGGCGCGGTCGTCGCGACCACGGCCAGGCCCGGCAGCACGTCGACCGCGAGGGCGCCCGCCCGCACGTGCCACCTGGCGAGCGGCTCGGCGGGCACCGTCTCGGCGATCGGGGCCTCCGGCGGCGCGTCGACGACCGCCGTCATGAGGTCACCTGGTCGAGTTTGGCGACTTTGTACGCGCCTTCGTCGGGAGCCATCTGGACCCGGAGGCGATATCCCTGCTCCTGGTCGGCGGCCTCGGAGTTGGTCACCTTGACCCGCACCGCGACCAGCACGTCGATGGACCCGTCGTCGTTGTGCTTCTCCACCGCCGCGCGCATGTCGGACACCTGCACCTGCACGTTGGCGGCACGGTAGGCGTCGACGAGCAGCCCGCCGTACAACCCGGCCTGTACGCCGAAGTCGCCCGTCGAGCACTCGAGGATCTTGGCCTGGCTCTCGGTCATCGCCGCCGCGTCCGGAGCGTGGGTGGCTGCCACGCAGTCCCGCGCGGCCGCCAGGGCGGCGGCCTCGTTCGACGCGAGTTCCGCGCTGTCCTGGTGCGACCGCATCGCCAGGTATCCGCCGACGCCGGCACCGGCGCCGAGCAGCAGGAGCACGAGGCAGATCGCCGCCAGCCATCCGCGGCCCAGGCGCGGCGGGCGCCGCCCGTCGTCCCCGGTCAGCACACCGGTGTGCGCCTCGGGGCTGTCCTCGACGGGGGATTCGGTTGTGGGGTTGGCTGGGTCGTCTGAAGATACTGCTACCGACTGGTCCGGCGTTTCCTCAGCATCGGTGGGGTTCAGCTGGCGGGTGCCAGCATCTCCTTCCATCCGTCGTCTCCTGGGTTGCTCGAATTGCTGACGTTGTACTTGACGCCGTCAGGTCCGACCACCTCGCCACTGGCTGGGTTGTACACAGCGGTTCCCGGTGGTCCTGGTGCCGGAGTGTAGATGCAGGGGTTGGGCTGCTGTCCACTGCACTGGACGCGGCCCTGCCCCGGCGGGCTCAACGGGTCGCTGACCGGCGACGGCGGCTGCGGGAGCTGATCGGCGGGCAGCGGGTTCATCCCGTTGTTGATCGACGGGGCGGGGATCACGCCGTTGCGGCCCGGGTGCACCGGCTGGTTGCAGCGGGCACCGGCGGCCGGGCAGTCGCGGATCTGATTCGGATCGCCGTACCAGGGGTTGGTGCCCAGCGGCACGTACGGTTCGTCGCTGCGGCACTCCTTCGGCGTCGCCGCCCGCTTACCCGGCACGTCGGCGCACGGATAGTTGCGCGCACCGCGGACGACGTTGGCCTGGAAGTCCTTCGGGATCTTGCAGTAGGTGCCCGACGGCAGCTCTTTCATGCTGGTGTCGGCCGGCGCACGCCACTCCGATGCGGGCAGGAACCCGGTCAGACACGGCGGCGGCTGGTTGATCGACAGACCGAAGTGCAGCAGGCCCTCGCCCTCGAAGATCGTGCCCGCCTGCGCGACCGACGCGCCCTGCGGCAGCACCACCAGGGCCTGTTCCAGGCCCTTGTTGTAGCGCTTGAGCATGTCGATGACCACGGCCAGATTGGCCAGCGTCTGCGGCAACGAGTCCCGCACGCCGCTGAACACCGCGTTGAGCTGGTCGGCGGTCGGCGCGGCCTGCTGCAGCCCGCTGCGCAGTGCGGCGTCCTGTTCGGCCGACTGGGCCGCCAGGATGTTCAGGTTGCGCGACCACTGCGCGATGTTGTCGCCGGAGTTCACCTGGCTCTCCAGGATCGGCGCCGAATTCGCGATGATGTCGTTGACCGGACCCAGGTTGTCCTTGAAGTCCTGGGCGATCAACGTGGTGGAGTCCACCAGCCGCTGCAACGACGGGCCGAGGCCGCCGACCGCGTCCGCGGTCTCGGTGAGCAGCGCGTCGATCTTCTCCCTGGGCAGCACGGCAAGGCCCTCGTTGGCCGCATCGAGTGCGGGTCCCACCTCGCTGGGCACCGTGCTCTTGGTGATGGTCTGCCCGTCGCTGAAGTACTGGCCCGGGTTGCCGGTCGACACCAGGTCGAGGTACTGCTCACCGATGGCCGAGACCGAGTGCACGTTGGCGCTCGCATCGACCGGGATCCTGTACCGGTTGTCGATGCTCATCGTCGCCTTGGCGGCGCGCTCGGTGGGCTCGACCGCGGTGACCTTGCCGATCGTCGTGCCGCGGTAGGTGACGTTGGCGGTTGAGTAGAGGCCGCCCGACCTCGGCAGTTCGGCGTGCAGCGTGTACTGCCCGATCCCGACCAGGCTGGGCACCCGCAGGTAATACCAGCCGAGCACCGCGAGCGCGATCACCGTCAGCACCGTGAAGATGATCAGCTGGATCTTGATGAAGCGAGTCAGCACCGCTCACTCACCCCTTTCGACCAGCGGTCCGTTCGGTGCGCTGTGCGCGTTCGGCGTGAAGCGCACGTCCGGGATCATTGTCGCCGGGTCGCGGCCCCACGACTGTTCGAGCGCGCGGGCCATACCCGACACACCGGTGCCGGACAGGAAAGCGTTATCGAGGGCCGACAACGTCAGGTCCACGTTCAGCGACACGTTGATGTAGTCCCCGCGCACCACCTTCGGGATGTTCTCGATGCTGAACGGGGCGGTCAGCATCAGCTTGAGCGCACCGATCAGGTACGGCGACGACCTGGCCAACTGCTTGAGCGGACGCTGCAGGTTCTGCAGGTTGGTGTTCAGGGGGTCCTGGGCCTGGCCGAGGTAGGTGTCGGCCGCGCGGCTGATGCGGCCCACCGCGATCACGGCGTCGGCGAACAGATCCCGCGTCTCGGCGAAGTGCTCGATCAGCGGCGGGAACTCGGTGAGCACACGGTCGAGGGTGTCGTTGCGGCTCGCCACGATGTTGAGCAACCGGTTCGTCGAGTCGATGGCGCGGGTGAGGTCTTCACGCTGCTGGTTGAGCTCGTCGGTGAACACGTCGAGCCGGCCGAGGAACTCGCGGATCTGCTCCGCCCGCCCGGTCAGCAGGTTGTTCACCTCGGTCTGGATCACCTCGAGGTTGGGGATGCCTCCGCCGCGCAGGATCGTCGCGATGCTGGCGAGCACCCGCTCGGTGGTGGGGAACGCCGAGGCGTTCTTCAGCGGGATGGTGTCCCCGTCGCGAAGCGGCTCCGACGACGGATCCGGTGGTGCCTCCAGCTCGACGTGCTGGGACCCCAGGAGGCTGGTCTGACCGATCTTGGCCAGCGCGTTGGACGGCAGTTCGACACCCGGCTGGATGCCCAGCTTGAGGGTTGCGACCCAGTTCTTCAGCTCGATCGCGCGGACGGTCCCGACGAAGACGTCGGCCACCCGGACCCGGCTGTTGACGTTGAGCGCCAACGTGTCCGGCATCTGGACGTACACCGTCATGGCATCGCCGCCGGTGCCCGGACCGCCGGGCAACGGCACGTTCGCGATGCCCTTCCACGAACCGCACGACGTCAGCACCACCGCGGCCACGGCGAGCGCGACCGTGCGGGTGGCGAGACGACGGATCCTGTGCTTCATCACGGCGCTCCTGCTTCAGCGGGCAACGGCGGGCCTGCCGGTGCGGGTGCCTGCGCGGCGGGCGCGGGTCCTGGCGCCGGACCCGACAGCGGGGAGCCCCCGGGGTCGCCCGGGATGACACCCGGGGCGGGTGCGGGCGGCGGGCCGGGTTGCGGGTACCACGGCGGCGGCAACGGATTGCGTTCGTCGAAGGCGTTCGGCGGGCCGGGCAGGTTGCCGTCGCGCGTGGTGCCGAACGCGGGCGGTGCACCCGGGATCGGCGCGTCGGGTCCGCCGAGCAGCGCGGCCAGCGACTGCGGCGTCAGCATGTTCGCGGTGAACGGCTGCACGTCGACGCCCTGCATCCCCGGGGCGACGACCCAGCCGGGCTCGTGGTTGCCGTGGGAGAACAACGTGTCGCGGGAGAAGATGCCGGGCACCGTGGTGTCCTTGTATCCCGGCGGCGGGCGCAGCCGGTCCTCGGAGTAGGCGATCATCTTCGGCAACGTCATGGCCGTGCTGATCTGGTTCAACCCGAACGGCGGGAAGTTGAACTTCAGCGCATCGAGGATCGGCGCCAGGTACTGCGCGCACAGTTCCGCCGACTCCTGGTAGCCCAGCCGGCTGCCCGCCTGGATCGCACTGCAGATGAACTGCATCGGGTTGGCCATGCCGTTGATGACCGGCACACCGACGATGCCGCCGTTGACCGGTGAGCTGATGTTGAGGATGTTGCCGCCCAGGTTCGGTAACACGTGCAGACCCGTTTCCAGACCGTCGAGCGGTTCGGGCTGCAGGATCGCGTTGGTCACGTCGGCGAGGTTGTTGATGTCCTTGGTCAGGACCTCACTGTTCTCGTCGAGGAACCCGCGCGTGGTGGTGAGCAGCTCGTTGAGGTCCTGCAGCGCGGTCGCCAGCTCGCGGTCGGTGTTGGTGAACGAGTTGGTGAACTGCGCCAGGTCGTCATTGAGGGCGACGAACTGCTGATCGCTGCGGTAGAGCGCGTTGACGAACAACGCGAGGCTCTTGACCACGCTGAAGAAGTCACCGCGGCCCTCGTTGAGGGTGGTCAGCGCCTCCGAGAGGCTGTTCAACGTCGTGTTGATCTGCTTTCCCTTGCCGGACAGACCGTCGGCGAAGGACTCGATCACGTCACCGAACGGACCCTTGGGCTGGTCCGGCGTGGGGCCGAGGTCGGTGAGGATGCGGTCGAGCGAGTCACGCAGCTCGTCGTACTCGACGGGCACCTGGGTGCGGTCGATCGGGATGACCGCGTCATCCTCCATGACCGGGCCGCCCGTGTACGGCGGGGCCAGCTGAATGGTGCGCGAGGCCACCAGGCTCGGGTTGAGGATCGACGCGGTGGCGTTCGCGGGCACCTTGTACTTCGACTCGTAGCTGAAGGTCACCTTCATCTTGTCGCCCGCCGGTTCGATCTTGTCGATCGTGCCGACCCGCACACCCATGATCTGCACCTTGTCGCCGGGGTACAGCGCCAGGGTGTCGGAGAAGTACGCCACGACGGTGTTCGTGGACAGCCTCTTGTACAGCTGCCAGCCCGCGAACGCGGCCACCAGCGCCAGCACCACGACAAGCGTGCCGATGATCACCGAAGCGCGTGACAACGTCGGCATCTTCATGTTCCGCACGTTGAAGATCGTTGACATTGATCAGGCCCCCGTCATTGTTGAGATCCCGGCGGGAGGAACGGTGGATTGCCCGGCAGCGGACCCGTCTGGGCGGGCGACAGCTGCTGGCCCGGCCCCGGCGGCGGCGGCGGACCCGGCAGCGCCGGCGGCGGCGGCACGTTGTTCACCTGACCGCCTACGGCCGTCGGACCGGGGAACGGTCCCGGCGGCTCGTTGCGCGCACCCGGCGGGGCCGGCGGCAGCGGCACGGGCGTACCCGGCACCACGGGCGCCTGCTGACCCGGCACCCCGGAACTGGCGACGCCGGGAGTGGGCAACATGCCGTTCGGGTTCGGCTCCGACGTCGCCACGTTGGGCCGGCCGTGGTAGTTCGGACCGTAGGGATTGTCGCCGAACGGGCCGACGCTCAGGTCCGCACACGGCAGCGGATTGCCCGGTGTGGGCAGGCCGTCGGCCGGCGGGGTGTAGGAACATGGGTCGCCCCTCGGCACCGCGGGATTCGGGTACTCCGGAGTGCCCTGCAGGGTCGCCGGCGCAGGCGGCGGCGCACCGTTGGGCTGACGCACCCCGTTCGGATCCGGGAACTGGTAGGCCGGCAGACCGGCGTCACGCCAGAACTTCTGCGGGTCGATGCCGCGCTTCTTGAACGCCGCGTCGACGTACGGCTGCAGGATCCAGTAGGGCGCCAGGTTGACCAGCATGACCTTGAAGTACGGGCCGGACGCGAAGGCCTCGGCCAGCGATGCGGTGAACTTGCTCAGCGTGGTCAGCACGTCGACCAGGTCGAATTTGCGCTCGACGAGGATGTCGCTGATCACGCGCAGCTGCTCGAGCACCCTGTTGAGGTTCGGGTTGTCGTCGATGAAGCCCTCGACCTGCTCCGAGAACGCCGACACCCGCTCCAGCAGCTGGCCGACGGCGTAGCTGCGCTCGTTGATCGCGGCCAGCAGGGTCTGCGCGTTGACCAGCAGCGCATTCACCTGACCGCTGCGCTCACCCAGCACCCCGGCGATCTTGTTGGCATTGGCCAGCAGCTGTTTGAGCTGCTCGTCGCGCTTACCGATGGTGTCGGAGAAGCGGGCCACCCCGTCGAGCGCCGCGCTCAGGTGCGGATAGGTCTGGTCGATCGTCTCCGACAGCACATTGAGCGACTCGCGCACCGATGTGGTGTCCCAGCCGGATGCCGACTTGGTGAGGTCGAAGAACGCGTCGTAGATCTGGTACGGCGTGGTCGTCTGCCCCAGCGGCAGAATTCCGTTCGCCTCCAGCGCAGTCGACCCACGCGGCTCGATCTCGATGTTCTTGCGGCCCAGAATCGTATCCGTGCGAATCGCCGCGCGGCTGTCACTGCCGATCTGCGTACCGCCCAGCGTGAAGCCGACGACGACCTTGTCGCCCTCGATCTCGGTCTTGAGCACCTCGCCGACGTCGACGCCGGCGATGCGGACCTTGTCGCCGGGGTTGATGCCGCCGGTGTCGCCGAACTGCGCGAAGTACCTCGGCTTGGCGAACAGCATAGGCACGCTGGCGAAGCTCTGTCCGACCCCGACGACGAGCACCAGGATGATGATGCCCATCAACCCGCCGCGGAGGCGGTTCGATCCCTCGAGCGTTCTCATTGCGGAGTGCACCTACCCGTGGGCTGACCCCACACCTTGACGGTGCGCACCGGCCCGCCCGGCTGCAGGCCATTGAGCTTGAGCGTCACGTCGCAGGCGTAGAAGTTGAAGAAGTCGCCGTACACGCCGCCGGCGCGGCCGATGATCTTCAACGCGTTCGGCAACCGGACGAGGATGTCATTGAGCTGACCCTTCTGCTCGACCAGCGGCTGCTGGGTGGCCTCCAGGTAGCCGACCGTGTCCTGCAGCAGCGGCCGGTTCTCGGCGAGCAGGTCGGCCACGGTGCCCGCGGCGTCGCTGATGTCGGCGACCGACGACGCGATCGGGTCGGCGCGGTTCTTCAAACCGGTGATGAGCCGCTCGAAGTTCACCAGCGTTTCGTCGAACTGCTCCTGGTGCCTGACGGTGGTGTCGAGCACGGTGTTGAGGTTGCGGATCACCTCACCGATCGCCTGGTCTCGATCGGCCAGCGCCGACGTCAGCGACGCGGTCTGGTCGAGGATGTCGTTGATGGTGCCGCCCTGCCCCTGGAATACCGTGATGATCGACCTGGCGATGTTGTTGACCTTCTCCGGGTCGAGCGCCCGGAACAGCGGGCGGAAACCGCCGATGAGCGCGTCGAGGTCCAGCGCGGGTTCGGTGCGCTCGACCGGGATGGTGCCGCCGGAGGGCATCTTCCGATCGCTGTCGCCGCGCTTGAGTTCGAGGTAGCGGTCGCCGATCAGGTTCAGGTAGCGCACCGACGCGGTGGACTCGTCGAACAGGGGCAGGGACCGGTCGACCTTGAAGTCGACCTTGACCCGGCTGCCCCCTTCGATCAGCTCGATCTTGGAGACCTTGCCGACCTCGACGCCGGAGGCGCGGACGAACTGGCCGGGCCGCAGGCCGCTGACATTGGTGAAGATCGCCGAGTAGCCGGTGGTGCGATCGAAACGCATCTGACCGAACACCACGATGATGATCGCGGTGAACAGCAGCAGCACCAGCGAGAAGGCGCCGAGTTTGAGTGCGGTACCGGTGATTTTCATGGGTTGATCGTGTTCTCCCCGATCTGGCGTCCCCAGACGTATTCGATGGCGATCGGTTGACCGAGTTCGAGATGGTTGTACGGCGCAAGGGAGGCGCCTGTGTCGAGGACCAGGTACGGCGCGGGCCACAGATCCCGGGTGATGGGCTGCCAGCAGCCGGGCCGCCCCTCCGGACCACCCTTGGCGTTCACGCGCGGCAGGTTGTCCGGGTACACGTACGGGTTGCCCGCGCCGAGGGCCTCGGAGTGGGTGTTGAGCGAATAGCCGTTCCCGCCCAGCGACGACGAGATCTTCGGCTCCACGTCGTGGAAGTTGCGGATCGTGCAGAACAGCGCGGGGCTGTACTCGTCGAGCAGCGCACTCGTCGGGATGAGGTCCTCCGCACCGCGGACCAGGTAGGGACCACCACGTTCGAACACCTCACCGCCGGTGTTGCCGAAGCCGACCGCCGCGATGAGCGCCTGATCGAGGTTGCCGCGCTGTTCGTTGAGCGTGCGGGCCGTGGTCACCGCATTCTCCAGCCCGTCGAACAGATCGGGGGCGGCGTTGGCGTACACCTCGCCGAGGTCGGCCAGCCCGCGGACGTCCCGTCGGATCTGCGGCATCTGCGGGTTGAGGTCGGCCAGGATCGCGTTGCCGTTGACGATCGACTCGCCGAAGCGGTCGCCGAGGCCGTCCAGGGCCTGCGCGGTCGCGGTCAGGGTCTGGTTCAGCTTGACCGGGTCCACCTTCTCCGCCACCGACACGACGGTCTCGAACAGCGTGTTGAACTCCGTCGTCACGCTGGTCACGTCGATGACGTCGGTGGACTTGATCCGCTGCGGGACCGGGTCGGGCGGCGTGGTGAACGAGACGTACTTGTTGCCGAACACCGTGGTCGCCGAGATGTCCGCAAGCACGTTCGCCGGGATCAGCTGCATGTACTTCGTGTCGACCTCGAGCGTGATCCTGGCCCGGGGATCGTTGCCGACGCTGACCGCGTTGACCTCGGCGACGCGGCCGATCTCCACACCGTTGTAGGTGACCTTGGTGCCGGGGTCGAGGTTCAGGCCGGCGCGGGCGGCCATCATGGTCAGCTTCTCGCGCGAAGCGAAGTCGCCGCGGAACTGAAACCACACCACCGTCGCGACGACGGCGAAGACGAGCAGCAGAACGAGTCCGGCGAGCTTGTAAGGAGGCTTGCGCGGATTGTTGACCGGCGCTTGGGGAGAGCTCATCGCTACACCGTGAGGTTGAAGTTCGGGTCGGTGCCGTACAGCGCCAACGAGGCCAACAGGACCACCAGCACGATCGCGATCAGCGAAGCCCGCATCGACCGGCCGACCGCCTCACCGACGCCCACCGGGCCGCCGCTGGCGAAGTAGCCGTAGTAGCAGTGGTTGAGCATGACGATGATCGAGATGACGATCGCCTGCACGAACGACCACGCGACGTCGTCGGGTCGTAGGAACGTTCGGAAGTAGTGCTCGTAGGTGCCGGTCGACTGCCCGTAGAAAAGCGTCGTGGTGACCTGCGCTGACAGGAAGCTCATGATGATCGCCATCGCGTACAGCGGGATGATCACGATGAAGCCGGCCATGATGCGGGTGGAGACGAGGTACGAGATGGACTTGATGCCCATCACCTCGAGGGCGTCGATCTCCTCGCTGATGCGCATGGCGCCGAGTTCGGCGGTCGCCCCCGCGCCGACGGTGGCTGCCAGCGCCTGACCGGACACCACGGGTGCGGCGATACGCACGTTGACCAGTGCGGCGAAGAAGCCGGTGAACGCCTCCACACCGATGTTGCCCAGGGAGGCGAAGCCCTGGATGGCGATCAGCGAGCCACCGGAGAGGGTGACGAAACCGACGATCGCGACGGTGCCGCCGATGACGGCCATCGCGCCGGTGCCCATGCCGATCTCGGCGATCAGCCGGAGCACTTCCTTGCGGTAGTACCGCAGCGCGTGGCCGATCGAGCCGACGGCGGTGACGACGAACCAGGCGACGTGGCCGACGCTGTCCAGACCGCGCGACGGCGCGGCGACGAGCTTCTCGGCCCGGGCGTAGCCACGGGGGAAGCGCTGCCGGAGGACGGTTCCGGTGCTGGTGTTCGCCTGAGATGTGGTTGCCATGTCAGCGCCCCGTTCCGAACCGCACGCCGATGGTCGTCAGCACGACGTTGACCGCGAACAGCGCGACCACGCAGAGGACCAGGGTCTCGTTCACGCCGGTGCCGACGCCCTTGGCGCCGCCGCCGACGGTCAGGCCGCGGTAGCAGCCGACCAGGCCGGCGATCAGGCCGAACGTGGTGGCCTTGACGACCGAGATCAGCACCTCGGGCAGGCCGGTCACCAGCGTCAGCGTGGAGACGTAGGCGCCCGCCGAGACGTTCTGGATGTAGACGCCGAAGATGAAGCCGCCGACCAGGCCGATCGTGATGACCGCGCCGTTGAGCAGCAGCGCGACGAAGGTGGAGGCGACGACGCGCGGGACCACCAGGCGGTGGATCGGGTCGATGCCGAGCACCTCGAGGGCGTCGATCTCCTCGCGGATGGTGCGGGCGCCGAGGTCGGCGCAGATCGCGGTGGAGCCCGCACCGGCCACCACCAGCACCGTGACCAACGGTCCGAGCTGGGTGACCGCGCCGAGCGCGGCACCGGCACCGGAGACGTCGGCGGCGCCGAACTCCGCGAGCAGGATGTTCAGCGTGAAGATGATCAGCACGGTCAGCGGGACGGACACCGCGACCGTGGGCAGGAAGGACACCCGGAACAGGAACCAGGCCTGCAGGATGAACTCGCGCCATTGGAAGGGCGGCCGGAACAGCGCCTTGCCGGTGAGCACGCACATGCGCACGAAGCCGCCGACGGCCTCGAGCCCGGGCCTCACCTGATCGCGTACGTATCCTGTCAGCCCGCCACTGGAGGCGGTCACGAGTGCGCTCCCATGCCGGAACCGTCAAACCCGTGGCGCAACGGCAGAACCTGTCGCACGCCGCCTCCTTGCCCCATCCCGACCCTAGTGACGACTGTCTCCCTACTCACAAGTAGTAAGTGAGACCACAGGACTGTACCCGATGGTTTCGCGACCGTGTACCGCATCGGCCGGATTGGGCACCTAACCGTTAGCAAACCCGTCTCCATCAGCTAACTGTCCGACCGAGCGCCCGAAGGCGTTGCGGCAGTGGAACTTTCGCCAGCGTCAATCGGCTGGTTGCCGGCGTAGCGCTGCCGTAGCTCCGTTTTGAGGACCTTGCCCGCAGGGTTGCGGGGGAGCGCCTCGACGATCTCGAGGGCCTTCGGATGTTTGTACCGGGCAAGCCGCTCGGTCAGGAAATCGTCGAGATCGGCCAGCGACAGCCCCTGCTGCCTCCCCGCGGGGTCCACGGCGACGACGGCGACCGGGACCTCACCCCACTTCTCGTGGGGCCGTCCGATGACGGCCACCTCGGCGATGGCGGGGTGCGCGGCGAGCACGTTCTCGATCTCGGCGCAGTAGATGTTCTCCCCGCCGGAGATGATCATGTCCTTCTTGCGGTCGACGACCCAGATGTAGCCCTCCTCGTCCTGGCGGACCAGGTCGCCGGAGTGGAACCAGCCGCCCGCGAACGCCTCGGCGGTGGCTTTCGGGTTGTTCCAGTAGCCGGCCATCAGGGTCGGCGCGCGGTAGACGATCTCGCCGACCTGACCGATCGGCACGTCGTTCATGTCCTCGTCGACGATGCGCGCGGAGACCGTGGGGATGACCTTGCCCACGGAGCCGAGTTTGCGCAGTGCGTCCTCGCCCAGGAGCATGCAGGTCACCGGAGACATCTCCGTCTGGCCGAACGCGGCGAGGATCTGCGCGCCGGGGAACGTCTCGGCCATGTCGCGCAGCAGGGTGTCCGATGCCGGGGCGGCGCCCCAGGACAGCACCCGCAGCTTGAGGTCGCGCGGATTGGCCCGCTGCGCCGCGCACACCGCCTGCCACTGAGCGGGGACCAGGAAGATGCCGGTCACCTGTTCTTCGGCGAGCACGTCGAGCAGGGCGCCGGGGTCGAACGCGCCCAGCGGGTAGAGGACGGTCGGCCGGCCGAGGAGCAGGCCGACGATCATGTTGCCGATCCCGGCGATGTGGAACAGCGGGACGCCGATGAAGCCGACGTCGTGGTTGAGGTCCACACCGTTGGTGAAGAGGAATGTCATCGCCTGCCCGGCGATGTTGACGTGGGTGAGGACCGCGCCCTTCGGGCGCCCGGTCGTGCCCGAGGTGTACATGATCAGCGCGGGCGAATCGTTGGGGATGTCGACCGGGGCGGGCGCCTCACCGGGTTCGGCGATCAGGTCGTCATAACCCAGGACCGGTTTATCGGAGGCGGACTCGGTGGCGCCGCCGGCGACGATCACGGTCTCGAGCGTGGGATCGAGGTCTCGGACGGCTGTGGCGACGGGGGCCAGGACGGCTTCGGTGACGACCACCCGGGCGGCGCAGTCGCTGACCAGGAACGCGATCTCGGGCGGGGTCATGCGGAAGTTCACGGGCACGGCGATCGCGCCGAGTTTGTTGGCCGCGAGGAACGACTCGATGAACTCGGTGCGGTTGAGCATGAGGATGAGCACCCGGTCGCCGAAGCCGATGCCGCGGCGGCTCAGGGCGCCGGCGAGCTTGGTGACGCGCTGGTCGAGCTCGCCCCAGGTGGTGGTCCGGCCCATGAAGCGCAGCGCGGTGGCCCCGGGCTGCATCAGGGCGTGGCGAGAGAGCTGGTTGGTCCAGTTCTGCCTGCGTGCGAGATACGGCTGCTCAGAGGCGCTGGGCTCGGGGGTCAACGGCGGTGGCTCCATCGTCTCGGGGTTGCGTGTCGTTGATATTTGATCAAACATTGGATGGCCTCGGTCACACTATGGCCTCGGCGGCTCGTGGACAACCCTCGCTTGATCCCGCCCGAGAACCGGAGAGCATCGTGAACGCGCCCGTGAGATCACGTCCGGCGAAGCGGCGTACCAGCCGTCGTGAACAGCTCTCCGATGAGGTGGCGGCGCATCTGCGCGCGGAGATCATGACCGGGGCGCTGCGGCCGGGGACGTTCATCCGGCTCGACGAGACCGCCGCGCAGTTGGGGGTGAGCATCACGCCGGTGCGCGAGGCACTGCGCACGCTGCGCGGTGAGGGGATGGTGCAGCTCGAACCGCACCGCGGACATGTCGTGGTGCCGATGACGCGTGGCGACATCGAGGACATCTTCTGGCTGCAGGCGACGATCGCGGAGAAACTGGCGTTGTCGGCGGCCGAGCGCTTCACCGAACCGCAGATCCAGGAACTCGAACGGTTGAACGATGCGCTGGCCGAGGCGGTGGCACACCACGATCCCGAGGAGGTGGCGTTCGCCGAGTTCGCGTTCCACCGCGCGTTCAACCACGCCTCCGGCCGGATCAAGTTGGCGTGGTTCCTTCTCCATGTGGCGCGGTACCTGCCGCCGCTGCTGTACGCGACGGATCCGAGCTGGGGCGCCGAAGCGGTGGCCAGTCACCGGGAGTTGATCGCGGCGCTGCGGCGCCGGGACGCGGACACGGTGGTCCGATTGACGACCGGACAGTTCATCGACGGTGCACAGCGGCTGATCGCGCGGCTGGAGCAGATCGGGCTCTGGGACGAGAAGGTGCGGTGACTCTGCGGTGAGGGCGGAGAAGTACGAGTGGCCCGCGCCCTGGATGCAGAGTCGACGCGGCTAGGCGCTACCCGCGCTCAACTGTTCGGCCCGGGCCTTGAGGTTGTCGGCCAGATAGTCCAGCGTCTCCCCGATCGCCTTCTTCACCATCGGCTTCGGGATCGCGAGCTTCGTCTCGACGTCCATGTCGACGGTCAGCAGCGACGTCGCCCCGATCGGCACCACCGAGAACCTCTGCTCCTGCTTCTCGAAGTGGTCGCCCTGCTGCAGCATCGTGAAGATCTGGTTCTCCGCGGGGTAGTACACCGCCGTGATGAACGTGCCGGCCTGGCCCTGCACCTCGACGTCGAGTCGCAACTGGCTGGGGCGTCCATCGTCGTAACGCGCGAGGATCCAGCATCCTTTGATCTCCGGGTTCCACTCCGGGAACCTCTCGAAGTCGGCGACGATCGCCATGATCGCCTCGGCGGGCGCATCGACCTCGACGGTCTTGCTCACGATCGGCATCGGACGAGCATATCGACTACTCCACCCGCGCCTTCTCCAGCAGCGACCTGATCGCCTCCGGTATCGGGACGGGACGCCGGTTCTCCCGGTCGACGTACACGTGCACCCAGTGCCCGACGGCGGCGACCTCCGTCGCGTCCCGCTCGAACAAGGCCAACCGGTAGGTGACGCTGCTGTTGCCGAGCCGCGTCACCGCCAGCCCCACCACCAGCGGGTCGGGGAACTTCAGCTCCGCGAAGTACTGGCAGCCCGATTCCGCCACCACGCCCAGCCACGGCGCGGTCACCGGGTCGATGCCCACCGTGGTGTTGATCCACCCGTTGATCGCGGTGTCGAACAGCGCGTAATAGACGGCGTTGTTGAGGTGACCGAACATGTCGTTGTCGGTCCACCGGGTCAGCACCGGCCAGTGCACGGGGAAGTCGGGGCCGGTCGGCCGGCGTTCAGTGTGGGCGGGCATGGTGTCAGTTTCGCAGTCGGGGCAGTCTGGTGAGCATGACGATGACGATCCGCGGCGCCGTCCTCGAGGAGATCGGCCGGCCGCGACCCTTCACCGAGTCCGCACCGCTGTCGGTCTCCGAGTTGCAGCTCGACCCGCCCGGCCCCGACGAACTGCTCATCCGCATCGAGGCCGCGGGACTGTGCCACTCGGACCTGTCGGTCGTCGACGGCAACCGGGTGCGGCCGGTTCCCATGCTGCTCGGCCACGAAGCCGCCGGTGTCGTCGAAGAGGTTGGTCCCGGCGGTTCGGACCTCGCGATCGGGCAGCGCGTCGTCATGACGTTCCTGCCCCGATGCGGCCACTGCGCGGCGTGCGCCACCGACGGCCTGACCCCCTGCGAACCCGGCACCGCCGCCAACAGCGCGGGCACCCTCATGCACGGCGACATCCGGCTGCACCGCGACGGTCAACCCGTGCACCACCACCTCGGCGTCTCCGGATTCGCCACCCACGCGGTGGTGGACCGGCATTCGGTGGTGCCCGTCGACGCCGAGGTGCCGCCGGTGGTCGCCTCCCTGCTGGGCTGCGCGGTGCTCACCGGCGGCGGCGCGGTGCTCAACGTCGGTAAACCGCGACCCGGTCAGACCGTGATGGTCGTGGGGCTCGGCGGCGTCGGGATGGCGGCGATGATCACCGCCATGGCCTACGACGGCGTGGACGTCGTCGGAATCGACCAGCTGGAGGACAAACTCGACCGCGCCCGCTCGATGGGCATCAACGCCGCCTACACCCCCGAGGAGGCCGCCGAACGCAACGTCAAGGCCGACGTGGTGATCGAAGCGGTCGGGCACCCCGCCGCGCTGGAGACCGCGGTCGCGCACACCGCCCCCGGCGGCCGCACGATCACCGTCGGCCTCCCCCGACCGGACGCACGAGTTACGCTGTCGCCGTTGAGATTCGTCGCCGAGGGCCGATCCCTGATCGGCAGCTACCTGGGTTCGGCGGTGCCTGCGCGAGACATCCCACGCTTCGTGGAACTGTGGCGGAACGGGCGACTTCCGGTGGAAACCCTTGTCTCGTCGACGATCTCGCTCGACGACATCAACAGTGGCATGGACCGCCTCGCCGAGGGCAAGGCGGTCCGCCAGGTGATCGAGTTCGACTAGCGGCCTTCGCCGTCGGCGCCGACACCGGCCAGGACGGGCGGCTGTCCGCCGGGCGTCGCGATGCCGTTGCGGCGGAACGCCGCCACGACCAGTGCTCGCATCCGGCGGCCCACCTCGAACTGCTTGCCCGGCAGTGTGCGCGCGACCATCCGCAGGTTGACGCTGTCGACCTCGATGCTCTCCACACCCATCAGCGACGGCTCGTCGAGCAGCAGATCGGGCAGATCGCCGTCACGCATCGCGGCGGCCGAGACCTCGCGCAGCACCTCGTTGACGTGGTTGATGTCCTCGGACTTGGGCACCGGGATGTCGACCACCGCGCGGGCCCAATCCTTCGACAGGTTCAGCGATTTCACGATTTGACCATTGGGGACGGTGAACATCTCGCCGTCACCGGTGCGCAGTTTGGTGACCCGCAGCGTGACGTCTTCGACCGTGCCCCGGGCGTTTCCGCCACCGTTGACGGTCAGGTCGACCAGATCGCCGAAACCGTACTGCTTCTCGGTGATGATGAAGAACCCGCTGAGCAGATCCTGGACGATGCGCTGGGCGCCGAAACCGATCGCGGCACCGAGCACCGCGGCAGGCGCCACCAGCGAGCCGACCGGCAGGCCGAGCTGATTGGCGATGTCCACGCCGACCACCACGTACAGCACGGCGATAGCGACCGACGAGATCACCGATGCGACCGCCTGGCGGTGCTTGACCGTCTCCGAACGAACCATCGCGTCACCGCTGTCGGCCTGGTTGAGGCGTCGGCTGATCCGGCCCGCGACCCAGCGGATGAGCCGGGTGGTGACCACCGCGAAGACCAGGACCAGCACGATGTGCAGGCCCTTCGTGGCCAGCCACTGACCGACGCCACCCTGCCAGAAGGTGTCCCAGGCGCCGGCCGCGTTCACGTGTGTGAGCGTTGAAGTGTCCATATGGCCCAACGCGTTCCCGCTCCCCGCGGGTGGTCAAACGGGCCCGTCGGTGTTACCTGATTCACACGAGGGTCAGAACCAGGCGTCGCGCATCTCCAACGTGGTGCGGTCCAGGCGCTCGAGCAGGTCCAGTTGCGGTCCCACCCTGGGCAGTTCGTACCGGTAGAAGAACCGCGCCGCCTGCCGTTTGCCGTCATAGAAGTCGCCGGTGCGGCCGGCTGCGGCGAGGAACTGCTCGAGCCACATCCACGCGATCACGATGTGGCCGAACGCCTCGAGGTAGACCACGCTGTTGGCCATCGCCGCCTCGATGTCCCCGGAGCTGAACATCGCGGTCGTGACGGTGACCAGGCGCTGCCACCGGGCGTCGAGCTCGGCGGCCAGCGAGGCGGCCTCTCCGCCGATGTCACCGGCGGCGGCGACCGTCGCGCCGATCGCCGAGCCCACGGCCTGCAGGCTCGCGCCCTCGCGCTGGATGACCTTGCGGCCGAGCAGGTCGAGGGACTGGATGCCGTGGGTGCCCTCGTGGATCGGGTTGAGCCGGTTGTCGCGGTAATGCTGTTCGACGTCGTATTCGCGGGTGTAGCCGTAGCCGCCGTGCACCTGGATCGCCAGGTTGTTGGCTTCCAGACACCACTGCGACGGCCAGCTCTTGGCGACGGGCGTGAGGATGTCGAGCAGGTCCTGGTTGTCGCCGAGGTCGACCAGCCGCGCGCAGTACAGCGCGAGCGCCAGCGCACCCTCGACGTAGGACTTCTGCGCCAGCAGCATCCGCTTGACGTCGGCGTGCTCGATGATCGGCACCTGCGGGGTGGCCGGATCCTTCGCCGTCACCGGCCTGCCCTGCGGGCGTTCCCTGGCGTACTGCAGCGACTTCAGGTAGCCGGTGTAGCCGAGGGCGACCGCCCCCATGCCGACGCCGAGCCGGGCCTCGTTCATCATCCGGAACATGTAGGTGATGCCGCGGTGCGGTTCGCCGACCAGATAGCCGACAGCACCGGGTTCGCCGCCCGGGGTGAACACGCCCTCGCCGAAGTTGAGCACGGTGTTGGTGATGCCGCGCTGACCCATCTTGTGGTTCAGCCCGGCCAGCACCACGTCGTTGCGCTCACCCACCGACCCGTCGGCGCCGACCAGGTACTTGGGCACGATGAACAGTGAGATGCCCTTGGTGCCGGGCGGTCCGCCGGGGATCTTGGCCAGCACGAGGTTGACGATGTTCTCGGTGATCTCGTGTTCGGCGCCCGAGATCCACATCTTCGACCCGAACAGCCGGTAGGTGCCGTCGTCCCGGGGTTCCGCGCGGGTGGTGATGTCGGCCAGCGATGATCCGGCCTGGGTCTCCGAGAGCGCCATCGTCCCGGAGAAGCGGCCGGAGAGCATCGGCCGCAGGAATCTGTCGATCTGCTCGTCGGTGCCGAACTCGGCCAGCAGGTTCGCGTTGGCGATCGTGAGCATCACGTAGCCCGACGTCGCCAGGTTGGCCGCCGCGATCCAGGCGAACGCGGCCTGGGCGACCGACGCCGGCAGTTGGGCGCCGCCGAGTGCGGCGTCCAACTCCATGCCCAGCAGGTCGGCAGCGGCGAACGCATCCCATGCCTCTTTGACCTCGGGGATCAGCGTGACCGTCTGGCCGTCGAATGTCGGTTCGTGGGCGTCGCTCTTCTTGTTGTGCGGGGCGAAGTACCGCTCCGCGAGCTGTTCGCACAGGTCGAGCACGCCGGTGAAGGTGTCGTGGGAGTGCTCGGCGAAACGCGGCCGCTGCGTCAGGTCGTCGACCCGTAACCACTCGAAGAGCAGGAAGTCCAGGTCGCGGCGCGACAGCAGCGTCGATTTCATCGGATCGTGCTCACACCGCCGTCGACGGGGATCACCGCGCCGGTGACGTAGGCGCTGGCACGGCTGGCGAGGAACACCGCGATGCCGGCCATGTCGTCGGGTCTGCCGACGCGGCCGAGCGGCAGCGCCGCGCCGACGGCCTCTTCACCCGCCGACAGCAGCACCTTGGTCATCCGCGACGGGAACAGGCCGGGGGCGATCGCGTTGACCAGGATGTGCGGCGCGAGTTCGGTCGCCAGGTGTTTGGTCAGCATGTGCACCGCGGCCTTGCTCGCCGCGTAGGAGAAGTTGTCGCGGCCGCGTTCGGGCGTGTGGAACCCGTCGACGCTGCCGGTGTTGACCACCCGGGCCGGGTCGTCGTCGGCGGCACCGGCGCGCAGCATCGGCACGAGCGCGCGGGTCAGTAGGAACACCCCTTTGACATTGACGTCGAAGACCCGGTCGAATCCCGATTCCGGAAATTCGTCGAACGGCGCACCCCAGTTCGCGCCCGCGTTGTTGAACAGCGCGTGCAGCGCGTCCTCGCGGGCGGCGAGCGCGTCGGTCAGCGTCTGCACGCCGTCGGCGGTACCGAGGTCGGCGGGCACCGCCTCGACGCGGCCGAGCGGCGACAGTTCGGCGACCGCGGCGGTCAGTTCGGCCTCCTTGCGGCTGGACAGGTACACCGAGGCGCCGGCCTGCAGCAGGCCGCGGGCGATCATCACGCCGATTCCGCGTCCGCCGCCGGTCACCACCGCGACCTTGCCGTCGAGCCGGAACAGCTCAGTCATGGGCGGCACCGGCCCGCACGTCGACGCCGAGCGGCGATTCGGTGCGCACGGTCTCGTCACGGATCAGCCCGCGCAGCAGCGCGGTGCTGAACTCCTCGGCGATCTCCTGGGCGGTGCGCCGCCCCTGGGGACGCAGCCAACGGTATGCGCCGAGCGTCATCCCGATGTAGCCCAGCGCCAGCACGTGGGAGTCGCACTCGTGGAACTCGCCGCTGGCGATGCCCCGGTCGATCACGTCGCGGACGTGCTCGTAGACCTGGGTCTCCTTCTCGCGGATGTACTCCACCTGCTCCTCTGTGAACCACTCGCTGATGTAGGGGCCCTCCTGGAAGTACACCGCGGCCCGTTCGATGTCGCTGGCGATCCCGACGAGCAACCGGCGGGTGAAGTGGTAGATCGTCTCGCGCGCCGAGGCCGTCGGGTCGTCGTGCAGGGCGTCGACGGTGAAGTCGGCGGCGCCCTTGTAGATGTCGTAGAGGATCAGCGACTTGCTGGCGTAGTAGTGGTACACGGTGGCCTTGTTCAGGCCAACGGCGTCGGCGACGTCGTCCATACGGGTGCCGTGGTAGCCACGCGCTGCGAACAGCTTGGTGGCGACTCGCAGCAGTTCGTCGCGCCGAGTCGACCCGTTCGGCGGGGCTTCGGGGGACATGGCAACTCACTATCGACGGGCCCGCCGGAGCAGGCATCTATCAACTGGCTGGTTGGTCAGTCTATGGCAATGCCGCCGAGCCCTGTCCACGTCCGGCGCCGTCGGTCTAGACTGCCATCAAAGGCCGCGTCACACCCGGAGGTAATTCGATGGACCCGAATCCCGATTACGACGCGAGCGACGAGATCGAGTTCTTCTTCAGCTATTTCGCCTGGGGCCTGCGCGGAGTGTCCGGCCCGGGCGGGGGTTACCCGCCGCCGGCGTACCCGCCGGTCTAAGCCGCGGCTGCTTTGACGGCGCGCCCGACTTCGGCGCGCAGTTCGACGTACTCCGGCGAGCGCCGTAGCTCGTCGGGGTCCACGCCCGTGCGGGGCAGGTCGACGGGCAGGTCGAGCGCCACCTGACCCGGTCGACGGGTGAGCACCACGATGCGGGAACCGAGGAACGCCGCCTCGTCCGCGCTGTGGGTGACGAACACTGTGGTGCGGCCGGATTCGGCGCTGACCTGCCGCACGTCCTCCTGCAACCGTTCGCGGCTGAGCGCGTCGAGCGCGGCGAACGGTTCGTCGAGCAGGAACAGCGGGGTCTCGGCCGCCAGCGCCCGCGCGATCGCGACCCGCTGCTGCTGCCCGCCGCTGATCTCCCACACGCGCCGGTCGGCGGTGCCCTCGAGCCCGACCCGCGCCAGCAGTTCCTCGCGCCGCGCGGACCGTTGTTCCCGGGGCACCCGGGCGTATTTCAGCGCGAGGTCGACGTTGCCGCCGACGGTGCGCCACGGGAACAGCCTCGGCTGCTGGAACACCACGCCCGCGGTGAGCCCCGGCGTGGGTGGGGCGCCCGCGACGGCCACCGTCCCCTCGGTGGGCGTCTCGAAGCCGGCGAGCAACCGCAGCAGTGTGCTCTTCCCGCAGCCCGACGCGCCGACGAGCACCAGGAAGGATCCGGGTTCGACGGTCAGGTCGACCGGTCCGACCGCAGTGACCTCACGGCCGGCGCGGCCGTACCGGTGCGTGACCGCACGCAGGTGGATCGCCCCGTCACTGCGTGATGGCACCGGGTAGACCCTTGGTGTAGATCGCGGCCTGGAACGTGGCCAGCGGTGCGGCCGACGGGATCTGCTTCTGCTCGGCCAGGAACTGCGAGGCGCTCTGCAGGTTGGCCGCGATGTTGCCCGGTGCGCCGTCGGAGCCCAGCCATTCCGGCGAGGCCACTTCGGCCGGCGTCAGGTACACGCCCTGCTTGAGCTGGCCGGCGACCTCCTCGGGACTCAGCCCGATCTCGGCGGCGATGGCCTTGGCCGCGGCGTCCGGATCGTCCTTGATGACGGTCAATGCCCGCGCCTCCTGCTGGCGCCAGGTGTCGACCACCTCGGGGTGGGAGGTGGCGAATTCGTCGGACACCACGCCGAGGTCGAGGGTGGGCTTGCCGTCGCGGGCGAGCTGGCGGCTGGTGATCAGGTCTTTGCCGTTGGCGCGCAACTGGTCCAGCGTCGGCAGCCACGAGTAGCCGGCGTCGATGTCACCGCGCTCGAACGCGGCCAGGATCGCCTGCGGCTGCAGGTCGACGAGCGCAACGTCGCTGGGCGACAATCCATTCTGGCTCAGCGCAGCCAGCAGGCTGTAGTGCGCGGTCGAGGCGAACGGGGTGCCGACGCGCTTACCGCGCAGATCGGCGATGGTGTTGACCCCGCTGCCGTTACGCGCCACCAGCGCCTCGTTGTCGCCGGCGACGTCGAGGACGAACGCGACCTTGTACGGGATGTTCAGCGGCGCCGACAGCCCGCGCGCTACGGGGCTGGAGCCCAGCGCGCCGAAATCGACCTCCTTGGCGACGAACGCGGTGTTGACGTCGGCGCCCGAGTCGAACTTGGTCCACTTGATGTTGTAGTCCGGCAGCGCGTCCTCGAGCCAGCGGTTGTTCTTCACGATCAGGTCGCCGCTCGGAAAGCTCTGATAGGCAATGCGAATCGTCGGCTTCCCACTGTCATCCGCGGACTGACCCGACCGGTCCACCGAGCACCCGGCCAAGGCCATGGTCGCCGCCGCCAGGACCGCCATCGCCGCCTTGAACCTCATCTGTTCTAGACCTTTCCTCTCCAGGGGACGGCGCGCCGCTCGAGCGTGCGCAGGAGACCGTCGATGATCAGGCCGGAGATGCCGATGGCGAAGATGCCGACCAGCACGACCGGGGTGTTGTTGTAGTTGCTGGCGTCTTTGACCAGCCCGCCGACGCCGGGGATGCCGTTGAACAGTTCGGCGGCGACCACCGACGAGTACGCCATCCCCACCGCGAGCCGGATGCCGGTGAACGTCTCCGGCAGCGCCGACGGCACCACGACGTCGCGGATCACCTCGGCGCGGGAGGCGCCCAGTGCGCGGGCCGCCTCGGTCAGCGCGACGGGTGTGGCCAGCACGGCCGCCGTCGTCGCGACCGCCGCGGGCGGCAGCGCAGCCAGCGCGAGCAGTGTGACCTTGGGCGCCTCGTCGATGCCCAGCCAGATGACGAGCAGGAAGAAATAGGCCAGCGGCGGCAGCGCGCGCAGGAACGTCAGCCACGGCTCCAGCACGCTGCGCACCCAGCCCACCGAACCCATCATCAGCCCGAGCAGCACCCCGAGGACCACCCCGATGACGACGCCGGCCAGCACCCGGCGCAGCGTCATGTAGAGGTGCTCGACCAGCAGGTAGCCGCCGTATCCGCGCACCCCGTCGTGGGTGGTGGACACGTCGATGAACGCCCGCCACACCGTGGCCGGGTACGGCACGAAGGTCTGGTTCCAGATCCCGCTGGCCGCGGCGAGCTGCCAAAGCCCGAAGAACACCGCCACCGAGAGCAGGGGCAGCGCGGCACGGCTGAACCGCCCACCCCACCGCGCGCGCGGGGACGCGGCGGGTGAGTCGAGCTGCGACTCGTCCGGTGCGATATCGACGAAGACCGACACGGTGGCGACTTTCTGTGGCTGAAGGGGTGGGAAGGCTTCAGCGACAACAGCAGTCGTCGGACGGCGCGCGGTTCACCGGGATATTGCTACCGGGGTCCGGAGGCGGGCGGAAGAATTGCGATCGGCGTGAATCTATTCGGGGTGGCTGCCCCTGGCGTCCAGCCGGCGCAGCACGCGGTCGACGATCGTCGGATCGGTGCCCGATTCGGAACGGGCCTCGACCACGGCTTCGCGTGCCGCGGCGAGCATCTCGTCCTTGAGGGCGTTGACCGTCATCGCGTGGTCGGTGTGGGCGTCGGCGGAATCCGCGTCGGGCGGGGCGAATCCGACGGAGTGCCACATCCGGTCGGCGTTCTCGCAGGCGTGGTCGAGAACCTCGGGATCGACGTCCTCGTGATCGCGCAGTTCGTCGAGGCGTTTCATGCCGGCATCGCGAGCACGCCGGATGAGGTCCTGGACGGCCTCGTCCTCTTCGCCGGGCGAGGCCCGTACCCCGAGCCGCCGGACGACCGTCGGCAGCGTGAGGCCCTGCAGCAGCAGCGTGACGACGATGACCACGAACGCGAAGAACACCAGGCGCTCGCGTTCGGGGAAGTTCGGCGGGAGCGCCAGCACGGCGGCCAGCGTGACCACACCGCGCATGCCCGCCCACGAGGAGACGGTCATCTCCCGCCAGCCGATCGGTTCGGCCACATGCTCTTTGCGCCGGTGCAGATGTTCGTCGATGGTGGCGACCGGGAAGATCCACAGGAAGCGCACGACGATCACCACCAGCGTCAGCACCAGGCCCTGGATGATCAGTTCCTGCAACGGGGCGTCGATGCTGTCCGCGACCGCACGGATCTGCAGCCCGACGAACGCGAAAGCCGATCCGGTGAGCAGCAGTTCGATGATCTCCCACGTCGTCCCGGTGGCCAGCCGGGTCTGTGAGGATTCGGTGTCGCCGTAGCGGCTCATCGCCAGCGCGACGGTCACCACGGCGAGCACCCCGCTGCCGTGGACCGCGTCCGCGGCCGCGTACGCCGCGAACGGGACGACGAGGACGAGCCCGCTGCCCGCCGGGTGGGCCGGCAGCTTGTTGATGAGCCAGCGGGTGGCGTAGGCGATGACCAGGCCGACGGCCACCCCGAGGATGACGGCGAGCCCGAGCGCCTCACCGGCGCCCCAGGCGGAGAACGCGCCGGTCATCGTGCCCGCGACCGCGACCTCGTAGAGCACCAGCGAGGTCGCGTCGTTCGACAGGCCCTCCCCTTCGAGGATGGTGCGCAGCCGGCGCGGGATGCCCAGCTTCTGGGCCACCGCGGTGGCGGCGACCGCATCCGGCGGCGCGACCGCAGCGCCGAGGGCGATCGCGGCGATCAGCGGGACCGTGGGCACCAGCGCGTGCAGCGTCGCGCCGACCGCGACGGCGGTGACGCCGACCAGCGCGACCGCCAGCAGCGCGATGGGGCGGCGGTTGTCGAGGAACTCCCGCCACGAGGTGCGGCGGGCGGCGGCGAACAACAGTGGAGGCAGGACCAGCGGAAGGATCAGTTCGGGGTTCGGGGACAGCACCGGGATGCCGGGGATGAACGCCAGCGCCAGCCCGAACGCCAGCATCACGGCCGGATACGGGATGGACAGCCGCTGGGCCGCCGGGGCCAGGACGACGGTGGCCGCCAGCAACGCCAGGAGCAGGGAGAAAGCAGCCAAAGCGAAGGGTCCTTCCGAGTGCGGAGTGTTCTCATACCCGCTATCGCGCCGCCACACCCGCCGCCGCGCGGCGGAACTCGGTCGGGTTCAGCCCGCGCACCCGCTTGAACGCCGCGCTGAAGCCGAACGGGTCGGCGTAGCCGACGGTGCGGGCGACGGCCGCGACGGTCGCCGACTTCTGTTCGACCAGCAGATCCGCCGCCAGCGTCATCCGCCATCGGGTGAGGTAGGTCAGCGGCGGTTCGCCGAGCAGGTCGGCGAAGCGCTTGGCCAGCGTCGCCCGGGAGACCCCGGTGCGTTCGGCCAGCGACGCCACCGTCCAGGGCGCGGCCGGGTCGGCGTGCAGCAGGCGCAGCGCCTCGCCGACCACGGGATCGCGCTGGGCGGCCCACCACGCCGGAGCCTCGCCGCCGGGCCGGTCGAACCATTCGCGCAGCGTGCAGACCAGCATCCAGTCGAGCAGCCGGTCGAGCACCACCTGCTGGCCGGGGATGTCGCGGGCGACCTCGGCGGCGAGGTGGTCGAGCACGGCGTCGCCGGTACCGCCCGCCTCGACGCGCAGCACCACGGGTAGGGCGTCGAGCAGTCGGCGGCTGATCTCGCCGTGCACCGGGTAGGCGCCGACGATCAGGGTGGCGGCACGGGTGTCGCCGGCGCGGTGGTCGGCCCAGCCGAGCCGGTGCGTCGTACCGCCCTGCTCGGGGGCGGAGCAGAATTCGCCGCACGCGACCGGCGGTGCCGTCGTGTCCGGTGTGTCGACGAACAGGAACGTCCCGGGCCCGCGCACGACAACCGTCTCGTAGGCGCCGAGCGGCTCGGGCGGACCATCGTCCGGCACGATCCACCCGGATCCGTCGAGCACGGTGCACAGGGTCAGCGGCGCACCGTCGACGAAGTGCAGTGCCCAGGGCGCGGTCAGCGTGGTGCTGCCGAACAGGGACCCGTGGGCGCGGATCCCACGGAACAGGTCACCGAAGACGTCCACGCGCCGAGATTAGACGATCGGACAGGTTTTCCGGTCGCTCACCCATGGAACAGTCCGGAAAGTGGCGGTTGACTCATGAATCATGATCACTGATGCGAGCCCGCTGACCGCCCAGGACCTCGACCTGCTCCGCCGCCCCCTGCACGGCTTCCTCACGGTCGCCGCCGGGCCGCTCCCGCCGCAGCCGCGGCCGGTGTGGTTCGAGGTCACCGACGCTGGTGCCGTGCAGCTGTTCACACCCCCGGACTCGGTGAAGATCCGGCGGCTGCGCCGCGACCCGCGCGCCTCACTCGTCGTCGCCTCGCCGGTGGGTGAACGCGAACGGTGGGTGTCGGTCGCCGGACCGACCACCGTCGAACCGGACGGCGCGCACGACCTGGCCCGTCGCCTCGCCGCCCGGTACTGGGACCTCGACGACCCGGTCCGCGCCAATGACCTGGCCGAGATCCTGGCCGAAGAACAGGTCCGGCTCGTCATTCATCCGCAGACCGTGCACCGGTACCTGTACGAGGCCTGACAACCGACACCCCATTGCCTTACCGTTACCTTATCTTTCCCTTAACTTCCTTAATTCGGGTGTACGGTGGCGTGCATCGCTCGGTGGGATCGCCCTCGACGGAAGGAACCGACATGCACCATGGACCTGCACGAATCGTCTTGGTGACGGGCGCCTCGAAAGGTGTCGGCGCGGACGTCGCGCGCCACCTCGCCAACCCGGACACCCACGTCGTCGTCCACTACCGCGACGACGTCACACCGGCGAACGCCGTCGCCGAGGCCATCCGCAACGCCGGCGGACAGGCCTCGACCATGGCCGCCGACATCTCCGACGAAGCCGGCGCGGCCGCGATGATGGATTCCGTCTCCGCGCGCTTCGGCCGGTTGGATGCCCTGGTCCTGCATGCTTCGGGCGGCCTCGCACCGGGCGCCGACCCGCACGACGCGGTGCGCCGCAACCGCGAGGCGCAGCGCCGTCTGGTCCAGCTGGCCGTCCCGCTGATGCCCGTCGGCGGGCGCATCGTGTTCGTCACCACCCACCAGGCGCACTTCTTCCCCAACAAGGCGGTCCCGAAAGGCTGTGCCGGGATCGCGGCGAGCCAGCGCGCCGGCGAAACCGCGCTCTACAGAATGCGTTCCACGCTCGCCCACGCCGGTGTCCACCTCACCGTGGTGTCCGGCGACATGATCGACGGCGACCCGCTGCGCGGCGTCGACGCCTTCGCCGAAGCGATCGTCGGCGCGACGTCGGCCCCCAACCCGCCGAGCATCGTCTACGCCGGCCGGGCCGAGTACCTCCAGACCGCCTGACGTCTCAGGCGGGGGTCACGACGATGTCGTCCCCGCGCCGCGAGATGAGTCCGCTGCGCTCGAACGCGTCGAGCCAACCCGGCATCGGCCAGCGGTTCCATCGACGGTGGAAGATCCGGGCGTTGGCCACGATTTCGTCCAGGTGCTCGACCGGCGGATCCGAGACCGGATGGTGCTGGTGATAGGCGTCGGCACCGCCCACCCAGACGAGCGGCACGCCGCGCGTCCGGGCGACCGCACCGAAGTCGGTGTCCTCGCCGCCGTAGCCCGCATACGTCTCGCAGAACCCACCGAGCAGGCGCCATGTCGAGGCGCTCACCGCGAAGGACAGCGACCAGAACAGATCGTGATCGTCGGCGGCGACGAGCTCACCGGGCGGGGGCGCGGGGCGGCCCGGATGCGGCCGGGTCATCGTGGCGAGGGCGTCGATCGGATAGCCGGCATCCAGCGGCGGCGGTAGGTAGGTGACCGGCCCGCTGAACAGCGCGGCGGATCTGTAGGTGGCGCAGGCCTCGGCATACCGGCCGACGAGCGTCTCCCCCGGGATGCAGTCGACGTCGAGGAAGATCACCACGTCCGCGCCGCGCCGCAGCGCGTGCTCCGCGCCGAGGTTCCTGGCCCGCGCCAGGGGCAGGCCGGAAGTTGTTGTCGCACAATCGATCACCTCAGCGCTTCCGTCCACCACGCCGGCCATGCCGGGATCGTCGATCGCCACCACGACGCGCAGGTCCGGCCGTACCCGCGAACGCTCGAGTCCGGCGCTCTGCCGCCGCAGGTGGTCGTGGCGGCCGTGTGCAACCGTCACCAGCGCGGTCGTCACGCGGCGATCACCGCGGCGGCGCGCGCTGCGGCACCGGCCCCCTGCAATCGCCGCCACTGGTCGCCGGTGCTACGGGCCCGCGCCGTGGTGATCAGCGGCGCCCACTCGTCGGGCCGGGGCCACACCGGCGCGGTGGCCACGACGCCCGCGTCGGCCAGCGCGGCCGCTGTCGAATGCTGCTCGCCGAACGGACGGTGCTGCGGAATGACCACGGCCGCAACAGATGCCGCCGCCACGTCGGCGATCGCGCTCTGCCCGGCGTGGGTCACCACGACGCCGGCGCCGCTGAGCAGCGGCCACAACTCCTCCACCCATCCCGCGTCCCCGCCTGCGGCCACCCAGCGGAAGTCGGGCGCCCCGCGCCTGAGCTGGTCGAGCGCGTCAGCAGGCGCCGTCGACCCACCCGCGCCCGCGAGCAGCAGTCCGGTTGTGGGCCGCGAGGGCGACGGAGTGGCCAACGGCGCACCCTCGAAGCGGCTGATCACCCCGACGTAATGCGTTTTGCCGTCATGGCGGGCCAGCCAGTCCGGCCGGTACACCTCGCTCGACCACGGAGCGACGATCTCGTCGGCGATGTCGTATCCCAGCCCGTGCACCGCGTCCCCGCGCTCACCCGGCATCGCCATCACCGTGACCGGGACGCCGGCCAGCCGGCACAGCAGCGCCACCTCGACCGAGACGTCGACCACCATGCGGCGCGGCCGCAACGTCGCGATGGCGTTGACCAGCACTGCCGACCGATCGGCAAGCCCGTCGACGCGCAGCGGAGCCCAGTGCAGCCGGCCGTTGGCCGTCGGGTCGGCGACCTGGCCCTCCCCGCCGGGGACGTCGAGGGGGAGCTGCACCCAGCCGACGTCGGAGTCCAGTTCACGCGGACGCGGCGCCGAGGAGAAGAACACCACCTCTTCGGTGAGGTGTCCGATGATGGCCATCGCCCGCGCCGTGTGACCGCGTCCGTGATGGTGCACGTAGTAACCGATCACGCCGAGACCCGTTCGGGCTCGACGCCGATCAGGTCGGCGAAGTGCTCGAGGTAGCGCGCGACCATCACGCTCTGCGAGCAGTGTGACTCCGCGCGTGCCCGGACCGGACCACGGGGCAGGTGCGCCGCGACGCGCAACGCCCGGCTGAGCGCCTCGATGTCACCCGGTGGCGCGAGCCGCCCGCTGGCGGCGTCGATCGTCTCGGGAATGCCGCCGCGGGCGAAGGCCGCAACCGGTGTGCCGCTGGCCAGCGCCTCGGCCGTGACGAGACCGTAGGGCTCCTCCCAGCGCGGCGTGACGAGCGCGACGGCCGCACCTCCCACCAGTTCGTTGAGCTCGTCGCGGCGCAGGTGACCCTCGTAGGTCACCCCGTCGCCGAGGTGCGGACGCACCGCCTGTTCGAAATATGCCGGGTCGCCCATCGGGCCTGCGATCCGCAGCCGGAAACCCGCCATCCGGGCCGCGGCGATCGCGTCGGGTAGGCCCTTCTCCGGGACCAGGCGCCCGCTCCAGACCGCGTAGTCGCCACCCGGCCCCGGTCGCCACTCGTCGAGGTCGATGCCGTTGGCGATGACGGGCACCGGCCCGTTGACCGGTTCCCACTGCCGTGCGGTGAACGCGCTCACCGCGGTGAACGCGCTGGCCACGCCGCCGGGTAGCGCGACGGCCTGCTCCAGCCACTTCAGCGGCGGGGTGTGCAGTGTGGTCAGCATCGGTACCGTGAGCGTGCGGGCCATGGCCAGCGGCAGGTAGTGGAGGCTGTGGTTGTGCACGATGTCGAACGAATCCCTCAGCCGGTCAGCGAGATTGAGCATCACCGACAGGTAGGCGTGCGTCTCGTGGACCACCCAGTCGGGCACCGAAGGGTCCTGCCGGGACGCTTCACTCATCTCCAGCGTGTGCACCGGAACCACGTCCCAGGGCAGGTCGACCGCGGAGCCCGGCGCGGCGAACATCGTCACGGAATGGCCTGCGGCGGTGAGGGCGTGGGCGAACTGGTACACGAACGCCTCGAGGCCTCCGGCGAACGGTTGGCGCACGGGATACCGCGCCGAGGCGATCAGCGCGACCCGGATGGCAGCGGTCACGCGGCGTCCGCGTCCGCGAGCAGGGTGCGGTAGAGGTTCGTCATCTCCCGCCGGACGTCGTGCAGTTGGCGTTCGCGCTCGCTTCGGCGATCGCCGCCGTGCGCCGTGCGCGCCAGACTCGCGGCAACCGCCTGCGGCAGACCGTCCGGAGCGTCTGCGGTGAAGCGGTACGTCGGGTCGCCGTGCTGCTCGTGGAAGAACCCGCATTCCGGGACGATGGCCGCGACGCCGGCGTCGTAGCACGCCTCCACCCATCCCGAGTGCGTCCCGAACCGGTAGGGCAGGACGAGGGCGTCGATCTCACCGAGGTACTGCCGCAGTTCGTCGTCGGTGAAGCGGGGGTGCACCCGCACGTCGACGCCGCGCCGGCCCAGCTCGTCGAGCCGTTCGGCGGTCAGCGACTCGGCCCGCGGTGAGCGGTGGACGTCCTCGTCGACGTCCAGGCGCAGCCGCCACGCGGACTCCTCGGCGGCGAGCAGCGCGTCGAGCACCGGAAGCGGATCGATGTTGGCGCGCAACGACTTCGCGTGCACGGCGACCACCGCAGGCGTATCCGCGCGGCGATCCGCTCCGACGGCGGCCAGCGGCAGCACGTGCGGGTGCGGCAGCACGGTGGCCCGCCGGCCCCACCGGTCGGCAATGGCGTCAGCCGCTCCCGGCGTGAGCGTCACCACCGCGTCCGCCGCCGGGATCAGCACGTCGAGCCGTGCCAGATGCTCGCTGGGGTCGGCGAAATGCGGATTGTGCAGATCGTGCACGGTCACCACCAGCGGTGCTCGGCGCGCGCTCAGCACGCCGGCGACGTCGCGCAGTACCGCAGGTGGGGTCGAGTCGTATCCGAAGTGCACGTGCATGACGTCGAAGCTCTCGCATCCCTCGGCGAGATACCTCGGATCGAGGAGCCGCGGTGGCCACCATTGACCGGGCAGCGTCGCGCCGATCGGTCGCGGGTCGTCCAGCAGCAGAACGGATTCGGGGTCGGTGATGGCGCGCACGTAGGGGTGCGCAGCAGGGACCGAGGCAACAGCGATCAACCATCCAAACCTGTCGAGCAAGCAGGGGCGGCACACCCTCGCCGCTTGCTAGACGATTGCGCCACGGAAATTTGTATCACGATCTCGGCGCCTACTCTCGACGTGGTGAGCGACGACCATGCGGGACGGGTGTGGCACTACCGGGACTTCTACCGTCCGCCCGGTACCGCGCCGGCGACGTCGGCACCGCTGTGGCTGGTCGTCGGCAACTGTCAGGCCGAAGCGCTGCGGATCCTCCTCGACGCGGTGCCCCAGCGGCCGTACCGGACCGCACGCATCCCCCCGGTGCACGAACTGCAGCGATCGGATCTTCGCCACCTCGACGACCTCCTTGCCGAAACCTCGGTGCTCGTCTGCCAGCCCATCCGGGATGACTACCGGGGACTGCCGGTCGGGACCTCGCAATTGATCGAACGGCTCCCCGCGGGTGCAAAAGTGGTGCGGTGGCCGGTGATTCGGTACGCAGGCCTGTACCCCTTCCAGGTCATCGTGCGCCATCCGGCCGACCGGTCGGTCACCCCTCCCCCGGTGCCCTATCACGATCTGCGCACCATCGTGGCCGCCCGCGACCACCGGCCCGCCGATGCGCAGTGGGACGTCGAGGTGGCCGCGGCGCAGTTCCGGGCGGTCGCCGACGCCAGCTGTGCGGAGCTGGCCCGCCGGGAACGCGCGCACACCGATGTCGGAGTGTCTGATGTGTTGCTACGCCACGGGGCCGAGGCCGCGCACACCATCAACCACCCGGGCAACAGTGTCCTGGCCGAACTGGCGACGCGTGTGCTGCGTCACCAAAATGTCACACTTGCGGTCACGCCGTCGCCGCGGACGATGCTCGGCTCGATTCACGCTCCGCTGGAGGCCAGGGTGCTGGCGGCACTGGGGATCGACGCGGCTCCTCGACCGAAATGGCAAGACATGCAACGAACGTGGCGTCCGGAGGAGGTTCATGCCATCCAGCTGCGATGGTACGAAACCAATCCGGACTACATCGCGCTGGCGCTCGAGCGGCACGCCGGCACGCTGGAACTCCTCGGCATGAGCCGGGCCGCGTGACCATGCCTGTCACCCATCTGATCGTCGGACCCCGCGAACACGGTGTCACCCGGTTCGGCGTGGATCTTGTGGAGTCATTGCGCGCCAACGGATTCCACGCCCCGGCTCTGGAAGCGCTGCAACCGCCACTGTGGGGCGGAATCCACCTGCAGTTCACCGACCGCCTCTTCGGGACCACCCCGCAGCAGGCGGCCGACACGGTGCGCACGCTGGTGGACGACGTCCGGCGGTGCGGCGGGCGGGTCACCGCGACGCTGCACGACCTGCCTCAGCCGTCCGACGGGAACAGTCTGCACCGGCGGCTCGCCGCGTACGGCGAGGTGTCGGCCCTGGTCGACGGGGTGGTGGTCAGCAGCGAACACGAACGGGCGCTGCTGGCCGAGGGTGGGCTGCATCCGCGTCGGGTCGCCGTGGTCCCGCTGCCTCTCGAACCCGACGGCGACACCACGCCCCCGGACCGCGCGGGCGCCCGCGCCGTCGGCGTGTTCGGCTTCCTCTATCCCGGCAAGGGGCACGCCGAGGTGATCGCCGCGCTGGCCGGTTCCGCACCCGACGTCGAGATCCTCGCCCTCGGCGCACCGTCGGCCGGTCACGCCGACCTCGCCGACCAACTGGTCGCCGAATGCGCCCGCACCGGCCGCCGGTTCCGCGTGACCGGGCACCTCCCCGACGCCGACGTCCGCCGCACCCTGCGCAGCGTTACGGTGCCCGTGGCGCCCCACCGCCACGTGTCGGCGTCAGGATCGCTCAACTCGTGGATCAGCGCCGGCCGACGCCCGCTGGCGCCGGCCAACCGCTACACCCGGGAAATCGCGCAGCGCAATCCCGATGCGGTGCTGCTCTACCCGGACACCCCCACCGGTCTGCACGATGCGCTCGAACGCGCCCTGGCCGAGCCTGCGGTGACCTGGTTGCCCGTCGGCACGGCGTGCACGCCGTCTCGCGCCGAGGCCGCCCGCCAGTACGCCGCGCTACTGCAGCGGTGGCACCGGTGACGGCCGGGGACCAGCCGATCCCCCTGAACGACGGCCGCTTCACGGTTCCCGGCAACCGGTGGGACCTGGTGGCGGGGAGCACGGGCTCCGACGCCACCGTCGCCGTCGTCATTCCGTACTACAACCAGCAGCGGGAACTCGACCGGACACTCGCCGCACTGGCGCGGCAGACCTACCCCGCCCACCTCGTGCAGGTGGTCGTCGCCGACGACGGTTCGGCGCGCACGCCCGCGCTGCCTCGCTCGCCACTCGACCTCCGGGTGGTGCGGCAGGAGGATCTCGGGTTCCGCGCCGCGGCCGCCCGCAACCTCGGTGCCGCGGCGACCGATGCCGCCGTGTTGTGCTTCCTCGACGCGGACACCGTGCCCGAACCCGATTACCTGCGTGCCATCACCCGGCTGCCGTCCCGGTTACCCGACGCCCTGGTGGTGGGCCGGCGGCGTTACGCCGACCTCGACGCGGCCGCACCCGGGACGGCTCCGCAACCGCTGCCCGAGCCCCGCTGGCTCGCCGATGCGTACGCGGCCACCGGGGATCTGCTGCACCTCGACCACCGGTCCTACCGTTATGTCATCAGCTCGGTGATGTGCTGCAGCGCGGACCTCTTCTCCGACATCGGCGGCTTCGACGGGTCGTTCGTCGGTTATGGCGGCGAGGACTGGGAGTTCGCCCATCGCGCACTGGCGAACGGAGCGGTGCTCCACCACGCCGGCGACGCGGTGGCCTGGCACCACGGACCCGATTGGGCGGGGCGCGACGTCCCCGGCCGCGCCGCGGTCAAGAACGCCGAGGCGCTCGCACTGTCACGTCGCATCACCGATCCGGACGCCCGCCGCACGGGCTTGCGCTACGCGCTGCCGGACGTCGCCGTCGCCGTCGACAGCGCGGGACACACGGCGAGTTCGCTGGCGCGCACGATCAGCGGATTCCTCGGCGAGGACGTGGGCGTCTGGATACGCGGCGACGCCGCGGAGGCGCTGCTGCGGGCGGTGGGCGCGGACGACGACCGGCTCCGGACCGGGTCGGTCCCCGACGACGTCCTGCGCCGCTGCCGGTTCCTCATCACCACGCAGGGACGCGCGGAGCTGTCCCGCGCCGGCGTGGCGTCCCTGCTGCGCACCTGCTCCGGCGAGGCGGTCGGCGCCGTTACATCGAAGGCACCGGGTGTCGCGGTCACGTGTCGGGCGACCTGGGCGCGCAACCGCGTGCGCCGATGGACGACCGGCACCGTGCGGTTCGCCGACCCCGCCGACGCGGACAGGGTGAGCCGGGCGGTGACCGTCGACGCCGAGTCGATCGGGTTGCGCTGCGGCGCGGAGGAACCAGACCTGTCCTGGTGACACTGCCGGGTCCGCGGTACCGGTGGTCCGGGTGGGATGCCAAACTGTGCCGATGCTGATCGCGATACCACGCGAGTCTTCGCCCGGAGAGACCCGCGTCGCCGCCACCCCGCAGACGGTCGGGCAGATCATCAAGCTCGGGTACTCGGTCATGGTCGAGTCCGGTGCCGGCGCGGCCTCGAGTTTCTCCGACGCCGCCTACGTCGAGGCCGGTGCCGAGATCGGGTCGTTCGAGCAGGTCTGGTCGGCCGATGTGGTGCTGAAGGTCAACGCACCGGACGACGCCGAGATCGCCGCGCTCAAGGACGGTTCGACACTGGTCGGGCTGATCTCACCCGCGCTGAAGCCCGACCTCGTCGAGAAACTGTCCACGCGCCGCATCACCGTGCTGGCCATGGACGCCGTACCCCGCATCTCCCGCGCGCAGTCGCTGGACGTGCTGTCGTCGATGGCCAACATCGCCGGATACCGCGCGGTGGTCGAGGCAGCGCACGCCTTCGGCCGGTTCTTCACCGGTCAGGTGACCGCGGCGGGCAAGGTGCCGCCGGCCAAGGTGCTGGTGGTCGGCGCCGGCGTGGCGGGTCTCGCCGCGATCGGCGCCGCGGGCAGCCTCGGCGCGATCGTGCGGGCCACCGACCCCCGCCCGGAGGTGGCCGACCAGGTCAAATCGCTCGGCGGTGAGTACCTGGCTGTCGACCCGGCAGCGGCCGAGGTGTCGGCGACCGGCTACGCCAAAGAGATGGGCGACGACTACAAGGCCCGCGAGGCGGCGCTGTACGCCGAGCAGTGCAAGGACGTCGACATCATCGTCACCACCGCGCTCATCCCGGGCCGCCCGGCGCCGCGGATCATCACCGCGGACATGGTGGCCTCGATGAAACCGGGCAGCGTGATCGTGGACATGGCCGCGGCCAACGGCGGCAACGTCGAGGGCACCGTCAAGGATCAGGCCGTCGTCAGCGCCAACGGCGTGACGATCATCGGCTACACCGACCTGGCGGGCCGGCTGCCCGCCACGGCCTCCCAGCTCTACGCCACCAACCTGGTCAACCTGCTCAAGCTGCTGACGCCGGAGAAGGACGGGCAGCTCACGCTCGACTGGGACGACGTGGTGCAGCGCTCCGTGACCGTGGTGCGCGACGGGGAGGTCACCTGGCCGCCGCCTCCGGTCCAGGTGTCGGCGGCCCCGGCCGCCGCCGCATCGGTCGCTCCGGTCGAGGCGAAGCCGGCCAAGCAGCCCATGACGACAGCGCGCCGCCTCGGGGTGACGTTCGGCGTCGCCGCGGCGCTGCTCGTGTTGATTGCGCTCTCACCCGCCGCACTGCAGGTCCACCTGACCGTGTTCGCGCTGGCGATCGTGATCGGCTACTACGTGATCGGCAACGTGCACCACGCGCTGCACACCCCGCTGATGTCGGTGACCAACGCGATCTCGGGGATCATCGTCGTCGGCGCGCTGCTGCAGATCGGCCATGGTGACGTGGCCGTGACCGCGCTGGCCTTCGTGGCGATCCTGCTCGCCAGTATCAACATCTTCGGCGGCTTCGCGGTCACGCGCCGCATGCTCGCGATGTTCTCGAGGAGCTAGAACCATGTTCACATTGGAAACCGCCGCCACCGCGGCCTACGTCGTCGCGGCCCTGCTGTTCATTCTGGCGCTGGCCGGCTTGTCGAAGCACGAAACCTCCAGGGCCGGCAACACTTTCGGTATCGCCGGGATGGCCGTGGCGCTGATCGCGACCATCGCGCTGGCGCTGGCCCGGCACATCGAACCGATCGGTCTTGCACTGTTGCTCGTCGCGATGGCCGTCGGGGCGGCGATCGGACTGTGGCGCGCCAAGATCGTCGAGATGACGGGCATGCCCGAACTGATCGCACTGCTGCACAGCTTCGTCGGGCTGGCCGCCGTGCTGGTGGGATGGAACGGCTATCTGCATGTCGAGGGCGACGCCGGCGGCGGTGAGGTGGCCGAACTGGCCGCCGACGGCATGCTCGGCATCCACTCGGCCGAGGTCGTCATCGGCGTCTTCATCGGCGCGGTCACGTTCACCGGCTCGATCGTGGCCAACCTGAAACTCTCGGCGCGCATCAAGTCCGCGCCGATGATGCTGCCCGGCAAGAACATCCTCAATGTCGGCGCGTTGGTCGTCTTCTTCGCGCTCACGGTGTGGTTCGTGATCGATCCGCAGCTGTGGCTGCTCATCGTGGTGACCGTGCTGGCGTTGCTGCTGGGCTGGCATCTGGTCGCCTCGATCGGCGGTGGTGACATGCCGGTGGTGGTCTCGATGCTCAACAGCTACTCGGGCTGGGCCGCCGCCGCGTCGGGCTTCCTTCTCGGCAACGACCTGCTGATCATCACCGGCGCGCTGGTGGGCTCCTCCGGTGCCTATCTGTCCTACATCATGTGCAAAGCGATGAACCGGTCCTTCATCTCCGTCATCGCGGGCGGCTTCGGCATCGAAGCGGGACCGGCCGAGGACAAGGACTACGGCGAGCACCGCGAGATCACCGCCGAGGGCGCCGCCGAGCTGCTGTCCTCCGCCAGTTCGGTGATCATCACGCCGGGCTACGGGATGGCCGTCGCCCAGGCGCAGTACGGCGTCGCCGACCTGACCCGCAAGCTCCGTGACCGCGGGGTGAACGTCCGGTTCGGGATTCACCCCGTCGCCGGCCGCCTGCCCGGGCACATGAACGTGCTGCTGGCCGAGGCCAAGGTGCCCTACGACATCGTCCTCGAGATGGACGAGATCAACGACGACTTCGACGGCACCGACGTCGTGCTGGTCATCGGCGCCAACGACACCGTCAACCCCGCCGCCTCCGAGGATCCGGGCAGCCCCATCGCCGGCATGCCCGTGCTGACGGTGTGGAATGCGAACAACGTCATCGTGTTCAAGCGGTCCATGGCCTCGGGCTATGCCGGTGTGCAGAATCCGCTGTTCTTCCGCGAGAACACCCAGATGCTGTTCGGCGACGCCAAGGACCGGGTCGACGCGATCAACGCGGCGTTGTCGGTCACCGAGAAGGTCTAGGCGAAGATGCCCGTCGACCGCCTGTTGCCCTCCGACGAGGCGCGCGAGCTCATCGCGCTGACCCGCGACATCGGCGACAAGGCGCTCGACCCGATCGTCGACGCCCACGAGAAGTCCGAGACGTATCCGGAGGGGGTGTTCGCCCAGCTCGGCGCCGCGGGCCTCCTCAGCCTGCCGCAGCCTGAGGAGTGGGGCGGCGGCGGCCAGCCCTACGAGGTGTACCTGCAGGTGCTCGAGGAGATCGCGGCGCGGTGGGCGGCGGTCGCCGTGGCGGTGAGCGTGCACAGCCTCTCGTCACATCCGCTGCTGATGTTCGGCACCGACGAGCAGAAGCAGCGCTGGCTGCCCGAGATGCTGTCCGGCGAGCAGATCGGGGCGTACAGCCTGTCCGAACCGCAGGCGGGCTCCGACGCCGCCGCATTGCGCTGCGCGGCAACACCTTCCGAGGGTGGCTATGTCATCACCGGCGAGAAGTCGTGGATCACCCACGGCGGCCGGGCCGACTTCTACACCCTGTTCGCCCGCACGGGTGAGGGCTCGGGATCCGGAGGGCAGGAGCGCAGCGACCGGGGAAGCACGGGGGGCATCTCCTGCTTCCTGATCCCCGGCGACCAGCCCGGGCTGTCCTTCGGTAAGCCGGAGGAGAAGATGGGCCTGCACGCGGTGCCGACGACGTCGGCGTACTACGACCACGCGCCCGTCGACGCCGACCGGCGCATCGGTGCCGACGGCCAGGGCCTGCAGATCGCGTTCTCCGCGCTCGACTCGGGACGGCTCGGCATCGCGGCGGTGGCCGTCGGGCTGGCGCAGGCCGCGCTCGACGAGGCCGTCGCCTACGCCAACGAACGAACCACGTTCGGCCGCAAGATCATCGATCACCAGGGGCTGGGATTCCTGCTGGCGGACATGGCCGCCGCCGTGGTCAGTGCCCGCGCGACCTATCTGGACGCCGCGCGCCGGCGCGACCAGGACCTGCCGTACTCCACGCAGGCCAGCGTCGCGAAACTCGTCGCCACCGACGCGGCGATGAAGGTGACCACCGACGCGGTCCAGGTGCTCGGCGGTGTCGGCTACACCCGCGACTTCCGCGTCGAGCGATACATGCGCGAAGCGAAGATCACCCAGATCTTCGAGGGCACCAATCAGATTCAGCGGCTGGTCATCTCGCGCTCGCTCACGGCGCGCTGAGGCGCCTGGTGAAGAACACCCGTTCGTAGCCGTCGCTGCGGGCGCGGCCGGTCTCGACGTAACCGTGTCGCGGGTAATAGGTGAGGTTCTCGGTCATCGCGACGTTCGTGTAGAGCCGCACCTCGGGCAGGCTCAGTTCGCGGGCGTCGTCCTCGGCGCGGGCCAGCAGCGCGGCGCCGTATCCGCCGCCCCGTACATACGGGGACACCGCGACGGTGTCGAGGAGCAGATGGTCGTCCTGCGGCATGGTGACCAGCACGCCGTCGATGCCGCCGGGGCCGTCGGTCACCCACACGCGCGCGGTGTCCAGCAGGGCGCGGTAGTCGTGGGTCATCGGGGCGGGCGGACGCCCGATGCGCTCGATGTAGGGGGCGAACGCGGCGGCGACGAGCCGTTCGATCGCGGGTACGTCCGCGGCGGTCGCCCGGCGCGGGTCAGGGTGGGTCATCGCGCACGAGGGTAGGCCCGAACGCGGCGTCGATCAGTATCCGCGTTCAATCGCATGGGCGATGTCCGGATCGGCCAGCAGGTGTGCCACCATCTCGGCGCGGCTTGATACGGCGAGCTTGGCGAAGATCCGCCGCAGATGGGTGGAGACCGTCCACACGCTGATTTCCAACGAGCTGGCGATCGCCTGATTGGTGCGGCCATAGGCCACCATTCGAGCGATTTGTTGTTCGCGAGGACTGAGTGCCACGATCCGTTGGGGCGTCAGTTCGACGACAAGACACCGCACATCGCCGAGCACCGCGTCGAGCAGTACACCTTCGTCGGCATTGGTGCGGTACTCACCAAGGCGGATCAGTTCGACGAGCTCACCCAGTAGAGTTTCAAGCGGGCGCACTTGCTCGCATCCTCGTTGCAGGGTGGATGAGCCAGCGCTATCAATGTCTTTGCGTCGGGACGGAATTCGCTCAGCGACAGTAGGCGGGGCCACTAAAGTCACCCGACGCACCTCGTCACGATCCGTCATGGAACCGCCCCCTGAAGTCGCGGGCCTGATGGCCCGCGATGGATGAGCCTAGTACCGAGATCGATGCTGTGTCGCCCCCTTGACACGTCTAAACGAGTGGGAAGCAATTGGAGGAGACACACGGCTGCATCAAGCGACTTTGCCCAGTCGGCCAGATCGATGTGTTCGTCGGGTCCGTGGGCGCCGTCGTCCGGTGGGCCGAGCCCGAGCAGGATCGGTGCCCGGCCTACGGCGTGAGCAAGCATGGCAACCGCGGGTATGGATCCGCCAGAAGGTACCTCCACAGCGCGCTTGCCAAATGCCAGCCGACAGGCACGATCTATCGCAGCACGTGTGTCGGCAGGGTGCCTCATTGAAAGCCCCATCGAGATAGCCGCGCACGCCACCTCGACGTCGACGCGCGGATCGCTCGTACCGCGCAACGCTGCGGTGATCACCGGTAGGAAAGCGGCGGGGTCCACCCCCGCGGGCAGTCGCACGTCGAGCGTCGCCTTGGCCGCCGGCGGAATCGACCCTGGCACAGTGCCTGAGCTGCAGGACGTCACGCTGAGCGCTGCGCCGGCCCTGGCGGAATGAGCGCGGTCTCCACCGGCTCTGACGCGAGTGACTGCGCGGGCGGCGGAGAGCAATCCTGACGCTAGTACGAGCGTCGGATCGGCGACCACACCTCCGTACCGGCCTGCATGCACGGCGGGTCGGCGAGTGGATACCCGGACGTCGAGGCCGAGCATGCCGCGCTGTGAAACGGTGAGCGACGGTTGCCCAGCGGAGACCATCTTGGTGTCCGACACGACGATCGCGGAGATCTCACCACCGGTCAGGCCGGCGCTTCCCGTGAGCGTCGCGGCGAGTCCGGGACTGCCGACCTCCTCGGCCGCATCAACCACCAGGACGACATCGCCAGGCGGGCCACCGACCGAGCCCCACGCTTCGACCGCGGCCACGTGGGCCATCAGCTGCCCCTTGTCGTCGCTGGCGCCGCGCGCGAACAGCCGCAGCCCGCGGCGGACGGGCTCGAATGGCGGGGACGACCAGCCGGGCCCAGGTGGCTTGACGTCGAGGTGTCCGTAGATCACCGTAGTTCCGGCGACATGGCGGCCCCGAACCCGAGCTAGCACAACGGGGTTGGTCGCGGAACCAACGATCCGCACGTTGTCGGTGATGCGCGCCAGCCGGGCAGCGATCCACTCCGCAGCGGCCATCACGTCGCTCCGGTGGGCGGGGTCCCCACTGATCGAGGGTATGCGGAGCCATTGGCCGAGTCCCTTCAGTGCCGGCGAAACCTGCCGCCGGCCGGCGGCTCGCGCCGCCGCGAGCTCATTGGACACTGGTCGTCAGGGTCGCGGATAGGCCGTCACCCTGCGCCCGGACCGGCCCCCGCGGTACGTCCCGCGGCCGTTGCGGCGGGGATAGACCGGTGGGGGCATCGCTCGCGGCGATCGGGTGCGCGGCATGGTCACCGGGCTACGCTCCGCAACTGCGGCCGCAATGCCTGCGCGCCCCAGCTGCTCCCACGGCAGCACGCGGTCGGTGCCGGTGCGCCGTGCCAGGCTCATCGCCTGAGCGGAGGTCAGCCATTCCTCAGCCGGCTCGGCGATCTGCATGAGGAGAGCCTCGAATTCACCACGCGCCGTTTCGAGAATGTGCGGTCCGGCCAACCAGCGCAACACCTCTCGCCCGGTGACCGCCATCCGCTGGCGCGGCGAACTCTGCAGCCGTTCGTCGAAGTACCGGATGAGCACCTCGTCGACGACGTCCCAGGCATTGTCCGCACCAAACAGGTCGATAACGTCCGGGGCGCCGAGGATTCGGAAGCTTTCCTCCAGTACCTGCATCAGTTCAACACGCATGACGTTGAGGTGCCCGAATGACGTGAACTTCAGGTTGTTTCGCAGGTCGAGTCCCGAACGCCGAACGACGGCGATAGAGCCGAAGCTCGGGTCCAGCGCCCGCTCCCGGATGACGTCCGAGATTCGTTTGTCCCGCCAGAATAGAGTGACCTGGTTGACGAATTGCGCGAACAGCATGTGGAAGTCGGTGTTAGGCCGACTCTGCGCCGAGCCGAGACCGCGTCCATAGCCGAGCACCCGACGATAGGCGTCGAGCCGATCTCTGCGGGTGTACCGCAGGACGTCACGCCGGTCGAATTGGTACAGCCGGTAGGCGCCTGGGCCGGCGGACAAGCGAACCGCGCCCGCTTCGAAAAGCTCCTTGAGTTTCTGGACGACCTTGAAGACCCCGATCTGTTCGTGTTGATAGAGGTAGTACAGGTCGCCGACGGCGACGATCCGCTCGGAATTGACTTGCTCGTCGTACGGCACGACGCCGTGGGACGTGGTGGCATCACCGAATTGCTGCGCGGCCTGGGGACCCAAGCCGATCAGCGCCGCGAGCCCACCGTCTGGTGGGGTGGCTTTGGTGGCGTCAGCGTTGGTCGCGGCGTCCACCAGTGCGTCGATCTGGCCGTTTAGCTCTTCGGCTAGCGCCGGATTCGATACGAGACTGCCCGACAACCGCTGCGCGAGCTGCTGCCGTAACGCCTGAATCCTGTCCAGCCGCTCTTGGTATTCCTTCTCAGACAGCATGATGTCCTCTTCCTCAGCGGTGGCGGTTGTCAGCGCGTGGATGACTGAGTTTTCTTCGCACCGGCGGACTTGGCCGGAGCCTTCCTCCCCGCTGCCTTACTCTTCGACGTCTGCGGGCCTCTGCTAGGCGGCACTGACGACTTCGTCGCGCTATGGGTAGGGCTCTCGACGAACCGGTGGACCGGTTCTTCAACAGGGGGACGTTCCCCATTCCCGCCGGACGGCCCGGCTTGCGCGGTGGCGTCCTGCTTCGTGGTATCGGACGGCGGTATCACTGTCGGATCCGGCACTGTGATCGCACAGGCAGGTACGTTGCTGAATCGATCAGCCCGCACAACGCCGTCCCACCGCTTTGTTGGGTTCTTGTGCCAGCCCAGTGGATCGTTGGCCTCCCTGAGCGCTGGCCATGTCAGGGGTGCTGGTGCGTAGATGACCGTTCCGACTTCGCCGTCGAGGATTACTAGCGGCAGGTCTTCGGCCGGAAGATTGACGCTCCAGTTGCCCCCCGTCGTTGCCGTGTCGGCGCTGGCGATCAGCTCTTGCGCTGCCTTCGGGAACAACGGGAGCAGTAGCAGAGGTATGTCGTCGATCCTGAAGAACGCGACCAGGGTGTCGTCGTCTGCCGTCGCGCTATCGGCCAACGGGTAAATGATGTCGTCCTTGAGGTCGAGCTCCTCGAGTGGCGTGCCCGCGGCGAGGCACCGCTTGGTGAAGGCCGGGATGTACGTCGGGCGCAAATTGAACCCCCGGACCTGGATTTCGAATATGCGGTCACGACGATCAACCTTGCTGATCACGACGTTGGTCAGTACCACCGCCGGGAAGCGGCCGATCCGGCGCGCCGCGTTCACCAGGTCGCGGAGCAGCCCGCTCGTGCTCTCGACGGCGATTCGCGCGCGGGCCGACTGCAGACCGGGGGGCGGTGGTGGACGCAAGATCGATCCGCTCACGCCCGGTGTCCCAGGCGTGGGGCTCGGCTTCTTGACCCAATCAGCGAACGTCTTGAACGTCACTTGCAGCTTGGCCAGTGTTGGATTGAGAGCCGCCACGATTCCGTCACGGCCGGTGCCTTCGGCGATACGGCGCCCCTCATCGGTGAGGAACGCTCGCATCCACAGGAAGAGCCCGTCGAGCGTCAGTCGCGTCTCGGGCACGACGATCAGCGTCCTGCGCTCGGCCCTACTGATCAGCACTGAATCGAGTACGCGCTCCAGTTCGTCGACTTGGTCGGCAGTCGCTTCCATCAATCGGGACAGCAGGATGAGTTCCGTCCCGATGAATCCTTGACCGGCGCCGCCGACGAAATTCTTTCGCTGAGCTGCCCACGCGCCCTGCAGGTCGACCACCATGTCGACGAGAGTCCAGAACGAGGTTCGCACCCCCTCCTCCTCGACGGTGTTCACATTCGCATCGAGCAGACCGAAGCGATCACGCAGTGCCCCCAGCTGCCCGCCCACGGTGTCGGGTGTCGTACAGGGCGCCGGGTTCTCGGTACCGGTCAGCGATACGAAGTAGTTGTCGACAACCTCGACGCGCGGACCGCCAGCGGTGCCGAGTTCGTCGACGGCCTGGGTGATAGCGCTGCGAACCATCGTCCGATACGCCTCCATGTCCTGGATGTCGGCGTCGGTGCGAAGCGGCGTCAGCCCGTCGAGGATTCGCAGCATCTCCGCGCGTAGCACCGAAGCGCGCCGGTACAGCGAGGCTTGGCCACCCGACACCGCCCCTAGGTCGGCCTGCACGGCGTACCCTCTCGGCACGAACGTCGCCACGACATGACCCTGCACCGACTTCAGATGGAAGGACGCGGTGAGCGCGTCGACGAAGGCTTTGGGATCTTCGACGCGTGGACGCCATCCCAGCAAGTCGCGTAACACTGCGCTGACTTGTGGGCCTACATCACCGGGAGCAGTGGCGGAGTCCCGCGCGAGGTCGCCGTGGTCCACCATGACAGGGAAGGTCTGGTCGAAGTCCACCACCGGTACGCTGTCGACGAATTGCCCGTCGCTCATCATGGCCTCCTGATATCGGCAGCAATGGCGGAGGCGGACGCCTGCGCCGGTTGTTCGGATGTCGGCAGGTAGAGCCGGAGCAGCTCGCCGATCTCTCGCCACGCCGTGTGTACCGTCTCTACTGACCGTTGAAGTGGTGGCTCACAACGCAACTGCGACTGTTCGACACTGTTCTGCCATGTTCGCCACTCATAGCCCCGAGCGCGAGCGGTGCTGCGCATCCGGGACATTGGACCGTATGACCTGAGATCCCGCCAGTAACGCAGCGCGCATTCAGCCACGGCCTGCTGCACGTCGACCAGCACCACCGGCAGGTCGCGGGCATCGACCGCAGCATCGAGCCGCTCTCCGGCGGCTGCCGCAGTCGCCTGCAGCTCCAACACGACCTCGAGCAGCGCGTCCATCGCTGCGATATCGCTATTGACGGGCCGATCCTCGTGGACAGTCATCACCAGCTCGGCAATCGCGCTTCTGAGCGCGTCGTTGGCCGACTTCAGTTCGATCAAAGCAGTGGTCAAAGACACGATCACCGCCTGGACAGTTCTAGATAGAAGTTGCGCATCAGTGCATCCGGGGCGGCGAGACGGCGGTCGACAGCGACCCTGACCGCACCGATGAGGAAGCGCTCGGGCACCACGCCGGGGTCGATGCCCTTGGCCAGTCGGGCGGCCGCCTCGTCAATCATCGACTGGTGGCGAGGTTCGAACACGATGACCTGGCGTAGCGACCGATTCCCGAGGGCCTCGAACGAGGTGAAGCACACCGCGTCGACGGTCGCGCGGATGCACTCCGGCGACGTGCGGAGAAGCCCGCGGGGAAAGTCGTCGGCGGGCGGCGCAGGGTACAGCCGACGCCAGGCCCGTTCATAGGCGTCGGCCGTATCCCCGAAGCCCATGCGCCGCAGGAGTTCGGTGGATAAGAACGTACGCAGATACGGAGTTGGGTGAACGCCTCCTGGCTGGTAGCCGAGCGCCTGGTCGCGTGATCGTCCGATCACGTCCATCAGGCTGGCAACGAAGGCTTCACCGCCGAGGAGGCAGCCCAGCATGTCGCCGAAGATCTCGCGATTCCAGCGGCCCCATACACGGGCCACCGCGGCCGACGCACCGGCAGCGCGCACCGATCGCACGATCGCCGCAGGCACCGCGTCCTGCAAGTTCAGCTCGTTGTGCAGGTTGTGGCTGACCTCATGCATGATCGCGCCCATGGTCCAAGGATTGACCAGCCGGTGATACGGCAATTGGACGAGCGGGAACGGGTTGAGTTGCCTACCCAGCTTCCTCAAGGGGATATTCCGACGGTAAGTCGCTGGTGAGAAGCCAGTTCGCATGTAGGAGAAGGGCGGCGGGCTGGGAATCGACCTCGCAGCTCCGAGGTGCATGAAGACGTGCTGGTAGCAGTCCAGGGCTATGCGGTCACACGAGAACAACCATTCCCCGTAGGCACCCTGACGCTGTCCGAATAATTCAAAGTAGAAGTCCCACACCCGCTCGGTGGCCCTAACCCAGTCATGGGCACGACTTTTCTGGGTCAACAGCCGTTCGAGTTCACGGTCACCGCCCCGCCGGCGGCTTGCCAGACTTATCCGCTCGACATCGGAGACGGCGGCCTCCAGCGGTCGGCGCAGCCTGGCGAGCAGCATGTTCACGGCCTGGATGTGGCCCTCCGACGGTCGCGCGATCCCAGTGCCGAACTCCGCGCGGGTGAAGTCTCGCAACGCGTCGAGGTGGCGCCGGACATTCACGGCCTGCCCCGCAGTGAATGCCGACAGCACTCGTGCACTAGTAGGCCGTGCGACGGCCACCGGCGCGCTCGACGCCGTTGGCTCCGCCGACGTCAACTCAGCGACCGCGGCCATAGCCGGACCTGCCGTAGGCCACTCTCGGGCTCTGTGCGCGGCTTCCCGCGACGTACCCAGTGCGGCGGCCTTGACGGCCCCGCCGAGCGCGCCGCCGCCACCGGCGGTCGAAGACATCGACGGCGCGCAGAGCCCGCGCGCCGTTGGGCCCGCGGAGGACTCGCCCCGTCATCCGGCCGACCGTCCGCGCGACGGAGTCTGCGTCGATCACTTGTCCGGCGTCGGCCTGGTCGGCCAAACTCTGCGCGGTCCGCTGCAGGACCACCGGTAGCGCCCGCACGAGTTTTCGCGTCTGTGGGTCACGCCGCAGGACCGCCGCAACGCGGCGAGTGCTACGCACCAGTGCCGGAACATTTCCGGCCAACACACGTGTCGCGCGGGGAATGATCCTCGCCGCGAGCGGGACCAACGCGCCGATGAATGCCTCGGCTTCATCTTCGCTCTCGCTCAGCGCTGCCTGCTGAGCGAGATGCGCCATCGTCTCGGCATCGCGATAAATACGACGCACCGGATTGACGAACCCCTCGCCCTCGTCCTCGAACTCGTCCTCGAATTCAGCTTCAAGCTCGGCTTCGGCGGCGGACTCGAACTCGAATTCCCACTCACCCTCGCCTTCGTCTTCGGCATCCGCGAGGCCTTCGAATTCGAAGGCAAACTCCGATTCGTCCTCGAACTCGCCTTGGATGGCCGGATAGTTCCGGTTCAGCGTGCTCATCTCGACTCCCCTCGCTGACTCAGCGCCGCTTACCCGGCACGCTCGCGGGCCGACCGGCCGGTACAGCACCCCGCGGGACCTTGACGTCGCTGACCACCCTGATGGTGCGCGCCGGGGAGCCACCGCGGGCGGGAACGCGCACCGGGGTGACGACGCGGACGAAACCGGGCCGTGGTCGCTTCACACGTGCTGCGGGCGACACCGTGCGGACGTTCATCGGGCGTCGCTTGATGGTGATGCCCCCGGGGTATGGCCGGCGGCGCTGATGCCGACGGCGAACATCGGCCAACCCGCGGGCGTGACGCCGGGTCGCGCCGGCCTGCCAACGCGGATCCGTGAGAACCCGCCGCGTGACGCCGCCGAGCACCGCGGCCACATCGGCCGGACGCGCCCTACCTGCGGCTGAATGCTGCGCAAGCGTCCGGCCTGTCGAGGCAACGATGCCTGGCACGAGGCGCACCGCCTGTCGTGTGCGCGGATTGCGGTGCAGCAGCCGAGTCAGTACGGCGGTGCCTCGGACCAAGTGGGGAAGCATGACCTCCAGCCGCTGCCGGTCGCGGGTGCTCAGCGACATGGTTACCGCCGAGCCGGCGAATGCCTCTGCCTCCGACTGGGATTCGCTCGTCGCGGCCTTCGCGGCCAGATACTCCGCGAACGCCTGCGTGGGTGTGATGGGCGACGCCGCCAACTCTTCGAGTTCGGCCTCCATCTCCTCTTCGAATTCGCCCTCCAGCTGGCGGGTCACCATGCGCGCCACCGCGCCGGCCGCCGGGCCGCCTACCGCGGTGGCGATCATGGGCGCTGCCACTTTCGCGATCTTGCGCAGAACACCGCTATTGCGCTTGATGAAGCGGCCGACCTTCTTGAAGAAGTACTCCTCTTCGTCTTCGGCCTCCCACTCATACTCACCCTCACCGACGAGTGCCTCGTCCTCGAGTTCGAACTCGCCTTCGCCTTCGTCTTCGCCCTCGAGTTCGTATTCGGACTCGTACTCGTACGCGGTCTCGAACTCGTCCTCCAGTTCGAATTCGCCGAGGAGCTGTCGGGAGAACTCGTCTTCGAAGGCTCCCTCGAGCTCCTCCTCTGCCTCGTATTCGTCCTCCAGCTCATACTCGTCCTCCATTTCGAGGGCGCGGCCGGGAGCGAGGCTGTCGAGGGCCTCGTCCTCAGTTTCGAACTCGAGCTCGTCTTCCAGTTCGCGGTCGTACGTCGCAGACATCAGCGTGTCCTTTCTGCCTCTGATCCGGAGTGTTTGCCGGAGGCCGGCGTTTCCGCTGCGGGAATGCCACCGTCATCGAACATCCGGTCATCCGGTTGAGGGCAGTCCCACGTGCAGGGTCCACCCGGCGTGGTCGGTCACGCGCGTTGCCTCAGACGAGGTCGCCAAAAGTAAGTGCTCGGGTGGTGTTAAGGCGCGCGCGCTACTCCATCCGAGGTCGTCCGGATGAGCGACAGACACGTGTCATATCGTGGCGGCATGGACTTCGCGATGTCGGCAAAGGCGCTCGACTACCACCAGCGGCTGACCGATTTCATGGTCGAGCACGTCGTCCCCGCGGAGGCGGAGTACCACCGCTACCGCGAGGACGCCGGTCCGAAGGACCACACGGTGCCACCGATCGTCGAGGACCTCAAGAAGCTCGCGAAGGAACGGGGCCTGTGGAACCTGTTCCTGCCGTCGGAGTCCGGACTGTCCAACCTCGAGTACGCCCCGCTGGCAGAGCTGACGGGCTGGAGCATGGAGATCGCCCCCGAGGTCGTCAACTGCGCCGCCCCGGACACCGGCAACATGGAGACGCTGCACCTGTTCGCCAACGACGAGCAGCGCAAGCAGTGGCTGGAGCCGCTGCTGAACGGCGACATCCGCAGTGCCTTCGCGATGACCGAACCGGCCGTCGCCTCCTCCGATGCCCGCAACATCGAGACCACGATGCTGCGCGACGGCTCCGACTACGTGATCAACGGCCGCAAGTGGTGGATCACCGGTGCCGCCGACCCGCGCTGCAAGCTCCTCATCGTCATGGGCCGCACCAACCCCGACGCCGCCAGCCATCAGCAGCAGTCGATGATCCTGGTTCCCGTCGACACCCCCGGCGTCGACATCCAGCGGTCGCTGCCCGTCTTCGGCTGGCAGGATCAGCACGGCCACTGCGAGATCGTGTTCGACAACGTGCGCGTGCCCGTCGAGAACCTCCTTCACGAGGAGGGCTCCGGCTTCGCGATCGCCCAGGCCCGGCTCGGCCCCGGCCGCATCCACCACTGCATGCGCGCCCTTGGTGCCGCCGAGCGGGCGCTGACACTGATGGTCGACCGCGTGCAGAAGCGGGTGGCGTTCGGTAAGCCGCTGGCCGAACAGGGTGTCGTGCGGGAGGCGATCGCCAAGTCCCGCAACGAGATCGACCAGGCCCGGCTGCTGTGCCATAAGGCGGCGTGGACCATCGACCAGCAGGGCAACAAGGCCGCACACGTGCTGGTGTCGCAGATCAAGGCCGTCGCGCCCCAGGTGGCGTGCGACGTCATCGACCGCGCCATCCAGGTGCACGGTGGCGCGGGCGTGTCCGACGACTTCCCGCTGGCGCGGCTGTATGCCTGGCACCGCGCGATGCGGCTGTTCGACGGCCCCGACGAGGTCCACATGCGCACCATCGCGCGCGCTGAGATCGGCCGCGAGAAGTCGCCCCTCGCGGCGGCGGTGACGGGCGCGTGAGCTCGGCCGGCGACGAGCTGTCCGGCGCGTGGAACTTCCGCGACGTCTCCGAGCAGACCGGTATCGCCCCCGGCGTCTTCTTCCGCGCCAGTGAGCTGTCCAAGCTCGACGACGCGGGACGCGCCACGCTGAGCGGCTACGGCGTCACCGACGTCGCGGATCTGCGGACGCTGCGCGAATTGGAGCGCCACGGCCCCGGGCTGGTACCGGCCGGCGTGGACGTCCACCATCTGCCGTTCATCGAGACCGTCGCCTCGGACGGCGAAGCCCCGCACGAGTACGCCTTCCAGCGGATGATGACCGAGAAGCCGGACGGCGAATCGGTCGGCGCGGCCGCCGCACGGTACATGACCGAGGAGTACGGGCGCATCGCGTCCGCCCCGCTGGCGCAGCGCGCCGTGCGCGAGGTCGTGACGCTGCTGGGGTCGGGGCACCGCGTGCTGGCGCACTGCTTCGCGGGTAAGGACCGCACCGGCTTCACGATCGCGGTCGTGTTGGAGGCCGCCGGCGTCGATCGCGACGCGATCATGGCCGACTACCTGAAGAGCAACGACGCCGTTCCGCGGCTGCGGGAGAGCATCCTGGCGACGATCCGCCAGCGGGCCGCCGAGGCGCCGGAGGTGCTCGACTTGGCCGAAGCGCGGCTGACGGAGTCGGTGCTCGGGGTGCGCGAGGAGTACCTCGACGCCTCGCGCCGCACGATCGTCGACCAGTACGGCTCCATCGACGGGTATCTGGCCGCGGCGGGCGTGACGCCCGAGGAGCTCGCGCAGCTGAGGTCCACCCTGCGCGGCTGAATGCCGCGGCGCCACGGCGGTTTCCGCACCGGATTTCCGCGCAGCGTCACGCAAGGCGCACAGCTCGCACTACTGCGTGAGGTACACCCCGAACACCCAGGCCACGGTCGCGAGCAGCGCGCCGGCCAACTCCACACCCATCGACAGGGCAACGCCCTTGACCGCATGCATCGTCGACGCCCACGCCACTCGCTGGTCGTGCCGTACACCGAGTTCGGCGAGGTACACCCCGCCGACGAAGCCGATCACCAGGCCGACCACCGGGATCACGAAGAACCCGATCACGCCCAGCACACCGCCGACCACCAGGCTCATCGTCCGCACATCGGCCGCCCGCATTCGCCGCATCGGCCACAGGTACTTGATCAGCAGCGCCGCCCCGAGGATCACGGTGACCACGCCGAGCGTCACCCATGCGGTGGCGTTGTGCTCGACGAAGGCCCACACCGCGATCGCGGCGAACACCAGCAGCGTGCCGGGCAGCAGGGGCACCACGATGCCGACCACGCCGACGGCGATCGCCAGCGCGACGAGCAGGATCCCGCCGGCGCTCACGGGCGCTGCCCGCGGACCCACTCGATGAAGCCGTGGGTCTTGGTCCGGACGCCGGTCAGGCCGAGCGTCTCGAACATGTCGCCGAGCTCGTCCTCGGCGAACCACCGCGCTCCCCCGCGAGCCAGGAAGGCGAAGGAGTTCGCCGGCCCCGGAGTCGGCACCATGATCGCGATGCGACCGCCCGGGCGGAGCACGCGCACCATCTCCGACAGTGCCGCAACGGGGTCGGGGATCAGTTGGAACACCGCCAGTGACGTCGCCGCGTCGAAGGTCTCGTCACGGAACGGCAGCCGCTGGGCGTCGGCCCGCAGGAAGCCGACCTGGCGACCCGCTTCCGCCTGAACCGCGCGAGCCAGCATCGGTTCGGAGATGTCGACCCCGAGCGCGAGGCCGTCGGGACCCGCAGCGCGGGCCAGCGCCGCGGTGATGTTGCCGGGGCCGCAGCCGACGTCGAGCGCGGTGCCACCGGCGGGGATGCGCAGCCAGTCGATCGGTGGCCGCGACGCCGCGATCAGCCGGCGGTTCAGCAGCTGGGCGCGGTCGTACAGCATCGACCCGACGGGGGACGCCCACGCCTTCTGGATGGCACCGGTGTTCTTCGGCGTGCTCTCGTCGCGGCCCAGCAGGTCGAGGTAGCCCTTGCCGACGTCCGGGTCGGCCGGCGGATCGGTGAGCAGGTCGAGTGCGCGCTGCAACGCCGTATCGGTCACGTTTCCACGCTACCCATCGAGCTGATCGGCCAGGTCGTCGAAGTCCGAAGCGACGACGTCGAATTCGCCGTCCCGTACGCGCGGCAAATCCCGGCCCGGTCCACGCTCCAGCGGCCGCACGACGTACGCCGTCGCCAGACCCGCGTCCCGCGCGGGCACGCAGATCCGACGGATGCGCGGCGACGAGCATCACCTCGCCGGGCGCCAGGTCGAGGAGCGCCGCACAACCCAGATACGCCTCGGGGTCGGGCTTGTAGTGGCCGAACACTTCGGCCGAGATCACGCAGTCCCACGGCAGGCCGGCGTGTTTGGCCATGTTCGTCAGCAGCGACACGTTGCCGTTGGACAGCGTGGTGATGACGTAGCGCTGCTTGAGCCGGGTCAGCCCCGCGACGGCATCCGGCCACGGGTCGAGCCGGTGCCAGACCCGGTTGAGATGGTCGGCCTCGTCGTCGCTGACCGAGACGCCGGCACGGTCGAGCAGCTCGTCGAGGATCATCCGGTGCAAATTGTCGAGCTTGGTCCACGGCAGCTCACCGCGGCGCACCCGGTCCATGGCGGGGACGTACCCGGCCCGCCAGTCGTCGGCGAACGCCGGCCAGTCGGCGGACACCCCGTGCCGGCGCCCGAACTCGTCCAGTTCGGCGATGACGCTCGACCGCCAGTCGACCACGGTGCCGAAGACGTCGAAGGCCAGCGCCCGAACACTCACCATCGTCGGTTCTTCGCGCGAGCGCTCATCAGGGCTGTCGGTTCTTCGCGCGAGCGCTCATCAGGGCTGTCGGTTCTTCGCGCGGGCGCTCATCACGGCTCGAGGACCAGCTTGCCCTTGATCTCGCCGTCGGCCAGCGCCTGCAGCGCCGCCTGCCCGTCGGCCAGGGGATACCGCACCGGTGGCGGCGGACGCAGACCGTCGGCGACCAGCGCGCCGAGCTCGGCGCCGACCGCGGACTGGGCGCCCGGATTCCGCCGCACGAACTCACCCCAGCCGACTCCGACGACGCTGACATTGCGCAGCAGCAGCCGGTTCACCTTCACGGTGGGGATCCCGCCGCCCGCGGCGAATCCGATCACCAGCAGCCGGCCCTCCGGGGCCAGCACCCGCACCGCGTCGTCGAACGCGGGGCCGCCGATCGGGTCGACCACGATGTCGACGCCGCGCCCACCGGTGGCGTCCATGACGGCCTGTTTCCAGCCGTCGGCCAGCGGCAGCACCACATCGGCACCGAGGCCGGAGATGAACTCCTCGGCGCCCGGCCGGTGCACCATCGCGATCACGGTGGCGCCCTGTGCCTTGGCGAGCTGGATGGCGGCGGTGCCGATGCCGCCGGCCGAACCGAGCACCAGCACGGTCTCCCCGGGCACCAGCCCGCCGCGGCGCGCCAGGGCGAACTGCATCGTGTGGTAGTTGCCCAGCAGCGCGGCCGCCTGCGCGTCGTCGACCCCGTCGGGGGTGGGGATCACGCTGTCCGGCAGCGCCGCCACCTGCGCGGCGAACCCGCCCATCAGCGTGAACGCGGAGACCCGTTGACCGGCAACCAGTCCCGACGCCTCGGGTGCCGAACGGACCGTACCGGCGACCTCCATACCGGGGATGAACGGCGGGTCCAGCTTCAGCTGGTACTCACCGCGCAGCAGCAGGAGATCCGGGAAGCAGACCCCGGCCGCGCCGACGTCGATGATCACCGCCTCGTCGGAGACGGGATCGTCGACATCGGTGTAGACCAGGCCGGGCGGCCCCGAGAGCTCCTGCGCGAGAAGCGCTTTCACGTCCCGTCAGCCGAGCTTGAAGCTGGCCTGCTGCGCTGCGGACAGATCGGTGATCTCGCCCCACTTGGCGGCGACGTCGTCGAGGGTGGGCACCCCGTCGCTGAACGTCACGCCGTCGTTCTGGAACAGGGCGGTGCGCTGCACCTTGCCGCCGCCGACGATGAAGACCGAATCGGTGTCGGAGAGTTCCTCGGTCATCAGGTAGGCCACGATCGGCGCCACGTACTCGGGGGTGAGCTTCTCGAAGACCTCCGGCGGCAAGATGTCCTGCGTCATGCGGGTCGCCGCGATCGGGGCGACGGCGTTGGTCTTGATGTTGTACTTCGCGCCCTCCTGGGCGAGCGTGTTGATCAGGCCGACGAGCCCCAGCTTCGCGGCACCGTAGTTGGCCTGGCCGAAGTTGCCGAACAGCCCGCTGGTCGAGGTGGCGACGACGACGCGGCCGAAGCTCTGCTCCCGGAAGTGCGGCCAGGCCGCGCGGATGACGTTGTACCCGCCGTACAGGTGCACCTTGAGCACGGCGTCCCAGTTCTCGTACGTCATCTTGTGGAAGGTGCCGTCGCGCAGGATGCCCGCGTTGCTGACCACCCCGTCGACCTTGCCGAACTCGTCGATGGCGGTCTTGATGATGTTCTCCGCGCCTTCGGGTTCGGCGACGGAGTCGTAGTTGGCGACCGCGCGGCCGCCGTCTTCCTTGATCTCGTTGACCACCTGGTCGGCCATCGCCGAACCCGCACCGGTGCCGTCGCGCGCACCACCGAGGTCGTTGACCACCACACTGGCGCCCTCACGGGCCAGCGTCAGCGCGTACTCGCGACCGAGTCCGCCTCCGGCACCGGTGACGACGATGACGCGATCCTGCACTCCTGGCATGGGTTTCCTTTCACGAGTTCAGTGGTGATTTCGGCGTGGCTGGTCGCGCCCAGCGCCACCAACTACACCGAAATCGCTAGAAGAGCCGACGGGCGAGCTTCCAAGCCTTCTCTGTATACGGGGGATAGATGAAGGCGCCGACGTCGGGTCGGGTCGGTTTCGTCATCACGGTCTTCTTATGGCTGAACGTCTCGAAGCCGAACCTGCCGTGGTAGGCGCCCATCCCGGACGGGCCCACACCGCCGAACGGCAGCTTGTGGGTGGCGAAGTGGAACAGCAGGTGGTTGACCACCATGCCGCCTGCGGACACGTCCTTGACCACCCGCTCGCGGATGCTCTTGGTCTTGGTGAACAGGTACGCCGCCAGCGGCTTCGGACGCTCGTTGACGAAAGCGATTGCGTCGTCGACGGATTGGACGGTGACGATCGGCAGGATCGGGCCGAAGATCTCGTCGGTCATCAGCGGTTCGGCCGGGTCCGGGTCGACGACCACGGTGGGCTGGATGCTGATCTTCGCCGGGTCCGAGCCGCCGCCGATCACGACGTCGCCCTTGGTGGCGGCCAGCGCGGTGGTGAGGCGGCCGAAGTGCCGCTCGTTGACGATGCGCTTGCCGTCGGGATTCCCCGACTCGAACGTGGTGACCGCGTCCTTGATCTTGTCGACCAGTTCGTCGCGGATCTTCGCGTCGGCCAGCACGTAGTCCGGCGCGATGCAGATCTGCCCGGAGTTGATCAGCTTCGTCCAGGCGATGCGCTTGGCGGCGACGTCGATGTCCGCGTCGGCGGTGACGATCACCGGGCTTTTGCCGCCCAGCTCCAGCGTCACCGGGGTCAGGTGCGGAGCCGCGCCCTCGTAGACCTTGCGGCCGATCTCGGTGCCGCCGGTGTAGAGCAGGTAGTCGAAGCCCTGACCGATGAGTTCCTGGCTGACCGAACCGTCACCCTCGATCACCACGATCGCCTCGTTGTCGAGGTAGCGCGGCACCAGTTCCGCCATCAGCGCCGACGAAGCGGGCGCCACCTCGGACGGTTTGAGCACCACGGTGTTTCCCGCGGCGATGGCGCCGACGGCGGGTCCGAGCGTGAGGGCGAAGGGGAAATTCCAGGCGCCGATGATCAGCACGGTCCCGAACGGTTCGTACTCGACCCAGCCGAGCCCGGGCAGCTGCGACATCTCGAGCATCCGGTAGCGCCGCCGCGTCCACTTGCGCAGGTTCTTCGCGGCGTCCTTGGCCTCGCCGGCGACGCTGGCGATGTCGGCCAACCACGCTTCGAACGGTTTGCGGCCGAGGTCCTGCTCGAGGGCGTCGGCGATCGCGCCCTCGTTGTCCACCATCAGCCGTTCGAGGGCGCGGAGCTGGCGTCTACGCCATTCGATGTCGCGGGTGCGGCCGGTGGCGAACGTCCGGCGTAGCCGGGCGACGGTGGCGGGGATGTCGGTGGTGGCCTGCGCGGCCGTGGCCGAAGTGGCGGAATCAGTGGTCATGGCTGGTCCTTCCTGACCGGAGTGACCTGATCCTAACCAACCGGTTGGCCCGCCCAGAAGGGCTGCGCCGACGCTAGGCGACTTTCTCTGCGGTCACCAGCAGGGCGTCGTCGATGTAGGACTGCGCCCCGTCGTCGCGGCGGCCCGACAGCTCGGGCAGATACCGGACCTCGACGACGTCGGTCCACCAGCCCCGCGCCGTCAACCAGCCGGGCGCATCCGAACGGCCCGAACGCATGCCGAGCACATCGTCGAACGCCAGCAGGCTGCCCGCCGCGCTGAGCCCGTCCATCTCGGTGATCAACGCGTCCTGCGTGGCGTCGGGCAGCGGCAGCAGTCCCTCGGCCAGCCAGGCCGTCGGCTCGTTGTGGTTGAAACCGGATTCCCACAGCCGCGTCGGCCACGGCAAGTCTGACTCGACGCCGACGGGGTGCCAGTCGGCTGCGGGGCGAGCGCCGTGCGCGGTCAGCGCGTTCTCCTTGTAGCGCAGCACCGTCGGCTGGTCGATCTCGAACACCGTCATCCCGTCCGGCCACGGCAGGCGGAACGCCCGGGTGTCCAGTCCGGCCGCGAGCACCACGCACTGCCGGACACCCGCGGCGGCGGCGTCGGCGAGGTAGGCGTCGAAGAACCGGCTGCGCATCGCGTGGTAGTCGGCGATCTGGTGGTGGGCGGCGGCCAGCGCGGGGACCTGGTCGATCAGCTCCGCCGACCGCTGCAGCACCTCGGCGACCTTGGGCCGCCCGAGCAGTACCGCGGCGAGCGGATCGTCGCAGCCGGTGACGCTCGCGACGGCCGCCGCGCGCAGCACCTCGGGACCCACGCGGGTCGCGATGCTCACGCCGGCGCCCTGTTTCCTCACGACACCTTCTCGGCGGTGACGAACGTCGAGAACGCGCTGTCGTCCGTGAGTTCTGCGGGCAGCGCCCATCGGTCCAGCCGGCGCATCTCCTGCTGGGAGTTGACCGCGGTGGCCGTCCAGCCGTGCGCGTCGAGCCACTCGGCGACGTCGGCGCGTTCGGGGTCTTCGTAGATGAGCTGCTGGATGTCCAGCGTCGCGGTCATCTCGAACTTCTCGGCGATGCGCTCGAACCGCTCCCGCATCTCCTGGCGCCGGTCCTCGGCCTGCACCCCGGCGGTTTCGGCGGCGATGCGGCTCCCGGTCGCGGACAGCTCGGTGATCTGCTCGAACAACCGGTCCTGGGCGTCGGCGGGCAGGTACATCAGCAGCCCCTCGGCCAGCCAGGCGGTGGGCTGGGCCGGGTCGAAGCCCGCGGCGCGCAACGCGGCCGGCCAGTCGTAGCGCAGGTCCATCGGCACCTCGCGGCGGGTGGCGGCGGGTTCGACGCCGTGTTCGGCGAGCGTGGCGGCCTTGTACTCGAGGACCTTGGGCTGGTCGATCTCGTAGACGGTGGTGCCCGACGGCCAGGCGAGGCGGTACGCCCGGGAGTCCAGACCCGAGGCGAGGATGACGATCTGGCGGATCCCCGCCGCGCTGGCAGCGGTGAAGAACGCGTCGAAGAAGTGCGTGCGCACCGCCTGGTAGCCGTTCATGTGCTCGAAGATCGCGGCGGCCTCGGTGTCGACCTCGGCGACCTTCTCGACGAAGTCGGCGTCGAGCACCGACTCCCAGATGCCGGTGCCGGCTCCGGTGACGAGCAGCCGGGCGTACGGATCCTGATGAGCGGCGCGTCGCGTTCGGTCTCGGCAGCGCGTGAGGCGGCGACCATCACGGCGGTGGAGCCGACGCTCGTCGCGATGTCCCAGGTGTCGTCGTCGGTCCGAAGAGAGCTCATCGGGGGTTCCTTCCGCCGCGCACGACGCGGCGCTCGGTCAACAAACGTTTGCTGCGCCCATGCTATCCGAATAGCTTAGGCAAGCTATCTGTCTGTGTCCGATCTCACCCGGCTAGGTGGCGAGCTGCCAGAGCTTGTTCGCCATCAGCAGTTCGAACTTCTCGACGATGACCGCGAGCTCCTGCGGACCGCCCACGTAACCGGCGTAGAAACCCATCCCCCACATGACCGCGACGAGCATCTCGACGATCGACGGGATGTCGGTGTCGGTGCGGAGCTCGCCCCGTTCGATGGCGTCGTTGATCGCCCACGACACGAACGACCGCGACATGCGCAGGGCGTCGTGCTCGTCGCTGCGCAGGTCTGGGTGCCGCTGCGATTCGAGGACCGAGGTGACGAGAAACGCGGCGGCCGAACGGTCTTCGGAGTCGGCGTGCATGGCGGCCGAGAAGAACGCCGACAGCCGGCCCAGGAGCGACGTCTGCCCGTGGGCCTTCTCCATGCCCGCGCTAATAACCCAGGCGTTGGTCTGCTCGACGACCTCTCGATACAGGACGCGCTTACTGGAGAAGTAGTGGTTGATCGCCGGCCGCGTCAGGTCCGCCCGGATCGCGATCGCCTGGAAAGTCGCAGCGTCGTAACCGAGTTCGCTGAAGACCTCTCTCGCAGCACGCAGAATGCGCTCACGCGTCTCTGCGGCCTTCGCTGCGGGGGGACGTCCCGGCCCTCGGCTGGCGGTATGCGGCACAGTCAAATTGTGCCATAACTAACGTTGCGCCCCTGCACATGGTGTGGGCGACGCCTTCGCGGGCGCGTTTTCAGCAAATCGGGGCGGCGAGCCATCCCGGGGCATGGCACCCGAATCCGGGTTCAGGAACTACTGTGTCCCCCCATGGGGGCCGTGGTCACTCGGGAGGCGTATTTCGAGACGGGTCTCGCCGTACTCGCCGATCAGGGCTACGGCGGGCTCAAGCTGGCCGAAGTGTGCCACCGTCTCGGGGTCACGACGGGGTCGTTCTACCACTACTTCGCGAACTGGTCGACCTACACCAGGGAGCTCGTCGACTACTGGCGTCAGCAGCGCACCACGCGCATCGTCAACGCGGTCCGGGCCGAGGACAACCCGCACCGTCGCATCGAGACGCTGATCCAGGAGGCACTCGCGCTGCCGCACGGCGCCGAGGCCGCGATCCGGGTGTGGAGTTCGATCGACCCGGACGTCTACACCGTGCAGGCCGGCGTCGACCGCCAGCGTTTCGACATCATGCGCGAATCCTCCCTGGAAGTGGTGGGTGACGAGCGGCAGGCGGAGGTCTTCGCGGCCTGGTGTGTCTACATCCTCGTCGGATACGAGCAGGCCACCCTGCCGCCGGACGAGTCCGCGCTGAGCTGGATCGCCGCCGAGATGATCCACGCGCTGGACTCCGGCCGCTTCAGTTCCGTGTCCGAGAGCCGCTGAACCGTCCCCACCGCCGTCTACCATCGGCGATCATGCTGACCCCGGCCGTCCTGTGGCGCCGGGCGGCCGACCGGATCCAGCGCCGCGACCCCGAACGCGATGCGCTGCGCCGGGCGGCGCGGGCGGCGATCGTGCTGCCGATCGCGGCGGCGGTGAGTTTCACGGTCGCCGGCGGATCGCAGGCGCCGATGTTCACGATCTTCGGTTCGGTGGCGCTGCTGATCCTGGCCGACTTCCCCGGTAACCGCCCGGCCCGGGCACTGGCCTACGCGGGTCTCGGCTTCAACGGCGCGGTGTTGATCACGCTGGGCACGCTGACCGCCCCGCACCCCTGGCTGGCCGTGCTGCTGATGTTCGTCCTCGGCGTCGCGGTGATGTTCTCCGGCGTGCTCAGTGAGGTGGTCGCCGCGGGGCAGCGGGCCACGCTGCTGACGTTCGTGTTGCCCGCGTGCACCGCGCCGGGCCCGATCCACGAACGGCTCACCGGATGGCTGATCGCGCTGGCGGTCTGCGTGCCCGCCGCGCTGTTCCTGTTCCCGCCCCGCCACCACGACGACCTGCGCCGTCATGCCGCGACGGTGTGCCGCACACTCGGGGACTGCCTCGAGGGCGCCGCGTCGACCCGGGACGTCAACCGGGCCATGAACGCGCTGTGGGAGAACTTCGTCAACACCGACTTCCGGCCCGTGGCGCTGACGGCGGGGAGCCGGGCGCTGGTCCGGGTGGTCGACGATCTGGGCTGGCTCTGCGACCGCGTCACCGACGACACCGGGGCCCTGCTGGGCGATATGAAGCCGCCGATCGTGCGGGTGCTGCGCGATGCGGCGGCGCTGCTGCGGATCTCCGACCGCCAGGCCCGCGCCGCCCGCGCCGCCGACCTGGACGCCGCGCTCGGTGAACTGCGGGAGGTGGCGCAGGGCCGCTACCGCGAGGACATCGAGCAGATCCTGGCGGTGCCGGACGACGACACCGCGGTCGCGGTCGCCCGCACCCTGCTCGGGCGCCGCACGTTCTCGGCCACCGTCGGGGTGACCGGACGCATCATCCGCAACGCCGCGCTAGCAGATGCGCGGCCGGTGTGGGCGCGGGTGCTCGGGCGACGGCTGCCCGAGACCGGGGCGGCGGACTGGGTGATGCCCGAGACCACCGCGGTCGCCGCGATCACCAAGGGGTTCGTGGCCACCCGTGCGGTCGTGCTGCGCAACAGCGTGCGTACCGGTCTGGGCCTCGCTCTGGCGGTGACGGTCACGCATGTCTTCCCGATCGAACACGGCTTCTGGGTGGTCCTGGGCGCGATGTCGGTGTTGCGCAGCAGCGCGCTGACCACCGGGACGCGGGTGGTGCGGGCGGTCGCGGGCACCGCGATGGGTTTCCTGCTCGGGGTCGCGGTCATCGAGATCGTCGGCGTCGAGCCGACGGTGATGTGGCTGCTGCTGCCGGTGGTGGCGTTCGGATCGGCGTACGTCCCCGAGATCGCCTCGTTCATCGCCGGTCAGGCGGCGTTCACGATGATGGTGCTGATCATCTTCAACGTCATCCAGCCGACGGGCTGGGCGGTCGGCCTGATCCGGGTGGAGGACGTCGTGCTGGGCGCCCTGGTCGGCGCCACGGTGTCGCTGCTGCTGTGGCCGCGCGGTGCGTCGGCGACGGTGTCGGCCGCGGTGGGTGACGCCTGCGCGGTGGGTGCGGAGTTCCTGCGGTCGGCGGTGCTGCGGGTCACCCGCGGTTCCTCGGAGGACGCCGTCAACCGGGTCACCGCGCTGAGCCATTCCGCGTTGCAGGCCTCGCGGACGCTCGACGACGCGGTGCGCCAGTACCTTTCGGAGAACGGCGGCGAGACCGACGTGCGAGCGCCCGTGGTGCGGGCCGCGAACCGGGCGGTGCGGTTGCGGGCCGCCGCCGAACTGATCGCCGACGTCGTCCCGCCGCCGCTGGATGTGTACGCACAGACCCGCCTGGTGCTCGAAGCCCACGCCGCGCTGGTCTGCAGGCGGCTGGTCGGGCCCGCACCCGAGACCGACCGCACGGCGCCGATCAGCGACGACTTCGCGCTGGCGCTACGCCGCGAGGCCGCAGACCCGGAGTCCGAAGAGAACGAGCTGGCCGTCTCCGCCGCGCTTCCGCTGGTCACCGTGGCGGCGAACCTGGGCGAGCTCGAGTTGCTCTACCCCCGTTCCGAACAACCGCTGGCCGTCGGACACTGACGTCAGCGCCCGGACGTGTGCGGCATCAGCGCGTCCGGCGGGATGGAGCCGAACTTGCCGGCCTCGTAGTCCTCGACCGCTTGGATCAGCTCGGACTTCGAGTTCATCACGAACGGCCCGTAGTGGAAGACCGGCTCACGGATCGGCCTGCCGCCGAGGATCAGCACCTCGAGGGCCGGGCGGTGGGAGTCCTGGGTGGGGTCGGCCGCCACGCTCAGGCGGTCGCCGGGACCGAACACCGCGAGCTGGCCCTGACGGATCGGATGGCCGACGGGTCCGACGGCGCCGCGTCCGGACAGCACGTACATCAGCGCGTTGAAGTCCCGGTTCCACGGAATGTTCAGTCGCGCACCGGGTTCCACGGTCGCATGCGCCATCGTGATCGGCGTGTGCGTCGATCCCGGACCGCGCGCGCCGTCGATGTCGCCGGCGATGATGCGGACCAGTGCGCCGCCGTCCTCGGATGCCAGCAACCTGACCTCGCCACCCTCGATGGCCTGATAACGCGGGGCGGCGAACTTGTCCTTGCGCGGCAGATTCACCCACAGCTGGATGCCGTGGAAGATGCCACCGCTCTCGACGAGTTCGGCGGGCGGGGTCTCGATGTGCAGGATGCCGGAACCGGCCGTCATCCACTGGGTGGCGCCGTCGGTGATCAGGCCGCCGCCGCCATGGGAGTCCTGGTGGGCGAACCGGCCGTCGATCATGTAGGTGACGGTCTCGAACCCGCGGTGCGGGTGCCAGTCGGTGCCGCGGGGTTCCCCCGGCTCGTATTCCACCTCGCCCATCTGGTCCATGTGGATGAAGGGGTCGAGGTCGGCGGCGCTGACGCCGGCGAACGCGCGGACGACGGGGAAGCCCTCGCCTTCGAAGCCGCGGGGACCGGTGGTGATCGAGCGGACGGGCCGCTCGGTGTCGGAGGGCGCGGGTGACGTCACGCGGGGCAGCGTCAGGGTGTCAGCGGTGATGGCAGGCATGTGCACGATAACCGGACTGCGGTCCGATTCATTCCTCAGCCCAGCGCGGCAAGCGCGGCGGCGCGCGCCTCGGCAGGCCCGGCACTGGCCAGAACGGCGTCGGCCGCCTCCCGGCACTGCGGGAGGGTCACCTCCGCGAGCTTCGCGCCGACCCGCCCGATCGCCGCGGACGCCGCCGACAGAGACGACACCCCGAGCCCGGTGAGCACGCAGGCGAGCAACGGATCGGCCGCCGCCTCACCGCATACGCCGACGGGTTTACCGGCCGCGGCCCCGGCGCGGGCCGCCATCGCGACCAGCGCCAGCACCGCCGGCTGCCACGGATCGGTCAGCGCGGCCAGTTCGGCGGACATCCGGTCGGCGGCCATCGTGTACTGGGCCAGATCGTTGGTGCCGATGGACAGGAACTCGACGTGTTCGAGGATCCGGTCGGCCAGCAGGGCGGCGGCGGGCACCTCGACCATCACTCCGGGGGTCAGGCCGAATCGCCGTACCGCCGCGGCGAATTCGCGTGCCTCGTCGGCGGTGGCGATCATCGGCGCCATCACCCACGGCCGGTTGCCGGTGGCCTCGGCCGCGGCGGCGATGCCCGCCAGTTGCCGCTCGAGCAGACCCGGGTTGCCGTGCGCGATACGGACCCCGCGCACGCCGAGCGCCGGGTTCGCCTCCTCGGGCTGACCCGCGAAGGCGAGCGGTTTGTCGGATCCCGCGTCGAGGGTGCGGATGACGACCTTGTGTCCGGCGAATGCGTCGAGCACCTCACCGTAGATCTGCGCCTGTTCGGCCACCGTCGGTTCGGTGTCGCGGTCGAGGAAGCACAGTTCGGTGCGGAACAGGCCGACGCCCTCGGCCGGTGTCTGGCGCGCCGCCCGCGCCGCCGCCCCGTCGGCGATGTTGACCAGGATGCCCACGGGATGTCCGTCGGCGGTCGCGCCGGGCCCGCTCCAGTGCGCCGTGCGGTCCTCGGCCCGTCGCGCGGATGCGACGGCGTCCGCCGCGGCCGACGGGTCGGGTGCGACGGTCACCGTGCCCGCGTCGCCGTCGATCAGCACCATCGCCCCGGCGGGGACGTCGTCGAGTCCACCGACGGCGACCACGCACGGGATGCCCAGCTGTCGGGCGATGATCGCGGTGTGGCTGGTGGGCCCGCCGCCGGAGGTGGCGAACCCGATGACGAGCGACGGGTCGAGGCCCGCCGTGTCGGCGGGCGCGAGGTCCTCGGCGCACAGGATCGACGGGACGTCCGGCAGCGGCACCCCGGGCTCGGGCATCCCGCGCAGTTCGGCGACCACGCGGTCGCGGATGTCCTGCAGGTCGGTGACCCGTTCGGCCATCAGTCCGCCCATCGTGGTGAAGAGGTCGGTGAACTGGGCGACGGCGTCTCGCACGGCGGGTTCGGCCGGCGATCCCGCGGCGATGCGCTTCTCGGCGGCCCCGAGCCAGGCCCGGTCCTCGGCGAGCGTCGCGGTCGCCGACAACACCTCCGCGGCGGCCCCTGCGGTGCGGGAGGCGCGGTCGCGCAGGCGTCCGGCGACGGCGGTGACGGCCGCCCGGAACCGCTCGGCCTCGGCGAGCGGATCCCCCGGTGCGGCCGTGTCCTCCTCCGGGGCCGGGAGGCGCCCCGGCCGCACGACCGGGGCGTACCGCACGCCGACGACGACGGGCACCCCGCGCAGCACCGTGCCGGAGACGGGGACATCACCTGATGTGCTCATGTGAGACAGATTACAGAAATCCGTTGACAACACAACACAAACGGGCGTAGAACCAAACATAACCAATTCATCCCATCGCAATCCCACACAGTCGGAGTCCCATGTACGCCGAAGAACGGCAACAGGCCATCGCCTCGCTGGTGATGCAGAAGGGGCGCGCCTCGGTGACCGAACTGGCCGAGGCCTACGACGTCACGACCGAAACCGTCCGGCGCGACCTGGCGGCCCTCGACCGCGCCGGCCTGTTGCGCCGCGTCCACGGCGGCGCCGTCCCCGCCCGCGCCCTGCACCTCGTCGAGGCGGGCGTCAACGAACGCGACGCCACCCGGGCCGACCACAAGGATGCGATCGCCGCCGCGGCGGTCGACTACGTCCCGGCGAGCGGCGCCAGCGTGCTGATCGACGCGGGCACCACCACCGCCCGGATCGCGGCGCAACTGCCCACCGACCGCGACCTCGTGGTCGTGACGAACTCCGTGCCGATCGCCGCCCGACTGGCCGGGGTGCCGTCGGTGCGCCTGCAACTGCTCGGCGGACGGGTGCGCGGCCTGACCCAGGCCGCCGTCGGCGAGCAGGCGCTGTCCGTACTCGACGACCTGCGGGTGGACGTGGCGTTCATGGGCACCAACGGCATCAGCCTGCGGCACGGCCTGTCCACCCCGGACAGCGAGGAGGCCGCGGTCAAGCGCGCGATGGTGCGGGCGGCCAACTACGTCGTCGCCGCCGCCGACTCGTCGAAGGTCGGCCGCGAGGAGTTGGTCAGCTTCGCGCCGCTGGACTGCGTCGACACGTTGATCACCGACACCGAGATCGATCCCGCGTACCGTGATCGACTGGTCGAGCGGGGTGTGGAGGTGGTGCTGGCATGATCGTCACCGTCACGCCCAACCCGAGCATCGACCGTACGGTCACGCTGCCCGGGCCACTGACCCGCGGTGCGGTGCAACGGATCTCGTCGGTCACCAGCGAGCCGGGCGGCAAAGGCGTCAACGTCGCGCGGGTGCTCACGCAGGCCGGGATGGACGTCATCGCGCTGCTGCCCGCCGCACCCGGCGACCCGCTGGTGACCGCGTTGCATTCCAGCGGCGTGCCGTTCCGCACCGTCGCGGTGACCGAACCGGTGCGCACCAACCTCGCGATCACAGAATCCGACGGCACCACAACCAAAATCAACGAGCCCGGGGCCGCCCTCGATGCCGCCGCCCGCGAGGCGCTGACCCGGTCGATCGTCGACGCCGCCGCCCACGCATCGTGGGTGGTGATGTCCGGATCGCTGCCGCCGGGACTGCCGGACGGCTGGTACGCCGACGTCGTCGCGCTGCTGGCGTCGCTGCCGTGCCGCGTCGCGGTGGACACCTCCGAGGGACCGCTCGCCGCCCTCGCCGCGGGCTTCGACCGGGCCGCACCCGACCTGATCAAACCGAACGCCGAGGAACTGGCCGGCCTCGTGGGCGGCTCCGCCGAACAGTTGGAAGCCGCTGTGGCACAGGGCGACCCGGCACCGGTGGTCGCGGCGGGTGCTCGTCTCGTCGGCCGTGGTGTCGGCGCCGTGCTCGCCACGCTGGGCGCGGCGGGTGCGGTGCTGGTCGACGCGACCGGGGCGTGGCTCGCCACCCCGCCGCCGATCGTGGCACGCAGCACCGTCGGCGCCGGCGACTCATCGCTGGCCGGATACGTTCGCGCGGCCGTCGACGGCGCCGCACCACCGGATCGCCTGCGGACGGCCGTGGCGTACGGTTCGGCCGCCGCGGCGCTACCCGGCACCGCCCTGCCCACCCCCGCGCAACTCGACCTCGACGGCGTGACCGTCACCCCCATCCACCCGTCGGTCACCCCGGCGCCCGTCACCTCCTGATCCCGACCGAAAGACCCGTCATGTCCACACCCGCCGCAGCACCGATCATCACCGCCGACCTGGTGGTGCTCGACACCGGAAACGGCCAGGCCGACCAGGCCGGCACGGCAGACAAGGCCGCCGTCATCGGCCGCCTCGCGCACCGCCTGGCCGACGCCGGGCGCACCACCGACCCCGACGGCCTGGTGGGCGCGGCGCTGGCGCGGGAGGGGCAGTCGGCGACCGGCCTGCCCGGGGGGATCGCGATCCCCCACTGCCGGTCCCCGTATGTGGACACCGCGACCATCGGCTTCGCCCGCCTCGACCCCGGCGTCGACTTCGGGGCCCCCGACGGGCCCGCGGACCTGGTGTTCCTGATCGCCGCACCGGAGTCGGGCGGCGCCGAGCACATGAAGCTGCTGTCGAGCCTCGCCCGCGCGCTGGTCCGCAAGGACTTCGTCGCGTCGCTGCGCGCGGCCGCCACCGCCGACGACGTGGTGTCGCTGGTCGAGGGTGTGGTGAACCCGCAGGCCGCACCCACCGCCCCCGCACCGGCTGCCCAGCCGCCCGCCGCCGAGAAAGCCGCCGCCGAACCCGCCAGGCAGCGGTCCCTCGTCGCGGTGACCGCCTGTCCGACCGGCATCGCGCACACCTACATGGCCGCCGACTCCCTGGTCGCCGCCGCGAAGAAGGCCGGCGTCGCGCTGCACGTGGAGACCCAGGGTTCGTCGGGCAGCACCCCGCTGTCGGCCCAGACCATCGACGAGGCCGACGCCGTCATCTTCGCGACCGACGTCGGCGTGAAGGACCGCCAGCGGTTCGCGGGTAAACCCGTCATCGCCTCCGGCGTCAAACGCGCGATCAACGAACCGGACAAGATGGTCGCCGACGCGCTGGCCGCCGCCGACAACCCGGACGCCGCCCGCGTCGAGGGCAGCGCCGGAGCGTCGGCCGCGGCAGCCCCCTCGGGGGACGTCGGCTGGGGCACCCGCACCCGGCAGATCCTGCTCACCGGCGTGAGCTACATGATCCCCTTCGTCGCGGCCGGTGGTCTGCTGATCGCGCTCGGTTTCCTGTTCGCCGGCTACGACATCGCGAATACGCCTGAAGGCGAGACGAATTCGCTCGGCAACATCATCGCCACCACCAACTCGCTGACCAACCTGCCATCCGGCGGCTTCCTGCAGTACCTCGGCGCCATCCTCTTCACGCTCGGCGGACTGGCGTTCTCGTTCCTGGTGCCCGCACTCGCCGGCTACATCGCGTTCGCGATCGCCGACCGGCCCGGCATCGCACCCGGTTTCACGGCGGGCGCGGTCGCCGTCTACGTGGGCGGCGGCTTCATCGGCGGCATCGTCGGCGGCCTGATCGCCGGCTTCGCGGCGCTGTGGATCAGCCGCATCAAGGTGCCGCAGTGGGCCAGGGGCCTGATGCCGGTAGTGATCATCCCGCTGTTCGCATCGCTTGTGGTCGGCCTGCTGATGTTCCTGCTCCTCGGACGCCCGCTGGCCGCCATCACCTCGGGCCTGACCAACTGGCTCGGTGGCCTGTCCGGCAGCTCGGTGATCATCCTCGGGGTCATCCTCGGCCTGATGATGTGCTTCGACCTCGGCGGCCCGGTCAACAAGGCGGCGTACGCGTTCGCCACCGCCGGCCTCAACGTCGCCGATCCGGCGTCGCTGCGCATCATGGCCGCGGTGATGGCGGCGGGCATGGTGCCGCCGCTGGCGATGGCGCTGGCCTCGACCGTGCGGCCCGCGCTGTTCACCGAACCGGAACGGGAGAACGGCCGCGCCGCCTGGCTGCTGGGCGCCTCGTTCATCTCCGAGGGCGCGATCCCATTCGCGGCGGCCGACCCGCTGCGGGTGATTCCGTCGATGATGTTCGGCGGGGCCATCACCGGCGCGCTCATCATGGCCTTCGACGTCACGCTGAAGGCACCGCACGGCGGCATCTTCGTCTTCTTCGCCATCGGCAACCTGCTGTGGTTCGTGGTCGCCCTCGCGGTGGGCACGGCAGCGGCCGCCGCCGCGGTCGTGGCCGCCAAACAGTTCGCCAAACCCGCCGTGTCCGCGGACCGGACACCCGCCCTCACCAACGCCTGACCCACCCCCGGAACCCACAAGGAGACCTCGCCATGCCCGAAAGAACCGTCACCGTCGGCTCGGCCATCGGCCTGCACGCCCGGCCTGCCGCGATCATCGCCGAGGCCGTCGTCAACGCCGGCGTCCCCGTCACGCTCTCGGTCCCCGGCGGCGAACCCGTCGACGCCGGGTCGGCGCTGATGATCATGACGCTGGGCGCGGGCAACGGCACCGAGGTCACCGTCGCCTCCGACGACCCGGCGGCGCTGGACACCGTCGCCGGACTCGTCGAACAGGACCTCGACGCCTAGCCACCGCACCGGTCGTTCCTCCGACAAGAAACCGCAGCTACCCCCCTCGGCATACCCTTACGCTTGCTAGGTGCATTCGACCGGTCCACATGGCGTGACAAGACGGGCTCCCCTGGCAGCGGTCCCCGGTTTGCTGTCTACACTGAGGCGCGAAGCCGTCGGCAGGTCGTCAAGGGGGGTGCTGGGCACGGTGCAGCGGGTGGGCGTGGTGCTGGCGGCGTTACTGTTGGCGCTGGTCAGTGCGCCGCCGGTGGGGGCGATCGAACCGCCGAGCATCGACCCGGCCGCACTTCCGCCGGATCAGACCGGACCCGATTCGCCGACGGAGCAGCGGCGGGTGTGTTCGGCGCCCACGGTGCTGCCCAACTCGAACTTTGCCGACAAGCCCTGGCCCAACAACTACCTCCAACTGGCCGAGGCGCAGAAATTCGCGACCGGCGCCGGGGTGACCGTCGCGGTCATCGACACCGGGGTGAACGGCTCACCGCGCGTACCCGCCGAACCCGGCGGTGACTTCGTCGACCAGGCCGGCAACGGGATGTCGGACTGCGACTCGCACGGCACGCTGACGGCGTCGATCATCGCCGGCCGCGGCGCACCGACCGACGGGTTCATCGGCGTCGCGCCCAACGCCCGCGTCCTGTCGCTGCGCCAGACCTCCGAGGCGTTCCAGCCCGTCGGCGCCCGTCAGGATCCCAACGACCCGAACACCACCCAGACCGCGGGCTCGCTGCGCAGTTTGGCCCGCGCCGTCGTGCACGCCGCCAACCTGGGCGCACAGGTCATCAACATCAGCGAGGCCGCCTGCTACAAGATCACCCGCCCGATCGACGAGACCGGGCTGGGCGCCGCCATCAACTACGCGGTCAACGTGAAGAACGCGGTCGTCGTGGTGGCGGCGGGCAACACCGGGCAGGACTGCACGCAGAACCCGCCGCCGGATCCCGCGATCCCGACCGATCCGCGCGGCTGGCGGCAGGTGCAGACGATCGTCAGCCCGGCCTGGTACTCGCCGCTGGTCCTGACCGTCGGCAGCATCAACGACAACGGTCAGCCGAGCAACTTCTCCATGTCCGGGCCGTGGGTGGGTGCGGCGGCCCCGGGTGCGAACATCACCGCGCTGGGGTACGACGGACAGCCGGTCAACGCGCTGCAGGGACAGGACGGCCCGATACCGATCGGCGGTACCTCGTTCTCCGCGGCGTACGTCTCGGGCCTGGCCGCGCTGCTCAAGGAGCGCTTTCCCGCCCTGACCCCGGCGCAGATCATGAACCGCATCACCGCGACCGCACGCCATCCCGGCGGCGGGGTCGACAACTACGTCGGCGCCGGCGTGATCGATCCGGTGGCGGCGCTGACCTGGGAGGTCCCCGAGGGCCCGGCCGACATCCCGTACCGGGTCAAACAGCTGCCCCCGCCGGTCTACGTGCCGCCGCCCGACCGCGGCCCGATCACCGCGGTGGTGGTGATCGCCGGCGGGCTCGCCCTCGTGCTGGGAATCGGCGCGCTGACGCGCCGGGCGCTGAGGCGGCGATGAAGACCCTCGCCGGTCAGTTCGGGCTGCGGTTCACCACCGGCCACCTGGTATGGGCGGCGGTGCTGATCCCGGCCTGCATCGCGATCTTCGTCCCGCTGAACCTGCTGTGGGTCGGCGTCATGGTGTCGGTGGTGCTCGCGCTGATCGCGGTCGTGACGGTCCGCGGTCGCCGGCTCACCGGCTGGATCGCCGCCCTGTTCTCCTGGCGGCGCAGGCACCGCAGCACGCCGCCCGCCCCGTCGGAGCCCGCCGTCGGATCGACCGTCATGCCCGGCGATCACGTCGCGGTGCGGTGGCAGGGCGACCACCTGATGTCGGCGATCGAACTGGTGCCGCGGCCGTTCACCCCGACCGTCGTGGTGAACGGGCAGTCGTTCACCGACGACGTCCTCGACACCGCGCTGGTCGAGAAGCTGATCGCCGCGCACTGCCCCGAACTCGAGGCCGACGTGGTGGCGGCTGGCTACCGGGTGGGCAAGACGGCGCCGGCCAGCCTGGTGGCGCTCTACGAACAGGTGGTCGGACCGTATCCGGCGCCGGCGAGCCGGCGGACGTGGATCGTGCTGCGGGCGGACCCGGAACTGACCCGCAAACCCGCCCAGCGCCGCGACACCGGGGTGGCGGGGCTGGCGCGCTACCTGGTGGCCTCGACGACCCGGCTGGCGGATCAGTTGGCCAGCAACGGGATCGACGCCCGCCCCAGCCGCAGCTTCGACGATTTCGACCGCGCCACCGAGGTCAGCTTCGAACGGGAGACGTGGTCGGCGATCAAGGGCCGCAGCACGTTCACCGCTGCCTACAGCGCCCCCGGCGGTCCGGATGTGTGGTGGTCCGCCCGCGCCGACCACACCATCACCCGCATGCGGATCCGGCCCGGCGCGGCGCCGACCACCACCGTGCTGCTCACCACATTGGCGAATCCGTCTACCCCACGCGGCTTTTCGTGTCTGTTCGGCGGGCAGCGCGCCGCCCTGCAGGGCATCAGTCCGGTCACCGACAAGCACTACGAGATGCCGATCGGCTCGGCCGGCATCCTGATCGGCGAGACCGCGGACCGCTATCCGGTGTACATGCCGTTCGACGACGTCGACGTCAGCATCAACCTCGGTGACGCCCGGCTGTTCACGCAGTTCGTGGTCCGGTCCGCGGCAGCCGGCGCGGTGGTGACGCTCGGTCCCCAGTTCGGTGAGTTCGCTGGGTTCGTCAACGGGCGGATCGGCCGGGAGGCCAAGCTGTCGTGGCCGAATGCGACGACGTACCTGAGCCCGCATCCCGGCGTCGGCCGGGTGATCCTGCGGCACAACTTCATCGACACTCCGCGGCACCGGCAGCTGCCGATCCGGTTGATCAACCCGCGCGAGGAAAGTCGCTACCAGATGGCTCTCGAGCAGTGAAGCGGTTCTCACTGCGCGCCGAGCGGTGACCTGAGGAGGAAGACATGTCGGGGGATGAAGTCCGGGTCGAACCCGGTGATCTGCGTGCTCGAGCGAACACTCTCGACGAGGAGATCACCGACGAGTCGACCCGCCCCACCCCGCCGTGCGGGCTCCCGTTCGTGACGGCGTCCGCCGCCGGCATCATGGCGGGCTCGGACACGCTGCGCAGCCACCTCGTCTCCGGCAACCGCGAAGCCGAGCGCCTGGCCGCGGTGCTCAACGAGGCGGCCGATGTCTACCAGCAGATCGACAACCGGGCCGCCCAGGCGCTGGAGTATCCCGACAGCCCCCGCTCGGTGGAGCCGGTACCGGTCAACCCGACGCTGCCGCCGTCGGTTCCGGCGGTCGAGTTCCCCGCGACGGTCCCGTCCATGGCCGGCGGTGACATCGACGCCGGCTTCATGGACGTGAAGGCCGCAGCGCAGATCATCCACTCCGGGGACTCCGGTCCCATGCGGACCTACGGCGAGCAGGCCAAGCGTTTCGCCCAGACGCTGCGCGACCACGCCGAGGACTTCCACCTCGACGGCGTCAACTGGGACGGCACCGCCGCCGAGAGCGCGGGCAACGCGGTCCGCGCGCACAAGGAGTGGCTGGGCAAGCTGGCCGAGAGTTATGAGTTCCTGGGCACGGAGGCCATCGACATGGCCGACGCGCACGACACGGCGGCGGCCGCGCATCCGACGGTCGCCGAGGTCGAGGAGGTCGAGCAGCGGGTCGCCGACGCCGCCAGGACCGGTGACAAGGCGGCCGCGGCGGCCGCCATCGCCGACTACTTCACGCTGCAGCAGAAGTCCGAAGAGGTCCGCACCACCTACAGCGCGGACGTCGCGGGCAAGAGCCTGCCCAAGGTGCCTGATCCACCGCCGGGAGCCGCGCCGGTGTCACCGATCAGCAGCAACGGTGACCCCAGGAAAGCCAAGCAGCAGCCCGGTGAGGGTGAGCCGGGCGGACCGGGCTCGGGTGAGGGCGCCGGCGGAGGCGGCGGCGGTCAACCCGGCGGCCAGCCGGGCGGCCAGCCCGCTGCGTCGGGGATGCGCGCGGAACCCGTTGGGGCGCAAGGGGGCCCGCAGCCCGCGGCGGCGTCGGCCGGCGGCGGTGCTCCGTCGGGAGGCGGCGCACCCGCCGGTGGCGGTGGCGCGCCGTCCGGAGGCGGTGCCCCCGCCGGCGGCGGTATGCCCGGCGGATTGCCCGGCGGGATGCCGGGAGGCCTGCCCGGCGGCGGCCCCGAGGGTCTGCCGCCGCTGGAGGACCCGGCGCTCAAGCCCGCCTCGAGCGGGGGCGGCGGCGGAGGCGCGGGCGGCGGATCCGGCGGCGGTGGCGGCGGCGGTGTCCCGCCCTCGCCCCTGCAACCCGCGGTGGGCGCCGAGACCGTCGCGCCCGGCCCTGCCGGCGCGGGTCGTGGCGGCGCCGCCGCGGCGGCGGGTCCCGCCGGCGCGATGGGTGCGATGGGCGGGATGGGCGGTATGCCGATGGGCGGGCACGGCGCCGGACGCGGCCAAGGCGGCGGCGAGCGCAAGCGCACTCCCGGGCTGGCGCCCGACGAAGACCTCTACACCGAGGACCGGCCGTGGACCGAGGGCGTCATCGGTCACCGGCCTGCCAAGCCGCCGAAGGAAGGCAAGGACTCCAAGTGACCGGTGAGATGCACCCCCAGGTGGCGGCGGTGCTCGCACAGGCGCAACAGCTGCAGTCGATCATGGACGAGCAGCTGCACAAGATGAGCAGCCAGACGTTCACCGGATCCGACGAGACCGAGACGGTCGAGGTCACCCTCGACGGGCACCAGCACCTGACCGGGATCCACATCGAGGAGGGGCTGCTTCGTCAGGGGGCGCACGTCGTCGAGCACCGGCTCAACGAGGCATTGCAGAACGCCACCGAGGCGGCGTCGGCGGCGATCGAAGCGGACCGGGAGCGGATCGACGCACAGGTGGCGGAGCTGACCGAGTCGTGGGAACGCTGAGCGGGTCAGCCCGGTAGGTCGACCTTCGCGATCGCGTCCCGCCCGGCCCGGTCCCCCGCCTCGTAGCGGGTGGCCGCCTCGTGCAGATTCCGGCCGTAGTCGCGGGCGGCGCCGGCGACCGCAGCCGTCATCGCACTGATGTCGGCCTGGGCCTGACGGCAGGCCGCGGCGGTCTGCAGCGCGGGAACCGCCCCGGCCGCGTCGGCAAGTGGCGCGTCGGCCTGCAAGTCGGCGACCCCTGCCCCTGCCTGCTGAAATGCCGTCCCGGCACTGTCGAGCACCGCTGGATTCACCTGCAACACGTCGCCACTCACGGTCGCCCCCTCTAGAAGCGCAGATTGCGCAGTAAGTCGTACACGCCGGCGATCCACAGCAGCAGCGGAATCACCGCGGCGATCGACGCGCCGTCGACCAGTTCGAGGATCCGTTTGGTCACCGGGGACACCCGGCGCACCCCGTCGGTGGCGCCGATGATCACCAGTGCGACCGCGCCGAGCGCGGTGTAGATCGCCAGCACCAGCCACGCGTCGTCGGGGTACCACTGGCACAGCCTGACCATCACGCCGGTCGGGACGATGACCGTTACCGCCAACAGCGCCCACGCACACCAGCGTTCGGCGTACAGCCGGGACCGGAACCCGCAGATCGCGGCGACCAGTCCCGCCACGATCAGGCTGTGGACGAAGAAGTGCCCCGGCACCACCACCGCGATCGCCCCGACCGCGAGGATCAGCGCGCCCGCGGTCAGGAAACCGATCAGCAGCTTCTTGGCCAGCACGCTGCGCTCCTGCAGCCGCGCAGCCGATTCGGGCACCGAGGCGATGATGGCCTGCCACGTCGGCGACTCCTCGTCGACACCTTCGCGCGAGGTGACCGGGTCGAGCAGTTCGTCGTTGGCGACGGTCTCACCGGGTGCGGGGATGGGCGGCAGCGCGATTCGCGCCACGGCCACGGTCAGCTTCGCCGCGTTGGTCAGCACGATGAGGCCGAACGCGACCGCACCCGCGGGCACCCAGTGGTTCCAGCCGTACCCGAACGCCACCGCGGCCGCGGTCAGCGCCGTCGCGGCCACCGCCAGGAACGCGGCGAACTCGGCCCGTTTGCGCGGGCCGCCCCTGGTGGCCAACGTCAACAGCAGCAGAACCGCACCGGCACCGGCGATCTGCGGGGCGCCCAGCGATCCGACACCGTTGGGCAACGGCACCGCCAGCGCCGCGGCGCCGGCCAGCGCGGGCACCGAGGCGATCAGCAGGCTCTCCGCCATGTCCACGTTGGCGTACCGGCTCTGCGCCATGAGGCTGCCGCCGAGCAGGCCGAGCCCCAGCAGCGCCAACGCCAGCGCCCACCACAGGCTCTGGCCCGTGCGATCCCACGAGACCATCGCCATCCCCGTGATCGCCAGCGCGACAACGGGAATCGATACACCGACGAAGCGGTAGAGCGCTCCGCGGTCGAACTCCGGCGACTCGTCGAGCACCGCGATCGCGTCGATGACGTCCTCGACCAGCGGCCGGTAGCGTTCGGTCCGGCTGACCGACACCAAGGTGAGCAGCGACCCGTCGACCACCCCGGCGTCGTCGAGGGATTCGTCGGCCTTCAGCGGCGGTGCGCCGGGACGCGCGAACGCCCACACCCCCTGCGCGGTGAAGTCGAATCCCGCCAGGACGTCCTTCGGAGTGTCCTCGAGGATCTCGGCGAGCACCGCGACGGTTTCGTCGATGTAGGTCTCGATGGGCGCCGCCGCAGGCAGTACGAGGTCCGTCATGCGCCGGCCGGTCAGGATCGTCACCCGGGTGGTCGACGGCCGCCCGGGTGTGACGCTCGAGGTGGAGGAGGCTGCGGCGGTGGTGGTCAACGGCGTTCGAGCCTGTCGAAGTCGTCAGACAAGGCGGCCGCCAGCTCGGTGATGCGTCGCTGGAAGGTCTTGTCCAGCAGGTCGAGCTGGATCTCGGTGCCTGCCGCGATGTGCTTGTCCCACGGCAGCACGATGACACGACCGGGGGCGACGTGTCGCTCGAATTGCTGAACAAGATCGGCGACGTCGATGTTGGGTTTGCCCGGAACGACATGGTTGATCACCACGCACGAGCGGCCCAGCAGGTCCTGGTAGCCGTTCTGGCGCATCCAGTCCATCGTCACCGCGGCTTGCCGGGCCCCGTCGATGGAGGCGCTGGCGACGATCACCAGACCGGAGACCGTGGAGAGCACCGCCCGCGACGCCGGCTGGAACAACCCGGCGCCGCAGTCGGCGAGCACCAGGTTGTAGTAGCGCGACACCACTTCCGTCGCGCCCTTCCAGTCGTCGTCGTTGAACTCGCGGCGAGCCTGGCTGTACTCCTCGGAGGACAGCACCTCCAGGTTGGCGCCGTTCATGCTCGTGTACGCGCGAATGTCGTTGTAGCGGGCCAGTTCCTTGTCCGACAACAGATCGGCGATCGTCGCCGCGGACTGGCGCCCGGCCCGGTCGGCGAGGTTGCCCGCGTCGGGGTCGGCGTCGATCGCGAGGATCCGGTCACCGCGCACCTTGGCCAGCGTCGAGCCCAGCGCCACGGTGACCGCGGTCTTGCCCACGCCGCCCTTCAGGCCGAGCACGCCGATCTGGTAAGAGTCGCGCGCGTTGCGGCGGATCCGCGCATGCAGATCCATCTCGTAGAGCTCGTCCGGCGACAGGCCCAGGTTGATCCGGGTGAGCAGATACAGCACGTGACGCCACCCGCGCTGCGACGGCATCTTCACCGCGGACTTCACCCCGACGTGCGACAGGGCGTCGATGGCGCGGTGGTTGCCCATCGCCGCCGCGGACGTCGGCGCGGGCTGCGCCGGGGGCTGCCCGGGCTGCCAGGCCGTCTCCGCGGGCGGCACGTCGGTGAAGTGCGCGGACGGTGGCGGCGCGGGCGCCGGGCGGGGCGCCGCCGTGGTCGCCTGCCGCGGCGCCTCGAAGCGGGCGCCGCCGGGCAGATTGGTCTGTGGGGTGCGCATCATGCCGTTCGGTGGCCGCTGCGGGGCCGCGGTCTGCGGCGGCGCGGCCTGCGACGGCGGTGCCTGCGTGGTGGGCGGCATCTGGGTGGTGATCTCGGCGTGCCGCGGAGGCGGGGCCGGTGCGGCCTGGGTGCGCGGCGGCGTGATCGGCAACGGGGGCGGCGCCGCGGATTCGGTGCGGTTGGCACCCCCGGTCGGCGCCGGCGCCGCGGTGTTGCCCTGCATCAGGGCGTCACGGTCGACATGCACGGTCGCCTCGTCGGGCGTCTGAGCGGCGTCTGGGGAGTGGAAGAGCCGGTCATAGTCGGCCGACATGGGAAGCCTCTCGATGGTGGGGTTTGCGCCGAAGCGCACGAGGTGGGCGAGGCCGGCCAGCGCGGTGACGGCTGGCCTGTCCCGCCCACCTTCATGCAGCTTGGTGTCAGGCGAACATTCCGGTGACGCCGGCTTCGGTCTGAGCCATGGTGGAGCCGGCCTCGCTGATGGTCTGCGCGAGGTTCTGCAGAGCCGCGTTGAGCTCGGCCGAGGTGTTGTCCCAGCGGGCCTGGACGGCCTGGTAGGCCTCCGAACCCGAACCGCCCCACACCGCCGCCAGCGCGCCGAGCGAAGCCTTGCCCTCGTCGAGCAGCCCCTGGGTGGTGCTGACCGCGCCGTTGATCTCGCCTGCGCCGCCTTCGATGCCCGCGAAGTTCCATACCTGTTCCGACATTGATTTCTCCTTGTGTTGGTCTGTGAGTGGTCAGAGGTTCATGGACGACGCGAGCGTGCCGGCCTGATCCTCGTCGGTCGAGCCGTACTGCGTGCCCGACGTGTGGATGTTGGAGGAGATCTCGGTCAGGGTCTGGATCTGCGCCTGAGCGGCCTCCTGGTAGCGCAGCAGCGCGGCCTGCGCCGCTTCGCCGGCCTGACCACGCCACTGCGGGAGCAGGCTGTTGGCGGTGGCGTCCACCGACCGCATCACGCCCTGCAGTTCGCCCGAGATCCGCTCGAAGTTACTGGCCTCCTTGGCGAGGACAGCAATATCGGTATTCATTGCCATGCTGGATACATTCCTTCTTTTCCTGTGTCCTCACCACGGGAAATGGCGAGTCTTCCGGTCACGTGAACCGGGAAGTCTGTGTCTGCGACGGCCTACCAGTCGTCGCCTTCGTCCTCACCCAGGTCGTGGGCGAGTGGTGCCGGTGCGGTCAGCCCCGGTTTGGAACCGCCGCTCTTGCCCTGCTGTCCGGCCATCCCCATCGGGCCCATGCCGCCGCCGGCACCGGCACCGACCGGTGCCAGACCCCCGACCGCGGCCCCGGCCGCCGCCCCCGCGCCGACCGCGACCGGCGCGGCCTCCACCTTGTCGCCGATCAGGTTGGCCATCAACGGAGTTCGCGCCGAGCTGCCGCCGGCACCGGGCAGCGACGCCGCCCGCACCAGACCGGCGCCCGAACTCGCCCCTGACCCGCCCGCCAGCGGATGGTTGGAGAACGGCGTGGCACCGATCAGGCCGATCTGCGCCTTGTCGCCGCCGAGCCCGCCACCCATCTGGCCGAAGATCGACGACACCTGCTGCAGCGGCTGTGTCAGCATCTGCATCGGGGTCTGCACCATCTGCCCGAACTGCTGTGGCGCCTGGGCGACCATCGAGCCCACCTGCCCGGCCATCTGGACACCCATCTGCACGCCCTGCTGCAGCATCTGCTCCTGCGGCTGCTGCCCGGCCTGCTGAGCGGCGTTCTCCCCCTTCTTCACCGCGCCCTCGGCGCGCTGAGCGGCCATGTTCCCCTGCGACATCGCCCGGCCGGCGTTGAGGCCGACCGACTCCATCTTGGCGCTGGCGCTGGCCGCGGCGATGATCCCGTTGCGCAACGCGCCCATCGGCGCGCGCGCCGCCGCCTGCGCGGCCGCCGCCGCGCCGGTGGTCTCCCCGACCCCGGGGATGACGATCGGCGTCATCGGCGGGATCGGTTCGAACAGCAGGTTCATCTGCGTCTCGGCCTGGTACACGTCCATCGCCGCGGCGGCCTGGTTCCACATCCGGACGAAGTAGTCGAACTCGTTCACCCCGATCGGCACGGTGTTGACCCCGAGGAAGTTCGTCGCCTCGAGCACGGCGTGCGTGATGTGGTTCTGTTCGATCTCCGGGATCGGCGGAGTAGTTGCCATTGCAAGGGTGTACGAGCTCGCCTGGTTTGCCGCCTGCAGCGCCCGCTTCATGGCCTGCGCCGAGGTGGTCCGCAACCACACCACCATCGGCATGGTCGCCGAGACGGCGGTCTCGCTGGCGGATCCGGTCCACATCGAGGACAGATTCGCCAGGCTGGCGGCCAACTCGTCGGCCTGGGTCTCCAGCAGCACGGCGAGCGCCTCCCACCCGGCGGCGGCCTGGAGCATCGGAGCGGGGCCGGCTCCAGCCATCAACCGCCCGGTGTTGACCTCGGGCGGCAGCGCCGTCCAGGTCGGGGGGAGGGGTATGCCCGTCAGTGCCATGGTGAGTGGGTCACTCCGCTAGGAGATCCGCTGGGGACGCTGCGCGCCCGCTCAGAAGGTGCTTGCGTTGGCGGCGTCGACGGCGGCGTAGATGCCGGAGATCTCCATGAACGCCGCACCGGCGCGGGAGAGTTCCTCCTGCGCGAAGGTGTTCAGCGCCAGGGTCTCCGCACCCTCGGCCGCGAACGTGGCGGCCGCCATCGCCGACACCTCGTCGGCACCCGCCGGCACCAGCGCCGTCACGGCCGCGGTGGCGGCCGTCCCACCGGCCAGGCCCCGCGCGCCATTTGCGACGACCTGGCCCCCGATGCCCGCTGCGCCCGGATTGTGTTCGAGAGGTTGCATTTGCGCATTCCCTTCAGTGGTTCCCGATATGCAGGACAAGCGATCGTGAACGGCTCGAGACAGGCGCCCCGTCGTCTCCGGACTCATCCCCCGACTTATTTGCTGGCAGATATCCACCAACGTTGCTGTAACGCTCTGGTTAGATACTAACCGCCCTGCGGGGGTGGTGCGAACACTTCTTCCTCGGGGGGATCGACGTAGGCCGCCTGGACGACCTCCTTACCGTCCGGCGACACCAGAAGCGCCTGGCCAGGTGGCCGTTTACGCAGCTTGATCTCGCTCGACGGGAACTCCGTCTTCTCCCCGGACAGGAACAGCGTGGGGGTCCCCGCGCCATAGGCGGCGCCCACGAACTTGTCCATCGTGGCCCGATGCGCCTGGCTCATCTGGCAGGTCACGATGATGTGCAGGCCGATATCGGCCGCCGCGGGCAGCAGCGGCGCCAGCGGAGCCATCGGCGGGACCATGCCCGAGGCCGCCACGATCATGTGCCAGTCGTCGACGAGGAGCACCACGTCGGGCCCGCTCCACCACGACCGCGACCGCAGCTGGGCGGTCGTGAGGTCGGGCGGCGGCAGCCGCTTCTGGAGGTTGGTTGCCAGCGCCTTGATTGCCGCCTCCAGCGACGCGTGGTTGCGGTTCACCGCACCGGCATCGAGCAGGTGGCTCTGGGGCACCGCGTCCAGCAACGCCGACCGGTAGTCGGCCAGCATGAACCGCACTTGCTGAGGGCTGTTGCGCTGGCAGATCGCCTGCGCCACCGCATGGGCGATCGTCGTTTTGCCGGACTTCGGCGCACCGAAGATCAACAGGTGCGGCGTCATCTGCATCTGGTTGTAGGCGACGCTGAGGTCGGACTCGCGGACGCCCAGCGGAATGCGCCACCGCGTCCGGTAGTCGGAGTCCGGTCCCGGCGGGGCCGGATCGAGCTCGTGGAGGTAGACGCGTTCGGGCAGCACCCGCACCTGCGGCGCCCGCTCGGTGTGCTGCGCCGCGATCTGCGCGACGGCCGCCGAGATGGCCGGGACGAGGTTCGCGGCGCTGTGCGCCCCGTCGAGGCGGGGCACCCCCATCATCAAGTGGTGCTTCTCCATCGAGATCGCCCGGCCCGGCCGGTTCGCCGGGATCTCGCGGGTGATGCGGTCGATCTGCGTCTCGTTGACGTCGCCGAGCCGGAACTCGATCTTGGTGCCGAGGTAGTCGCGGACCCGGGACTTCAGTTCCGTCCAGCGCGGCGTGGAGATGATGACGTGCACGCCGAACGCCAGACCCTGTCCGGCCAGATCCTGCACGACCGGTTCGAGATCGGGGAACTCCGCGACGAACGCCGGCCACCCGTCGATGACCAGGAACACGTCGCCGAACGGATCGGCGGCGGCCGGGTTGTTCGGATCCTCACGCATCTGCCGGTAACCCGCGATCGAACCGACCCGCAGTTCCTTGAAGGTCCGCTCACGCTGGCGCTGAACGGCTTTCACCTCGGCGACCACCCGGTTGACACGGTCGGGTTCGGCGCGGGTGGCGACACCGCCGACGTGCGGCAGGTCCTCGAGGTACATCAGGCCGCCGCCGCCGAGGTCGACACAGTAGAACTGGACGTCACGCGGCGAATGGGTGGCCGCGGCCGACATCATCAGCGTCTGCAGGAACGTCGACTTGCCGGTCTGCGGGGCACCGCCGATCGCGATGTTGCCGCCGGCGGCCGACACGTCGACACCCCAGACCTCCTGACGGTGCCTGCGGGGTTCGTCCATGACGCCCAGCCCGAACCGCAGCGGCCGGCGCTGGTGGTCGCGCTCGACGAGTTCGTTGACCGGCGTCGGATCGGTCAACGGCGGCAACCACATCCGGTAGGCGCGCGTCTCGCCCGTCGTCAGCTGGTCGAGGACGACCTCGCGCAGCACCTTCTGTTCGGCAGTGGTCATGTGCGATCCGCCTCCGGCTCCTCGCTGAAAGTCATGACGACACCGCCGTATCGAAGATCGGGGTCGCGGTGAACTTGTGGATGCGCACCCTGTTGCGGTTGTTCTGGCGCGGTTTGACCTCGCCGTCCTCCTGCACCGTCGCGGCGGGGACGTACGGGTTGCCGGTGTAGACGCTCTGGAACTTCACCGGATCCTCCATACCGACCCGCAGGAATCCGACACCGCTCTCCTTGTTGGTGATGTACTGCGCCTCCGGCGTGCCGATCACCGCCTTGGACTCCGCGGAGCTGGTGGTACGCAACGCGATCCGGTAGGTCAGGTTCGGCTCGAGTTTGTCGATGCGCACGCCGCCGGTGTTCAGCGACTGGGTGGCCAGCAGCAGGTGCACGCGCAGCGACCGGCCGACGCGGCAGATGCGGTCGAACAGGCCGATGAAGTCCGGGTGGTTCTGCAGCAGCTCGGCGAACTCGTCGACGACGACGAACAGCGTCGGCAGTGGGGGCAGGTCGGCGCCGCGTTCGCGGTGCTTCTCGTACTCGGCCACACCGGACAGCGCGCCCGCCGCGCCGACCTGCATACCGGCCTGGCGCAGGATCGACTGGCGGCGGTCCAGTTCGCCGGTGAGCACCTCGCCCATGCGGCTGACGAGTTCGGCTTCCTCTTCCATGTTCGTGACGACCGCGGCGGTGTGCGGGAGCTTCTCCATCCCGAGGAACGTCGAACCGCCCTTGAAGTCGGTCAGCAGCAGGTTCACCTGGTCGGGGTGGTGGGTGGCGGCCAGCGAGAGGATCAGCGTGCGGAGGAACTCCGACTTGCCCGAACCGGTGGTGCCGATCAGCATCCCGTGCGGGCCGGCGCCGAACTCCGCGCCCTCCTTGATGTCGAGGTACATGATGTCGCCGGTGCGCAGCTCGTGCCCGAACGGGATTTTGAGCCGGTCGCGGTCGGTGTCGGCGAACATACGCCAGCGGGCCGGCGTCACCTCCTCGACGGTCTGGGCGCCGACGAGCTGGTGCCATTCGGTGGCGACCTTCTTCTGCACCCGGACGTTCTTGTCGATGATCGCGCCGGTGATCGACCAGCCCGCCAACTTGCGGGCGATGCGCCCGGCCTGCGCCGGGGTGAGCCGGTCGCTGACGTTGGTGACCAAACGGAACGGCGAGTTCGGCAGACGGTCGTCGGCGGTGCCTTCTGGCGACACCCGGATGCGGTAGGTCGAGCCGTTGTGGTTGCCGAGGGTCAGCACGGTGACGCCGGCGCGGCCGTCGGCCGGGAACCCCGCCCGCCCGCCGGTGAGGTCGACGACGACCACGTACGGTCCGCTCGGCACGGAGTCGGCGGTGTGCGGTCCGCGGGCGGTCAGGTCGCTCAGCCCGTCGGGACGGGTGAACACCATGCGCGTCGGGCCTGCGGCGTCGAGGTCGCTCTGGTGCTGCACGTGCGGCAGCCACTTGAGCCAGCTCCAGTCCGGATCCTCGGGATTGTCCGTGAGCACTCGGAGCTGAAGCAGGTCCGGTGGGTGGAACACCGCGAGGTGGCAGATCATCGCCGCCAGCAGAGCGGCCGAACCGTCGGGGTCGCCGCCGATCGCGATGGTCGGAAACGACCGCAGCTGAAGCAGTTTCGGGCAGTCGTGGATGAGGCCGTGGGTGCGCAGGAACTTCGTCACCCACATGTGGCTGACCGGTTCGAGGTGGGGCTGCGGCGCCGCCTGTGGACCGGAGAGCCCGTTCACGTCACCACCGATCGACGGTTTGAGCAGGCGGTCCACCGCGGGTTCGGACCCCAGCCCGATCCGGGTGGCGGCGAAGAACTCGCTGTTGGCCTGCCGCGACCACTGGCGGTTCGTGCCGATGATCGACAGCAGATCCTCGGGATGCGGTGCGTGGTAGTTGAAGAACGTCACCTGCGCGGCCGCCGACGACGTCACGCGGGTGCGCAGCCCCGACAGGTACCGCAGGTACTCCTTGCGGTCGGCGTTGATCTCGGGCACCCGCTTGGCCCCCGACCCACCGCCGGCCATGAAACCCACCGTGGCCATCACCATCATCAGCGGCATCATCAGCATGTACGGCGACAGCTGCCGGACGCCGGTGAAGATCATGATCGCGATCATCCCGAGCATGCAGCCGCCCATCACCCACGGCAGGGCCTTCTGCATCCCCGACGCCGGGATCTCGACGCCCAGGTCGTCGGGCGGTGTCACGGTGATCTCGCCGGGTGTCAGGCGCGGCCCGCGCTTGATCGTCGGGGTGAACTTCTTCGTGGTCATTCAACGACTCCAGTCATCGGGCGCCTCCAGTCATCCGCCACCTCCCGGTTGGGCGCCTGCCACCGCGTCCTGACCCTCGTCGCCGACCTTGCGCGGGTTCGGGTTTGCGGGCAGGGTGTCGTGTTCGAGCAGGGCCGCCTGCTTCGACAGCACGGGGCCGTCGACGAGCAGGCTGACCACCTGCCACGGCGCGGTCAGCGGGCCGACCAGCCCGATGTTCTTCGCGGTCTCCTCGTCGGGGATCCCGTAGCGCACGCCCTGCGGGTCGATGTAGTAGAGGCTCTCGCCGTACCGCGGATCCGGGGACTGCAGGCGGATGTACTGCCCGCCGTCGATGTACACCGTCGACTCGCCGGTGATCTGCTGGATTCCGGTGCCCAGCGCCGAGGCGGCGATCGGCAGGCGCCGGCCGGCGATGACCGTGGTGCGGGGCGCCTGGTCGCCCGCGACGCGCTGCCACGACCAGCACAGCGTCGGATCCTCCTCGCGCAGCAGGATGTCGAGTGCCTTGTCCGGCAGCGGTGAGACGTACACCTGCTCCGGAATGCGCGACACCGCACTGGCTTCCACCAGCGGCGGTTCGATCAGACCGTAGGAGTTGGTGGCACGCAACGCGGCCGCGGTCGGCTCGTTGACCCGGGCCACCCCGTCGGGCAGCACGACGTAGTGCTGCTGTTCGTCGGATTCGGTGACGGTCTTGAACACCGATCCGATCACCAGATTCGCGGGCAGTCCGACGGTGTTGGGTTCACCGGCGCGCGGCACCTGCGGCAGTTGCCAGGGTCCGGCGTTGGGCAGCGCATTGAACAGACCCTCGGAGATCGGGGTGGCCCGCGCGGTCACCGGAATGCCGACCGCCGAGGTCACCGCCCGGTCGGCCAGGTCGATCGAATGCCTGCCGCCCTCGGTCACCAGCCAGTTGGCGCCCTTGAACGAGACCAGCATGCCCTGGTCGGGCCGCAGCGCGCCGACCGTGGAATCGACCACGAGCGGGCGCACCAGCACCGAGGTCTCCACCGTCGGCGCCACGCTCTCCGGTTTGGTGACGGTGTCGCACAGCGTCCACATCGATTCGGCGGCGCCTGACACCGGCGTCGCGTAGGGCGCGCCCGGGATGCCGATCGGTTGGCCCTTCGACATCCGGTTCAGCTCTTCGGATTTCACCGCTACGGGGGTGCCGGGGTTGCCGAGCACCAACCGGGCCGAGGTCAGGTTGTAGACCGGCCGAAGCTCACCGCCGCCGGGCATCACCACGTACAGCTGATTGGTGGTGCGGTCGACCAGGAGCTGGTCACCGCCGCGCTTGCCCAGCGGTTTGAAGTAGGCCATCAGCGCGGCGCCCAGACAGATGAGGACGGCGATGATGATTCCGGCGCTCACCGCGCGGCTGTAGAACTGCAGCGGATCGTCGAACATGCGGGTGTCGCGGCGCACGATCGCGTGTTCGACCCGGCGCAGCAGGAAGCGCCAACCGCTGACCTGCACCTTGGTGGTAAGCCGGAAACTCGCCATTGATCACCCGCTGATGTTCAGGCGGGCATGCACGGCGGCGATCGCCGACGCCATGTCCTCACCGTTGATTTCGCTCAACTGCTCGACCCCGAGGTTCTCGAAGTCCAGGGACCGCGCCAACCGCATGTCGCGGCTCTGCTCACCGGCCTCCACCAACTGCCGGGCGTAGCGACCGTTGCCGGCGATGTCCAGCGCCGGCTTGCCGTTGAGGGTGCGCTGGTCGAGCAGCGTCGCCGCCTCGAGCACCAGCTTGGCGGCCTCCTCGTTGACCAGTGAATCGTTGGACGCGGCAATGACTTTCGCGATCTCCACGATCTCGTCCGGTGAGTACGAGTCGAATTCGATGCGGGTCGCGAACCGCGAACGCAGACCGTCGTTGGTCTCCAGCAGGCGGTCGATGTCCGCGCTGTATCCGGCGATGATCACCACCAGGCGGTCCCGGTCGTTCTCCATCCGCGCCAGCAGGGTGTCGAGCGCTTCCGTGCCGAACGGGTCGGCGCGGCCGTCGCGTTCCTGGACCAGCGTGTAGGCCTCGTCGATGAACAGCACGCCGCCGACGGCCCGGTCGATCGTGCGGGCGGTCTTCACCGCGGACTGACCTTCGTACTCGGCCACGAAGTCCTTGCGGGAGGTCTCGACGAGTTTGGGTTCGGAGATCACCCCGAGCCCGGCCAGGATGTTGGCCACCACTCGCGCGATGGTCGTCTTCCCGGTGCCGGGCGGTCCGGCGAAGATCATGTGCTTGGAGGTCTGGGCCACCTTCATGCCGCGGGCGGCCCGGATCTTGGCCATCTGGGTGGCCGCGCGGTAGGCCTCGATCTGCTCCTTGACCCGGCTCAGCCCGATCTGGCGGTCGAGTTCGGCCTGTGCCTCGGCGAGCAGCTTCTCCCGCCCGGAGGTATCGGCGATCACGCTGGCGGGATCCCAGGGATCGGTGCGCGCCGCGATCTTCTCCGCGGTGGTGGTCACCAGCCGATACGACGGATCCCGGAGGGCGGCCGTCACTTTCGGCTCGGGATGGGTGGCCTGCAGCCACTCCAGCAGCGCGCGGGCGCCCTCTTCGTTGCCCTGGCTGCGGTACGTCATCGCCAGGTACCAGGCGATGGTCTGCGCGCACGCCTGACCGGCGGGCGAGGTGTTCATCTCCGTCAGTCGCCGCTCGGCTTCGGTGAAGAGGCCGAGATTCGCGGCCGCCACGCCGTGCGCCACGCCGGCGGCCGCGGCGAGGAACTTGTCCGGCCAGGTGTTGGCGCCGCGGACCTGGTCGATCACATCGGTCCAGCGTTCGGCCGCACCGTAGATGACGGCCTTCACCCACGCGATCAGGTGGTCGGCGCCGCCGGGCGGCACGTTCTCGAGCGCCTCCATGGCGTCGGCGTAGTTGCCTTCCTTCGCCTCGTGGACCGCGAAGCCCATGGTGATCGCCAAGGGGGACGTGATGGGATAGGTGATCTCCCCGAACAGTCCGCCGATCGGGATACGTGCGGCCAGGCTGTTCATCGAGATCTCGGCGGCACCGGCCAGCTGGCCGAAGTTGCCCCGGGAGTACCACGCCCGGAACAGCGTCACCCGGTCCATGTCGCCGCAGCGGATGCGTCCCACCCATGCGTCGCAGGCGGTCTCGTCGTAGTTGGTGATGTCGGTGAACATCTCGTAGGAACGCGCGGGCGCGTTGGGCAGCATGCCGACCGCGCTGCCGAACAGGCTGGCCAGGTGATCACTCATGGCTACCTGCATACCTGGTGGCGAACACCTCGGCGCGGCGTGCTCGCGCTTCTTCCGGTGTCGGGAGGTCGAGGTCGCGCTGCAGGAAGTCGCGGGTGGCCGGATCGTCGTGGCCCTGTTCGCGCATTCCGTCGAGCATGTACTGGTACTGCGCCGATTTGGCGTCCTGTGTGGCCAGTCCCGCGATCACCACGATCTCCTCAGCGAGTTCGGTTTCGGACATGTTCGCCACCCGTGGTGACAGGTCGATGTGCTGGACCCGGCCGTCGAGGTACGCCGTGACGGTGACGGTCCCGGGTGGGTTGGTCACCGTGAACAGCGGCTCCGGTTCACCTTCGGGCTCCGCGGCGGACACCGCGAGGAGCGGATCCGCATCCGGATCCTCGTCTACGGTAGGGACATACGCGGCGAAGGCGTCGAGCGCGGCGAGGTCGGACCCGTCGTCGTCGGTGACGGGTTGGTAGAAGTCCAGCGCCGACAGGTCGTCGACGTCGTCATCGGGTTCGTGCGGCGAATAGTCACCCACCATGGAGGGTTCCGCTCACTCCCCGTGGAAGGCGTCGGCGTCGCTCTGGTCGAACCACGTCTTCGACGGGAGGAAGTCGATCAGCCCGTCGAGCGCACGTTGCAGGTTCTCCTGGGTGCCGGGCAGGAAGCTGCCGTAGAGCTCACCACTGACCCGGCGCGGAATCGACACGATGCGACCGTGCTGAGAGTCGAGCACCCCGGCCGCCACGTCCGTGGTCGTCTGGGTGCCGCCGGGGTGACGTTCGGTCGCGGTGATCTCCACCCAGCTGGCCGGGTCGGCGATGATGTCGGCGTAGGCGCGCGCGGACGGCAGCGGAATCCCGTAGGCCTGCAGCTCATTCGGTGTGCGGCACTGGGCGAGCTTGCTGGCCACCCCGGTCAGCGGTTCGACGTCGGCGGGCGCGGCGCTGCCGAGCACGGTGGTCACCATGTTGGCCAGCCCGATCTGCGGGGCCACGCGCTGCAGCACCAGCATCTCGTCGTCGCGGGCGGCCACGACGTGCCGGTCGCCCTTGCGGCATACGACGAAGCGCACCATCTTGCCGCCGACGTCGCGGCGCCACCAGCGTCCTTCGAGGACCCGGTCGGACCGGCTCAGGGTGTCCACCATCGCGGCCACCTCGGGGTGCGGATCGCCGTAGAAGTTCAGCACTCCCTGCTCGGTGAGATCCCGCGCCACCTGCTCCCAGACGATCTTGCGCAGGTCGGGCTGCGGGATGTTGAGCCGGATGCCGAGCGACGGAGGAAAGTCCATGACGTTCATCCGGTCGGCGATGACCAGCATGCCGTCGATCGTGACCTCGACAGCGACGACGTCGTCGTAGTGGGTGCCGCTCGACGCGGCCGGTGCGCTGGCCATCATCGACCTTCCGCGACCCGCAGATCACCCATGGACTCCCCAACCTCTTCGGCCGAAGGTCCTCGGAACCTCCGGACAGCCGATCGGCGCCGCGTGCGCGCCGGCTCCTGCCCCGGATTGTTCGTATCTTTGCCGCATCGCGCAACATCACCGGTACATCGCCAGGCCGTGCATCGCATCGCCGCAAGTGAGCGTACCAGCGCACCGCGCACCTCCAGCGCACAATTCTCCGGCCCCGATCACGGCTTTCCCCGCCGCTCGGCAAGGGCGGACAGCAATACGCGACCGCGCATGCATATGGCCCTGAACTGACCAAAGCGTGGCCCACAGCGAATGCCCACCCTCGGCGTCGGACTCGGTATGGACAGGCCACGTCGCGCAATACGCAAAGGCGGGCCGGCCGGCTGGGCGCACCCCCCGCTACCAGCGGCCACAGCGGCGGCCCCTGCTGGGCAGCGGAGCTCCTGCCGCCACCATAACTTTGCTGATGTTGCTCGATCGGCGGCGCTCGGGGAATCGCGGCTGGATTAGTTGATACTGGACGCGACGTCCGCCTCGTCTGATTCCCGGAGGAGCCCGTAGTGACCGACCGCGATGACGCCCTGCGGAGAGAGCTCGGCTGGACCGGCTCCGAGGAGGAGGACTTCGAACCGGACACCGGACCATCAGGCCCCCGCATGCCACCGCCCATCCCGCACCGGCCCCCCGCCGACGGTCCGTCGCCCGCGGTCCCCTACGTCCCGCCGCCCGCCGACGTCCCCACCGTCGTCGGCGACCCGCAACGGCGCGCCAGCTTCCGGGAGACCCAACAGATGCCGGCGGGTCCGCCGCCCCCACCACCGCACCAGCACCCCAGCGGGTGGGGCCAGCCGCCGGGCTGGGAGGTGCCGCGCGGCCAACGGCCGACCGCGGGCCCACCGCCCGCCGGTCCACCGACGATGGGCCCCCCGCCGCAGCAGGTGTGGCCGCAGGAGGGTTACGGACCCGCCGGTCCGATGGCCTCACCCCCCGGCTCGTACGCCGATCGCATCCGGGTCAACGACCTCGTCCCGCCGCGCCGCACTCCGCCGGCCCGGGGATGGCGCCGGCTGGTCTTCAAGGCCAGCTTCGGTCTGATCAATCCCGGGCAATCCCCCGACGAGCTGCGCCAGATCGAGCTCGAGAACCAGATCCGTGGCGTGCTCCGCGGGCATTACAAGGTCGGTGTGATGGGTAAGGGCGGCGTCGGGAAGACGACGGTCTCGGCCAGCGTCGGCTCGGTGTTCGCCGAACTCCGGCAGGACGACCGCGTGGTCGCGATCGACGCCGACACCGCGTTCGGCAAATTGGGCAGCCGCGTTGACCCGAACGCGCAGGGCAGTTACTGGGAGCTCGCCTCCGACCAGCATCTCGAATCGTTCGCCGATGTGCGCAGCCGAGTCGGCAACAACGCGGCCGGGCTGTTCGTGCTCGCCGGGGAGGGGACTCCGGCCCGGCGGCGGGTGCTCGATCCGGCGATCTACCGCGAAGCGACCGCCCGCCTGGACCGGTACTTCTCCATCTCGATCGTCGACTGCAGTTCCACGATGGACTCCCCCGTCACCCAGGAGGTGCTCCGCGATCTCGACGCGCTGATCGTCGTGTCGTCCCCGTGGGTGGACGGCGCGGCCGCGGCAGGGCAGACGCTGGACTGGCTGGCCGCCAGGGGGATGACCGGGTTGCTGCAGCGGACAGTGGTGGTACTCAACGACTCTGACGGCCACGCCGACAAGCGGACCCGCTCGATTCTGGCTCAGCAGTTTGCCGGGCACGGCCAGCGGGTGATCGAGATCCCGTTCGACGGGCATCTGCGGCCGGGCGGGGTGATCAGCGGGACACGGGAGATGTCGCCCGCCGCGCGCCGCAAGTTCCTCGAACTCGCAGCCGCGCTGGCCGAGCACTTCCCGTCCACCGACGACCGTTCCCGGGAACGGGGCTGAGGCCGCCGACCTGCCGACCGGGGGTGCCCAGCAACGTCATCATTTGCTAGGTTCGCTAGCGGGACCGCCTCCAGGAACGGGGGAGTCGGCCGTAGGACGACTCAGGAGTGAACCACGTTGAAGATCACCACTGTTTTTGCAGCAACCGTCGCGACAGCCGGCGCGGTCATGGCCGCACCGATCGCCGCGGCGGAGTCCGGGGCACCGGCAGGACCCGCCATCCACGAGATCGGGCAGCAGGCTGACCTGGTCAACGGATCTGTCGTCCAGGGGTGGACGGTCACCGATCTGAAGACCAGCACCGACACCATCCCCTACGCCGTGCGCGGAACGCTGTGGGAAGCCACCGCCACCGACCAGGCGGTCCAGGGTGCGGCCACGCCGATCGTGTCGAACTTCAACGCGCGGACGAAGGACGGTCAGACCTACCGCGCGCTGTGGCAGGTCGCGACCCCGCAGGGCGTCAACCCCGCCACGCTCGGCCAGGGCCAGCAGACCACCGGCAAGCTGTACTTCGACGTCACCGGCGCCGCACCGGACAGCGTCGTCTACAACGACGGCGGCCGGGACCTGCTCGTGTGGGTGCAGCCGGCCCCGAAGAGCACGCCGTCCGGCCCGCGCTCGAGCTCTTCGCCGTCCGGCAGCACCACCGCGTCGACCCCGCAGGCCGCCGAGTCGACTCCGCCTGCCGCCGCCGAAGCCGTCGAGCCGGGTACGCCCGGTGCACCGGCGCCCGCCAGCGTCGAGGTCGTCCCGGCGCCCGCCGGCAGCTCCGGCACCCCGCTGCCCGCGGTCAGCTCCGGCACGCCGCTTCCGGCGACCAGCTCCGGCACACCGCTTCCCGCGACCAGCGCGGGCACCCCGCTTCCGGCCGGCGTCCAGGGCACTCCGGTGCCCGCCGGTAGCGCAGGCACCCCGGCGCTCGCTCCCGCGGCGCCCGCACCCGCGGCCCCGGCGGCACCCGCGGCCCCGGCAGCTCCGGCCCCGGCGGCCCCCGCCCCGCAGCCCGCGAGCAACGGCCCCGCGCCGATTCCGGTGAGCACCGGCGATCAGGCGCCGGTGCCGCACGGTGGCCTGGTCCTCCCGACCCCCACCCCCACTCCGGTGCCCTGACGCACCGACCGCTCGACACGACGGCGGGGCTGCTGCGGCGAAAGCCGCGGTAGCCCCGCCGTTGTCAGTGGGTGTCGTCGATCAGGAGTGCTGGGTCCACCAGGTGTAGAGCTGGTCGAGGCCGGGCCCCTGCGGGCCGGACTCCACGACCGCCACCAGTGCGGCATCGGTGTTGGTCCACGCGACCACGGGCCGGTCGGCCTGCAGACCGCAGAACAGGACACCGCTGACCTTCTGCGGTGTGGCGTTGCGCCGCCACGGACCGGGCGACTGGATGTTGCCGGGGCAGGTGACGATCGCCGAAGCCTCGACGACATCGTTGAACGCGGTGTCCAGCGCGGTGTCGTCGGCGGTGATCGTGTAGGTCGCCGACGGCGGGCCGCCGGGGTCCGAGTTCGGACCGCAGGACGCCATGGCCAGCGCACCCGCGGGTGGGGTCTGCATCTCGCACGCGTCAGCGGCGTAGCCCCGCGGGAGCAGGGTGCGCAGCTCGGCCTCGGCTCGTGGGTCGGCCGTGCGGGTGGGCGTGGGCGTCGTCGGGCCGGTGGCCGTGTCGCCGTCGTCACCGGACGGTATGAGCAACCACGCCACGACACCGACGACGACGACGGCCGCCACCGCGGCGGCGATCAGCCAGACCGGCTTCTTCTCCGGAGGCGGGGCCATCTGCGGGCGCGGGACGACCGGCGGCGGCGCGGTGTAGGCGGGAGACCATCCGTCCGGCTCCGGGGCAGGCGTTGGGGCGTACTCGGGTTCGGCGGCGTGCCCGGCGACCGGCGCAGGTTCGTGGTGGTCGACTACGGGCTGGTCGATCGGTTGCTCGATCGGCTGGTCGATCGGTTCGGCGAGCGGCTCGGGATTGTCCGCGACGGGATCGGCCAGCGGCTCCCACAGCGGCTCGGGCGCCTGCGCGGGCGCGGGCTCGGTGGCCGACGCAGCGCCGTCGCGGTCGTCCGCGTCGGGCGCGGGACCGGTGGCCCACGGGTCGGACGAAGGGGGCGGGGGCGGCCATGTCATGTCCGGACCTCCACGTACCTCGTCTTCACTTCACGACCCCCACTCGGGTGAACTGGGAAACGTACCCATGGAAGCGTAGTGGGCCGCGCGCCACGGTGTGGCTGCCCAGTAGCTGAGCCGGTGGACGGCCGCATCAATCCAGCTCGCCGATCAGCGCCTCGATCGCGGCTGCCGCCGCGGGTGTGACGGGCTGTTCGGCCTCCGCACCGGCGATGTCGTCGTCGGAGACGCCTGCGGCCTGCGCTGTCTCGCTGATCGTCAGGTTGGCCGCCCGCCGGGCCGCGTAGAGCCGCTGGCCCAGCGTGGCCTGCGGTGCGGTGGCGGCGAGCATCGTGAGTTCGTCGATGCGCCGGCGGACGGCGCTGAGCGCTTTGATGACCGCCGGCGTGACCTTGCTGATCCGGGCCGCACGAGCCGCGACGGCCTCGAGCTGCCGCAGGTCGGACAGGATCGCGGTGACCCGTGGGGTGAAGTCGGGGTGGTCGACCGCGGGCAGGGTCTCTGCGGTCGCGCCCACGGTCCGCACTGCGGTCACGACGGTCTGGGCGATCAGCGGCGCCTCGTCGCCGAGGGTGACCGGTATCGAGGCCTGAGTCCTCACGCCGGTGTTGACCGACTCTCCTCGGCGCAACTTCGCAATGGTGCCCGGCGGCCACTGCAGTACCTCTTCGAGCTTTGCCCGTGTGCGTTCCCGCGGCCAGCTGCGGCCCTTCTCGAAGGCGATCAGCGCCCCAGCGTTGATGATGCCCTCGGCGGCCAGGCTGCGCTGACTGATATCGAGCTCCCGGCGCCGCGCGGCCGCCGCGGCACCCGCGCGCGCAATCCCGGGGTCGAGGACGCCGGTCGCCTCGTCGATCGGCTCGGCGTGGGTCATGGACGGCGTACATCCTCGCTGGCTCGACGGCGGCTCGGTGCCGCAATAGTAACCGCGGGAGACGCTGCCGCTATGACTTGGGTGGGTGTTCTGACGCTGAATCCGTATCAAAGCTACACCTTTGCGGGCACCCCACGTGTCGAGATGCTTCAGTTCCGCCGAGGCGAACCGTTGCGGTTTGACGCTACGGTTTTGCCGTTTTCCCAGCTCGCGAAGCGGTTCCTCGGCGATAACGGGTGCGATGGCGTAGCACACACCGTCCTCGTAACAAGAAACCGTTGCATCGCTACGGTTGTTGCTATAGATTTCCCCGTAATGCGAGGCGCTGGCCCGCACGGCTCGTCCAAAGGAGTAACCCATGAGCAACGTGACCTATCTGGAGATCCCGGTCGGCGCCTGCACCCGCGATCCGGAGCGGTGGACCACGACGGCCGACGAAGAGGCCAAGGCCATCTGCCGCGGGTGCCCGCGGCGGTGGATGTGCGCCCGGGACGCGGTCGAACTGCCCCGCGCGGAGGGCCTCTGGGCGGGCATCGTCATCCCGGAATCCGGCCGCGGTCGCACGTTCGCGCTCAAACAGCTGCGTTCGCTGGCCGAGCGCAACGGCTACCCCGTCCGCGCGATCCGCCGGGTCTTCCCCGAGTCCGCCTGACCCTCGTCGGCGTCACGCCGCGTCCGGGGGGTCCGCGGCGGCCGCAGCGGAATATCGCAGTGGGGGTGGTGGTTACACGATGCGACGGTGCCGGGCATGCCCCGGGCCCCACCACAGAACAGTCGCTTCGAGCGACCACTCGCCGAGAGGCGCAGGCGGCACCGTCCCCAAACTTCTCACTCAGCGTCGAGCGCGGCGATCGCCGCAGCCACCGCCCGCATGTAGTCGTCGACCTCGGCGTCGTGATAACCCCGCCGGCCGATCGGCGGCTTGGGGAACCGGATCGCGCGCACGTCGTCGGCGCACAGGTGGCCGCGGCCCTCGAGTCGGCGCGCGGTGAGCGCCAGGAAATCGTTCACCGACTTCGGGTCATAGCCGCGCTTTCCCCACGGCGGCTTGGAGAAGGTGGCGCTGCGGACGGCTTCGGCGGTCAATCCGCCCGACGGCTCGCTCATCGACTGCGATGGTATCCGGCCGGATCCCCTCCGCTCCTCCCCAGCGCAGCGTCTGTCCACAGGGCCGGCGGCGGGCGCCGCGATCTGTCGGGTCCCCCGCTTAGCGTGCGGGCATGACGAACTGGATCAACACGGTCAGCCGCGACCACGTCGAACGCGGTGTCCGCGGCCGCTTCACGCAGGCCAACCACGGCAAACCGCACGCCCTGCGCCGGATGGCCCGGGGCGACTGGATCATCTTCTACTCACCCCGCGTCAGCCATCCCGACGGCGAGACGTTGCAGGCGTTCACGGCCATCGGTCAGGTGGCCGATGACGAGCCGTACCCCGTCGAGGTGTCCCCAGGGGTGCAGACGTGGCGGCGCAACGTCGACTTCCTCGAGTGTGTGGAGACGCCGATCCGCCCGCTGATCGACAGTCTGGACTTCGTGGAGAACAAACAGCGGTGGGGATACCGGTTCCGCTTCGGGGTCTTCTCCATCGACGACCACGACTTCGAGATCATCCGCACCGCGATGACGCACCCGCGGCAACCGGTGGCCGCCCCGGCGGTCAGCGCTGCGCCCGACGGGGTACACCACTGACGGACAATGTCACCGATCGAACGAGGAGACCACGTGACCACGGACAAGACCGGCGCGCCCACCACCGTCACCGCAGAGGCGGACCGCTTCACCATCGGGGTGGAAGGGCAGACGGTCGGCTTCGCCGCGTTCACCGACCGCGACGGGCAGCGGGTGTTCACCCACACCGAGGTCGACGGAGAGTTCGAAGGGCGCGGCCTGGCCACCATCCTCGTCGGGGAAGCGCTGGAGCAGACCCGCTCCGCGGGTAAGCGGATCGTGCCGGTGTGCGCGCTGGTCGCCAACTACGTCAAGAAGCACGACGAGTACGCCGACATCGTCGACCCCGCCGAGGGGTGACATTAGGGTCGGCGCGGTGACCACGAGCCCCTCCGCGCCTGCCTTCTTTCTTCCCGACGGCGACACCTTCGTTCCGACCACCATCGCCCGCGGCCCCTGGGGTGAGACGGTGAGCGGTACGTACGTCGGCGGCCTCCTCGGCCACGTCCTCGGATGCGACACCAGCGCTGACCCCGAGCTGCATCCGGCGCGCCTGACCGTCGACCTGTCGCGTCCTGTCGGGATGGCGCCGATAGCCACCCGCTCGACCGTGGTGCGACGCGGCCGGCGGCTGTGCCTCGTCGACGCGGAACTCCTGCAGGCCGGCACCGTCGTCGCGCGGGCGAGGGCACTGTTCCTGCGCCGCGGTCCGCAACCGCCGGACGACGCCTGGCCCGGTGCGGCCGAGATGCCGCCGTTGCCGGCGGATCCGGCCGAGACCGATGGCCGCACCACGGTGCTATGGGTGTTCGGCGGCGACGACCCGTCGACACCGACCGCCGATCTGAGCGGATGGCAACAGTCCGGACCCAAATCGGTGTGGGTGCGGGAGATCACGCCCCTGGTCGACGGTGTCGAGCTGACCCCGTTCGTTCGCGCCGCGATCATCGGCGACTACGCCAGCTCGCTGACCAACTTCGGGACCGCCGGCCTGCCGTTCATCAACGCCGACTACACGTTGTCACTGAGCCGGTTGCCCGACGGACCGCACCTCGGGATGGCGGCGCTCACCCATCAGAGCCATGACGGCATCTCCACGGGGGTGGGCACGGTGTTCGACCGTCGCGGTCCGATCGGCAGCGCGACGGTCACCGCGCTGGCCAACCCCGGTTTCTCCCCGGCGCTCAGCGGGGCTGCAGGAGGATGACGGGGATCTGCCGGTCGGTCCAGCTCTGGTAGGTGTCGAAATCCGCATAGAGCTCGACCAGCTTCGGCCAGAGCCGGGCGCGCTGTTCGGCGTCGGCGACGACGGCGCGCACCGCCCGGCGTTCGGCCCCGATCTCGATGAAGACGTCCGGGTTGGCGACGATGTTGCGGTACCACTGCGGGTGCTCCGGCCGCCCGCCCTGCGACGCGACGATCACCACGTCGGCGCCGTCACGCAGATACAGCAGCGGCGTGACGAACACCTTGCCGGACTTGCGGCCGCGGTGCTCGAGCAGCATGGTCGGCACCGGCTTGCGGAACCCGGCGCCGACGCGCCACTTTCCGCCGATCCGGCCGCCGGTGCGCCGGTACACCCAGACGTGCGCCTTGCCCACGTATTTGAAGATCTTCGGCAGCAGCGGGGAGTCCAGCTGCTTGGGGCGCGGCGGCGTCGTCACTGCTCCCCCAGGTACTGGGCGGTGCTGCCGCTCAACGGCATGTCGGGCATCCCCAGCTTCCGGTGGTCCCAGCTGCGCACCCGCTCCGGCACGAGGCGCACCGCGATCCGGTTGTGCATCATCTGGTCGACGAACGGTTTCATGCCGTCGCTGTAGGGTCCGGTGTAGCGCTCCCACACGCTGATCCCCACGCGCAGTAGCAGATCCGGATCCGAGTCCACGATCTCCGCGTGGCCGTCGATGGAGACGCCGCGCAGGGTGTTGTACGTCAGGCCGTCCTCGATCATCACCGTCAACGTCGGGTCGCGCCGCAGGTTGACCGCCTTCTGCGATTTGGCCTTGGTCTCGAACCAGATCTCCCCGTCGAGCACCCCGTACCACATCGCGACCAGATGCGGCCGCCCGCTGGGCAGCACGGTGGCCAGCGTCGCGGTCCGGCTGCGGTCGATGAATTCGGCGATCTCGGCGTCGGACATCACGATCTTCGTCCGTTCGTTCTTGCCCACGCTCTATGCCTATCAGGCCGCGCCCGCCGCCGTCATGGAAGCCCCGTCAGCGGGTGGCGAGCCGGCGCACCAGCGTCTCCAGCGCCGTCGTGTCGGCGGCGCCGACGAAGTGCCCCGCTTCGGCGTCGGCGACCGCCTCGACGCTCACTCCGGCGGCGCCCGCGGTCTCCTCGACGGTCAGCTCCGCGGCGTGCCGCGCGGCGTAGAGCCGCCGGCTCAGCGGTGCGCCGGGCGCCTGCGCGGCCCGCGCCATCACGTCGTTGTAGGTGCGGCGGATGTCGCCGAGGACGACGGCGACGTCCGGCCGCCGTGTCGTCCGACCCGCGTTGCGTGCCATGGTCTCCAGACCCCGCAGGTCGAACAGCAGTCCCGCGACATAGTCCTCGTAGGCCGGATCATCCTGTGGCGGAGCCTTTTTCATGCGGTTCTTCACGTTGCCGAGCGCGATGTCGGCGGCGTCGACCATGACCGCGACCTGCACGGTGTCGGACAGGATCTCGGTGCTCTCGTCCTCGGGCACCTGGTGCCCGGCGCGCACCGCGGCGATGGTGCCCGGCGGCCAGTTCAGGAACTGCTCGAGGCGCGCCCGCACCTCACCGGACGGCCACACCCGGCCGACCTCGAAGTCGGCCAGCGCCTGCTGGGCGATCACCCCGTCGGCCTCCAGCCGGCGCCGCGGGTGGCCGAGTTCCTCGCGGCGATCCGCGACAGCCGCACCGGCGCGCGCGACCCCGACGTCGATGTCCACGGCCGTCGCCGTGCCGACAGTGGTGTCCTCCACCCGCAGGATCACCGCGATGCCCTCGGCGTGACCCAACCGCACCGTCGCGGCGTCGCGGATCGCCACCGAATCGACGCGTCGCCCGTCGACGTACATGCCGTTGGTGCTGCCGGCGTCGGTCATCACCCAGTGGTCACCGTCGACGTCGATGCGGGCGTGGGTGCGGGAGATCCGCGGGTCGTCGAGCCGGATCTGCGCGGGCAGTTCGCGGCCGATCAGGATCGGGGCGTCGCCGCGGCGGACGGTGTAGGGGATCTCACCGCACCGGATCCGCAGGGCGGGAACGGCTTCGCCAGCCACCGGCACCACCGTCCTCCCCCGCGATCACTTCGCCCTGCGATGCTAACCAATGGGTCGCGCATACAACCCGCATGTGGTGCGGCCGGTGCCGCGCCGTTATCGACGCCGGTGTCAGAGAACGCCGTAGGGGGCGGTCACCCATCGCACCGGGTCGACGGTCCGGAACGGCGCGATCCCGCGCGAATGCAGGCGGTTACCGCTGGGCGGCGCGCCGAGCGCGGAGACGGCGAAGTACCGGTGCGGCAGCCGCAGACCGGTGGACGGGTTCTCCACCGCCGCGACGATGGCCCCGCCGTGCAACCGCGTGAGCAGGCTACGCACCTCCTCGTGCAACAGTTGCCCGTCGGTGTCGTCGTACTGCTGGGCATCGGACGAGTCCCGCAGATACCCCGCGCCGGCATTGGACATGATCAGGCTCCACTCGGAACCCTCGACGTCGCGCAGGACGCGCAGCGCGTCGAACTTCGACACGATGACGGCGAGCTTCGGTTGCGCGGGGCCGATCGCGTGCAGCACGTTGTTCAGCACCGCGCGCGGATCGCCGCCGCTGAACGCCTGTGCCGGGAGCAGGTCGTGGAGCTGGTCGCGAATTCCCTTGATGCGCAACGGGTCGAACATGAAGAACACCGCGTCGGCGTTGGCGAAGAACCGGAACGGCGCGGTGTGGAGATCACCGCTCTCCAGATCCTCGCCCGCGACGTCGCGCAGGACGAGGTAGCGCCGCACCCCATGCCACACGCCGATCCCGTAGATCAGCGGTTCGCGTTGGTGCGACGCCTGCGTCTGCACCGTCGGGGTCGGCGGCACCAGGCCGCGCTGGACGTAGAGCGGTGTCTCGTAGTTCATCGAGTATGCGACCGCGGTCGCGCGGGTGGCCGGCTGCATCGAGACCCCGAGGCTTTCACACAGCAGCTCGAGTTGTTTGACCAGCACGCCGATGTAGAGGCTCTTCCCGGTGGCGCGGGCGCCGGCCATCGCGATGCAGACGGCGTGGCCGCTGCGCCAGTCGTCGGGCAGCATGTAGTGGCAGACCGGGCAGATCTCGACGGCCGGACCCTGCAGCGCCTGGCTCGCCTCAGACAGCGGGGGCGGCGGGCCGGTGTAGCCGGGCGGACGGGCCCACGTGTAGAGCGCCCCCGAATCGGCGGGCGCCCCGAGATAGGCCGAGGCGAGATCGTCGCGGTATCGGGTGCCGCCGGCCTGCGGCGGCAGCGTCCACAGATGCTGGTTGGGGTCCAGCACCGAGAAGCACCGCGGGCATTTCGTCACGTCAACGGCTCCAGCGGGTTCGGGCCGTCGGCGCGGGTTGCGCCTCCGGTCGGCGGGCCAGCAGCTTCAGCACGGTCTTGCGGTGCCGGCGCACGGCGCCGTCACCGGGTTCTCCCAGCAGCTGCGCCATGGTGGCGGCGATCATGCCGACGTCGACGGTCTCCGCGCGGCGGGTGGTGAGGATGTGTCTCGCGGCCTGCCAGATGAGGTCCTCGATGCCGTCGACGGCCACCGGTAGTTCGTCACCGTTGTGGCCGAAGCGCAGCGCGGCGACCGCGAGCACCGACATCGGGTTGAGGACATGGTTGTCGAGTAGCGCGGCCAGCTGACCGAACGCGTCAGCGCTGACCTGTGCATCGGCGGTCAGCAGCGCGCTCGCCGACGGGTAGGGCCGGCCGGCCGTGGCGGCGACCGCGCCGAAGGTGGCGAGCCGTACCGCGAAGTCGTGGTGGACACCGCTGGGCCCAACCGTGTCGACCGCCTGCTGCCACAGTGCGGCGTAGGCGTCCTGGTGGCTGGCGGCGTACCCCTGTTCGACCCAGGTTCTCGGGTCGAAGATCCGCAGTGCCGCGCAGGCCACCGCGACGTCGTCGTTGTTGGTGCGCAACACCGCCTGCGCCAGCCGTTCCAACGCCGCGGACGACGGCGCCCCGACCAGGGTGCGTAGGGTGACCGCCCCCGGCAGGGCCGACTCCCCCACGGCGGCGAGCAGTTCGTCGGGGTGCCATACCGAGTTCCCAGCGACCTCGTCGAAGCGCGCCGAGCCGCTGACCCGCAGCCACCACAGGCTGGCCCAGCGGTCCGCCGGGTCACTGGCACCGCGCTGCACTGTGCGCACCCCGCGCAGCGCCGCCCGAGTCCAGACCGAATCCCACGCGTCGGCGCGCCACAGCTCCTGTGGCGGCGGCGCCGTCAGGCCCTCCGCCAGCCAGTCGAGGACGTCTCCTGCGACCGCGGGCGACTCACCGCCGTCGCGCAGCAGCGCCGCGGCCAGCGCCAATCGGGTTGGCGTGCCGATGTTCTCGCGCAGTTCGGCGAGCAGGGTGGGTGCGGCCTGGGAATCGGCGAGCTTGGGGACCACGTCGGCATGTAGCGCGTCGAGCACCCGGTCGTCCTCGACGCCGCAGCGCAGCAACAGATCCGCCAGGCGCGCCACCCGGTACGGACCGTCGGCGCGCGCCGCGCCCAGCGCGGGCTCGATGGCGTCGCGCAGTTCTCGCGGGGCCGAATGCCGCTCGATCCGGCGCTCACGGGCGGGTAGCGGGCCTGGCCGGCTCAGCCACTCGCGGTCCGCGACGGCGCGTGACAGGTAGGTCACGGTGGCCAGATCGGCCGCCGGGCCGTCGGGGGCGTCCTGCACCGCCCGCCACGCGTCGGCGGTGCTGGCGCCCAACGCATCTCGCATCACGTCGGCGATGGTGCGGGTGACCACGGAGTCGCCGGTGGCCCGCGGGGAGTGCGCGGCGATCACCGCATGCGCCTCGGTGAGCGCGTCGGCGTACGCCTCGCGGTGCGCGACCGACATCGCCAGCGGCCACGCCGGGTGCAGGCCGGTGTCGGCCACCTGCCCGGCGTAGTGGTCGATGTCGTCGAGCACCGAGCGCGCCGACTCCGCGTCGAGCAGCACCACCTGCGCCATCGCCGACCACGGGGTGACCGCGATGGTCTGGCCTTCGGCGGTGCGGTGGGGCTCGCGGTCGAGTTCGCCGAGCGACAGGGTGGCGTGCTCGCTGATCGCGACGACGTCGTCGGGCAGGTGCTCGAGGTCGTCGAGGGGCACCGCGGTCACGTGCTGCCTGCTCTGCCGGGCCAGGGTCAGTTGGTCGGCCCGGTCGAACGTCGAGAAGTTCAGCTGCGCAGCGGTTCCCGCCGACATGAGGAAGCTCACCAGCCCGATCCACTGCGCGGCGGAGTCGGCGGATTCCACGCCGAGCACCACCGGCGGTCCGCCGTCCATCGCGGCGGCGACGGCGTCGAGCAGCCCGAACAGCGTCGCCAACCGCCAGGCGGCGGGATCGAGCGCGAACCGAACGACGCTGTCCTTGGTCACCGCCGCGCCCGGCGCCGGCGGCTCACCGGGCAGGGCCGCCTCGGCCACCGCGTGCGGACCGTACGGACACAGCCATCCGGTCGAGCGCCACCATTCGATGGGGCGGTGCGACCGCTCACCGGCGGCCCGGTCCAAAAGCGCGTGGGCGAAAACGTTCCCGGGCCTGCCGGTGCTGTCGGAGCCGGCGGGCACGGTGTGCCAGTATCCGGCGCGGTGCCGGTCGAGGCGGCCGTAGGCCAGCCGGCGCGGGCCGCGTTCGAGTTGTTCGGGCGTCGGGTAGGCGGGCAGTGGCTGCGCCGGTCGGAACACCGTGCGTACCCCGGACGTCAGGGCCTGCACTTCGTCGGGCGACAGGTCGGCGGAGGTCTCCTTGACCTGCCAGCCGCCGGTGTGTTCGGCGGTGTCGAACGAGGTGTAGGTGAGTTGTCCGTAGCGGCCGGTCATGGCGCCGCCGGGGTCAGCCGCAGATGCTCCACCGGCGGGTCGAGCAGCGCGATCAGCCGCAGGCTCGCCGGCGACGGTGTGCTGACGAACAGCCGGATCCAGCCCTGTCGGTCACGAACGTTGGCCGCCCACAGTTCGCTGCCCCCGGTCGTCGTGAGCTGCGACCACCGCAGCTCCTTGGCGGGCGGGGCGGCGAGCTGGCCGTGTTCGTTGAGTGGCGCCACGTCGACCAGGTCCCCGTCGTGCACGCTCAACGGGATCCGGTGCGGGTTGTTGACCAGTACGAACGCCGGTGAGCCGGGCAGATCGTATTCGGAGCGCACCGCGAGCGTGGCGGTGAACGGCCGCCCGTCGGCGTCGCGGCCCACCCGCACCGCGTACTGCAACCGCAGCAGACCCTGGTACTCGATGCTGGCGATGGCGCCCATGACGCGTCGGCCGCCGGTGAACGCGATCGGCGCCAGGTGCAGCGAACAGCCGTGTACGGGAAGCTGTCCCACCAACTGCAGGCCGCCGTACTTCTCGTACTCCTCGAGGGTGATCTCGTAGGTATGCCCGCTCAGGCCGTTACGCGGATCGTGACCGCGGGGTGCGAGGTAGACGACGACGGCCGCCGCACCGTCGGGCCAGTCGAAGGTGAGCACCTGCTTGTTGCAGTACTCGGCGAGTTCGATGTCGCGGATGACGCCGGTGCGCACCGTGGAGAACGTCTTGCCCAGCATCGCGCGGCCACCGATGAGGGTGACGGGGGTGAAGTAGGCCCGGCTCCACTGGTCCGGCCACGCGACGCCGGGCATCGCGGTGCGGATCCGCCCGTCGTCGTCGCGCTCTTCGGTGACCGGTTGCGCCAGACGGAGTTCCGGCGCCAGCCCCACCTGGTCGAGGGCGTCCTCGGGCAGTTCGTCGGCTTCGGCGCCGGCCGTGGGGCCGGTGGGGGTGCGGTAGATCGCGACACGTCCGCCGGGCGGTGTGGTCCACGCCAGGTCGAGCACGGTGGCGTCGGCGGTGCTTCCGGTGATCGTCAGATCGGTGACCGGGGCGAGTACCGCCGACACGTCGAGGTCGGCCTGCGCGGCCTCGGACAGCCGCAGCACGCCGCCGACGGGCGCGGCGCACCGCACGCGGTAGACGTAGCGGTGGCCGCGTTCGACGTCGATGTCGACGAAACCGCCGAGATTGTCCTGCCCGGTGAGGATCCGGTACTGCGGGCCGTCGTGGTGCGCCTCGCCGGCGGGGATCCGGTACACGTAGACCGCACCCACGCCGGGCGGCACGGTGTAGCGGCCGATGACCCGGCCGGAATCCTCGCGCACCGTGAAGTCGGCGATGCGGCTGATCAGCACCCCGGCGGCGTGGAGGACGGGTTGGGCGGCGAGCGCCTCGGCGCGCGAGGCACCGGCATTCGCCCAGACCTGGAAGTAGCGCACCGCGGCGACCGGGGGCCGGTGGTCGGTGGCCGACGTCGTGGTCGTCACCGTGAGCGGGTCCCCCGTCTCGGGCGACCGAGGCGGGGCGTCCTCACCGCTGACCACGCGGTAGACGACGACCGGGTCCTGGGTGTCGACCGGCGGCCAGCGCAGTTCGAGGGCTCCGGTGTCGCGGCGCCGGTGCAGCGTGACGCTGTGCGACGGGCTGGCCGACCCGTCCGCCACGTACGGCGCGAATTCCTCTGCGGCGGAAGCTGTCTCGGGGAGCGGTTCGCTCAGCGGTGGCGGTGCTGTCTGTGCGGGTGGCGCGTCGTCGTCGATCGGCGCGTCGTCACGGTGCCGGCCGGCCGCGTTGTTGGCGGAGGTGACCTCCTCGTCGGCCGCGGGGCCGGGCGGGGCGGGCAATTCGGCCAGGACGCGCGCCATGTCGTCGGCGTGTTCGGACACCGATCCGGGCAGCATGGCGCGGATCTGCTCGACGTCGGTGCGGCCCGAGCGCAGCACCAGCCGCAGGTGCGCCTCCTTGAAGCTGCGCGCGGATACGGCACCGGAGTCGATGAGCCGTTGGCGCCATTCCAGCAGCGCGCCGAGGCGTGGATCGTCGTCGGCGTGCGGTTGTTCGGTCATCGCGGCGACACCATCCGGGCACGCCGGCGCGCCGCACGCCCGCCCGGCGTGCCGTCACCCCCGCACATGTGCATCGCGTCAGATTCCACCATCAAGAGCAGCAAATTATCCACCGATACCGTCGAAGACAATGCGTGCGCTGGAGGCGTTGGGCACTGACTTCCGCATATTCGGAACCAGCAGCTCCATATCTCCGCGCCTGCGGTTGTTAGACTCACGACGTGCCGACGATCCGGGTGCGCCAAGCCGCCGAGCTGCTGGGCGTCAGCGACGACACCGTCCGGCGGTGGATCGACGACGGCACCCTCGCCGCGACGGCCGATGCCTCCGGCCGCAAGGTCGTCGACGGCGCCGAACTGGCGGCGTTTGCGCGAACGCACGCCGCGGCCGCCCCGAAGGATCCGCTCGGTATCGCCAGCTCGGCCCGTAACCGCTTCGCCGGGCTGGTGACGAACGTCGTCAGCGACACCGTCATGTCGCAGGTCGAGATGCAGTGCGGGCCGTTCACGGTCGTGTCGCTGATGAGCACGGACGCGGTGCGGGACCTCGACCTGCGTCCGGGCAGTATCGCGGTGGCCGTCGTCAAGGCCACCACGGTGATCGTCGAGACACCGGGTGGGCAATCCTGACGCGGCTGCTGAGCGTCCTGCTGCTCGTTGCGGCGCTCACCGCCTGCACCCGTGAGTCCGCCGACGAATTGACGGTGTTCGCCGCGGCGTCGCTGAAAACCGCGTTCACCGAGATCGGTGAGCGCTTCGAAGCCGACCATCCCGGCGTCGACGTGGAGTTCTCGTTCGCCGGGTCGTCCGATCTCCTCACGCAATTGACGCAGGGGGCACCTGCCGACGTGTTCGCGGCCGCCGACACCCGCAACATGGACCGGGCGGCGGCGGCCGGGCTGCTCGAGGGCGCCGCGGTGCCGTTCGCGACGAACCGGCTCACCGTCGCCGTCGCACCGGGCAACCCCAAAGGCATCGGCTCGCTGGCAGATCTGGCTCGACCGGGAGTCACGGTGGTCCTGTGTGCGGCGCAGGTGCCGTGTGGTGCGGCGAGTAGGGCCGCCGAACGGGCGGCGGGCGTCGAACTGCGTCCGGTGAGCGAGGAGACGTCGGTCACCGATGTGCTCAACAAGGTGATCAGCGGCCAGGCCGACGCCGGGATGGTGTACGTGACCGACGTTCTCGGTGGGGACGGCAGGGTGTCCGCGGTCGACGTCCCGGAGGCCGCGAGCGCGGTGAACACCTATCCGATCGCGGCGCTCGAGCAGTCCGAGAAGCCTTCGTTGGCAGAGGCTTTCATCAAGACGGTGACGGGCGCCGCCGGTCAGGATGTCCTGCGCGCGGCGGGTTTCGGCCCGCCGTGAGCGTCATGTGCCGACGGTGCTGACCCGGACCGAGGTGAACCGGCGCCGCGCGATCCGCCAGCCGGCACCGGTGCGGACGAGCTCGTCGTCGTAGAAACCGACCGCGTTCACCCCGGTGTTGTTGTCCGGTGCGAAGATCAGCGCGTCGACGTACGTACGGGCGCTGGCGTGGTCACCGTCGACGTCGATCGCGAAGTTCGTCAACCGGTGCAGGGTGTGGCCGGCCATGGCGTGGGCCTGTTCCATGAAGTCGGTGACGGACTGCGCGTCGTGCCACGTGCCGATGTCGCCGTAGTCCAGTTCGCAGTCGTCGGTGAACACGGTGCGGAACAGCCGCCAGTCCCGGCGGTCGATGCCCGTCGCATACCGGGTCAGCGTGCCGGTGATGTCCTCGCGGTCGCTCACGGGACGTCCGGTTCGTAGCGCAGCATCGTCACCTCGTGTTCGGGGTAGTCGAAGAACACCGGGCGCACCCGCATCCCGACCCGGATGTCCTCCGGAGCCACATTGACCAGCTCGGTGGAGAACCGCGGACCCTCGTCCCATTCGACGATCGCCGTCAGCAGCGGCACGCCGTCGGCGAAGTGCGGGCCGACGGGTCTGCGCGCCACGGTGTACGAGTACAGCGTGCCCAGCCCGGAGATCTCCCGCCATTCGAGGTCGTCGGCCAGCGTCCGGGGTGCGCGCACCCGCGGGTAGAACACGTACGCATCCGAGGACGGCGAGTACTGGATACGGATCGTGTGTTCCGCCAACGCATCCCAGAAGGGGGCGGTCGTCGGGGTCTTGACGGGCATCGGCCGCTCGAAGGTGGTCATCGGGTCAGTCGCCTTCCAGGACGAGCGTGGTCTGTTCGCTCAAGATGCCGCCGTTGCCGGAGACGAACGCGCGGTTGCAGTCGGCCACTTGCGCGGCGCCGGCGCGGCCCATGATCTGGCGGGCGGCGTCGCACACGTGGTGCATCCCGCCTGCGAGGCCGGCTTGGCCGAAGCCGAGTTGTCCCCCGGCGGTGTTGAGCGGGAAGTCGCCGCGGAAGGTCAGGTCGTGGTCGCTGACGAAGGCCATCCCCTTGCCCTTCTCGCAGAAGCCGGCGTCTTCGAGGCTGAGCAACACGGTGATCGTGTAGCAGTCGTAGATCGACACCATGTCCACGTCGGCGCGGTCCAGCCCGGACATCGCGAAGGCGAGGTCGGCGGCCTTGGTGATCGGCGTCTGCAGCAGATCGCGGGCATAGGTGGGGGTCTTGAACGGCACGTGTTCGCCGAAGCCCTTGACCCACACCGGCCGTCGCCGTGCCCGCTTGGCGATGTCCGCCCCGGCCACCACCACCGCGGCCCCACCGACACACGGCATCACGATCTCCAGCATGTGCAGCGGGTCGGCGATCACCGGGCTGGCGAGGACGTCGTCGACGGTGAGCGGTTTGTCCTTCCAGATCGCGCCGTCGGTGTGGTTGGCGTTGACCCGCTGGTCGACGACGATCTTGGCCATCGCCCGTTCGTCGTAGCCGTAGACAGCGGCATATCGCTGCGCGACCTGACCGTAGGGTCCGTTCTGGCCGAGGTTGCCGTACGGGATCTCGAATTCGGCCTGCGGCGAACCGAACTGGTTGCTCGACGACCCGAAGAACATCGCGTCGACCAGCGGCGCCGGCTTCTTCTCCGACGTCGGGGTGAGGTAGCGCGCCGGAAGTGCGCACAGCACCACATCGCACAGCCCCAGCTCGATCGCGGCGGCCGCCCGCCAGACCATTCCGACCGCACTCGCGCCGCCCAGGTCGAGCATCTCGGCGAAGTTCGCGTCGACGCCGAGATACTCGGTCACCGTGGACGGGACGAAGATCTCCGATTCCCCGATGTGCGACGTGACGATGCCGTTCACCGACTCTGCCGGCAGACCCGCATCGGCCAGTGCGGCCGCGCTGAGTTCCGCCCACTGCTCGAGCAGGAACGGCGCCGGCCCGGCCTTGTTCAACCGTTCCGGGGGCAGCTCCACATAGCCGACGATGGCGGCCTCACCGCGCAGTCCCATACGTCTCTCCCTGTCATCCACGGGGTAGCCCGAGCACCATCTGAGCGATGATGTTGAGCTGGATCTCTCGGGTGCCGCCACCGACCAGCTCGGCCGGCAGGCGCAGGTACGGCTGCACCACCGGCGGCTCAGTGTCCTCCAGAAGCGCTGCGGGACCGGTCAGTTCGAGGGTGGCCGCGAACGTTCGGCGCAGCATCGCGGCGGTGGCGACCTTCGCGATGCTCGACGCCGGTCCGGCCTGCTGCCCGTCGAGCAGGCGCAGGGTCTCGCGCACACCGAGCGCCTTGATCGCCCCCGAGTAGGCGTCGATCTCGCCGAGCGCCCGCAGCGCCGCGTCCTGGTCGGGTCCTCCGGTGCCGGCCAACGCGCGCAGCGCCCCGGCCCGGTCGTTGTGGACGTAGTTCCCGATCGCCACCCGCTCCTGGGCCATCGTGGCGATGGCCAGGCTCCACCCCGCGGTCGGCTCACCGAGCAGCATCTCGTCGGGCACGAACACGTCGGTGAGGAAGACCTCGTTGAACTCGGCGTCGCCGCTGGCCTGCCGGATCGGTTGCACGTCGACGCCGTCGGCGCGCATGTCGACGACGAAGTAGCCGATGCCGCGGTGTTTGCGGGCGTCCGGATCGGTGCGGGCCAGCAGGGCGCCGTAGTCCGCGCGCTGGGCCGAGGAGGTCCAGATCTTGTGGCCGTTGATCCTCCATCCGCCGTCGACCTTGACCGCGCGTGTCGTCAGCGCGGCGAGATCCGATCCGGCCGACGGTTCACTGAACAGCTGGCACCACGCCAGTTCGCCGCGCAGGGTCGGTGGGATGAGGCGGTCGCGGACGTCGGGATGCGCTGCGCTGATCAGGGACGGCAGGATCCACTCGGAGATGCCGAGCGACGGCCGCACCAGCTCGGGACGGGCAGCGAACTCCTCGTCGATGATCAGCTGCTGCAGCGGCGTGGCGTCGAGTCCCCAGGGCGCAGGCCAGTGGGGCGCGAGCAGGCCGGCGGCGGCGAGCGCGGTCCGCTGCTCGCCGGTCGCGAACTGCTCGTAGTCACCCTGGTGGCGGGGTCCACCGTTGGGCAATGTCACTGCGCGGTCGAGGATTTCGCGGATCTTTGTGCGGAAGTCGGGGTCGGCGTCCCCGAGCCGGACGGTCATGTCCCTGGCGGTGGTGCGGGTGAGCTCGCCGAGCCGTCGTTTCCACCGGGTGCCCGGGCCCAGCGAGGCGGCCAGCGCGGTGGCGCGCCGCCAGTAGAGATGCAGGTCGTGCTCCCAGGTGAAGCCGATCGCCCCGAACATCGTCAGGGTGTCGAGCACGAGGTCGGGTGCGGGCACGGCCGCCATCAGCACGCCGGTGGCGGCGGCGATGGCGTGCTGTTCGGCGGGCTCGTCGACGGATCTCACGGCGTCCCATGCGGCGGCCGTGGCGAGTTCGCTGCTGATCAGCAGGTCGGCGGCGCGGTGCTGCAGCGCCTGGAAGGTGCCGATCGGCTTGCCGAACTGTTCGCGCGTGCGCAGGTGTTCGGTGACCGCGCCCATGCACCACCGGATAGTGCCCGCCGCCGCGCACGCGGTCAGCGCCGCGACCGCGCCGCGAGCCCGGTCGGTGTCGATGCCGCAGAGCCGCCGCTCGGCGGTCACGTGGTGCCCGTCGAACCGCACCCGGCCGACGTCGGTGGTCAGATCGGTGCCGCGCTCGGGTTCGGTCGCCAGGCCGTCCGCGTCGGCGACGAACCACAGCAGTTCGCCGTCCTCGGTGTGTGCGGCGGTGATGACGAGCCGCGCCGCGCAGACGCCCAGCGCCACCGGCGAGACGCCGCTGACCAGCCACCCACCGTCAACGGTGACCGCCTGCAGCGCAGCGTCGTCAGGAAGCACGACGGCCGCGGGGGCGCCCGCGGCCAGGCCGCCGAGAAGCGACTCCCCCACCGGCGTGGTGTCGGCGAGCAGCGCGACGGCGCCCGCGCTCACCGTGGACAACAGCGGCCCCGGCAGCAGCACCTCGGCGGCCACTTCGATGACGCAGGCGGTGTCCACCAGATCGCCGCCCTGGCCGCCGACTCGCTCTGGCAGGTGCACGGCGTGAAAGCCGTTGGCCACCAACTCGTCCCACCAGTGCGGCGCGGTGCCTGCGGCGAGGTCGTCGAACGCCTGCCTGGTCTTGTCGATCGGCGCGTGACGGGCGCCGAACTCGCGGACGGCTTCGGAGAGCGCCGTCTGTTCAGGGGTGAGGGCGATCGGCATCAGCGGCGGTCCCCGGCGGGTCGGCGGCGGGTGCCGACGAAGAACTCGGCGGCCTCGGCCAGCGCTTCGGTGGTCGGCGCCGGCTGCCAGCCCAGTTCGCGTTCGGCCTTCGAATGGTCCATCGGCGACATGATGTGCATGAGCCGGATGGTCAGGGGGGTCAGCCGGGTGTCGCGGCGGCGCACGCGCGCGAGCCATTCGCTCGGCACCGCCGCGGCGGCCAGGGCGCGAATGGGCACACCGCGCCGCGGAGGTGCGACATCAACTGCCGCACAGGCGGTCTGATAGATCTCACGGGCGGTCATCAAGCGTTCCGAGACGATGTAGCGCTCCCCCGGCCGGCCACGTTCACTCGCCAGGATCAGGGCGTCCGCGGCATCGCGGACACCGACCACCTCGGCCTGGGCCCCGTCGATGTAGAACGGCAACTTCCCGCGCACGGCGGCGGCGACGAGCCCGCCGTGTGGGGTCGGCAGATAGTCGCCGGGGCCGTACGTATTGGACACGCACATCGCGACCGCGGGCAGTGCACGCTCGCGGTGGTACCGCAGTACGAGGTTCTCCGCGGCGACCCGGGTCCGGATGTACTCTCCCGCCTGGTCGAGCCAGTTGTTGGCGAGCTCCTCGGTGGCCAGGCCGTGCTCGGCGATCCCGATCGTGGCGATGGAGCTGGTGAACACGAACCGGTAGAGATCCGCGTCGGCGACGGCGCCGAGGACGCGCTGCAGCCCTTCGACATTGGTGCGCCACAACGGCGTCGCGTCGCGCAGCCAGGCGCGCGCGTCGACGACGCAGTAGTACACGACGTCGCATCCGTCGACCGCGGCGCGGACGGCCTCGTCGTCGAAGATGTCGCCGTAGTGCCGTTCGACGGGCAGGTCGTCGATCCCCCGGGTCGAGCTGGTGTGCCGGATCAGCACGCGGACGTCGTCGCCGCGCTCCACCAGGCGGCGCGTGACGTGCGAGCCCAGGAATCCGCTGGCCCCGATGACGAGCTTCTTTCCCACGGATCTCCCGATGTCCGAGACGAGACGGTCCGTCTCGTTTGTGGCAGACTACGGGGCGATGACCCCGCCCGCAACGCCCGCCCAGGACACCGCCGCGCCGAGGCGGCGCAGCGAGAAGTCCCGGGTGGCGATCATCGCCGCGACGCGCGACCTGCTGCTCGAGCGAGGGTTCGACGGGCTGAGCATCGAGGCGGTCGCGGCCCGCGCGGGGGTGGGGAAGCAGACGATCTACCGGTGGTGGCCGAGCCGGCCGGTGCTCGTCGCCGACGTGCTGCTCGAAGACGCCCACGAGATTCTGGTTCCCGTGCGGGACACCGGCGATCTCGTGGACGACGTGGTCTCGTGGGTCGGGAAGTTGGCGGCGACGCTGACCAGCGCCCGGGGCAACGCGATGTTGCGGATTCTCACCGTCGCGTCGATGGAGCACGAGGACACCGCGGCGCGCCTGCGGGCGGGTTTCGGTGATCCGCTGCACTTTTCGGTGCGTGACCGGCTGCTCGCGGCGGCGGTGGACGAATCGCGGGCGGAGTCGGCGGCCGAGGCGATCGTCGGGGGAGTCGTGTACGCGATCCAGCGGGAAGGCCGCTCGTATTCACGAACGCGGGCGCAGCGGACCGCCCGGTTGATCGTCGAGAGCCTGGTCAGCTAGAAGGGGCCGGGTCGTTGCCGACCCGGCCCCTGCTCGCTGTCTTACGTGTTATCCGATACAGCCGACACCGGGGATGCAGCCTTCGACCCCGTCCGGACCGGCCGAGCCGCTGGGGCCGCCGGGGATCGTGGCGGTCACGCCACCCGGGCCTGCGGTACCCGCCGGGCCGCCGGGAATGGCGCCACTCGCGCCGTCAGGGCCTGCCGTACCGGCCGGACCACCCGGGATCGCACCGCTGGCACCGGCAGGGCCCGCTGCACCGGCCGGACCACCCGGGACCGCCGCGCTGGCACCGTCAGGGCCTGCCGTACCGGCGGGACCACCCGGGACCGCCGCGCTGGCGCCACCGGGGCCTGCTGTACCGGCCGGACCACCCGGAATCACACCGCTGGCACCGCCGGGACCGGCGACGCCGCCCGGGCCACCGGGAACGGCGCCCGCTGCACCGCCGGGGCCGGCGACACCGTTGGGTCCGACGACCTCGCACGGCACCCCGTCCGCGCACGGCGGCGGCGGAGGCTGGTTCACGAAACTCCCTGTGCTACCGAAGGCCGCCGGCGCGAGCGCGATCGCAGTTGCGGCAACGCCTGCGAACAGGCCCGGGGCGACGGCTGTACTCATTTTGTTTCGCATGACTAAGCCATTGCCGTCGTTTTCGATCTTCAAACACCATCGATTTCGTGACGGATCCGACGGCACGCGACTGTTTAGTGGCCGGCCGGTTCGGTTATGAGGCCTCGGAAGGGGCGGGCTGCCGCGGACGGACGAGGTGCAGGACATTGACGAGTGGACGTGTTGACCCGAACGCTTCAGCGGATTGGCCGACACAACCGATCACCCTTGCGCCACGGCCGCGCCCGCTGCCCTCAGAGGCGGCGCACGTCCCCGGACGCGTCGTCGCCGGGCGCTATCGGCTTCTGACACCTCATGGCGTCGCCCCGCTGCTGGAATTCTGGCAGGCCGTCGACCTGGCCGCGGGTCGGCCGGTGGCACTCACGCTGGTAGACCCGCGCTGCACCCTGCCGGTCGAGTGGGTGAACGAGATCCTGTCGCTCACGGTGCGGCTGCGCGGCCTCGACACCCCCGGCATCGCCCCGATCCTCGAGGTGCTGCATACCGGCTATTGCGGTGTGGTGGTCGCTGATTGGGTGCCCGGCGGCAGCCTGGCCGAGGTGGCCGACACCGATCCCGCGCCGGTCGCCGTGGCGGCTGCGCTAGAACCGCTGGCGATGGCGACCGAGGTGGCGCACCGGGCGGGCGTTCACCTGAGCGTCGACCATCCCGCGCGGGTTCGGGTGACGACGGCCGGCCACGCACTGCTGGCCTTCCCCGCGACCCTGCCCGACACCACCCCGCAGACCGATCTACGCGGCATCGGACGTTGCCTGTACGCGCTGCTGGCCCGGCGCTGGCCGGATGACGCGGAACCGGCGCCGCTGACGGACTTGCGTCCGGGCACACCGTTTTTGGTGTCGACGACGGCCGCCGGGCTGGTGCGCCCCGAACCGGGAATCACCAGCGCCGCCACGCTGGTGACCATGCTGCGGCAAGCCGCACGCGACGGCGCCGACGACGGGACGGATATCCGTGTCCTGGCGCCGCTGGATCCGCCGCCGCCGGGGGCGTACGCGGCGTTCCGCAACTTCGGGCCCGGTGAACAGGCCCAGGCGGCCCGCAAGGGCGTCCTGCGAGCGACCATCGGCGCCGCGGCCGCCGTGGCGACCGCGGGTGTCGTGATGCTCGGTTCGAGTGTCAACGGCATGCTGAACGCTCCGGACGAGACACCGGCCATGGATGCCGGACAGCTTGGGCTGCAGAGTGATCCGACGCCGACGGCTCCGAAGGCGCCGCAGGAGACGGTCAAGGCCGCCGCCGCGGACGCCCCGGTCAAACCGGTCAAGGCCGAGGTGTACTCGACCGACGGCCGGCCGGACAATCCAGGCGAGGCCGGGCGGGTGATCGACGGCGACGTCGCGACCGGTTGGTCCACGGACAGGTACTACGACGCCGACCCGTTCCCGAAGTTCAAGGAAGGGCTCGGGCTGATGCTGGAACTGCCCGCGCCGACGACCTTGGGGACGGTCACCGTCGAACTGCCCAGTGCAGGAACGGTTGTCCAGATCCGCTCGGCGGGCGGCCCGTCACCGGCCGGCCTCGGGGAGACCACGGAGATCAGCGCGGCCACACCACTGCAGCCCGGCCGCAACACGATCGCGGTGCGTAGCCGCGAGCCGGTCAGGCACGTGCTGGTGTGGGTGAGTGCGCTGGGCAGCACCGACGGCCGCAACCAGGCGTCGATCTCGGAGATCACGCTGCACCCACCCGCGCCACCGGCGTAGGCCGGCCTCCCCAACGCCAATCGCTCGCGTTCGTTACGATCCGCACAGCCAAGACCTTCTTGCCGCGCCATGCGGCATGCAATGGGAAGAGGTGCTGGTTCCGATGGATGAGTTTACCCAGGGCTACTTGGTCTTTGACCTCGGCGACGTGGCGCTGCAGCACGGCGCCACGTTGCGCGACGCCAAAGCTGGCGTACAAGACCCACCGTGAGGTCAATGCCGACAGGACCCGCGCGACGTCTACCAGACGTGGTATTCCGGGCGGCACTGGGACAACGAGTGGCTGATCGGCGGGCATGGCGTTGGACCCGAGGAGCGCTGACCGCCCAGGGGAGGGGGAAGGACCCCACATACCCGTTACTTTCCGCCATGTCGACACACAGTTCATCGGTGGGGTGAAGATGCCGTTCGGCGTGACTGTTCGACGCACTGACGAGGAACGGACCGCGAACTGGGACAGGGGTGCTGATTGCGATGCGATGTACACCGACGGATTCTCCGCGATGGCCGCAGGGTCCGGTCCCCATCGACAGCTTCACTTTTCGCTCGGCACCGGTTTCTCGTCCTGCGCCGAAGCCGACCAACATTGCCTAGAGTTCTCCCGTGAGCTGCTGGGACAAGAGGTCTACCCAGGAATGGACGCGTTTGGTAGCAGTCGCGTCTTTTCTGGTGGCGCTGATCAGCGGGCTCGCCAATCTCGTGCGGACGCTCAGCGACAACAACCGCACTGATGCGCAGCTGTTCTCGGCGATTGGTTGGCTGCTTGCGGCAGCAGTGGCGCTGGTATTCGCGACGGCTGTGGTCATCAACGCTTCCCGGCGTGACCGCCTGACACAAATCCACGCTTTGAGGGTGGCGCCGGTACGGATCTCCACTGTAGATCCCGTCGACCTCGGTGTGGCCGCCCCTACTCCCGGTTACCGACTTCTGGCTGCGAACTATGTGCGGCGCAAGCGGGCGGATACCGAGTTGGACCGCGCCGTCGCTCACGCTCTGTCCGTGCGGTCGATGAAGTGGATCGTCGCGGTCAACGGCCCGGCAACCGTAGGGAAGTCCAGAACACTGTTCGAGGGTTTGTGCCGGCACGGCGACCTGATTGTCGTTGCGCCCCGGAACAACGCGGCTCTGCAGAAGATCCTCGATCCCGGTGAGGCCCGACTGGAGCTTGAGGGGCCAGCAGTTCTGTGGCTCGACCCATTCGAGATCTTTGCGAACGACATCGTCAGTGGTGACCTCCGGCGATGGCGAGAGTCAGGACCAGGTCGGATCGTGGCACTGGCATACGGGGGCAACACCTCCCTCGGGATCGATGTCACTCAGGGCCTCAGCGATCACGTCTGCCGGGTTCTTGTCGACCGGACAACTGCTGAAGAGGTCGAGGTGTTAGCCGACAAGATCGCGCCTGATCAACTCGGCGAAGTGCACAAACACGGTTTGGCCGCCTACCTGGTGGCCGGCCATGACATTGAGAAGAAGCTCATCCACCGCGCCCACCCGGGCGAGCTCGGAGAGAACCTGCCAGGCGCCGCCATCGTCGAGGCGGCGATTGACTGGCACCGCTGTGGACGCATCGATGCGATCAGCCGCCAGGATCTGCGCGACCTTTGGACCTGCTACACACCATCTAGCCCGCACCTGGAAAAGAATTTCCAGGATGCCCTCGACTGGGCCCTGAAGCCGGTGGCCGGCTCCATTTCGCTGCTGCACGACGCCACCGACGGAGACGACCAACGGTACCGCGCCTACCCCTACGCTGTGCACCTTCGCACGGCAAGCCTATCGACTGAGCCACCGGACGAAGTGTGGTCACGCGCGCTGTGCCATGGGTCGCCGCCCCAGGCGCTTCTAGTAGCCGGTGCCGCACTGAAGTACGGACGTACTGACGACGCTGTTACCGCGCTCACCCAGGCCGCCATGCTGTCTGAGGGTCTGCCGACCGACTACGCGATTTACGCATGGGCGCAGGTCGCGGCGATCCACTCAGCCGGTGACAACCACGACGATGCCGTCGACGCCTGCGACAGGCTCATCTCACTGATCAGAAGCGATCGTGACACGTCAACGACGCGGCTCGGGGTGTTGGCGAATGCTCTGGCGACTAGGGCATACCACCTGCTGACAGGCGCGCCTGGTCACCCAGATAGACGGGCTGAGGCGCTTGCCTGTTATGACCTGCTGATCGACTTGTACTTCGAGAATGCTGATCGCGGCGGTGCTGGCGCACTTCGCCTGGCAGCGGCACTCGCGGTCATTCACAAGGTGGAAGCCACTGCAGGGCGGGATGAGTCGTTTCGCTACGACAAGCTGCCAGACGCACTTGAGTTGTGGGACAAGCTGATCACAGACTACTTCGCTGATCCCGGCCTAAACCAAGGCTCCTCTGTGCCCGGCGGTACGTCGTCGGAGGCGTGGGCCGAACTGCGGCGCTTGGTTGCGACGGCGCTCAACCAGAAGAGCGATGCGCTCACCGCGCTTGCCGACGTCGGCGGGGCGGTCTCCGTCGAGTGGGCGAACGAGGGATACGAACGAGTCGTCGCGGTCTTCGGTAGCGATGCTGATCGTGACGTGCGGAACCAGGTTGAGCATGCAGTGCTCCGTCTCGCGAGTTCGTACATCGCGCAACACCGACGTTCGCAGGAGGCGATGGAGGTCATCGCATCCGCCTTAGCGGTGTACGAGCGTTGGATTGCGCAGCACCCACTCGGTGAGAGTCACGAGTCCGCTGTCGCGCTTTACGGCAAGGGTGCCATACTCGCCTACTCAAGATGGGGGCGAGAGCAATCACGAACCTATTATCAGGAGGTCGTGGAGCGTTTCCGAGACTCACAGGATCCGTTCGTCCGATCCGTTGTGGCGACGGCGTTGCTCAACGATGCCGATATCTGCGTCTCATCCGGACTACCGGAGATCGCCCGCTCAAATTACGAGCAGATCATCAGCGACTACGCAGATGATCTTAATCCCAGAACGCGGGCGGCCGTCGACGCGGCTGCTGCCGGCCTGAAGTCGCTCGGCTGATCCACAGCAGTCATTTGGGTTGAGCAGCGGTCTCGAGAAGCCCGGCGGCGGACGACTAAAATCTCGCCGACTACGCCAATGTCGTCTGGGCGCTCGGACTCTCCGACCGCGAAACGACCCAACCGGGACACTTCGGGTGCTCAGTCCACCCGAGCCGAGGGTCATTCTGATTAAGTTTGCCCCCAAAACACAAAGGTCACGAACCATCTGGTTCGTGACCTTGTGGTCGCGATTCCGTGGAACCGCTCTGTGTGGGCGAAGGGGGACTTGAACCCCCACGTCCCGAAGGACACTGGCACCTGAAGCCAGCGCGTCTGCCATTCCGCCACTCGCCCTTACGACCGCAGGAGCCTATCACTCGGCCGCCGTCCTCCCCAAAACGGCAGAATAACGCTCACTGCGCCCGTGATGGGAACCCCTGACCTGCCCAGATGTGATTCTCAGAGTTTCGTTGGTCCCATGGGTCAAACGTGGGTAGATACCATGCAGGAAGAACCGGGGCCAGCCGACACGCGGCGGGCCGACTGCGTGAGCAGGCACGATGCAACGACGACGAGTGAGGCGGGCGGTGACATGGGACTGGTGGACCGCATCGAACGCAAACTCGAGTCCACGGTCGGCGACGCGTTCGCCCGCGTTTTCGGCGGATCGATTGTGCCGCAGGAGGTCGAAGCGCTGCTGCGGCGCGAAGCCGAGGCGGGTATCCGCCCCGTCGGCCGAGGCCGCATTTTGGCCCCGAATGAGTACGTAATTACCCTCAGTGTGCCCGACCATAAGAAGGTAAGCGCTGATCCTGACTTGACCGCGACCACTTTCGCCAAGCATCTGGAGGGATACATCCGTGAGCAGGGGTGGCAAACGTATGGTGATGTGGTCGTCAAGTTCGAACAGTCACCGAATCTGCACACTGGACAGTTCCGCGCTCGTGGTGTGGTCAACCCCGACTCGACCACCGGCGAACCCGCCCCAGCACACCGAGACCATGCGTTTCCCGCAGAATCAGGAGTACCACCGATGAGCGACAACCCGACGTACCGCGGCGGCGGCCAGGGACAGGGGCGGCCCGGCGACGAGTACTACGACGACCGCTACGGGCGTCCGCAGGACGAACCCCGTGGTCAGGAGCCCCGCGCGCCCTACTCGCCGCCCGAACAGGGCGGCTACCCGCCGCGCGGTGGCTACCCCGAGGGCGGCGGCTACCCGGATCAGGGCGGCTACCCCGAGCAGGGCGGCTACGGCGGCGGCTACGGCCGTCAGGACTACGGCCCGCCCGCGGGCGGCGGCTACGACCAGGGTTACCGGCAGGGCCCGGGCAGTTACCCGCCGCCCCCCGGCGGTCAGCCCGGCTACGGCGCCCCCGGCGCGGACTACGACTACGGCCGTCCCCCCGGCCCCGGCCGTCACGAGGACGGCGGCTACGGGCGTCCCGGATACCCCGATCAGGGCGGCTACCCGGATCAGGGCGGGTACGGCGGCGGCTACGGCGCGCCCGCCGGCGGTCGTCAGGACTACGGCCAGGACTACGGCCGCGGCTACGGCGAACCGGGCGGCGGTTACGGCGACCCCGGGTACGGCGAGCCGGCCGGCCGGGATTACGACTACGGCCAGGGTGGGGGCTACGGCGGCGGTTACGGCCAGGGTGACTACCCGGCCGCCGGCGCCGGTGCCGGCACCACGGTGACCCTGCAGCTCGACGACGGCAGCGGCCGCACCTACCAGCTGCGCGAAGGCGCCAACGTCATCGGCCGCGGTCAGGACGCCCAGTTCCGCCTCCCGGACACCGGCGTTTCCCGCCGTCACCTGGAGATCCGCTGGGACGGTCAGGTCGCTCTGCTGTCCGATCTGAACTCCACCAACGGCACCACCGTGAACAACGCTCCGGTCCAGGAATGGCAACTCGCAGACGGTGACGTCATCCGTCTGGGCCACTCCGAGATCATCGTGCGGGTGCACTAGGCACACGCGGCGCCGGTCACGTTCAGGTCAAGCTGTCGGCTTCGTCTTCGCCCCGATCGCTACCCCAAGTATCGTGACGTTGCCAGCAGGCACGCGCCCGACGGTGATACCGGCGTGAGGTGAACACGGAGAGGACGTCAGATGCAGGGGTTGGTGCTGCAGCTGACGCGTGTCGGCTTCCTGCTGCTGCTGTGGTTGTTCATCTGGTCGGTGCTGCGCATCCTGCGCACCGATATCTACGCGCCCACCGGTGCGGTCATGGTGCGCCGCGGTCTGGCGCTGCGCGGCTCCCTGCTGCCCAACCGGCAGCGCAGCGTGGCCCGGCAGCTCGTGGTCACCGAGGGCGCGCTGGCCGGCACCCGGATCACGCTCGGCTCACAGCCGGTGCTGATCGGCCGCGCCGACGACTCGACGCTGGTGCTGACCGACGACTACGCCTCGACGCGGCACGCCCGTCTCTCGCCGCGGGGGTCGGAGTGGTACGTCGAAGACCTAGGATCGACCAACGGCACATACCTTGACAGGGCGAAGGTGACGACTGCGGTAAGGGTTCCGATGGGCACGCCGGTTCGGATCGGCAAGACGGTGATCGAGTTGCGCCCGTGACGCTCGTACTCCGGTATGCCGCGCGCAGTGACCGCGGCCTGGTCCGCGCCAACAACGAGGACTCGGTCTACGCCGGTGCGCGACTGCTGGCGCTGGCCGACGGCATGGGCGGGCACGCCGCAGGCGAGGTCGCCTCGCAACTCGTCATCGCCGCCCTGGCCCATCTCGACGACGACGAACCCGGCGGCGACCTGCTCAGCAAGCTCGACCGCGCGGTGCGCGAGGGCAACTCGGCCATCGCCGCCCACGTGGAGGCCGACCCCGAACTCGAGGGCATGGGCACCACGCTGACCGCGATCCTCTTCGCGGGCAACAGGCTTGGGTTGTGCCACATCGGCGATTCGCGCGGTTACCTCATGCGCGACGGCGAGCTCACCCAGATCACCAAGGACGACACGTTCGTCCAGACTTTGGTCGACGAGGGCCGCATCACCGCCGAGGAGGCGCACAGCCACCCGCAGCGCTCGCTGATCATGCGGGCGCTGACCGGACATGAGGTCGAGCCGACGCTGATCATGCGCGAGGCCCGCGCAGGCGACCGCTACCTGCTGTGCTCGGACGGACTGTCCGACCCGGTCAGCCACGACACCATCGCCGAGGCGCTGCAGATCCCCGACGTCGCCGAAAGTGCCGACCGGCTCATCGAATTGGCGTTGCGCGGGGGCGGACCGGACAACGTCACCGTGGTCGTCGCCGACGTCGTCGACTACGACTACGGCCAGACCGCGCCGATCCTGGCCGGCGCGGTCTCCGGGGACGACGACCAGCCGCCGCCGAACACCGCCGCCGGCCGCGCCTCGGCGTTCAACCCGAAGCGCAATGCGCCCAAACGCGTTGTGGCGCCGCCGGAAGAGCCCGTGAAGAAGCCGCGGTCGCGCCGTCGCATGATCATCGCCGCCACCCTGCTGGTGCTGGTGGTCCTGGCGGGGCTGGCCATCGGCCGGGAGATCGTGCGCAACAACTACTACGTGACGGCGCACGACGGCACCGTGTCGATCATGCGGGGCGTGGACGGTTCGATCCTCGGTTACTCGCTGCAGGAGCCGTACCTCCTCGGCTGCCTCAACGCCCGCAACGAGCTGTCCCTGATCAGCGCGGGTCAGTCCGGTGAGAACCGGGACTGCCAGCTGCTCGACGTGCAGGACATGCGCGAATCCGAACGCGCCCAGGTGATCGCGGGCCTGCCCGGCGGCTCACTCGACGAGGCGATCGCGCAGATCGAGGAACTGGCCCGCAGTTCGGTGCTGCCGATCTGTCCGGCGAACCCGCCGACCACGCGCCGGACGCCGACGCCCGCGCCGCCTCCGACGCCCTCGCCCACGAAAGCCCCTGGGGAGGGCGCTTCCGCATCTCCGCGTCCGGGCACCTCGCCGGCGCCCGAGACACCGACCACGGTCACCCCGCCGCCGTCCCCGTCGCCGACCGTGACTGCGCTGCCGCCCCCGCCACCACAACCGGGAACGACCTGCCGGGCGGCATCATGACCACCCAGCCGCAGTCGCCGGTGACGGTCACCCCGCCGCTGCCGAATCGGCGCAACGCCGAACTGCTACTGCTGGCCTTCGCCGCGGTCATCACCACCGTCGCCCTGCTGATGGTGGAGGCCAACCAGGAACAAGGCATCAGCTGGGACCTGGCCCAGTACGCCGCCGGGTATCTGGCCCTGTTCGGCGGTGCCCATCTCGCCGTGCGCCGGTACGCGCCGTACGCCGACCCGCTGCTGCTTCCGGTGGTGGCACTGCTCAACGGGTTGGGCCTGGTGATGATCCACCGCCTCGACCTCGCCCAGGGTGAGCTGATCGAACGGGGCCTCGGCGGCACCGCCAACCAGCAGATGCTCTGGACGCTGGTCGGTGTCATCGGATTCGCTTGTGTCATCACGTTTCTCAGCGATCACCGGATGCTTGCCCGCTACGGCTACGTGTGCGGGCTGACGGGTCTGATCCTGCTGGCCATCCCCGCGGTGCTGCCGGCCTCCATGTCGGAGCAGAACGGCGCCAAGATCTGGATCGAGTTGCCGGGGTTCTCCATTCAGCCCGCGGAGTTCTCCAAGATCCTGCTGCTCATCTTCTTCGCGGCCGTGCTGGTCGACAAGCGTGAACTGTTCACCAGCGCAGGCAAGCACTTCCTCGGCATGACGCTGCCGCGCCCGCGCGACCTGGCTCCGCTGCTCGCCGCGTGGATCGCCTCGATCGCGGTGATGGTCTTCGAGAAGGACCTCGGAACGTCGCTGCTGCTGTTCGCGTCGTTCCTCGTGCTGCTCTACGTCGCGACCGACCGGATCAGCTGGGTCGCCATCGGACTGAGCCTGTTCGCGGTGGGAAGCGTTGCGGCCTACTACCTTTTCGGCCACGTCCGCGTGCGGGTGCAGACCTGGCTGGACCCGTTCGCCGATCCCGAGGGCGCGGGCTACCAGATGGTGCAGTCGATGTTCAGCTTCGCCACCGGCGGCATCTTCGGCACCGGCCTGGGCAACGGCCAACCCGGAACGGTGCCCGCGGCGTCGACCGATTTCATCATCGCGGCCGTCGGTGAGGAACTCGGCCTGGTCGGCTTCTCCGCCGTGCTGATGCTCTACACGATCCTGGTGATCCGCGGACTGCGCACCGCGATCGCCGTACGCGACAGCTTCGGCAAGCTGCTCGCCGCCGGTCTGGCGTCCACGCTCGCGATCCAGCTGTTCATCGTCGTCGGCGGCGTGACGCGGCTGATCCCGCTGACCGGCCTGACCACACCGTGGATGTCCTACGGCGGTTCGTCGCTGCTGGCGAACTATCTGCTGCTGGCGATCCTGCTGCGCATATCGCACGCCGCGCGCCGCCCGATCGTCAACACCAAACCGCAGCAGCAGACCCCGCTCGCCTCCGCCAGCACCGAGGTGATCGGCAAGGTATGAACACCTCACTGCGACGCATCTCCGTCACGATCATGGTGCTGATCGTGCTGCTGCTCGGCAACGCCACCATCACCCAGGTCTTCACCGCCGACGGTCTGCGCACCGACCCCCGCAACCAGCGCGTGCTGCTCGACGAGTACTCGCGGCAGCGCGGCCAGATCACCGCAGGCGGCCAGTTGCTGGCCTACTCGGTGGCCACGCCGGGCCGGTTCCGGTTCCTGCGCGTCTATCCCAATGCGCAGGCGTACGCGCCGGTCACCGGGTTCTACTCGCTGACGTACTCGAGCACGGGTCTGGAACGCGCGGAGGACACCATCCTCAACGGGTCCGACGAGCGGCTGTTCGGCCGCCGGCTGGCCGATTTCTTCACCGGCCGCGACCCGCGCGGCGGCAACGTGGTGACCACGCTGAACCCGCAGGTGCAGCAGGCCGCGTGGGATGCGATGGCGAATGGCTGCGGCGGCCCCTGCAAGGGCGCGGTGGTCGCGCTGGAGCCGTCGACGGGCAAGATCCTCGCGATGGTGTCCGCACCGTCCTACGATCCGAACCTGCTGGCCACCCACGACGTCGACGAGCAGACCGCGGCGTGGCAGCAGCTGCGCGACAACCCGGACAACCCGCTGGTCAACCGGGCGATCTCGGAGACCTATCCGCCGGGTTCGACGTTCAAGGTGATCACCACCGCGGCCGCACTGCAGAACGGCGCCACCCCCGACACCCAACTCACCGCCGCACCGCGGGTCCCGCTGCCCGACAGCACCGTGACGCTGGAGAACTTCGGCGGCTCGGCCTGCGGCGGCGGACCCACCGCTCCGCTGCGCGAGGCCTTCGCCCGGTCGTGCAACACCGCCTTCGTCGAACTGGGCATCGACACCGGTGCGGAGGCGCTGAAGAACACCGCGTCCAACTTCGGACTGGACACCGCACCCGCGCCGATCCCGCTTCAGGTCGCGGAATCCACCGTCGGCCCCATCAGCGACGCCGCGGCCCTGGGGATGTCCAGCATCGGGCAGCGCGACGTGGCGTTGACACCGCTGCAGAACGCGATGGTCGCTGCCACCATCGCGAATGAAGGGGTAACCATGCGGCCCTACCTGGTCGACAGCCTCCGGGGACCCGACCTGGCAAACCTCACGACCACCGATCCGGTCGAAGAGCGGCGGGCGGTGACACCCGAGGTCGCGGCTACACTGACTGATCTGATGGTCGGCGCCGAGCAGCAGACGCAGCAGAAGGGAGCCATCGCCGGCGTGCAGATCGCTTCGAAGACGGGCACTGCGGAGCACGGGACTGATCCCCGCAACACTCCGCCCCATGCCTGGTACATCGCCTTCGCACCGGCGCAGGCCCCCAAGGTCGCCGTGGCCGTCCTGGTGGAGAACGGCGGCAACCGCCTGTCGGCCACCGGTGGGGCGGTCGCCGCCCCGATCGGCCGTGCCACCATCGCCGCCGCCTTGCGGGAGGGCTCATGAGCCCCCGCGTCGGCGTCACCCTGTCCGGCCGCTACCGGCTGCAGCGACTCATCGCCACCGGCGGCATGGGTCAGGTGTGGGAGGCCGTCGACAGCCGCCTGGGCCGCCGCGTCGCGATCAAGGTCCTCAAGGCCGAGTACTCCACCGACCCGGAGTTCGTCGAACGGTTCCGCGCCGAGGCGCGCACCGTCGCGATGCTCAACCATCCCGGCATCGCCAGCGTCTACGACTACGGCGAGACCGACATGGACGGCGAGGGCCGCACCGCCTATCTGGTGATGGAGCTCGTCAACGGTGAGCCGCTGAACTCCGTGCTGAAGCGCACGGGCCGGCTGTCGCTGCGGCACGCCCTGGACATGCTCGAGCAGACCGGCCGCGCACTGCAGGTCGCGCACACCGCCGGCCTGGTGCACCGTGACGTGAAGCCCGGCAACATCCTCATCACCCCGACCGGCCAGGTGAAGCTCACCGACTTCGGCATCGCCAAGGCCGTGGACGCCGCACCCGTCACCCAGACCGGCATGGTGATGGGCACCGCGCAGTACATCGCCCCCGAGCAGGCCCTCGGCCACGACGCGACCGCGGCCAGCGACGTCTACGCGCTCGGCGTCGTCGGCTACGAAGCCGTCTCGGGGAAGCGGCCTTTCACCGGCGACGGGGCGCTGACGGTGGCGATGAAGCACATCAAGGAGACCCCGCCGCCGCTGCCCGCGGATCTGCCGCCCAACGTGCGCGAGCTCATCGAGATCACGCTGGTCAAGAACCCCGGCTTGCGGTACCGCTCCGGCGGCCCGTTCGCCGATGCGGTGGCCGCCGTGCGCTCGGGGCGGCGCCCGCCGCGGCCGAACCAGGCGCCGACCATCGGGCGTGCCACCCCGGCCGCGGTCCCGTCGGCCGCCCAGGCCCGCGCGGCGGCCGACCTGACCGGCCGGGCGCCGGTGACCGCCGCTCGTGCCCGCCCGACCGGGGCGATCCACCGGCCGCCCCCGCCGCGGCGCACGTTCTCGTCGGGTCAGCGCGCCCTGCTGTGGGCGGCCGGCGTGCTGGGCGCGCTGGCGATCGTCATCGCGATCCTGATCGTGCTCAACGCGCAGGATCGCAAGGACCGCGAGGTGCCGCCGCCGACCGTCACCAACACGATCACCGAGACCACGCCGTACCAGTCGCCGGCCGCGATGCCCGACCGGCGCTCCGATTGGACCTCCTCCGCCGTCATCGGTCATGGTGGAGACATCTTCGGGACAGCCGGTCCCGACGCGGCCGCCGCATCCACGCACCTATGGGCGCTGCCCGCCCCAGCACAGACATGGCTCCGAACACAGACATGACGACCCCACAGCACCTGTCCGACCGCTACGAACTCGGGGAGATCCTCGGCTTCGGCGGAATGTCGGAAGTCCACCTCGCCCGCGACACGCGGTTGCACCGCGACGTCGCGATCAAGGTGCTGCGCGCCGACCTCGCCCGGGACCCGAGTTTCTACCTGCGGTTCCGGCGGGAGGCACAGAACGCGGCCGCACTGAACCATCCCGCGATCGTCGCGGTCTACGACACCGGTGAGGCCGAGACGCCGACCGGACCGCTGCCGTACATCGTGATGGAGTACGTCGACGGCGTCACGCTGCGCGACATCGTGCACACCGAGGGCCCGATGCCCGCCAAGCGTGCGCTCGAGGTCATCGCCGACGCCTGCCAGGCGCTGAACTTCAGCCACCAGCACGGCACGATCCACCGCGACGTCAAACCCGCGAACATCATGATCAGCAAGACCGGCGCGGTGAAGGTGATGGACTTCGGCATCGCCAAGGCGCTGGCCGACGCCAACAGCGTCACCCAGACCGCGGCCGTGATCGGCACCGCGCAGTACCTGTCGCCCGAGCAGGCCCGCGGCGAGAAGGTCGACGCCCGCTCCGACGTGTACTCGCTGGGCTGTGTGCTCTACGAACTGCTCACCGGTGAACCGCCGTTCGTCGGCGATTCACCCGTGGCGGTGGCCTACCAGCACGTGCGGGAGGATCCCATCCCGCCGTCGCAGAAGCATGCCGGCATCACCCCGGATCTCGACGCCGTCGTGCTCAAGGCACTGGCGAAGAACCCCGACAACCGCTACCAGACGGCCGCCGAGCTGCGCGCTGACCTGGTCCGTGTGCACAGCGGCGAACCGCCCGAGGCGCCGAAGGTGTTCACCGACGCCGAGCGCACGTCGATGCTGGCCGCGGCGCCGCACCCCGACCGCACCGAACCGATCTCGCACATGCCGCGGCCGGAGCCGCGCCTCGTCGAGCGCAACCGCGGCGGATCGATCGGCCGCTGGATCGCCGCCGTGGCCGTGCTGGCGGTGCTCACCGTGGTGGTGGCCGTCGCCATCAACACCTACGGCGGCGACACCCGCGCGGTGCAGGTCCCCGACGTGGCCGGCGAGCTGTCGGCCGAGGCGATCGCCGAGCTGCAGAACGCCGGGTTCACCGTGCGCACCCAGCAGGAGCCGAACTCCGAGGTGCCGCCGGACCACGTGATCGGCACGTCGCCCGAGGCCAACACCGAGGCCGACGCCGGCGACGAGATCACCATCAACGTCTCCACCGGTCCTGAGCAGCGCGAGGTGCCCGACGTGAGGTCGCTGACCTACGCCGAAGCCGTGCGCAAACTCACCGACGCCGGGTTCGGGCGGTTCCGCCAGCAGACCTCGCCGTCGACGCCCGAGCTCAAGGACCGGGTGATGGCCACCAACCCGCCGGCCAACCAGACTTCGGCGATCACCAACGAGATCACGATCATCGTGGGCTCCGGCCCCGAGAGCCGCACCGTGCCCGAGGTCGTCGGCCAGACCGTCGACTCGGCCCAGCAGATCCTCACCGCGTCGGGCTTCCGCAATTCGGTCCCCGCCGAGGTGGACAGCATCGAACCGCGCGGCCAGGTGATCGGCACCAGCCCGCTGGCCGGGGAGAGCGTGCCGGTGGACACGCTGATCCAGCTTCAGGTCTCGCGCGGCAACCAGTTCGTGATGCCGGATCTGACCGGACAGTTCTGGGCCGACGCGGAGCCGCGGCTACGGGCGCTGGGCTGGACCGGGGTGCTGGACAAGGGTGGCGACGTGCCGAACAGCGGTCAGCGCACCAACGCCGTCGTCCGGCAGACCCCCGCCCCGGGTGCCGGGGTGAACTTCGACAGCAGGATCACGCTGAACTTCGCGTCGTAGCAGCGGCCGGGCTGGACTGGATGGCGGTGGCGACCTCGTCCTCGAGGCGCTGGACGAGCGCTTCGTCCGGGGCGCTGCCGCAGTAGCCGAGCCAGTTGGCCAGCATCCGGTGTCCGCCCTCGGTGAGGATCGACTCGGGGTGGAACTGCACGCCGTGGATCGGCAGCTCGGTGTGCCGCACGCCCATGATGACGCCGCCGGGGGTGCGGGCGGTGACCTCGAGTTCGTCGGGCACGGTGTCCGGCAGGATCGTCAGCGAGTGGTACCGGGTGGCGGTGAAGGGATCGCGAAGGCCCTGCAGCACACCGGCATTGGTGTGATGCACGACGCTGGTCTTGCCGTGCAGCAGTTCGGGGGCGCGGTCGACGGTGCCGCCGAACGCCACGCCGATCGCCTGGTGGCCGAGGCAGACACCGAGCAGCGGAGTGCCCGCCGCGGCGCACGCGTGGACCAGGGGGATCGACGCGCCTGCGCGCTCGGGCGTTCCGGGGCCGGGGCTGAGCAGCACACCGTCGAAGTCGTCGGCGGCCTTGGCGATGTCCTCGTCGCTGTCGAGGCGCTCGTCGTCGTTACGCCACACCGTCACGTCGACCCCGAGTTGTCCGAGGTACTGGACGAGGTTGAACACGAAGCTGTCGTAGTTGTCGACGACCAAGAACGGCATTCGGCCAGGTTACATGCGGTGCCGAGGTGCGGCGCCGCGGCGGATCAGTACCCGAGCGGCCCGATCGGCTTGGCGTACTGCATGCGGACGGGTTCGGAGTGCCCGACGAGTTCCACCTCGGCGCGCGGTTCCTCGGTGTAGCCGAGGCCGAAGCGCACCACGTACTGCTTGTACAGCGACACCAGGGGAGAGGCCGACAGCGCCGCCTGCATCGCGGCGGTGTCGCCGACGGCGGTGATCACATACGGCGGACTGTAGGTGCGGCCGTTGAGCAGCAGTGTGTTGCCGACGCAGCGTGGGGCCGAGGTGGCGATGATGCGCTGATCCTGCATCTGGACGCCTTCGGCGCCTGCGCTCCACAGCGCGTTGAGCACACCCTGGATGTCTTGCTGGTGGACCACCAGGTCGTCGGGGGAGGCGTCCCTGGGGAACCGGCCCTCGGCGTCACGCTGGGCGTCGTTGAGGGTGACGACCAGTCCCGGGCCCTTCACCGGGTCCAGGCCGGCGTCGACGGCCAGTGCGGCGGAGCGGTCGGTGATCGCGGTCAGCGCCGCGTCCGTGCCGGGGGAGTCCCCGTGGTGACCGTCGACGGCCGCGGACATCTGATCGCGTTCGGCGCCCAGCCGGTCGACGGACTGCTGGGTCTCGCGGACGAGGTCGACGAGCCGGGGGGCGTCGCTGCGGCGGATCTCGTCGCCGCCGGAGACTCCGTGGGTGGCGGCCAGCAACAGCCCGGCGGCCAGACACACCAGCGGCACCCCGAAACGCCACGCCGAGCGGCGCCCGGCCGGCGCGCGCGCCGGCGCCGCGGGGGCCGCCGTCTCCGTGGGCGGCGTTTCCCCAGCGGGTCCTACGTTAGGCTCAGGGGGCATCTGCACCATCGTCGCATTGAGAGGCCGGTCTGCGCACCGGTGGACGTGCGACGCCGACAGCCTCCGAAGGTGACCATGCCCAAGTCGAAAGTCCGTAAGAAGAACGACTTCACCATCAGCCCGGTGAGCCGGACTCCGGTGAAGGTGAAGGCCGGACCGTCCAGCGTGTGGTTCGTCGTGCTCTTCGTCGGGCTGATGCTCATCGGATTGATCTGGCTACTGGTTTTCCAGCTGGCCGCAACCAATCCGGTCGACTCGCCGAGCCTGCTGCAATGGATGGCCGACCTCGGACCGTGGAACTACGCCATCGCGTTTGCCTTCATGATCACCGGACTTTTGCTCACGATGCGTTGGCGCTGAGCCGCGCAACCGGCGAGATGAATTCATTTCGCGGACGGCTGGCGAACGTCTCAGCAACGCCGGGATATGCCAATCACATCGGTGTAGTTCATCCCCATTGGGGATAGCACTTGTGGATAACCTCATCAGCAGCGGTAAAAGGGTGTGCAGAACGCGTGCAGCAAACTGAGTGGAGCCCGTCCCCGCTGGGAATCGCAGGTTGCGGGCTCGTGGGCCTGGTGATGGCTATCGCTTCTGTGATGGTTGTCACAGAGGCCCCGGGGCGACTTCTCACCGGCATTGCCGCAGTGGGATTGATCACGTTTGCAATCATGTCGTGGCGGGCAAGACCAAAGCTGGCAATCACAGCCGAGGGCGTCGCGGTCCGCGGCTGGTTCAGCACCCGTGTCCTCACCCGCGCGGACGTCAAGCTCGTCCGGATCACCGAATTCCGTCGGCTCGCGCGCAAGATGCGGCTACTGGAGATCGAGACGACCGACGACGGGCTGCACGTGCTGACCCGCTGGGATCTGGGCGCCGACCCCCTCGACGTACTCGACGCCCTCACCGCGGCCGGATACACCGGCGCGCAGTGAAGGCGTCGTCAGTTCAGTAGGTCAGGAAATGGTGACCGATTCGATGACCACCGGATCGGTGGGGCGGTCGTTGCGGTCGGTCGCGGTGGAGGCGATCTCGTCGACCACCTTCTGTGAATCCGGATCGACGACCTCACCGAAGATGGTGTGCCGGCGGTTGAGGTGCGGGGTCTGGCCGACGGTGATGAAGAACTGCGACCCGTTCGTGCCCGGGCCGGCGTTGGCCATCGCGAGCAGGTAGGGCTTGTCGAACTGCAGCTCGGGGTGGAACTCGTCGGCGAACTGGTAGCCCGGCCCGCCGCGGCCGGTTCCGGTCGGATCGCCGCCCTGGATCATGAATCCGGCGATGACACGGTGGAACACCGCACCGTCGTAGAACGGGCCCGACGTGCTGCCGGAGGCGTTCTCGCCCTTGTAGTCCTTCGTGCCCTGCGCGAGTCCGACGAAATTCGACACCGTCTTGGGTGCATGATTTCCGAACAGGGCGATCTTGATGTCGCCACGATTGGTGTGGAGGGTGGCCGTCGCGGTCTGAATGGGGCTCGTCACGGGATGTCAGTGTGCCATCGCACCGATAGCGCGCCGACACCGCACCCGTGATGGCAGGCTGGAGCCACCCATCGGACTGCCGCGAAAGAGGTAACGCATGACCCTGACCCCCCTGACGCCCCTGACTCCCCGGCAGCGGTTGGCCCGCGGCTTGAAGTACACCGCCGTCGGCCCCGTCGACGTCACGCGCGGTGCGCTCGGGGTGGGCGTCGAGTTGGGTAGGGACTCAGCACAGGCGACCGCGGCGGAACTGCGCAGGCGCTACCGCAAGGGGCAGCTGCGCCGGGAACTGGCCGGCGCGCAGGAGACCCTCGTGCGCGAGCTGACGGCCGTCCAGGAGGCGGTGAGCAGCCTGCCGGACGCCCGCAACGCCGGCCGCACCCGCAACCGCCGCCGCAAGCGCCTGCTGACCGTCGGGGTGGGTGTCGGCGTGCTGGCCGTGGGTGCGGTGACGTTCTCGATCGTGCGGCGCTCGATGAAACCCGAGCCCTCGCCGCTGCCGCCGAGTGTGGAAGTCACGCCGAAGCCCTGACGGGGCCTGCGCGCGCTGGAAAAGGGGAGTGGAGCCTAGGAGATTCGAACTCCTGACATCTGCCTTGCAAAGGCAGCGCTCTACCAACTGAGCTAAGGCCCCTCGCGGGTCAGGCTGAGTGTTCGTCCAGCGCGTGCCACACCTCGGGGCCGTGCCGTGACCGCCACACCAGAACCGACACGCCCACCGCGGCGAGCACCAGAACGAATCGCACGGTGCCCCCTTCCCGTGGGCGCGGCCGGTGTGACGACCAGCCTGTCCAGTGGGCCTAGGAGGACTCGAACCTCCGACCTCTTCGTTATCAGCGAAGCGCTCTAACCGCCTGAGCTATAGGCCCTTAAGTCGCATACGGACGAGCAGCGAGATTACCGTAACCGCGCCTCTGTCCCCAAATCCCTAGTCGCGGTCGGCCAGCGTGACCTCGACACCGCCCACGAGGTCGGTGGTGAGGTTGTAGATGAACGCCCCCGCTGTCGCCATCGCGGTGAGGATCACGATGTTGACCAGACCGATCAGCGCCGCGCCGCCGAAGATGGTGCCGCTGGACACCAACTCACCGCCGCCGCCGCCGCTCGTGCTGGTCAGCAGGTCGCCGACGTTGCTGTTGAGCTTGTCCCACACGCCCATGCCGCCGAGGACCAGGTAGAGGAACGCCACCGCGATCATCCACACGAAGAACAACGCCACCGACAGCACGAGCGACACCTTCAGCGCGCTCCACGGATCGACGCGGCGGATCTGCATGCTGGCGCGGACCGGTCCGCGCGCGGGCCGGTGGCCCACCTGGGTGCGCGGTGCGGACGCTGACCGGGACGGCGGCTCGGTACTCGGCCGTTCACCCGCGGGCTTGCGCTGCGGCGGACGCGGCACCGGGCCGGACAGATCCGGCAGCTCGCTGGCGTACGCCTCGGGCCGCGGCGCCTCGGTGGTCCGCACGGGCGCGGCCGGCGCGTGCGTCTCCTCGGTGGGAGCCGAACCGCTCACCGGAAACCTGCTGGTGTTCCTGGCCTCGGCGCCCGGCGCGTGCGCCGGGGATCCGCTGCGCGCCGGCTCGGGACGGGCCGGGCCGCCCTGCGGCGGGCGGCTGGGACGGCCACGCTGCCACGGCGGGACGTCCCCGCCCTCGGTTCCCACCCGGCCGGCCGAGCCGTTGTCGCGGCCCGCGCCCGGCGCGGGGGAGCCGTTACCGCCCCCGGGGCTTTCGCCTCCGCGCGGGAATCCCGGCTCGTTCGGTGCACTCACCTACGGCTCCTCACTGATCAGACCGCATCCGGGTCGGTGTTGACCTCGTCGGTGCTGTCGCCCGCTTCGGCGTTGCGCGCAATGGCAATCAGTGTGTCGCCCTCACCCAGGTTCATCAACCGAACGCCCTTGGTCTGCCGCCCGGCCTTGCGGACCTGGCGGGCGCCCGTCCGGATGACACCTCCACCCGAGGTGATCGCGTACAACTCCGTGTCGTCATCGACGATCAACGCTCCGACAAGATTGCCACGTCGACGGTCGTACTGGATCGTCAGGATGCCCTTTCCGCCGCGGCCCTGCGCCGTGTACTCCTCGATCGAGGTGCGCTTGGCGTAGCCACCACTGGTCGCGACCAGCAGATAGGTGTCCGGACGCACCACATTGAGCGAGAGCAGTTCGTCGTCGGCGTTGAACCGCATCCCCTGCACACCCGAGGTCGCCCGGCCCATCGGGCGCAGCGCCTCGTCGGTGGCGGAGAACCGGATCGACTGGCCCTTGGCCGACACCAGCAGCAGGTCGTCCTCGGACGAGCACAGCACGGCGCCGACCAGTTCGTCACCGTCGCGCAGGTTCACCGCGACGATGCCGCCCGAGCGGTTCGAGTCGAAGTCGGTCAGCCGCGACTTCTTCACCAGCCCGTTGCGGGTGGCCAGCACCAGGTACGGCGCATCCTCGTAGCTCTTGATCTGGATGACCTGGGCGATGCGCTCGTTGGGCTGGAACGCCAGCAGGTTCGCGACGTGCTGGCCGCGTGCCGTACGCGACGCCTCGGGCAGCTCGTAGGCCTTCGCTCGGTACACCCGGCCCTGCGTGGTGAAGAACAGGATCCAGTCGTGGGTCGAGCAGACGAAGAAGTGGTTGACGATGTCGTCCTGCTTGAGCCCGGCGCCCTGGACACCCTTGCCGCCGCGCTTCTGGCTGCGGTACAGGTCGGTCTTGGTGCGCTTGGCGTAGCCGGTCTCGGTGATCGTGACGACGACGTCCTCGCGGGCGATCAGATCTTCGTCGCTGACCTCCCCGTCGGCGGGCATGATGCGCGTCCGGCGGTCGTCGCCGTGCTTCTCGACGATCTCGGCGAGCTCGTCGCGCACGATCGCGCGCTGACGTTCCGGCTTGGCCAGGATGTCCTCGAGGTCGGCGATCTCGGCTTCGATCTTGGCCAGATCGTCGACGATGCGCTGCCGTTCCAGGGCGGCCAGGCGACGCAACTGCATGTCGAGGATGGCCTGGGCCTGGATCTCGTCGATGTCGAGCAGCTCGATCAGGCCGGCGCGGGCGATGTCGACGGTCTGCGAGGCACGGATCAACGCGATCACCTCGTCGAGCGCGTCGAGCGCCTTGACCAGACCGCGCAGGATGTGGGCCCGCTCGTTGGCCTTGCGCAACCGGTAGCGGGTGCGTCGCACGATCACGTCGAGCTGATGGTCGACGTAGTAGCGGATCAGCTGGTCGAGACGCAGCGTGCGGGGGACACCGTCGACGATCGACAGCATGTTGGCCCCGAAGCTGGTCTGCAGCTGCGTGTGCTTGTAGAGGTTGTTCAGCACCACCTTCGCCACGGCGTCGCGTTTGAGCTCGACGACGATGCGCAGGCCGACCCGGTCACTGGACTGGTCCTCGATGTTGGAGATGCCGGCGAGCTTGCCGTCGCGGACCTGTTCGGCGATCGAGGTGATGAAGTTGTCGTGGTTGACCTGATACGGCAGCTCGGTGATGACGATGCCGGTGCGGCCGCGGCTGTCCTCTTCGATCTCGACGACGCCGCGCATCTTGATCGAGCCGCGCCCGGTCTTGTACGTGTCGTCGATGCCCTGCGATCCGACGATCAGGCCATGGGTCGGGAAGTCCGGCCCCTTGACCCGCTCGCAGACCGCGGCCAGCGTGGTCTCCTCGTCGGCCTCGAAGTTCTCCAGGCACCAGTAGACGGCCTCGGCGAGCTCCCGCAGGTTGTGCGGCGGGATGTTGGTCGCCATGCCGACCGCGATGCCGCCGGACCCGTTGGCCAGCAGGTTCGGGAACCGGCTGGGCAGGACGGTCGGCTCCTGCACCCGACCGTCGTAGTTCGGGATGAAATCGACTGTCTCCTCGTCGATTTCGCGCAGCATCTCCATCGCCAACGGAGTCAGCCGCGCCTCGGTGTACCGCATCGCCGCCGGCGGATCGTTACCCGGCGAGCCGAAGTTGCCCTGTCCGTCGACCAGCGGGTAGCGCAGCGACCACGGCTGGGCCATCCGGACCAGGGTGTCGTAGATCGACGCGTCGCCGTGCGGATGGTAGTTACCCATCGTCTCGGCAACCGAGCGTGCGGATTTCGCGTGGCCGCGGTCCGGGCGGAACCCGGAGTCGAACATCGCGTAGAGCACTCGGCGGTGCACCGGCTTGAGGCCGTCGCGCACCTCGGGCAGCGCGCGCCCGACGATCACGCTCATCGCGTAGTCGATGTAGCTGCGCTGCATCTCCTGCTGGATGTCGACCGGTTCGATCCGGTCTCCTGCTTCGTCGCCGGGAGGCAACGTGGTATCGGTCATCGATGAGTCCTATGAATCGGTCGGACGTCTAAACGTCAAGGAAGCGAACGTCTTTGGCATTACGGGTGATGAAGCTGCGGCGTGCCTCGACGTCCTCGCCCATCAGGATCGAGAACAGTTCGTCGGCGGCGGCCGCGTCGTCGAGCGTGATCTGGCGCAGCACCCGCACCGACGGATCCATCGTGGTCTCCCACAGCTCCTTGGCATCCATCTCGCCCAGACCCTTGTAGCGCTGGATGCCGTCTTCGGCGTTGATCCGCTTACCCGCCGCACGCCCGGCTTCGAGCAGGCCGTCGCGTTCCCGGTCGGAATAGGCGAATTCCGGTGCGCTGCGCTGCCACTTCAGCTTGTACAGCGGCGGCTGCGCGAGGAACACGTGCCCGTTCTCGATCAGCGGCTTCATGAACCGGAACAGCAGCGTCAGGAGCAGCGTCGAGATGTGTTGTCCGTCAACGTCGGCGTCGGCCATCAGCACGATCTTGTGGTACCGCAGCTTGCTGATGTCGAACTCGTCGTGGATACCGGTGCCGAGCGCGGTGATGATCGCCTGGACCTCGGTGTTCTTCAGCACGCGGTCGATGCGGGCCTTCTCGACGTTGATGATCTTGCCGCGCAACGGCAGGATCGCCTGGAACATCGAGTCGCGACCGCTCTTGGCCGAGCCGCCGGCCGAATCGCCCTCCACCACATACAGTTCGGATTTGCGCGGATCGGTCGACCGGCAGTCGGCCAGCTTGCCGGGCAGGCCGCCGATGTCGGTGGCGCTCTTACGCCGCACCAGTTCGCGCGCCTTGCGGGCGGCCATCCGTGCCTGCGCCGACGAAACCGCCTTGTTCACGATGGTCTTCGCCTCGGCCGGATTGGCCTCGAACCAGTGGCTGAGCTGTTCGTTGCAGATCTTCTGCACGAACGACTTGACCTCGGTGTTGCCGAGTTTGGTCTTCGTCTGGCCCTCGAACTGCGGCTGGGACACCTTCACCGAGATGACCGCGGCCAGGCCCTCGCGGATGTCGTCACCGGTGAGGTTGGGGTCCTTGTCCTTGAGGAGTTTCTTGTCCTTGGCGTACTTGTTCACCACCGAGGTCAGCGCGGTGCGGAAGCCCTCTTCGTGGGTTCCGCCCTCGTGGGTGTTGATGGTGTTGGCGAACGTGTGCACCGACTCGGAGTAGCCGGCGTTCCACTGCATCGCGATCTCGACCTCGTGGCCCTCACCCTTGCCGTCGAAGTCGATGACGCTGGGCTGGATCGGCGTCTTGGTGCGGTTGATGTGCTTGACGAAGTCGACCAGGCCGCCGGGGTAGTGGAAGACCCGGTGCTTGACCTTCTGCGGTTTGGCCGCCTCGGCCGACTTCTCCTCCGCGGTCTTCGGGGCTTCGGCGTGATCGCTCACGACGTCGTCCACGACCTCTTCGGCCGTGACGCGCTCGTCGGTCAACTCGATGGTCAGCCCCTTGTTCAGGAACGCCATCTCCTGCAGTCGCCGGGCGATCGTCTCGAAGTCGTAGTTCGTGGTCTCGAAGATGTCCGGATCCGCCCAGAACCGGATCGTCGTGCCGGTCGCCTTCGTCTTCTCACCCTGCTTGAGGGTGCCCGGCACCGAGCGGTCGTAGGTCTGGAACCACTCGTAGCCGTCCTTGCGGACGTCGGCTTCGAGGCGCGTGGACAGCGCGTTCACCACGGACACGCCCACCCCGTGCAGGCCGCCGGACACCTGGTAGGCGCCCTCCTCGAACTTGCCGCCGGCGTGCAGGACCGTCATGACCACGTCGATGGTGGGGATTCCGGTCGCGTGCATCGCCACCGGGATGCCGCGGCCGTCGTCGGTGACCTGGACGCCGCCGTCCTCGAGGATCCGTACGTCGACCTTCGTGGCGAAGCCGGCCATCGCCTCGTCGACGGCGTTGTCGACCACCTCCCAGATCAGGTGGTGCAGGCCACGTTCGCCGGTGGACCCGATGTACATACCGGGACGCTTGCGAACCGCTTCCAGACCTTCGAGGACCTTGATCGAATCTGCACCGTACTCACTCGGCGCATTCTTCTTCTGGGCAGCCACGTTGGACGCGTCTCCTTGGGGTTCGCGGGCGCGCGGTCCACGGACCGCTGCGTAGTTCCTGTCCAGTCTACCGGGAGATGGCGTCCAGACCGACGCTGCGGCGGCGTTTTCACCTATCTATCCGCGCCGTGCGCGGAATTTCTCGAACTTCGGTGCGTCCAGACGCTTGAGGACTGGGCTGGGGCACGCCTGGCGGCTCTCAGCCCACTGTCGGGGACGACTCATCCGTACGTATCACGGGGCCCGCGGCCGGCGATGTGGTAGCGGCCCTTACGCCAGGACGGCGCCGTCGGGCCGGTGATCTTCAGCGAAGTGACCACCCCGTCGCCGACGGCCGCGGCGATTTTGGCCAACAGCTGTGCCTGCACCATCCGCAGCTGCGTCGCCCACGCGGTGGATTCCGCCGCCACCGTGAGTACGCCCTCCCGCAGGGTCGACGGTGTGGCGTGCTCGGCGATCTGCTCGCCGACCACGGTCGCCCACTGACCGAACACCGCACCCTCGGCCACCCGCGGCGACCAGCCACGGCTGCGGGCGAGGTCGCGGGTCGCCGCGCCGAGTGTCTGGGGATCGCGCGAATCCGGCCCCGGGCCCGACCAGGTGCGGCGCCGGCCGGTGCCCGCGACGCGGCGGGCGGGCGACGAGGTACGCCCGCGGCCGACGTCCTTGCCCTGGCTGCGCGCCGCGCCCCGCGCTTCCTCCAGGGTCCGCCGCACCAGGTCCATACCCTTGAGATCCGCCAGATGGGCCGGCGGCCCGGTCGGGTTGTCGTCGTCGTCGCTCATGCCTCCACCATCGATACGCGCCCGTCCTCACCGTCGTGCATGCGGATCATGATCCGGCGGGCATCCCAGTCCGCCGGGATGTCCTCTTCCACCGCCGCGGTCACCAACACCTGTTCGGCCGACGCGGCCACCTGCGCCAGCGCGCGGCGGCGCGCGGCATCCAGTTCGGCGAACACATCGTCGAGCAACAGCACCGGATCGCTGCCCTCGGTGCGGAGCAGTTCGTAGGCGGCCAGCCGCAGCGCCAACGCCATGGACCACGATTCCCCGTGGCTGGCATAGCCTTTCGTCATCTGATCACCGAGTTTGAGCTCGAGGTCGTCACGGTGGGGCCCGACCAGGCACACTCCGCGTTCGAGTTCGGCGTCGCGTTTGCGCGCCATCGCATCGAGCAGCGCGGCCTCGTAGTACTCCGCGCTCACGTCGTCGTCGGCGTCGATGCTGGTGCGGTACCGGATCCCCGCCGGCCGTGAGCCGGGTGCCAGTAACTGGTAGGCCTTCTCGACCTCCGGCGCCACGTCATGGACGAGTTCGGCGCGCGCCGCCATCAACTGGGCACCGTGCTCGGCGAGGTGACCGTCCCAGACGTCGAGGGTGTCGAGCACGCTGCGGTCTCCGCGGTAGCGGGCGGCCGCGGCGCTCTTCAGCAGCGCGGTGCGCTGCCGGACCACGCGGTCGTAATCCGCGCGCACCCCGGCGATGCGCGGGCGGCGTGTGGTGGCCAGGTCGTCGAGATACCGGCGGCGTTCCCCCGGGTCGCCGCGGACCAGCGCAAGGTCTTCGGGCGCGAAGAGCACCGCCCGCAGCACCCCGAGCACCTCGCGGGGGCTGCGGACCGGGGACCGGTTGAGCCGGGCCTTGTTCGCGCGGCCGGTGGTGATCTCCAGATCGACCGCCAGTTCGCGGCTCTCGTTCACGACGATGGTGGAGACCACCGCCCGTGGCGCACCCTCCCGGATGAGCGGCGCGTCGGAAGCCACCCGGTGCGACCCGAGCGTTGACGAATACCACAGCGCCTCAACAAGATTGGTTTTCCCGAAGCCGTTCGGTCCGACGAACACGGTACGGCCCGGCTCCAGTTCCAGATCGGCGCGCGCCCAGGACCGGAAGTCGGTCAGCGTCAGGTGCCGGACGAACACGTCACTCGCTCCTCGCGGTTACCCTGACTTGCTGATCCTCTGAACGGCGTGGCCACCGAACTGGTTGCGCAGCGCCGAGACCGCCTTCATGGTGGGCGAATCCTCCTGGCGGGACTGGAACCGCGCGAACAACGACGCGGCGATCGACGGCACCGGCACGCGCAGCCGGATCGCTTCCTCGACGGTCCACCGGCCCTCGCCGGAATCCTCGGTGTAGCCGGAGATCTCGGCCAGGCCCGGATCCTCCCGCAGCGCCTTGGCCAGCAGCTGCTGCAGCCAGGATCGCACGACCGTGCCGTTCGTCCAGGCCTGGTAGACCGCCTGCGGATCCTTGATCAGCTGCTCGGCGGCGAGCATCTCGTAGCCCTCGCCGTACGCGGTCATCAACGCGTACTCCACACCGTTGTGCACCATCTTCGCGAAGTGGCCGGCACCGACGGGGCCGGCGTGGACGAAGCCGTCCGCCCGGTCCCCCGGCGGACGCAGGGTGTCGAAGATCGGCATCATGCGTTCGACGTCGGCGTCGTCGCCGCCCACCATCAGGCCGTAGCCTTCGGCCAGACCCCAGATGCCACCCGAGACGCCGGCGTCGATGAACCCGATTCCCTTGGCTCCCAACAACTCCGCGTGCGGGCCGTCTTCGGTGTAGCGCGAGTTGCCACCGTCGATCACCAGATCGCCCTCACCGAGGACCTCGGACAGCGAGACGATCGTGTCGTGGGTGACCGAACCCGACGGCACCATCACCCACACCACCCGCGGCGTGGACAGCGCGTCGGCCAGTGCTGCGAGTGAGGGGACGTCGGTGACCTCGGGGCGCGGGTCGTAGCCGACTACCTCGTGCCCACCTTCGCGTAGGCGTTCGCGCATGTTGAAGCCCATTTTGCCGAGCCCCACCAACCCCAGTTGCATGTGCGCCCCTCTTGTTCAGTTGTGCGGTCAGCCCGGGAGCCGCACCGGCATCAGCAGGTACACGTAATCGGTCTGGAGCGCGGGGAAGGGTCCGGCGCCGCCGCCGGTCTCCTCGTCACCCGCCGGACGCAGCACGGCGGGACGGCTGGGCGTGGTGAACCCGAACGTCACGCGCTCCGAGTGCAGCGACCCCAGCCCGTCGGTGAGGTAGGTGGGGTTGAAGGCGATGGTCAACGGCTCACCGGAGAACGCGACCGCGAGGTCCTCCTCGGCGCGACCGACGTCATCGGCGCCTGCGGAGAGCCGCAGCACGTCGTCGGCGAACTCCATCCGCACCTGCGCACCGCGATCGGCGACCAGCGCGACACGCTTGATCGCCTCGGTGAGCTCGGCGACGCCGATGGTGGCGACCGCGGTGTGTTCGCTGGGCAGCAGCTGGCGGAACTTCGGGAATTCGGCGTCGAGCAGACGGGTGGTGCTGCGCTTGCCCTCACTGCGGATGCCGAGCAGGCCCTCCTTGCCGACGGCCGCACCGGCGCCGAGTGCGAGGTGCACGTCGGATCCGTCGGTACCGGCCCTGGCCGCCTCGGCCAGCGTCTTCGCCGGTACGAGCACCGCGGCCTCGACGTCGGGGGTGCTGGTCGACCAGGTGAGTTCGCGCACCGCCAGCCGGAACCGGTCGGTGGCCGCCAAAACCACGCTGTCACCGGTGATCTCGACGCGGATACCGGTGAGCATGGGCAGGGTGTCATCCCGGCCGGCCGCGACCGCCACCTGGCCGATGGCCTCGGCGAACAGGTCGGCGCCGATGACGCCGGTCTCGTCGGGCAGCGTGGGCAGCGCCGGGTAGTCCTCGACCGCCATCGTCGGCAGCGAGAACCGGGCGCTACCGCAGGTCAGCGACACGCGGGTGCCCTCGACGCTGACGTCGACGGGTTTGGCCGGCAACGCCTTGGTGATGTCGGACAACAGTCGACCCGACACCAAAACGCTTCCCGGAGAGGCGATTTCGGCAGCGACGCGGACCTCGGCCGAGACCTCGTAGTCGAATCCGGAGATGGTCAGGCCGTCGTCGTCACCGGTGAGCAGCACGCCGGCGAGCACGGGAACGGTCGGTCGGGTCGGCAGGTTACGCGCCACCCAGGCCACCGCGTCGGCGAAGTCCTCGCGGACCAGGCGGAACTTCAGATCGGTGTGACCCGCCGTCGTCGGCACCACGTCCATAGCGTCCCTTCGAATAACACCACAATGAGCTCTACCAGCGGTTTCCCCGGTGTCTCGGAACGCGTCGCCCTGATGCGTCTCGACGACCGTAACGGCTGTCGATGAACCACCGTAGAGCTTTCCACTCGAACTTGAAAGCTAATCGATCGGGCTGACATTCGCGCAGCCCGACCGGGTCGGGTGGGACGGTCAGGTGTGTCCCCAAGCCCTCTGTTCTAGAGAGAAGATGAGAGAGATAGACAAGTAACAGTATTAGGGGCTGTGGAGACTGGGGATGAACACCGGTCGGCCCAGCCTGGCATGCGTGTCGACCTGTGCGGTGGCTGTGGACGAATCGCGGCGGCGGCCGCGCCGGCTGTGTAACGCGGCGCAGTTGTGTGATTCCACGCCACTGCTGCACCGATCGCTCACCATGTTGTCCCCAGCGTTGTGCACACCGCCGATGAGTGACGGATGTGACAACCGAGACCGAAATTTTTTCGCGCCCGAGGGGGGACGGGGCGCTTTCGACACGTGACAGAAGGCCGCCGGATGGTCTCCGGCGGCGTGAAATCGAGAAATGTCGGCCCGCCAGTTCGAGGTGGGGGTCGTGGATCGGCCGCACGAGCAGCCTTGGTGGAGAACTCGCGACGCCGCGCAGGGTCAGCGCTTGGCGCGCTGGCGGATGCGGGTGGTGAGCTCCTTGACGTGATCGAACACCTCGCGGCGTTCGGCCATCTCGCCCCGGATCTTCTTCTCCGCGTACATCACCGTGGTGTGGTCGCGGCCGAACGCCTGCCCGATCTTGGGCAGCGACAGATCGGTGAGCTCACGGCACAGGTACATCGCGATCTGGCGTGACTGGGCCAGCGCGCGCGTCTTGCCCGGGCCCCGCAGCTCCTCGATCGACGTCTCGAAGTACTCGGCGGTGGCGGCCATGATCGCGGCCGTCGAGATCTGCATCGTGCTCGCATCGGAGATGAGATCGCGCAACACGATCTCGGCGAGTGACTTGTCGATCGCCGTCTTGTTCAGCGAGGCGAACGCGGTGACGCGGATCAGCGCGCCTTCGAGTTCGCGGATGTTGCGCTCGATGCTGCTGGCGATGAGCTCGAGGACGTCATCGGGGACGTCGAGCCGATCCATCTGCGCTTTCTTGCGCAGGATCGCGATCCGCGTCTCCAGTTCAGGCGGCTGCACATCGGTGATCAGCCCCCACTCGAACCGCGTCCGCAGCCGGTCCTCCAGCGTGGCCAGCTGCTTGGGTGGCCGATCGGAGGAGATGACGATCTGCTTGTTCGCGTTGTGCAGGGTGTTGAAGGTGTGGAAGAACTCCTCCTGGATGCCTTCCTTGCCCTCGATGAACTGGATGTCGTCGACCAGCAGCACGTCGATGTCGCGGTAGCTGCGCTTGAACGAGGCCTTGCGGTCGTCGCGCAGCGAGTTGATGAAGTCGTTCGTGAATTCCTCGGTGGAGACGTACTTCACGCGCATGCCGGGGAAGAGACGCTGGGCATAGTTGCCTGCGGCGTGGAGCAGATGCGTTTTGCCGAGGCCGGACTCGCCCCAGATGAACAGCGGATTGTAGGCCCGCGCCGGCGCTTCGGCGATGGCCAGCGTCGCGGCGTGGGCGAACCGATTGGACGCACCGATGACGAACGTGTCGAAGGTGTAGCGCCGGTTGAGGCTCACCGCGTTCGGATCCTCGGCGACCGGACTCTCCGCGGGGCGCCGGCTGAAGTAGCGCGGCCAGCTCTCCTCGGCGCTGACGCGCGCTTCGGTGTCCTCGTCGACCTCGTCGGGGTCGGTGATCACCGGAGGCGGCGGCGGATCGTCGTCCTCGGGGGAGGGCGTGGCGATCCGGACACCGAGTTCGACGCGCTGGCCGAGATGGCGGCTGAGCGCGGTGATGATCGGTTCACGCAGGTGGCGCTCGATCTCGTTCTGCACGAACGGGGTCGGTACCGACAGCAGAGCAAACCCCTCGGTGATCACCAGCGGCTTGACCAGTTTGAGCCAGGCCCTTTGCTGCGGCGTGAGGGTCGGCAGCGCGCCGTCACCGTTGCGGACCCCGCCGGGGGCGCTGTCGCCGTTGAGTTCGGCGACGACGTTGTTCCAGACGGCGACGAAGGGTGGGTCCGGGTCAGCGGTCAATGACGGCTACCCCCTCGCGGTCGATCCAGAGACGACCAATTGAACGAAGACAAGCTGTCCACAAAGTTATCCACAACCTGTGGAGAACGGGCAGTCGTCGTCGTTCTGTTGTCTACCGGTTGGGACACCACCGGGACGGGGCTCGGCACAGCGGGTGAAGCGGCTGTGGGCTCGCGGCCGGCGGGTCCTCGTTTCGTTGTCGGCGGCCGTTCCTGGTGCGAAACGGCATTGCCAGAAGCTAACAGTTTTCTCTCGGAGTGCCAACAGTTCGACGACATTGAGCGGCCTCATATTTGAGCGCGCGAAATCACGGTGAAGAATGTGACGAATGTCAACGATTCGAGGGCTCGGCAGCGAGGTTTGACCCAGGCAAATCTCGTCAGTACCCTCGAACAGTCGCCCGCACGTGGCGATACGGCTGCGATCCGCTCGGCGGAGACCGCGCCGGCAAGCAGCAAGATGCACGAGCTTAACAACGGCGAACGTGTTCTACCGGAACGACATACCGGTGGTATGCGGACGCCACACGTAACGAGGAGAGATTGCCGTGGCCAAGGGCAAGCGGACGTTCCAGCCCAACAACCGCCGTCGCGCGCGGGTGCATGGGTTCCGGCTGCGGATGCGGACTCGTGCCGGCCGGGCGATCGTCACGGGCCGCCGTCGTAAGGGCCGCCGTTCTCTGACTGCGTGAGTCGACGCAGGATCTCACGCGGTGCTTCCGGCTCGGTACCGGATGACCCGGTCGACGGAGTTCAGTACCACAGTCAGTAAAGGGGTGCGCTCGGCGCAACCCGACCTCGTGGTGCACATGGCGAACGACGCCGACGATCCGACCGGCCCGCGAATCGGTCTGGTGGTCTCGAAGGCGGTCGGTAACGCCGTGGTACGCCACCGGGTTTCGCGTCGGCTGCGGCACAGCGTCTATCCCATGCTCGATCAACTGCAGCCCGGACACCGACTGGTGATCCGCGCGTTGCCCGGTGCCGGCGCCGCATCGTCGGCCCGGCTCACTCACGAACTGTCCGAGGCGCTGCGCCGAGCCCGGCCCCGCGTCGGGGCGTCGGCGTGACCGCGTTCCGACGGGCGAGTACCTCCGCGGCCAGGGCCGTGGTCTACCTCATCCAGCTGTATCGCCACATGATCTCCCCGCTTCGCCTGCCGTCCTGCCGGTTCACGCCGACCTGTAGCCAGTACGCCGTCGACGCGCTGACCGAGTACGGGTTGGTGCGCGGAGGGTGGCTGTCGCTCGTCCGGCTCGCGAAGTGCGGCCCCTGGCATCGGGGAGGATGGGACCCGATCCCCGAACGGCCGACCGCGGCGAGCGCGCCGCCCGAAGACCGCAGCGGTGCGGACGTCACCGCCGACCCCGTCAGGAGCAAGTCGCGTGTTTAACTGGTTCAGCCTCGACATCATCTATTACCCGGTGTCGGCGATCATGTGGGTCTGGTACAAGGCGTTCGCCTTCCTCCTCGGCCCCGACAACTTCTTCGCCTGGGCGCTGTCGGTGATGTTCCTGGTGTTCACGCTGCGCGCCATCCTCTACAAGCCGTTCGTCCGGCAGATCCGCACCACTCGGCAGATGCAGGAACTGCAGCCGCAGATCAAGGCGCTGCAGAAGAAGTACGGCAAGGACCGCCAGCGGATGGCGCTCGAGATGCAGAAGCTGCAGCGCGAGCACGGGTTCAACCCGATCCTCGGCTGTCTGCCGATGCTCGCGCAGATCCCGGTGTTCCTCGGGCTCTACCACGTGCTGATGTCCTTCAACCGGACGCAGACCGGGATCGGCCGACTGGGTCTGTCCGTGGAGGAGAACCGCAGCCTCCCCAACTATCTGTTCAGCGCGACCGACGTCGGGCACTTCCTGGACGCGAACCTGTTCGGTGCACCGCTGGGCGCGACGATGATCCAGCAGCACGGTCTGGAGGCGTTCACCGAATTCAACCGCGTGGCCGTGGTGGCGGTGGGCGTGCCGATCATGCTGCTGGCCGGTATCGCGACGCACTTCAACAGCCGGGCGTCGGTGGCCCGTCAGACAGCGGAGGCTGCGGCCAACCCGCAGACCGCGTTGATGAACAAGCTTGCGCTGTACGTGTTCCCGCTCGGTGTGGTGGTGGGCGGCCCGTTCCTGCCGCTCGCGGTGATCATGTACTGGCTCGCGAACAACATCTGGACCTACGGTCAGCAGCACTACGTGTTCAACAAGATCGAGAAGGAAGAAGAGGCGAAGAAGGCCGAGGCGCTCGAGCGCCGTGCGGCGAATGCGCCTGCCCCGGGAGCCAAGCCGAAGCGTGGGCGCAAAGCGCAGGACACCGCAGATGCTGTCGGCGACGAGACGACCGATGCCGCGGTCACCGATGCGGCGTCCGCGGGCGAGACCGATGGCGTGGCGAGCGGACCCGCCGCCAAGGCCGCCGGCAACGGCGCCGCCCCCAAACCGAGTAGCGGGCAGACCGCGAACCGAACGCCGAGGCCGGGGGCCCGGCCGAAGAAGCGCAAGCGTTGACCAGTCCGGGACTGGCGGGAGAGGGAGAAACAGACATGACTGACGCTGATACGACTGAGCGGGCAGAGGACATCGAGACCCGTGATGGAGCCGAAAGCGAGGCCGTCGAGGATGACCTCGAGGACCGGTTGGTCGCCGAAGGCGAGATCGCGGGCGACTACCTGGAGGAGTTGCTCGACCTCTTGGACTTCGACGGCGACATCGATCTGGACGTCGAGGGTGACCGTGCGGTGGTGAGCATCGACGGCGGCAGTGACCTGAACAAGTTGGTCGGCCGCAAGGGCGAGGTGCTGGACGCGCTGCAGGAACTGACACGGCTGGCCGTCCACCAGAAGACCGGCGAGCGCAGCCGCCTGATGCTCGACATCGCCCGGTGGCGTCGGCGTCGCCGGGATGAGTTGGCCGCGCTGGGGGAGAAGGTGGCCCGCCGTGTGCTCGAGACCGGCGCGCGTGAAGAGCTCGCCCCGATGACGCCGTTCGAGCGCAAGATCGTGCACGACGCCGTCGCGGCCGTCGACGGGGTGCACAGCGAGAGCGAAGGCGTGGAGCCGTCTCGCCGGGTCGTCGTTCTCGCCGACTGATCGAGTTACATCGGTGTAGTTCACGGTCCGGTCGCAGCCGACAGCAGGGGGATGTTTCACGTGAAACACGTCGCGCCGCCGCCCGCCGCGGAGGCGGTGTTCAGTGAGCGCCTCGAGCTGGCCGAGCGGTACGCCGACTTCCTGGTGACCGCAGGCGTCGAACGCGGCCTGATCGGGCCGCGAGAGACGGACCGGATCTGGGAGCGGCACGTGCTGAACAGTGCCGCGCTCGGGGAGCTCGTGGAGGCGGGGGAGCGGATCGCCGACATCGGCAGCGGCGCCGGGCTACCCGGGATACCGTTGGCGCTGGCGCGTCCGGATGTCGATGTCACGCTGATCGAGCCCATGCTTCGGCGTAGCGAGTTTCTCAGCGAGGTGGTGGACATGCTCGGGATCCCGGTACGGGTGGTCCGCGGCCGCGCCGAGGAGCCGGCGGTCCAGCTCGAGGTGGGGGAGATGGACGTGGTGACATCGCGTGCCGTCGCCTCACTCGACAAGCTGGCGACGTGGAGCATGGCAATGCTGCGTCCGGGTGGACGGATGCTGGCCCTCAAGGGCGCACGTTCCGAGGCGGAGATCGACGAGAACCGGCGAGTGCTCGTCCGGGTTGGCGCGGTCGACGTCCGGGTGGTGAGATGTGGCGCGGACTATGTGGATCCGCCCGCCACCGTGGTCGTGGCAGAACGCGGCACGGCGGTCAAGGGCCGCGGCCGACCGGGGCGATCGGGTAGGAGATGAGCATGGGCGAGGGTCCGGACGGATCGAGGGCGCCGCGCGGCGGCGGGCGTGTTTCACGTGAAACATGGCCGACCACGCCGAGGGAAGCCCCGCCCGCGGCCGCACAGGACTGGCAGAACGACGCGGTGATCGACACCCCGATCGGCGCCGAGGCCGAGCGCGCGGTGCGCCTCCTGCACTCGGCCACCCGCGGCGGTCTGCCCCGGCCCGAACGCCAGCGCGTCTTCACCATCGCCAACCAGAAGGGCGGGGTGGGGAAGACGACCACCGCGGTGAACATCGCGGCGGCGCTGGCGCTGCAGGGCCTCAAGGTTCTGGTGATCGATCTCGACCCGCAGGGCAATGCGAGCACGGCGCTCGGTATCGAACACCGGCCCGGGACCGCGTCGTCATATGAGGTGCTGATCGGAGACATCCCGGTGCAGGAGGCGTTGCAGCGGAGCCCGCACAGCGAGCGGCTGTTCTGCATCCCGGCGACCATCGATCTCGCGGGCGCCGAGATCGAACTCGTGAGCATGGTTGCGCGCGAGGGCCGACTGCGGACCGCGCTGGCAGAACTCAAGCACTACGACTTCGACTACGTCTTCATCGACTGCCCGCCGTCCCTCGGACTGCTGACCATCAACGCCTTGGTGGCGGCCCCCGAGGTGCTGATTCCGATCCAGTGCGAGTACTACGCCCTGGAGGGGGTGGGCCAGCTGCTGCGCAACATCGAGATGGTCAAGTCCCATCTCAATCCGGAGCTCACCGTGTCGACCGTGATCCTGACGATGTACGACGGTCGGACCCGCCTGGCCGATCAGGTGGCCCAGGATGTGCGCGCCCACTTCGGCGACAAGGTGCTGCGGACGGTGATCCCCCGCAGCGTGAAGGTCTCCGAGGCCCCCGGTTACGGGATGACGATCCTCGATTACGACCCCGGATCGCGGGGTGCGATGAGCTACCTCGACGCCAGCCGCGAGTTGGCGGAGCGGGGAGCACCCCAGGCCGGCACCCGCTGATGATCGTCAGTGCGCGAAGGAAAGAAGGACATGACGCAGCCCAGTCGTAAGCGGAGCGGCCTCGGCCGCGGCCTGGCCTCCCTCATCCCGACCGGACCCAACGAGGACGGCAGCGCCGCCGCGCTGGGCGGACCGCGCATGGGCAGCGCTGCCGCCGACGTCGTGATCGGCGGCGGGCCGGCGACGGTGCCGCCCGTCGCCGAGGTGGGCGCGGTCTACCGCGAGATCGACCCATCGGCCATCGAACCCAACCCGCGGCAGCCGCGGCAGGTGTTCGACGACGAGGCACTCTCCGAACTCGTGCACTCGATCCGCGAGTTCGGACTCATGCAGCCGATCGTGGTCCGCGCCCTCGAACCCACCGACGCCGGCCCGCGCTACCAACTCGTCATGGGGGAGCGCAGGTGGCGGGCCGCCCAACAGGCGGGCCTCACCGCGATCCCCGCCATCGTGCGCGAGACCGCCGACGACAACCTGCTGCGCGACGCGCTGCTCGAGAACATCCACCGGGTACAGCTCAACCCCCTTGAAGAAGCGGCGGCGTATCAGCAGCTGCTCGACGAGTTCGGGGTCACCCACGATGAACTGGCTTCCCGGATCGGCCGCTCCCGGCCGCTCATCACGAACATGATCCGCCTGCTGCGCCTGCCGATCGCGGTGCAGCGCCGGGTCGCGGCCGGGGTGCTGTCCGCCGGGCATGCCCGTGCCCTGCTCGCGCTCGAGGGGGGTCCGGAGCGGCAGGAGGAACTCGCCGCCCGTATCGTCGCCGAGGGTCTTTCGGTCCGCGCGACGGAGGAGGCGGTCACCCTCGCCAACCGGAGCGACCCGGCCGCCCCGCCGGCGCCGCGGCGCAAGCCGATCCAGATGCCGGGTCTGCAGGACGTTGCTGAGCAGCTGTCGACGGCGTTCGACACCCGCGTCACGGTGAGCCTGGGCAAACGGAAAGGCAAGATCGTCGTCGAGTTCGGGTCGGTGGACGATCTGCAGCGGATTGTCGAGTTGATGAACTCGGCGAAGGACTGACCGAGGACACGGGGGCATTACGTCACTGTGACACCACGCCACGACGCGCACCGCAGGGTCACGCCGACTGCGAGCAGACCGTCTGCGCAGCAACGGTTTTCGGTCACATCGACGGCTCAGCGCCCGCACGGGAGACTGACAGCGCCGCCGGCGGCGGACTCTCCTATCCTGGAGACCGAGTCGCGCCCGTTCGCAGCGCACGAGAAGCGGGGAGCCTAGTGGCGTCACGAATCACGCCCTTGCGTCTGGAAGCTTTCGAGCAGCTTCCCAAGCACGCACGCCGCTGCGTGTTCTGGGAGGTGGACCCGTCGACGCTGAGCCGTGACGATCACCTGTCCGACCCCGAGTTCGAGAAGGAAGCATGGCTGTCGATGGTCATGCTCGAGTGGGGTTCATGCGGACAGGTGGCGGTGCTGTGTCCGGAGGCGATGAGCGACGAAGCGGCGGCGACCGACCCGTCCGCCGAGGAGCCGTGCGTCGGCTACGCGTTCTACGCGCCGCCGCGGGCGGTACCGCGCGCCGGACTCTTCCCGACCGGGCCGGTGAGCGCGGACGCCGTGCTGCTGACGACGGTGGGGGCGGAGCAGGGTGACGAAGCCGCCGGTCTGCCGCACACCCTGCTGACGTCGGTCGTCGGCGATCTGGTGCGGCGAGGTGTCCGGGCCCTGGAGGCCTTCGGCCGAACCGAGGCGGTGACCGAGCTCCTCGACCCCCGGGCGGTACCCGCGGAACTCACGCCGGTCGTGGAGACCCTCGGTGACTGTTCGGTGCACCAGTGCATGGTCGAGGCCGACTTCCTGGAGCAGGTCGGGTTCACCGTCGTCTCCCCGCACCGCTACTTCCCCCGGTTGCGTCTCGAGCTGGAGCAGGGCCTCGGCTGGAAGGCTGATGTGGAAGCGGCGCTCGAACGTCTTTTGGAGTCAGCGCAACTGCAGCAGCCCGTCGGCGCGGGCAGTGCGGTGTTGTCGGCGAAGCAACCGGTCAGCTCGAGCTGAGCCGGCCGGCCTGTTCGACGGACAGTTCGTGCGCCAGCAGTTCGGCGAACGTGAATGTCCCTGTGGGACGGTCGTTCTTACCGAGGAGGTACAGGCGCTTGACCGCGGCGAGGATGCCCTCGGCGACTGCGTCGCGAGTGTGATTGGACACCAGCAACTCCCGGTCGCGCGGGTTGGTGATGTAGCCGACATCGACCTGCACGGTGGGCATCCGGGTCAGGCGCAGCAGATCCCACGTGCGACCGTGGGTGCGGCAGTCGCGTAACCCGGTGCGCGCGACGACCTCTCGCTGGATGAAGTCGGCGAGGTTGCGTCCGATGGTCGACACCGAGCCGTGCGAGTTGCCGAAGTAGAACGACGCCACGCCGTTGGCGGCGGGGCCGGGCTGGGCGGCGCAGCGCAGGCTGATCATCAGGTCGGCGCCGACGGTGTTCGCGGTCGCGGCGCGCTCGGCGTCCGAGGGGCTGCGGTTGGCCGGCCGGGACAGAAAGGTGTCCATGCCGATCGCCGTCATGCGGCCTTCGAGGCGACTGGCCAAGTCCCACAGGATGTCTGCTTCGCTGATCGGACCCTGCGGCCCGTTCATGATGAGTCCGTGGTCGCTGCCGCCGCGGCCCGGATCGATGATGACCCGCTTCCCGGACAGCCGGGGACCGGAGCGGCGCACCAGTTCCTCTTCCCGGATCGCGTGCGGCGAGCCGCCGGTGACGCGGGAGCCGAGGAAGTACAGCGAGCGCAGGGTTTCCGGACCGCAGATGCCGTCGGGGTACAGCCCGTACTCGCGTTGGTAGGACGTGAGCCCGTGGTGGGTCTGCAGACCGAAATGGCCGTCCACCAGACCGGTGTAGAAACCCAGGTCCTGCAGCCGCGCCTGCAGCGTCGCGACGTCGTCGCCGTACATCGGGGCGCCGAACTGATGCATCAGGGTGCGCGCACCCAGACGGTAGGACGCCTCTTTCAGCGCCCGGTAGGTGGCTTCGCCGACGATACCGTCCACCAGCAGACCGCGGTGCTGTTGGAAGGCGCGCACCGCCTGGTCGAGGTCATCGTCGAAATAGTCGGCGACGACGTGCCTTCCGGTCGTGAGGTCGTCGTCAGCGCTCTCCAGCAGCCCGAGGGCGGAGAGCGCTGCGCGGATCTCGGTGACCGCGGCCCCGCGATCACCGTGACGCAGACTCGACATACTCGCCCCTTCGGCTGGCCCCTCAGCTCTGGCTGTCAGTACCCGTGCGGCGCCGACATATGCACGATGGACCCGGGAGCCATTCTCTCAGACGATTCCGTGATTCCGGAAAACGCCAGGCGGAACGGAACCGGGCCGCCGTGCCTCAGAGCAGGTCGGTGAGCTCGCGCAGGAGCGCCGCTTTACCCTTCGCACCGACGATCCGCTTGACCGGTTCACCGTCCTTGAACAGGATCATCGTCGGGATCGACACCACCTGGAAATCACGGGCGGTGGTGGGGTTGGCGTCGACGTCGAGCTTGGCGACCGTCAGCGCGCCGGCCTTCTCGCTCGCGATCTCCTCGAGCACCGGGGCGACCATCTTGCACGGTCCGCACCAGGTGGCCCAGAAATCGACCAGCACAGGCGTGCTGCTGGTCAGCACGTCGTCGGAGAACGAGTCGTCGGTGACGGTGACGGTGGCACTGTTGTCAGCCATGGGTGCTCCTAAGAGGTCGGAATGGAGGTGTGTCAGATCGGTGCGGAGATCTCTTGATCGCTTGGGGCGACGCCGATCTCGGCCAGCCAACGCTCGGCGTCGATGGCGGCCGCACAGCCGCTGCCCGCGGCGGTGATGGCCTGCCGGTAGGTGCGGTCCACGAGATCGCCTGCGGCGAAGACACCTTCGATCGAGGTGTTCGTGGTGCGGCCCTCGACGCGCACGTAACCGTCCTCGTCCACGTCGACCTGACCACGCACGATGTCCGACCGCGGGACGTGGCCGATCGCGACGAACACGCCGGTGACCGCCAGTTTGGTCTCTTCACCGGAGACGGTGTCGCGCAAGCGGATACCGGTCACCTTGGGGGAGCCCTCGATCTCGGTGACCGCGGTGTTGGTCATGAACGTGATCTTCTCGTTGGCGCGGGCACGCTCGAGCATGATGCGGGAGGCGCGGAACTCCTCGCGGCGGTGGATCACCGTCACACTGCGGGCGAACCGCGTGAGGAACGTCGCCTCCTCCATCGCCGAGTCACCGCCGCCGATCACGGCGATGTCCTGGTCGCGGAAGAAGAAGCCGTCACAGGTCGCACAGGTGCTCACGCCCATACCGAGCAGCGCATCCTCACCGGGGACGCCGAGGTGGCGGGCGGCCGCACCCATCGCGAGGATGACCGCGCGGGCCCGGTGGGTCTCGTCGCCGACGGTCACGGTCTTGACCGGGCCGTCGAGGGAGACCTCGTCCACGTCTTCCATCCGCAGGTCGGCGCCGAAGCGCAGCGCCTGCTCGCGCATCTCGTCCATCAGCTCGGGACCGGTGATGCCGTTGCGGAAACCGGGGTAGTTCTCCACCTCGGTGGTGGTCATGAGGGCGCCGCCGAACTGGCTGCCTTCGAACACCAGCGGCTTGAGCTGCGCACGGGCGGCGTACACGGCGGCCGTGTAACCGGCCGGGCCGGAGCCGATGATGATCACATCGTGAACCGTCGATGAGGTTGTCATGTGAGCCTTTCTGCCGTTTCGCACCGGCACGGGTACAACACCAGCCTAGGTCCGGGTGTTCCCGCACGCGTGCAGGCCCACGCTACGGGCGGCCGGCGGGCGGGCACGCGCTCGCATGCATGACGGCGCGTTCGATCGACGGGTGGCGGCTGCCGCGCGCGGACGTCCCGTGCCGGGGCCGGGGCACGGTGGGGCAGCCCCGCCCGGGCGTGGCGGGTGGCTCGTGCAGGCCGCGCAGCGTCTCGGCGAGTTTGGCCCGCGCCCGGCTGCAGCGGCTCTTGACGGTGCCCTCCGCGACACCGAGCATGCGGGCGGTCTCGGCGACCGAATACCCCTGCATGCCGACTGCGACGATCGCGGCGCGCTGTTCGACCGGCAGCCGAAGCAGCGCCCGTTCCACCATGATGGCGGTGTCCACGCGGGCGGTGGGGTCGCCGAGTGGGCTGATGTCGTCGTGCAGGGCGGTGGTGACCAGGTGGCGATCGCGCCGGAGCCGGTCGAGGCACGCGTTGACCACGATGCGGTACAGCCAGCTGCTCACGGCGCAGTCGTGCCGGAACGTCGCGGCGTTGCGGTGCGCCTTGAGCATCGCGTCCTGCAGGGCGTCGGCGGCGTCCTCGTGGTTGCGGCTGGTGATCAGCGCGAGCCGCTGGAGTTGGCGGTGGTGGCGGACGAACAGCTCTTCGAACGCATAGCGGTCACCCGCGACGTGCGCGGCCAGCAGTTGGGCGTCGGACCGGCCGACGGCGTCGCAGCTCCCCACAGCCGAACACTAAGGGCACTTCCGGGTGGTTCCGGGCACGAGTTCACCGTCCTGTGGATAACCCTCAGGAGGTGGTGCCTTTCAGCGTGATCTCCGAGACGTCGGTGCGGCTCTCGCCGTTGACGGTGCCGAGCTTGTCGATCCACACCAGCACGTAGGAGGTGGGGGTGGCGTCGCTGACCTGGATGGTGTTGTTGCCCGTCCGCAGCGGGGTCGACGGCGTCATCTCGGTGGTGCTGTCGAGCGACGACGGTTCGGCCGACTCGGACGACCGGATCTGCACCGAGGTGCCGGTGGAGGACACGTTGATGTCGACCGAGCTCAGCGTCGTGGGCTGGGACAGTTCCAGCATCAACCCGACCCCGTTCTTGAAGTTCGGGAACGGGTTCGGATCGGAGTAGGTGTCGGTGGGCCACACCGTGGTCGAGTTGCCGTCGATGGCGTTGCCGGCCTGGTCGGGGGAGTCGGCGCCGCCGTCGGGGGAGAACACGGTCGCCCGCACCGGGCGTATGACGTTGCCCGCGCCCGGGCTGGCGCCGTCGGCTTCGGCGGAGGTGGTCGGTGCGTTGAGGCCGAGTTCGTCACCGTCGAAACCGCCGCCGACGTCGCCGAAGATCCGGCTCAGCACGGTGGCCAGCACGATCAGCGCGACCACGACGATCACGCCGCCGACGGTGAGGCCGACCATCAGACCGCGTTTACGGCGAGCGTGGGCTTCGGGGTCGTCGTCGGGGCCGGCGCGGAAGCGCGAGCCGCTGCCGGTGTCCGGCCGGTCGACCGGAGCGATGAGATCGGTGCGGTCGGCGACGGCGGTGGCCTGCTGCAGGAGGTTCAGCAGGGTGGGCGCGCTGCGGATTCCGCCGTCGGGCTGGACGGCCCGCGCGGCCGCAGCCGAGATCTGGAACGGGATCTCGCGGTCCACCGCGCGCGGTTCGACCGGGTTGCCCGCCGGATCCGGGTCGGCCGGCGCGAGTCCGCTGGGCTCGCCGGTCTCCGGCAGCGGCCACCGGTTGACCAGCAGCGCGTAGAGCGCGGCCCCGATGCCACGGATGTCGTCCTCGGGGGTGGCGTCGGGCATGGTGGCCGGAAACGCCAGCGCGACATCGCCTTCGATGCTGACGCGGACCCGGCTGGGGTGGTCGATCGACAGCGCCACCCCGGACCGGTGCGCGGCTTCGGCCGCGGCGGCCAGCGACTGCATCGCGCGGGCGCCGCCGATGGGGGAGGGTGCGGTCGCCGCGACCTCGGCCAGCGATCCGCCGCGGATCCACTCCGAGACGATGAGGCCGCCGGATCCGGTGTTGGCGACGTCGAGGACACGGGCCACGCCCGGCATGTCGAGACGACTGAGTTTCAGTGTGCGCGAAAGGATTTCCTGCACGCGCTCGTCGGGCAGGGTGGCATCCGGGTCGACGAACGTCAGCGCCACCTGCCGGTCGAGCGCGGTGTCGAGCGCCTGCCAGAACTGCAGGTTGGGCGGGCCGCCGTGGAACACCAGCAGCCGGTAGCGGCCGCCGGCGATCATCGCACCCGGGATGAGGTGGATGTCCTCCTCGGACGTGGCCGCCTCCACGGGGGGTTCGCGCGGTGCGTCGAAGGGCAGCGATTCGCGGGTGGGATCGCCGCCGTAGTCGGCGGGCGGCCGCCCGGACATCGGCATCTCCGTGGTGGCCGACCGGTCGTCGGGGACGTCGGCGACGTCGGGAAGGAAGTCGTCCGCGGCGGGCCGCGAATAGTCGTCCGCGGCGGGCCGCGAGAACTGGTCCGCGGCGGGCCGCGAGAACTGGTCCGCGGCGGGCCGCGAGATCTTGGTCGTCGCAGCGTTGTCCGGCGGTGCGGCGGAATCGCCCGCGGAGTCGTCGCTCACCGCTGGTCCTCTCCACATGTTTGATCCGGCACCACGCACCGAAGTACCCCGCACCGGAGGCTCACTCCAGCCGGCCGCGGGGCCCCGAATCCCCCGTACCGGACCTGCACTCCTGTGGTCAGAGTACGGGAAGGCGTCCGCGGACCGCGCTTGGTCGGGCCGAGATATTGACGGCGCGGACACCGGTTGGCGGCGGCCGAGACGTCGGCGCACGAACGCGACGGCGGCCGCCGCTTCGGGCACTTTGGCGGCCAGCAGCACACCGACGATGACGGGCAGCATGATCACACCCATCACCGCCAGACGCACCAGCGAGCCCAGGCCGCCGCCGTCGGTGGTCAGCGATTCCAGGCCGAACAACTGGTCCACCACGTAGGCGAGCAGCCCGGCCAGCAGGGACGCCGCGACGGTCACCAGGATCGTGCGGATCACCTGCACGTCGAGCAATCGGCCACCGGGCGGGTTGAGGCTCGACCGCAGCAGGATGTAACCGACTGCCGCACCGGCGAGGAAGCCGAGCCCGTTGGCGAGCCCGAGATAGCCGGCCACCAGGTCCGGGTCGTCGGTCAGCGCGGGCGCCGCGAGCGAGGCGATGATCTTCACCGAGGTCACGACGATGATGACGATGATCGGCGTCCACGGCTGCTCGCGGGCGTAGAACACCCGCAGTTGCAGCAGCACGAGCGCATAGGGGATGAGCGTGAACGCCGACAGGGTGATCGCCATGCCCAGATAGCCGGCGTCGGTCTCACCGAAGTTCCCGTACGCGAACAGCGCGGTGCCGATCGCCGGGCCGCCGACGGTCATGACCGCCACGATCGGGATCAGCGTCACCATGGTGAGCCGGGTGGCCAGGGACAGGTCGCCGAGGACGGCGGGGATGTCGTTGGCGGCGGCGTTGCGGGACAGCCGGGGCATCACCACGGTGAGCACCGTGACGCCGATCATCCCGAACGGCAGCATCAACACCAGCCAGGTGTAGTTGTAGATCGCCGGTCCCGAGGCGGCCGAGGCGCTGGCGATCTGGTTGGTGACGATCAGGCCGACCTGGCTGATGAGCACGTAGAGCACCATCGCCGCGGCCATCCTGCCGAATGACTTGAGCCGCTCGTCGATACCCCACAGCGGGCGCAGGCTGATCCGTTCGCGGCGGATCGCCACGAGCAGCACCGCGGTCTGGGCGAAGACGCCGAGGGTCGTGCCGATGCCGAGCACCAGCAGTTTGGCGTTGCCCATCTCCACCGGGTCGACCGACAGTTCGCCCGGCACGATCACGTACAGCCCGAGGGTGGCGATCGCGACGATGTTGTTGACCACCGGCGCCCAGGCCGGCGGGCCGAACACGTTGCGGGTGTTGAGGATCGCCATGAACACCGAGGACAACCCGTAGAACAGCACCTGCGGCAGCAGCAGATAGGCGAACGCCGTCGTCAGCGGATTGTTGACCTGCGGGTCGTCGCCGAGCATCAACCGCACGAGCAGCGGGGCGCCCACCACCGACAGCACCGTCGCGACCAGCAGCAGCGTCGTCGCGAGCGTCACCAGCCGTCGGACGAACGCGGTTCCGCCGTCGGGGTCGTCGCGTTCGGCGCGGGCCAGCACCGGCACGAAGATCGCGGTGAACGTCGCTTCGAGCACCAGTGCGGCCACCAGGTTGGGCAGCTGGTTGGCCACCGAGAACGCACTCGACAGGGCGGCGCCCAGGATGGCGGCGAGCAGCACGATCCGCAGGAATCCGGTGATACGGCTGACCAGCGTCGCCACCGCCATGCCCCACGAGCGTGACACCACCGCCGCGTCGGACAGTTCCGGACGGCCGGCTCTGCGGCGGGGCGCCGGGCTGCGCGGGACCCGCTGGCGCGGCGGGGGTGGCGGCGGACGCCGGGACGGATCCGGGCGCACCGTACCCGGGCGTGGCGGGATGCGGCGCGGGGCGGCCGTGGGTGGTGGCGGGTCGGGTGGAGCGCCACGGTCCCACCCCGTGGTGCTCATTTCTGGTCGCCGACGGGTTGGTCGCCGCGCGCACCGGCGCGGCGCGGGCTGTCATCCGGTGCGTGGCGGATTGCGGTGTCGAGCGGGTCGGAGCGCAGCGGGACTCCATCGGTGCGGGTGACCGTCGCCCGTTTCGGGCGGTCGAGGTCGGCGGGGTCGGGCTGGCCGCGGAAGCGATGCCAGAGGCGCCGCCCGGCCAGCAGGACCAGCACGGCCGCGGCGCTGAGCGTGATGATGAACAGCACCTTGCCGTAGGCGTTGGAGTGCACCGACAGCCGCACCGTTTCGCCGAGGGGGAGACCGTCGGCGGTGCGCAGGGTCACGTCGACGGCGACGCGCTGGGTGAAGTGCACCTCGATCGGCACCCGAAGCGGCAGGTAGCCGGGCGGCAGGCTGATCTCGCCCATGTCGTCGACCGACATGCCCGGGGGTGCGTCGACCGCCAGCCGCACCCGGATCGGCACCGGCAGGTCGTTGCGCAACGCGAGCGGCAGCGGGCTGCGTTCGGTGGCCAGCGTGTAGGCGCCGCCCGGGTTCATGATGCGCACGGCGCCGAACATGTCCCCGACGGTGTCGGTCACCACCGAGAGCCGCTGCTTGGCCAGATCCTCACGGGCGGCCGGGGGTTCCGATTGGCTCAGCGCGCGCAGCATGTCCTCGCGCAGCGGCGCGGTGTACGCGATGCCGGTCAGTCCGGTGCGCTCGTCGACGCCCAGCGCGGCGGTCAGTCCGGCGAGGCGGCCGTTGGTGGCGGCGATGCCCGAGGTCACCGCATCGTCGACGCGGCCGCGCGAGCCGGCCTCGGCGGACGGCCAGCCGGCGTCCGCGGCGGCGGGCACGGCGTCGGCGTCGGCGATCAGCTCGCCCACCGGCCGGGGGAGGGCCAGGCCGGCGCGGATGGCGGTGCCGACCGAGGTCAGCACGGCCTGCGCGTCGTCGGGGCGCAGCGTCCACACCAGCGGCGGCACCACGACCTCGGTGCGGGGTTCGACCTCGGGCCGCAGCCCGCGCCACAGCAGCGATCCGATGGCGTTCTGGCGCCGCGCGACCGGGGAGTCCTGCCGCAGCGGGACCTCGAGGGAGGAGTGGAGGTACGACGGCGCCGCCGGGTCGGCGCCCGCACCGGCCAGCGCCGCACCGATGGTCGGGTCGAACGGCATCGTGACCAGGTTGGGGGAGTACCGCACGGGTTCGAGATCGGCGGAGGAACCCAGCCCGGTCGCGTCGTCCTGGGCGGTCAGGGGCGCCGCGGTGACGGCCACCGTGCGGCCCTGCCCGGACAGCAGCTGCGCGGCCCCGCCCGTGAGCGGACCGTCGCCGAGAATCGTGACACCGCGGGTGGAGGTGACGCCGAGGATGCGGTCGACGATGTCGGCCGCACCGGTCGTGGCGATCGCGCTCAACGCGGGATCGCCGACCCGCTGAACGGCGTCGAGGTCGGCCTGGGCGTACGGCGTCGGCACCACGCACATCCGCTGGGCCAGCGCCTTGAGCCGGTTCAGCCAGCCGATCGCCGCCTCCTGGCCGGTGCCGGGCCGGGTCGGGGTGGTGGGTCCGCCGTCCGGCCCGTCGTTGACGACGTACCCGGTCGTCATCGCGTTGACCGTCACCACCAGATCGGGGTCGACCGCCAGGCACAGCGCTCGGCCCACGTCACCGCCCGGGTCGACGGTCGGGCTCGTGGCGAAGTCGACGGCGGCGAGCAGCGTCTCCAGCCGGCCGCCCGGCGCCAGCGAGGTCGCGAGCTCGTCGTCGACAAGCCGCACCGGCGCAGTCCCGCCGGGGATGCCGGCGGCCAGCCGGGGTTTGTCGGCCAGCGGCCAGAACATGGTCAGCCGGACCGGTTTCGACGTGTCGGGAGGGACGACGGAGTTCAGGGTCTCGGCGGCCGAATCGGCGCCCGGTTCGGACGGGACGCCGAGCACCGGCAGCAGGAAGCGGGCGTCGTCCAGCCGGGCGGGCGCCCCGTAGTCGGGGGTGCCGTTGACGTTGACCAGCAGCGGGTACACGCCGGGCTGTTCGATGCGCAGCGACGGTCCGTCCGCCGCGCGGATCGGATAGGTGAAGGTGAACGGCACCTCCTGGCCGCGCGGCAGCTCGGGAGTCGCGGTGATGAAGTCGGCGACGGGATCGAACTGGTCGACGTTGCCGGTCAGGTTGGTGCGCAGTCCGGACGACACGTCGACACCGGGGGCGTGTTCGAGGCGCAGCACGACATCGCGAACCGTGCGGTCGCCGATGTTGCGGACGACGCCGGACACGGTCACCAGCGGATCGCTGGTGGTGGTGACGACGTCGGGGGTGACGCGGTCGATGCGCAGCTGCAGGAACGGGGCCGCACCGGGTTCACCGGCGGCGGCCTTGGGCAGCGCGGTCGGCAGGGCGGTCAGCAGCAGCAGCACGAGTGCGGCCAGCACCCGCGGCACCGCCACGGCTCTCACGGCCCTTGTCCGCATCCGTTCGTCCGCCGGCCGGGAGGGGTTTGGCTGGACTCGTCACGACGACGGTTGCGGGTGTGCGAATGGGTCTGCGGGCGTCGCCGCGGCGCAGATCTGGGCAGCGGCGGCAGGGCCGCGGGGCCGTCGGTGTGCAGTTTGTCGATGAGTTCGTCGGCGACCTCGGCGAGGCGGCGTTCGTCGGCGTAGGCCAGCCGGCTGGGCAGTTCTTTGAGCGGCACCCAGGCCACCTCGGTGACCTCGACGTCCTCATCGGACAGTTCACCGTCGAGGAAGCGCATCAGGTAATGGTGCACCGTCTTGTGCACGCGGCGTCCCTCGGTGACGAACCAGTAGTCGATGCTGCCCAGCGCCGCGAGCACGCTGCCCTGGATACCGGTCTCCTCGGCGACCTCGCGGATCGCGGTCTGCTCGGCCGTCTCGCCCATCTCGATGTGTCCCTTGGGCAGCGACCACAGCATGCGGCCGCGCCGGTCGACGCGACCGATCAGCGCCGCGACCTGACTGTCCTTCGGCCCGTCGATACCGTCGATGACCAGACCGCCCGCGGAGGTCTCGTGCACGGTGCGCAACCGTTCGGGGGGTCGGCGGGGCCGGGACTTCCTGGCCTGGTCGGTGGGCGTGACCGTCGGCTGGGGGGCGGCGTCGGTGTTGGCGGTGTCGGTGCGTTCGGCGCTGCCCTGGGGCGGTCCGGCCGCGCGTCGGCCACGACGTCGCCCGCGGCGGCGTCGTGATTTGGGCTGTTCGCCGTCCGACACCCAAGCGATAGTAGCTGCCACGTGCTTTCACTCCCGCCACACTCGCCGGTCGCAGCCGTACCGTGACCCTCTAGGCTCAACGAACGTGTCCGACCACGACCACGACGCAGGAGCCGACGCCGAACTACTGGCGCGCGCCGCGGTGGCACTCAACCGCGACGGCGACCTCCTGCGCGACATCGGGGCGGTGTTCGCCGCGGCCGGTCATCAGCTCTATCTGGTCGGCGGAAGTGTCCGCGATGCGCTGCTGGGGCGGCCGAGCCCCGACCTCGACTTCACCACCGATGCGCGGCCCGAACAGATGCAGGCATTCCTGCGTCCGTGGGCCGACGCGCTGTGGGACACCGGTATCGAGTTCGGCACCATCGGCGTCGGCAAGCGTGACCACCGCCTGGAGATCACGACGTTCCGTGCCGACAGTTACGACCAGGTGTCGCGCAACCCACAGGTGCGGTACGGCGACCGGCTCGAGGACGATCTGGTGCGCCGCGACTTCACCGTCAACGCGATGGCGGTGGCGATCACCGCCGACGGGCTCGGCGCATTCCACGACCCGCTGGGCGGTCTGGCCGCGCTGCGTGCCAGGACGCTCGACACCCCGTCGGCGCCCGAGGTGTCGTTCGGTGACGATCCGCTGCGGATGCTGCGGGCGGCCCGCTTCACCTCGCAGCTGCAGTTCCAGGTGGCGCCGCGGGTGCTGGCCGCGATGACCGCGATGGCCGCGCAGTTGTCGCGGATCACCGTCGAGCGGGTGGCCGTGGAGCTGGACAAGCTGCTCCTGGGCGCAGACCCGGTGGTCGGTATCGACCTGATGGTGCAGACCGGGCTCGGTGACGTCGTGCTGCCGGAGGTCGGTGGTATGCGGATGGCCATCGACGAGCACCACCAGCACAAGGACGTCTACTGGCATTCGCTGACCGTGCTGCGCCAGGCGATCGACCTCGAGGACGACGGGCCCGATCTGGTGTTGCGGTGGGCGGCGCTGCTGCACGACATCGGCAAACCGGCGACGCGGCGCCACGAACCCGACGGCGGGGTGAGCTTCCACCACCACGAGGTCGTCGGCGCGAAGATGGTCCGCAAGCGGATGCGCGCGCTCAAGTACTCCAAGCAGATGGTCGAGGACGTCTCGCAGCTGGTGTTCCTGCACCTGCGGTTCCACGGCTACGGCGACGGCAAGTGGACGGATTCGGCGGTGCGCCGCTACGTCACCGACGCCGGCCCGCTGCTGTCGCGGCTGCACAAGTTGGTGCGCGCGGACTGCACGACCCGCAACAAGCGGCGCGCCGCGCGACTGCAGGCCAACTACGACGATCTCGAGCGGCGGATCACCGAACTGGCCGCGCAGGAGGATCTGCAGCGGGTGCGGCCCGACCTCGACGGCAACGAGATCATGACGCTGCTCGGCATCCCCGCGGGTCCGCAGGTGGGGGAGGCGTGGCGGTATCTGAAGGAACTGCGCCTCGACCGCGGCCCGATGTCGCACGACGAGGCGGTCGACGAACTGATGAAGTGGTGGAACGCCAAGCAGTAGCCCGCCTCGTTCCGCGAGCGTGCGTGTCTGCTCCGCGACACGCCGCCCCGCGCTCTGCGCCTGCGCACCTTCGCGCCGTGCCGAGCGTGCGCGCCACCGGCGAAGGGAACCTGGCCCGGCCGCCCGGCGTCTGAATGCGTATGGAGTACTGCCTGGGCGACGCGGAGGGATCGACCACGATGTGGACCGCTGAACCGGACGTCGACACCGACGCCGACGGGGTGTTCGACGCGGTCGGTCTCGACCTCGACGGAGACGGCCGCATCGACGATGCGCTGGCCGACCACGACGGTGACGGGCTGGCCGAACTGGCCGCGCGCGACCTCGACGACGACGACGTCACCGAGGCGTTCTTCAGCGACGACGGATCGGGCACCTGGATGCTCAGCGTCGACCGCACCGGCCAGGTGCGCTGGTTCGGCCTCGACGGCGTCGAGCAGACAGGTGGGCCGATCGTCGATCTCGACGCCGACGGGCAGGCCGACGACAGGCTCGTCGACAGCGACGGGGACGGGCTGGCCGACCGGGCGTTCAGCGGTGACACCGCGCATGTCGACACCGACCGCGACGGCCGATGGGACGTGAGGTTGTCCGACGGCGACGCCGACGGGCGCGCCGATTCGGCCGCCGAGATGTGACCCCTCTGTCCGCCATACGGTTTACGGCGGGGTAAATCGGGCTACCGCTTCTGCCATGACCGGCCACGAAATGCTCGTCGGCCGCTACGAACTGCGCGACACGCTGGGCCTTGGCGGAATGGCGGAGGTCCGCGACGCTTGGGACACGCGCCTGGACCGTGCGGTCGCGGTCAAGCTGCTGCATCCGTCCCTGCGGGCTCAGCCGGATGTGCGCGGCCGCTTCGAGGCGGAAGCGCGTTCGGCGGCCGCACTCACGCACCCGAACATCGTCGCCGTGCACGACTACGGCGAGGACGACGGCACGCCGTTCATCGTGATGGAGCGGCTGCCGGGCCGCACCCTCGGCGACGTGATCGACGAGGGACCGCTGTCACCGGCGCAGGTGCGGGCCATGCTCGACGAGGTGCTGGCGGCCCTGGAGGTCGCCCATGCGGCCGGCGTGCTGCACCGCGACATCAAACCGGGCAACATCTTGCTCTCGGCCGACGCCAACAGCCTCAAGGTGGCCGACTTCGGCATCGCCAAGACCGGCGGTGCCGCGCTCACGCTGACCGGTCAGCTCGTCGGAACCCTGGCGTACATGAGTCCCGAACGGGTCATGGGGGCGCCGGCGTCGGTCGCCGACGATCTCTACGCCGTCGGTGTGATGGCCTACGAGGCGCTGCTCGGACGGCGGGCCTTCCCGCAGGACAACCCCGCTGCGGTGGCCCGCGCCATCGTGGACGACCCGCCGCCACCGGTGGCCGCGTTGCGCGCCGACGTCGATTCCGTCCTCGCCGGCGTGATCGACCGGGCGATGACCCGGGATCCGCGGCAGCGTTTCGCCGGCGCCAAACAGATGCGCTCCGCCCTCGCGGGCGACCCCGGCGCGCTGTTCACCACGCCGGTCGCCATGCCGGTCGCCATGCCGGTCATGCAGCCGATCACCGCCCCGGTCGGCCCGCCGATCACCCGGACGTTCGCCACACCCACGGCCGGTGTGCCAAAGCGCTCGAGCCGCTCGCCGCGCGCCCGCGCGGTGGCGGGCGCCGCCGCGGTGCTGGCCGCCTTCGCGGTCGCGGTTGTCGCGTTGGCGATGGATCCGTTCTCGCCCGCACCCGCCCAGAAGCCCGTGAGCACCAGCGCCCCCGTGCCGCCTCCACTGCCGCCGACGACACCACCGCCCCCGCCCACACCGCCACCGCCACCGACGATGGCTCCGGTCGTCGAGCAACCGCAGCCGGTGGCGCCACCGAAGAACGAGATGAAGAAGCCGGAGAAGGGCCCGGGCCACAACAACGGCAAGGGCAACGGCAACGGAAAGCGGGGTTAGTTCAGCCGCGACCCTTGCCCGGCGGCCCCGCGAAGGCCTGCGCAATGGTCAGCCACCGCTCGGCGTCCGGGCCGGTGGCAACCAGATCCAGCTCGGCGCGCGCACGGCGCTGGGTGACCAGCAGGCAGAAGTCCTCGGCGGATCCGGTGACCCGCTGTTCGGCGTCGGCCGGCCCCCACCTCCACAGCGACCCGTCGGGTGCGCGTAGTTCCACGTGAAACGGTGCGGTGGGCGCGGGCAGGCCGTGGACGGCGAAGGCGAAGTCTCGGGTGCGCACACCGATGTGCGCGACGGACCGCAACCGCGCGGTCGGTGCGCGGCGCACACCGAGCGCATCGGCGACGTCGAGTCCGTGCGCCCACGTCTCCATCAGCCGGGCGGTGGCCATCGACGGCGCACTCATCGGCGGCCCGAACCACGGCAGCTTGCGGCCGTCCTCGACGGTGAGCAGCGCATCGTGCAGCAGGCGCCGGGTGACCCGCCAGTCCGCGAGCAGCTCCGGCGGCTCGGTTGAAGCGAGATCCTCGGCGGCGCGGTCGACGAAACCCGTCGGATCTTCGGCCGCGCGGCCCAGGACGACGTTGAAGCCGGGCTCGTCGGTGACCGATAGCAGCGCGACCCGGTCGGTCCACAGCAGGTGCGCGATCTGATGGGCGATCGTCCATCCCGGCGCCGGCGTCGCCAGCGACCACTGCTCGTCGGGCAGATCGGCGATCAGCGCATCGAGTTCGTCGCTCTCCGCCCGCAGGTCGGCGACGAGAGGTGCTGCGGAGGCCATGGCCCGAGACTAGTTGCGTGCCTGCCTGCGGCCCAGCACCGCGTGCAACGCCAGCCCGGCGAGGTAGACGCCGACACCCGCGGCCGCCAGACCCGGCGCGCGGCCGTCGGCCGGTATGACCACCGCGGCGGCCGCTATCGCCCCGATGAACGCCATCCAGAACAGCGAATCCTGAACCGTGAAGACGTGGCCGCGCAGCGCGTCGTCGACGTCGATCTGCATCGCGGTGTCGGCGCACAGCTTGACGACCTGCCCGGCCGCTCCGAGCAGCGCTCCGCTGACCACCATCACGGGCAGCTGGAGCCCCACCGCCGCGAGCTGGATGGCCGCGGCCGCGAGCAGGGCTCCGTTGGCCGTGCGGTAGCGGCCCCAGCGGGTGATCAGCGACGGGGTCGCCACGGTGGCGAGGAACGACCCGGTGCCCGTGGCGGCGACGAACAGCACCGCGGTGCCCAGTCCGGCGACGGCCGCGGTGTCGCTGTGGCGCACCATCACCAGCACGAGCAGCGTGTTGATCCCGAAGACGACGCGGTGCGCGCTGAGACCGGCCAGGGTGGCCGCGACCGTGCGCACCGACAGCACGGTGCGCGCCCCGTGCACCCATCCCGTCGCGACCGCGTAGGCGACCGAACCGTGGACGGCGCGTGCGCTGTCGTCGGGACCGAGCACGTGCGGGCCGATCCGCACCGACAGCAGCAGCGCCAGCGCCACCGGCAGCGCGGCGATGAGGATGATCGCCGCGGCACCGGTGTCGTCGGCGCCGAACGCCCAGCGCGGCAGCAACATGAAATTCGCGCCGAGGAACGCGGCCACCGCGCCGGTCGCGGCCGCCACGGAGTTCATCGCGACCACCTGCTCACGCGGCACCACGTGCGGCAGCGCCGCCGAGAGCCCTGAGGAGACGAAGCGGGTGAACCCGTTGACCACCAACGCGCCCAACAGGATCGGCAGGTCGCCGGCCCGGCCGGAGAGCAGCGAGGCCACCCCGAGCACCAGCAGCAGGCGGGCCAGGTTGGCGCCGATCAGCACCAGCCGCCGGTCCCACCGGTCCAGCAGGGCGCCGGCGAACGGACCGAGTATCGAGTACGGCAGGAACAGCACCGCGAACGATCCGGCGATCGCCCACGGGTCCGCGGCGCGGTCGGGGTTGAACAGGATCGCCCCGGCCAGTCCGGCCTGGAACAGGCCGTCACCGAACTGGCTGACGGCGCGGAGTTCGAGCAGCCGCCAGAACTCCGGGAGCCCACGCACCGACCGCCAGACGGCTTTCGGCGCGCGAGCGTCAACCACTTGTTTTCACGTCCTGTCCCGGCGCAAGAGTTTGCGAAGAGGCGCCGAGGTGCACGGCACCGCACCCACATTACAAATGTCGGGCGGGACCCACCTTGTCCACCACATCGGCACCATGCCGGTGACATGATGGTGAACGTGGCGCAGTCAGAGGATCCCGAGGATTTCATCGCGCCCGCGGCGCAGCGGGTGCGCGCGGGAACGCTGTTGCTCGCCAACACCGACCTGCTCGAGCCGACGTTCCGGCGCAGCGTCATCTACATCGTCGAACACAACGACGGCGGAACGCTCGGGGTGGTGCTGAACCGGCCGAGCGAAACCGCCGTGTACAACGTGCTGCCCCAGTGGGCGAAGCTGGCGGCCAAACCGAAGACGATGTTCATCGGCGGGCCGGTGAAGCGGGATGCCGCGCTGTGCCTGGCGACACTGCGCGCCGGCGTGGAGGCCACCGGAGTCCCGGGGCTGCGGCACGTGCAGGGCCGCATGGTGATGGTGGACCTCGACGCGGATCCCGAACCGCTGGCCCCGGTGCTCGAAGGCGTGCGGATTTTCGCCGGATACTCCGGCTGGACCATCGGCCAGCTCGAGGGTGAGATCGAACGCGACGACTGGATCGTCTTGTCCGCGTTGCCCTCTGACGTGCTCATCGAGCCGCGGGTCGACCTGTGGGCGCGGGTGCTACGCCGTCAGCCGCTGCCGCTGTCGTTGTTGGCGACCCACCCGATCGACGTCAGCCGCAACTAGCTCACCGGCAGGACAGCGCGCAGCTGGCGCAGGCGCCCGCACAATCGGCGTCGGCGACCGTCGCCGCCTCGGCCTGGGCGACGACCTTCGCGCTCTGCCAGCAGCCCGCGACCACCGTGCCCAGGGCGCCGACAACACAGGCGATCACGGCCAGCACGCCCGTGTGCGACGGCGCCGCCAGGGCGACCACGCCGCCGGCCGCCAGCATCACAGCGGCGGCGAGCTGGGTGGGGGCCACCGCCCGCAGGATCTGCCGCCGGGGGTCGTCCGTACGGGGCCGGCTCAGCAGCCACAGCCCGAGGATTCCGACCGCGACGGCGGCACACAAGCAGAGCACCGCAGCGACGACCATGGGATCCAAGGATACGAGGCGGGGTTCGAGCGCGTCCCCCGGGCGCCAGGCTTCGCCCGGGGGACGACGTCTCAGGGCAGCCCGAGCGGCGCCGGCAGGGGTGCCAGCCCGGGCGCGGGCGGAGCCGGGGGCGCCGGCGGCGGGGGCGCGACCGCCGGTTGGGCGGTGGGCGACTTGACCTTGAACCCGGTGACGATCGCATCGGTGGCGTCGGCGGCGGGGACCGCCTGCTCGACGGTGGTCGTCACCGCGAGCGACACCAGGTAACGGTCGGGCCCGGAGGAGGCGATGAGGTGGCGCCGAGAGGTGTTCAGCGTCATCGAGTTCTCGCGGTAGGTGCCCTCGATGAGCGAGGACGGCATCCCGTCGTAGGGCGCCAGCGACGCATCGGTGGACCGCCACGCCGGCAGCATCTGGCTGTCGATGAAACCGTGGCTGATGGCCTCGTCGGGGTTGAAGTCGCCCAGCAGCTTGTACACCTTGAGCTGCGCGTTCGACGAGTACAGCCCGTCGCCGCCGACCCGGTCGGCGATCACCGCGAACGCCTCGGGCACGTTGGGGTCGGGGATGTAGGCCCAGCCGCGGGGCATCGGCAGCGTGATGTTGAGCGCTTTGAAGTCGCGCGCGGCCTGCGGCTGCATGGTGACGCCCTTGGCGCGGAAGAACTCGGCGATCGTCCCGGACGAGGCGGGCAGGATGCTGGGCGCGGTCGGTGCGGTCGGTGCCGTCGGTGCGATGGCGGCCGGCACCGTTCCGGCGCTGGGGCTGAGGACCGCGCCGGCGACGCCGGGGGTGGCCACCGCCTCGGGCACCGCCGCCACTGTGGCAGGGGCCACGGCCACGGTGGCCGGACCGGGTACGGGGGGTTGTGGGAAGACGGGTTCTGCCGTTGCGGTCGCACCGGCGAAGCCGACCAGTCCGGCCACGCCTGCAGCCACACCTCCTGCCAGAACCCGCCAGTGACGGGCTTTCTCGATCATCGACGCAGTCCTTCTCCCGTGGTGAGGGGCTCGTCACGCCCCTGAGGTCAGGCGCCGACTGTATCCACGCGCTCACAGCGGTCACCAGGGCTGGAACCGACCTGGGATCAAGCCCTGACTTCGCCGCAACGCAACCGATACCGAGACGTGTCCTGCGGCTGCCCGCAGACGGCCGCGAGCCCCGCCGAAACGCTCCTTATACCCTGTTGGCGTGACCGAGTCCCCGACCACGCAGCCCGACCGGGCAGCCGATGCCGACACCCCGCAGCACCGCTACACCGCAGAGCTCGCGGGGCAGATCGAGCAGACATGGCAGCAGACGTGGGCGGCCGACGGCACCTTCAACGTGCCCAACCCGGTCGGTGAGCTGGCGGCGCCGGACGGTGTGGTGCCGGTCGACAAGATGTTCGTGCAGGACATGTTCCCGTACCCGTCGGGGGAGGGCCTGCACGTCGGGCATCCCCTGGGCTACATCGCCACCGACGTCTACGCCCGCTACTACCGCATGACCGGCCGCAATGTGTTGCACGCGTTGGGTTTCGACGCGTTCGGCCTGCCGGCCGAGCAGTACGCGGTGCAGACCGGCACGCATCCGCGGATCCGCACCGAGGCCAACATCGTCAACTTCCGCCGCCAACTGGGCCGGCTGGGGCTCGGCCATGACACCCGGCGCAGCTTCTCGACCACCGACGTCGACTTCTACACCTGGACGCAGTGGATCTTCCTGCAGATCTACAACGCCTGGTTCGACCGTGACGTGCAGAAGGCCCGCCCGATCGCGGAGCTGGTCGCGGAGTTCGAATCGGGCGCGCGCGCGCTCGACGACGGGCGCCGGTGGTTGGACTTGAGTGCCGGTGAGCGCGCCGACGTCGTGGACTCCTATCGGCTGGTGTACCGCGCCGACTCGATGGTCAACTGGTGCCCCGGGCTGGGCACGGTGCTCGCCAACGAAGAGGTCACCGCCGACGGCCGCAGCGACCGCGGCAACTTCCCGGTGTTCCGGAAGCGTCTGCGCCAGTGGATGATGCGCATCACCGCCTACTCCGACCGCCTGCTTGAGGACCTGGACGTCCTCGACTGGCCGGAGAAGGTCAAGACGATGCAGCGCAACTGGATCGGCCGGTCGACCGGCGCCGTGGTCTTCTTCGGGGTGCCTTCGGCCCCTGACGCCGGTGACATCGAGGTGTTCACCACCCGGCCTGACACGCTGTTCGGCGCGACGTATCTGGTGCTCGCGCCCGAACATCCGCTCGTCGAGCAGTTGACGGCCGCGCAGTGGCCCGACGGCGTCGACACCCGCTGGACGTTCGGCGCGGCGACGCCGGGGGAGGCGGTCGCGGCCTACCGCACCTCGATCGCCGCGAAGAGCGATCTGGAGCGCCAGGAGAACAAGACCAAGACCGGCGCGTTCTTGGGCGCTTACGCCCTCAATCCGGCCAACGGCCAACGGGTTCCGATCTTCATTGCCGACTACGTGCTGATCGGGTACGGAACCGGCGCGATCATGGCGGTGCCGGGCCACGATCAGCGCGACTGGGAGTTCGCACAGGAATTCGGGCTGCCGGTGGTCGAGGTGATCGCGGGCGGCGATGTGTCGGAGGCGGCGTACGCCGGTGACGGTGAGCTGGTCAACTCCGACTACCTCGACGGGTTGGACGTGGCGGCGGCCAAGGCGGCGATCACCGAGCGGCTGGTCGCCGACGGCCGCGGGCGGGCGCGGGTCGAGTACAAGCTGCGCGACTGGTTGTTCGCCCGCCAGCGGTACTGGGGTGAGCCGTTCCCGATCGTCTACGACAGCGACGGCCGTCCGCATCCGTTACCGGAATCCGCGTTGCCCGTTGAGCTTCCGGATGTGCCGGATTACTCGCCGGTGTTGTTCGACCCGGACGACGCGGACAGTGAACCGAATCCGCCGCTGAACAAGGCCACCGACTGGGTGCACGTCGAGCTCGATCTCGGTGACGGGTTGCAGACCTACACCCGTGACACCAACGTCATGCCGCAGTGGGCGGGCAGCTCCTGGTACGAGCTGCGCTACACCGATCCGCTGAACAAGGAAGCGTTGTGCGCCAGGGAGAACGAGGCGTACTGGATGGGCCCGCGGCCCGACGTCCACGGCCCGCAGGATCCCGGGGGAGTGGACCTCTACGTCGGCGGTGTGGAGCACGCGGTGCTGCACCTGCTGTATTCGCGGTTCTGGCACAAGGTGCTCTACGACCTGGGCCACGTGAGTTCGCGGGAGCCCTACCGCCGGCTGGTGAACCAGGGCTACATCCAGGCGTTCGCGTACACCGATTCGCGCGGGTCGTATGTGCCTGCCGCCGAGGTCGTCGAGCGGGACGGGAAGTTCTTCTGGCCCGGCCCCGACGGTGAGGTCGAGGTCTTTCAGGAGTTCGGCAAGATCGGCAAGAGCCTGAAGAACTCGGTCTCGCCGGACGAGATCTGCGACAACTACGGGGCCGACACCCTGCGGGTCTACGAGATGTCGATGGGCCCGCTGGAGGCGTCGCGGCCGTGGGCCACCAAGGATGTCGTGGGCGCGCACCGGTTCCTGCAGCGGGTGTGGCGGCTGGTGGTCGACGAGCAGACCGGTGCGGTGCGCGTCGCCAATCACGAGGCGCTCGACACCGACACGCTGCGGGTGTTGCACCGCACGGTGGCCGGCGTCTCGGAAGACTATGCGGCGCTTCGTAACAACACCGCGGCCGCCAAGCTGATCGAGTACACCAACCACCTCACCAAGGAGGGGGTGACGGCCCGCGCGGCCATCGAACCGCTGGTGCTGATGGTCGCCCCGCTGGCCCCGCATCTGGCCGAGGAACTGTGGCGGCGGATGGGCAACGACACGTCGCTGGCGCACGGGCCGTTCCCGGTGGCCGATCCGCAGTACCTGGTGACCGACACCGTCGAATACCCCGTGCAGGTCAACGGCAAGGTGCGCAGCCGCATCACCGTCGACGCCGATGCGGACAAGGGCACGCTCGAGGCGGCGGCGCTGGCCGACGAGAAGGTGCAAGCGTTCCTGAACGGCGCGACGCCGAGGAAGGTGATCGTCGTCCCCGGCCGCCTGGTCAACCTCGTCATCTAGCGATTTCGGTGTAGTTCGTTGCGCTCGCCGCAATCAACTACACCGAAACCGCCCGATGTGGAACCGGTTGAGCCCAGGTGGCGTCCTTTTGACGTGCTCAACGAGTATCTACGTCGACACGATGGCGTCTTGACACTGGATCAGGCCCTCGAGGTCGGGCTCAGTCGGTACGCCGTGAACAGGCGAGTGAAGTCGGGTCAGTGGCGTCGGTGTTCGCGTGGCGTGTACTTCGTCGACGACCGGCCGTTCACCGACGCGGCGCGCCTGCGCGCGGCGGTATGGGGTTACGGCGGCCACGCCGTCGCTAGTGGGCTGGCCGCCGCCTGGTGGCACGGCCTGACGATGTTCGCCCCGGATGTCGTCGAGGTGACCATGCCCCGCAATGGCAGCGGAAGGAGCCGACCGGGATCCAAGCTTCGCCGGCGTGATCTGGAGTCCGCCGACATCGATGTGCAGCGCGGCCTTCGGGTTACCGCCGTCCCGCTCACCGTCATCGAAGCAGCGGTGCGGATCCGCGGCGGCGCCAAGATCATGGACCGAGCGCTGCAGAACAACATGGAGCTCCGCCAACTCTGGCACGCACACCTACGTAACAAGGGCCGCTACGGCTCACCTGCGGCGCGAATCTTGTTGCAGGCGGCCGACACCGGTGCGCACTCCGAAGCGGAACGACTCTTCATCCGGTTGACTTTCCACAGTGAGTCGGGCGATTTCCACCACGATCGTGTCCGGCAGAACGCCATCACGCTGCTGGGCTGGCAGGTGTTGAGGTTCACCTGGCTGGACCTCACCGAGTATCCCGAACGGGTGATCGCCACCCTTCGCACCGTGATTTCGGTGTAGATCGTCGCGCTCACCGCAACCGACGACACCGAAATCACCTAGCGCGGGCGGACGATCACCTCGTGGATGTGCGCGTCGAGCGGGGCGTTGACCGCGTCGGCAGTCACCCGCGCGACTGTCTCGGCGCTCAGGAAGTCGGTCGGGTTGTAGTCGCGGCCCTCGTAGGCCCGCAGATCTTGCTGCATCTCGGTGGCGATCCGCCCGGGGTGCACGGACGTGACCCGCAGCCCGGGCTCGTCGTTGCGCAGGGAGTCGGCGAACGACCGCAACGCGAACTTGCTCGCCGAATACGACGCCAGCCCGGGTGAGGCGTTGATGCCCGACCCGGAATTGATGAACACCACCTGACCGTCCGAGGCCGCCCGCAGCGCAGGCAGGAGCGCCAGGGTCAGCGCCACTGCGCCGATCACGTTGACGTTCATGGTGGCCCGCCACTCGTCGACGGTCGACTCGGCGACCCGCGCCGGATAGGCGACACCGGCGTTGTGGATGAGCACGTCGAGTTCGACGATCGGTTCGACGGCCGCCGGGATCGCGTCGATGTCGTCGAAGTCGATCTCCCACGTGGTGGCCCCGAGCCGCTGCGCCACCTCGTCGAGCTGCGCCGATGGGCGCCCGGCGAGGAACAGCGTGTGGGTCGGCGCCAGCGCCGTGGCGACGGCCGCCCCGAGGCCGCGGCCGGCGCCTGTGATCATCGCGGTCGGCATGTCGCAACCCTACCGACCTGCGCGCAACGCCCAACCGTCGCATGATTGAACGGATGCCACACGATCCCAGCTTCGCGCCCACGCAACTCGCGGCCCGCGCCGCGTACCTCCTGCGCGGCAACGACCTGGGCGCGATGACCACCGCGGCGCCGCTGCTCTACCCGCACATGTGGAGCTGGGACGCGGCGTTCGTGGCGATCGGGCTGGCGCCGTTGAGCGTCGAGCGCGCGGTCGTCGAACTCGACACGTTGCTGTCCGCCCAGTGGCGCAACGGGATGATCCCGCACATCGTGTTCGCCAACGGTGTCGACGGCTACTTCCCCGGCCCGGCGCGGTGGGCGTGCTCGGCGCTGGCGGCCGACGCGCCCCGCACCCGCCACACGTCGGGCATCACGCAGCCTCCGGTGCACGCGATCGCGGTGCAGCGCATCCTCGACCACGCCAGGACCCGCGGCCGCTCGACGCGCGCGGTGGCCGAGGCGTTCCTCGACCGGCGCTGGGGCGACCTGGTGCGCTGGCACCGCTGGCTCGCCGAATGCCGGGACCAGAACGGTCGCGGCCGCATCACGCTGTACCACGGCTGGGAGTCCGGCATGGACAACTCCCCGCGGTGGGATGCCGCCTACGCCAAGGTGATTCCCGGTGCGGTGCCCGAGTACCAGCGTGAGGACAACGCGATCATCACCGACTCCAGCCAGCGGCCGTCCGACCACGAGTACGACCGCTATCTGTGGCTGCTCGAGGAGATGAAGTCCGCCCGCTACGACGATCATCTGCTCCCGAAGGTGATGAGCTTCGCCGTCGAGGACGTGTTCGTCTCGGCGATCTTCTCGGTGGCCTGTCAGGTGCTGGCCGAGATCGGGGAGGACTACAAGCGCCCGAACGCCGACGTGCGTGACCTCTACTCCTGGGCCGAGCGGTTCCGCGCCGGCGTCATCGAGACGACGGATCAACGCACCGGCGCGGCAAGGGATTTCGATGTTCGGGCGGACAAGTGGGTGGCCACCGAGACCGTCGCCCAGTTCGCCCCGCTGCTGTGCGGCGGGCTGCCGCACAACCGGGAGCGGGCGTTGCTGCGGCTGCTGGAGGGTCCGCGGTTCTGCGGGCACCCGGATCTGAAGTACGCATGCATTCCGTCGACGTCGCCGGTGTCGCGGGATTTCCGGCCGCGCGAATATTGGCGCGGCCCGATCTGGCCGGTGATGACGTGGCTGTTCGCCTGGTGTTTCGCCCGCCGCGGCTGGGCTGAACGGGCCCGGGTGTTGCGGCACGAGGGGTTGCGGCAGGCCAGCGACGGAACGTTCGCCGAGTACTACGAACCGTTCACCGGGGAACCGCTGGGCAGCATGCAGCAGTCGTGGACCGCGGCCGCGGTGCTCGACTGGCTCGGTTAGCTCTTCTCTTCGTGCTGGTCGGCGAGCCGCTCGAGCGGGGCCAGCGCGCTGGCCAGCGTGTGCAGCTCTTCCTCACTGAGCTTGGCCAGCAGTGTGCTCAGGTGTGCGCGCCGGGTGGCGAGTGCCTCGCGGTGCTGCACCAGGCCCTCCGGAGTCACCTCGACCAGCACGGCACGCAGGTCCGAGGGGTCGCGTGAGCGTTTGACCAGTCCGAGCTTCTCGAGCCGGCGGATCGCGACGGTGGTGGTGGGGGTCCGGACGCGTTCGTGCGCCGCCAACTCCGTCATCCGCATGGGGCCGCAGTCGAGCAGCGTCAGCAGGATGGACAGCTGGGCGAGCGTCAGATCGCCGCCCTCGGTACCCCGGTTGGCATCTCCTCGGCGCAGGACGGAGAACACCTTGGACAGCACCCGCTGGAGCTCACCCGCGAGCTCGGTGACCGGCGTCTGGGTCTCCACCATAGTTCGCCAGTCTAACGTGTCGGTGCCTGCCGTAATGCTTTTGGACGTTAATTTCACAGGACCTGGGACAGGAACTTCTGCAACCGTTCGGTCTGGGCGGCGTCGAAGATCTGATCCGGCGGTCCGGCCTCCACGACCTGGCCCTGATCCATGAACACCACCGAGTCGGCCGTCGACCGGGCAAAGCCCATCTCGTGGGTGACCACCACCATCGTCATTCCGTCGGCGGCCAGTTCGGCCATCAGCGCGAGGATGCCCTTGACCAGTTCCGGGTCCAGGGCAGAGGTGGCCTCGTCGAAGAACATCACCTGCGGCGACATCGCCAAGGCACGCGCGATCGCGACCCGCTGTTGCTGACCACCGGACAGCGTGCCGGGCCGCACGTCGGCCTTCTGCCGCAGTCCGACCCGGTCGAGCTGGGCCATCCCGAGTTCGCGCGCCTCCTCGGCGGGCAGCTTCTTCAGCTTGCGCGGCGCCAGCGTGACGTTGTCGAGCACGCTGCGGTGCGGGAACAGGTTGAACTGCTGGAACACCATGCCGATGCGTTGCCGCAGCTGGTCGGGGTTGTCCTTGAGCACCGACCGTCCGTCGAGCAGGATGTCGCCGCGGTCGGGTTCGTAGAGCCGGTTCAGGGTCCGCAGCAGGGTCGACTTGCCCGAGCCCGACGGTCCGATCACCGCGGCGGTCTTGCCGGCGGGCACGTCGATGTCGACGCCGCGCAGCACCTTGTTGGGTCCGAAGGCGACGTGGATGTCGTTGGCGGCCAACGACACCGGATCGATGGATGCGTCGGCCATCAGATCATCTCCTGTGTCGCCGCCGGCGCCACGGTGGGCGGATCCTCCGCGGTGGGCCGCCGTCCGCGGCGCAGCCGGGCGTCGAGGTAGTTGACCAGGTGGGTCAGCGGAATGGTCAGCAGCAGATAGAACAACCCGGCGGCGACGAGCGGGCTCAGGCTGCCGGTCTGGGCGTTGAGGTCTCGGCCCACCTGGAACAGTTCGCGCTGGTCGGCGACGAGTCCGAGGAAGTACACCAGCGACGACGCCTTGAGCAGCGAGATGAACTGGTTCATCAAGGCCGGCAGCACGCGCCGCACCCCCTGCGGGATCACGACCAGCCGCATCGACGACGAGTAACTGAAGCCCAGCGCGCGCGACGCTTCCAGCTGTCCGGTCTCCACGCTCTGGATGCCGGACCGGAAGATCTCGCCGATGTAGGCCGCGGCCATCAGCCCCAGGGCGGCGATGCCCAGCGGGAAGGGATTGTTCCCGGTGAGCCCGCCGACGACGGGTCCGACGCCCAGGCCGATGAGCAGGATGATCACCACTTCGGGCAGCCCGCGGAAGATGTCGGTGTACACTCGCGCCGGCCAGCGCAGCAGCCGGGAACGCGAGATCCCGGCGACGGCCAGCGCCATCCCCAGCACCAGCCCGATGACCGCGGCGCTGACCGTGAGGATCAGCGTGTTGGGCAGGCCGGTCTTGATCAGGTCGGGGACGGCCTGCCGGTAGAGGTCCCAGTTCAGGAAAGAATCCGACAGCTGGCGCAGGGTGGATTTGGGCGCGGCGGGCCCGACGTCGGTTTCCTCCTGCTCGGCGGCGATGGCCGCGAAGTCGGGCAGCTGCGGGGCCGGTGCCGCCTTCGATCCGGGTTTCCAGCCCGGCGGCAGCGCGCGCGGCACCCAGTCGGAGTAGAGCCGCGCCCAGGTGCCGTCGGCGATCACCGCGTCGAGGCCGGAGTTCAGCGCGTCGATCAGCGGCTGGTTCTCCTTGGCGACGGCGTAGGCGATGAAGTTGTCGAGGCTGAACGTGTTCTCGATGATCGCGGCCGGGTCGCCGGCCTGCACGGTGCCCTCCGCCTGCGCCGACGGTGCCACCCACGCGTCGATCTGGCGGGTCTTGAGGCTGGCGTAGACGGTGTTGTAGTCGGGGAAGATCACCGGCTGCAGGCGCAGCGTGTCGACGACGTAGGCCTCCTGCACCGTGCCTTGCACGACGCCGATGCGCTGGCCGGGCCCCAGTTTCTCGAAGCCGTCGATCGGGGAGCCGCTGGGCACGACCAGCGAGAAGTATCCGAAGTCGTAGCCGTTGGTGAAGCCGACAGTGCGCCGGCGGGCGTCGGTGGTGGTGATGGAGGAGGAGCCGACGTCGAAGCGGCGCGCGGCGGTCTGGGCGAGCAGCCCGGAGAACTCGGTGCCGACGAAGTTGACCTGAAGCCCGAGTTTGTCGGCGATGGCGCGCAGCAGTTCGTTGTCGAATCCGGTGAACTGACCGGCGGAGTCGATGCAGATGCTCGGCGGCGCGTCGGACAGCGTGCCGACGGTGATCACGCCGGGCGTGCCGAGTCCGAGGGTGTTGACGTCGATGCTGTCCAGCGGCCGCACGGATTCGGTGGTGTAGCGGTCGGCTTCCGGCCCCTGCGCGGCGGCGGCGAGGTTGGTGGGCAGCGGGCTGGCGCTCTCCACGCCCGGCGGCGCGCACTGGTCGGTCTGTGCGCCGGCAGGCGCGGCGCAACACAGCGTGAGCACCATCAGCATCGTCGTGATCAGTGCCGCGATCCGTCCGACGTTCATGGGTGGACCCTAACCACCGGAGCCCCCGAGCACCCCTCGGCGGGTCAGCTCGGCGATCATGATCGTCGCCATCAGGTCGGATCGTTCGAGGCAGGCGGTGCGCGCACCGACCGGGTCCCGGTCGTGGATGGCCGCCGCCTCCTGCTGGTAGGTCGGCAGGAACTCGGCCCGCACCCGGGGATAGGACAGCCAGAAATCGGATGCGGCGAACCACTGCGACGCGTGGATCGCCGCGCGCAGCCGCGGTCCCGCGCACGCGTTGTTGACGACGTCGCGGAACCGCTGGCAGGAATCCTGGAAGTCCGCCCGGCTCTTGCCTTTTCGCATGTGCTGCAGGGCGTCGTCGACGGCGCCGAGCAGGGCGTCGCTCGGCGCGATGGCCGCCCGCGCGGACGCGATGCCGTTGAGCACCCCGTACAGCTCGTGGTGTTCGGCCAACGACACCTCGTCGAACCGTTCGACGAACGCCCCGCGGTGATAGCGGGTCGACACGATGCCGTCGTGTTCGAGCTGCACCATGGCTTCCTGGATCGGGACGCGGCTGACGCCGAGCGCCGCGGCGATCGCATTGCGATCGATGCGGTGCCCACCGCGCAGCCGGCCCGTCAGCACCTGGTCGATGACGTGCGCGACGACCTGGTCCTTCTCCTTGACCCCGTAGCGTTTCGGCATCCGGCCGGGAGGGGATGCGCTACCGGTTGTCCCGCCAGCGGCACAGCGCTTCGGCGGCGGACAGGTCGTAGTCCGGCCCGTTGACCCCGATCGTGAGGAGGCTGACGCCGAGGCCGACGAGCGCGTCGGCTTCGGCGAGCATCGCCTCCTCGCTGCTTTCGGGCACCCCGGACGACCGCTCGACGGCCGACGGATCGCGTCCGACGTCGGCGCAGTGCCGGTCGAGCACCTCGGCCTTGCCCGGGTAGGTGGCGCGGTCGGTGAACCCGTGCCAGATGTCGGCGTACTCGGCGACCAGCCGCAGCGTCTTGCGCTCGCCCTGCCCGCCGATCAGGATCGGGATGTCGCGCGTCGGGGCGGGGTTGAGTTTGGCCAGCCGCGACGTGATCCGCGGCAGCGCCTGAGCCAGGTCGTCGAGGCGGCTTCCGGCTGTGCCGAACTCGTAGCCGTACTCGTCGTAGTCCTTCTGTTTCCAGCCCGAGCCGATGCCGAGGATCAGCCGGCCGTCGCTGATGTGGTCGACGGTGCGCGCCATGTCGGCGAGCAGTTCGGGGTTGCGGTAGGAATTGCACGTGACCAGCGCGCCGATCTCGATGCGTGAGGTCTGCTCGGCCCAGGCGGCCAGCATGGTCCAGCACTCGTAGTGGGCGCCGTCCGGGTCGCCGTACAGCGGGAAGAAGTGGTCCCAGTTGAAGGCGACGTCGACACCGATGTCCTCGCAGCGGCGCACCGCGTCTCGAATGTGCCGGTACTCCGGGGAATGTTGGGGTTGCAGCTGGACGCCGATGCGCACGGGGCGCCCTGTGGGGGAGGTCACGAAATCCACCGTAGCCGGATGCCGGCCAGTCCTCAGCCGAAGCGGAGCTGAATGCGGTGGTCCTCGTCGGTGACGTAGAACATCTGCCCGGACTCGACCGCGATGCCCTCGACGTTGCGCAGGCCGGGGAAGTCCCGGATCAGCTCGGCCGGCACGCCGGCGTCGTGACCGCCGTCGGTGGGCAGCGTGAAACGCCAATGTGAGCAGTGTTCGACGGCGCCCTCGGGGTGGTCCTCGAGGAGAACCGAGCCCTTGTCGGTCGCGTCGATCGAGCCGACGATCGCGTCGTATGTCTCACCGCCCGTGTGGGAAAGGGCGCGGAAGCCGACCAGGGCACCGTGCGGCGACACGCCGGTCAGCTCCCACACGTGTTCGACGCTCGGCCACGTCTCGTCGGCCTCGAACATGGCGGGCACGCCGGACAGCTCGACGAGGATCGGCTCGCCCTCGGCGGTGGTGGGAAACCGCAACGCCAGCAGCAGGTTCCCGTTGGGGCGGAAGGCGGCTCCCTCGATGTTGATCGGTACGTCGCGGTCGGTCAACCGGTCGACCCAGGTCTTGCTGCGTTGGGTGCCGCGCTCGATGGTGCGGGCGATGAAACGGGTACGCACGCTGTCACCGGGCGTGATCGCGACGACCCGGGAAGCGTCCAGTGCGTCGTTGATCAGCCGGTGCAGGCGGAATTGGTTGCGCCGGATCTCGATCGGGAGCTCCGACTCGGGCACCCTGCGGTCGATCGACTGTTCGTCGAAACGCGCGATGAAGGCGCGCTTGGCCTGCAGCGGCCCTGCCTTGGAGCCGTAGTGCGAGCCCACCACATAGACCCAGCCGTCGTGCCGTGCGACCGCCTCGGCGTCCTCGGTCCGGGCCTGCTCCTCACCGGCGAGTGCCGGCAGGGGGTGGATCTCCCAGCCGCTGTCGGGCGCCGCCCCCGCGGCATGGCCGAGTACCGCGACGGAATCCTCGACCGAACCCTCGTCGAGCACGGTCCAGAAGCCGAAATCCCACCCGTGCGCGTCCAGCAGCGCCTGATTGTCGACGGGTACCAGGTCCGAGGCCTCGTTCCCCGAGTGGGCGAGATCCACAGTGGTGAGCGCCGACGATGTCACCCGGAGATGTTAGCGGCGCCCGATGCTAGACGCCGATCCGCCCACCGGCCTTCCACACCGCCACCACCGAGGGCCGCGCCGTGCCGTTGCCGCCCTCGGGCCACCGGGACAGCGGATTGTCGATGCTGTTGTCGTCGTTCTCGCCGGGATGCTGCACGCACACCGTCACGACGTCGTCGGTGACCACCGGACCGCACGTCTCCGCACCGATGGGAACGGTGAGGAATTGTTTGGTCTCCCCGCGGTTCTCGCCGTCGAGCGCGACGGCGAACAGGCCGTCGTTGGAGTCGAGCGCATTGCCGTCGGTGGAGATCCACAGGTTGCCGTGGCTGTCGAACGCGAGGTTGTCCGGGCAGGAGATCGGGCTGACCTTCGTCTTGTCGAATCCGGCGTAGTAGGTGTCGGCGGCGGCGGGGTCGCCGCACACCAGCAGCAGATCCCAGGTGAAGTCGGTGCCGGCGTGGTTGTCGGTGATCTCGAGGATCTGTCCGCTCTTGTTGTCGTTGCGGGGGTTGGCCGCGTCGACTCCCGGTTCGCCCGGCGCGCCGCGCTCGTCGTTGTTGGTCAGCGCAACGTAGATCTTGCCGGTCTCGGGGTGGGCTTCCACATCTTCGGGGCGGTCCATCTTCGTGGCGCCGGCCTTGTCGGCGGCCATCCGGGTGAACACGGCGGCCTCCTGGGCGGTGATGCCGCCAACCAGCGACTCGGCCTGACCGCCCGGTCCGGACTTCAGCAGCGGCAGCCAGGTGCCGGTGCCGCTGAACGAGCCCTTCTTCGGCAGCGTGCCGGAGCCGTCGATCTCGGCGGCGGGGATGTCGCTGGAGAGTTTGGCGACGTACAGCGTGCCCTCGTCGAGGATGGTCATGTTGTGCGCCATGGCCGCGGCATCGCGTCCGGGCCGGATCTTCTTGGCGGAGACGAACTTGTACAGGTAGTCGAAGCGCTCGTCGTCACCGGTGTAGGCGACGACCGTGCCGTCATCGGCGACGTGGATGTTGGCGCCCTCGTGCTTGAAGCGGCCGAGGGCGCTGTGCTTGACCGGGGTGGACTGCGGATCCCACGGATTGAGTTCGACGACGTAGCCGAACCGGTTCACCTCGTTCGGTGTCTGCGTGACATCGAAGCGGGAATCGAAAGTCTCCCACCGAAGTTCGGACGGTTCCAGAGCCACGCCGTAGCGGTCCTGGCGGTCGGCGACCACCGGCGGAGGCGGGGGCGAGCCCTCTGCGGCGCCGAAGTAGCTGTGGAAGTTCTCCTCCCCGGAAAGCACTGTGCCCCAGGGGGTTACCCCCCCAGCGCAGTTGGCGAAGGTACCGGCGACGGTGCGGCCACTCGGGTCCGCGTCGGTGATGACGAACTCGGTGCCCGCCGCGGGCCCGGTCAGCGTGAACGGGGTGTCGGCGGTGATGCGCCGGTTGTAGCGGCCCATCACCGGCTTGAGTCCCTGCGGTGTGCGCTCGACCTCGACGACGCCCATCCCGATCGCGGCGATCTCGATGTCGAATTGTTCACGGGTCGGTGCGTCGGGGTTGTAACCGGCGAACATGAACTGCGGCGTGACGTATTCGAAGTTGGTGACGAGCAGGAAATGGTCGGGCTGGCCTTCGATCGGCAGCAGTGCGGCGAAGTCGTTGTTGAAGCCGAACTGGCCGCGTTGCGCCGCGCCGCTCTGGCGGGTGACGTCGAAGGCCGGCGCGTCGGGCAGCACAGGATCGCCCCAGCTGATCACCACGGCCTGCTGGTATCCGTCGGGGATCACGACGGCGTCCTCGCTGTTGGGTGCGACCGCGGTGAACTTCATGCCGGGGCGCGGTTCGAGGGGGGCGGCTTCCGACGGGCTCGCCGCCGGGGCGGTGTCGTTGCCGCCGCAGGCCGCGAGCATCGATCCGGCACCGACCGCGAGCACCGTCACGCCGGTGGCCTGCAGGAGCGAGCGGCGGTTGAGCTGCTTGACGATGTCGCCGAAGTACTCGTTGTCGCTGGTGTTGGGAACCGGTTTCGAGCAGGCGTCGCCGCACTTGTAGCGGCAGGTGATGTGTTGGCGCCTGGACTTTCCATCGTGGGAGACAAAGAGATTCAACGGCATCAAGGCCATGGCCGGCGGAGTCCTTCCGTACTGACGGCCGCGGGCTGAGCGGCCGAACGGGCGGAAAGTTACGGCAGCCGGGCGAGCGGCAGGCGATGAACAGGTGAACAGCGGGTTGCCGGATCCGGCCGACTCGTGCGGATTCAACGAATTTGCTGCGCGATCGCGTGGCGGAACGATAACGTCCCGGCAAGAAAATAACGAGGGGGTCAATACATGGCGGTTCGTCGGCACGCACGTCGGGCGGAGGGCTTCGCGGTCCGGCGTTGGTTGCAGGTGGGGGCGGCGTCGGCCGGGGTCGGGGCGGGGTTGCTCGGATTCTCGCTGCTGGGGCCGCAGGTCGGGACGGCGGCAGCGGACACGGCGGGGGAGAGTTCGACGTCCTCGAGCGCCGCGACCTCCGACGACGACGCCAAGCCTGCCGAGTCCGCGAACACACTCGACGACACCGCGACTGACGACACCGCCGCAGACGAGTCGGCGGATGACGACTCCGCGACTGACGACAGCGCCGCGGACGAGGAAGCAGAAGCCGACCTCGACGACGAAGCCGACCTCGCCGAAGAGGCCGCCGAACTCGCCGAAGAGGCCGAGGCCGACGACGCCGATGACCCGACCTCCCGTGACCGGGCGAGCGGGTCTGCCGATGCCGATGCAGACACCGCAGATCTGGCGGAAAGCACTGCCGCCGAGACCGATTCGCCTCGGCCGCCCACCGCTGTCAGGGTCAGTACACCGCGGAATCCCGTCAGCAACTGGAGTGAGTTCGCCGGGCAGTCGATCGACAAGTGGACGACGTCGTCACAGGGCTGGATCAAGTCGCTGCCGGTCGACAGCCAGGCCCAGTACCACCTCGCCGGCGCGCTGTGGGCGACCCGGCGCACCCTGTTCAACCAGGCGCCCGATGTGGCGCCTATCCAGATCAGCGGCAAGCTCGACGGCCCGATGACCGGCACCGTGGGGGCGGTCGACCCCGACGGGGACCGGCTGGTCTACGTACTCACCAGGGGTCCGAGCTCGGGGTCCGTGCAACTCAACGCCGACGGCACCTACACCTACACTCCCGGCGAAGGTTTCGACGGCGTCGACACGTTCCGGGTCGTGGCGATCGACGTCGGCCCGCATGTCAACCTGCTCGACCCGTTCCGCCCGGTGGGTACCCGCGCCACCAATCTGGTCAACCAGCGCGCCATCAGGTTCGACTTCACCTACACCACGGGCAGCGAACACTGGACACCCGAACGCCGGCAGGCGCTGCAGGATGCGGCCGATGACCTGGTGCTGTATTTCCTCGTGACCAAACCGGTCGTCCTCACCTACGAGGTCACCGCGCTGGACGATCCGGACTCGACCACTCTCGCGTCGGCGGGCAGCGATCTCATCAGCGACGACCCCGGCTTCTGGCCGACGATCGTGCAGCACAAGCTGCTCACCGGCGAGGATGCGAACGGGTCGGCCGCCGACGGCGGCATCGACTGGAACTTCGGTAACGAGTGGGCCCTCGGGGATGTTGTCGGCCCCGATGAGTTCGACTTCAACTCGACGGCGATCCACGAACTGCTGCACTCGTTCGGGTTCCTGTCGGGCACGGGAGCCCCCGGTGAGAACGAGGAGGTAGTCGCCTGGGTGCTCTTCGACAAGTTCATGGTCACCCGGGACCGCGCCCGTCCCATCAACCGTGATTTCCAGTGGGACACCGCCTTCGACCCCAATCTCACGGGCGGAGACGGTGGCCTGTACTTCGGTGGCGTCCATGCCGTCAGCGCGTACGGCGATCTGGTGCCGCTGTACACCCCTGACCCGTGGGCAGAGGGCAGCTCGACCAGCCACCTCGATGACGACACGTTCTCCGGTTCGGATCAGAAGGTCATGAACGCCGGATCCGGCACCGGCTTCGTCGTCCGGGCGCTGAGTCCGCTCGAGCTCGGCATCCTGCGGGATCTCGGATACCGCGTCGATGCGCCGCCGCCCGCCGTTGCGGCGATGGCGTTGATCGGCTTCCTGTTCGTCGGCCGGCGGTGGCGTGGGGAAGCCCTCGCGAATCGTTAGCGGTCGAGCACTCCGCGCAGGATCTCGACGAGCGCCTGCGGCTGGTCGCCCTGCACGGAGTGCCCCGAGTTCTCGACCACGTGAGTGCGCTGAAATCCCGGGGCGCTCTTGGCGAAGGCCTCGGCGTCCTCGTCGTTGACGAAGAACGACTTCGCCCCGCGGACCAGCGTGGTGGGCATGGTGATCGAGGGCACGTCGTCCCACAGTCCCTGGAAGCCGTCGCCGGTGCGGAACGAGTCGTAGCGCCAGGTCCAGGTGCCGTCGTCCAGCCGCTTCGAATTGTGGAACACCCCGCGCCGCAACGACTTCCGATCGCGGTGCGGCGAGGCGGCGACTGTCGCGTCGAGCATCGCCTCGAACGACGGGAAGGTGCGGTCGCCGCGCACCAACGCGACCGCACCCAGTTGCGCCTGGGTCATCTGTTCGTGGCGTTCGGGCGCCGAGGGGGTGACGTCGACGAGGACGAGCTCGGGCACCAGTGCCGGTTCGGTGGCCGCGATGCGCAGCGCGGTCAGCCCACCCAGTGACATCCCGACGACCAGCCGCGGGTGCGGCGCCCACTCCCGCAGGACGGGGCGCAACGTCTCGGCGTTGAGCTTGGGGCCGTAGTCGCCGTCCTCCCGCCACGCCGAGCGGCCGTGCCCGGGCAGATCGATCGCCAGGGCTGGCACCCCCAGGCCGAGAATGACGGTGTCCCAGGTGTGGGCGTTCTGTCCGCCGCCGTGCAGGAACACCACCTGCGGCTCGTCGTCGCCCCACTTGATGGCGCTGACGGGTCCGGCGTCGATGCGCGCCACCGGTGGAATCGTCGTGGCGCCGATCTGCTCGGCGTTCTCGGGCAGCAGCGCGAACTCGTCGACGTCGAGCAGTTCAGCATCGGTGACCACCTGCCCTTTATACGACGAAACTGCGGTGAGATCGCCCCTTGGTCGGGAATCGCGATCTCACCGCAGTCTCGGCGAGGAAGAGGGTCAGCCCTCGATGAAGGTCTCCAGCTGGGTGCGGGCGACATCGTCGGGCAGCTGCTTCGGGGGGCTCTTCATCAGGTACGCCGACGCGGCTTCGACGGGGCCGCCGATCCCGCGGTCCTTGGCGATCTTCGCCGCACGCACCGCGTCGATGATGACGCCGGCCGAGTTCGGCGAGTCCCACACCTCGAGCTTGTACTCCAGGTTCAGCGGCACGTCGCCGAAAGCGCGGCCCTCCAGGCGCACGTAGGCCCACTTGCGGTCGTCGAGCCAGCCGACGTGGTCGGACGGGCCGATGTGGACGTCCTTGGTGTTGAACTCGCGCTGCAGGTTGCTCGTGACGGCCTGGGTCTTGGAGATCTTCTTGGACTCCAGCCGCGAACGCTCGAGCATGTTGAGGAAGTCCATGTTGCCGCCGACGTTGAGCTGCATGGTGCGGTCGAGCTGCACGCCGCGGTCCTCGAACAGCTTGGCCATCACGCGGTGGGTGATGGTGGCGCCGACCTGGCTCTTGATGTCGTCACCGACGATCGGCACGCCGGCGTCCTCGAACTTCTTGGCCCACTCGGGATCGCTGGCGATGAAGACCGGCAGTGCGTTGACGAAGGCCACGCCGGCGTCGATCGCGCACTGGGCGTAGAACTTGTCGGCCTCTTCGGAACCCACCGGCAGGTAGGACACCAGCACGTCGACCTCGGCGTCCTTGAGCGCCTTGACCACGTCGACGGCTTCGGCGTCGGAGATCTCGATGGTCTCCTCGTAGTACTTGCCGATGCCGTCGAGCGTCGGGCCGCGCTGCACGACCACGTCGGTCGGCGGGACGTCGGCGATCTTGATGGTGTTGTTCTCCGAGGCGAAGATGGCCTCGGACAGGTCGAAGCCGACCTTCTTGGCGTCCACGTCGAACGCGGCGACGAACTTGACGTCGCGGACGTGGTACGGCCCGAAGCGCACGTGCATCAGACCGGGCACGGTCGCGTTCTCGTCTGCGTCCTTGTAGTACTGCACGCCCTGTACCAGCGAGGACGCGCAGTTCCCAACGCCGACAATGGCGACTCGGATGTCTCCTGCGTGCTCAGTCATGGCCGTTCTCTCCCTCTCGTACTGATATTCGGTAGTGCTGTCCTTGGTCGCCCCGGTTCAAGGCTGCTGTCCTCACGTGTTGTCCGGGCTTCCCTGCCCGAGACGTTCCGCCGCGATGAGTTCGTTGAGCCATTTCACTTCGCGCTCGCTGGACTCCAACCCGAGCTGGTGCAGCTGCCGGGTGTATCGGTCGAATGAGCTGCTGGCCCGCGCCACTGCTTCACGCAGGCCTTCGCGACGTTCCTCCACCTGACGACGGCGACCCTCCAGGATCCGCATCCGGGCCTCGGCCGGGGTGCGGTTGAAGAAGGCGAGATGCACACCGAACCCGTCGTCGGAGTAGTTCTGCGGACCGGTGTCCGCCACGAGCTCGGCGAAGCGCTGCTTGCCGGCGTCGGTCAATTGGTAGACACGTCGTGCTCGGCGCCGCGTCACGGTGCCGGCCGGGGCGGCGTCTTCCACGATCAGCCCGTCGATCTGCATGCGGCGCAGCGCCGGGTACAGCGAACCGTATGAGAAGGCACGGAACGCACCCAGCAGACCGGTCAGGCGTTTACGCAGTTCATAGCCGTGCATCGGCGATTCGAGCAGCAGACCGAGAATGGCGAGTTCCAGCACCCGGAACCACCCCCCTCTTGATCTGCACCGTCGTTACGACGCATCGACACCTCGCAAAATAGTATCGCGCCGATATATTCGACGCCACTTCGGTGCGTTGCCTGCTGTTCCCCTGCGCGTAACCCGCGCCGATCGTTCAGCTGCTCGGTGGCCAGATTGCCTTGGTGCTGCCGTCCGGGTACAGCTCGATGCGCCCGGTGCCGAAGTCGCTGCTCGCGACGATTTCGACGGTGACGAGGTCAGGGGTCGCGGGGTCGGCCGACGGTCCGATCCGCAGCCAGGTGTCGGTGACGTCGGCGCGGTTCATCCCCAGGGTGTCGGGCGCACCCCGCATCACCGCGAGCGTCTTCTCGTAGTCGAACTTCGCCAGGTCCACCAGCCGGTCGTCGCTGCTCAGCGTGCTGGGCGAGCCCCAGGGGTCACCCCATCCGCCGCGATAGTCGTAGTTCTGCTGGCGCCGGTTGTCCGATGGGTCGGGGCGGTCCAGTGAGGCGTAGTCGGCGCGGATGTCCAGTTCGTAGCCCATGGTGCTGCCGAAGCGCTGCCGCATCTGCTCGAACAGCCCGGTGAGCCCGTTGAGCGACTGCAGCTGCCGCGGCGGGGTCAGCACGACGGGTTCGATCCCGTCGGCTTTGGCGCCGGGGTCGGTCTGGAAATCCAGCGGCGAACTGGTGTTGCCGTAGAGGCCCCAGCCGATGCACATGCCCAACACGACGAGCACCGCGGCCATCGCCGCCTTGACGCCCCACCCCGCCCGCACCGGCAGGCGCCGCCGCTTCGGTCTGCTCAGGTCCGGCAGCTGCACCGGCGCGTTGGCCGTCTGGAGGTCAGAGACCAGCGCCTGAAGTTCGCCCAGCGTCGCGGCGTGCGTGGCGGCTTTGACCCGCTCGCCGTGCTCGGCCATCGACAGTTGCCCTTCGCTGAGCGCGGTGTCGAGCACCTGGCAGGTGTCGTTGCGGTCGCTGTCCTTTGCCCGGGTTCCCGCCGTCGGCCGCCCTGAGCTGCTCACTGCCACGCCAGGATCGTAAGAGTTCCACGGTGAACGCCGCAGACCAGACGCGGAATTGGGGGTCACGATGCGGCGTCTGCCGATCGGCGCGCAGAGGGCCGACGTACTCTGGTCTGCGTGCGATTGCAGAGACAGGTGGTGGACTACGCGCTTCGGCGCCGCTCCCTGCTGGCTGAGGTCTACTCGGGGCGCACCGGCGTCTCGGAGGTCTGCGACGCCAATCCCTATCTGCTGCGCGCCGCGAAGTTCCACGGCAAGCAGAGCTCGGTGATGTGCCCGATCTGCCGCAAGGAGCAGCTCACGCTGGTGTCCTGGGTGTTCGGGGATCATCTGGGCCCGGTGTCCGGGTCGGCGCGAACCGCCGAGGAGCTGGTTCTGCTGGCCACCAAGTTCGACGAGTTCTCCGTACATGTGGTGGAGGTATGCCGAACCTGTGAATGGAATCACCTGGTGAAGTCCTATGTGCTCGGCGCGGTGCGGCCTCCGAAGGCCCCGCGCGGTACCCGGCCGGCGCGCAAGAGCGCGCGTACGGCGAGTGAATAGCGAAGGGCGCCACGAACGGTCAGCCGGCGATGTCCGTAGGGGACACGGGGCTGACGGTGTCGGCGCGCCGCCTCCAGCATCCGGCCCCCGGCACGCGGACCGGGGCCGTCCGCCGCGTCCCGCCGACGGACCCGTGCGCCGGCCGCCCGAGCCGCCCCGCGGGAACCGTCCGCCCCGCGCGCCCGACGACGGCCGGACCGCGATCCTGCCGCAGTACCGCGACGAACCGCCGGCCCATCTGCGCGATCCCATCGACGTGGTCAAGGCCGCGCTCGACGGCACCCCTCCGCAGAAGCCGCCGCCCCCTCCGCGTCGACCCGGCGGCGGAGGCGGCAGGGGTGGCGAGGGACCGCCCGGTCCGCCGCCGCCCGGTGCGCGCCCGCACTGGCGCGAGCAGATCAACTGGAAGTGGGTCCGGCGCGGCCTGATCGCCGCGGCCGCCGTCCTGATCGTGCTTCCGCTGGTCACGTTCGGAATGGCCTACATGATCGTCGATGTGCCCAACCCGGGCGACATCCGCACGAACCAGGTGTCGACGATCCTCGCCAGCGACGGCAGTGAGATCGCGAAGATCGTTCCGCCCGAGGGCAACCGCGTCGACGTCAACATCGACCAGATCCCGGTGCACGTGCGCGACGCGGTGATGGCCGCCGAGGACCGCGACTTCTACTCCAACCCGGGTTTCTCGTTCACCGGGTTCGCCCGCGCCATCAAGAACAACGTGCTCGGTGGTGACGTGCAGGGCGGGTCGACGATCACCCAGCAGTACGTGAAGAACGCCCTCGTCGGATCGGAGCGTTCGGGACTGGGCGGGGTGACGCGTAAGGCCAAGGAGTTGGTCATCTCGACGAAGATGTCCAGCGAATGGTCCAAAGACCAGGTGATGCAGTCGTATCTCAACATCATCTATTTCGGTCGCGGCGCGTACGGGGTGGCCGCGGCGTCGAAGGCCTACTTCAACAAGCCGGTCGAACAGCTCACCGTCTCCGAGGGCGCACTGCTCGCCGCGCTCATCCAGCGGCCGTCCGCGCTCGATCCGGCCATCGATCCCGAGGGTGCGGCCGAGCGGTGGAACTGGGTGCTCGACGGAATGGTCGAGATCGGCGCCCTGTCCGAGGCGGACCGCGCCGCGCAGGTCTTCCCGCCGACGGTCCCGCCGGATGTGGCGCAGACCCAGAACCAGACGACGGGTCCCAACGGTCTGATCGAGCGGCAGGTGCAGCGTGAGCTGCTCGAGTTGTTCAACATCAGCGAGCAGCAGCTCAACACCGAGGGGCTGCAGATCACCACGACGATCGACCCGAAGGCGCAGCGCGCCGCCGAGGACGCCGTCGCAGAGTATCTCGACGGCCAGGACCCCGATATGCGCACCGCGGTGGTGTCGATCGATCCGAAGACCGGCGGCGTCAAGGCGTACTACGGCGGTTCGGACGCCAACGGATTCGACTTCGCGCAGGCCGGTCTGCCGACCGGTTCGTCGTTCAAGGTGTTCGCGCTGGTGGCCGCGCTGCAGCAGGGCATCGGCCTGGGCTACCAGATCGACAGCTCACCGCTGGAGGTCGACGGCATCAAGATCGGCAACGTCGAGGGCAACAGCTGCGGCACCTGCAACATCGCCGAGGCACTGAAGCGTTCGCTGAACACGAGCTACTACCGCCTGATGCTCGAGCTGAACAACGGCCCGCAGGACGTGGCCGACGCGGCTCACCAGGCCGGGATCGCCGAAAGCTTCCCCGGTGTCGATCACACGCTGAGCGAGGACGGTAAGGGCGGACCGCCGAACAACGGCATCGTGCTCGGCCAGTACCAGTCCCGCGTGATCGACATGGCGTCGGCGTACGCGACGCTCGCAGCGTCCGGCGTCTACCACAAACCGCACTTCGTGCAGAAGGTCGTCAACTCGCAGGGCGACGTGCTGTTCGACGCCTCGCAGGAGGACAACAGCGGCGAGCAGCGCATCGACAAGGCCGTCGCCGACAACGTCACCTCCGCGATGCAGCCGATCGCGGCGTACTCGAACGGTCACGCGCTGGCGGGCGGGCGGCCGTCGGCGGCCAAGACGGGCACCAACCAGCTCGGCGACACCGGCGCGAACCGTGACGCGTGGATGGTCGGGTTCACCCCGTCGCTGTCGACCGCGGTCTGGGTCGGCACGGTCGACGGCACGAAACCGCTCGAGAACAAGTGGGGTTCCCCGGTGTACGGGTCCGGTCTGCCGTCGGACATCTGGAAGGCCACGATGGACGGCGCGCTCGAGGACACCGACAACGAGTCGTTCCCGAAGCCCGAGGAGATCGGCGGATACGCGGGTGTGCCGCAGGCGCCGCCGCGTCCGACGGCCACCTCGACGCTGGTGCCGACCCCGTCGGAGACGGTCATCCAGCCGACGCTCGAAGTCGCGCCGGGCATCACCATCCCGCTCGGCCCGCCGACGACCGTGCCGGTCGGGCCGCCGCCGCCGGTCGGCGCACCGGTGCCCACGCCGGGCGTGCCGGCACCCGGGGTTCCTGTGCAGCCGCAGCCGGTCGTCCCCGGCGCCCCCGTACCGCCTGGTCCGCTGCCGCCTCCGTGACGGCGGACGAGCAGCCGGACCGGTCCGGATGGGTTGCGCCGGTGCCACCCGCGCCGGACCGGCGTAGCGTCGACGACCGCGATCTGCCCAGCCGTACCGACCGGATCGGGGCGGCGCTGGCGGAGACCGTCGGCGGTCCCGTCGGCCGGCACGCTCTGATCGGCAGGCAGCGGTTCATGACGCCGCTGCGGGTGATGCTCGTCATCGCCGTCGTGTTCCTGGCGCTGGGTTATTCGACCAAGGCCGCGTGCCTGCAGAGCACCGGCACCGGGTCAGCCGATCAGCGGGTGGCCAACTGGGAGAACAACCGCGCCTATTACGAGCTCTGCTATTCCGACACCGTGCCGCTCTACACCGCCGAGCTGCTGAACCAGGGCAAGTTCCCGTACAAGTCGAGTTGGCTCGAGACCGACAGCAGCGGGGAGCCGCGGATCACGTACGACGGTCAGATCGCCGTCCGGTACATGGAGTATCCGGTGCTGACCGGGCTGTACCAGTACGTCTCGATGGCGCTGGCCAAGACGTATTCGGCGGTCACCCGGGCGGTGTCGATCCCGGTGATCGCCGAGGTGGTGATGTTCTTCAACATCGCCGCCGTCGGTCTGGCGCTGGCGTGGCTGGCAACGGTGTGGGCGACGGCGATGCTGGCCGGCCGCCGGGTGTGGGATGGCGCGCTGGTCGCCGCGTCACCGCTGGTGGTCTTTCAGATCTTCACCAATTTCGACGCGCTGGCAACGGCTTTCGCGGTCGGTGCCCTGCTCGCCTGGGCGCGGCGAAGACCGGTGCTCGCCGGTGCGCTGATCGGGTTGGGTGTGGCGGCGAAGCTGTATCCGCTGCTGCTGTTGGTTCCGCTGGTGGTGCTGGCGGTGCGGACGGGGCGGCTGCGCGAGGTCGGGAAGACGGCGGCGACGGCTGCGGCCACCTGGCTGGTGGTCAACCTGCCGATCATGGCGTTGTTCCCGCGCGGATGGTCGGAGTTCTTCCGGCTCAGCACCCGTCGCGGGGACGACATGGACTCGTTGTACAACGTCGTGAAGTCGTTCACCGGGTGGCGCGGGTTCGACCCCGATCTCGGCTTCTGGCAGCCCCCGACCGTCCTCAACACGGTCACCGCGGCGCTGTTCGCCGCCTGCTGCATCGCCATCGCGTACATCGCGTTGACGGCCCGGCAGCGGCCGCGGGTCGCGCAGTTGGCGTTCCTGGTGGTGGCGGCGTTCCTGCTGACCAACAAGGTGTGGAGTCCGCAGTTCTCGCTGTGGCTGGTGCCGCTGGCCGTGCTGGCGTTGCCGCACCGCCGGATCCTGTTGGCGTGGATGACGATCGACGCGCTGGTGTGGATTCCGCGGATGCTCTACCTGTACGGCGAGTCCAACCGCGGGCTGCCCGAGCAGTGGTTCACCGCGACGGTGCTGCTGCGCGACATCGCGGTGATCACGTTGTGCGCGTTGGTCATCCGCCAGATCTACCGGCCCGCCCAGGACCTGGTCCGGTGGGGCGGGCGGGTCGACGACCCGGCGGGCGGGGTGTTCGACCGCGCTCCTGACGACCCACCGCGCTGGCTGCCGGACTGGTTGCGGCCCTCGGACCGGCGGGTCCGGGTGAGCGCCGCACCGGCCGCACCCGAGGCGGAGCCGGCGCCGGTGCGGTGACGATTTCGCAGCTCAGCAGTCTTTCCTGTAGCCTGGGCCGGTTGCCGACGCAGGCGACCCTCCTGCCACGGAATCCTCCGTGGCCGCACTACGACCATAGGAGGTGATGAGGTTCTAATGCGTCCATACGAAATCATGGTCATCCTCGACCCCACCCTTGACGAGCGCACCGTAGCGCCCTCGCTGGAGACGTTCCTGAACGTCATCCGCAAGGACGGCGGAAGTGTCGACAAGGTCGACATCTGGGGCCGCCGGCGGCTGGCGTACGAGATCGCCAAGCACGCCGAAGGCATCTACGCGGTGATCGACGTGAAGGCCGCCCCGGCCACGGTGACCGAGCTCGACCGTCAGCTCAGCCTGAACGAGTCGGTACTGCGCACCAAGGTCATGAGGACCGACAAGCACTGATCACCGAACGGCTGTGGGTGTCATGCGCCTTGCGTAGGCTCGCGCCCAATATGCCGTCCATTTCAGGAGGACCCAGTGGCTGGTGACACCACCATCACCGTCGTCGGAAACCTGACCGCCGACCCGGAATTGCGGTTCACACCGTCCGGTGCGGCTGTCGCCAACTTCACCGTGGCGTCGACACCGCGGATCTACGACCGCCAGAGCGGGGAGTGGAAGGACGGCGAAGCGCTGTTCTTGCGCTGCAACATCTGGCGCGAGGCCGCCGAGAACGTGGCCGAGAGCCTGACCCGAGGGTCTCGAGTGATCGTGACCGGTCGACTCAAGCAGCGCTCGTTCGAAACCCGCGAGGGTGAGAAGCGCACCGTCATGGAGGTCGAGGTCGACGAGATCGGCCCGTCGCTGAAATACGCGACCGCCAAGGTCAACAAGGCCAGCCGCGGTGGCGGCGGTGGCGGCGGCTTCGGCGGTGGCGGCGGCGGCTTCTCCGGTGGCGGATCCCGCGCTGGCGGTGGTGGGCAGTCGGCTCCGGCTGAGGACCCGTGGGGCAGCGCCCCGGCATCGGGTTCCTTCAACGGCGCCGACGACGAGCCCCCCTTCTGAGTGGCTTCCTGAAGCACTCCACAAGCGATTCTGAGAAAGAGATAGCGATATGGCCAAGTCCAACAAGCGGCGGCCGGCACCGGAAAAGCCGGTCAAGACCCGCAAGTGCGTGTTCTGCTCCAAGAAGGGCCAGAACATCGATTACAAGGACACCGCACTGCTGCGCACCTACATCAGCGAGCGCGGCAAGATCCGTGCCCGTCGGGTGACCGGTAACTGCGTGCAGCACCAGCGCGACATCGCGGTTGCGGTGAAGAACGCCCGCGAGGTGGCGCTGCTGCCGTTCGGTTCGTCCACGCGGTAGTCCGCCACCGGAAACGAAAGATCAACGAGATGAAACTGATTCTTACCGCCGAGGTGGATCACCTGGGTGAGCCCGGTGACACCGTGGAAGTCAAGGACGGCTACGGCCGCAACTACCTGCTGCCGCGCGGGCTGGCGATCGTGGCCAGCCGCGGTGCCCAGCGCCAGGCGGATGACATCCGTCGTGCCCGTGAGATCAAGACCGTTCGCGGCCTGGAGCACGCCAACGAGATCAAGCAGGCGATCGAGGCGCTCGAGGGTGTCGAGCTCGCGGTGAACGCCTCGGCCGATACCGGCAAGCTGTTCGGTTCGGTCACGGCCGCCGATGTGACCGCCGCGATCAAGAAGGCCGGCGGGCCGAATCTCGACAAGCGGACCGTTCTGCTGCCGAAGGCACACATCAAGAGCCTTGGCGAGCACCAGGTCACGGTGCGGCTGCACCCGGGTGTGGAAGCCTCGGTGTCGCTGACTGTCGTCGCCGAAGGCTGACGCCAGCGTCAATACGCCCGGGTGGGAACCGATCGTGGTTCCTACCCGGGCGTTGCTGTGTCGTCTGGCGAACATCGGCAATAGTTGTTTCCTTAGCGAACGTTATGCGCTGTTAACCTCCACGCCCCTCCGGCGCTACTCAACACGCCCGGGTAGTCAACCCAACACGACACGCCGGGGAAGTTTCTATCCACAACGATCTACCAGGCCTGTGGTGCGCTTATCTGCGGTGATATCCGAATAACGAACGGTTGTCCACAGGTTCTCCCCAAGACGTCAACACACCTGTCCTGATCTATGCACAGTCGCTCCACAGGTTGGTCAACAGGGTTGTCCGCGGACCGCCTCAGCAACGTCTAACGTTGGCGCTCGCGCGGAGTTGTCGGTGCGGTTTCCTACAGTCGCGGCGAGTGGAAAACGAACTGGCGTTCGATCGATTAGGGGGTCTCGTGGCTGTCGTGGACGACCGTGGTCATCCGGACATGGACGAAGGGCCGCCCCGGGAGGATTTCGGCCGCCAGCCACCGCACGACGCCGCCGCGGAGCAGGCCGTGCTCGGCGGCATGCTGCTCAGCAAGGACGCGATCGCCGACGTGCTGGAGCGGTTGCGTCCCGGCGACTTCTACCGCCCGGTGCACCAGAACATCTACGACGCGATCCTCGATCTGTACGGGCGCGGTGAGCCTGCTGACGCGGTCACGGTGGCCGCCGAATTGGATCGGCGCGGACTGCTGCGGCGGATCGGCGGGGCGCCGTATCTGCACACGCTGATCTCGACGGTGCCGACGGCGGCGAATGCGGGTTTCTACGCGGGCATCGTGTCCGAGAAGGCGCTGCTGCGGCGGCTGGTGGAGGCCGGCACCCGCGTCGTGCAGTACGGCTATGCGGGTGCGGAGGGCGCCGACGTCGCGGAGGTCGTGGACCGCGCCCAGGCCGAGATCTACGACGTGGTCGACCGGCGGTCCTCCGAGGACTTCGCGGTGCTGGAGAGCCTGCTGCAGCCGACGATGGACGAGATCGACGCCATCGCCTCGCAGGGCGGCATCTCGCGTGGTGTGCCGACGGGGTTCACCGAACTCGACGAGCTGACGAACGGTCTGCACTCCGGGCAGATGATCGTCATCGCGGCGCGTCCGGGTATGGGGAAATCGACTCTGGGACTGGATTTCATGCGGTCGTGCTCGATCAACCACCAGCTGCCCAGCGTGATCTTCTCGCTGGAAATGAGCAAGTCCGAGATCGTCATGCGCATGCTGTCGGCGGAGGCGAAGATCAAGCTCGCCGATATGCGATCGGGCCGGATGAGCGATGACGACTGGACGCGGTTGGCGCGCCGCATGAGTGAGATCAGTGAGGCACCGCTCTACATCGACGACTCGCCGAATCTGACGATGATGGAGATCCGCGCAAAGGCACGGCGATTGCACCAGAAGGCCGGGCTGCGGCTGATCGTCATCGACTACCTGCAGCTGATGACGTCGGGCAAGAAGGTGGAGTCGCGCCAGCAGGAAGTCTCGGAGTTCTCCCGAAACATGAAGCTGCTGGCCAAGGAACTCGAAGTCCCGGTGATCGCGATGAGCCAGCTGAACCGCGGTCCGGAGCAACGGACCGACAAGAAGCCGATGCTGTCGGACCTCCGTGAATCGGGCGCCATCGAGCAGGACGCCGACATGGTGATTCTGCTGCACCGGCCGGACGCCTTCGAGCGCGACGACCCCCGCGGTGGCGAAGCGGACCTCATCGTGGCCAAGCACCGCAACGGGCCGACGAAGACGATCACCGTTGCGCACCAACTGCATTTGTCGCGGTTCGCCAACATGGCGCATACGTAGAGGCGGTCGGCGGCGTCTCCGGTTCAATGTCAGTTCCTCACTCGATGTTCAGGCGACGTCCGAAAGGTAAGGAAATGACTCTTCTCGGCTCATCGGATTGAGGGCGGCGGTGCCCAAATCGTGAGCGTAGGTAACCGCGCGGAGCATAAGGTTTCTACTACCGTGAACTGCAACTTCTTTACTACCCTCGAGAGTTTCGGCGAGCGGTTTGAAAGCAAGATCGCGGGACGGCCAGTCACAATCTTGATGCCGGTCATCGAAACCGCAGGCGGAAAGATGGTGGCGCTTGCGCCAGATGCTGACCGCCTCAGCTCGGACGATCTCTACAACGCGCTACTGATGCGCGGAGGATCAATGTGGGCAAGGTTCATACTCGGCGGCGACGGCCCGCTGTATGAGCCCCGGATCGCCAACGTCTCAATGCTTGGCGTCAAGGCAACCCTTCGTGCAGCAGACGTCGCCGACTACGAGTCCCTTCGCAAACTCGAACGTCGCGCCGACGACTGGTGGGCCGCGGTAACGTCTTGGATTGAAGTTCTCAGCGGGCAGGACATCAAACAGATTGGTCCCGCTAGACAGTTGTGGCACAACGGCACACACCTTCAGTTCTTTCCACTTAACGAACAGGAGCGATTGGAGAGCGCTATCAGCGCCGCGACGCCGGATGTGTCCGGAGTCGTCAGCTCAGATCAACTGCGCGCCAGCTTTCTCCACGCAGGAAACGGTCAGCTACCGCCAGACGAGTGGCTGTTTCTGCGCGATGCGCGGTCGTTGCATAGGGCAGGCGAGTACCGCCGAGCACTCATCGATGTGGGTAGTGCTGCCGAAGTGGCCCTGGCGCGAATCGTCGAGAATGAACTGGCAGACAGAAGCGAGTCACCTGCCTTCATCGCCGGAAAATTGAGCGCGATGGAATCGCTAACACTCGGACAGAAGATTGGATACGTGGAGGGTCATCTGAAGCTACGGAAGCTCCCTCCAAGCTTCGAGTCAGTGGTCTTGAATAAGCGGAACGATGCTGTCCACCTACGTCCAACGCGCAAGATCGACGCCGAACGCGCTATCGGGAAGACCACGAAGCTCGTAGAGCGAGCCACACCGTTAGCGTCCCTACTATGCGCGAGTGGGCCAGCTGGTCGTGACGGCTAATTCGGCGAGGCGAGTCCTGACGCACCGAGATAGAGCACACCGCCAAGGCGGCTGAACGCACTCTATGGCGCCCCCGCACTTTGTAGACGTATGGCGCACGGGCGCGCGGTAGCTACTCGAGGCGGACAGTTCGAACGGGCGGTGGCTTCGCGGAAGGCCGCCCCACAGCCAACTCGTTTACGACGTCTTCGCGCCCACGCACCGATCGCCGCGACGGGGGTCGAGCAAGAGGCGGTCAGCAGGAGACCCTTGGCCTGAGTGCGTGATTCCGGGACATGGAGTCGAACCTCTACTGAAGTGGGGAGCTTGGAATCGACTGAAGCCTTACCGTATGCGTCGAGGTGATGAGGGACATGTCGAAGTCCGCGTGGTCCTCGGTGAAGTCGACACTGTGGCGGTAGATGTCGGCGAGTCGTGCCGGGTTGGCACCTGGCGGATACTCGACGAGCGCGACCACTCGGTGCCCGTCCGGGGCGCCGTCGATCCAGACGCCTTGGACGGTGATGCCGTGCTTGCGCAGGCTTTCGATATGGCGAGGCCAGAAGTGCGTGGTGTACTGGCGAAGCGCCTCTGCGCTGGCCAATGTGTAGGTGTGTAGTTCGACCACCTTGCGCTCCTTCTCATTTCCGGGACACGACAGTGCCAACCTCCGTGGTCGCACCGCCGCGATGAGGATCTCCGGCTTCGCCCTAGCGGTCCTCGGATCCGAGGGGGTCCAGTTGATCGTTGGTGGCGTCGTCGGCGGCGGTGGAAACGCTGATGGCCGCCCACTTTTCGTCGGTGGCGAGCAGGTCCCGTCCGGCGGCGGTGGCGTAGCGGTAGGCGTCGGGGCCCATTAGGAGTCGGCTGGGCGGATCGGGCATGTCGACGATCTCGAGCAGCAGCGCGGCGACCTTGGCGGGGTCACTGGCGCCGAGGTTCTCCGGGCTGCTCATGGCGGCGGCAGCGCCGACGGTGGCGGCGTACTCGTCGCGGATGGGGTCGATGCGCATTGAGGAGCCTGCCCAGTCGGTTCGCATGCCGCCGGGTTCCAGGACGGTGACCTTGATGCCCAGCGGCGCGACCTCGCGGGCCAGTACGCCCGAGAATCCGGTGACCGCCCACTTGGCCGACTGATAGGCGGCCAGGCCCGGCCGTGCCAGTCGTCCGCCGACAGAGGACACCTGAACGATATGTCCGGCGCGCTGGGCGCGCATAACGGGTAGTGCCGCCTGGGTCAGTCGCACCACACCGAAGAAGTTGGTGTCGATCTGAGCGCGGAAGTCAGCGAAGTCGACGTCCTCGATGGCCCCCATGTTGGCGTAGCCGGCGTTGTTCACCAGCACGTCGAGCCTGCCGAACGTGCCGACGGCAGTATCGACTGCAGCGCGCACATGTTCTTCGTTGGTGACGTCGAGTTCGACGACGGCCAGGCGGTCGGAGTGCGCCGCGGCAAGGTCGTCGAGCGCCGAGGTCGAGCGGACACCGGCGACCACGCGGTGTCCGGCATTCAGGGCAGCCTCGGTGATGGCACGCCCGAGCCCACGGGAGGCGCCGGAGACGAGGAAGACGTGTGAGTGATCGGTCATGGCAGTTCCTGACTATGAATGGTTGTTTTTTGCGGGAGTCTCACGAGATAGTGCGCACGGTGCCGCCGTCGACGCGGAGGTCGGCACCGCTGATGTAGTCGGCGTGCGAGCTGGCCAGAAAGGTGACGGCAGCGGCGATCTGCTCGGGTCGACCGAATCGGCCGATGTCATTGGGGAACCACTTCGCGGAGGCGGCCTTCTCGATGGCGTCCCAACCCGGACCCCATCCGTGCTCCGCGGCGGCGCGAAGCGTCATGTCGCGGGTGGGCTCGGTGAGGATCGCTCCCGGTGCGACGACGTTGGCAGTGACTCCGGTGCCGGCCAACTCGCGGGCGAGTGACACCGTGAGGTTGTGTCGCGCCGCCAGCGTGGCGGTGTAATGCGGCAGAGTGGCCGCGGGTTGCAGTGCCAATCCGCCGCCGATCGTGATGACCCGGCCCCACCCGCGACGCCGCATGCCGGGTACCAGGTGCTCGATCATGCGCACGCCCGAAACGACGTTGACCTGATAGATCTGCGACCACTGCTCGTCATCCAGTTCCGACCAGCCCCGATCGTCGTAGTAGCCGGCGTTGTTGACCAAGATGTCGACCTCGCCGGCAGCCTCGGCGACGGCGGCGGCCCCGGCACTCGACGCCAGGTCACCGAGCACTGCGACGGCATTGCCGCCGCCCGCGCTGATCTCGCCGGCAACCGCGTGGGTCCGCGCAGGGTCACGCCCGTGAACAACTACCGAAGAGCCCTCTGCGGCAAGCATTGCGGCAATCGACCGACCTAGCCCCGCGCTTGCACCGGTGACCAGAGCTCGCTTTCCAGACAACCCCATGTCCATCACGGCCTCCATAGTCTACGGACGTATACATACCTTCGTGTATACGAACGTAGACTTACGAGGCTGTATTCCCTACCGTGGAGCCATGCCAGCCGGCCCTTCGCGATCGCGTAATGCCGCCGCGACACGCAACGACATTCTGAAGTCCGCCATTCGGCACTTTGCGCGCGCCGGATACGACGGTGTCGGTGTACGCGAGATCGCCGGCGACGCCGGCGTCACCGCCATGTTGGTGAACCGGTACTTCGGGTCGAAAGAGCAGCTGTTCGCCGAGGCAGTCGAGGTCTCATTCGCGCCGCCGGTTTTCGTCGCCGAGAACGCCGACGCCCTCGCCCGCGACGTCGCCACGGCGCTGATCACCCGCTCCGCCAGGGAGACCGATGACCTGGCGCCGTTTCTGATCATGCTGCGGTCGGCTTCGAACCCGCGGGCCATCGAGATCGTGCGCGAGGCGATCGAGCGTCACGTCGGCAAGCGATTGGCCGGCCAGCTTCCCCAGCCGGGGCGACAGGTCCGCAGCGATGTACTGCTGTCGGTGATCAGCGGCGTGCTGCTCATGCGCCGAGTGGTCGGCACTCGGGCGCTCAATGGCCGCAACACTGATCAGCTCGTCGATCTTCTCGAGGCGGTGTTCGACACCATTGCCGAGACCCCGCTGAGCTGACGGTAGGCGGGACTGTCATGGTGACCGCGTGGCGCGCGTGACGTAGCCGGCGATCAATGCGTACATCTGCTCGGTGACTTGATGGGCCGTGCTCATGATGTTGTAGCCGTGATCAACGCCGGTCACCTCGTGGTAATCGACCAATGATCCTGCAGCGTGGAGCTTTTCGGCGTACCTGTGGGCTTCGTTTCGCAGCCGGTCGTGCTCGGCGGTCACCACGACGGCCGGTGCGATGCCGACGATGCTGTCACTGTTGGCGCCCCAGGCCGGCGACGCCAGCCGGTGGCGGCGCTGCTTCCGGTCGGGGATGTACGCGGTATCGAAGACCCGCCCATCCAGGGCTTGAGCATCCTTCGCTAGCCGGGCACGGCGCAGGAGCTGGCGGGCGTGCCTGCGCAGTTCCTCGCCTGCCGGGGTCAATCGGATCTGCTGGCGGGACCGGTCGAACAGCTGAACGGCAGCTCGTCCTCGAGTTTCTTGATCGACGTCGACAGGGCCGACTGGACGACGTGGACGCGTTGCGCGGCGCGAGTGAAACTCATGTCGTCGGCGACGGCCGTGAAGTACTCGAGTTGACGCGGCTCCATCCGAACGAAGCTATCAGCGCAGGCGATGCGCGCCACCGCTCGTCGGATCGTGCCGGCGATGCATGTGACTACGAGGCATGAGCCCGCCCACGGGCAGCCAGACGCCGTCGGACTCGTCGCGCTAACCGAGGCGCCACGGTCCGAAAGCAGGTGTTGACCTTGACGCTACGGCAACTTATAGCGTGGAAATCGGTCACACAGTGAGAGGTCGAGTGTCGGTGAGTTGGTCGATTCAGCAGGTAGCACGCGTGTCCGGCGTGACGGCACGCACCTTGCGCTACTACGACGAGATCGGTCTGCTGCAGCCGGCTCGTGTCGGCGCGAATGGCTACCGCTATTACGAGCATGCGGAGTTGTTGCGGCTGCAGGAAATCCTGTTGCTGCGTGAGCTTGGTTTGGATCTGGCCACGATCGGGGCTGTCGTCAATGCCCAACACGATCCGATCGAGGCGCTACGGCGCTATCACCTGCGTCTCGTCGAGGAGCGGGCCCGGTTGGATCGTCTGTCGGCCACCGTTGCGGCCACGATTCAGCGACTAGAGGAAGGAATCGACATGCCTGTGGAAGACCTGTTCAAGGGTTTCGAGTTCAGCCCGGAGTACATCGAGCGCGAAGCGCACCGCGCCCGCGATACTCGTGACCAGCGCGCGGTTACCGAGATGCAACGCATCACCGCAGACTGGGGTGACGAAGAATTCCGATCGTTCAATGCTGAAGGCGCACAGCTCGAAAGCCGGATGCTGGCTCTACTACGTGACGGTGTGGCTCACGACGACGAGGCGGCATTCGAGGTGCTCGACGAGGACCTCGCGTTGCAGCGCAAGGTGTGGAGTCCCGACAGAGATGGCTACGTCCGACTCGCAGAGGCTCTTACGGAGCCATCGGAATGGAACGCTCACATGGTGTCCCTGGACCCCCGGCTGCCCGCCTATCTCCGTGACGCGATGCTCGCGTACGCCAACGCGCGGATGCAGTAACGGCTTCAGCGAAGCGTTGAGCCACCGGAGACGCCCATGGTGCACGTTCGAGGAGCCGGCATCGACGACGGGCTGCCAGGAGCGTCGTGAACATCGCTGAATACGATACGCCGCACGCCGAGGGAAGACCCTGTCCAACACATGATTCTGCTTCTCTGCTGACGTGGGGTCATGCAGACTTACGTAGGGCACGGGTAAGGGTTCTCGACGGAGGACGTGGCTTGGCGATGGGGGCTGCACCACTGGGAGAGCATCGTCGGCAGACGACCACCGCATCTGGTCCGGTGGGTTACCTCGATGTCGGCCAGGGGCGCACGGCGGTGTTCGTCCATGGTCTGTTGACCAACAGCTTGTTGTGGCGCCATGTCATCTCGGCAGTAGCGTCTGACAGTCGACGTTGCGTGGCGATCGATCTCCCCGGGCACGGTCACACGCCGCCGGCACATGCCGATGCTGATGTCTCGCTGACGGGGCTGGCGCAGCGGGTCATCGAACTGATCGAGCACCTCGGCTTAAAGCGAATCGATCTGGTGGCCAACGACACCGGCGGCGCGGTCGCTCAAATCGTCGCTGCACGTTCGGGCGACAGAATATCGACGTTGACGTTGGCGAACTGCGACACCGAGGGCAATACCCCGCCGTGGCTTTTCGCGCCGGTGACGGCTGTAGCCCGGGCTGGACTTCTTCCCCGGGTCGGTCCGTATCTGGCTGCTCGACGGCGGCTGGTACGGGCAGTGCTCGCCATCGGCTACCAGCATCCGGGCCGGATTCCCGACGAAGTGGTCGAGGCGTACTGTCGTCCCGTTCTGGGCACGCCAGACGCCTCGCGCGCACTCGCGCGGATCATCACCGCGCTGTCGTCGAAAGATCTTGCAGCGGTGCGGCCCCAGCTGGGCGCGCTCAGGGCCCCGACACTCATCGTCTGGGGTACCGGCGACTTCTTATTCCGCACGAAGTGGGCCCATCGGCTGGCTGCTTCCATCCCGGCGACGGTAGACATCCAGTGGATCGAGGGCGCGCGCATGCACTTCCCTGACGAGCGGTCCCAACAGTTCCACGACCTGCTGACGCGTCACTGGGCCGCCCACGTCGAGTAGCGCGCGACGCTCCTACCGGGGCGGCGTGACATGTCGCGGCGCGCCGTGGCATCAGAACGCTGTGGACAGCAGGTCCAGGAGTGCCGCGTTGACTTCGTCGGGTCGTTCCTGCTGAATCCAGTGTCCGGCGCCGGCGATGATGATCTCGCGGTAAGGGCCGGTGACGACCTCGCCGTGGCGGTCGGTGCGGGTGAACGACAGCACGGGATCATCGCCGCCGGCGATGAACAGTGCGGGAACGGTGATCGTGGATGCGGGCGGGGCTGCCGTCAGCTCCCAGTTCCGGTCGAAGTTGCGATACCAGTTCAACGCGCCGGTGAATCCGGTGCGACTGAATTCGCTGATGTAATAGTCGAGTTCGTGGCGCTTCAGCCAGTGTGGAAGTTCTGCAGGCTCGGGCAGGCGATCGACATAGCTTTGCGGGCCAGGCCTTTGCATGTCGGCGAGCTGCTGGCGGTCGACGCGTGGAGCGGCGATAATACGTCGGATCGTCGTGGCCGGGTCGCGGCCCAAATCAAGGTCGGCGATCCCGGGCTCCTGAAAGTACAGGATGTAGAAGAAGTTGTCGCCCACGGCTTCACGCCAGATCTTGGTGGGGGGCCTGCGTGACCGGGGCACCGGCGGTCCGCTCAACCCGGCCACTCCGGCGACGCGGCGCGGATGCAGCAAGGGCAACGCCCAGGTGACGATCGAACCCCAGTCATGGCCGACGAAGACTGCCTGCTCGGCGCCGACGTCGTCGAGCAGGCCCACAAGATCAGCGGTCAGATGGTCGATCGAGTAGGCGTCGATCGCAGCCGGACGGGAGGAGCCGCCGTAGCCCCGCTGATCGGGAGCGAGTACCCGGTATCCACCCGCGGCGAGCACGGGAATCTGGTGGCGCCATGAGAACGCCAGTTCGGGGAATCCGTGGGCCAGCACCACGACTGGGTCACCGGGTTCACCGCAGTCGAGTGTGCGTAGTCGCACACCGTTGGTCGCGATAACCCGCTCGGAGATCTCGGGTGCCATCGTCGTACTGAATCACAATGCGGCCACTCGCTCACGAATTCGCGTGTATCCAACCCCCAGTCAGAGTGGCAATACGGAGGCCAGTTCGCGCAGCGCCGGCCGCGGGTCCGTGGTCGGCCGATCGCCGAGGATCTGGACGACGACGTGATCGGCGCCCGCGTCGAGGTGCGCGGTGACCGACGCGGCGGCCTGCTCGGGGCTTCCCATCGCGACCAGCGCGCGGGCCAACCGGTCAGATCCGCCGGGCACCAGGTCGGACTCGTCGAAACCCTGTCGCAGCCACGAGTTTCGATAGTTCTGCAGCGGCACATAGAACCCGATGTGGGTGTGCGCGCGCCGGAGCTGATCCTCGGCGTCACCGCCGATTGCCACGGCCTGCTCGGAGATGACCCATTTGTCCGGTCCCAGGATCGCCCGCGTCGCTGCGGTCTGTTCGGGTGTGACCAGATAGGGGTGGGCGCCGTCGGCGAGCTCACCGGACAGTTCGATCATGTTGGGGCCGAGGGCGGCCAGGACGCGGGCGGGCCGGGCGCCTTCTTCGATCTCCGGGGGCAGGGCGTTCATCCGATCCAGGTAGGTGCGCATCGTCGCGAGCGGCTTGCCGTAGGTGCCCTTCATGTTCTCCTCCACGAAGGGGGCATGGCTGACGCCGAGACCGAGCACGAACCGCCCGGGATACAGCGCCGCCAGGGTGCGGGCGCCGCCTTCTGCGGGTGTCGGGATTCGGAAGTGGATGTTGGCGATGCCGGTGCCGACGACGAGGCGGTCGGTGGCAGCCAGGAAGGCCGCGGACTCGACGAGCGCGTCCTTGCCACCGCCTTCGGGCATGAAGAGCGATCCGAAGCCCAGCGCTTCGATCTCGCGAGTGATGCCTTGCGCCTCGCGAATCGGCCAGGGTTCGCTGTTCCACCAGACACCGACACGACTCGGGAAGTCAACGGCGGCAGTCTTGTTCGTCAGAGGTACTACTTTCGTGAGCAGGTCGAGCGGAGATCAATCGACGACCGGGTGTGCGAGCCCGTCGAGCGTCTGCCGGAGGTCATCGATGCCCTCCCAGGTCAATTGGCAGGCCGACTTGATCTTCGCGTTGACACCGCGAATCTCGGGTTCCATGGCGCGTGCTCGAGCGGTGACGTCGACCAACACGCGGCGTTCGTCGGAGGGGTCCCGTACGCGCGTGACCATCCCGGCGGCCTCCAGGCGTTTGACCAAAGGCGTGATGGTGCCGGTGTCCATGTCGAGCCGGGCCCCGAGCGCGCCAACCGTCTGGGGCGCGTTGTCGAGGAGGGCCAGCATTGCCAGGTACTGCGGAAACGTCAGACCCAGCGGTTCCAGAAAGGGTTTGTGCAGCCGGACCACCCGGTTGGCGGCCCCGTACAGCGCGAAGGACAGGGCTTGGCCCAACTGGTCCCGACAGGCCGACGTCGGTTCCGTGGACTTTCCCCTTGACTGCGATTCCATAGTACGCTAGACAATAGCACGCGAGAGGCTGCTGTGCCAGTGCCGACGCGGCGCCTCTCCCGCACCAGCCAGAGCGAGAAACATTGATGACGACGTCCACCACCCCACTGGTCGACCTGCTGCGGTCGCGGTACTCCGTGCGGAAATTCCTTCCCACCCCGATGTCGGCCGCCGACATCCGCGGCGTGCTCGAAGACGCCCAGACATCACCGTCGAACAGCAACACCCAGCCGTGGGCCGTGCACGTGGTGTCGGGCGCGGCACGGGACGCGATCAGCGGGGGGATGCTCCGGGCCCATGAGGAAGGACGAACGTCCTCGGACTTCACGTTCGGTTACGGAGACGGCCTCTACGCCTCACGCGCACAGCACCACGGCGCAACGCTTTACGAGGCCCTGGGTGTGGCCCGATCCGACGTCGAGGGAAGGAATGACGTCGTCCGCGACAACCTGCGCTTCTACGGCGCGCCGCACGCAGCCTTCCTCTTCATGCCGTTGCTCGGTGACGGGGTACGCACCGCCGGCGACATCGGCATGTACGCGCAGACCTTCCTGCTGTCACTGACCGCGCGGGGCTTTCACGGCATACCGCAGACGATTCTCGGCATGTACGCCGATGTCGTCCGCGAGGTTCTCGGCGTACCCGAGGAGTTGAAGCTGCTGTTCGGGATCTCATTCGGCACGGCCGATCCCGCCGCCAAGGTGAACGAGCTTCGTATGCACCGACTTCCGATGGAGCAGAGCGTCGTGTTCCACGATGAGCCGGCCTGGGGTCGAGGCTGAACTGCTCTGAATGCGACCGACCGCCCGGGCGCTACAGCATCGATTTCAAGACCAGGACGGCGACCGCGGACACGATGCCTGTCGCGATGCTGGCCACCGCCCACGACGCGCCTTGTCGCTGCCACGGCCGGCCATGGTCCAGTGCCAGTGCGCCGGCGCCGGTGCAGGCGATGACCGCGCCGGCGGTCGCGTAGAGCAAGGCTGGTTGATATCCGGCCGGGCCGAACAGCCCGCCCGACCAGGTAGCGGTGATGGCATTGAGCATCACACCGACGACGATGGCGCCGGCCAACGGCGTGAACAAGCCCAGCAGCAGCAAGAGCCCGCCCACCACCTCGAGCAGTCCGGCGACGGCAGCGAAGAAAACGCCTGGGCTGTAGCCGATCTGCTCGAACACGGCGCCCGTCTCGGTCAGGCCTTGACCGCCGAACCACCCGAAGAGCTTCTGCAGGCCTGCGGCAGCCAGCAGTGCGCCGAACACGACGCGGAGGAGCAACAGTCCGACGTCCCCGGCGCCGACACGGCCGGAGGTATCCGTAGTCAGTTGTGAGTCAGTGATGTTCATGACATGAAACGGTAGAACCTGAACAAAACTTCAGGTCAAGGGTTTCGGGTCGGCATTGCGCACCCTGGTCGACCGTCCGGCCGGCGTGCGGGCGGCAACGCATATCCAGTCAGACGAATGGTGTGACGTTCCATACACATTGGTCGCTCAACTGTTGGCGGTCCACCTCGTCTACCACGCGTTTTGTCAAATCGTTTGATCGTTTACTAAAGTCGGCGGCTAACTCTGACAGGGCAGTGACCCCAGAACAACGCAATGTAGGCCACATTCCGCCAGACAGTGGCAGTAGTCGTTCCGGGTGATGTATCGGCGCCGCGTCCACCGCGCGTCGCTCCCGCTGTCCTGCGTGTAGCAATAGCCCTCTGCTGGCCTGCATCTGGTCGTGTCGGCAGTCAGTCGCTGTCTACCAATCAGAGTCCAACGCCGTCTCTCGAGCGCCTGAGAGGCGGGTTGGCGGGGAGGGGAGCCCTGTACGGGGGAGCTCACACCTCCACAGAAGAAAGAACCATGCCGAAGCTCGACCGATTGACGAAGTTCGCAGATCAGAACCAAGTAAAGACGCTCATCACCGCTGTTCTCATCACTGCCGGTGCCGGGGGCGCTGCTCTCGGCGTTTCACCGGACCACACGCCTACAGCCGCCCCGGTTGCGCAGCCGGCGGTCGACGATGCGGCACCTGTCCGCGCCGGGACTGCCCCCACGGCCCCCGCGCCGGTGATCGCGCCCGCCCCCGTCGCCCCTCAGCCGGTGCTCGTGTCCAAAGATTCCGGCCCGCAGGACATCGTCAAGGCCATCGTGAGCCAGGGCCAGGCCGCCGGGCTGCCCGCAGACCAGATCCAGACCGTCATCGCCACCGCGAAGATCGAATCGGCCTTCCGCCCGGCGGTGTCCGGAGGTGTGCAGCCCTACGGCGGCCCGGGGACCGCTGCCGATGAGGTCTTCGGCCTGTTCCAGGAGAAAGCCAGCTTCGGCACCGTCGCCGAACGCCAAGACCCCAATAAGGCGATTGCCCGATTCATCGTCCGGTTCACCGAGGCGTTCAGGAAGTACGGCATCACTGGCGACACCGTGCAGGCGGCTACGCTCGCGCAGAACCCGCAACTGCTCAAGACCAGGCGCGGGGTCGGAACCGGCTACTACAACACCGTCAAGGCCGCGATGCGAGAGGCCAATGACCTCTACAACCAGGCGGCCGCACCCCCGCCGCCGCAAACAGTCCTCCGCTAGCTGGACTGCGAGGGCACCGCACGTCACCACGGAGGAGTGGACATCGCCGGTGTCAATTCGTAGCCTTGCCCGGGACACCGACAGCCGGGCCGAGAGCGGTCCTCGAGCGAAGGACCGTGACAATCCGCGTGACCGGGGTGCGCCACCTACTTCGGCGAACGGTGTGCGGTGTCGCGACCACGGCCTTCGTGCTGACCATCTCGCTGGGCGACGTCAAGGCGGACCCGGCAGCTGACGCGTTGTCCGAGCTCAACGAGTTGTCCCGGCAGGCCGTGCAGAGCCGCGAGGCCGTCACGGCGGCCCAGCGTGATGCCGACGCCAAACTGGCTGCGCAGGCCGCGGCGGTCGACCGCCACCGCGCCGACCTGGCGGCACTGCAGGCCGCGAACTCTCAGCTGGCGCCTTCTCAGGACGCTGTCGACAGGATCGCGGCGATGCACTACATGAGTGGTCGTGACGGTCAGTTCGCGGCGGTGCTGACTGCGACCTCCCCCCAACAGCTGATCGACCAGCTGTCGCTGCAGCGGACGGTCGGCGCAGGCATTGCCGACCAGTTGGCGACCTTCCACGCAGCACGGGAGCGCGCGGCCGCCGCCGCGCAGGCGTCAGAGAGATCGGCCGACGACGCCGTCGCCGCGGCGGAGTCGGCCGCCGCGGTGCGCGCAGAACTGCAAGCCAAATTGAGCGAGTTGCTGCGTCAGATCGCCGCTGCGGAGGCGCAGTACGCGGCTTTGTCACCGCAGCAGCAGGCGGTGGTCAACACGCAGCCGGCCATCGCCGCGATGCCCGGCCTGCCGCCCGGCGACGTGGCGCCGCCGCCGGCCGTCGCCATACCGGAGATCGCCGAGGCGTTGCCTGTCGGCGTCGCATCAGAAGCCGGCTTACAGCCCAACGCCGTCCTGGCCGCGAGGGCCGTGAGCCGACAGTTCCCCCAGATCGCCGACATCGACGGAGTCCGGCCGGACTCGAAGCCGTGGCATCCCAGCGGCCTGGCGATCGACATCATGATCCCCAACCCGGAAAGCCCCGAGGGCATCGCGCTCGGGGATCAGATCCTCGCGTTCGCGATGAGCAATGCGGGCCGGTTCGGGCTACAGGACGTGATCTGGCGCGGCACCTATTACACGCCGGCCGGTCCGCAGGCATCGGGATACGGCCATTACGACCACGTGCACATCACGGTGACGCCACGCCGCTGACCGATTCAAGGATGTAGGTTCCACTGGCCGCAATCCTGGGCCAGCACGTCGTTGACGTCGACGCGGATGCCGCCGACCACCGGTCCAGGATTCGAGGCGGTGTCGATGATGCGCTGGTACAGCACTGCGGCGGGGTAGACCTGACCATTGGACCACGACCGGGTCTGCCAGGCCCACACCTTGCCGGGTGACCGCGACCTCCCGATGACGCCGTCGGCCGCAGCCCACTGGCACGTCCTGATGCCCCCGTAGATCCCGGTGCGCTGCACGCCGATCACCGAATTGATTCCGCGAAACCACGGCAACGCAACGGTATTCCATGTCTCACGGTCGATGTCGTCGTCGACGCTGAAGAAGATCGGGGCGCTCTGGCCGCCCCCGGCGGCGGTGTGCAGTTGCCACCCGGTGCGAGCGTCGGCAACGCCCCCGGCGTACCCGCGGGTGAAGTCCGACGGCGCCGTTCCGCCCGGCTTGCCGTACTGGTAGTTGCTGACGATCACCAAACCGGCGGCGGCCAGCGACCTCGCGTAGGGCAGGGTGATCGGCTTGGCGCCGAAGGACGAACCGGGCCGCGAGGTCGAGACGTAGTTGATCACCCCGGCGTGGCCGGCGGCCCGGATGTCCTGTGCCGGGATCTGGCGCATGGCGTAGTCGATCAGCGTGGGAGCGGCGGCCGCGGCCGCGGGGGTGCGGGAACCTGTCGCCGCACCGAGCCCGGCCAGCGCCGACGCGCCGAGGGCGTAGCGCAGTGCGTCACGCCGGGATATCGACACCGGGCGATGTTAACAAAGTGGCGCTTGTGATTGACGTGACCTCTGCGTCGTGTCGGCTCGAAGCCGCGCCCTACTGGGCGGGCGTCACATCGCTGCCGGAACCCTTGATCGACGCCTTCGCGCGGCGCTCGGCACGAACCGCCCGCTTCCCGCGCACGAACCCCGTCGCTGACACCGATGCCGACAGCAACGCGGTTTCACCGTTGACGAACGGGTGAAACCCGACGCCGGCGCCCCCACGCCCCTTCACCGGGATGTCCGCGACTTCGGTGACCTTCCAACCCTTTTCGGAGATCGACAGGATGGCTTCGCCGTTTGCGCACGTGAGCGGCAGCGCAGCGATGACGGTGTCCAAGGGGTCACCCGGCGCCAACTTCACCCCGGCCACGCCGTTGCCTGCCGCGCCCTGCGGATTCACCGCGGCGGGGTCGATACGGAGCACCCTTCCGCGCCGCGTCACCAAGGCCAGGTGTGAACCCGCAGCCAGAACTCCGGAGCGCAGCAACCCGGTGATGTCCGGGGCGACCGGGATGTCGCGGATCTTGTACGGCAGCCCGCCGCCGGTGGTGAACTTGACCCGCCCGTCGGTCCAGACCGCCCAGCCCAACCCAGAGGTGAGCAGCTCGCCGTGGCTGTCGGAGAACACGCCGCGATCGTCAAGCCGCCAAGCCGCGTTGACCTTTCGTTCGCGGGAGCCGTCCTCGGCGGCGCCGGACGTGACCGGAGTGGCCTCGGCGTCCAGCACGGTGCGGCGATCGAACTCGGGCCCTTTGAACAGCTTCGCCGTCTCGACCAACTCCTGGTCGATCACTTTGCGCCGGGCGTCCGGATTCGACACCAGTTCGGTGAGCACGGCGAACTCGGCGTCCAACTTCTCGGCCTCGGCCCGCAGTTCGATCACGTCGAGCTTGGTCAGGCGGCGAAGCTGCAACGCCAGCACGTAGTCGGCCTGGACCGCGTCGATCGCGAACCGGTCCTGTAAGCCCTGGCGGGCCTCATCGACGGTGTCGGACCCGCGGATCACCGCCACGGCGGCGTCGATGTCCAGGTGAATGGTCATCAGGCCGGCCACCAGATGGCGTCGCGCGGTGACCTTCTCGAGCCGGTACTCGCTGCGGTGCAGCACAACTGAATCGCGCAGCGACAGGAACGCCGCGATCAGCTCACGCACCGACCACCAGCGCGGCACCCGATTCTCGTCGAGTGCCACCAGGCTGGCGGCGAACGTCCCTTCCAACGGTGTCAGGGCCAGCAGTTGATCGCGGATCTGCTCGGCACTGTGGCCGCGTTTCGCAGTGACGACGATGCGCAGCCCGTTGCGGCGGTCGGTGAGGTCGGACATGTCGGCCACACCGGGCATCTCCCCGGACTCGACCAGTGCCCGGATCCGTTCCTGCACGGTGTTGCTGGCCACACCGGGCGGCAGCTCGGTGATGACGCAGTTCTTTCCGTCGACCGACACCGTGCCGCGCACCGTGAACGCTCCGCGGCCGGTGGTGACGTACTCGCGCAGCCCGGCCTCGCCCACCACCGTTGCGCCGCAGCCCCAGTCCGGGCCGGGGATCAGCTTCATCAGCCTGTCGTCGGTCATGTTCGGGGTCTTCAGCAGCGCCCGGCAGGCGGCCATGACCTCGCGTGGATTGTGCGCGGGCACTTTGGTGGCCCAGCCCTCGGCGATGCCGACCGCCCCGTTGCAGAGCAGCACCGGCCACCGGGCCGGCAGCACCGTCGGCTCGGTCCACTCACCGTCGAAGGTGGGCACCATCGGCACCGCGTGATCGTCGAGTTCGGCGGTCAGTGCCGCGCCGGGCGCGGACAACCGCATCTCGGTGTAGCGGTCAGCCGCGGGGATGTCGCCCTGGATGCGTGGGAAAGCACCTTGTCCGTCAATGACTTTCACCCGCTGGAACTCGGCAGCCATCAGCGCAGCGGCTCCGTACATCGACGCGCCGCCGTGCGGGTGCAGGTTGCCGGTGACCGCCGAACAGACCTTCGAGGACTTCTGGGGTTTGTTGCCGGGCAGCAGCCGCGAGTCGTGCATCTGGTAGAGCAGGCGTCGCTGGCCCGGCTTGAGCCCGTCGAACGCGGACGGGATGGCGCGGTCGCTGACGCTGTAGAGCGCGAAGGTCAGCTGGTAGTGGTTCCAGTACTCGTCGGCGCTCTGGTCGAGGACCAGATCCGGATTCTGCTCAGGGACATCCAGGGTGGCGGTCACGATGTTTGTCCACGTCTCCTAGTCGAGGTCCAGCGCGGAGGTGTCGACGCGGGAGGCGACATCGGCCATCCACGTGCGCCTGCCCTCGGGTGGCCCGCCGAACAGCGTGTGGTGCAGCTTGGCGTCACCGTCATCGAGGTGTACTCGGATCACGGTGCGCCGCTGCGGGTCCAGCACCGTGTTCCAGAAGTCGTCGGCATCCATCTCGCCAAGACCCTTGTTGCGCTGCACCTCCACTTTGCGCTTGGACGTGGCTCTCATCTGCACGACGGCGGCGTCGCGCTCGGACTCGTCCTGACAGTAGATCCGCTGCTGGCCGTCTTTGACCACGAACAGCGGCGGCAGCGTCACATAGACCATCCCGGCCTCGACCAGCGGCCGGTAGAAGTCCAGGAACATCGAGATGAGGCTCGAGTTGATGTTGCCCCCGTCGGGGTCGGCGTCGGAGGCGAACAGGATCCGGTCGTAGCGGCACAGTTCCGGGTCGCAGTGGTCGCGGACGCCGCAGCCCAAGATGCGTTCGATCGCATCGAATTCGTCCTTGACCCGCGCCTTGCTGAGGGTGAATCCATAGACGTTGGGCGGCTTGCCTTTCAGGGGGAACGCGGCCTGGAAGGTCGCGTCGCGCGCCGCTTTGATGGTGCCCAGCGCGGAGTCGCCCTCGCACAGGAACAGCTCGGCTCCTGATCCGCGTCCTGTCTCGCGGCAGGGCAGCAACTTCGGCGGCAGCGACAGGTTCGTGCCGAGACCTTTGGCCTTGGACGCCGCTCGGGACCGGGCTTTCGCGCCTTCGGCGCTGCGCCGCGCTCGGGCCGCCTCCAGCGCCATTTTGGTCCACAGCGACACGGTGTCGCCGTTGGCGGGATTGGCCGCCCAGATGGTGACGCTGCGCGCGACGTCCGGGGCCATCGCCACGTTCAGCGACCGCGAGGACACCGCGGTTTTGGCCTGGGAGTCCCAGGACACATCGGGTGCGCGGGTGTCCACGGCGAGTGCGGTCACCGCAGCGAAGTCCTGTGCCTCCGGGCCGTCCTCACCTTTGGCCAGCCCCAGGTCGCGGATGCGGGATGCGCGGTCAGCCAGGGCTTCCGACAGCCCCTTCACCGCGGCGGTCAGATGAGAACCACCGCCGGGGGTGCGCACGGTGTTGCAGAAGGCAGCGACGGTGGCCGGTTCGGCTGGGCCCGCGGTCAGCGACCACCGGAACGGGGTCGGGCCGCGGCCGGTGGTGTACTCGCCACGCCCCTCGACCACCGCGCGCACGCCGGGAACGGGAGTGCCGGCGGCGGTGCACATGAGGTCCAGCAGCGTCTCGGTGCCCCACGGCCCGCTGAACGGCTCGAGAAGCTCGGGCCGGACGTCGTCGTCGGGCCAGCCTTCGTCGATGACGATCAGGTGCACCCCCGGCGACATCCGCGCCGCGGCGTGCGCCCGCAGCAGCACTTCGTTGATGTCGATGCTGGAGTCCGGCACCACGGCCGGGTCGAAGAGGATGCGGACCGTGGTGCCGTGCGAATCCGGTTTGCGGTTGCCGGAACCACGCAGTTTCTGTGTGTCGGCGCGGGTGAACGGTGCGTTCGGGTCGAACTCCTTGCCGTCGAACACCCCGGGGTAGCCACCGCCGAAACTCTGCAGGTACGTCTTCCCGGCGCGGCGAACCGTCACGTCGGTCCGTGTGGAGATGAATACCGCTGCGGCCGCGCCGATTCCATTCAGACCGGCGCCGGTGCTGACAGCGTCGGTGTGTGCGGAGAACTTGCCGCCCGCTCGTGCTGTTCCCAGCGTCTTGACGATGCCGTTCTTCCCGTTCGCCGGGTCCGAGTCGACGGGCAGGCCGCGGCCGTCGTCGGAGACGCTGACGGATCCGTCGGTGTGCAGGGTGATGGTGACGGTGGATCCGCCGTGGCTGGGATCGGCCACCTCTTCGATCGCGTTGTCCACGAGCTCCCGCAACGCGGTGTTGAGCACGTCCAGACCCAGGTTCACCGCAGGCCGCAGGCGTGTGTGCTGGACATCGTCGAGCTCGGTGATGTCAGCCGCGGTGTAACTCACTGCTCGTCTTCTCCATCAACGCCGGTGGGTGCCGGAGGAATGGTAGACGGCAGGCCCGACATCTCAGCGCATCCCGGGCCGCCGGTCGGTCCAGCGCTGCAGAAGCACCGACACGGTCAGTACGGCCAGGCCTGCGACGGTCAGCGCCGCACCCGCTGCGGCGGGAGCGGTATAGCCGAGGCCGGCGGAGATCACCATGCCGCCGATCCAGGCGCCTGCTGCGTTGGCGATGTTCAGTGCGGAGTGGTTGAGCGCCGCTGCCAGCGTCTGCGCGTCGTGCGCCACGTCCATCAAGCGGGTCTGCAGGGCGGGTCCGATCGACGAGCCGGTCGCGCCGATGAAAAACAGGCCGAGCATGGCCGTCCACGGGTTGTGGGCGGCGAAGACGAAGAGCGCCAGCACTATTCCCAGGGACGTCATCGACGCGTACAGGCCGCGGATCACCGAGACGTCGGCCATGCGGCCGCCCACCAGGTTGCCGATCACCATGCCGGAACCGAACGCCATGAGGCCGAGCGGGATCAGGCCTCGTGACACTCCGGCGACATCGGTCAGCGTGGTCGACACATAGGTGTACACCGCGAACATGCCGCCGAAGCCGACCATCCCGACCAGCAGGGCGAGCCAGACCTGCACGCGTTTGAGTGCACCGAGTTCGGTGAGGGGACTCGTCACGTGCATGCCGCGCATGTCGGGCACCCAGAACCGGATTGCGGCCAGTGTGATGGCGCCGACGGCGACGACCAGCGCGAAGGCACTGCGCCACCCGAAGTGCTGCCCGAGCCACGACGCCACCGGAACGCCGAGGACCGTCGCCACGGTGAGTCCGCTCAACACATACGCAACGGCCTTGGCCCGGTTGCGCGGACCCATGAGGTGCGCGGCAACCAGCGCGGCAATGCCGAAGAACGCCCCGTGCGGCAGGCCGGCGATGAAGCGCGCCGCCATGAGCGTGGCGTAGGAGGGGGCGAACATGCTGGCCAGGTTGGCGACGGTGAACAGGACCATCAGCCCCAGCAACAGCGTTTTGCGCGGCATGCGCGCGGTGAGCGCGGCGATCAGCGGCGCGCCGATGACGACGCCCAGGGCATACGCGGAGATGACGTGGCCTGCGACCGGCTCGGTGATACGCAGGCCGGCTGCGATGTCAGGGAGCAGGCCCATCGCGACGAACTCGGTGGTGCCGATGCCGAACCCGCCGAGGGCGAGTGCCATCACGGCGAGCCACCGGACGGTCGGGTCGGGCGCGACGACGGACATGGGTCCAGACGGGCGCGACAAGGTTCGGGTCATGGTGTCGACGGTAGACCTACTTATGCATGCGCTCAAACGGACTTCCGTCTTTCGTGGGTGAAAGTGGCGAACCTTACGCCGGTGCGGTTGAATCGAGGTGTGACGAGCGTCGGCGATGTGTTCGCCCTGATCCGCGAACTCCGGGTCACCACCCGGGCGGAACTGGTGGCCAGGACGTCGCTCTCGCGCACCGCGGTGACGGCCCGCGTGGCCGCGCTCCTGGAACTCGGGCTGGTCGCCGAAACCGAGCGTGCACCGTCGACCGGGGGACGGCCCGCCACCACGCTGAGCTTCGACGCCGACGCAGGCATCGTCGTGTGCGTCGCGATCGGGATCAGTCGCACCCGCATGGCGGTCTGCAACCTCGCCGGCGAGATCGTCGCCACTGCGGACATCGACCAAGAGGTCGCCCTGGGCCCCGACGACCTGCTGCCGGACGTGGTCAAGCGCCTCGACGCGCTTCTCGCCGAGCATCCGGACGTGCCGGTGTACGGCATCGGCGTGAGCCTCCCCGGACCCGTCGACCGGGAACGGGGTTGCAGCCGGGACTCGCCGATCCTGCGCGGCTGGGACGGGGTTCCGTTGCGTCCGTACTTCGAGGAGATCTCCAACGCCCGCGTCCTGCTGGACAACGACGCCAACGCCATCGCCCTCGGCGAGCGTGGCGGCAACCTGGAACGCATCGACGACCTACTGGTCCTGAAGGTCTCGACGGGGTTGGGCGCCGGCATCATCGCCGGCGGCGCGCTGCAGCGCGGCGCCACCCAGGCGGCGGGCGAGTTCGGCCACAACAAGACCCCTGCGGCAGCGGGACTTTCGTGCCGGTGCGGTGACACGGGCTGCCTGGAGGCGATCGCGGCGGGCTGGGCGGTGGTACATGCGCTACAGCAACGTGGCTATTCGGTGCGGCATATGCGCGACGTCGTCGAACTCGCGCACGCCGGCGATCCCGAGGTCCGCCGGATGATCCGCGACAGCGGCAGGCACATCGGCGGAGTCGTCGCCGCAGCGGTCAACCTGCTCAACCCGAAGGTGCTCGTCATCGCGGGTGATCTCGCGGGGGCCTACGAGATCTTCGTCGCTGGGCTACGGGAAACGCTGTACGGCAACGCAACCGCGATGTCCACGCGCGAACTCGAGGTCGTGCAGGCCGCCCACGCCGGACACTCGGCCGTCTTCGGCACGGCGACCATGGTGCTCGAAGAAGTGCTGAGCCCCCGCGCCGTCGACGCGCTGGTGGCGCTGAGCTGAGTCAGATCCTGCCGCCCGGGAACATGGTCTTGACGGCCTGAGTGACGTTGTCGCGGGCGGCGGCGGCGCTGGTGGGGTCCAGCGAGCCGATCGCCATCACGTAACGGCGGTCGGGCCCGATCGCGCCGGTGGACACGTGCAATTGGTTGCCGCCGTTCCAGCAGCAGAACCAGCCCTGCTTGACCGCGACCGGCTCGGCGTAGAGCCCCTCGGGAATGCCGAACCGCTGCGGATACCCGTCGGTGCCTGTCGGCGTCGACTGCGCGAGGTTGCCGATGATGACGTCGGCCTGTTCGGGTGGCAGCCCACCGGCGCCGTCCAACAGCATGTCGTAGTAACGGACGAGATCGGCCGCCGTGCTCTGCGTGACGTCCCAGTGCCCGTTGTAGGGGGCGGTCGTACCGGTCAACCCGTACCGGTCCTTGATCCGCGCGATGATCGCATTCCCACCGCTGCGGTCCCAGAACATCTGCGCCGCACTGTCATCGGAGGAGCGCAGCATGACGTCGAGCGACCTACGGTCGGCGGCGGAAAGGGTCGTCTTGCCCTCCGACTCCTGCAGCAGCAGGTCGTCGGCGATGAAGAGCTTCACCACAGACGCGATGGGAAAGGGCTTGTCGGTCCCGTTGGAGAAGGTCTGGCCGGTGTTGCGGTCCAACACGACGACCTCGATATCGGCCCCGGACGCGGCCGCGTCGGCGGTGGCTTGACGGACACGGGCGTCGAGTCCGTCCAGTGGCGCCGACGGCTGAGCTGGTGGGGCCGCAGGGAATGCGGGCAGTGAGGCCTGCGGAGTGACGACCGGTGCCTGCGGGGTGTTCTCAGTGGCCGGCGGTGAACCCCAGACCTGTGCCTCGCAGCCGCTCACGAGCAACGCCACAGAGACGATTGCCGCGCTCGTCATCGTCCATTTGGACAGCCGTGGGTGCATGAAACGCCTCCAAACAGATTCTGGACCACCGGAGCGGGGTCAACGCTGCGTACCCACCGCATACCCCAGCGTAATCGTCTGACGCGGAGGCCAGGGGGCCGCGTCAGACCGAGGCCGGTGAGACGCCGTCAACCTGGTTAGGTTGACGTATGGCAATCGACCTTCACGCGGTGGTCGTCGAGGCTGACGAACCTGTGCGGTTGGCCCGGTTCTGGGCGGACCTCCTCGAGGCGGAAGCCTCGAACATCGGCGGCGAGGAAAGCGTTGCCGTGCAGCTCGAGGACGGAGTGGTGCTGGAATTCGTTCCGGCGACCCAGTCCAAGGAGGGCAAGAATCGGCTGCACCTCGACTTGGCGTCCGAATCCGAGGGACATCAAACGACGTTGGTCGAAGCAGCGTGTCGTCTCGGCGGCGCACTGGCCGACATCGGACAGGATTCAGTGCCGTGGGTGGTGCTCGCCGACCCGGAGGGGAACGAGTTCTGCGTACTCGAGCCGCGCGACGAGTACCGCGGCTGCGGCCCGGTGGCCGCGGTGGTGACCGATACCCATGACCCCGTTGCCGTCGCTCGGTTCTTGTCGGACAACCTGGGATTCCCGATGACCCGCGCTCATCCGGATTACGCGTCGCTGCGCCGTGACGGCGGATCGTGGCTGGAATTCGTCCGTAATCCGCACCGACCGCAGAGGCAAGGCCGTCTGCACCTGCAGTTCGCTGCGCAGAGCCCACCTCCCGGCCAAGCCGCCACGGACTGCCCGGTATGCCCGCACCAGGCCACCGCGGCGTCCGACCCGGAGAGCACGCTTTTCTGCATCTCGCCCGGCTAGAGTGCTGAAACGTGTGGCTGCCATCACATGACGTCACCCCGGCCCTGACGGGCTGTCATCGGTATCGCCGCGGAACGGTCCAGTGCCGTCCGAACTCGGCGTTGAAGTACTCGGGATCGAAATGGCTGTCCCCTCCTGCGGGGAAGCTCGTCAGCTCACCGAAGACGATGCGTCCGTCGACGCTGTACAGGTCGACCCGCACGAAGTCGGTGTCGGCGCCGAGTCGTTCGGCCACCTCGATCATCTCGCGGAGTCGAGCGGGCTTTTCCGGCTCCGGGTCGGCCCACGTCGGCCCGCCGCGAAGCGGCACGTGTTCCCAGTCCGGTCGGAAGAAGTCCTGCGTTCTCCTGTCGAACCGTCCCGCGTCGACCTGTACGTAGGCGCAGTGGCCATGGAAGACGAAGAACTTGTAGTCAGTGGGGATCGCGCCGTCTGCGCCGGCGAGTAGTTCCTCGACGATGACTTGCCGCGGCATCTGCCCGTACACCCATTCTCTGTTAGGCCCTTGGCCGTACAGCTGCGCCACCCAGCCCTGCGCGATGCGGACGACGTCCTGCCGGGAGGCGAATTCAGGGCGGACGTGCTGGTAACTCCAGTTGCCCGGCTCCGTCGGCAGGCGCGCCGCGGACGGTGCGCTCTCCGAGACGACGATGGCCGCCCCACTTCCGTGAGTCGGCTTGACCACGTAAGCATGTGGCAGGTTCACGTCGTACAGGTCTGACGGGTCGCCGACGACCGCGTGCGCGTGCGGAAGATATTGGGACCCAACGACTGCCGCCACGTGATCCCGCACCGCCGCCTTGTCGGCGAACGTCACGACCAGGGGGCGGTGATCGCGCAGCATCTTGTAGCGGACCTTTTCCCGAAAAGTGCGGGGGTGGCGGGTGCGCCAGAGCCGTACCGCCCGCACAATGCTGCTCTGTTCGCGCCAGCGGACGTCGGTGGGTTTCACGCGCTCAGGCTACGGTCCCCGGGAAGCGCTCCTGCGGTCACTCCCGGCGGTGATCCACACCGTCGACATCGCGGCCCCCGTCAAGGCCGGCGCGACCTGGCACGTCCGCAGATCGCAGAGCGGTCACCGCGATTCGCGCGGTGTCGCCGATTGCTCGGTCGACGATCGGCAGGTAGGCGTCGGAGCGCGCGGCGCGGGTGAACACCGAGACCGCGACGGGAATCTCCTCCGGGAAGGCGACGACGGCGATCTCGTTGCGGATGGGTCCGATCGTGCCGGTTTTGCCGGCCACGACCACGTCAGCGAAGGGAAAGGCGGATCTGATCCGGTGTGGCCAGATCTGCTGACTCAGAATCGTTCTCATGATCTGTGAGGATTCGGGTGAGGCCGCACGGCCGGTCCAGATCGCGGTCAGCATGGCGTTGGTGTCAGCGGCGCTGGTTGCGGTGGTGTACGCCGGGTCGAACGCTGCGCTGTCGTGGATGGTGTTGTTGCTGCCGAGCAGCCCGACCGCTTCGTCGAGCGTCAGGGCACCGGTGTCGTGGATGACCTGACGTTGCAGTGTCGCGGTGCCGCCGACCACGCGCGTGCTGGCGAGGCCGAGATCTTCGATCACGTCGTCGATGGTGTCCAGCTCGACGGCGGCGAGAAGGACATCGGCAGCGGCGTTGTCGGACAGCGTGATCATCATGCGGGCGAGGTCCAGCCAGGACAGCGTGACCGGGTCGGAGAACAGGCTGATGCCGGTGGGGCCGGGAGTGCAGTCGCCGGGGACGACGCGAACCGTGCCGTGGGGGTCGAGCCGGCCGGCGTCGAAGGCGCGTGCCGCGGCGATCAGCACGAGGACCTTGTACACCGAAGCTGCTACGACCGGCGCGTCGCCACTGATGTCGATGACGGGTCCCGTCGCGCCGACGCGTTCGGCGCGCAGCCATCCGCGGCAGCCGGCGTCGGTGAACGCGGCGGTGATCTGGTCCTCGGTGGATGTCATCGGTCGGCTCGCAGGAGCTGCCGGTCGACCGCGTAGGTCGCGTCGGCGAGGTCGACGCCGGGTGCGGTGACGATACGCAGGCGGAGGGCGACCTCATCGACCAGCATCCGGCGGTGCGTGGTGCCGGTGTGCACCGGGCCGCCGCCAGTGGCCAGGCCGAAGCAGCTGCCTGACGCGGCGGCCGCCGCCACGTCGCGGTGCGTCGACGCCGGGCGAGTGCTCGGATCCAGGCCACGCCGGCGCAACTGGTCGATCAGGAGGTCGTGTGCGGGTGGATTGTCCTCTCGCGGCACGGTTGCCAGTTCCAGGTCCTGCAGCATCTGCGCCCGTGGTGCTGCCGCCTCGGCGGCGCGATGCCCGGCCGGGAGTACGACGCTGCGTGCCACCGAGACGACCGGTCCGGCGTCGAGCCCGTCGACCAGCACCGGGTGTTGCACCACCGCGAGTTGGATTGCTCCGCGGCGCAATTCACTCAACAGCTGCGATGTGCCGGCGGTGACGGTGGTGACACCGACGTCGTCGCTCTCGAGCGTGCTGCGGATGCCGGCAACGCAGCGCGCCACCAGTTCGTCGTCCAACTGCGGAACGACACCCCACCGCACACCTTGCACTGACCCGAACATGTGCCGGGCGTCGTCGAGGAAGCGGGCGGAGTCGTCGACGATCAGCCGGGCGCGGGGGAGCAGCGCAGCCCCATGCGTGGTCACCACGGCGCCCTCGGAGGTGCGTTCGATGAGCTGCAGCCCGAGGTGCTTCTCCAGCCGGCGCAGGCCCTGCGATACCGGCGGTTGGGTCACCCCGAGGCTGGCTGCTGCGCGGCCGAAATGCCGGTGCTCGGCGACCGCCACGAAGTAGCGAAGATGAGCGACCAAGTCCACGCCACCAGTCAACACGGCCACCCGTGCCGACGCGATCCGTTATCCACCGGGAGTTGTCGTCGTAAAAAGCGCCACCTAGCTGGGGATATCGCCATCGGCTATGGCGGTGCCACGCAGCGCGACTTGGGCCCCGCGCCGATCCGAATGAATCCTCGTCGTCGTGAATCAACGACTGACTCGACGTCAAGCGCTCCTTGGCGCGCTGGTGATCGGCGGCGCGGTGGCCGCCTCGCGGACCGCCGGGGCATCGCCGCCGCAGCCGGCGCCGGCCGACGCGGACTTGATCGCGCTGGAGGATCGCCATGGCGCTCATATCGGCCTGTGGGCGGTGGACCTGATCTCCGGCCGGACGCTGGGGCACCGCGCCGATGAGCGCCTGGCGATGTGTTCGACGTTCAAGACCTACGCCGTCGGCCGAGTTCTGCAGCTGGCGGCCGGGGGTGCGCTCGACCTGGACACGGCCGTACCGATCGACGCGGCCGACATCGTGGTGGACTCACCCGTCACGAGCACTCGGATCGGGTCGAGCATGTCCCTGGCGGAGCTCTGCGACGCGGCGTTGACCCGCAGTGACAACACCGCCGGCAATGCGCTGCTGCGACGCATCGGCGGACCGGAGGCCGTCACTACCTTCGCGCGCGCCGTGGGGGACGAGGAGACGCGCCTGGACAGGTGGGAGCCCGACCTGAACGAGGCGTTGCCGGGCGATCCGCGCGACACCACGACACCGAGGGCGCTCAACAGCGGTTATCGCCGGCTGCTCGTCGACGACGCGCTCGACTCGCGGTCTCGCGAGCGCTTGGTGAGCTGGATGCGGGGAAACGTCACCTCTGGCAAGCGCTTCCGTGCCGGGTTGCCGGCCGGATGGACCAGCGCCGACAAGACCGGTGCCGGTGGCTTCGGCACCACCAACGACGCAGGGCTGTTGATCGGTCCGTCCGGACAGCGCGTTCTCCTCGCGGTGCTGACGCGATCGAGCGCCGAGCGCAGGGATTCCGATCCGCTCAACGCCGCGATCGCGGACACCGTCGCACTGACACTGTCTCGATTCGGCCACCACTAGCAAGCGAAGCACCATGAAACCAGCCATGCATCAGCTCGATCGCCGGCGTTTCCTCACCGCCGCGGCGGTCGCCTCCGCAGCCGTGTGGGCTTGCCCACCCGCGGCAGCCGGCACCGAGCATCCCGCCTTGGCCGAGCTCGAACGGCGATTCGGTGCGCGCCTTGGCGTGTACGGGGTGGCCACCGACACCGGCGCCACGGTCGCGTACCGGGCCGACGAGCGGTTCGCGTTCTGCTCGACATTCAAGGCGCTGGCCGCCGGGGCGGTGCTGCACCGCCATTCGGTGGCGCACCTCGATACGCGGGTCGGCTACACCGAGCACGACCTGATGAAGAGTTCGGTCATCACCCGGCGGCACGTCGCGACAGGCATGACCATCGGCGAGCTGTGCGACGCAGCCGTCCGCTTCAGTGACGGCACCGCGGGGAACCTGCTGCTGCGTGTCCTCGGCGGACCCGAGCAGCTCACCGCCTATGCCCGCAGCCTCGGCGATACCGTCACCAGAATGGACCGCGTGGAACCGCATGTCGCTGACGCGGTACCCGGCGATGTCCGGGACACGTCGTCTCCGCGCGCGCTGACCGAAGACATACGAGCGCTCCTGGTCGGCGACGCGCTGGGTCCGGCTGAGCGCGCTGTGTTGCAAGATCTGATGCAGCGCAACGCTACTCGGGCGGGGATGGAGCGGATACGCGCCGGCTTACCACCGGACTGGACGGTGGCGGACAAGACAGGCACCGGTGATTTCGGCACGCTCAACGACATCGCGGTCGTATGGCCGCCCCATCGCGCCCCACTGGCCATGGGGATCATGTCCACCAAGACGTCCAAGGACGCCGCGTATGACCCGGCGCTGCTCGCCGAGGCGGCACGCTATGTCGTGGGCGTGATCGCCTGAGGGTGTCGATGAGTCGGCGGTGGGTCAGACGCGTGACGGCGGCCGTGGCGGCCGTGGCGGTCGTCTGCGTGGGCGCCTACGTCGTGATGAATGCGCGGACATTCCAGCTCGCCGGCCGCCTGGTGCCTCGAGTCGCCACCGCGGAGAAGGTGGTGGCGCTGACCTTCGACGACGGGCCGTCACCGCACACTCCCGAGGTGTTGAGGGTACTGACCGATCTGAGGGTCCGCGCCACGTTCTATCTCAACGGCGAAGACCTGCAACGCTTTCCGCAGTTCGGAACCGCGATCGCGGTCGCGGGCCACGAAATCGGCAACCACTCCTTCTCGCATCGGCGCATGGTGCTGACATCGCCGGCCACGGTGGCCGCCGAGGTCGAGCGGACCGACGCGGAGATCCGCGCTACCGGCTACACGGGCCCCATCACCTTCCGCCCACCGTATGGCAAGAAACTCTGGAGTCTCCCCGAGTATCTCGCCGACCACGACCGCACCACCGTCATGTGGGACGTGGAGCCCGACTCCTCAGGCCCGCAGACCACCGCTGAGATCGTCAGGCGGGCGGTGGACGGTACGCAACCGGGGTCGGTCATCCTCATGCACGTGATGTTCGACGGGAGGGAGGCCTCGCGGGCGGCCATACCCGGCATCGTCTTCGCACTCCGCGAACGGGGCTATGACTTCGTCACGGTGTCGGATCTCCTCCAGCGCGGCGGGTGAGGCCGCACAGCCGTTGGCGGCCGTCTCCGGCCGAAATCCGGCTGCGAATCGCATGCGAAGCTGGTGGGATCACGACCGTGGAGATTGATCACGCCATCCTCGAGCATTACCAGCAAGGCGTCGAGCGAGATCGGTTGAACACCTGGGGCCGCCTGGAGAAGGCTCGAACGCTGGACCTGATGAGCCGCTTCCTACCGCCGCCGCCCGCCGACGTGCTGGACATCGGTGGGGGAGAGGGTGTGTACGCGCTCCCGCTGGCCGCCGCGGGTTACCACGTCCGGCTCGTCGACCCGGTGCCACAGCATGTGGACGCGGCCCGCGCGGCCGCGTCCGGGAAGCCATACGCGTCACGAATCAGCAGTCACCTCGGTGATGCCCGCGATCTGCGCGAGGTCGACACCGGCAGTGTCGATGCCGTGCTGCTCCTCGGGCCCCTGTACCACCTCGTCGATCGTGACGACCGGGCCCGCGCCCTCGAGGAAGCCCATCGGGTGCTTCGTCCTGGCGGCATCGTGCTGGTGGCGGCCATCTCCCGGTTCGCCTCCGCGCTGGAGGGGCTGCGCACGGGTGCCGTTCACGACCCGCGTTTCGAAGCGATCGTCGCCGCCGACCTGCGTGATGGCGTGCACCGGAACCCTGAGGTCGGCACCAGGCCAGAGTGGTTCACGCTGGCCTACTTTCACCGCCCTGAGGAGCTGCGCGACGAGGTGACCGGCGCGGGGTTCGCCGATGCGCGGGTGCTGGCAGTCGAGGGGCCCGTCGACATGTCCACAGCCGCGGCTCTCGATGACGACGACCAACGCGCCACCATCCTCCGCACTGTCGCCCGTATCGAGAGCGAGCCGTCGCTCCTCGGGGCCAGCCCCCATCTGCTGGCCGTGGCGGTGGCACCGTCGCCGTAACCCTCAGCCTGGGCATGCGGACCTGAGAGCGCTCGATAACGATTCGAATGCTGTTGTGTCACAGCCCGAGACGTCGGCTCCACCGAATCGGACGGCGACACTATGTTCACATGGTGCACCGGAGAACCGTCCTCAGGCTCCCGATGTACCTCGCGGCAGCCGCGGCACTGACCAAGATCCCCACCGTCTCCGCTGCGGCGGGTCGATGGTCGGCTGACCGCGCCAACGCCTGGTACGAGGCTCAGGGCTGGCTGCTCGGCGCGAACTATGTCACCTCCACGGCGGTCAACCAGCTCGAGATGTTCCAAGCGGGAACCTACGACGCACGCCGTATCGCCGGCGAGCTCGGCGTGGCCCAGCGGATCGGGATGAACACCATGCGCGTGTTCCTTCACGATCAGTTGTGGGCCACCGACCGAGCGGGTTTCAGCAGCCGGCTCTCGGAGTTCGTCGCGATCGCGGCGAGCAAGAACATCAAGCCGCTGTTCGTCTTGTTCGACTCGTGCTGGGACCCGCTGCCGAAAGCCGGCCGCCAACGCGCGCCCATACAGGGAGTGCACAACTCCGGCTGGGTGCAGAGTCCGGGCGCCCACCGCCTGCAGGATCCGGCCTACACCCGCGTCCTGCAGAGCTATGTCACCGGAGTGGTCGGTCTGTTCCGCAACGATCCCCGAGTGCTCGGCTGGGATGTCTGGAACGAGCCGGACAACCCGGCGCGGGACTACCGGAAGGTCGAACACCAGGACAAGCAGGAGCTGGTCGCCGCGTTCCTCCCGCACGTCTTCCAGTGGGTGCGTGCCGTCAATCCGGTCCAACCGTTGACCAGCGGCGTGTGGCAGGGTCACTGGAAAGACCCCGGAGGCCGGAGCGCGATAGCCAGCGTGCAGCTGGAGAACTCGGACATCATCAGCTTCCACAACTACGGCGACCCCACCGACTTCGAGGCTCGCATCGACGAGCTCACCCCGCTGGGCCGGCCGATTCTCTGCACCGAGTATCTGGCGCGGAATCTGGGCAGCACCGTGGAGGGAGTTCTCCCGGTCGCCAAGAGGCGCAACGTCGGCGCGTACAACTGGGGGTTCGTCGCCGGGCGGACGCAGACGTATCTGCCGTGGGATTCTTGGAACCGGCCCTACACGTCGCTACCCGAGACCTGGTTCAGCGATCTCATCCACCCTGACGGACGGGCCCACGACGACAACGAGATACGGGTCATCCAGAAGCTCGCGGGGGTGGGTCGCCCCGCCTGAGCAACCGCGACCACGCATGACGCGCTAACGCAGGCGTGGTCGCAACCGATATCCGAGGCATGACACCCATCCGGGCCGCCGGGGCGTGCACCATCGCGCTGACCGCGCTCTGGTTGTGGGCGCCGTCGGCGCACGCCGAGCCGTCCGCGCAGCTCGACCGCGTCCCGGTGGTGGCGTCCTCGACGTGTGCCGGCAACGTCCGCGCCGAGGCCCAGGTGACTCCGGTGCAGATCGACGGTCGCCTCGACAACGGAGTCCGGGTGGCGATCCACTACGACGCCGGAATCTACGACGGTTCCTGCGCGCTGACCGTGACCGCCGATTGGACGAATATCGACACCGGCGCCTCCGGGAGCGAGAACATCACGGCGGTCTCGACGATCGACGGGCACTACGGTTTCATCGGCTACGCCAACACCACGTTCGACACGGGCAGCGGCACGGTGGTCGTCACGCTCAGTTCGCACCCGGACGCCGAGATGCGGATCACGGCGTAAGCCAGGTACACGTCAAGGTCAGAACGAGCGCTGCAGGAATCGATCGGCGCCATTCGCTGTTGACAGCCACGTCGCGGGAGTTCGGTCCGGGCGACGGAGCTCTACAGATGGAAGAGGCGAGATCATGAAGAAGTTCACGTTGGTAGGCGTTGTCGCGGCAGCGTTGTCCGCAGCAGTCATAGGGTTTGCCGGTCCGGCACAGGCCGATGGGAACGGGTACGCACTCAGTCGCCACGGTCATCACTACGGCTACGACTTCGGGTACGGCCGCGACCACCGCAACAACCCCTGGCTCGACCAGCTGTTTCCCTCCGTGAAGGTCCCGCACGTCGACACCAGCGTGCACAACTGATCGGCTGACATCGCACGAGGGCGCCCGCACTGCGGGCGCCCTCGTGCTGTCGGCGTGCCCGGTGTCGGTCATCACCTGCCTGGCATGGAACGAAACCGCCGGCAACGGCGATAAATCGTGTGGAGTCGGGGTCACGTTCTGCCATGGAAAGGCCGCGCCCGATGCGCCCCTCGTTCATTCTCGCCACATTCGCCACGTCGGTTGCAGTGGCACTGCTCGGTCCGGCCGCCACAGCGCAGGCCGAAACAGCCCAGGAGACGATCGCTCGTCTGCAGAGTTCGGGTTACACCGTGAACGTCGACCGTGTGGGCAGCGCGCCCCTCGACCAGTGCGTGGTGACCGGGATCCGCAACCCCCAGACGGTGACCGATTACGTCCGTGTCTACGACGGCAGGAACAAAGACGGCAGCCGCGATGTCGACCTCGTGCCCGTCGTCACGAGCAGATCCATCTCGGTGTCGCTGAACTGCGCCTGACTCCTCGCGGGAAGCAGTCGCTCCGTCAACCAGTTGCACGGATGACCGGGGGCCGACTGACTGGAGACGAGAAAATGGCACAGACTGTGCAATTCACCGAGTACGGCGATCTCGACGTCCTGCGGGTGGTCGACGCCCCGCCGCCTGCGCCCGCGGCGGACCACGTGCAGATCGCGGTGCGTGCGGCCGGCGTCAACCCCGTCGACTGGAAGATCGTCACCGGCGAGATGCGCGAGGTGATGCCCGTGCAGCTCCCGGCAGGCGTGGGTTCGGACGTGGCGGGGGTGGTCACCGAAGTGGGCGCCGGCGTCACCGAATGGGCAGTGGGAGACGAGGTCCTGGGTCGGTCGACCACACCCGCGTTCTCCGAATACGCCCTCGCACAGTCGGCAGACCTGGTCCGCAAGCCCCACGGGATCACCTGGGAGGTCGCCGGCTCGCTCGCCGGTGCCGGTGGCACCGCGTATGCGGTCCTGAAGAGGCTGGGCGTCGACACCGGAGACACGCTGCTGGTGCACGCGGCCGCAGGCGGGGTGGGCACCTTCACCGTCCAACTCGCCAAGGCCCGCGGGCTCACGGTCCTCGGCACGGCGAGCGAACGCAACCACGACTACCTCCGGTCGATCGGCGCGATCCCGGTCACTTACGGCGATGGCCTGCTCGACCGGGTCCGTGCGGCCGCCCCGCAGGGCGTCGACGCTGTCCTCGACGCCTCCGGCCGCGGCGAGATCCCGATGTCCATCGAGCTCACCGGGAATCCCGCGAAGGTCCTCACCCTGGTCGCCTTCGACGCCGCCGACACCGGTATCCAGATTCACGTCGACGGTGCCGGACGTGATCTCGGTGCCGCTCTTCGCGAGATCGTCGACCTCATCGAACAACAGCGACTGACCGTGGGGATCGCCCGCGCCTTCCCGCTGGCAGACACCGCCGCGGCCCTGCACGCCAGCCGCGACGGGCACGTCAGCGGCAAGATCGTCGTCCTGCCGTCTCTATAGTGAGGCATGTCGACTTATCGCCCGGACGTACGGTGACGGAGTCCGCGGCCGGCGGCAGCGACCGGGAATCCTTCATCGTGAAAACCCTCGTCGACGCGTTCGCCGATCTCATGGCGGCCGACCCCGGTGCGTTCCGCACGAAGTTCCGCAAGATGGCGGCCGACCCCTTCGCGTTCTTCCGCGGCAGCGCCTGCCTGTTCTACGCCGACGTATCGGTGCGGGAGGACCGGTGGGCCGACGAGCGCACCAGCCGGGTGTGGATCCAGGGCGATCTGCACGCCGAGAACTTCGGTACCTACATGGACGGCGCGGGGACGCTGATCTTCGACGTCAACGACTTCGACGAAGCCTACGTCGGCCATTTCACCTGGGACCTCGAACGTTTCGCCGCCAGCGTCGCGTTGATGTGCTGGCAGAAGGCACTTTCGGACCAGCAGATCTCCGGGCTGATCGAGACTTTCACCCGCGCGTATCTGCGTCAGGTGCGATGGTTCGCAGACGCCGACGACGATCTGAACTTCTCGCTCAACCTGAGCACGGCGCGCGGCGCGGTGCTGTCTGCGTTGCAGTCGGCGCGGTTGTCGACCCGCGCCGGGATGCTGGACCGTCTGACGGTGGTCGACGAGTGGGACCGTCGCTTCCGCGACCTGCCCGGGGTCATCCGACTCGACGACGCCGAGCGTGAGAAGGTCGTCGAGGCGTTCCACCGGTACCTGGACACGATCCCGCGGGCGCAGCGGTTCCGCGGAATCGCCTACGACGTCAAAGATGTCATCGCCAAGACCGGCTTCGGGATCGGCAGCGCCGGGCTGCCCGCCTACACCGTCCTCATCGAAGGTTTCAATCAGGCGCTGGACAACGACGCCGTGCTGTCGATGAAGCAGGGCAACGTGGCAGCGCCGAGCCGCGTGGTCGACGACACCGAAGTCCAGCAGTACTTCCGCCACCACGGGCACCGGACCGCCGTGTCACAGCGTGCGCTGCAGGCACATGCCGATCCGTTGCTCGGGTACACCGACCTCGACGGCGTCGGCTTCGTCGTCAGCGAGATATCGCCGTATGAGGCAGATCTGGACTGGAGCGAACTCACCGATCCGGACGACCTCGCCGAAGTGATCGAACAACTCGGCCGCGCGGTGGCCAAGATGCACTGTGTCAGCGATTCCGACAGCGACCAGTCGCTGGTGGACTTCCAGACCGAGGAGGCGATCGTCGCGGTGATCGGGGCCGACGAGTCCGCGTTCGTCGCGGACATCGTGGCGTTCGGCCTGGAGTATGCCGCGATCGTCCGCGATGACCATCGGCACTTCGTCGAGGCGTTCCGCGAGGGTCGAATCCCCGGGGTCAGCGCCACCTGACACCTGCGGACGGCTCTTCCTTTGGAAGTTCGCACCGCAACATCGGAGCCGGCGACGTTCACGCGTTCCGCAGCGAGGCGTCCAACGCCCGGTAGAGCTGCCCGAGCCGGGTGCGCCCAGCATCCGGCACGGGCATCGACGTGACGACGAGTCGAACATCCTCACTCGAATGTGCGGCTGCCCAATGAATCTCGTCGTCAGCGGCGGCCGGGTCACCGGTGCCGAGTTCACGCGCCCGTGCGGCGTAGACGGCGGGAGCCAGCAGGTGCATGGTCTGCCTGGCCGCCGCGGCACCGGTCAGGTCAAGGTGTGTATAGGCCACCGCCACCGCCATCTGTGCGGCGCGCGCCGCGGACGTGGCGGCGGGGTCGTCCGTTTCGCGAGCGGCGGCCAGGGCAGCGAAAGCGAGTGACCGCATTCGCTTGTCCCGCCGTTCGCCACGGCCGAACGCCCGCGCGGCTTCGATCGCATCCCGTGGCCGCCGGTCATCCGATGCCGCCGACTCGTAGATCGCGAGGACACGCGCCGCACAGTCCGCCGCCCACGTCGCGACGGGTCGCAACGCCTCAACGGTCAGTGCGGCCATCACGCGGGCCTCCGTGCAGCGCGCAGATCGTCGACACCGAACGGCTGCGAGGGTGCGCAAACCGCGGTTAGGCTGCCCATCAGGGGGTCCTCATCTCGCGGCGCAACCGCAGATCGACTGCGATTCGGGGGTCCGAGCGCGGAGGAGACATCATGCGCCAGGACGTCGTCATGCCCGACGCGGACAGCAGCTGGATGATCGACACCTTGCTGGCGCTGTTGCAGACCCCGAGTCCGACGGGGCGCACCGATGCGGTGATGCAGATGATCGGCGAGATCTTCGACGGCTTCGGCTTGTCGTTCTCGCTGACCCGCCGCGGCGCGTTGATCGTCGAGCTGCCCGGGGAGTCGGCGACCACCGACCGGGCGCTGGTGGTGCATGCCGACACCACTGGATGCATGGTGCGCGCGCTGAAGGACAACGGCCGCCTCGAGGTGACCCCCGTCGGCACCTTCTCGGCGCGCTTCGCCGCCGGCGCGCGGGTGCGGATTCTGTGCGAGGACTCCGACGAGTTCGTCACCGGGACCATCATGCCGCTCAAGGCCAGTGGACATGCCTTCGGCGACGCGGTGGACACCCAGCCCACCGACTGGGATCACGTCGAGGTCCGCGTGGACCGGAGGGTCTCCTCACAGGAGGATCTGGTGCGGCTGGGTGTGCGGATCGGTGACTACGCCCCCCTGATGGCCAACCCCGTCCTGACCGAGGACGGGTTCGTCGTGTCCCGCCACCTCGACGACAAAGCGGGCGTCGCGGTCGTGCTCGCGCTGATCAAGAACCTCACCGAGAACTCCATCGATCTGCCGCACCGCACCACGGTCATGGTGACCATCGCCGAAGAAGTCGGCTACGGCGCCAGTACGGGTCTACCCGCAGACATCGCCGAGATGATCACGGTGGACAACGCGGTGTGTGCGCCGGGCCAGCATTCCCGGGAAGACACCGTGACGGTACCGATGTCCGACCTGCACGGCCCCTACGACTATCACCTCACCCGGAAGCTGTGCCGGCTCGCCGACGAGAACGACATCCCGTTCACCCGCGATGTGTTCCGCTACTACAGGTCTGATGCGGCCGCCGCCATCGAAGCGGGCGCGAACACCCGGGCCGCGCTCGTGGGCTTCGGCGTCGACGGCAGCCATGGTTGGGAGAGAACCCATATCGATTCGATGAAGGCCACCTACAGCCTGCTTCACGCGTGGATCCGGTCACCGCTCACATTCGCTCACTGGGATGCCAACCCCTCGGGCGAAGGGGATCTGAGTGACTTCCCCTCGTCGCAGCAACCCGCACCGCGCGAGAAATGGGTTCCGTTGTCACGCAACGACACCAGGTGACCGGACCTGGTCACGCCAGGTGGTCGCCGATCTTGTTGAGCAATGCGGTCAGCTGCTTCTTCTCGTCGCGGCTCAAGCAGGCGAGCATCTCGTGCGCGGCCGCCGTGTAGTCGGCGCGCCAGCTCCGCGCCTGCTGCCGGCCGGCCTTGGTGGTGGTCAATCGCACTGCTCGCCGGTCGTTTTCGTCCGGTGCGCGCGTGACCAGTCCTTCGCGCACCAGCGCGTCGACGAGTGTCGACGCGGTGGCCTGGGTGATGCCCACCGCTCGCGCGACTTCCGCCGAGCGGACCGGCTGCAACCGGTCGATCTCCGCGAGCAGCTTGGATCGGGGGGTGGACACCCCGCGGTCGCCGAGGCGCTCGTCGAACGCGCGAACGACCGACTTGGCAGCGCGGCCGAACGCGTCGGCCACCTCGGCGGCGGTCCGCTTGTCGTCGTCCACGGCGTTTCCCCTCTACTGGTTGACGCAGAATATCAGTGCTCATATAGTTCGATAACAGATAGTTAGAGACCTAAGGAAAGGCGTTCCGATGTCGACGACGTTCCCGCTCGGCCCGTTCACCGTCCATCGCGTCGGATTCGGCGCCATGCAGCTGCCCGGGCCCGGGGTGTTCGGCCCGCCGCGCGACCACGACCAGGCGATCGCCGTTCTGCGGCGCGCAGTCGAACTGGGTGTCGACCACATCGACACCGCGCAGTTCTATGGCCCGAACGTCGCCAACGAGCTGATCCGGGAGGCGCTGTACCCGTATCCGGAGAACCTCGCCCTGGTCAGCAAGGTCGGCGGAAAGCGCGACGACCAGGCCAACTGGCTGCCCGCGCAGGAGCCCGACGAGTTGCGCCGCGACATCGAGGCCAATCTGCACACCCTCGGCGTCGATCGCCTTGCCGCGGTGAACCTGCGGGTCTTCGGCGACGATGCGGCCGGGCCCGCCGCGGTGGATCGCAACCTGTTCGACCGGCAACTGGACGCGATGATCGCCGCCCGCGACGAGGGCCTGATCGCCGGTATCGGGCTGAGCAGCGTCTCGCGCGAGCACCTCGAGATCGCGCTGGAACGCACGGAGATCGCCTGTGTGCAGAACGCGTACAACCTCGCCGATCGCACGTCGCAACCCGTCCTCGACCTCTGCATCGAGCGCAACATCGCGTTCGTGCCGTTCTTCCCGCTGGGTTCGGCGTTCGCCGCGGACAATCCGGTCCTGGGCAACCCGACCATCAAGCGCCTCGCCGGCGAACTGGGGCGAACGCCCGCACAGGTCGCCTTGGCGTGGACGTTGAACGTGGCACCCAACGTCCTGCTGATCCCCGGTACGTCCTCGGTCGCCCATCTGGAGGAGAACCTGGCCGTCTCCGACATCGAGCTGCCGGCGGACCTGGACATCTAGCGCTCCTCCTGGCGGTGCTCCTTGATCGCGGCAATGACCTCGTCGGAAGCCTGGTGGAACACCGCGAGGCGGTCCGGTCCCAGCACGTCGATGAAGAGTTTGCGGACGCGGGCGGCGTTGGCGGGCGCCGAGGACTCGATGGCCGCCTGCCCGGTCGGCGTGATGGCGACGCAGGGGTACCGTGCGCCCGCATCGGGATCCGCTTCGCGGCGGACCAGCCCGCGTTTCTCCATGCGGCTGAGGTGATGGGACAGCCGGCTCTTCTCCCACATCGTGGCCTGGCCGAGTTCGTAGGCGCGCATGCGTCCGCCGGGCGCCTCGGAGAGTTCCACCAAGACCTCGAAGTCGGAGTCCGACAACCCGAAGTCGCGCTGCAGGTATCGGCCCAGATGTCGTTCGAGGAGATGGTGCATGTCGACGAAACTCCGCCATGCCGCCAGCTCGTCCGGGGTGAGGCGCCCTTGCTCGGCCATGCCGTGAAGTGTAGCGGCCTGAGTTGACATATCAACCCGATGCGCTACTGTGGGTCTGGTTGACGCATCAACCTGGAAGAGGTGAGGTTCATGGCAACCAAACAGGTGATCTCCGTGGTGGGGGCGACCGGATCGCAAGGCGGCGGTCTCGTCCGCGCGATCCTCGACGATCCCGACGGGCCGTTCCGAGTGCGGGCGCTCACTCGCAGCGCGCAGTCCGCCTCGGCACGTGAGTTGGCCGCCGCTGGTGCCGAGGTCGTCGAAGCCGACCTCGAGGACGGGCGAAGCCTGCTCGCCGCCTTCGAGGGGGCGCACGGCGCGTTCGTCGTCACCAACTACTGGGCCCCGCAGTCTGCGGAAGACGAGGCTCGGCGGACCCGGGCCGACCGGGAACTCGCCCAGATCGAGACCGCGGCGCGCGCGGCCAAGCAAGCCGGCGTCGAGCACGTGGTCTGGTCGACGTTGGAGGACACCCGCGACCACTTCGGTTCCGACGATCGCGTGCCCACCGTCGACCAGCGGTACAAGGTGCCCCATTTCGATGCCAAAGCCGAAGGCGACGAAGTGTTCCGGCAGCACGGCGTGCCGACCACGTTCCTGCGCACCACGCTGTTCTTCGAGAATTTCACCGGCACGCTGGCACCCCGCCGAGGCGACGACGGCGCTCTCGCGCTGACGTTTCCGATGGCCGACCAGCGACTCTCGAGCATCGCCGTCGCCGACATCGGCAAGACGGCACGGCATCTCTTCGCGCGGGGTGAGCAGTTCGTCGGCGAGACCGTGAGCATCGCAGGCGATCACTTGACCGGCGATCAGTACGCGGCAGCGCTCAGCGCTGCCCTGGGGGAGAGCGTCGTCTACCGGCCTGTGTCGTGGGACGACTTCCGGGCGCAGGGATTTCCCGGCGCAGTCGAGATGGGCAACATGTTCCAGTACTACGCCGAGAACTCCGCCCACTTCGTCGGCGACCGGGAGCTGTCCCGCGTGCGGGAGCTCAACCCGGAGCTGCAGTCCTTCGGCGACTGGCTCGCCCTGCACCGCAACGACTTTCACATCGATTGACGGGCGCCTACTCGACGATGAACACTGGGATCTGTCGAGCCGTCTTCGTCTGGTACTCGGCGTACGGGGGGTAGGCGGCGACCGCCAGCGCCCACCAGTGTTCGCGCTCGTCACCCTCGATCTCCCGCGCGGTGCCCTCGAAGACCTTGTCGCCGTCCTGCACCGTCACCGCCGGATTCGCCTTGACGTTGAAGTACCAGCTCGGATGCTTGGGGTCGCCGCCCTTGGACGCCACCATGGCGTACCGGCCGTTCTCCTCCACCCGCATCAGCGGCACGTACCGCTTCTTGCCCGACTGCGCGCCCGTCGTGGTGAACAGGACGACCGGCCGGTCGAACACCTCGACGCCCTGGGTGGTGCCCTGGGCCAGGATGCGTTCGGTCTGTTCGCGGACCCAGTCGGTGGGGCTCAGTTCTGCTTCGCTCATGCGTGTGTCCAACCGCTTCAGCGCTCAGACATTCCCGGCGGCAGCAGCGCGTCGAGGAGTGCCAGTTCTGCCACGCTCACCCACGAGGGGTTCGACTGCTGGGGTGATCGGAAGACCTCCATCGAGCGCAGGCCCACGATCGAGGACAGTACGGCGGCCGTGAGCGGTTCGGCGAACAACGGGATGTGAACCGGCACATGCAGTTGCCCGCCCTCCTCCGTCACCTCCGCGGTGATCCGCCCGGCACCCCAGAAACCCCGCCGGGGGTGTGCCGAGACCCAGAAGAGCACCCGGTGGCCCGGCTCCATGAGTCGCGACCGATAGTTGTCGGCGACGCACCAGTGCGGCTTGGTCTCGCCCGCCGCCAGCATCGCATCCACCGGCGTCTTGCCCGGATTGCACTTGATGACCCACGCCCCGAGCGTCTCGGGCGTCACACTCCGCCGGGATCGGCGGCCCGCTCCGTCAGCGCCCGGCACGTGAGCCGCGCAATCCGAGTGTGCGGCGGCCCGCCGCGACGAGTTGGTCGCGCAGCGTCTCGTCGTCCACATCGCCGTAGTCGACGCCTGCGGCGGACGCGATGCCCGACATGACCAGGGCGGCCTTCACCTGGCCGCTCAAGCCCGGTTCGACGTCGGCGAACAGCCGCATCTGGCGCTCGACCAGTGCGCGCCACTCCTGTCTGGTGCGCAACAGTTCGACGACGCCGGGGTCGCCGGTGAGCAGCGGTATGAGCGCACGGTTTCGTGCGGCGAGGCCCGCGTATCCGACCAGCATGTGGTCGGCGCGTGCGTGCGGGGTGCGGTGTGTCTCGGCCGCCTCGACGAGTGCGGTGACCTCGGCGATGACCGGTTCCATCACGGCGCTCAACAATTCGTCGCGAGTGCGGAAGTGGTGGTATATCGCCGATTTCGTCAATCCGAGTTCGTCGGAGATCATCTGCAACGACGTACCGGCGACGCTGTGCTGCTGGAACAGCTCGATCGCGACGTCGATGAGCCGCTGCCGGGTGGGGCCACCGGTCTCCACGGAGTGGCTGGTCACATCTCTGCCTCACGGTCGGCTGTCTTACAGGCTCACCATAGCTGACCAACCGTACAGCCGTCTCCTGTACGGTTGGTCAGTAGACAACTGTACGATTGGTCAGGCGCAGCGACTTCAAGGAGCCCCAGGATGACAACTCAGGACTCACCGCGGGCTTCCGTGACCCTGCTGGACACCTTGGACTTCTTCCACAACGAGGCGCTGATCGACGACCCGTATCCGGTCCTCGACCGGATGCGCGAGGCGAGCCCGGTGTTTCGCGAACCGGTACACGGCGTCATGGTGGTCACCGGGTACGACGAAGTGCTGACCGTCGTCGGCGACCCCGACACGTTCTCGTCGTGCAACTCCACGACCGGGCCCATCCCGGGCTTCCCCGTACCCCTGGAGGGGCTCGACGGCGACGAGGTCAGCGCGCTGATCGACGCGCACCGTGGCGACCTGCCCTTCGGTGACCAACTCCCGTCGTTCGATCCGCCCGTGCACACCGCACACCGGTCGCTGCTGTCGCGTCTGATCACCCCCAAGCGGCTCAAGGAGAACGAGGAGTTCATGTGGCGGCTCGCCGACCGCGTGCTCGAACCGTTCGTGATGCGCGGCGGCGGGGAGTTCATCGGAGAGGTCGCCGGCCCCTTCGCGCTGTTGGTGATCGCCGACCTGCTGGGCGTGCCCGAAGACGACCACGCCGACCTCACCGAGGCGCTGACCGGGAACCACTCCCTCGGCAGTACCGATGACGAGACCGTCATGGCGCATACTCCGCTGGAGTACCTCTACGCGCGCTTCACCGACTACATCGCCGCACGGCGGGTCACGCCCGGCGGCGACGTCATGACGGAGATGGCGCACGCGACGTTCCCGGACGGTTCCACGCCGGAGGTCATCGACGTCGTGCGCGTCGCGGCCAACCTCTTCTCGGCCGGTCAGGAGACCACCGTGCGGCTGCTCTCCTCGGCGCTCAAGGTGCTCGCCGAGGACCGCGCACTCCAGGACCGCCTGCGGAGGACTCCCGCAGACATCCCCAACTTCATCGAGGAAGCGCTGCGGTTCGAAAGCCCCATCAAGGGCGATTTCCGGCTGGCACGGGCCGCGGCCACGGTCGGCGGCGTCGACATCCCCGCCGGCACCACGCTGATGGCGCACTACGGTGCGGCCAATCGCGACCCCCGCCAGTTCGACAACCCCCACGTCTTCGACCCCGACCGCCCGAATGCCCGGCGCCACATCGGATTCGGCCGGGGAGTGCACAGCTGCATCGGGGCGCCGCTCGCCCGCGCCGAGGGCCGGGTGATCATCCAGCGACTGCTCGAGCGGACCGCCGACGTCACGATCGACGCCGACGCACACGGCCCCGCCCACGATCGGCACTTCGACTACGTGCCCACCTACATCCTGCGCGGGCTCAGCACGCTGCACGTGGCCGTCGAATGAGGGTCTTCGTCGACGACGATGCGTGCCGCGGCCACGGCGTCTGCGCCGCGGTGTGCTCCTCGGTGTTCGTCATCACCGACGGTGGCTACGCCGAGGCCATCCGGTCTGAGATCCCCTCGGACGACGAGGCCTTCGTTCTCGAGGCCGCAGAGGGCTGCCCGGAGCGGGCCATCCATTTCCACGACAGCGAAGGGTAGACACATGTCGATCGATTTCCATCAGAAGGACCGCAACGCGCTCGACCTGTCCGGCAAGGTCGTCGTCGTCGTGGGCGGGGGCCAGCAACCGGGCCCCGGCATGGGGAACGGACGTGCCATCTGCATTCTCGCCGCGCGTCACGGCGCCCAGGTGGTGGCCGTCGACCGCAACCTCGATGCCGCCAACGAAACCGTCGACATGATCACCGCCGAGGGCGGCAGCGCCTACGCCATCGAAGCCGACGTCTCCAAAGAGGCCGACTGCCAACGCATATTCGACGAGACGATGAAGACCAGCGGCCGTGTGGACGGCATGGTGTACAGCGTGGCGGTCAATCCGCCGTTCGACTTCGAGTCGAACTCGATGTCGGTGGAGAACTTCAACTACGGCATCAACGTCAACATGCTCGGCTGCTATCACTGCAATCTCTTTGCCGCGCAGTGCATGGAGAAGAACGGCGACGACACCAACGGCAGCATCGTCAACATCTCGTCGATCGCGAGTGTGAAGAACGAACTCGGCCTGAACATCGGCATCATGCCCTACGCGCTGGGCAAGTGCGGGCTCAACCGGATCACCGAACTGACCGCCGTGCAGTACGCGGGAGTCGGCGTCCGGGTCAACACGCTGATGTTGGGGCCCATCGATTCCGTGCTGGGCAACCACGACTCGCAGTCGCTGTTCGGCCTCGACGCCGGCGAGGTCAAGGAGGCCTACGCTGATGTCGTCAAGCTGAAGATGGGCCGCGGCAGCGTGTGGGAATCCGCTTATGCCGCAGTGTATCTCCTCGCCGACGAGTCACGGTTCATGACCGGCCAGCAGATCCGCCTGGACGGCGGCGCGACCCTGGTGCGGTGATCGCGAACCGCGCGGGCACGGTGTGCGCGCTCAGCCGACCCGAACCTCGTCGCCCTCACTGACCGCGCCGCCGGTGAGCACCTCGGCGTACAGACCGGCGCAGGGCAGGACACCGAATCCCGGTGCCTCCACCCGGTTGTGCTCGAGCACGTAGCGAACCGACTGCGGAGACCGCGGCATCGGGCCGTGCTCCAGGGTCGGGACCGAGCACCGCGGTGTGGGCATCGTTCCGCGCAACTCGACGTCGCCGAGGCGGATCGTGACGCCGACCCAGTCGTTCTCGATGAAGGGCGGGCAGTCGGCCGGCGTCTCGATCACGATGTTGGGGCGATAGCGCACCGCTTCGTCGCGCTCGAGGCCCACGGCGTCCAGGGTCGCGGTGGTGATCAGGTGGACCGCCGAGTGGTCGACGAATGCGCCGCCGGGCGTGCCCTGGGCGATCTCCAAGATCGCGGCCTCGATCTCGGCATCGAGGCCATGGGCCAGCACGTCGAGCGGATCGCTTCGCTCGACAACAGCCCCGGCGGACCGTTCGTCGGCCAGGTGCACGCGCCGGCCGAGCAGGTCGGACAGCGGCTCGGCGACCTCGGCGACGGGCAGGATGCGCCCGTCGGGCAGGGTGACCGCGACAGCGTTGGCCTCGGTGGCCGCCGAACACTGCAGCAGCCGCCGCCAGAGGCGGGGGTTCTTGGCGGTGGCGACCCTGCCGGTCTCGTCGTCGATCAGCGCATAGCGCCGGTCGCCCGCCACCCCGAGCGGAGTCAGGTCGAGCGTCGCGCGGACCTCGCCCAGCATGGACTTCACCGGGTAACGGCGCAGCGTGGCCACCCTGCCGGTCATCTGGGTATTCGTCGACATAGCCGCAACAACCAGGCGGTCAGCTGAAGCGGACGTTCAGCGTCGCCAGGCCGAAGATCTTCCTGCCGCCTGACTTCGCCGAGACCACGATGACACCCGAGCGGGTCTGCGGGTCCAGCGATTTCACGCGCCCACCGAACTCGATGTCGGCGCCCTCCTTGGCGGACACGATGGCCGGTTGGGACAGGCGGATGGCGTAGCGGGTCACCGCCCCGGGGTCGCCCGTCCATGCGGAGGCGAATCCGGCGCCGAGACCCATCGTCAGCATGCCGTGGGCGATCACATCGGGCAGGCCGGCCAGCTTGGCGATGTCCTCGTCCCAGTGGATCGGGTTGGCGTCACCGGCCACGCCCGCATAGTTGACGAGGTCACCGCGGGACAGCCGGGCATGGCGCACGGCCAGCTCGTCGCCGACCTTCACATCCTCGAAGGACGGTGTCCCCGGTGTGCGGGTCGCGCCGCCCTCGGAAATGCGGATCTCACCGTCGGGACGCACCGTCTTGCGGTAGTCGGCGTCCGAACCCCCGATGTCGAGGATGTTCATGTCGTGCATCATCGCGTTCTGCACGGCCGTCTTCACGCCCGCGTCGATGTCCTCGGCGGTGACACCGACGACTGTGGTGTGCAGCGTGTGCACCCGCTCGCCGTCGGTGTCGGTGAACGTGTTGGTCACGGTGATGAAGTCCCGGCCCGCGGTGCGCCGCACAGACGTCAGCTCGACATCGATGAGCAGCTCGTCGCCCGCCACGATCGGGCGGTGCTGTTCGAAGACCTCTTCGGTCTGCAGGTAGGTGTCGTAACCGACGACGATCTCTTCGAACATGCGGCGATTGCACTGCATGCCCGGCGCGGAGGTGAAGGTCAGCGGCGCGATCACATCGGAGAAGCCCAACTTCTGTGCAGCGGCGACGTCCCAGTGCGCGGGGTGGTAGTCCTGCACCGCACGCGCGTACTCGCGGACCTTCTCGCGGCCGACGAGGTAGGTGCCGTCCATCTGGTAGTAGTGGCCCACCCGGGCTTCGAGCGGGGACGCTTCTGCTGCTGCGGTCATGAATAGCTCAACTCTTCTATCGGCTGGTTCGCTGAGGCCGACTCAAGCACCCTAACGCGCTGGCGTGGCCGCCCTTCACCGACGCCTGGCTTCAGTGACCTGCGCCGATCTCCATGAGGAGCACTCCAACCATGACGAACGCGATGCCGGTGAGCATCCTGCGCGTCAGCGGCTCGTCGAACAGGAACCGCGACGCCGCTGCGGTGAGGGCCACGCCCGCCGCGGCCCAGACGCCGTACGCCACTCCGAGGGGCATGCCGTGCCGGAGCGAACCGGCCAGGGCGACGAACGCGAGCACGTAGCCCACGGCCACCACCGCGTAGAGCGGCGGCCGTCCGTTCGCGGCCACCCGCAGGGTCAGGGTGCCGAGGACTTCGCAGACGATGGCGCAGAGCAGGAGCAGGTACTGCATCGTCACGCGTTCTCGGGCAGGCTTCGCTGCGCATCGTCAGGACGTGGCGAGCCCGTTTCGATGAGCAGCACCCCCACGATGATGCAGGCCAGTCCGATGCCCATCGTGACGGTGAACGCCTCGCCGAAGATCACGGTGGACAGGACCGCGGTGGCGGCCACGCCCGATGCGGCCCAGATCCCGTAGGCCACCCCGAGACCCAGGCCGCGTTTGAGGACGACGGTCAGGAACACGAAGGCGCCGACGTAGCCGAACCCGACGATCGCGTAGAGCAGGGGCCTGGTCTCCGACCCTTTGAGCGACAGCGTGGCGGCCACTTCGCAGGCGATCGCCGCGATCAAGTACAGCCAAGTCATGAATCGTCCGTTCCTATGAGGTCCAGCGCGACGGCCAGGACGTCGGGTTGTTCGGCGTCGCTCAGCGCGAACGTGGCACTGGCCTGCGCGAGCCAGGCGCCGTCGGCGACCAGGCGTGCGGCGTTGAGCCGTGCGCGTTCGGCCGGGGGCATGTCGGTGGGAACCTGCACCCACCGGGAGAAGTGCTCGGTCCACCGTCGGGTCATCTGGTCGACGAGCCGTGGATCGCCGAACATCACCAGATCCGAGCGCTGGTGCGGACCCTCGACCGCCCACTGCACATAGGCGCGCAGCCGCTGCCGGGCCGACGCCTGCTCGATCGGGATGTCGAGCCGCTGGCTCAGCTGCTGTTCCGCCGACCTCGCGACATGGTCGACCAGCCCGTCCATCAAGGCCTGTTTGGTGGGGAAGTGGTACATCAACCCGGGTTTGGTCAGGCCGGTGCGGTCGGCCACGGATTCGAGCGAGATCGGGGCACCCTCGTCGAGCAGGGCGCGGGCCGCGACGAAGATGGCCTCGACAGATGAGGGTCGCCCCCGTGCGGTCACCCGATTTACTTTACCGTCCGGTTGGTAAAGTAAATCCTCTAGGTATTCAGCACTCGACCAGGTTCACCGATACGTTGACGGCGAGGCCCCCGGTCGAGGTCTCCTTGTACCGGGAGTGCATGTCGGCGCCCGTGGTGCGCATCGTCTCGATGACCTGGTCCAGGCTCACGCGGTGGGTCCCGTCGCCGCGCAGCGCCATGCGCGCGGCGTTGATCGCCTTGCCGGCCGAGATGGCATTGCGCTCGATGCACGGGATCTGCACCAGCCCCGCGATGGGGTCACACGTCAGCCCCAGGCTGTGTTCCATCGCGATCTCCGCGGCGTTCTCCACCTGATGGGGCGTGCCGCCCAGCACTTCGGCCAACCCGGCGGCGGCCATCGCGGCCGCCGAGCCGACCTCGCCCTGACAGCCGACCTCGGCGCCGGAGATCGAGGCGCGCTCCTTGAACAGCGACCCGATGGCGCCCGCGGTCAGCAGGAACCGGACGGCTGTGTCGTCCGGATTCTCCGTGCCGGCCCGGGTGTAGTGCACCGCGTAGTGCATGACGGCCGGCACGATGCCGGCAGCGCCGTTGGTGGGTGCGGTGACGACGCGTCCGCCGGTCGCGTTCTCCTCATTGACCGCGAGTGCAACGAGATTGACCCAGTCCTCGGCGAATTCCGGTCGGCGTTCCGGGTCCTCGGCGCGAAGGCGCTCGTACCACGACTTGGCGCGACGCCGGACCCCGAGCGCGCCCGGGAGCAGGCCGTCGCGGCGGATGCTGCGCTGCTCACACTCCACCATGACGTCGCGGATGTCTAGCAACCTGGACCGGATCTCACCCCTTGTGCGGCTGTAGGTTTCGTTGCGGAGCACGACCTCGCTGATCGGGATGTCCAGGCGGTCGCAGATGCCGAGCAGTTCGGCACCCGAGCCGTAGGGCAGCGGTACCGGTCGCGCGGTGTGGCGGTCGTCGTGGGCCGAACCCTCGGTGACGACGAACCCGCCGCCGACGGAGAAGTAGGTCTCGGCGGCCAGCACGTCGCCGCGCGCGTCGAGAGCGGTGAAGCGCATCCCGTTGCTGTGCGTGGGCAGCACGGTTGCGGGATGGAGGGCGATGTCGCGTTCGCGCAGCCGCACGGGCACGGTCGCGTCCACTCTGACGACCCCGGTCTGCTCGATCTCGCGGGCCCGCGATTCCTTGTGCCGCGTGGGAATCGTCTCGGGTCGGCAGCCCTCCAGTCCCAGCAGGATGGCCGCCATCGTGCCGTGCCCCGCGCCGGTGGCGGCCAGCGACCCGTAGAGGTCGACGCGCATGCCGGCGAGTGCCCCCAGCCGGCCTCCGTCCCGCAGCATGCCGACGAACTGATTGGCCGCGCGCATCGGTCCGACCGTGTGAGAACTCGACGGGCCGATGCCTATCGAGAACAGGTCGAACACGCTGACGGTCATGACGAGGCTTCGTTCGCTTCGGCGTATTCCGCGGCGGTCAGCAGCGGACCGACCGCGGTCACGTCGACCGTGAAGAGCCATCCCGCGCCGTAGGGGTCGGCGGACACCAGGCCGGGGTCCTCGACCGCGGCGGTGTTGATCTCGGTGATGGTTCCGGTCACCGGGGCGACCAGGTCGGACACCGACTTGGTGGACTCCACCTCACCGCAGGCCGCTCCGGCGGTGACCTCGGCGCCCACCTCCGGCAGGTCGAGGAACACCAGGTCGCCGAGTGCTTCGGCGGCCACCCGGGTGATACCGACTCGGACGGGGTCGACGGGCACCTCCGCGGAAGTGAGGGTCACCCACTCGTGGTCGGCGCTGTACAGACGGTCGACGGGAAGCTCGGTGGTGGTCACGGTGATGTCCACCCGGCGAGGTCGGTGAACGTGGCGACGAGTGCGGGACATCGGGACATGAGGGCAGCTCCAGGGTTCGAGAGCCCGGACCACACCGGGCTGGCGCCCTCCCCGCTCTGTCCGGGAACCTGAGAGTCTGAGACGCCGCAGCGGCGTCGTACACCTTCGGTCAGACCGGTCGTGCGACCGGTCTAGTCTCCAGAGTTGCCTCGGCGTCGCGGTACTGGGGCCTGAGAGATTCCCGGGGAGGAGATTGCTCCTACGGCGCCTCGAATTCGAGGTTCTCCCACAACGCTTCAACGGCGTATTCAGTTCGTTGAGTCCACAACATACACACCCGCTCGATCGTCGGCTACCCCCCGATGAAGCTCCACGCGCCGGAGACGACCGAGACGGCGACCGACGCCACGGCGATGGCGATGCCCGCCGCCACGAGAGCGAATTCGGGTGCACCGAAGGTGGACGGACGCGCCCATGTGCGGCCGGGGTAGGCGCCGAATCCCCGCGCTTCCATCGCGGTTGCCAGTTTGGAGCCGCGGCGCAGCGCGAAGACCAGCAAGGCGAACGCCTGACCCAGCGCTCGCCGCAGCCGGGCGTGGTCGGCGACGCCCCGCGCCCTGCGCGCGTAGCCCAGGTACCGCCAGTCCTCCCGCAGCAACCCGACGAGGCGCATTCCGGCCAGCGCGCCGACGACGAATCGCGAGGGCAGCCGCAGGATCTGACCCAGCCCGTCCGCCAGTTCGGTCGGCTGCACGTCGAGGAACAGGAACACCGACGGCAGGGCGATCGCCAGCACACGCAGGAACATGGCCAGCGCCAGCGCGATGGAGCCGTCACTGACGTTGATCAGCAGGAAATGCCAGTGCACGGTGCCGCCGACCTCGCCGTAGAGCAGGTTGGTGAGGGCGGTCAGGCCGGCCGCGACCGTGATGAGACCACCCCGAATCAGGAAGGGCCGCAACCGAACCCCGAGCGCGACGAACAGCGGTATCTCGAGCACGAGCGCGGTGAGAGCCGAAACCCAGTCGACACTCAATACGAGCGCGACGGCGATCACCGCCGCGGTCAGCAGCCGCGCGACCGGGTTCACCGAACGGCGGGCGTCGACGCTCATAGTGCGGTGCTCGGTGAGCCGACGGCGGCGAGCGGGAGCTCGATGCGGTCGTCGGCGAGGAGTTCGACGAATTCGGCGTCGTGGGTGACGGCGACCACCGCGGTGCCGTCGTCGGCGATCTCGGCGAGCAGGTGGATCAGCTCCGCCCAGGTGCGGCGGTCCTGACCGAACGTCGGTTCATCGAGGACGATGACACCCGGCCGCGTCATCAGCACGGTGGCCACCGACAGCCGGCGCTTCTCTCCGCCGGAGAGCGTGTACGGGCTCTGGTCGGCCAGGTGGGCGAGACGGAGCCGCTCGAGCAGGGCGTCGCCCAGTGCGGCCGTCTCTACCGGGTCACGTTTGAGTGCTCTTGGGCCGAGGGTGATTTCGTCGCGCACGGTACCGGCCAGGAACTGATGTTCGGGGTCCTGGAAGACGCTCGTGATCCGGGTGAGGAGCTCCTTGGAGCGCCAGCGGACCGGTTGCCGGTTCTTCGCCGACGGGGCGAAGGCGGCCGCGGCTTCGAAGGTGCCGCCGAGTGGTGGCAGCAGTCCACCGACGGTCAGCGCGAGGGTTGACTTGCCCGAGCCGTTCGGTCCGGTGACCGCGGTGATTCGGCCGCGCCGCAGATCGAAGCCCAGCCCGTCGTGCAGGGCCGGACCCGGACGGTAACCGACCGCCAGATCTCCGGCGGTCAGCAGCGGTTCGGCGCACGCGGGAGGAGTACGGGTGATGACCGGGACAGGACCGTCGGGCACCCAGATGCCAGCCTCGAGCAGTCGTGCGCTCTCCCGCCGCACCGTCTGTTCCGGTGAGCCGTCGGCGACGATGCCGCCGTTCTCACCCAGGACGATGACCCGGTCGATGACCGGCAGCCAGACCTTCGTGCGGTGTTCGACGACGACGACCGTGGCGCCGGTCAGGTCGGCCGCGGCGGTGACGGCGTCGCGCACCTCGGCGACGCCGTCGGGGTCGAGGTTGGCGGTGGGCTCGTCGAGCAGGATGAGACCCGGGTGCATCGCCAGCACACCGGCCAGGGCGAGGCGTTGCTTCTGCCCGCCCGACAGGTGCGCGGTGTCCTGGGTGAGCGGCAGGGTCAGCCCGACCGCGCGCAGCGCATCGTGCACACGCGGCCAGATCGCCGCGCGGGGGACGCGGAAGTTCTCCATGCCGAACGCGACATCGTCGCCGACGCGGGACAGGATGACCTGGGAGTCGGGATCCTGCAGCACCATCCCGATCCGGGAGCGCTGGTCGGCCGGTCGCACGCCGTCGACCAGCAGCCGTCCTGTCTGCCGGCCGTCCTCGGCACTGTCGAGCAGGCCTGCCAGACCGTGCAGGAAGGTGGACTTGCCCGACCCTGAGGGGCCGAGCAGCAACACCCGTTGGCCGGATTCGATGGACAGACTCAGGTCGTGGACCGCCCAGCTGTGCTGTCCGGCGTGTTGCCAGCCCCAGCCCTCGGCGGTCACGTCCGCACCGCCGGGCCGGCGCTGCGCACTCATCGGGCTGGGCGGCTGAGCATCATCCGGCCCGACTCGAACCGGCTGAGTGCTCCGGTCTTCGCCAGCGCCTTGACCGCGAACCACGAACCGGCTCCGGCGATCACGGCACCCGACGCAATGCCCGAGACCGTGTAGATGGCCTTGAACGCCGTGGTGGCCTCTGGGTACCAGAGGATGACTTCGTTGACGCCCATCGCCAGGCCGGCGACCGCCCCGGCGAGCACGGCCACCGGGAGGTTCCAGCGGCGGTAGAGGAACAGCGCGAAGACCAGTTCGGCCGCGAGGCCCTGCACGAGCCCGAACTCGATGGTCAGTACGCCCCACTGGTTCCCGACGAGCGCGGACACGGTCGCGGCGACCACCTCGCCGAACACGGCGGCACCCGGTTTGCGGATCACCAGCGCCACGAGCACGCCGGCGAACAGCCAACCCCCGCCTGCCAGCGCCTGCAGGCCCGGCACCAGCGCCTCCAGCGGCGCGGTGAGCGGATTCGACGCGACGTTCCAGAAGACGAAGACCAGACCGGCGGCCACCGAGAGCACGCTCGCGACGACGATGTCGATGACCCGCCATCGCCACGGGGTGCCGGTGGTGCGCTCGGGATCAGTGGTGTGTTGTTGCCGGCCCATGAGGCCTCCTTGTCTTCGTTGAGCCCACGATCCGCTGCCGAACGGGGCCCGAAGTGTGAAATGCGCTGCGAGTCAGCGGTATTCGCGGACGCGGCACACAGTGCTGTGTGCGCGGCGCTACGGGATCGGTGGAAAGTCGAGAACAGCCGTCATGCGCATCTCCCTACGCCGGCATTACCCGGTCAGGTTCGTACGGTCGACGGCGCGTCAGCCGTCCTCTCAGCGCACTCGGTGTGCGCTCCCGTGTGGTTCCGCCTCAAGTTAGCGCAAGACGGTTGTGCACCGCTACACCGGGCGACGGTTGCCCGCGGTCCAGACCAGCCCGTCCGTGGTTTCGGTGACCACGATGTCGGCGACCGAGTGGGGTGTGTGCCGGGCAATGTGGTCGTCCTCCTGGGCCGCCCAGCGTTCCCAGTGCGGACGGTAGAGCTCGCCGTCACGCGCAAGTGCGCGCTGCTTGCGGATGTCGTCGGGGGTGTCGACCCAGATGCCGAGGCCGGCCGTCGCGCGGCTGGCGGGGGACAGCGCCCCGACACCTTCCAGGATCAGCCGCTGTGCGGGTTCGACGGTGTGCCAGCCGGCGGCGGTGTTCGTCGCCCAGTCCCAGCGCCGCCACCTGCCGGGGCGCCCGTCGGCGCGGGGTCGCAGCAGTTCGTGCAGGACGTGGTCGATGGCCCAGGCCAGCCCGTCCCACCCGGGATAGATGTCATCGAGCCGGACCACGACGCTGGATTCCCAGCGCGTGGCGAAGCGGTCGGCCAGCGTCGACTTGCCCGAACCGGACCGTCCGTCGATCAGTACGGTCGTCGCGTGGTCGGCGGTCAGGCCGTGGACCACGCGCTCGAGTGTCACACCGGTTCCCATGTCGGGCTCGAACGTAGCAGCGCCGACCGGACGGGATCCCCGCCGAAAACCCGGTTCAGCCGTGGGACGGCGACCGGTTCTCCGCGGGATCCTCCGAGCCGGGGAGGCCCTTGAGCTCGGCGTCGATCTCGTCGAGCTCGAGATGCCTGCGGTCGCGGGCGAACGAGATGGCGACCATGGCGACAACCGTTGTCAGGATGGCGAATACGATGACCATCCACAGATCTCCGTCGGCCCACAGGACCATGGCGCTGGCAAGCGCAGGGGTGAAACTGGCCAGCAGGATCGACGCCATCTGGTAGCCGATCGAGATTCCGGAATAGCGCACGGCAGTGGGGAACAGCTCGCAGTACAGGGCGGGCAGCGGGGCGTAGACCATCGCGTGGCCCAGCGCCAGGAAGATCGTGACGCCTGCGACGATCCCCCACAGCTGTCCGGTGTGCACGAGCGCGAAGATCGGCCACGCCGTGACGACGATGATCCCGCCTCCGATGAGGAAGGTCTTCACCCGGCCGATGCGGTCGGAGAGTCGCCCGAACACCGGGATCATGACGATGTTCGCCGCGGCGCCCACCATGGACGCGATCAGACCGTACGAACGCGGTGCGTCGAGCGTGGTCGTCACGTAGGACAGTACGAAAGTGGTGAAGAGGTAATAGTTTCCGGCTTCGGCGAACCGACCGAAGATCGCGATCAGCAACGGCTTCTTGAAGTTGCGGAACAGCACCACGGCGGGCGCCTTCCGCTTCTCGATCTCCAACTCCATCTTGGCCTTCTCCGTCAGGAACGCGGGGCTCTCGGCGGCCCGGAGACGGATGTACAGGCCGACGAACGCGAGCACGATCGCCATGAGGAACGGTATGCGCCAGCCCCATTCGTCGAAGGCGTCACCGGAGATCCACGACGACAGCGACACCACGGCGGTGCCCAGCAACAGCCCGGCGGACACGCCGATCTGTGGCCAGGAGCCGAACAGCCCCCTCTTGTCACGTGGTGAGTTCTCGACGGCGATGATCGCGGCGCCGCCCCACTCGCCGCCGACGGCGAAGCCCTGCGCCAACCGCAGCACGCACAGAAGTAGGGGCGCGGCGACACCGATCTGGGCGTAGGTGGGGAGGAAGCCGATCGCCGCCGTGGCCACCGTCATGATCGTGAAGGTCATGATCAACGTGGCTTTTCGGCCGATCCGGTCCCCGAGGTGACCCGACACAAAAGCCCCGACGGGCCGGGCCAGGAACCCGACACCGAACGTCGCCAGAGAAACGATCTGACCCACCGCGCCAGGTAGATTCGGGAAGAACAGGTGCCCGAAGACGAGCGCGGCCGACGTCCCGTAGACGGTGTACTCGTACCATTCGACGATTGCGCCGATGGTGCCGGACTGCACGGAGCGCCGGCGGAGTTTCTCCGGCGTCAGGGTGGCGGTGGCCATGATTCTCCGATCAAATGAGGTGGCGTCGTGTGTGGCGGCGCCGATTGTGCTTCGGGTGTTCAGCGGATGGTGTATCCGCCGTCGATGACGATGGTGTGGCCGGTGATCAGGGCCGCCGCGTCGCTGAGGAGGAAGACGACGGCGCCCGCGATGTCGTCGGGCTCGCCGAAGCGACCGGAAGGTATTCGGGACAGCAGTTCACCGGCCCACTCCGGGCGGCTCAGGGTTGATTCGGTCAGCTCGGTGCGCACGAACGTCGGCGCCACCGCGTTGACCCGGATGCCCCTCGACGCCCATTCCAGGGCAAGCTGTTTCGTCAGATGGATCAGGGCGGCCTTGCTCGTCCCGTAGGCGGCCCGTTCTTCGATGGCGACCACGCCGGCCTGAGACGCGACGTTGACGACCGCGGCCCGACCCGACGACGCCAGCCATGCCTTCGCCAGCTCGGTGGTGAGGAAGAACTGGCCGCGAAGGTTCGTGTCGAGCACGGCGTCCCAGTCTTCTTCGGTGACACCGACCGCGGGCTTGGGGATGTTGATGCCCGCATTGTTGACCAGCAGGTCGATGCCTCCGCTGCGGTCGAGGAGGTCGGCGACGCCGGTGCGCATCGCGGCCGTGTCCGTCACGTCCACGGTGACCGGGAAGGTCCCGTACCGATGGGCGATGGATTCCGCAGCGTCGCGGTCCCGGCTGGTTCCGTAGACGACGGCGCCTGCCTCGGCGAGGCCATCGGCGATGGCCTTGCCGAGACCGCGACCGGCCCCTGTCACCAGGGCGGACTTGCCCTTCAGGTCGAAACTGACCATGGCGTGTCTGTTATCCCGTGAAATCGTGATCAGACCACGACAGCTTCTCGCCACGGTACTTCGCGGCGCGCACGTCGCCGGATCGCGCGTGCCCTTCGAAGAGTTCGACCCGGGCGGCACGCCCGCACAACTCGCCGAAGAACGCGCTGGACTCGGTGTTCGTCACCTCTTGGTAGGTCACGGTGCGCAGGTACTTGCCGACCCACAGACCGCCGGTGTAGCGGGCGGCGCCGCGGGTGGGCAGGACGTGGTTGGTCCCGATGACCTTGTCGCCGTAGGACACACAGGTGCCCTCACCGAGGAACAGGGCACCGTAGTCGTGCATCTTGTCGAGCGCTTCGCGCGGGCTCTCGGTCAGGATCTGCACGTGCTCGGAGGCGTACTGGTCCGCCAGCGCGTAGGCCTCGTCCAGTGATTCGACGACGCGGACCTCACCCCAGTCGCGCCACGCCGGCTCGGCGAAGTCGCGGGTCGGCATGTCGACCAGGATGGTGTCGATGTGTTCGATGACCTTGCGGCCCACCTCTTCGCTGGTGGTGATCAGCACGGCCGGTGAGTCGGGGCCGTGTTCGGCCTGGGACAACAGGTCGACGGCGACGATGAACGGGTCGGCGTGCTCGTCGGCGACGATGAGCACTTCCGTCGGCCCGGCGAACAGGTCGATACCGACCTCACCGAAGAGCTGGCGCTTGGCCTCGGCGACGAACGCGTTGCCGGGACCGGCGAGCATGTTGACCGGGCGGATGGTCTCGGTGCCGACGGCCATGGCCGCCACCGCTTGGATACCGCCCAGCAGGTAGATCTCGTCGGCACCGGCCAGGTGCATGGCGGCGATCGTCGCGTCCGGAACCTCTCCCCGGATGAGGGGTGTGCACGCCGCGACGCGCTCCACGCCGGCGACCTTCGCCGTGACGATCGTCATGTGGGCGCTGGCCAGCAGTGGATACTTGCCGCCCGGGATGTACGCGCCGGCAGCCTGGATCGGAACGTTCTTCTGGCCGAGGAAAACGCCGGGGAGCGTTTCGATCTCGAAGTCCGTCAGCGATTCGAGCTGCTTTTTGGCCATCACCCGGACCTGCTCCTGGACGAACATGATGTCGTCGATGACCTGGCGCGGCACGCGGGCCATGATCTCGTCGATCTTCTCGGGCGTGAGCAGGTAGCTCTCCGCTGAGTACTTGTCGAACTTCTCCGAGTACTCGCGCACGGCGGCGTCACCGCGGGTGCGGATGTCGTCGATCACGCTCTCCACCGTGGAACGCACCGCCGCGGTGCTTCCGCGCTCGACGCTCTCACGCTGCGGGAGCTTGAGGTCTTTGGTGGCGATGTCACTTCGTGGTGCGGCCGCAATCGTCATGGACGTCCTTCCGTCGAGGGGGCTTGACCGTGAGTGCTGTCCCGGTCACGTGAAGCGAGCGATGTGCTCGCAATCACTTACCTGCGCTAGTGTATTCGTATGCATTGAACGATGCAAGAGGGAGGACCTTGGCGGCTACCACAGCACGTTTGAACAGCCTGTTTGTAGGGTCGTCGCCACGATTGCGTATTCATCCACGGGGCACAGGGGTTGAATCCGAATGCAGCAATTCGACACACCGTGAAACGATCGGACGTGCACGCGAGATGGTCCGGGACACAATCGACGCTCGGATCGCCGGGGGAGATTGGATACGAATGCCGACGAGCTACGACGTTGCCCGGTTGGCGGGCGTCTCCCAGGCCACGGTGTCCAGGGCGCTCAGCGGCGGGAGCGTGAGCGCCCAGACGCGGAAGAAGATCCTCGACGCCGCGAAGGCCGTCGGCTACGTCCCCAACATGGGCGCCCGGGCGATGAAGACCGGCCGCGTCAACACCATCGGCGTCGTCGTCGCCGATCTGCGCAATCCGTTCTACCCGGAGATCCTCGACGCGCTGACCTGTTACCTGGACGCCGCGGGCCAGAAGGTCACGCTCTGGAATTCCGACGGGCCGGGTAACGACGCTGCGCTCGAAGCCATCAACGCCGGATCGGTCGACGGCGTCATCTTCACCACCGTCACCGAGGCCTCCGCGCCGCTTCGGGCCGCCCTGCGCAGACACAGCCCCGTCGTGCTCATCAACCGCACCGTCGAAGGTCTCGGGTGCGATCAGGTGTCGAGCGACAATGTGGCAGGTGGGCGCGCCGTTGCGGACTATCTCCTCGAAAACGACCACCAGAGAATCGCTTTCATCGGCGGGCCGTCGACAGCGAGCACAGCCCGCGACCGGTTCCTCGGCTTCTCGCAGCGACTTGCCGATGCCGGCGCACCGCTGCCATCCGAAAGGGTGCTGGAGGGGCCGTTCACCCATGACTTCGGGTTCAGTGCGACGACACGACTGCTGACTGCCGACCACCCGCCCACGGCCGTCTTCTGCAGCAATGACCTCATCGCGTTCGGTGCGCTCGACGCCGCCCGCGCCGAGCGGGCGGTCGTCCCCGATGACCTGTGGATCGTCGGCTATGACGACATCGCCATGTCAGCCTGGCCGGCGTTCGACCTCACCACAGTTCATCAGCCCAGCGGAACCATGGCGGAAGCGGGCGCCCAAGCGTTGCTCGACCGCATCGCGTCGCCCACAGCGCCCTACCGGACACTCACATTCCGCTCGCACCTCGTCGTCAGGGGCTCGACCGCCGGAACGGCTCCGTCCACGCCGTGACGGGTACTTCCGGCGCCCGTCCCGATGCGGTTTGGCGCTGGTTGTGAAGCACCATTAAGTTTCCTGGGGTGATGTCCTCAGCTGCCCGGTGGATGGCGCCTTTCCTGACGGCTGCGGCTGTCGCCGGCATGGGCGCTCTGACCGTCCCGGAAAACACCGCTCCCACCCCGGCGATCCGCCTGGCCAGCGACGCCAATCCGCTGGTCGGCAAGCCCTTCTACGTCAACCCCGAATCGAAGGGCATGCGTGCCGCGCGGGGCATCGATCCGCCGAACCCCCAGCTGAACGCCGTCGTCAACACCCCGACGGCGTACTGGATGGATCATCTGTCGACGCCGTCGGTCGACGCCAAGTACATCGCCGACGCGCAGGCCGCCGGCACCATTCCGATCCTGGCGCTGTACGGCATCCCGAACCGCGACTGCGGCAGCTTCGCCGCCGGCGGCTTCGGATCGGCCGGGGCCTACCGGGGCTGGATCGACGGCGTCGCGGCTGCCATCGGGCCCGGCCCGGCCGCGGTCATCCTCGAACCCGACGCGCTGGCCATGATCGACTGCCTCTCTCCCGGTCAGCAGCAGGAACGGCTCGACTTGATCCGCTACGCCGTCGACACGCTGACCCGAAACCCGGGCACGGCGCTGTATGTCGATGCCGGGCATCCGCGCTGGGTGGCCGCCGACGTGATGGCGGGCCGGCTGAATCAGGTCGGCGTGGACAAGGCGCGTGGCTTCAGCCTCAACACCGCGAACTTCTTCACCACCGAGGAGTCGATCGGCTACGGCGAGACGATCTCGAACATGACCAACGGGTCGAACTACGTGATCGACACGTCGCGCAACGGCGCCGGACCGCTCGACAGCGATTCCTGGTGCAATCCGCCCGGTCGCGCCCTGGGCACCGCTCCGACCACGGCCACCGCCGGCCCACGTGCCGACGCCTATCTGTGGGTCAAGCGACCGGGTGAGTCCGACGGATCGTGCAGGAGCGGGCAACCCGGCGCCGGCACATTCGTCGCCCAGTACGCGATCGATCTGGCCCGCAACGCGGGTTGGTAGCCGCCGCACCCCGCGCCGGCCACGTCAATCGCCGGACACGTTCTGGCGGTTGGTGATTCGGTCCACCACCTCGAGTAACCCCTCGTCGGCCTCGGTCGTCGCCGGGTGGCCGCCGAGCGCGCTGTGCAGGGCGTGGTAGTACAGGCCGTCGCCGATCAACTTCACCGCACGCGCGGCGTCGAGGCTGCCCAGTGCGTCGCGCAGGATGCTCAGCCACTGTCCGGAGACCGACTCGATGACCTCCCGGGCCCGCGCATCACCGGCTTGCTGCAGCCGCGACACCGCCATCAGGGCGCGATCCAGAGGTGTGCCGGCGTAGTGGGAGGACCGAACGTAGTACCGCGCCGGGCCCTCCGGCGCGCTGCGCATGCGTTGCGCGTCGTCCGCGGCCAGCGCCACCAACCGGTCGCACAGGGCGGCGGCGAGTTGGTCCTTGGCCGGGAAGTGGTAGAGCAGTCCGCCCTTGGAGACTCCCGCTTTCGCCGCCACCGCCTCCAGCGTCGCGTACCGCTCGCCCTCCACGGCGAGCACCTCTTCGAAGGCATCGAGGATCCGATCCCGCGAAGACGTCATCCGGTCACCCTACGACGGCCGCTTCGGCGACGGAATTCGAACTGTACCGTCTGGACGGTATAGTCATCCGCCGCAGGTCCCGGTAGTCGGGCCGTACGAGGAAATGGGGGAGGCCGCCGATGCGTGCATACCGCGATGTGGTGCGGACCCCGCGTGTCCTCAACCTGACCGCCTCACAACTGTTCGCGCGTCTGCCGCTCGGCATGATGTCGCTGGCGATCCTGCTGCACGTCCACGGGCTGACCGACTCGTACGCCGTCGCGGGAGCGGTGGTCGCGTGGATGAGTGTCGGCCAGGCCGTGGCGATGCCGGTCACCGCGCGGCTCGCCGGCAACGCCGGTATGGTCCCGACGTTGGTGATCGCCGCGCTGGTCAACGGGGCGAGCATGATCGCGCTCGCCTTGGCCGTCTCATCGCCGGCGATGTTGATGGCGCTGGGGTTGCTGGTCGGCGCGTCGGTGCCGCCGCTGATGCCGGTGATCCGGGCGCTCTATCCGCAGCTGGTCCCCCGCGAGGGCGTCCGGGCCCTGTTCGCGCTCGACACGACGGCTCAGGAACTGATCTGGGTGATCGGACCCGTCGCGGCCACCCTTCTGTCATCGGCTGTGTCCACCGCCTTCCCGCTGGTCGCATCGGCGGGCGTCACGGTGGCCGGAACCGCGTGGTTCCTCCTCGGCGCAGGAACCCTTCGCCCGCGGATCGCCCAGAAGAAGGCCGTCTTCGGCAGCGTGCTGCTCAATCGCGCGGTCATGCTGGCGATGGTCGCCAGCCTCGGACTGGTGGCTTCGTTCATGGCGTTGGAGGTCGGCATCGTCGCCGCGATGGGCGACGACGGCGTCACCGCGGGGGTCGCGATCGCACTCGCCAGCGTCGGCTCACTCGTCGGGGGCCTGGCATTCGGGCATCGACGCCTCGGGGTCGTCGGCGTCGTCGCGGCCCTGACCCTCGTGGGGGTCGGCATCGTGCTGTTCGCCGTCTTCGACAACCGGGTACTGCAGTTCGCGAGCCTGTTCCTGTCCGGCTTGGGCTTCGCCCCGGCACTGTCGGCGCTCTACATCATGGTGTCCCGCGAGATCGAGGAGCACGTCGCGACCGAGGCGTTCGGCTGGCTCAACAGCGCCATGTTCGTCGGCGGGGCGATCGGCACCGCGCTCGCCGGTGTCGCCACCGAGGCGCACGGCTTCATGGGGGCGGTCGTGGTCGCCGCGCTGCTGGCGGGGGTCGCCGCCCTGAGCCCGATCGTCGCCCGGATGGCCGGCCCACTGCACGGCCTGTCGGGTGAACTGGACGCTGCGCTCGAGGTCGACGGCGCTCTGTGCGCGGCTGAGCGCTGATCGGTGATGGGACCATGAGCCCATGACCGCAACGCTCGTCGCGAAGAACCTGGCCGGCGGGTTCGCCCACCGCACCCTGTTCGAGGGGCTCGACGTGACGGTGGCCCCTGGCGATGTGGTGGGCGTCGTCGGCGCCAACGGCGCAGGCAAGAGCACACTGCTGCGGATCCTGGCCGGGGACCTCGAACCGCTCGAGGGTTCGGTCAGCCTGGCGCCTGCCGACGCGTTCGTCGGTTGGCTGCCCCAGGAGCACGAGCGGGTGCCGGGGGAGACCGTGGCCGCCTACATCGCGCGCCGTACCGGATGCGCCGCGGCGACCCACGCCATGGAGCAGGCGGCCGAGGCGTTGGCGGACCCCGACCACGCTGGTCCTGATCCGGCCGACGCGTATTCGGTGGTGCTGGATCACTGGCTCGCCACCGGCGCGGCGGACCTGGACGAGCGGCTCCCGGAGGTGCTGGCCGACCTGGGCCTCGACTCCGGCGCCGTGCCACCGCACTCGACGCCGATGACCGCGCTGTCAGGCGGCCAAGCGGCGCGGGTGGGTCTGGCGGCACTGCTGCTGTCCCGCTTCGACGTCGTCCTGCTCGATGAGCCGACCAACGACCTGGACCTCGACGGCCTCGCCCGGTTGGAACAGTTCGTCCGCGAGCTCCGGGGTGGCGTGGTGCTGGTCAGCCATGACCGGGAATTCCTCGCCCGCAGCGTGACTCACGTCCTCGAGCTCGATCTCGCGCAGAACACCACCACGGTTTTCGGCGGCGGCTACGAGAGCTATCTGGAAGAGCGTGAAGTCGGCCGCCGGCACCGGCGGGAACAGTACGAGGAGTTCGCCGAGAAGAAGGCCGACCTCGTGGCGCGGGCCCGTGTCCAACGGGAGTGGTCGAGCCAAGGGGTGCGCAATGCGATCCGCAAGGCTCCCGACAACGACAAGATCCGGCGCCGGGCGGCCACCGAATCCAGCGAGAAGCAGGCGCAGAAGGTGCGCCAGATGGAGAGCCGCATCGCTCGCCTCGAAGAGGTCGAAGAGCCCCGCAAGGAGTGGACACTCCAGTTCACCATCGGTGCGGCGCCGCGGTCGAGTTCGGTCGTCGCCACCCTCGACAATGCCGTTGTGCGGCAGGGCGACTTCGTGCTCGGCCCGGTGTCGCTGCAGGTCGACGCCGGTGAGCGGATAGGGATCACCGGTCCCAACGGAGCGGGGAAGTCGACGTTGCTACGGCTGCTCCTGGGGTACCGCAGGCCCGACGAGGGCCGCGCGAGCCTGGGCGCCAACGTCGCGGTCGGCGAAATCGACCAGGCACGGGGTGACTTCACCGGACCGGGGCGACTCGTCGACCGCTTCGAGCAGCGGGTGCCGACCTGGACGACCGCCGATGTGCGAACCCTGCTCGCGAAGTTCGGGTTGCGGGCCGACCATGTGGAACGCGCGGTCGACGACCTCTCACCCGGTGAGCGCACCCGCGCGGGCCTGGCTCTGCTGCAGGCCGTGGGCGTCAACGTGCTGGTCCTCGACGAGCCGACGAACCACCTCGATCTGCCGGCCATCGAGCAACTCGAGCAGGCCCTCGACACCTACGAGGGTGCACTGCTGCTCGTGACGCACGACCGCCGGATGTTGCAGAACGTCCGGTTGGACCGCTCCTGGCGGGTCGAGGGCGGTCGGGTCGTGGAGCTGTAGTGCGGCAGGTTCGGGTTTGTGGGGACGAAACAGTGACGGCGTTCCCTGAAACTTTCGTCCACGTCAGCCGGTCACTACGCTTTTCGGATGAACGATGATCAGCAGCGCTGAGAGGACGGTTTGTCGCGTATGACGGATCAGCGTCCCGACGAGATGGACCGGCTCGAGAACGTGAGCGAGGCCATCGAGTCGTTGCAGTCCCTGTTCACCGAGGACGGAGCGCTCGACGACCTGCTGCAGCGCGTCGCGGTGTCGGGGGCCGAAGCGATCCTGGACGCCGACTACGTGAGCATCAGTGTGCTGACCGAATCGGCTCCCCGCACCGCTGCGTGCACCGACGACCGCGTGCTCCCGCTCGACCGCGAGCAGTACTCCTCCGGGCGAGGCCCGTGTCTGGAAGCCGCTGACGTGGGTCGGCCGGTTCGCGCCGTGATGTCCGACGATGCCCAACGGTGGCCGGAGTTCGTCACCGCTGCGCGGGCGTGCGGCGTCACCGCGACGTTGTCGGTTCCGCTGCTCGCCGACCGCGTCGGTGAGCAGCCCGAACTGGTGGGGTCGCTGAACATCTACAGCAAGACCGCATCAGCGTTCGATCCCTTCGACGAAGCCCTCATGCGGTTGTACGTGCTGACCGCCGGACTGCTCATCACCAACGCCCGGCGCTGGCAACGGTCACGCGACACCATCGCCCAACTCGGCGAAGCACTCACCTCGCGTTCGGTCATCGATCAGGCCAAGGGTGCGCTGCGGGCGGTGCACGGGTGCTCCGAGGAGGAGGCGTTTCAGCGCCTGGTCAAGGAGTCGCAGAACACCAACACCAAGTTGCACACGGTGGCGCTGAACTTCCTCGACTCGCTCAACCGGGCCGACTAGCTGCGGCGGTGCTCGGCGGGATCGGTGACCGACTCGCCGATCGCCCGTAACCGCGCGAGGTCCTCGGGGTGCAGACCGGGCTCGGCGCTCACCGAATCCATCAGCAGCCGCAGCTGTGTGCGCAGGGCAGCGATGACGTGCGGGCGGTCCGTGGTCTCCGCGTGCGCGATGAGCATGCGCAGCACCCGGATGAGCGCCGCCACGAGGTGGGGCTGCGTCGTCCCGGTCTGGCGGATCTGGCCGAACGCGTGCGCGATGTACTCGTCGTGGGACAGGTCCCATGGCCGCAGGAGCACTCGTCCGTCGGGACCCGACACCGAGGTGGGCGGCTCAGGTGACGCCAGCAGCGTACGCATGAGGCTGCCCAGCCGGAGCACCACCTCGGTCGCCGTCGTCGGATCGTTGATGGCCGAGCTGAGCGCGCGCAGTGCGATGTCGACGAGCTGACGGATCCCGAAGTCGATGTCCTGCTGCATGGTGCGGATGTCTGCGATCTCCACCGTCGAGAGCAGCCTCGCGCGTACCTTCTCCGGTTCCGCCGGCGCCGGCCAGATCGTCATCAGCACCTCGCCGCGGTGGATGTAGGCGCCGGTGCGGGTCTCCAGCCGAACGACCGTCGCGGGTGGGGCGGCGCCGAGAATGCTCTCGCTGGGTGACTGGGTGACCCACCCGTCGCGCAGCGCCGTCACCACCAACCGATTCTCCGGATCCGCGGACGGCACATCGGTGGCCGGTGTCTCCCGGCTCGCTTGACGTGCGATGTCCTGGATGACGGCGTCGGCCTCGGCGGCGATGGTGCGCACCACCTCACCCACCTGGAGTCCGTGGGCCAGGCGGTTGAGGTAGGCCATGATCAGCAACACGGCGGCCACCGCCAGCAGGATGGCCACCGTCATGGAGATCTGCGGCGCGAGATCGGCTGGGTCGGCAGGGATATGCCGCAGCAGCAGGACGCAGAAGACGAACGTCGCCACCAGCACACCGATGACGGACTGGCTCAGCCGATCCCGGATGAAGGAGCGCATCACCCGCGGTGAGAACTGGCTGCTTGCCAGCTGCAGGCTGACCACCGTCAACGAGAACACCACTCCCGCCGTGGTGATGGTGGCGCCGGCGACGGTACTGAGCAGCCAGACCGCGGCGTTGCTGTTGATGTGAATGGCCAGCGGTATCGGTCGGTCGAAACCCAACAGGCGGTCGAGGTAGGCGGTGACCTCGGCCAGCACCACGCCACCGACCACGACGAGGGCCGGTAGCGCGAACAGGCTCTCGCGGAAGCGGTAGACCGCCGTGGACAGGCGTAGCGCCGGCAACGGCGAGGCTTGTCGCGTCATGACTGTGGTGAGCCGCTCGTCATACCGTCCCCCTGCACGTCGCCGCACCCGTATGAGGAGCCGCGCTTACATGGTGACCGACCGTCAGCGACGCCTCAACACCGCGTCAGCTCACGCTCGACGATGGAGACGTCCTCCACAGGGACCTCGGCCTCGGGTGTGCACCGGCCGGGGTTCTGTCGCGCGGGCACGTCGAGCGCTCGCTGGACGCGGCGAAGCAGGCGGCCGGTGGCGGTGATCGGCAAACTTCGCATGACACCATCGTACGCGAGTGCTAACAATAGTTAGCAGTTGCTAGCAGTGAGATGCCCCGCACTTTCGCATGGCCGATCATGGTCGACTGGCGTGGTGACCGTGCGCCATGCCGGTGCCGTGGCATCGTGGCTCACGTGCTGGACGTGTCGATCGCGGAACCGGGCGAACTCAACGACGCGACTCTCGAGATCGCGGAGGCGCTGGTCCGATCTGCCTTCGGCGACGACTTCCGCACTCACGACTGGCTGCACGGGGTCCCCGGAGTCCATGTACTGGTGACCGAGAACGGCGAGTTACTCGCACACGCCGCAGTCGTGGCCCGCGAACTCCGGCAGGGCAACCGGGTCTTCGACACCGGCTACCTGGAGGGTGTCGCGGTCCGCGGCGACCAGCAGGGCCGCGGACTCGGACGCCTCGTCATGGACCATGCGGAATCGATCATCCGCACACGCCACCAGATCGGCGCGCTCAACGCCGTCGACGACGCTGCGTCCTTCTATGCCGCCCGCGGCTGGCACCCGTGGTCGGGCCCAACCGGAGGGCAATCGCCGGCCGGGATCATCGACACCTACGACGCCGCGGACCGGATCTTCGTCCTGATGCCGGGCTCTCACCCTCCGCTGAGGGCCACAGAGCCACTCATCTGTGACTGGCGAATCGGCGACCTCTGGTAGGGACGGCCGACGTCACGGGGTCAGCAGTACCTTGATGGCGCGTCGTTCGTCCATGGCCTGGTAGCCGGCGGCGGCGTCGTCGAGGGGCAGTTCCCGGTCGAACACGCGGCCCGGGTCGATCTCGCGGCGGTAGATCAGGTCGATCAGGTCGGGCAGGAACCGACGGACCGGGGCGGGACCGCCGTGCAGGTGGGTCGCGGAGAAGAACAGTTCACCACCGGGCAGCTTGACCCCGTGGGCGACGCCGACGTACCCGACATATCCGCCCGGGCGGGTCGAGCGGATCGCCTGCATCATCGACTCCTGGGTGCCGACGGCCTCCACCACGCCGTGGGCCCCGAGCCCCTTGGTGAGGTCCTTGATGGCCGCAACCCCCTCGTCACCGCGCTCCGCGACGATGTCGGTGGCGCCGAACTCGCGCGCGAGGGCCTGGCGGTCGGCATGGCGGCTCATCGCGATGATGCGTTCGGCTCCCAGCTCCTTCGCGGCGAGCACGGCGCACAGCCCGACGGCCCCGTCCCCCACGACGGCGACCGTCTTGCCGGGGCCGACGTCGGCCGCCACGGCGCCGAACCATCCGGTGCCGAGGACGTCGGACGCCGCCAGCAGGCTCGGGACGAGGTCGGCGGTGGGTCGATCGGGGGTGGCGACGAGCGTCCCGTCGGTCAGCGGGATACGGGCGTACTGGGCCTGCGTGCCGATCGCGCCCATGGGGCGTGCGTCGACGCAGCGGCTCTGGTACCCGGCCTGACAGATCTCGCAGGTGTTGTCCGAGGCGAAGAAGGACCCGACGACGAAGTCCCCGGCCTTGACGGTGGTGACCTCCGGCCCCACCTCTTCGACCACGCCGACGTACTCGTGCCCCATCGGGGACTGCCCGTCGGAGCTGCCGATGCCCCGGTAGGGCCACAGATCCGATCCGCAGATGCATGCGGCCGACACCTTGATGACGGCGTCGGTCGGTTCGAGAATCTTCGGGTCATCGCGGTCTTCGACACGGATGTCTCCGGGGGCGTACATGACCACACCGCGCATGGTGTTCCTCCTTGTTGAGTGCGCCGGCAGAGGTGTTCGTTCTGCCCTCCACCCTTCCTCCGGCCGCGTACCCACAACAGCGGCCGTCATTCCCTGTTACTGCCGGGCACTTGAGACGCGGTGCGAAGGAACAGCTTTCACGTTTGGTAGGTTTCGCGCATGCAGCTGTTGCGCGACGCGGTCGTGCTCGTCCACATCGTCGGATTCGCCCTCACCTTCGGCGCGTGGGCCGCAGAAGCCGCCGCCCGTCGTTTCCGCACCACCCGTTTGATGGACTACGGCCTGTTGGTGTCGCTGGCGACCGGCCTCGCGCTCGCGGCGCCGTGGCCTGCCGGGATCGTGCTCAACTACCCCAAGCTCGGGGTGAAGCTGGCGATCCTGGTGGTGTTGAGCGGCGTGGTCGGGATGAGCAATGCGCGTCAGCGCAAACGCAACGTGTCCGTGCCGCGTCCGCTGTTCTTCGTCATCGGGGCGCTCTCGTTCAGCGCGGCGGCGATCGCGGTGCTCTGGTAGATCGCCTAGCGCCCGGCGTGCACGACGCCGTGGGCGGTGAGCGCATCGCGCAGCTGGGCGGCATCGACGACGTTGCCGCGCAACGGGATCGATGCCGCCACGAAGTGGTCGGGCCGCACGAGGTAGAGCCGATCGGACCGCAACCTGCCGTGCGGATCGGCACCGAAGTCCTGCGGCCCGTCGATCCACTCCGGTGTTTCCGGGCGGACGACCGCGCCGGCGCCATAGACGTGCAGCTGCCAGGTCATCGTGTCGAGGGCCCGCTGATTGTCCGCGACCGGCGGTATCCGCAGACCGACCGCGCTATCGCGCGCCCAGTCGGGCCGACTTCCGGCCGGGTAGCGGTAGCGGATGCGGTACTGCCCGATGTAACCGCCGAGGCGCGTCCCGAGGGGTGTGCGGGTGATCACCGGGAACACACCGAACGCCAACGCGCCGAACGCGTTCCGGAGCAGTGCCGCCGACGGACCGCGGCGGCCGATCACGGTGAACGCGCGGTCGGTGACGTTGACCAGGGTCAGCGCGACCGGTCGCCGTTCCCGCTCGTAGCGGTCGAGCGCCCGCCCGTCCACGCGGTTCTGCGCGACATCGGCCAGCAGCATCGCGAGGTTGTGGGCGTCCTGCAGACCGGTGTTCATCCCCTGGCCGCCGACGGGGGAGTGCACGTGTGCGGCGTCGCCGGCCAGGAAGATCGACCCCACTCGGAACTTCGCCGACACGCGGTGATGCACCCGGTAGGTCGAAAACCATTCCACCGGACCGTGTGTCAGCCCGAATTCGCCGGCGACGGCGGCGAGCGCCTCGTCCTGGGTGATCGTGTCCCTGGCGGCCAGGCCGAGCAGCCTGACATGACCGCCCGGTCCCAGGGGGAAAACGGCCGTGAAGGTCTGCTTGCCGGGGCGGATGTTGACGGCGTCGTCGGGCACCCCGCGCACATCACGGACGTCCGCGACCCAGAACGTCGCGTCGTCGGTGCGGCCCTCGAAGGGGAGGTTGAGCTCACGCCGAACCGCCGAGGCGGCACCGTCGGCCCCGATGCACCACCGGGCCCGCACACGCAGCAGGGCGCCGTCCGGCCCTTCGAGCAGTGCCTCCACCCGGCCCTCGGGTGCCGAGCTCTTGTCCTGCAGATCGAGCAGACGGTGCCGCCAGTGGACGTCACCGCCGCCGGCGGTCAGCGCGGCGACGAGGAGCTCTTCATTGTGGCTCTGCTCGAAGATCTGGATGCCCGGGAATCGCGTGAACCCGTCCTGCAGCGCGGCCAGGTTCGGACCGACCGCGCGAGCTGAACCTCCGACCTGGATCCGCAACGCCGCGTTGGCTTTTTCGGCGACAGTGCCGGCGAGACCGAGCTGGTCGTAGACCTCCATCGTGCGGGCCTGCACCGCCAGCGCCCGCGATTCGCGGGTCGGGCCGGCCTTGCGGTCGACCACGACCGCAGGCACGCCGCGGCGGTTGAGGACCAGCGCGGCCATCAGCCCGGTGGGGCCGGCGCCGACGATCAGGACATCGGTGTCGGTGACCGGAAGGTCGTCGACGCTGTAGGCGGGCGACATGCGGCCACCGTATCGCCAAGCGGCGGTGAGCGGGCCGGGTCAGGCGAGCGTCGCCAGCGCCGTCTCGGGGTCGTATCCGCTGAAGCGGTCGAGTTCGCCGTCGCGCAGGCGGTTCACCCACGCCGGATCGGCGAGCAGCGCGCGTCCGATGGCCACGATGTCGAACTCGTCGGCGTCGAACTGTTCGACGAGGCGGTCGGTCGGCGCGGGCTTGATGACCTGTCCGCGCTTCTCGCTGCGGAACTGGGTCTCGAGCCCGACCGAGCCCACCGCGATCACCGGCACCCCGGTGACCTTCTTGGTCCACCCGGCGAGACTGAGCTCCCCGTGGTCGGGGAAGGCGGGCACGTAGTGCCTGCGCGTCGAGGGGTGGAAGACGTCGACCCCCGCATCCACCAGGGGAGCGAGCAGTTCCTGCAGTTGCGCGGGATCGTCGGCGATGGTCGCCGTGTAGTCGAGACCCTTCCACTGCGAGAAGCGGAAGATGATCGGATAGTCCGGACCGACGGCCTCGCGCACGGCGGCCACCACCTCGGCGGGGAAGCGGGTGCGGGCGGCGAGATCGCCACCGTAGCCGTCGGTGCGGGAATTGGTTCGCTTCCAAAGGAATTCGTCGAGCAGGTAGCCGTGGGCGCCGTGGAGCTCGACGGCGTCGAAGCCGACCTCACGAGCCGTTCGGGCGGTCTGCGCGAACAGATCCGCGATGCCCGGGAGTTCGTGGGTCTCGAGCGCGCGGCCCTTCGGCCGGCCCAGCCCGTCGACGCCCGACGGGCTGACCGGCGCCACGCCGTCCGCGTCGGCGCGCTCGGCGCCCTGGTGCCACAACTGGGCGGCGATGGTGCCGCCCTCGGCGTGGACCGCGTCGTTGACGCGCGACCAGCCGGCGAGCACGTCGTCACCGGCGAGCGTCGGGATGGAGAAGGGGTGGGCCGAAGCCGGGTCGGGCAGCCGGACACCTTCGGTGATGATCAGGCCGACACCCCCGGCGGCGCGGCGGCGGTAGTACTCCGCCACGTCGGCGCCGGGCACCCCGTTCGGCGACGCCTGCCGGGTCATCGGCGCCATCGCGAATCGGTTGGGCACGGTGAGAGAGCGGACGGTCAGCGGTTGGAACAGGTCTCGGATGGCCACGCCGCTGTGCAACACCGCGGGCGCGGTGGTGATTCCGAACCGGCTTCGGATGCCGCGAAACTGAACCCACGCAGGCGACGTCCGAGAGTCGACCTGCGTGAGTTCAGTCTCGCGACGGCGCGCGTCAACCCTCGGAGGGTTTGTCCACCTCGTCGTCAGGGAGCGGGAGTGCCTCGGCGCCCGGTGTCGCGGGGGCCAGCACCTCCTCCTCTTTCGTACCGGCATCGGGCGTTACATTCTCGTTCGCAGATGTCATGTCGACCTCGTACCCGATCACGCCCCGCGGTAACCCCTCCCCGGGCCATCGCCGCAATCCGCCACCTCGATGTCGAGAATGCCGTGACGACTCCGTCCCAGGGGTGAGCGACCAACTAGGGTCGCCATCTGGAGGGAGAAACACATGGCCAAGTACCTGTTCCTCAAGCACTATCGGGGTGCGCCCGCGGCGGTCAACGACGTGCCGATGGATCAGTGGACGCCCGAGGAGATCGAGGCGCACCTGAAGTACATGGACGATTTCGCCGACCGGCTCAAAGACAGCGGCGAGTACGTCGACAGCCAGGCCCTGTCCGCCGAGGGTGCGTGGGTCCGCTACGACGGGGAGGGCAAGCCCCCGGTGACCGACGGTCCGTTCGCCGAGACCAAGGACCTCATCGCGGGCTTCATGATCATCGACGTCGACTCCTATGAGCGTGCCCTCGAATTGGCCGGTGAGTTGTCCGCGGCGCCCGGTGCGGGCGGCAAGCCGATCCACGAATGGCTCGAGGTGCGGCCGTTCATGGGAGCGCCGACCACCGTCACCGAATAGTGGCCGCCGACGCGCTGGACGAGGGCCGGCTGCGCGACCTCATCCCGGGCGTGCTGGCCGCCCTCGTCCATCGCGGGGCGGATTTCGCGACCGCCGAGGACGCCGTACAGGAGGCGTTGATCCGTGCCGTCGAGACCTGGCCCGCGCATCCGCCCGACGATCCGAAGGGCTGGCTGATCACCGCGGCGTGGCGCCGGTTCCTCGACCTCGCCCGGTCCGACACGGCGCGGCGCCGGCGCGAGGAACGCGTGTCCGACGAGCCCCCGCCGGGACCGGCCGAGACGGCCGACGACACATTGCAGCTCTACTTCCTGTGCGCCCACCCGAGTCTGACCCCGGCGTCAGCGGTCGCCCTCACGCTGCGCGCGGTCGGCGGCCTCACCACCCGGCAGATCGCACAGGCCTACCTCGTGCCCGAAGCGACGATGGCGCAGCGGATCAGCCGTGCCAAGCGCACCGTCAGCGCTGTTCGGCTGGGAAGTCCCGGTGATCTGCACACGGTGCTGCGAGTGCTGTACCTGGTGTTCAACGAGGGCTACAGCGGGGACGTCGACCTCGCCGCCGAGGCGATCCGGCTGGGGCGTCAACTCGCTGCCACCACCGACGATCCGGAGGTCGCCGGGCTGCTCGCGCTCTTCCTGCTCCACCACGCCCGCTGCCCGGCACGGATCCGCGCCGACGGCAGCCTGGTGCCGCTGGCCGAGCAGGACCGCAGCCTGTGGCGTACCGACCTGATCGCCGAAGGCGTGTCTGTTCTGCAGGCCGCGCTGGCCCGCGACCGGCTCGGCGAGTACCAGGCCCAGGCCGCGATCGCGGCGCTGCATGCCGACGCACCGACGGTCGACGAGACCGATTGGGTGCAGATCGTCGAGTGGTACGACGAATTGGTCCGCCTCACGGACAGCCCGGTCGTGCGGCTCAACCGGGCGGTCGCCGTCGGGGAGGCCGACGGACCGCAGGCGGGCCTGGCGGCGCTCGCCGAACTCGATCCCGAACTCCCGCGCTACACCGCATCGGCGGCTCACCTGCACGAGCGCGCGGGTGACATCGCTACCGCCGCAGAGCTTTACGTGCGGGCTGCGGCGCAGGCGCAGAACCTCGCCGAGCGCAAACACCTCACGCTCCGGGCAGCCGCCCTCCGTCAGCGCCTCTGAAGAACGCTAGATCGGCGCGACGCGATCCGCCCACGGCATCGCCTGCTCGAGCTGTGCGGCCAACCGAATGAGCAGTGCCTCACCCGCCAGCGGCGCGACGAACTGCACACCCAGCGGAACACCCGAGGCCGTCCAGTGCAGGGGGAGCGAGATCGCCGGGCGCCCAGTCAGATTCGCCAGCTGGGTGTAGGGCACCCAGCCGAGGTTCTTGTCGATGATGTCGTCGACGAGTTTGGTGTGCCGCAGCAACCGGGCCGTGCGCGTCCTGATCAGCACGTCGGAGGCACGCTGCAGCGCCACCGGCAGGTCGAATTCGCCGATCCTCGGCGGCGGCGTCGCCAGCGTCGGTGTCAACAGCACGTCGTAGGACTCGAAGAAGGTGGTGAGCCGTCGCGTGTGCTCATGGCGGCGCTGCACCGCGTCGACGTAGTCCACACTGCTCGTCGCCCGACCGATCGCCGCGAGGATCAGCGTGTCCCGCTCGAACGCGTCGTCACCGGCGCCCGAAACCCGTTTGGCCTCATCGAGTTCCCAGGCGGTGTAGACGAACCAGGTGAGCAGGAAGTCCCGGGCGAGCGCGGCGTCGTCGAACGGTGCGACCGGCAATTCCTCGACGTGGTGCCCCAGCTCGGTCAGCGCCGCCACCGTGGCGGCCACCGCGGCGTATGCCTCGGGGTCGGGATTCGGGGTGATGGCCGACGGGATTCGCACGCCGATCCGCAGCGTCCCGGGGTCGGCGCCGACATTCGACGCGAAGGACTCGGCGGGGACGGCGGGCACGTAAGGGCCGCACGCCTCGCCACCGGCGAGCACGTCGAGCATCGCCGCGGTGTCGCGGACGGTGCGCGACACGACGCCCTGCACGGCCGCACCGTGCATGGACTCGCCCGTCGCCGGACCGGACGGGGTGAGCCCCCGGCCGGGCTTCAAGCCGACCAGTCCGCAGCACGCCGCCGGAATCCGGATGGACCCGCCGCCGTCGTTGGCTCCCGCACACGGCACGATCCCCGCCGCGACCGCCGCCGCCGAACCCCCGGATGAACCGCCCGGCGTACGCGACAGGTCCCACGGGTTGCGGGCCGGACCCCACGCGAGCGGTTCGGTGATGCCCTTGGCGCCGAACTCCGGGGTGTTGGTCTTGCCGAAGATGGTCAGCCCGGCATCGAGCCACCGTTGAACGACCGCCGCATGCTCGGGGGCGACGGCCGACTTCAGGGCCCGAGATCCCGCGGACGTGGGCAGCCCCGCGTAGTCCTGAGCGAGGTCCTTGATCAGGAACGGCACTCCGGCGAACGGACCGCTGACCGCCTCCGACGAGGGAGCGGGGACGTCCCGCACGATCGCGTTGATCCGCGGGTTCACCGCGGCGGCCCGCTCCCTGGCCACCTCCAGCAGCTCCGCCGCCGAGACCTCCCTGTCGGCGACCAGCTTCGCCAGGCCGGTGGCGTCGTGGGCGCGGTACTCGTCGAAATTCACTCCATGACCGTATGTCCCCGCACGGCGGCGCGGGACGTCACGTCCACTTCGCGCTCAAGCACCCGATTCGCGCCTGCCGTCGCGGTCCACCGCGTGCAGGCCGATCGAGAAGGCGGCCTGATCGTTGCGGTTCAGCGGATCCCGGCCGGTGAGCTCGAGGATGCGCGCCAGCCGGTGGCGCACGGTGTTGGTGTGCAGATAAAGATTGCGGGCGGTGTCGCTCAACGAGCCGTTCGCGGTGAGGAAGGCCCGCAGCGTGCGCACGTGCTGGGTGCCGCGGCGGCGGTCCATCTCCGCCAGCGGATCGATGAGCTGCTGCCGGAACGGCGCCAGCTGAGCCGGCGGAAGCTGGTCGAGCAGGCTGTCGAGCGTGCTCAACTGATCCGGTCCGACGCGGCGGCCGCGGCGCTGCGCCAAATCGAGGGCAATCCGTGCCTGACCGATGGCCGACCCGATCTCCGTCAGCGGAACGAGCGCCGAATGCCCTGAGGGCAGCGACAGATCTTCGGTCATGTCCAGCGACTGCGTGGTCAGCATCAGGCACAGGTCGGGCGCGTCACCCACCAGCGCATCGGGCACCGCCATCGACAGCAGCGCACCCGCACCGGCCGGCCACGCCGAACACGTCAGCTCTCCCGCCGCGAACCCCGGCCAGTCCAGCAGCTGGCTGAGCGCATCGGGCAGCAGCATGCGCCGCTCGACCAGGGACAGCAGCTGACCGACCCGCTCGCGGGCCAGGGCGGCCTCGACGTCGCGTTCGCCTTGGGTCGCCCGCACGAACCGGGCGATCAGATCGAGCAGCGCCGGCTCCGGGGGAGCGCCGGTGCCCATCCACCCGAGGCTGCCCACTCCCGGGACATCCACCGAAACGGTCGCCGACTCGCGCTCGCCGTCCGGTTCGAGCAGGAAATAGCACGCCAGGATGTCGCCCGCGGTGTCGAGCAATTCACGCGCCGACGCATGCCGTCGCAGCGCCGAGAGCATCTCCGGCACCAACGCGTTCGTCGCCCGCGCGACGGCGATCTCCGCGCCCATCTCGTATTCGGCGACGAAGCGGCTGACCGTGCTGAACGGCACATTCGGGGACGCGATCAGCACCGGCAGCCCGCGGCGCCGGCATTCGTCGAGCAGGGCGGCGGGCACCTGGTCGTGGCCGTCGCCGACACCGAAGCACACCCCGGCCGCCCCCGCGTTCGCCAGCGCGCCGGCGAACGTCCGGCAGTCCTGCGGGGTCTGCAGGCTCAGCCCGACCGTGCACACCAGCTCCCCACCGCGCAGATAGCGCGCCGGGTCGCGCATCTCGGTGATGTGCGTCCAGCTGATGGTGCGGTCGAGGTCCTGCGGTGTCGTATCGGGCACGGCGAGTCCCAGCCGTGAAGCGTCGAGCAGCGCGCGCAGCGTGGGCGCGCCCGCATCGCGGGGCTCCACCTCCGGCAGCCGTGCCGTCATTGGACGAGCGTAACGCTCCCGTCACACCAACCCCCGTCGGCATTGTGCGATCGTCCAATGCGATGCGGCCGACCGGTGGATTCACTGCGTGTTCGGCGCATGACCTGGCGCACATGTTGACCTGGGGTGATAGTCAGCACATGTCCTCACCCGCCAGCCAAGCCGAGCAGCCTCAACAGCTGCGCCGGGAGTTCTCGCTGTGGTCCGCGTTCGCGTTCGCGTTCGCCTTCATCTCGCCGATCGTCGCGCTCTACGCCATCTTCGGCCTTGCCCTGAGCGCCGCCGGACCCTCCTTCTGGTGGGGGTTCCTGCTGGTGTTCGGCGGGCAGTTCCTGGTCGCGCTCGTTTTCGCCCAGCTGGTGTCGCGCTGGCCCCTGGAGGGTTCGATCTACCAGTGGTCGCGGCGGCTGCTCGGCAACGGCTACGGCTGGTTCGCCGGCTGGACGTACATGTGGACGCTGGTGATCGCCATGGCCACCGTCGCCCTCGGTGCGGCGGGCTTCATCGCCAACATCGTCGGGCTGGAGGAGCCCTCCGGCGGGGCGCTCGCCTTGATCGCCCTGGTCATCCTGCTGGGCGGTACCGCGGTCAACCTGATCGGCCGTGGCGCGCTGAAGCTTTTCATGACGGCCAGCATCATCGCCGAGGTGATCGGCTCGGTCGGGCTCGGCACCTGGCTGCTGCTGTTCCACCGCCACAACTCGCTGTCGGTGCTCTTCGCCGGAGGCGGGGCCGATGTCGACTTCTTCGCCTACCTGTCCGGGCCGTTCCTGCTGGCGGTGGCGTTCATCGGCTTTTCGTTCGTCGGCTTCGAAAGCGCAGGCTCCATCGCCGAGGAGGTGCATGAGCCACGGCGCTACCTGCCCAAGGCGGTGCTGTTCTCGCTGACGTTCATCGCACTGGTGGTGGCCTACTCCAGCCTGGCGATCATCCTGGCGATCCCGGATCTCGATGCGGTCGCCGAGGGCAGCGTCTCCGACCCGGTGTACGACACCCTGACCGACGCCCTGGGCGCAGGCATCGCCAAACCGGTGCAGTTGCTGTTCGTCATCGGCTTCCTGGCCAGCTTCCTCGCGCTGCAGACATCCGCCTCGCGCGTCATCTGGGCGTATGCACGCGACGGTGCGTTGCCGGCGTCGGGTGCGCTCGCCCGGCTGCGCGGCCAGGCCCGTATACCGACCATCGCGATCCTGATCACCACCGTGGTCGGCGCGGCGCTGTTCGCCCTGAGCATTGTCGCCAACGACGTCTACACGATGATGGTGAACTTCACCTCCGGCGGCTTCTACCTGGCATTCCTCTTCCCGCTGATCGGATTCCTGGTGGTGCTGGTGCGGCGCCGGTGGACGCCCGCCCGATTCTCGCTCGGCAGGTGGACGCTGCCGGTCGCGGCGACAGCCGTGGTGTGGGCGGTGCTGCAGTTCATCAACATCGCCTGGCCGCGCGTCGCCTTCGAGGAGCGCTACCTGGACTGGTCGGTGTGGATCGGCGTCGTGGTGCTGCTGGTGCTCGGCGCCGCGCTCTTCGCGTCGGTGCGCAACCGGATCATCCCCGCCGCGGTGATCGACGACATCGAGGCCGAGGACGAATTGGCCGATCGCTCGTGACCACTCCGGTCGCCCTGGTCACCGGCGGAGCGAGCGGCATCGGCGCCGAGGTGGTCACCGCGCTGACGCGGCGCGGCTACGCCGTCGGCTGCCTGGATCGCAACCCCGCCCCCAACGTCGAACACGCTGTGGCCGCGGATATCTCGGATCCGCGTGCGGTAGCGGACGCGGTGGCCGACCTGCGGGACCGGCTCGGCCCGATCAGCGCGGTGGTGAACTCCGCAGGCCACTATCAGATGGCCCCGGTCGCCGACATCACCCGCGAGGCGTGGCACACGATGCTGCGCGTGCACCTCGGTGGCTTGTTCAACATCGCACGGGCCTGCCTGCCGGATCTGCTGGAGACCCACGGCACCCTGGTGGCCGTCACCAGCGAACTGGCGGTCGGCGGTGGCGAGGACGACGCGCACTACGCGGCGGCCAAGGGCGCGGTCATCGGCCTCGTCCGCAGCCTGGCCGCCGAGGTGGCAGCCGACGGTGTGCGGGTCAACGCGGTGGCGCCCGGCCCTACTGACACCCCGCTTCTGGCCGCCGACAACCCCTGTCGCACACCGGAGTACCTCAATTCGCTGCCGCTGCGGCGGCTCACCACACCGCAGGAGGTGGCCCGCGCCGTGGAGTTCCTGGTCTGTGACGCCACGTTCTGTACCGGTGACGTCGTCAACGTCAACGCCGGAGCCGTCATATGAGCACCGACCTCACCGGCCGGGTCGCCCTGGTCACCGGCGCCGCTCAGGGAATGGGCGCCGCCCACGCGCGCCGCCTGGCGGCCGCCGGAGCGACGATGGCGGTCAACGACATTCGCGACAGTGCGGCGTTACGCACGCTGGCCACCGAGATCGGCGGCCTGACCGCCCCCGGTGACGTGTCCGACCCGGGCGAGTGCGTCCGCATCGCCGACCACGTCGCGGGCATCGCCGGGCGGCTCGACGTGTTGGTGGCCAACCACGCCTATATGACGATGTCGCCGCTGCTCGACCACGACCCCGACGACTGGTGGAAGGTCGTGGACACCAACCTCGGCGGCACCTTCTTCCTGGTGCAGGCGGTGCTGCCGCACATGCGCGCGCTCGGGGCCGGACGCATCGTCGTCGTCAGCAGCGAATGGGGTGTCACCGGCTGGCCGGAAGCCACCGCCTACGCCGCGTCGAAGGCCGGGCTGATCGCGTTGGTCAAGACGCTGGGCCGGGAACTGGCCCCCGAGCGGATCATCGTCAACGCGGTGGCACCCGGGGTGATCGACACCCCGCAGCTGCAGGTCGACGCCGAAGCCGCCGGGGTCGACCTGGCCACCGTGCAGCAGCAGTACGCCGCGGGAATTCCGCTGCGACGCATCGGATCCGCCGACGAGATCGCCGCGGCAGTGGAACTGCTCGCCGACTTCGAGGTGGAGGCCATTGTCGGACAGGTGATTTCCAGCAACGGCGGTTCGACGAGGACGAGGGTATGACGACAGGGGGAGAAGGCGTGCAGTACGTGCAGTCACCGACAGGTGCGCTGGGTCAGGTGGACGCGCAGGCGGTACCCCGGTACGCCGGGCTAGCGACGTTCGCGCGGTTGCCGCAGCGCCACGAGGTGCCCGACTACGACATCGCCGTCGTCGGCGTGCCGTTCGACGGTGGGGTGACCTACCGCCCCGGCGCCCGCTTCGGTCCCGCCGCGATCCGTCAGGCGTCCCGGTTGCTCAAGCCGTATCACCCGGCGCTCGACGTCTCGCCGTTCGCCGCGGCGCAGGTGGTCGACGCCGGTGACATCGCGGCCAATCCGTTCGACATCACCGCCGCCGTCGACGAGATCCTCGCCGGGGTGCGGGGCCTGCTTCACCGGCCCGAACAGCGGGTGGTGCTGCTGGGCGGTGACCACACCATCGCGCTGCCCTCGCTGCAGGCGGTCAACGAGGTGCACGGCCCGGTGGCGCTGGTGCATTTCGACGCCCACCTCGACACCTGGGACACCTACTTCGGGGCGCCCTGCACCCACGGCACCCCGTTCCGTCGCGCGTCCGAACAGGGGCTGCTGGTCAAGGACCGCTCGGCGCACGTCGGCATCCGCGGGTCGCTCTACGACCGGGCGGACCTGCTCGAAGACGCCGAACTCGGGTTCACCGTGGTGCACTGCCGCGACATCGACCGCATCGGTGTCGACGGCGTGATCGAGCGCGTACTGGAGCGGGTCGGCGAGCATCCGGTCTACGTCTCCATCGACATCGACGTGCTGGATCCGGCATTCGCGCCGGGGACGGGGACTCCCGAGATCGGCGGGATGACCAGCCGGGAACTGGTCGCGGTGCTGCGGGCCATGCGCGGGTGCAACATCGTCGCCGCCGACATCGTCGAAGTCGCGCCGGCCTACGACCAGGCCGAGGTGACCGCGGTCGCGGGGGCCAACCTCGCCTACGAGCTGATCACACTGATGGCCGACCGATGACCGAATTGCGTTGGCCGCAGGGCAAATCCGCGGCGGCGGCGTTCACCTTCGACGTGGACGCCGAATCCGCGGTGCTGTGGAACAACGAATCCGTCGGGGCGCGGATGAGCGTGATGAGCCACCAGGCCTACGGCCCGCTGGTCGGCGTCCCGCGCATCCTCGAGCTGCTCGAGCGGCACCAGATCCCGTCGACGTTCTTCGTGCCCGGCCACACCGCCGATCGCTACCCGCAGGCGATCCGAAGCATCGTGGCCGCCGGACACGAGATCGCCCACCACGGCTATCTCCACGAACAGCCGACGGCGCTGACGCTCGAGGAGGAGATCGACGTCATCGACCGGGGACTGGCCGCACTCGCCGACGTCGCCGGGGTGCGGCCCGTCGGCTACCGGGCGCCGATGTGGGATCTGTCGTGGCGCACGCCCGCGCTGCTGGCCGAGCGCGGGTTCCTCTACGACTCGAGCCTGATGGACGCCGACCACCCCTATGAGTTGGCGGTGCCCGGCCACGACCCGCTGGTCGAGATCCCGATCCAGTGGGCGCTCGACGACTGGGAGCAGTACTGCTTCCTGCCTGACATCTCCGGCAGCGGTCTGATCGAGAGCCCCCGCAAGGCCCGGGAACTGTGGCAGCTGGAATTCGACGGACTGCGCCGCGCCGGCGGTTGCTGGGTGCTGACCAACCATCCGTTCCTGACCGGTCGGACCTCGCGCGCCGCGGAGCTCGACGACCTGATGCGCTACGTCCTCGACCACGACGACGTGTGGACCACCAACCTCGGGACGATCGCCGAGCACGTCCGCTCACTCGGGCTCACACCTCGGAGCATCACACCGCCCGATGTGCCGCGCTGAGGCGCGGCCATAATCTTCGGCGTGGATGCGAAGGTGGGCGCGCGGCGCCGGTGGGCCGTCTCGGCCGGCGACCTGACCCAGGCGGCGGTGTTCGCCGCGCTGATCGCCGCACTCGGCCTGCCGGGGACCCTCACCATCGGACCCAGCGGGGTGCCGATCACCGTGCAAACCCTCGGGGTGATGCTCGCCGGTTCGATCCTCGGCCCGCGCAAGGGCGCGCTGGCTGTCGCACTGTTCGCGATCCTCGCCATCGCCGGACTGCCCATCCTGGCCGGCGCCCGCACCGGCCTGGTGTCGCTGGCATCCCCGACCGCCGGTTTCTTCGTCGGGTGGCTACCCGCCGCGGTGGTGATCGGCGCGCTGACCGCGCTGATGATGCCGCGGTACCGGGTGCTGTGGGGCATCGTGATCAACGTCGTCGGTGGGATGGCGGTGATCTACGCGTTCGGCACCGTCGGCCTGATGATCCGCGCCGACCTGAGCTGGTGGGCGGCGCTGTCGACCAACGGCATCTATGTGGCAGGCGACCTCGCCAAGGCGGTGGTGACGGCGTTGGTCGCCGCGCAGGTGCACCGCGCCCGGCCCGGCCTGATCGCCCCCTGGGGGCGGCGCCGGGCCGCGACCGCCGATGACTGACGGCGTCGTCTTCGAGGGGGTGGCGCACGCATTCGGCGACCGCCCCGTCCTGCGCGGCATCTCGCTGACCCTGACCGAGCGCCGCGTCGGGGTGCTCGGCGCCAACGGCAGCGGCAAGTCCACCCTCGCGCGGATGGTCAACGGGCTGGTGCTGCCTGACCGTGGCACGGTACGCGTCCACGGCCTCGACACCCGGCGGGCCACCCGCAAGGTCCGCCGCCAGGTCGGATTCGTCTTCACGGACCCGGACCGGCAGATCCTCATGCCGACGGTGGCCGAGGACATCGAACTGTCGCTGTCGCGGCACGGCCTGAGTCGCGAGGAACGCACCGAGCGCACCCGGCGGGTGCTCGAACGGTTCGGCCTCGCCGGGCACGCCGACCACCCCGCCCATTTGCTGTCGGGCGGGCAGAAGCAGCTCCTGGCGCTGGCGGCCGTGCTGGTCACCGAACCGCGCATCGTGGTGGCCGACGAACCGACGACGCTGCTCGATCTGCGTAACGCGGCGATGCTGCGCGCCGCGTTCGCCACGCTGGACACACAGCTGATCGTGGTGACCCACGACCTGTCGCTGGTCGACGACTTCGACCGGGTGATCGTCCTCGACGAGGGGGAGGTCGTGGCCGACGACGTGCCCTCGGTCGCGCTGGCGGCCTACCGGCGGTTGATGACGTGACGACGCTGGGGGTGTACCGGCCCGGGAGCTCGCTGCTGCACCGTGTGCCGGCCGGGGTGAAACTGGTCGGTCTCGGCGGGCTGATCGCGCTCATGTCGATACTCGTCGACACGCCCGCCGACCTCGGCATCGCGGCCGCGGGCCTGCTCGTGGTCTTCGCGGCCGCGCGGATGAGCGCCAGAGACGTTGTGACACAACTTCGTCCGGTGTTCTGGGTGGTCGTCTTCATCTTCGCCTTCCAGCTGCTGTTCACCGACTGGCGGCGCACGCTGGTGGTCTGCGGCGTCCTGCTGCTGTCGGTCGCGCTGGCGGCCGTGGTCACCGCCAGCACCCGCACGACCGACATGCTGGCCGCCATGACCCGCGCGATGCGGCCGCTGCGCCGCATCGGTTTCCCGGTGGATCAGGTCGCCCTCGCGCTGGCGCTCACGATCCGGGCGATACCCCTGATGGTCGAGACGGTGCGCCAGGTCGAGGAGGCGCGGCGCGCCCGTGGCCTGCGGTTCTCCCCGCGGATCGTGGTGGCGCCGGTGGTCGTGGCGGCCCTACGTACCGCCGACGGTTTCGCCGAGGCGCTCGCCGCGCGCGGCCTCGACTGACGCGTCGCGGGGCGGCGTCGGGCGTTTCAGCGCCGCGCCAGGTCCACGGCGGTCGCCAGCTGTTCCACCGCGTCCTCGAGCTCCGGCTGCGACTTCGCCCGATCCTTGGCCCACGCCAACGCGATCTCGGCGGGCGGCCACTTGTCCCCGTCGATCGGGATCAGCTTGAACTCGGGCGGCGAGAAGATCCGGCCGATCGCCGAAGCGGGCGCGTAGCTCACGATCGCCACCAGGTGCCGGTGGGAAACCTGCGCCGCCATCTCTAACTCCCCGCCACGCTGGTTCGTGGTCCGCACGATCCGGTGCACGCCGCGCGCGTTCAGTTGCCGCGTCAGCGCCGCCAACACCACCGGGTTGGGCCGCGCGAAGTCGATCACCACCTCGCGGTCCCTCAACTGCTCGACCGCCACCGTGTCGTAGGCCGCCAGCGGGTCGTCGAAGCGGACCGCCACCGCGCCCGGGTAGGCGGCGATGACCCGGTGTGCGAGACGTCTGTCGTTGGCGGGCAGGTGGATCACGCCGATCTCCAGGTGTCCGGAGACGAGCTTGGCGATCACCTCAGCGGCCGACCCGGGGACGCTGAACACCGACGGATTCGGCAGCTCCGCCGCGGCGGCTTCCACCTGGGACAGCAGGTCCGACGGCGCGTACGCGGTGGCGCCGATCCGCAGCGCCGGTGCCCCCTGCAGCGCCTGGGCCGCGGTCGCCTTGAAGTCGTCGACCTGACGGAGGATGTCCCGGGCGGGACCGATCAGCCGCTCGCCCAGCGGCGTGAGCCGCACTTCGTGGTAGTTGCGTTCGAACAGCGGCCCGCCGAGTTCACGTTCCAGCAGCTTGATCTGCTTGCTCAGCGGGGGAGGGGTGATCCCCAGCCGGTCAGCGGCACGCGTGAAATGCAGTTCGTCGGCGACGGCGACGAAGTACTTCAGCCGCGTGAAATCGAGCTCCAACACACCTCGTCCGACGATCCGTTTGACTGGATCGTACGGAACCGCCTCAGACCCGACGCGCCTCCGGTGCCGTCTGCAACACGCCGCGCTCGAGCAGACCCGCCACGGCCGCATCGTCCAGGCCGAGCAGCGTGGTCGCGATCTCGACGGTCTGCTCACCGAGCAGCGGCGCCTGTCCCAGCGGCGGGTCCGCGATGCGCTCGGAGTGCAGCTGGGCGTTCTCCAGCACGTACGGCTCCTTGCCGTGGGGGTGCAGCTCCTCACGGAAAGCGCGGCGCTGCGCGTAGTACTCCCACTGCGGCAGGTCGGCGGCCTGCATGACGGCCCCTGCGGGCACACCGGCCGCTTGCAGGAGGATCATCCCGTCGGCGGGTGAACGCCGGCATGTCCACTCCGAGACCGCCTGATCGATACGCGTCCGGTAGCGGTCGCGGCCCGCCTTCGTGGCGAGCTCGGGATCGCCGGCCAGGTCCGGCCGCTCGAGCACTCCGCAGAGCGCCCGCCAGTCGTCGTCGTCGCGCACGGTGACTGCCAGCCAGGCGTCTTCACCGTCGGCGCGGAACAGACCCCATGGCGCGTCGTACGCCGCGGCGTCGGACCGTTCGTGTCCGTCGCGGGCGAGCGCCTCACCGGCGATCTCGGCGGCGAGGTGGCTGAGCATGACCTCGGACTGCGCGATGCTCGCCGCACCGCCCTGCCCGGTTCGCTCGCGGCGCACCAGCAGGCTCAACGCGGCCACGACGCCGATGCGCGCACTGACGTGGTCGGGATACACGGTGACGGTGTCGCAGAACTCATCAGGATCCGACGGATAGACCCATTGTTTGGTGAAGCCGGCCGCGGCACGGACCAGCGGGCCGTAGCCGAGTCGCTGCGCCCACGGCCCGGTCGGGCCGAACGCCGAACTGTCCACGACCACGATGCCGGGGTTGACCGACATCAGCGTGTCGTGGTCCATCGCGAGGCCCGCGGCGACTCCGGGTTTGAAGTTCGTCAGGACGACGTCGGCCTCCTCAACGAGCCGGTGCGCGAGGGTCCGGCCCTCGGCGGACCGCAGGTCGATACCGATCGCGCGCTTGTTGCGGTGTCCGCCTGCGAAGCTCGCGTTCATCAGGTTGCGGCCCGGGCGCATACCGTCCGGGAACGCCGCGTTCTCGATTTTGATGACGTCGGCGCCGAGATCACCGAAGAGCCTGCCGGTGTCGGCGCCGACGACGATCACGCCGAGATCGAGCACCCGCAGGCCCTCCAGCGGTAGGCCCTGATCGGTTCGCCTGCGCTGAGCCAGGATCGGCGCACTGGTCGGTCCCCGCTCGGCGTGAACGGGTGCGGTGACCGCGTACGCGCGCTGTCCGTCGACCTCGACCACCCCCCGGGGAACCGGGGCGACGAGCCCGGGGGAGAACTCGGCATGACCGAAAAACCCTCGCGCCGTAACCTGTTCGGCGGTCAGCGCCTCGGTCATGCTCAGCACCGCAGCGGTCGGCACCCCGTGCTTCTGACCGTTCTGTTCGAGATCGGCGCGCGTCTTGTCGGCGCAGAACGCCCCGATCGCCGACCACAGGGACGCCGACGTCAGCCGTTCCCGCAGACCCTCGAACCGGGGATCGGCGAACTCCTCCGGCCTGCCCATCCACTCGAACATGCCGTGCCACTGGCGTTTGGCCAGTAGGCAGATGCGGATGTAGCCGTCCCGGCAGGCGGTGATCGGATAGCGCAGCCGCTCGGCCGCCCAGTTGCGATTCTGTTGCGCGACAGGAACTCCCGCCGACGCCGTGCCCATCGTCCCGAACGGCGGGTCCAGTGCCTGCATCGCGCCCTCGACGATCGCGAAATCGATGCGGTCCCCGGCACCGGTGCGCAACCGGTCGAGCAGGACGCTGAGCACCGCCACCGCCGCCTGGGCGGCCGCGACGTGGTACGGCAGTTGTTCGCCCGGCGGGACCAGCGGCTCCCGGCCCGGCATCCCCGAGCGCGACAGTTCACTGGTCAACGCGTGCAGCACCGGGGTGGTGGACTGCCAGCCCGAGAAGTCGTTGTCGCGGCCGAAGTCGCTGAGCGACAACACGATCAGCCCCGGGTGGGCGGCGCGGATCTCGTCGACCCCGAGCAGGCGTTCCGCGGCGGATCCGGGCCGGGTGTCCTCGATGAGGATGTCGGCGGCGTCGACCAGGCCGTCCCACCGCTGCCGGCCGGCCGGTGTGGATGCGTCGATTCCGAGGGGCGCCACGCCCAGCCGATTGATGGCCGTCGCCAACGCCACCGGGCCGAACCGGGGACCGACCTCCACATTGCCCGTGACCCCGGCCAGCTCGACGGCCGTCACGTGCGCACCGAGGTCGGCGAGCAGGCGGCCGACCGCCGTCATCGGACCGGAGGACAGGTCGAGGATCCGGATGCCTGCCAGCGGCGGATCGTAGGAGGAGCCCACGGGTCAGTTCCGACGGGCGTCGCGGAAGGGGATATCGCGGTCGACCTCGGGTTCCTTGGGCAGGCCGAGGACTCGCTCACCGATGATGTTGCGCTGGATCTGGTCGGTCCCGCCGCCGATCGAGGTGAAGTACGCGTTGAGCGTCAGGAAGTTGATGTCGTCGGCCTCGGGGTTGTCCGGTCCGGCCAGCAGCGCCTCCGCGCCGATGATCTCGGTCTTCACCCGCGCCTCGGTGTGCAGGATGTTCGACATCGCCAGCTTGCCCAGCGACATGATCGAACTCGACGTGCCCTGCGAGGTCGACGCCTTCGCACGGGCGTTGTTGAGGCGGTTGAGTTCCCGCAGCGCCAGCACCGTGACCAGCGAGTCGCGGATCACCGGATCGTCGAGGCGGCCGTGTGCGCGGGCGAGTTCGACGAGGCTGTCGGCTCGCGAACTGTTGCGCGAGCCGCGGCCACTGTCGCCCATGATCGACCGCTCGTAGGCCAGTGCCGTCTGGAGCACCCGCCACCCGTTGCCGGTGCCGCCGAGCAGATAGCCGTCGGACACCCTGGCGTCGCTGATGAACACCTCGTTGAAGTGAGATTCGCCGGTGATCTGCACCAGCGGCCGCACCTCGATACCGGGCTGCTTCATCGGCAGGATGAAGAAGCTCAGACCCTTGTGCTTGGGCACGTCCCAGTCCGTGCGGGCCAGCAGCAGCCCGTAGTCGGCCGTCGCCGCGCCGGACGTCCACACCTTCTGGCCGTTGACCGCCCACTGGTCGCCGTCGCGGACGGCGGTCGCATGAACGCCGGCCAGGTCCGACCCGGCGCCGGGCTCGCTGTAGAGCAGACAGGTGCTCGCCCGCTCGGTGAGGAAGTCGCGCAGCAACTCCTGTTTGAGGGCGTCGGTGCCGAACGTCAGCACGGTGTTCGCCGGAATGCTGTACTTGTCGCGCCGGGCGCCCGGCGCCCTGGCGGCCCGGAACTCCTTCTCGATGGCGGCGGCCAGGTGGTTCGGATAGCCGCGGCCGAACCATTCGGTCGGATAGGTGGGCACCGCGTAGCCGGCGTCGAGCACCTTCTCCAGCCAGGCGACGCGCTCGGGAGAGGCCACCCAGGGATCGGTCGACTTGGGCAGACCGGTCCAGTTCTGCTGGAGCCAGCCGCGGACCTCGGCGCGCAGTTCGTCGGCGCTCGGATTCTGGGTCTCGGTCATGGGTCAGGCGCCTTTCGACTGGAGGTAGCGCTCACGGTGCAGGCGGGGGCCACCGAACAACTGCATGCCGGTGCGGGCCCGGCGCAGGTACAGGTGGGCCGGGTGTTCCCACGTGAAGCCGATGCCGCCGTGCATCTGGATGGCCGCGGCGGCGACGTCCTGGTACGCCTCCGCGCACGCGAAGCCCGCCAGCGCGATCGCCCCGTCGGCGGTGTCGAGGTCCGTCTGATCTGCCGACGCCTTCTGAGCGGCGGCATTCTGAGCGGCCGACGTCGCGGACTCGACTTTCAGCAGCAGATCGGCCGCCATGTGCTTGAGCGCCTGGAAGCTGCCGATGGGCCTGCCGAACTGGATGCGGGTCTTGAGGTAGTCGACGGTGATCTCGAAGATGCGCCGCGCCCCGCCGGACTGTTCACCGGCCAAGGCGATCACGGCGAGGTCGAGCGCCTGCTGCACCGCATCCCACCCGGCCGCGCCCAACCGCCGCGCCGGGGTGTCGGCGAACGTGAAGGTGGACAGCCGCACGGACGGGTCGAAGACCGTGGCGGCAACCCGCTGGAAGCCGGAGGCGTCGGGCTGCACCTCGTAGACGCCGATCCCGTCGGGGCCGCCGGCAACGACCAGAATGACGTCGGCCACCTGTCCGTCGGTCACGAAATGCGCCGCACCGGTCAGTGCGCCGGTATCGGTGGCGTGCACGCCGACGCCCTCGGCCGTCCAGGTGCCTGCTCGGCCGGTCACGGCGACGGTCCCGATGGCGCTGCCGTCCGCCAGGCCGGGCAGCAGCCGCTGCTTGTCGTCGTCGGAGCCTGCCGCGGCGATGAGCGCGGAGGCGAGCACCGCGCTGGACAGGAACGGTGACGGGAGCAGGGCGGCGCCGGTCTCCTCGGCCACCGCCTCGAGTTCGGCGGGCCCGAGCCCGACACCGCCGTACTCGGTGTCGATGACCAGGCCGGTGACACCCTGGTCGGCCAGCCGGCGCCACAGGTCGCGGTCGAAGCCGTCGTCGCCGGCCAGGACCCGCCGGACGTCCTGTTCGGTGCACCGGCTGCGCAGCAGATCGCGGACCGCCTCCCGCAACGCTTCCCGTTCGGCGACGTCGATCGTCATGGCCCAACCGCCTTCCTGTCGTCGCTGACAGCTTCCGCGCCGATTGGGCAGGTGTAAATCATCAGTTACGACACCCTCGGATTTCCGATGGCGACATGCCTTGATCTACTACAGAGCGTAGTGCTTCACTGGATCCGCTATCGGATCGCCGGCCAGCACGACGTCTGCCCCGTGCCGCCTCCCGAAGTGCGCAAACGCTTCCTCGACGCGCCGGGCTGACGCCTGACGGCGGCATGCGATCTCAGGTGGACGCGCGGGTGGCGTGCTGGATCTGGTTGCCGCCCCGCCGCTTGGCGGCGTACATGGCGGTATCGGCGTCGGTGACCAGGCGCTGGAATGTCTCGTCGGCCTGCTCGGACCTGACGTCGCGCAGCGGAACCGTGGCGGTGCCGACGCTCGCGGTCACCCGGAATGGCGTCGACGTCACCGCCGCGCACAGACCCTTCGCCCATTCGGTCGGGACCGCCTCCGTCACGATGTCGGCGATCAGGAACTCCTCACCGCCCATGCGGCACAGCAGCGCGGTGTCGGCGCACGCGGCGGTCAGTGCCTCGGCGACGTCGACCAGCGCGGCATCTCCGCTGGCGTGGCCGTGTACGTCGTTGATGGCCTTGAAGCGGTCGAGATCGATCAGCGCCACCGCCAGGTAGGCCCGGTCGGCGCGGGCGACCAGCCGCCCGACCACCGCGTGGGTGAACGCCCGCCGATTGAGCAGCCCGGTGAGCGGATCGCGGTCGGAGCGCAGCAGGTCGGTGCCCAGCGAGCGGACGATCACCTGGATGGCGAACGGCACGCCCACGTTCAGTTCGAGCACGAGAAAGTAGCCGGACAGCGCCAGCACGGCTTCTCCCTCGCTCGCCAGCCGGACCGCCTGCCATGCGCCGACCGTCATGGCCAGCACGAAGTTGACGAGCATGTACCTGGCCGTGTGGAAGAACGCGATGTACCCGCCGGAGACCGCCAGCGCGGTGCACGACATCAGCCCGATCAGCGGTTGGGCCTGCCAGAGGCACCCGAAAGCGATCGTCGCGCTGCCGATCGCCGCGAACAGCACCGACTCGGTTCTGGTCGGCCAGCGCTTGAGCCACAGCACGGCCAAACTGAGTCCGGCCAGCGCCGCGACGACCGCGAACGCCAGGGCTATCCGGTCATCGATCGACGCCGGCCCCCACAACGCGTTGATCGGCACCAACGCGAGTGATGCCGCCACAATGGCCATGCCCCGGCGCATCGGCGCGGCCATACCGCGTGTTTGCAGGTAACCGCTGAGCCAGTCGAAGTGATCCGGCTGGTGCCACCACTTGGCCACCCATTCCATCGACAGATCCCCCCGAGCCCCACGCCCCGGTGCGTGTTTGCTCAAAATACCGCTGACCCGGAGCAGGAACTGGCGAACGCAAGTATTCGGGGTGCCGAAGCGACGCCGGCGTCACCAGCGGATTCGCCGGGCCATGCGCGACATACGCGACTCCTGAGACGCAGGCGGTCCGCGACGTCGGGGCCCCGCACCGGCCGTGACGTCCGCCACACCATCACCTGAAAGTGCCTGGTGCCGACGGTATTTCGGATCAGCGCGGCGAACGGCACCCGCATCGTTGTAGCGCTCGGGCCCCCTGGGTACGACACCCTTGGCGGGAGCGTCGAGACAACTGCGGCGCTCCCGATGACTGTCCGAGAGGCACCTCGCGCCGCCGAGAGAGCGTGCATCGCGTGCCTGCGCCATCCGCCGGGGAAATGGCGTCCGAACCCGAGATCCGAAAGCAGGGCACTGCTACGTGACACCCACACCCGAGCACCGGAACGGGGAGATCCATCGCCGCACCCTCGGGCGCCGCACTGCGCTCAAACTGCCGGCACTGCTGACGGCGTCGGCCGCGGCGTCCCGGCTGCCCCGGGCGTCGGCCGAAACCGGCCGGTGGTCCGCGGAGCGCGCCCACACCTGGTACCGATCCCAGGGCTGGCTGGTCGGTGCCAACTACATCACCTCGAACGCCGTCAACCAGCTCGAGATGTTCCAGGCGGCCACCTTCGACCGGCGGCGCATCGACAGTGAACTGCTGCTGGCCCGCCGCATCGGGCTCAACACGGTGCGGGTGTTCCTCCACGATCAGCTGTGGGCACAGGACCGCAACGGGTTCGCGCGCCGGCTCGCGCAGTTCGTCGCGATCGCCGCGCGCCACGGTATCCGCCCGCTGTTCGTGCTGTTCGACTCGTGCTGGGACCCGTTCCCGAAGCTGGGCCGTCAGCAGCCGCCCCGGCCGGGAGTGCACAACTCCCGGTGGGTGCAGAGCCCGGGCGCCGAGTACATCGCCGATCCCCGCTACCGGCACGTCATGCGCGATTACGTCACCGGCGTGCTCAAACAGTTCCGCAACGACGAGCGCGTCCTGGGCTGGGATCTGTGGAACGAACCCGACAACCCCGCCAACCAGTACCGCGCGGTCGAGCGCAAGGACAAATTCGACCGGGTCGCCGAACTGCTTCCGCAGGTGTTCCGCTGGGCACGGGAAGTGGCTCCCGTGCAGCCGTTGACCAGCGGAGTATGGGACGGCGATTGGGACCCCGCGCGTCGCAACACCATCGTGCGCATCCAGCTCGACAACTCCGACGTGGTGACCTTCCACAACTACGGCGATGCCGACGAGTTCGACGCGCGGATCGACGAGCTGCAGCCACTCGGGCGGCCCATCATGTGCACCGAGTACCTGGCCCGTGGATTCGGCAGCACCATCGAGGGCGTGCTGCCCGTCGCCCGGCGGCGCAATGTCGGCGCGTACACCTGGGGTCTCATGTCGGGCAAGACCCAGACCCACCTCCCGTGGGATTCGTGGGAGAAGCCGTACACGGCACCGCCCGACGTCTGGTTCCACGACCTCCTGCGGCTCGACGGGCAGCCCTATCGGGACGGCGAGATCCGCGCCATCCGGTGGCTGACCGGCCGGGGCGGCCCCGCCTGAGGCGGCCGGATGGGCGTTGCGGGTTTCGCCGCCGGGATGCCCGGAAACACTGACGCCATGAGCCGGGCCGTTCGTGGTCTCGCCGCCGCGGCCGCCTCGACTGCGGCGGCCGTCGGCCTGCGAGACCTCTTCCAGCGCAAACACGCCCTCCTGCGGAACTTCCCGATCGTCGGGCATGCGCGATATCTGCTCGAAGCCGTCGGCCCGGAGCTACGCCAGTACATCGTCGCCGCCAACGACGAGGAGCGTCCGTTCACCCGCGACCAGCGTCGCTGGGTGTACGCGTCGTCGAAGAAGGAGAACAACTACTTCGGCTTCGGGACCGACAACGACGTGGAGCACTCGAGCGGCTACCCGGTGATCAAGCACCGCACCTTCGGCCGCAACGGCCCGGCGTCGGCGCCGAGGGCCGGGCACGAAGTCGAGTTGCCCAGCGCCAAGGTGATCGGCGCCGCCCGCCAACGGCCGGGGGCGTTCCGGCCCGCATCGGTGGTCAACATCTCCGCGATGAGCTTCGGCTCGCTGTCCGGCAACGCCGTCGAGGCGCTCAATCGCGGCGCTGCCCTCGCCGACTGTCTGCACAACACCGGTGAGGGCGGGATCTCGCGCTTCCACCGCTGCGGCGGTGAACTGGTCTTCCAGCTCGGCACCGCCTACTTCGGCTGCCGCGACGAGGAGGGGCGCTTCGATCTCGAGCGGCTCAAGGACGTAGTGGCCGGAGCGCCGGTGCGGGCGCTGGAGATCAAGCTCAGCCAGGGCGCCAAACCGAGCCTCGGCGGATTACTGCCGGCGCCGAAGGTGTCCGCCGAGATCGCCGCCGCCCGCGGTATCCCCGAGGGGCGCGACTGTGTCAGCCCGTCACGGCACGCGGAGTTCTCCGACACCGACAGCCTGCTCGACTGGGTGGAACTGCTCGCGGCCGAGACCGGTCTGCCGGTGGGCATCAAGTCGGCCGTCGGTGATCTGGAGTTCTGGTACGAGCTCGCCGACCTGATGCGCGACACCGACCGCGGTGTGGACTTCGTGACGATCGACGGCGGCGAGGGTGGCACCGGGGCGGCGCCGCTGATCTTCACCGACTCCGTATCGCTGCCGTTCCAGCTGGGCTTCGCGCAGGTGTACCGCATCTTCGCCGAGCGGGACCTGCACGAGCAGATCACGTTCATCGGCGGCGGAAAGCTCGGCCTGCCGGACAACGCGGTGGTCGCGTTCGCGCTCGGCTGCGACATGGTCAACGTCGCCCGGGAGGCGATGCTGGCGATCGGGTGCATCCAGGCGCAGAAGTGCCATACCGACACGTGCCCCACCGGCGTCGCGACCCAGAACGCGTGGCTGGCCCGAGGGCTGGTGCCGGAGGTCAAGGCCGAACGCGTCGCGAATTACATCAAGACGCTGCGCCGCGACCTGGTGAAGGTGGCCGAGGCCTGCGGGGTCCATCACCCCGGCCTGATCGGAACCGATTCGGTGGACATCCTCGACGGCCGCACGACGTCCACACCGCTGCACGAGGTCTACGGCTACACACCCGGCATGGGTCTGCCGTCGCGGGCCGACTGCGAGGAGATCACCCGGATGATGACAGCCGGGAAGACGCACGGTGGCTCTGCGCCGCCGTCGGCGTCGGCGGTGGGGTGATCAAGCCGGATGTTTCCGCCCCGGGAAAATGCCCTTGACGGCCTGGGCGCTGCGTTGCATGCAGATCGGCCACACCCATGTCGGTTCAACCGAGGGCGACGCCGAATGGACTAGCGGGCAGAGCTTTTCGTGTATACGGCGTTCAGAGCTGGTGAGCCGTGTGAGATTTGTCGACGACGTTCGACAGCCCGACCGATAACCCTGAGCGGCAACCTGTTTGGTGTCCGTGGTGTCGGCACGCGATGCGACTCAGTTGGTTGCTTGTGGTGGGGGTTGGAAGGGTGTGTACCACCACCAGTCGGCGCGTTCTCCGCTGGGTCCGCGGTAGGGCGGCACTGCAGGCGGGGGCTGATTCGGTGGGCGGGCCAGCGATCCGGATCGGAGTTGTCGGCCGGTGCTGTCGATGACGGTGAGGCTGGTTGCGGGTCCGGTGATGGTGATGATGCCGCGGTGGTGCAGCCGGTGATGGTAGGGGCACAGCAGCACGAGGTTGTCCAGATCGGTGGGTCCGCCGTCTTCCCAGTGCACGATGTGGTGGGCGTGTAGCCCGCGGGTGGCCTCGCAGCCGGGCATCGCGCAGGTGCGGTGGCGGTGTTCGAGCGCGCGCCGCAGTCGCCGGTTGATCAGGCGGGTGGTGCGTCCGGCGCCGATGACGGCTCCGTCGCGTTCGAACCAGACCTCGGCGGTGGCGTCACAGCCCAGGTAGCGGCGGTCGGCGTCCGAGAGCAGCGGCCCCACATGCAGGGCGGCGATGCGGTCTTTGACATCGACATGCACGACGACGGTGGTGCGGTGGCTGTGGGGGCGGCGGGTGGCTTCGGCATCCCAGCCGGCCTCGACCAGGGCGTTGAAGGCATCGACGCGGGTGGGCATCGGGGGCCGGTCCGCGGCTGGGCTGTCACCGTGGTCGCGTTTCCACTGCGCGATCAGCCCGTCGTGGTGGGATTGCAGCGCGGCCTCGAATGCTGCGGCTTCAATAGGCGGCAGTTTGATGGTCCAGCAGGTGAATTCGTCGTCGGTGGTCGCGGTGATCGACCCCCGCGACTCCGGCTCGGGCTCGGGTTCGTCGTCCGCGTCGGGGACGGGTACTGGTTCGGGTTCAGGTTTGGGTTTGGGTTTGGGTTCGAGTTTGATCGCGGTGCGCAGCTGGCTGACCGAGGCGTTGGCGGCGAGTTCGGCGTAGTGGTCATCGGATCCGGCGCCGGCGTGTTCGGCGATGACCCCGACCTGATCGAGTGACAGCCGGCCCTCGCGAAGAGCCGCGGCGCAGCGCGGGAATTCCGCGAGCCGTTGGGCCACCGCGGCGATCGTGTGGCCGTTCTTCGACGAAGACCCGGTCTTCCAGGCGATCAACGCCGCCACCGAGCGGGCGCCGGTCATCCCACACAAGCCGTCGCGGTCGATCTCGGCGGCGATCTCGACGATCTGTCCGTCAATGGCGTTGCGTTGGCCGGCCAACTCCTCCAACTTCTCGAACAACACCTCGAGCCGCGCAGCGCGGGGCGCGCTGGGGACGAAAGATGGTGCGCTCGAGGACATGACACCATCATGGCAGCAGGGTCTGACAAGTAGCCCCGATCGCTGTGTGGGCCCGCCTGTTCGGTCGAACCCGAACGCGTGCACCCACGACGAAGGACATTTCGAGCCTGACGGGGCCTCGGGGTAGTTGTTTCGATCAAGCTTGGTCGGGATGGTCTGACTTATAGCGCCGCCTACCGACGACCGATCAGGTGATGCTGACGACTGCCCGGTTTCCGAGCGGTGCCTGAAGTCCGACCGGAAGGCTGGCGAACACCCCGATCGCGATGCAGGCCCGGTTCACGGCTTCCGGCAGCGTGCCGTGCCGCACCTTCACCGCAACGATGTCGGCGGTCTCCTGCACCTCGGCGTGCACACCGAAGCACTCGGGCGTGCCGCTGGTGAAACGCACGACGAGCGCGCGGTCATCGGGCAGCCGGCCCCACGACTCGATCGACTGCGGGCGCGGGTCCACGATCGCCGGGTTGTCGACGAACGGCGTGAACCCGTCGGCCTGCGGACGCTCGGGCACCTGCGTGATCGTCGGGGTCGGCGGCGGCGCGGGTTGGGCCGCGGCCGGGATCGCCGCGCCGAGTGATACGGCGGTCAGCACAGTGGCCGTGACCGATCGGCAAACGATGCGCATCCGTCGACCCTAACTCGCGACCTCCCGGAGGGCAGACGGTTCGCTCAGCCCGGCGAGCGCAGCCGGCAGCGGGCCGCAGTGCAGCACGCCGAGGCGTTGGGTGGCGCGGGTGAGCGCCACATACAGTTCCGCGGCCCCGCGCGACCCGTCGGCGAAGATCCGTTCCGGTTCCACCAGCAGCACGGCGTCGAACTCCAGCCCCTTGACGTCCGACGGCGACACGGCACCCGGCACATCGGGCGGACCGATCACGACACACGTACCGTCCCGACCGGATTCCTCCCGCAGGAATTCGTCGATGGCCGAGGCCAATTCGTCTGCCGTGACTTGCCGCCGCCACGGCGGCACACCGGTGGAGCGGACTGATTCCGGCGGCGCCACCTCGGGTGCGAATTCGGCGAGCACCGCCGCCGCGACGGCCATGATCTCCGCGGGGGTGCGGTAATTGACCGTCAGCGACCTGTAGACCCAGCGGCCCGGCACATAGCGTTCCAGCATCTCCGCCCAGGACCGCGCCCCCGCCGGTGACCGCCGCTGGGCGAGATCACCGACCACGGTGAACGATTTGCTCGGACACCGCCGCATCAGCACCCGCCAGTCCATCTCGGACAGCTCCTGCGCCTCGTCGACCACGACGTGGCGGTACGTCCAGTCTCGGTCGGCCGCCGCACGTTCGGCGAGTTCGCGGTTGTCGCGCTCACTGAATCGGTCCGCGAGCTCCTCGCCGTGCAGCAAATCAGTGGCGAGGAGGACGTCTTCGTCATCCATCAGGTCCTCGTGGGCGACCATGGATTCGAGAACACCCTCGGCATAGTCGGTTTCGGCTTCCCGCTCCTTCGCGGCGGCGGCGTCCGCCGCGCTGTCCCGGCCCAGCAGGTCGACGAGCTCGTCGAGCAGTGGCACATCCGACACCGTCCAGGCGGCACCGTCCGCGCGCCACAACGCCTCGTCGGCGCCGGCCGCACGCAGGCGCTCTGGGGACTCGTAGAGCTCGGCCAGCAGGGTCTGCGGCGTGAGGAACGGCCACAACTCGTCGAGCGCCGCCATGTACTGCGCGCTGTCCGCGAGGTCCTCGAGCACATCGGCGCGCAGTTCCTCCCACGCGCCCTTGTCCGAGCGCGACAGCCAGCCCCTGCCGATCCGGCTGACCGCGCGTTCGGTGAGCACCCATTCGACCGTCTCGCGAAACACCTTGCGCGCGTGGTTGTGTGGCAGACCGCTGCCGCGGGCTTCCTCGATGGCCCACTGCGCGGTGTCGGGGTCGATCTGCACGGTGACGTCCGGCAGCTCGATCACCATGGGCTGCTCCGGCACCCGCTGCCGGTCGGCGACGGCCGCCGCCAGCACGTCGAGGATCCTCAGCGACCCCTTGACCGCGATGGCCTCCGCGTTGTCTTCGGCGGTGACGGTGAGTCCCGGCACCAGATCACCGGTGGTCATGAGCACGACGTTCGTCTCACCCAGCGACGGGAGCACGCGGCTGATGTGGTTGAGGAAGGCCGGGTTGGGGCCGATCACCAGCACGCCGTGGCGTTCGATCCGAGCGCGCTGGTTGTAGAGCAGATAGGCGACGCGGTGCAGCGCCACCACCGTCTTGCCGGTGCCCGGGCCACCCTCGATCACCAGCACCCCGGGATGGTCGTGCCGGATGACCGCGTCCTGTTCGGCCTGGATCGTCGCGACGATGTCCCGCATCCCCTCACCGCGCGGGGCGTTGACCGCGGCGAGGAGCGCAGATTCACCGCCGTGTTCGTCGCCCTGGGGGCGGCCGAACACTTCGTCGGTGAAGTCGAGCACCCGCCTGCCGCGGGTGTGGAACTGGCGGCGTCTGCGCATGCCCTCCGGGTTCGCCGCCGTGGCGGCGTAGAACGCCCGCGCCAGCGGCGCCCGCCAGTCGAGCAGGAGCGGTTCGAAATCATCGTCCCGGTCGAAGATGCCGATACGACCGATGTAGAGCCGTTCCCCGGAGTCGGCGTCCAGCCGGCCGAAGCACAGCCCGTCGTCGGCGACGTCGAGCCGCTGTATCTCCTTGGCCAGCGCCCGCACCTCGGCGTCGCGTTCCACGAGCGCACCGTCACCGCGCAGCGCCGCGGCGTACTTCTGCCTGGCACGGGCGCGTTCCCCGTCCAGCCGGGTGTAGAGCCCCGTCACGTAGCCGCGTTCGGAGTCCAGCTCGTCCTCGTACCCCGCCATGACTGCCTCACCACCCTCGATTCCGGCCGAAGCCAGCCATTTTGGGGGATGACCCCGGCCTTGCCGCAAGCCCCCGTACGCCCGATAGAATGGGCGCGGCATCGACCGGCGGCGCCCTACTTCTCTTGAGCGATCTGGATCAGGTTTCCGCAGGTGTCGTCCAGCACCGCCGTGGTCACCGGCCCCATGTCCGTGGGTTCCTGGGTGAACCGCACGCCAAGGTGGCTCAGCCGCTCGAATTCCGCCGCGATGTCGTCGACGGCGAATGACGTGAACGGGATGCCGTCGGCGACCAACGCCTCCTTGAACGGTTTGACCGCGGGATGGCCGTCGGGTTCGAGCACCAGTTCGGTGCCGTCGGGATTGTCCGGCGAGACCACCGTGATCCACCGGGCCGGGCCCATCGGGATGTCGTGCTTCTGGGTGAAACCGAGCACCTCGGTGTAGAACCGCAGCGCCTTGTCCTGGTCGTCAACGAGCACGCTCGTCAGGTGGATCCTCATCGCGCTTCCCCTTCGTCGTCAGCCACCGCTCGACGATCGGTTCGAGCGGTGCGGTGTTGAGGTAGTGGAACTTGTACCGGCCGTCGCGCCTGGTCTCGACCAGGCCCGCCTCTTCGAGGACGTCGAGGTGCTGCGAAATCGCCTGCCGCGACGAGCCGAGCCCGTGTTTGGTGGTCAGGCGCGCGCAGATCTCGAACAACGTCTGGCCGTTCCGGTCGGCCAGCTCGTCGAGGATCGTCCGGCGCGTGGGATCGGCCAGGGCTTTGAAGACGTCACCCACACCCGTCACGTTAGGCAAGTAGCCACTTGCATGTCAACGGCGGTGGAAGGATTACCGAGTGACGATCACCCCGCTGCACGATCCCGACTGGCGCGGCTTTGCCAGCGACAACTACGCCGGCGTACACCCGGAGGTGCTCACGGCGCTCGCCGCCGCGAACGGCGGGCACCAGGTGGCATACGGCGAGGACCGGTACACCGCACGGCTGCGGGAGGTCGTCCGGGAACATTTCGGCGAGCGTGCCGAGGTCTTCCCCGTCTTCAACGGCACCGGGGCCAACGTCATCTCGCTCACCAGCGTGCTACCCCGCTGGGGTGCGGTGATCGCGGCGTCGACCGCCCACATCAACACCGACGAGGCCGGCGCGCCCGAGCGGATGACCGGCATCAAACTGCTCACCGTCGCCGCGCCGGACGGCAAGCTGACCGCCGGCCTGATCGCCCGGGAGGCCTGGGGCTGGGGCAACGAGCACCGGGCCCAGCCGCTGGCGGTCAGCATCACCCAGACCACCGAACTCGGCACGCTGTACCGGCCGGAAGAGCTGCGGTCGATCACCGACTTCGCGCACGCGCACGGCATGGCGGTCCACATGGACGGGTCCCGGTTGTGGAACGCGGGGGCCGCGCTCGGGGTGCCGTTCCGCGAGTTCACCACCGACGCGGGCGTCGACGTGCTCAGCCTCGGCGGCACCAAGAACGGGCTGCTCGGGGTGGAGGCCGTGGTGGTCCTCGATCCCGACCGGGCAACGGGTCTGCGCTACCTGCGCAAGTTGACGATGCAGCTGACCAGCAAGATGCGGTTCGCCTCGGCGCAGCTGCTCGCGCTCTTCGACGACGACCTCGGCGTGCGCAGCGCCGCGCACGCCAACGCCATGGCCGCACGTCTGCGCGCCGCGCTCGAGGACGGCCTCGCCGACGGGACGCTGTCAGGCGTCGCGTTCACCCAGGACACCGACGCCAACGCGATCTTCGCGACGCTGCCGACGGATGCGGCGGACCGCATCCGCGAGCGCGTGCGCTTCTACGACTGGGACCGGTCCCGCGGCGAGGTGCGCTGGATGACCTCGTGGGACACCACCGAGGCCGACGTCGAGCGCTTCGTCTCCGTGGTCCGCGAGGAGTTGGGCCGGGGCTGACCTCGTACGGTGGGACGGTGACGATCCCCTATGACGAGGCGCTGCGCGAACGCATCCGGTCGCACCTGGCGGGCCACGACCGCCGCACGGTGACGGATCCGACGAAGCGGCACGCTGCGGTCGCGGTGGTGCTCGTCGACTCCGAGATCGGTGAGGACCGGGTGGACCCGGCGCCCGTCGACGACTGGATCGACGGCCGTCCGATGGAGGCCGGTCTCGACGGCCGGATGGTCGACGTGTCCGGAGGTGCGGCGTTCCTGTTGTGCCGCAGGGCGTCCCGGCTCTCGACGCATTCCGCGCAGTGGGCGCTGCCCGGCGGCAGGGTCGATCCCGGTGAGACGGTGATCGAGGCCGCGCTGCGTGAACTGGACGAGGAGGTCGGCGTCGCACTGCCCGACTCAGCGGTACTCGGCCTGCTCGACGACTATCCGACGCGCTCTGGCTACGTCATCACCCCCGTGGTGGTCTGGGGTGGCGGCCGGCTCGACCTGCGCCCGGCGCCCGACGAGGTCGTGGCGGTCTACCGGGTGGGGCTGCATCAGTTGCAGCGCGACGACTCGCCACGGTTCATCACCATCCCGGAGAGCCCGCGCCCGGTGGTGCAGATCCCGCTGGGCAACGATCTGATCCACGCGCCGACGGGTGCGGTGCTGCTGCAACTGCGGTGGCTCGGCCTCGAAGGCCGTCCCGACCCCGTCGACGACCTGGAACAGCCGGTGTTTGCCTGGAAGTAGGGTGCCTCCTGCAGGGTGCGTCCCGCGCCGAAACTGCTCACAGATCATGGTTTTCGCCGATCTCGTGATCTCACCGCAGTCTCGGCGGAACGGTCAGTCCAGCCGGCCCGCCTCGATCAGCTGGATGGCCGGCTCGCCCTCCTCGTCGGAGGCCTCCAGATCCACCTCCACCTCGAAACCCCAGTCGTGGTCGCCGGCGGGGTCGTCGAGGATCTGGCGGACCCGCCACACACCGGGCTGCCGGTCGAAGATGAGCAGCGCAGGTCCGCGCGCGTCGGCGCCGGTGCCCACGTCGTCGTGTTCGGAGAAGTACTCGTCCCCGATCTCCGCCCAGCGCTGCGCCGTCCACCCGGAACCGCCGTCCAACTCGCCGAGACCGGCCCAGTTGCGCCGGGCGAACAATTCCACCCGGCGGAACAGCGCGTTGCGGACCATCGCGGTGAACGCGCGCTCGTTGCCGGTCAGCGGGCGTGGGCGCGCGGGTACGGCCACCGGTTCGTCGAGTGGCTGGTCCGGACTGGTCAGCTGTTCCCACTCGTCGAGCAGGCTCGAATCGACCTGCCGCACAAGCTCTCCGAGCCACTCGACGATGTCGGTGAGTTCCTCGGTCCGCCCCGCGGCGGGCACCCCGGACCGCAGCGCCTTGTAGGCGTCGGACAGGTAGCGCAGCACCGCACCCTCGGAGCGGGTGAGCCCGTAGACGCTGACGTACTCGCGGAATGTGAACGCGCGCTCCCACATCTCGCGCACCACGGACTTCGGGGACAGGTGACCGTCCGCGGCCCACGGGTTGGTCTGCAGGTACACCTCGTAGGTGTGCTCGAGCAGTTCCTCGAGCGGTTTGGGGTAGGTGACATCGTCGAGCAGTTCGATCCGCTCGTCGTACTCGATGCCCTCGGCCTTCATCGCGGCCACGGCCTCGCCCCTGGCCTTCTTCAGCTGCGCGGCCAGGATCTGGCGCGGATCCTCCAGCGTCGCCTCGATGACCGAGACCACGTCCAGCGCATAGCTTTCCGACGACACGTCGAGCACCTCGATCGCCGCGAGCGCGAACGTGGACAGCGGCTGGTTGAGCGCGAAGTCCCGCGGCAAGTCGACGGTCAACCGGTAGCGTCTGCCGTCTGCGGTGTCGACCCGCTCGATGATCCCGGCCTGCAACAGCGAGCGGGCGATGCCGACCGCCTCGCGGATGAGCTGCAGCTGGCGTTTGCGCGGTTCGTGATTGTCGGTGAGCAGGCGGCGCATGGCCTCGAACGGGTCGCCGGGTCTGAATTTTTCCCCCGTCGCTTCGCTCGCCCTGGCGACGACATCCAGGATCATCGCCGTCGACACCCGCATGTTGCTGTGCAACGGCTCCGGCACGGCGTCGACGAGGCGGGTCATGGTCGACTCGCTCCACGGCACCATGCCCTCGGGGACCTTGCGGCGCACCAGCTTCCGGCGTTTCTTCGGATCGTCGGCGACCTTGGCGAACTGTTTGAGGTTCTCGACCTCGTGGTCGGGTGCCTGCACGACGACGGTGCCCGCGGTGTCGTACCCGGCGCGGCCGGCCCGCCCGGCGATCTGGTGGAACTCGCGGGCATTGAGCAGCCGGGTGCGGGTGCCGTCGTACTTCGACAGGGCGGAGAACACCACGGTGCGGATGGGCACGTTGATGCCGACGCCGAGGGTGTCGGTGCCGCAGATGACCTTGAGCAGCCCGGCTTGGGCGAGCTGTTCGACGAGGCGCCGGTACTTGGGCAGCATGCCGGCGTGATGGACGCCGATGCCGTGGCGGACCAGACGCGACAGGGTGGTGCCAAAGGCCGTAGAAAAACGGAAGCTGCCAATATGTTCGGCGATCGCCGCCTTCTCCGCCTTGGTGCTCACGTTGATGCTCATCAGCGCCTGCGCGCGCTCCAGCGCGGAGGCCTGCGTGAAGTGGACGACGTAGATCGGCGACTGCTTCGTCTCGAGCAGGTCGGCGATCGTCTCGTGCATCGGGGTGGTCGCATACGAGTAGAACAGCGGGACGGGGCGTTCGGCGTGGGCGACCAGCGCCGTCGGCCTGCCGGTGCGCCGGGTGAGGTCCTCGCGCAGGAACGTCACGTCGCCGAGCGTCGCCGACATCAGCAGGAACTGCGCGCGCGGCAGTTCGAGCAGCGGCACCTGCCAGGCCCAGCCGCGGTCGGGGTCGCCGTAGAAGTGGAACTCGTCCATCACCACCAGCCCGGCGTCGCACTCGGCGCCTTCGCGCAGCGCGATGTTGGCGAGCACCTCGGCGGTGCAGGCGATGATCGGCGCCGTGGAGTTGACCGCCGCGTCGCCGGTGAGCATGCCGACGTTCTCCGCGCCGAACAGCCCGCACAGCGCGAAGAACTTCTCGCTGACCAGCGCCTTGATCGGTGCGGTGTAGTAGCTGCGCCGACCGGCCGCCAGCGCCGCATACTGCGCGCCGGTCGCCACCAGGGACTTCCCGGAACCGGTGGGCGTCGCCAGGATGACGTTCGCGCCGCTGACCAGCTCGATCAGCGCCTCCTCCTGCGCCGGGTACAGCGCGGTCCCGGCCGCCTCGGCCCACGCGGCGAAGGATGCGAAGAGCTCGTCGGGGTCGGCGCCCTGCGCGCGCAGGGGCGACAGGTCACTGGGGTCGTCGAGCAGCGGGACGGTCATCGGGCGGGATGGTGGGTTACCAGCACAGTGCTCCAGCCTGCCTGACCCCCTCCCGCGCGTCTCAGGAGGCTTCGAGCCGGGCGCGGATGCTGTCCAGTCGCTGCCGCAGTTCGGCCTCGTCGATGACGCCACGGACGAGCAGCGAGTGCGCCAGCGAGACCAGCTGGTTCTCCGGGTAGGGCAGGTCGGCGTAGAGCGTGGCGGACAGTGCGTCCTCCTCGTCGCGGCGCTCCTTGAAGGTGGGGACGTTCGCCCCGGCGCAGTCGCCGTGGTCCAGTGCGTCGCAGAGGCCGTCGAGGCTGGTCTTCCACGGCGGCACCGGGTTCTCGACGCCGTACTTGGCGGCCATCCGCGGCCACACCTGACCGCGCTGCACGATGTGGGACAGGGTCTCGATGGGCTGGTCGGTCACGGGCTCAGTCGCCGATGGGGTGGATGGCCGGGCGCGTGTCGACGATGACGTTGGTGGTGACACCGGGTTTGGGCAGGGCCACCCCGATGAGGCAGTCCCGCGTGACGATCTCGGCGAGCTGGTCCTCGGTCCAGCCGTCGGTGCCGTCGGGACGCATCGGCATCACCATGAAGCGGTGCTTCTGGTTGGAGTCCTGTACGCGGACCTCGACGTCGTCGGGCAGGTAGAGCCCGAACTCGGCGAGCACCTGGCGCGGCCAGCGGACCAGCCGCCTGCGGTAGTTGGGGGTGCGGTACCACTCGGGTGAGTTGCCGAGGATGGGACGCGGATAGCAGGAGCACAGCGCGCACACGATCACGTGGTGCAGAGCCGGTGTGTCGGCGAGGATCTCGAAGGCGGTGAAGTCGCTGGGGGTGCCGAATCCGGTCGGTTCCATCCAGTCGACGCCGACCTCCTTGCTGGCGGTCATCGGCTCGCGCAGCGCCAGCTCCTTGAAATCCGGGTCCAGCCACGCCCGCGCCACGAGACGCGCGGCCGGGGTGGGGCCGATCTGCTCGGCGAACTCGGTGAAGTGGCGATGTTCCTCAGCGGTGAAAATGCCCTTCTCGATGCAGAGTTCGCGCAACGCGATCTCGAGCACCTCGAAGTCGGTGATCTCGTCGACCATCGGTTTGACGGTCCGGTCGTGGTCGTGGTCGTGGCTCACGGTGATGTCCTGTCGCGTTCAGTTGGCGGCTTCGAGCCAGCGCTCGGGCAGTTCGGTCTGCAGGGTGTCGGTCGCGGTGCCGGTGTAGCCGTGCCACAGCTCGGACTGGTTGAACCGGACGACGTAGAACCACTCCGGCGTCGCGTCCTTGCGGTCCCACGTCTCGTCCTCGGCGGCCGGGCTCTCGTAGGCGACGGTCGCGATCACCCCCGTCGCGCCGCGGGTGTACTCGGGGGTGCGGGTGTAGAACAGCACGGGCAGTTCGCGGACCCGCACCGCGTCGCCCACGGCGAACTTCGGCTGACCGGCCAGCCCGGCGTAGACCTGCGGATCGCCCTTGCCGACCGCGTGACGGTGGTGTTCGTTGCGGGCGACCTGTGAACCGTCGCCCTCGAACTTCGGTTGCGCCTGCGGTTTGCCGCCGTCGAGTCCGTCGGCGTAGCGCGCCTTGACCTCCGCCATGCGCTCGCTCAGCTCGGTGAGCCCGATGTGGTGTTTCTCCACCAGCACCCGGGCGACCGCCAGCAGCCACCGACCGTAGTACGGCAGACCCAGATACTGCGCGCGGCCGACGTCGACATTGCCGATGCGCCGCCGCTCCTCCGACAGCCAGATACCCCGCCACGCCAGCACTTCGCACATGACGTAGGTGGCTTCCTCCCACTGCTCGTACTGCTTGTTCTCGAACTTCATCGGGGCGTCGGGTTCACCGCCGACGTCGTGCACCGGTTTGAGATAGGCGGTGATGCGGCCGTGGTCGAGCAGATCGGGTGTCGGTGCGTCGGGGAGTTCGGGATAGGCCGACGCGAGTCGTGCGACGAGATCCAACTGTGCTGCGCGCTCGGCTGCTGTACTCACGGGTCTCCCTCGTGGCGCGGATGGCGGTCGGCTGACGTCGCACGACCGACGGCCGATGCGAGTCAGGTGCGATTCTCGGACACGGTGAGGACGGCCGTGGCTTGTTTGCCGAGATTGGCGGTGCCACAGGGCAATATCCGGCCGGTTGCGTGACGCCACCGCGGAATTGGCGCGCCCGCGTCGCCACCGCGTCAGGCGAATGAACGCCGGGGCTTTTTGCCCACGTCCGTGACCGTACGGCGGATCCCTGCGGGAGCCGCCGCGGACGGGTTATCGTCCCGGGATGAGCGATGGGGAGACGCCGTTGAGCGTGGCCGGTCCGACACGCGCCCCGACGAGCACCCGGCGGGCCGTCCTCAACACGATCAGGGGATCGGCGGGCAACCTCGTCGAGTGGTACGACGTCTACGTCTACACGGTGTTCGCGACCTACTTCGAGGCGCAGTTCTTCGATCAAGACGACGAGAACTCGACCCTCTACATCTACGCGATCTTCGCGGTCACGTTCGTGATGCGGCCGGTCGGGTCGTGGTTCTTCGGCCGGTTCGCCGACCGCCGCGGACGCAAGGCCGCACTGATGGTGAGCATCACCGTGATGTCGTCGTGCTCGTTCGTCGTCGCGGTCATGCCGACGCGGGAGGTCATCGGTTATTGGGCGGCGGTGATCCTGATTCTCGCCCGGTTGCTGCAGGGCTTCGCCACCGGCGGGGAGTACGGCACGTCGGCGACCTACATGTCCGAAGCCGCCACCCCGCGCAGGCGCGGCTTCCTGTCGTCGTTCCAGTACGTCACCCTCGTCGGCGGCCATGTGCTGGCGCAGTTCACACTGCTGATCGCGCTGAGCGTCCTCGACGTGGAGGCGGTGACGGCGTGGGGATGGCGGATCGGCTTCTTCATCGGCGGTATCGCGGCACTGGTCGTGCTGTGGATGCGCCGTTCGATGGACGAATCGCTGAGCGAGTCACACCTGGAGGCGATCCGGGAGGGCAAGGACCCCGAAGCCGGGTCGATGAAGGCTCTGTTCACCACACACTGGCGTGCCCTGCTGCTCTGCTTCCTCATCACCGCGGGCGGCACGGTGGCGTTCTACACCTACACCATCAACGCGCCGGCGATCGTCAAGTCCACCTTCGGATCCGACCAGGCGCTGACCGGCACCTGGATCAACCTGCTGGGGCTGATCTTCCTGATGCTGCTGCAACCGCTCGGCGGGCTGCTCAGCGACAAGGTCGGCCGCAAGGTGCTCCTGGTGTTCTTCGGAGTCGGCGGCCTGATGTACACCTACGTACTGCTGACGTTCCTGCCCGAGACCACCTCGCCGCTGATGGCGTTCGCGCTCACCGCCGTCGGCTACGTCATCCTGACCGGCTACACCTCCGTCAACGCCATCGTGAAGGCCGAACTGTTCCCCGCCGAGGTGCGCGCGCTCGGCGTGGGGCTCGGTTACGCGCTGGCGAACTCGGCGTTCGGCGGTACGGCTCCACTGCTGTACCAGGGCGCCAAGTCCGCCGATCGCGTCGGCCTGTTCATCGTGTATGTGACGGTGGTGATCGGGGTCAGCCTGCTGGTCTACATCTTCGCGCTGAAGAACAAGGGGACCACCGCCCTGGACCGCGAGCAGGGCAGCGCGTGGGAGGTTCCGGCGCCGGTCGGCGGCCGCTGACTCACGCAGCCTGACAGGCGCTGTCGATCAGCTGGGCCGCCGCCGAGCGGGCGTGGACGATGGGCCCGGTGTCGCCCACCGACGTGGCCAATGCGGTGGCGCCCTCGAAGACGACGAGCACCTGTTGGGCGAGCAGGTACGGATCGCGGGCACCGGCCTCGGTGGCGACGCGGGCCAGGCGGTCGGCGAACCACCGCTTGTGTTCCCGGACGATCTCGTCGACGCCGTCGAGTTCACCGGCGGATTCAACCGCCGCGTTGTGGAACGGGCACCCGCGGAATCGCGTGATGGCCGAGACGTCGAAGATCGCGAGCATCCGCTCACGCGGCGCGAGGTCTGCGAGATCGAGGCGCCGTTCCAAGGGCGAACCGCCGCTCTCCTCGATATTGCGGAGATAGGTCTCGACGAGTTCGGTCTTGCTCGAGAAGTGTTGATAGAAGGTGCGTTTGGAGACCTGCGCCTCGTGGATCAGCAGGTCGACCCCGGTGGCGTGGATGCCTCGGCGGTAGAAGAGCGTCGCGGCGGCGCGGGTGATCCGTTCACGCGCTCCACGGCCGCGGCGGCTCACCGGCCCTGTGCTCACCTCTAGCAGGATACCGACCTGTCTACTTCATGGTCAATGTGGCGGCTTGTCAACCAGTGTTAAGTACACAGATCGGTTTACATAGTGGCGAGATCGGAGTACCGTCACCGATCACCGACCGGTGAGTCGCTCTCGATTCGCCTGAGCGACAACGACGTCGGCGTACGGCCGCTGCGAGGAGGAACATGACCGAGACAACGCCGGGCAACCCGATCTTGGTGATCGGAGCCACCGGACGACATGGAAACACCGGTGAGCACGTGGTGAGGAGGCTGCATGAGGAGGGCAGGGCGGTCCGTGTGCTGGCCCGCACGCTGGGCGACCGCACCGAACGCCTCGCCGCCCTGGGCGCCGAGATCGTGCAGGGCGATCTCCACGACCGCCGCACCCTCGTGCCCGCCCTCGCCGAGGTGGATCTGGTCTACTTCACCTACCCGATCGCCGACGGAGTGGTGTCCGCCGCGGCGAACTACGCGTCGGCGGTGCGTGACGTCGGGCGTAACCCGCGCACCGTCGTGATGTCGATGGGACCGGCGAACCCGGACCATCCGAGCGACCTGGGTCGCGCCCAGTGGATGGCCGAACAGGTGATGGACTGGGCCGGCCTGGATCTCGTGATCCTGCGGATCGCCGCGCTCTTCCACCAGAACCTCCTGGTACTGCACGCGCCGTCGATCGGCAGGGAGGGGCTCTTCCGGAACTCTTTCGGCTCCGGTGCCGTCGGGTGGATCAGCGGCCGCGACGCCGCCGAGCTGGGTCTCGCGGCACTGCTTCACCCGGAACGCTTCGCCGGGCGGGTGACGTACCCGCTGGGATCCGAGCAATTCACCCACGCCGACATCGCCGCACTTCTGTCCGAGGTGCTGGGCACGCCCGTCGGGTTCCATCCTGTCACCCGCGAGCAGTGGCAGCGCGAGCTGACGGAGCTGGCCGATCTGGACGGCGGGCGCGTCGTCAACACCGCGATGGCCCAACACATCCCGGCGGTGGGCGAGGCGATCGTGCGCAGCGGCACCGCGCTACCGGCCGACGCCGCGACACTGCGGACACTGATCGGTCGGGAACCGGTGACGCTGCGCGACTTCCTCATCGCGAACCGGGAAGCGTTCGAACCGCTCGCATACACCCCCGTGGGCGCACCCGGTGTCGCGCGCGCGGACGTCTCCGGTCAGCACTGACCGACCGCCGACGGCTCCGGCGCGCTGGTGGCCACCGCGACGAGCGCTCTGCTGATCTTCGACGTCTGGCCGTCACCCCGGCGTCATCGACACCAGTGTGAAGATCCGAACGCGCCCAGGCACTTTCGCGTGGCACTGCGACAGCAGCGGTTCCGACCAGCCCTCCTCGAGGATCACCTCGACCGGACCGTGCTCACCGCTGAGCACGACGCGGTGGCTGTTGTCGCCGCGCTCGACCGACAGCGGCGCCAGACCGGCGATGCGGTCGTCTCCGTACTTCTCACGGGCGAAATACTGTGCGGCCTGGACCGCGTGCGGCAGCGAGGTGCGGCCGCGCAGGAACCGGTTGTCCAACCGTCCGTCGAGGTACATCCGCACCAGCTCCACGGGATCGGCCGAATCGACCCGGCCGTAGCACAGCCCCTCGGGCAGGACCAGCATGGTGGCCGCGAACCGGTCGCCGCCGAGATGTGAGCATTCCCAGGCAATGTCGGGGTATGCGGCGGTGATCGCGGCGATGGCCCCGCGGCCCCGCACCGCACAGCACTGGTCGTGCCTGCCGTGCGCGCAGACGGCGACGACCGGGTCGGGGGAAACGACGCCGTCGGATCCGTCCAACGCGAGGTCGAGATACCCCTGCGGACCGTCGACCTCACCGGCGTAGAGCGCCTCGTCGCCGAGAGTGGAGCGGGCCACGAACCACCGCCACCGCGGGGCGGCCGATCGGCGGCCGTGGCGGCGGATGGCGGCGATGCGCATCCCGGCCGCCTCGACGCGGCGCACGATCGCGCGGCCGAGGTCGGGATCGATCACCGCGGGCGACTGCAGGAACGCCGAAGGCCCCCAGCCGCCGGACAATTCGAGCAGCACCCAGGACGTGCCCGCGCCCGCGGTGCCGTACATCGGATCGTCGCGGCGCAGCGACTGGTCACTGCACGGGATGCGCTTCAGGATGTTCATGCCTGCGCGGGCGTCACGGGGACCACCACGGCCTCCCGTAGCAGCCTGCGGATCAGCACCGTCCCGTCTGCCCGGTCGAGGCCGGGCAGGCTGCCCGCGTCGGCCGTCAGGCCCCGGTGCAGGGCCAGCAGCGCCGGCCCACACGAGCCCGGGAAGGTGATGACCCGGTCGGGGAGCCGCAGCGTGATGCCGTCACCGGCGGTGTCCACCGCCGCGACGAGGCCGTGGCGCCACCGCACCGGCGTGGTGTCCGAGTGCGCGGCCGCGTCCAGAATCGCCAACGGCCGCACCGCCACCGGGCGGGTCCGCTCGGCGTGCCTGCGCGTCAACTGCCGCGCGGCGGCACCGCTGAGCGCGGTCGCGTCGTCGCGCAGGGTTTCGACGAGCTGCGCCATCACCTTGCTCACCGTCGCGATGATCTCATCCTGATCGGCCGGATCGCCGCCCATCGGCAACGATGCCCGAAACGTGGCGTTGTCGGCCAGCGCATCGACCACCGCACGCGCCACGTCCACGCCCGTCACCGCGGACACCCCGACGGTGAGGTGGACCGAGGTGGTGTCCAGCGCCTGCGCCGAATGCACCCATCCGCGCGGGAGATACAGCGCATCGCCCGCCGACAGCACGGTGTCGATCACCGGTTCGCCCCCGGCGCGGTCGGTGACGGCTGCCCGGTGCTGCGTCCACGGCTGCGAGGGCAGCGGGTGGGTGTGCACCGGTTCGTGGACGACCCAGCGCTTCTGGCCGGCCGTCTGCAGCACGAACACGTCGTGGACGTCGTAGTGCGGGTCGAACCCCCGGTTACTGGGCGGGGTGACATAGGCGTTCGCCTGTACCGGGTGGCCGAGGTCGTCGACCATGCGGTGGACGAAGTCGATCACCGGCGGCCACAGTCGGTGCAGACCCTGCAGCACGATCGTCGCGCCGGCGGCGAACTGTTCGAGCACCTTGGCGGAGTCGACCTGGTCGGGCATCTCCGCACCGAAACCGGCCGGCCCCAGATAGCAGTCCTTGGCCAGGACGTCACCCTCTTTGGCCAGTCGGATGAACGGCGCGCGTACCCCGCGTTCGGCTATCAGCTCGTCGACCATCGCGGGCGAGAGCAGGTCGGCGAAGTCGCGGGGTAGCGCGCCGGAACGGCTGAGCAGCGGTCGGCGACCCCAGTATTCAGTGGCGAATGTGCCCGGGTCGGTGGCGATGCAGCGGCTCAGCATCTCACTGGGTCACGCGGTTCCGTCGGCCCCGCCGTCGTGGCCTTCGGGGTTGGAGCCGCCGTCAGCGGTGCCTTCACCGGTGTTCGCGGTTCCGTCGGCCCCGCCGTCGTGGCCCTCCGGGTTCGAGCCGCCGTCAGCGGTTCCCTCGCCGCCGCCCGGAGTGGTGGTGATGTCGTCGTCGTCGAGCGCCATGGTGTTCCCTTTCTGTCGGCGCATCGCGCCGAATACCGGCTCCGGCCGTCAGGGCGACCCGCGAGCGGGCTGGGTACCGGCACGCTGCCCCCGCAGGGTTGCCAGCCACGGGCGTAACGAAACGACCCCTAATCGATGCCACTGGTACCGTAACCGGTCGACAGTGAGGAGAACCGATGCTGATCGGCGTCACCGGAGGAACCGGATACGTGGGAGCGCATTGCGTACGAGCCCTGCTGGCGGACGGCCACGGGGTTCGGCTGCTGGTCGGGCCCGATGCCGAGGGGGCGCCGGTGCTCGACCGTCTGGCCGGACTCGGTGGCGTCGAGGTGCTCTCCGGTGACATCCGCGACGCGACGACGATCTCCCACCTTCTCGACGGGTGTGACAGTGTCCTGCACGGCGCGGGCGTGGTGGGCACCGACAACCGTCGCAGCGCGCTGATGTGGGAGGTCAACGCATACGCGACCGAGGCGCTGCTCACCCAGGCGGTGCGCGCCGGTCTCGACCCCGTCGTGTCCGTGAGCAGCTACAGCGCGTTGTTCCCGCCGCCGGACGGGATCATCGGGCCGGACACCCCGACGTCGGCGGGCCGCAGCGCATACGCCAAGACGAAGGGGTACGCCGACCGCGTCGCCCGGCGCCTGCAGGATCAGGGCGCGCCCGTCGTCGTCACCTACCCGTCGAGCGTCGTGGGGCCGGCGTTCCACACCGCACCAGGTGTCACCGAACGCGGGTGGGCGCCGCTCGTGCGGTTCGGGGTGGCGCCCAGGCTGCGCGGCGGCATGCAGATGATCGATGTCCGCGACGTCGCGGCGGTCCACGCCGCGGCGATGAAGCCCGGTCGCGGGCCGCGGCGCTACGTCTGCGGCGGGGAGCTCGTGACCTTCGACGGAATGATCGACGCCCTCGAGCGGGGGTCCGGTCGGCGCTTCCGGCGAATCCCGCTGAGCCCTGGCGTATTCCGCGGCATCAGCAGAATCGGCGACACGCTGGCCGGCGTCGTCCCGCTCGGCGACGGGCTGACCTACGAGGCGGCGCTGCTCCTCACCGCGGCCACCCCGACCGACGATTCGGCCACACGGGCGGACTTCGGTCTCTCGTGGCGGTCGCCGGTGGACGCGATCATCGAGTCGTTCGCCGACCGCGCGCCCGCCTAGGGGTCAGGCGCCCCGCTGCGCCGTGCCGACCCGCCCGGGCATGGTCTTCGCGACCTGAATGGTCAACTCCCGCATGGCCGGAATCGCCGCCACGAGCGCATCGACCGTTGCCGCGGGCAATTCCGCGAGCGCCGCGGACACCGAACCCGCGATCGCGTCCTCGATCGCCTCGCGTTCGGCGAGCGCGCGAGCCGTCGGCTCCAGCAGCGACACCCGCCGGTCACGCGGGTCGGCCCGCTTGTCGATGAGTCCTCGGTCCATCAGCGCGCGCACCGCCGTGCTGACATTGCTCGACTGCATGTTCGTGACCCCGGCGACTTCCGACACGCTGCGGCCGGGTTCGTCGATGACCGCGCGCAGTACCGCGACTTCGGAGGCCGGCAGCGGTTCGAGTCCCACCTGCGCCGCCCCGAGCCGGGCGAGCCGCCAGGACAGGTCGTGCAGCGCGAGCGCCAGTTCGCGGTGTAGCGCGGCAGGCGCGCCGACTTCAGCCATATTCATATTTTGACACACATATCTTGAAATACGTATGATTTTATAATCAAGTGCCGGGTCGTCTGCCGTGCACGCCGGAAGGAAGTCCATGCCTCAGAAGGTCGCGGCGGTCGCATCGCCGCCGTCGGCGGTGCTCATCGCCGTCCTCGCACTGCTCAACGCGGTGACCCCGTTCTCCATCGACATGTACCTGTCGGCGTTTCCGGAGATGGCGGCCGACTTCAGCACCTCACCGTCGACGATCCAGCTGTCACTGACCACGTTCCTCGTCGGGCTGGCCGTGGGGCAGCTGATCATCGGGACGCTCTCCGACCGCTACGGCCGGCGACGCCCGCTCATCATCGGCACCGTCGCCTGCGTCGCCGTCAGTGTGGCGTGCGCCCTGGCTCCGTCCATCGCGCTGCTGATCGCGCTGCGATTCGCGCAGGGGTTCTGCGGCGCGGCGGGTGTGGTGATCTCCCGCGCCGTGATCGCCGACCGCTCGCGCGGGTCCCGGGCGGCACGGCTGTTCGCGGTGATGATGCTGATCGGCGTCCTGGCACCCATCACTGCCCCGATCCTCGGCGGCGTCATCGTCACCGGATCGGGTTGGCGCGCGGTGTTCTTCGCGCTGGCCGTTCTCAATGTGCTGACGCTGCTGGGTGTGGTGCTGGCCGTCAAGGAATCCCTGCCCGAAGAGCGTCGGCGGCCCGGAGGGCTCAAGGCACTGGGCGCCAGCGCGCGCGGGGTGCTGAGCAACCGCTACTACCTCGGCTACACCCTGGTCATGGCTTTCGCCGCTGCCGGGATGTTCGGCTACATCGCGGCCTCGCCGTTCGTCGTGCAGAACATCCTCGGATTCTCACCCGCGGCGTATTCGGTGACGTTCGGATCGTGCGCCCTGGCAATCGGCGCGGGCAGTCTCATCTCCGCGCGCCTGGTGCGGACCATCGCGCCACGCCGTGTACTCATGGGCGGTGTCACCGCACTGCTGGTGGCCACCACGCTGATGGTGCTCAACGTCACCGTCGGACACGTGACCCCTTGGGCCACCATCGCTTTGATGGCCTGTTTCATGGGCAGCATCGGATTCGTCTACGCCAACGCCACCGCCTTGGCGCTGTCGGAGGTGCCCCATGCAGCGGGGACGGGTTCAGCGGTTCTGGGCTTCCTGCAGTACGGCATGGGTGCGGTCACCCCGCCTCTGGTCGGCCTGCTCGGGGAGGGCAGCGCCCTGCCGATGGCGGTGGTGATGTTCGGCGCGGCGACGCTGGCGGCGCTGTCGCTGTTCACGCTCACCCGCGGACACGTGCCGTTCGCCGACGAGGTCGACGCGTTGCCCGAGCCCGTCCTCACGGCGTCAGCAGGTGACACCAGGAGTCGGTGAGCGACGCGAGCGGGGTGGTCGCGCTCGACCCGCGGTGGGGTATACCTCGTCCCATGTCGACCCCATCGCCGCTGCTGCTGGCGCTCGACTTCGCCGGGACCTTCGCGTTCGCGCTGAACGGTGCGCTGACTGCGGTCCGGGCTGAGCGGCTCGACATCTTCGGGGTGGTCACGCTCGGCATGTTCACCGGCCTCGGCGGTGGCACGATCCGCGACATCCTGCTCGACGACCTGCCACCGGCGACGTTCCTGGACTGGCGCTACCTCGCGCTCGCGGCGACCGGAGGGCTCATCGCGTTCGCGCTGAGCCGCAGGCTCGACCGGCTCGCCATGCCGATCACCGTCCTCGACGCGGTCGGTCTGAGCGTGTTCGCGGTCCTCAGTGCGTTCAAGGCGCTGGAGATGGGATTCGGTGTGCTGCAGGCGATGATCGTCGGCACCATCACCGCGGTCGGCGGCGGAACGATCCGCGACATGATGATCGGCCGGATCCCCACCGTCCTGCGCAGCGAGCTCTACGCCATCCCGGCGCTGATCGGCGCCGGCTGCGCTGCCGCCGCCGAGGCCGCCGGACAGCAGGGCACCGTGGCGGCACTCGGGGCTGCGGCGGTGTGCTTCGCGATCAGGATGGTCGGCGTGCGGTTCGACCTGCACGCACCGCGCCCGCCCGGCCGGCCCTGGAGTGACGACCCGCCGAATTAGTCGCGGGGCCGGTGCATTCCATACGGCACCGCCTTGAGCAAAGTGACCGGGACCGACGCACCACTGGGCACCGCGTAGGTGCGCCGATCGCCCGGGCGGGCCCCGATCAGCGCCTCACCCAGCGGCGAGTTCACCGAATAGACCTCCAGATCGCCGTACTCCGCGCCGCGGACACCGAGTAGGAACGTCTCCTCGTCGCCGGTCTCGTCGAACCGGACCGTCAGCACCATGCCCGGTTCGGCGATCCCGTCGTCGGGCGGATCCTCACCGACCACGGCGTGCAGCAGCAGATCGTGGATCTGCTGGATTCGCGTCTGACGGGCGCGCTGCACCGCGACGGTGTTCTCCTGGCTGTCGTCGGCGGCTTCGGTGGCGAGCAGAGTCCGCAGCTCCGTCAGCTCGTCCTGCAGCCGCGCGTAGGCGACCGGTGTCATCCAGAATCGTTGAGCGGTGGTCATATTCGTACTCCTCGTCCAGGTGAGAGATCGTCGTCAGGGGCGGGTCGACGGCTCCGCCCCTGACGACTCGATGCGGGCTTGCGGTCAGCGCAGCGGGTCGACGGCCCGCAGGGCCTCGGGCTGTTTGCCGGTGGTGATGTGCTCGGCCAGCAGCCGGCCGGTGACCGGCCCGTGGGCGAGCCCCCACATGCCGTGGCCGCCGGCGACGTAGACGCCGGGTGCCACCGCCCCGATGAGCGGGCGGCCGTCGGGGGTGACCGGGCGGGGGCCCACCCACTCGTGGGTGCGCTCTGCCCACCGCACTCCGTCGAACATCGGCGCGGCCGACGCCACGATCGCCTCGACACGGGCCGGGATGAGCGGTTCGTCCGGGCCGCGGAACTCCATGGTGCCGGCGACGCGCAGGGCGCCCTGGTACGGCGTGCACGCCACCCTCACCTCGGGCAGGTAGACCGGGCCGGGGATCGGCCGGTCCACGGGCACCGTGAACGAGTAGCCCCGGCCGGCGCGCACCGGGGTGCGCACCCAGCGGCCGGCGAGCGAGGACAGCCAGGCGCCCGTCGCGATCACCGCGGCGTCGGCGGTCAGCGGTGTGCCGGTGCGGGGATGGATCCGCACACCCTCGCGGTCGGGCAGCACGTCGACGACGTCGACCGGGCTGATCGTGGCGCCGCGCGACACCACGGCGCGGGCCAGTGCGTGGGTGAACCGGCCCGGATCGACGAACCGCTGGTTCTCGACGCTGATACCGACGCCCACCGCATTCGAGGCCAGCGGCACCTGCTCGCCGAGTTCGGCGCGGGTGAGACGGCGGTAGGCGACGTCCTGTCCCGCGTCGCGCAGACCGCGGAGTTCGTCGACAAGGTGGGCGGCGTGGCGATCCGAGGTGAACAGCGCGGTGATCGGGCCGTCGGTGGTGGGGACGTCGACGCCGTTGGCGGTGAGGACGTCGAACGCTTCGAGGCATTCGGCGTTGAAGGGCAGGTTCGCGGTGACCGCGCGGTTCCACGACGAGCGGCGGCAGTTGGCGGCGAAGCGGGTGAGGAACGACCACAGCCGGACGTCGGCGCGGGCCGGTACGTGCAGCGGAGCGGCCGGGTCGGCCAGCGACCGCAGGCCGTAGCCGAGCACCGACGGGTGGTTGAGCGGAATGGTCAGCGCCGGAGACACCCATCCGGCGTTCCCCCACGACGCGCCGGCCGCGACCCCGCCGCGGTCGACCACCGTCACCTCGATGCCGCGTTCCTGCAGGAACCACGCGGTGGACAGGCCGACGATGCCGGCACCCACCACGATCACCGATCGGGGCCCGCCGTCGAATCCGTCGCCGCCGAACATCACGTCACCTCCACTGAGACAGCACTGTCCCACCGATGATGTCCAGCGGACCGGCGGCGGCGGTTGCCCGCTCAGGACAACGCGGCTACGACGATTTGTCGGCTTCGGACAACGTGAAACCGTCGTCGTCGGTGGCGGCGAGCTCGACGGTCATGGCCAGCCGCTTGCGCGCATCGGTCAGGTCGAGGTCGGTCACCTCGGCCATCTTGCGTAGCCGGTAACGGACCGTGTTCTCGTGCACGCCCAGGCGCTCGGCCGCCTCGTGCAGGTCGCCCTGCGCGGCCAGCCACGCGCGCAGGGTGTCGACGTAGCGCGTCGCGTGGTGTCCGTCGTGGCGCCGCAGGTCGGCGACCGGCCCGCGCTGCGGGGTGCGGCCGACGCGGGCGGCGATCCGCAGCCGCCGCAGCACGATGTCGTCCCAGGATTCGTCGTAGGCCGGGGCATCCCCGGCGCCGCCCTGCAGCTCGTGCAGGGCCAGACATTCGTCGGCCTCGTCCCGTGCGGTGCGAAGCTCCAGAACCGTTGCGGTGCTGCTGATCCCGGCGAAGACGGTGGCGCGGTCGGGGAGCGCCGCGCGCAGACTGCCGACCCAGCGGCGGGCGCTGTCGGCGGGTTCGCTCGGTAGCACCGTGTAGACGGTGGTGTCCGACAACGTGCTGCGTCCCGGGCGCGACCATCCGAAGCCCATCGTCGCGCGTTCGAAGGCCAGCAGCAGTGCGGCGTGGCGTTCCTCGCCGAGGCGGGCGCGCAGCGCGATGACCCGCAGCCCCGCCGGCGGCAGCGCCAGCTTGCTGACCACCGTCGGGGCGTCGACCGTGCCGTCGAGCAACCCGATCACCAGATCCGACTCGACCTGTCGCTCGAGATCGGCGCTGGCTCGCGAGCGCAACAGGTGCAGCGCCACCATGCGGGCGCCGTCGGCCAGCGCCCGCAACTGCGCACCCCGCAACTCCTGCGCACACGCCACCCACACCGACCCGAGCAGCTCGCGGCCGGCGCGGGCGGCGATCACCATCCGCCCGGCCAGACCTTCTTCGGGGGCAGGGGCGATGAACATCGGCTCGTCGGAGGCGGCCAGGTGTTTGGCCACACCGCGTTCGGTGAACAGCGCGCGCAGCCGGTCGGGCGCCTGCCTGCCCAGGATGGTCTCGACCCTGGCGCTGTCGGTGTGCCCCTGCATCCGCGAATAGGCCAGCACCCGCCAGTGCCGGTCCTCGATCGTCACCGCACCGCCGATCGCGTCGGCCAGGCTGTCGGCCAGGGCGAACAGATCGGTGGGGCCGCGACCGGACTCGGTCTCGCGGCCCTCGAGCACCAACCCGAAGACCACCGCGGCCAATTCGCTCCACGACACGTCGGGGTCGACGGCCAGGACGGCGACCGGTCCCGGCACGGCCGCGCCGTCGACATCCGCGGTATCGGCCCGCACCAGCACCACCACCGCGTGCGCCGCGCGCGCCCACGCCAGCGCTGTCGCCACCGAATCCGCGCCGACCGCCAGCAGGACGTCGCCGACCACGTCGCGCTCCTCGCGCAGCGCCACGCTGCGCAGTTCGGTGGAGCGCGGCACCGAGGACGCCCGCAGCGCCACGCCGTAGCCGCCCAGCACATTGACGAGCCGGTCCAAAGTGACCACACACGCTCCCCACGCCGACCGTCCGACCAGCCTAATCCGTTCGCTGACGGCGACGCCATCAGCGCGAACACCGCCGCTCGCGGGTCGCACGGTTGAATTGCGGTGTGGAGGACGGAAGAACTCAGGGCCGGCCGAGGGACGCATCGATCGACGACCGGGTCCTTGCGGTGACCCGGGAGCTGCTGGTCGAGACCGGCTGGGACGAACTCAGCATGCGGCAGATCGCGGTGCGCTCCGGGGTGAGCCGATCGAGCATCAACCGCCGCTGGCCGTCGAAATCGGAGCTGGTGTTCAGTGCGATCCTCGGTGACACACCGGATCTGACGCCGTTCGCCGGCACCGACCGGCGCGGCTGGATCGACTGGGTGGCCCGCGGGAGCAGGCAGTTGTTCGCCCGCCCGGAGGTCCGGGCGGCGGTGCCCGGACTACTGCTGGCGATGGCCGAGAACGAACAGATGCGGCGCCGGCTCTGGGCGGTGTTCAGCGGCCCCGCGGTGGAACTGTTCAGTGCCCCTTCGGCTGCGGACTCCGCCGCGGCGGTCGACGACGCCGAACGCGACGCCCGCGCGGTCCTCGCCATGGCGGCCGGTGCGGCGCTGTTCCTGTCCACCGTCGCCGTCGAGGACGACACCGACGAGGTCCATCAACGCATCTCGCGGTTGCTCACCGCGGCGGTGACGGATCAGCCGAATTCGAGCAGCGTGTAGGCGCCGCGCATCTGTTTGGTCAGCTTCAGCTGCCAGAAGGCGGGGAACAGCCTGCGGAACAGCACACCCCGGCCCTGCGGCATCGGCAGATCGTGGACGGCACGGATTCCCGGGACGGTGTTTGCCAGATTCGCCAATTGTGCCGGGGTCAGGCTGAACGACATCGGCGGCACCCGGTAGCGGCGCGAGGCCCGCATCCCCTTGGGCGCCAGCTTCTTGACCAGCACCGGCGGCAGGTCGAAGATCATCTGCTCGCCGGGGAAACGCTTGGCGCACTCGGTGATCAGGCGCATCGACTCCTCGGGCTGCAGGTACATCAGCAGGCCCTCGGCGGTGATGAAGACGCCGTGGGCGGTGTCCACCCGGTCCATCCACGAGAAGTCGAGTGCCGACTGCGCGAGGTTGGTGATCCGGTCCGACGGCGGCAGCAATCGCTCGCGCAGTGCGATGACCGGTGGGAAATCGACAGTGAGCCAGCGGAAGTCGAGGTCCGGACGCGCACTGCTGATCCGCCAGAAGCTGGTCTGCAGGCCTTCGGCGAGCGCGACGACCGTGGCCGACGGATGCGCGCTGAGGTAGCGGATCGCCGCCCGGTCGAAGGCCAGCGAGCGCAGCGCCATCTCCTGGCCCTTGCGGCCGAACTTGTCGAAGTCGAAGTCGATCGAGTCGACGAGCCGGATCGCCATCGGATCGTCGATGATGGCCTGCGGGTGGCGGGCCTGATGGGCCCGGCCGTTGAGCGTCAACAGCGCCGTCTCCGAGACGCCGCTCAGGGCGCCCGCGTCGGCCTTGCCGCCGTCTGGGAGGTTCACCGGTACCAACGTACCGACGGGGCGATCCGTATACGGTCCAGCTATGAGTCCAATCTCGGTGATCACGGGCGGGGCGGGCGGTATGGGTGTGGCGACCGCCAGGATCGTCGGCCGCGACCACAGCCTCGTGCTCTGCGACGTCAGGAAGGACCGGCTGGACGCCGCCGTCGCCACCCTCGACGAACTCGGCATCGAAGCCACCGCCGTGCACTGCGACGTGACCGACCGCGACGCGGTCGCGACGCTGTTCGACACCGCATCGGGCCTCGGACCCATCGCGTCGGTGATCCACACCGCGGGGGTGAGCCCGAGCATGGGCGACGCCGAGTACGTCATGCGGACCAATGCGATCGGCACGGTCAACGTCGACGAGGCGTTCTACGCCACCGCGGGCGAGGGCGCCGCGATCGTCAACGTGGCGTCGATGGCGGCGCACCTGCTGCCCGAGGAGATCATCCCCACCAGCCTGTTCCCCCGCGCCCTCTCCGACGAGAGCGCGTTCATGTCGGACATGTTGTCCGCCTGCGAGATGGCTCCCGAAGAGGCGCGGTCGGGTCTGGCCTATGCGCTGAGCAAGACTTTCGTCCGCTGGTACAGCACCTCGCAGGCCGAACGGTTCAATGCCCGCGGACTGCGCATCGTGTCGGTGTCACCCGGCTCCGTCGACACCGAGATGGGTCGCCTGGAGGAACAGGCCGGGGCCGGCGCCATGGTGACCGACGCCGCGGTGCCGCGGTGGGGGAAACCGGAGGAGATGGCCGAACTGCTGGCGTTCTGCGCCGGCGAGCGGGCCGGCTACCTCACCGGCACCGACATCCTCAACGACGGTGGCGTGGTCGCCTCGATGCGGGAACGGGCCCGCGTCGCCGCGGATGAGGTCTGACCCGTGAAACCCCCTTTCACCCTGGAGACGGCGATCGCCAAAGTGCGCGCCGGAGAGGATCTCTGGAACACTCGCGATCCCCAGCGGGTTGCGCTGGCCTACACACCGGACAGCCGGTGGCGCAACCGCTCCACCTTCCTGCGCGGGCGTGCCGAGATCATCGCCTTCCTCACCGACAAGTGGGCCAGCGAACGCGACTACCGGCTGATCAAAGAGATCTGGGCGCACAGTGAGGACCGCATCGCGGTGCGGTTCGCCTACGAGTACCACGACGCGGACGGGGCGTGGTTCCGCGCGTACGGCAACGAGAACTGGGAGTTCGCCGCCGACGGCTTGATGACGACGCGGCACGCCAGCATCAACGACGTCCCGATCAGCGCGCAGGAGCGGCTGTTCCACTGGGATCGCAGCGGGCCTCGGCCCGGGGATCACCCGGGGCTCACCGACCTCGGATTGTGAACCGGTCCGCACAACGAAACGAGGGGCACCCTTTCGGGTGCCCCTCGCCGGTGGTCTGGGGTCAGCGGACGGTGACGTAGACGACGCGGTCGTCGTTGTCGTAGCGGACCGAGACGATGCTGGACTGGTCGAGCGGCTTCACCATGCCCTGATGGTCGACGCGCACGGCGTAGCCGCGGTCGTCCAGAGAGCTGATGGCGTCCTCGGCGTTGCCCGGACCGGCCGGTGCGGCCTGCGCGGGGGTGGCCAGACCCAGGAAGGCGGTGGCCAGTCCGCCGGCGATGATGGTGGCGAATCCGAGCTTGTTCATTTCCGTGACTTCTTTCTTTCCCTCTACGAACTTTGTTGTCTGAATGCGTAAACCCGCAGGTCAGAGATTTAATTCCGATGGCAGTATTTAGTGGTCCGATGGCACTTTCCGTGTATGAAAGCGACGCCGGTCACTTCGCGCGGGGGACAGCCCGATATCTGTGGTCGCAGAGCCTCGGGTCACTCACCGCGGGTGCGGCGTGCCCTGGCGCGGCGCTTGCCCTCGTGCATCGCGGCCACCCGGGCGACCGGGATGGTGCGGCCGTGTTCGATCAGATCGTCCGGCAGCCGCTGCGGAGCCGGCATCGAGTCCGCCCACGGGTCGCGCCCGCCGAGGGCCTCGACGGCGGTGTGCACGGTGAAATCGGCGGGGGTGACCGACGACAGATCGGACCAGTCGACGGGGAAGGACACCGGGGTGCCCGGACGCAGCCGCGGGCTGTACGCCGCGGCGACGGTGGCGCCGCCGGCGCGGGTGGAGTCCACGAACACCTTGCCGTGCCGGTCCTCGAGGATGAACGCCGTGGTGGCCAGCGCGGGATCGAGAGCCTCGGCGCGCGCTGCGAGTGCCCTCGTCGCAGCGGCGACGTCCTCGACCGGTGCGCTGTCGTCGACCGGAACGAAGACGTGGATGCCCTTCGCCCCGCTGGTCTTGACCGCGCCCGCCAGCCCGCTGTCGGCCAGTGCCTGCCGGACCAGATGGGCGACCGCGACCACCGCGGCGAAATCGGTCTCGGTGGGCGGGTCGAGGTCGAGGACCAGGTGGGTCGGCCGGTAGATGTTCTCGGCGAGCCCCAGCGTCGGGTGGTATTCGACGGCCCGCTGATTCGCCAGCCACAGCAGCGTGCGCCGGTCGTCGCAGAGCGGGTACCGCACCTCGCGGTGTGAGCTCTCCGCCCAGATCGCCACCGTCTTCACCCAGTCCGGGGTGTACTTCGGGGCGTTCTTCTGCATGAACGGCTGCTGCCCGCGCAGCACCCGCAGCACGGTCAGCGGGCGCCCGGCGAGACCGGGCAGGATCCGGTCGGCGACGGCGTCGAGATAGTCGACCAGGTCGCGTTTGGTCGCCCCGGCGTCCGGGCTCAGCGGCTGGTCGAGGTTGGTCAGATCGACCCCGGCGCGGCTTTCCCCGGCGCTCACCCGTCCGACTCTATGCGCGCCGCGCGGTCACCGGGGCTGCGAAACGCCAGACTGAACTCACGCAGGCGGGCTCTCGCACGTTGTCTGCGGGACTTCAGTCTGGCGCCCGCTTGTGGCCGCGCCACCGGCGGTAGCCCCGGTGCGCGGCAAAGGCGCCCACCACCGCCGTCACACACCAGATTCCGATCGCGGTGTAGGCCAGCGGTGACGACAGGTCACCGATCGACGCTCCCAGCGCGGTGTAGACGAACGCGCGGGGCACCGATCCGATGAACGCGCCGACGGCCATCTGCCACAGCGGAACCCCGAACGCGCCGAAGGCATACGACGCCAGCGCGTCGGAGATGCCGGGGATGAACCGCTGGCCCACCACCGCCCAGAGACCGCGCCGCTGAATCTGCGCGTCCAGGAGGTCGGCGCGTTCGGCGCCCAGCAGCGCTCGGGCGCTGTCGCGTCCGGCCCGCCTGCCCACCAGGCTCGCGACGACCGCGGTGCCGACCGTCGCACCCAGCGTGACGAACGTGCCCAGCACCGGACCGAACAGCAGACCGCTGCCGCCGGCCAGCAGCGGCCCAGGCACGAACAGCGCGCCGAGCGCCGCCGAGACCACGACATAGGCCAGCGGCGCGGCGGGTCCGGTCGCGGCGACGGCGCCTCGGACCGCGTCGACGTCGATCACCCGCTCGACGGCCACCAGATAGAACAGGGCGAACACGAGCACCGCGAACACGGCGAGCCGAACGATGTGGCGCCGCCGGGAGATCACCGGCGCACCGTCGGGTGCGGTCATGTCGTCCGCGGGGAGGTGGTCATGCTGACCGCGATCCTGCCGCAGGGCCGTGAACCTGTCGCATCCGGCCGCCGCGCAGGTAATCTCGGGCCCATGTCCGGCCGGCCCGACGCACCCGGCGAGGCGCCCGTGCCGGATCCCGCACCGCCGATCCAGACCCTGTTCGCCCGGGCGGGTGGGATCAGCGGGCTCGTCTCCACCGCGCTGCCGGTGGCCACCTTCGCACCCACGTCGGCGGTCTTCGGACTGGTACCCGCGATCGTCGCGGCGCTCGCCGCCGCGGCCGTGATCCTCGGATGGCGGCTGCTGCGTGGGGAATCTCTTCGTCCCGCCCTGCTCGGCTTCGCCGCGGTGGCGCTGTGCGCGGGCGTCGCCTGGATCACCGGGCGCAGCAAGGACTTCTACCTGCCCGGTATCTGGATGTATCTCGGGTTGGCCGTCGTCTTCACGCTGTCGGTGGTGGTGCGCAGGCCCGCCGTCGGCGTGATGTGGGCCTGGTTCACCGGGCGGGACGGTTCGTGGCGACGGAACCGGCGGGTGCTGCTCGTCTTCGACGCCGCGACCCTGATGATGGCCCTGGTGTCGTGGACGCGCTTCTTCGTGCAGTTCTACCTGTACGACACCGACCGGGAGGGGTTGCTGGCGATCGCACGGCTGGCGATGGGCTGGCCGGTGTTCCTGGTGACGACCACGCTGATCTATTTCGCGATCCGCGCCGCCGGCCGGGCCATGACTGTCTCGGGGACCTAACGAATCCGTTGTGGCTCGGTGTCGACGCTCGCACTCGCCGCCTCGACGTGGTCGAGTGGACGATGATGCCCACTTCCAGTTCGATCTTCTGCTGGTCCGTCGCCGCCGCGGCGGGGACGGTGCTGTTCGCGTTCGGCACGCAGCCGGCCGCGGCCGCACCCGCCTCCGACGCGCAGGGGTTCCTCGACTCGACCGCCCGTTGCGCGGCCCCCAGCACCGCGGTGGCGTACGGCAGGACCGACAGCTCGCGGATCGCGGTCTGCAAATCGCCCGACGGCAAGTACCAGTACCGCGGGGTGCGGGTGCGCGACGGCGCCAAGTTGATCACCGCGGCGACGGCCACGGGCGACGGTGAGTTCACCGCCGCGAACGACGTCGCCACCTACACCGTGACCGCCGACGCGTTGACCGTGACCATCGGCGACGACGTCATCCGCGAGGAGACGATGGTGGAGTTCCACGGCCCGGCCGCCACTCCGGCCGCTCCGGCGTCTCCGGGCGTCGGACCCGCGCCCACCACGACGCCGACCAAACCGCTCGGTCCGCCGTTGCCCGCGGAGGTCGGCGGAAGCGGCAGCTAGATGCTGAGTCGCTTGTAGCGCTGCAGGCGGCGCAGTCCGGCCGTCGGCACCGGACCGTCCAGCGGCCGCAGGGCCGCCTCCACCCGCGCCCGGACCTCGTCGACGTCGAAGCCGGTCCCGATCGCCACCAGGGAGTTGCCCGCGCCGGTGCCCGCCGCGACGTGCACGTTGGGGCCGACGACGTTGACGACGTAGGTCCGCACCCGTTCGCGATACCGGACGGCCACCGTGCCCTTGAGTCGGTACACCCCGGCCGGCGGGTGCTCGAGCAGGTCGAACAGCGCGCCGGGGTCGATGCAGCCCGTGCTGGTCGCCGTCACCGAGACCGCGTGCACGTGATGGTGGGGGTGGTCGTCGGGGGCGCCGTCGATGAGCAGTTCGCGAAAGGACAGCTGACCGGCCTCGGGTTCCGCGTCGGCCACGTCGTAGAGCAGCGCCGGATCCACCCGCCCGCCGACGGCGCCGACGATGTGCGCCTCCGGATGCCGTTCGCGCACCCGGGATTCGATGCGGTCGAGGGTGGCCGCACGGTCGGCGTCCGGAATCTGGTCGAGTTTGTTGACCACGACCAGGGAGGCGGCGGCGTAGCGGGCGGGCGGTGAGCTGTCGCGGTCGACGGTCTCGAAATGCATCGCGGCGTCGATGACGTCGACGACGCCACCGGGCCGCACCCGGTCCACCCCGCTGAACCGGATGATCCGCGACACCGCGACCGGGTCGGCCAGCCCGCTGGCCTCCACGATGATCGCGTCGAGGCCCAGCTTCGGGTCGGCCAGCCGCTCCAACGCCGCGTCGAGGCCGCCTTCGTCGGGCAGACAGCAGATGCAGCCGCCGGCGATGGACGCCGGTTCGTCGACCTGTCCGGTCACCAGGGCGGCGTCGACGTTGAGTTCACCGAAGTCGTTGATGACCACGCCGACCCGTGCGTCGGGCGCCCGCAGCACATGGTTGAGCAGGCTGGTCTTACCGGCACCGAGGTAGCCGGTCAACGCGATGACCGGAATTGCCGCCACCGGACTCCTTCCCTCAGTGCGCCGTGCTCGCAGGAGTCTAGGCGCCGTCGTCGGCGGCGGTACTGGCATCGGTTCCCGGGCTTCTCCGGGGGCGCGGGTTTCGCCGCCACCCGACTGTGACCGTCAGCGGCTCCGCGTCAGCGTGCGCGAAGCGGCCGTGCGCGCCCGGCGGACTGTCGCGGTGAACCGGGGGAACTGCGCACCGGGCGCGTCGCCGCGCGCCTGCTCGCCGGCGGCGAGCCGCTGACGCTGCGGCACCACAACGTATTTCGGGTCTCTGGTCGACTCCACGCCTGCCTCGAACACTCCGAAGCGCTGCAGTGCACTGCCGGCGAGCAGCGCCGCACCCGACACGGCGAGCACCGCCCGGTTGCGGCCCACGACTGCCCCGGCCGCGCCGCCGACGGTCAGGATCTCCGACCACTGCCGCAGCCGGTGTGCCCTGCCGGTGGTGTACGCCTCGCCGACGAATCCGATCCGGCGCTCCATCGTCCGTGACGCCGCCACCTCGAGTGCTGCGCCCGCGACCGCCATCCGGCGGGCGGGCCCGGACTCGGCGAGCGGCGCCAGCATCATGCCGAGCCCGCCGCCGCTGGCCGCCGCCGAACCGGTGAACACGAACGGCAGATACGGGTGTGCTTCATGCCACGCCGGAACGGCTGTGTGCGACAACAGGACCGCGGTGTAGGACGCCACCCCCGGCGCCACCGCCGCGGCCTCCAGCCCGGCCGGGCGCGCCGCCCACCCGAGCAGGCGGCCCAGCCGCGTACGCCGCCACCGGGCGGGCATCAGCTCGGCTGCGGCGGCCAGCCCGGCACCCGGGCCGTAGGCGCCGAGGATCCACGTGCCCATGCTCATCGGCGAGCTCGGCTTGGCCACCCGCAGCATGTGGTGGAACCGCTCGGGCCTGCCGAGGTCGCCGATCAGGAAGTACATACTCGCCAGCAGGCTGACCAGCGACCCGATCCGCGAGACCTTCCGCAGGCCGGGCCGGCCCGTCAGATCGGCGCCCGCGCCCAGCATCGCCGACCCGGCCGACAGGCCGCCGGCGAACAGGTACGCGGCGATCATCCAGTTCCACACCGGAGTCTTGAGGATCTGCCGGCCGTAGTAGGACTGGAACTCCGCGCGCGGAACGGCCAACTGTTCGCGCGGCATCAGCTCACCCTTCTGCTCTTCGCGCGAGCGCTCATCGCCGGCCCGCGAACGCCGACACCGCGACACCGACCAACGCCGACGCCGCCATCCCCGCATACCGCCACATCGCGCCCGCGTCCCGCGTCGGTACGACCGGATCCGGCGGCAGCCCATACACTTCCGGCTCGTCGAGCAGCAGGAAGAACGCACCGTCACCACCGACCCCGTCGTTCGGGTCGTGGCCGTAGAGCCGCGCCTCGGTCGCCCCGCGTTCGTGCAACTGCTCCACGCGCAGCGCCGCCCGCTCACGTAGTTCGTCGAGCGGACCGAACTGGATCGAGTCGGTCGGGCACGCCTTGGCGCACGCGGGTTCGAGCCCGTCGTGCAGCCGGTCGTAGCACAGCGTGCACTTCCACGCCCGGCCGTCACCTTCCCGCCGTTCGATCACACCGTACGGGCAGCCCGACACGCAGTAGCCGCATCCGTTGCAGATGTCCTGTTGCACGACGACGGTCGAGAACTCGGTGCGGAACAGTGCGCCCGTCGGGCACACGTCGAGGCACCCGGCGTGCGTGCAGTGCTTGCACACGTCGGAGGCCATCAACCACCGGAAGTCGGGGCGCTCACCGACCATGTCGATGCCCGCGCCGCTGACGTCGGGCATGCCCAGGTCGACCGGTTCGCGTGCCGGCTGCTCGACGAACGCCACATGCCGCCACGAGTTGGCGCCCAGGTTCCCGGTGTTGTCGAACGACATGCCCAGCAGGTTGAACCCGTCCCCCTCGCCTGAGACGGGCACCTCGTTCCACTCTTTGCACGCGACCTCGCAGGCCTTGCAGCCGATGCACACCGAGGTGTCGGTGAAGAAGCCGACCCGCTCGGGGTGCTCCGAATAGCCCGCGTTGCCGGCCGGATCGGCCAGCGGACCGTAGAAGCTGTTCTCGCTCATCAGGTTTCCTCGGTATGGTCGGTCGACGGTTTCGTCGTGTCGAGGTCGGTGCCGGTATCGACGGTGATCCCGGCCCGCTGCCGGTACATCGCGACGTACTCCAGCAGCGCGGGCCCGCGGGGACGCCGGCCGGGCTGGATGTCACAGGTGGCGACCTTGCTCTCCTGGATGAACACGTTGGGGTCGGCGACCACACCGAGCAGGTCGTTGACCACGTCACCGTCGATCAGCCCGACGTTGCCCCAGTGGTAGGGCATCCAGATCTGGTGCACGACATGGTCGTCGATGCGCAACGGCCGCATCCGGTCGGTGACGAACACGCGGGCGTCGACCGCCGCGCGACTGGTCACCACGTGCGCCCACTCCATGTGCGTCAGGCCGCGTTCGGCCGCCAGCTGCGGGGACACCTCCACGAAGAGCCCCGGCTGCAGCTCCGCCAGGTAGGGGAGCTGCCTGCTCATCCCGCCCGCGGTGTGGTGTTCGGTCAGCCGCGCCGCGGTGAACACGAACGGGAACACCTCGCCGTGCAGTTCGGGCGGCGACGGGTTCGACGGATTGTCCGCGCGCCCATACACTTTGCGCGCCGGGTTGCCCTGCTGCCGGTACAGCGGGTTGCGCACCGGGGACTCGTGCGGCTCGTAGTGCGTGGGCAGCGGACCGTCGGCCAGCCCGTTCGGGGCGAACAGCCACGCCTTGCCGTCGGCCTGCATGATGAACGGATCGTCGCCGTGCAGTGCCTCCACACCGACGGCCTCGGCTGGGGGCCGGTAGTCAGGCGGCTTGTGCTTCTCGAAGTCCGGGATGTCGTAGCCGGTCCACTCGTGTTTCTCGGTGTCCCACCACACGAGCTTCTTGCGCTCACTCCACGGCCGGCCCTGCGGATCCGCCGAGGCCCGGTTGTAGAGGACGCGGCGGTTCATCGGCCACGTCCAGCCCCATTCGTTGTCGTAGGGTCCCTGCTGGTCGTGCGGTTTGCGGCGTGCCGCCTGGTTGACCTCGTCGGCGTACACGCCGCTGTAGATCCAGCAACCGCACATGGTGGTGCCGTCGGCCTTCAGCGACATGTAGTTGTCCACCGCGCGTCCGGTCGTCAGGTCGACGCCGCTGATCCGCCGCAACACGTCGGCACCGTCGGGTTCGTCGCCGTCCATTGCGTAGTCCCAGGACAATTCGAGCAGCGGCCGGTCGCGCTCGTCGGTCGAACCGGCCAGCTTCTCGCGCAGGATCCGGCCCAGGTGGTAGAAGAACCACAGCTCCGAACGGGCGTCGCCCGGCGGTTCGACGGCCTTCTCGCGCCACTGCAGCATCCGCTGGGTCTGGGTGAAGGTGCCCGCCTTCTCGACGTGCGATGCGGCGGGGAACAGGAACACCTCGGTGCGGCACGTCTCCGGGGTGATCTCGCCCGTCTCGACCTCGGGACCGCTCTTCCAGAACGTGGCGCTCTCGATCTCGACCAGGTCGCGCACCACCAGCCAGTCCAGGTTGGCCATGCCCAGGCGCTGCAGCCTGCCGTGCGCCGACCCGACCGCCGGATTCTGGCCGAGCAGGAAGTAACCGAACACCTTCCCGTCGACCATGTCCATCACGGTGCGGTAAGTGCCGTGGTCGCCGTTGATGCGCGGCAGATAGTCGAAACAGAAGTCGTTGTCCGCTCCTGCGTGCTCGCCCCAGTACTCCTTGAGTAGCGACACCATGTAGGCATCGGCGTTGTGCCAGAAGCCCTTCTGGTTGCGGCTCTTGATGTCGTCGAGGTAGTCGGCCAGCGTCTCGTGGCCCGCCTTCGGCATCGCGAGGTAGCCGGGCAGCAGGTTGAACAGCGTCGGCACGTCGGTCGAACCCTGGATGCTGGCGTGCCCGCGCAGGGCGAAGACGCCGCCGCCGGGGCGGCCGATGTTGCCGAGCAGCAACTGGATGATCGCACCGGCGCGGATGAACTGTGCGCCCATCGTGTGCTGGGTCCAGCCGACGCTGTAGACCAGCGCCGCGGTGCGGTCGCGTCCGGAGTTCTCCGTCCACTTGCGCGCCACCTCCACGAACTGCGCGGCGGGAACACCGCACACCCGCTCGACCATCTCGGGGGTGTAGCGGGCGTAGTGCCGCTTGAGGATCTGGTACACGCAGCGCGGATGCTGCAGCGTCTCGTCGCGCGGGATCTCCCCGGCGCCGCCTTCGATCGGCGGCCCGCCGGAACCGGATTCGTAGGGGGCGCTCTCCTCCTTGGCTTCCGAACCGCCCTTCTCCTGGTCGGTGCGTTCGTACTGCCACGTCGACGGGTCGTACGAGGCGGTGGCGTCGTCGTAGCCGCTGAACAGGCCGTCCAGATCCTCAGCGTCGCTGAACCGTTCGTCGACGATGAACGAGGCGTTGGTGTACGCGGTGACGTACTCGCGGAAGTCGAGATCGTTGGACAGGATGTAGTTGATCACCCCGCCGAGGAACGCGATGTCGCTACCGGCGCGCAGCGAAACGTGCCGGTCGGCCAGCGCGCTGGTGCGGGTGAACCGCGGATCGATGTGGACGACCTGCGTGCCGCGGTTCTTCGCCTCGACCACCCACTGGAAGCCGACCGGATGGGCCTCGGCCATGTTGGACCCCATGATGACGATGAAGTCCGAATTGACGAGGTCCTGCTGATAGTCCGTCGCCCCGCCGCGACCGAAGGAGGCTCCCAGACCGGGAACCGTGGCGCTGTGTCAAATACGCGCCTGGTTCTCGATCTGTAGGGCGCCCAGCGCGGTGAAGAGCTTCTTGATCAGGTAGTTCTCTTCGTTGTCGAGCGTCGCCCCGCCCAGGCTGGCCACCCCCATGGTCCGGCGCAGCGTGTTGCGGTCGGCGTCGAACTGCTGCCAGCCCTTCTCGCGGGCGTCGAGCAGGCGGTCGGCGACCATGTCCATCGCCGTGTCCAGGTCGAGGTCCTGCCACTCCGTCGCGTACGGCGGGCGGTACTTGATCTTGGTGAGGCGCTGTGGGCCGGTGACGAGCTGTTTGCTCGCGGAACCCTTGGGGCACAGCCGGCCTCGGGAGATCGGGCTGTCCGGGTTGCCCTCGATCTGAACGACCTTCTCGTCTTTGACGTAGACCTTCTGCGCACAGCCCACCGCGCAGAACGGGCACACGGAGTGGGCGACGTGGTCGGCTTCGGCGGTGCGGGGCGTCAGCGTGAGGGAGCGCTCGGACTGAGCGGCCTTCCCGCGGCCCAGCGCGTCGTCGCCGGTCAGCTGCCGGTACACCGGCCACGACTCGATCAGCTTCCTGAAGTCCACGGCGTCCTCCTACCCACTCGCTCCCAATCCAACCATGGCTGTCGCCGTGTCATCCGTACGACTGAATCCCGTCACATATCGGCGTGCGATGGCCGTCGCGGCGTTGGCGTCCTCGCAGGGGTGAACCCGTGAAGCCGGTGTCGCTGACGGCGTCGGACCTCGGGCCGTGCCGCGGCACCGTCGCCTACCGCACGCTGCAGTACGACGCCGAACAGCCCATCTCGATCTGCCGGGGTTGAGCGCCCGGGCTCGCTAAGCGAAGTCGAACAGCGGCGGGATGACGGCCACCACCGCCGCCGCCCACAGACCGAAGACGGGCAGGTAGCGGGTCTGCCACTGCTCGGCGGCGCTGAATCCGCGGCGGCCGCGGAGGAACCCGACCATCAGCCGGGCCGACCACGTCAGATTGACGAGGAGGACCAGGTTCAGCCCCAGTGCGGTCACCTTGTTCGGCGTGACACCGAACTCCGCGATGCGCGTGGCCATCGCGACCAGCATGAGCAGGTCGACGGCCAGTGCGCTCACCACGAGGACGAGTTGCAGGCGGTCGAACAGGTCCGGCGGCAGGTGCGGGTCCCGCGCCGAGATCGCGTACAGCACCAGCCCCAGCACCAGCACCAGGATGAGGTCCATCAGGATCAGCAGGTTGCGGTCGACGCCCACCACGCTGCCCGCCGCGGCGAACGCCACGAGCAGCACCAGCAGCATGAGGATCGTCAGCGGGGTGAACACCCGGGTCAGCACGGGCGCGATGTTCTCCACCACGTTCTGCTTCGCCTCGACGAGCCATGCGGCGATCACCATCGCCCCCGCCACGCCGAACGGCATCACCCAGTCCTGGATCACCCACTCGACGTCGACGTCAAGCGCCTCGAACGCGCCTACGGTCAGGCCGACGAGGACGCCGCCCCCGAATGCCAGCAGAGCGAGGTAGACGATCCACTCGCCGGTGAACCGGATGAAATCCATGCGGCGGCGGTCGGATCGCCACCGGCCGCCGACATAGGCCAGTCCCACCGCGAACCACAACACGATGGGCGTGTGGATGGCCGCGATCACCTCGGTGGACCCCTCAGGGACGAAGGGGTAGCCGTTGAGCACGGCCGCCGCGGCGGCGTACGGCACGAGCAGTACCGCGACGGCGCGCGGTGACATCCGGCGCTTCCACGCGAAGTAGCCGGTGAGGAAGGGAAGGACGAACAGGGCTGCGTTGCGGGCGAAGTCCTGTTCGCCCAGCACCGCGAAGCCGACCTTGACCGCCACCGCGGCCGCGACGGCGAGCGCCAGCACGACGGACAATTCCCTTGTCGGCGGCCTGCCGACCCCATCCGGTCCGGCGGGCGGCAACACCAACTGCTTCCAGAGCCGGTCGGAGTGTTCCCGCGCGAATTCGCGCGAGATGCCGCCCATGTTCCCCATGCGCTTGACCGCGACGAGGAAGGCTTCGTCGCCGGTCAGTCCCGCCGCCGACAGGTCCGAGATCTGGCTGCGCAGATGGTCTTCCATTTCGTCGGCGTCGGCGGCGGAGATCGCGTTGTGGCGCTCGACGTAACCGCGCCACTGACCGATCTGCGATTCCAGCGCTTCGTCGACGTCCATCACGCCCATCCCTCGGCGAGCGGCGGCCGGGCGTTGCGCCACACCTGGTCCAGCGCGTCGGCCACCACGTTCCACTGAGTCTGGCGCTCGGCCAACATCTTTCGGCCGGTCTCGGTGATCGTGTAGTGCTTGCGCCGCCGGCCGGTGTCGGACACCCCCCATGACGCCGAGACGTATCCCAGCCGCTCGAGCCGATGCAGCAGCGGGTAGAGCATGCCGTCGGTCCACTGCATCCGTCCACCGGACAGGTCGTGGACGCGCTTGATGATGGCGTACCCGTAGGACTCGCCCTCGGCGAGGATGCCGAGCACCAGCGGGGTCGCGGTGGCCGCCACCAGATCCTTGTCGATATACATAGCGGCTCTACCCTAGCAGCTCTAGGTATAAGTGGTCACGAATTCAGCGTGCGGGTGCCGTCGCCTCCGCGGCGGGTGATGCGCCGCGCATCGAGCTGTTCCAGCAGCGGCACCGCGACCCGGCGGGTGGTGGCCAGGGCGCGTTTGGCCTCGGCGACCGTGAACGGCTGCGGCAGCACCCGCAGCGTCTCGGCCGCACGCTGCAGCGCATCCGGACCGAGCACGACACCGTCGGCGATGCGGATCAGCCGTCCGGCGCGCACCGCTGCGGCCAGCTCCGGCGGGCCGAGCTTCAACTCGGCGAGCATCTCCGCATCGGGTGCGTGGAACGGTTCGGCGGCCAGCGACCTCTCGACGGTGCGGACCGCCTCGTCGACGCGGGGCGGCAGCGTCAGTCCGGGCGGCCGGACGCGGCCGTCGGCCACCTCCAGTGGGGTGCCTGCCAGCAGCGGCGCGACGAGTTCTGCTGTCGGGAGCCCGATCTCGCGGCGCAACGCTTCCAACGGCATACCGGCCGCGACGTCGTGGTCGGTCGCCCACCGCCGCGCGGCGGCCACCGCCTGCGCACGGCGTTCGGCCCACCACGTCGGGTCGACCACCCAGTCGCCGACGCGCTGACCGCGCGCCGGCAGTCCCATCGCGCGCAGATCCGCTGCGCGGGCGCACACCGGCGGCCGGGTCGCGCCCGTGGCCAGCTCTTCGGCGCGCTCCCGCGCGGCCCCCCGTCGGCGCAGCGGCGGCGGCCGGACGTCGAGCACCTCCACACCGGCGGCGATCCGGTGCTGCCCCGGATCGCGCAACAGCCCCACGTCCCCGACGCGCAGCGGCAGCGGCCGCGCCAACCGCAGCCGGGCCGCGACACCCATCCGGCGGACCTGCACCGGCACCGCGGCCGAGCCGATGTGGAGGACGAGTTGGCGGTGCAGCTCGTCCGCGGACCGCAGCGCGACGTCGATCTCGGCGGTGTCGAGCCATGCGCCCGGCGTGCGCAGCGTGTCACCGCGCGCGATCTCCTGCCGGTCGATCCCGCGCAGGTTCACCGCGACGCGCGCCACCGGCGCGACGACGTCGCGCTGCCGTCCGAGCGACTGCAGCCCGCGCACGCCGACCCGCCGCCCGGCGTGGTCGAGTTCGTCGCCCACGCGCAGCGTCCCCGCCGCGAGCGTCCCCGTGACAACCGTGCCCGCGCCCTGCACGGTGAACGAGCGGTCGATCCAGAGCCGGACGTCGGCGGTGGGATCGGGCGGGGGCAGCCGGTCGACGAGGCCCACCAGTTCGGCGCGGACGTGGTCGAGGTCGGTGCCGACCGCGACCGGCGGACCGGCCATTCCGGTGTCGGCGAACGCGGCCGTGGCCTGCGCGATCGCCGGGCCCGGATCGGTGAGGTCGGCCTTCGTGACCACCAGCAGGGCGTGCCGCACCCCGAGCGCGTCGAGCGCCGCCAGGTGCTCCTGGGACTGCGGCATCCACCCCTCGGTCGCCGCCACGATGAACATCACCGCGGGCACCGGACCGACTCCCGCGAGCATGTTGGCCACGAACCGCTCGTGTCCGGGCACGTCGACGAAAGCCAGTTCGCGCCCGTCGATGTCGGCCCAGGCGAAGCCGAGGTCGATGGTCAGTCCGCGGCGCTGTTCCTCGGCGAGCCGGTCGGGCCACATCCCGGTGAGCCGGTGCACCAGCGTCGACTTGCCGTGGTCGACGTGTCCCGCGGTGGCGACTACATACATGCGACTACATACATGCGTCGCGGTCGCTCCGAGAACATGCCGTGACGGCCTCGACCAGCTGCGCGTCCTGCTCCGGGCCGACTGTGCGCAGGTCGAGGACACAGCGGCCGGCTTCGAGGCGTCCGACCACCGGCGGCGTGCCCCCGCGCAGCGCGGCCGCGTAGGACTCGGGCAGGCTGACGCCGGCACTGGGCAGGGTGACGTCGGGCGCGCCGCCCCCGCCGACGGCGGCGACACAGTCGACGACGTCCGCGCCGGGCAGCTGCGCGGCCAGCCGCTGCGCGCGCTCGCGCAGATCCGCCACGTGCGCGGTCAGCGCTTCCTGCACGGGCGTCGGTGGACCCACCAGCGTCGCCTCGAGCGCGGCGAGTGTGAGCTTGTCCACCCGCAGTGCGCGTGCGGCCGGGTGCCTGCGCAGCCGGTCGATCAGCTCGGCGGTGCCGAACAACAGACCCGCCTGCGGCCCGCCGAGCAGTTTGTCGCCGCTGGCGGTCACGAGGTCGGCGCCGTGGCGCAGCGCGCTGGTGGCATCGGGTTCGTCGGGCAGCACCGGATGGGGTGTCAGCAGTCCGGATCCGATGTCGACGACCAGCGGGGCGTCGAGCCGGGCCAGATCGGGGATGCCGACGGCGGAGGTGAAACCGCTGACGTAGTAGTTCGACGGGTGCACCTTCAGCACGAACCCGGTGTCCGGGCCGATCGCGTCGGCGTAGTCGCGCAGATGGGTGCGGTTGGTGGTGCCGACTTCGCGGATGCGGGCCCCGGTCGACTCGAGCAGTTCGGGGATGCGGAAGCCGTCGCCGATCTCGATGAGTTCACCACGGCTGACGACGATCTCCCTTCCGGGCGCCAGTGTCATCGCCGTCAACAGCAGGGCGGCGGCGTTGTTGTTCACCACGTGCACCCCGCCCGCGGTGGACACCGCCCGCGCGAGCGCCCCGAGCGCCCCACGGCCGCGGCGGGCGCGACGGCCGGTGGCCAGATCGAATTCGACGTCGGTGGCGCCGCTGGCGGTGATGACGGCATCGACGGCGGCTGCGGACAGCGGTGCGCGGCCCAGGTTGGTGTGGACGACGACACCGGTCGCGTTGATCACCGGCTGCAGGCTGACCACCGCGGACGGCAGCGCGGCGACGGCGTGGTCGGCGACCTGTTCGGGGGTGATGTCACCGGCGCGCGCCCGCTGCTGGGCGTCGGCAATCACCGACTTCACCAGCGCGCGGCCGAGTGTGCGTTCCGCCTCCGCGAGCCGGGGGTCGGTGAGCAGCGCGTCGGTACGGGGGACGCGACGGCGGGGGTCGGTCACGGCGCGGCCCCTCGGGGATTTCGGTGTAGTTGGTTGCGCCCAACGCAACCAACTACACCGAAATCGCAGGGAGTATGGCGGAGGCGGACGGGAATCGAACCCGCCAACGGCAGATCCTGCCGTTCGACGATTTTGAAGATCGCGCCGGTCACCAGACCGGATACGCCTCCCTGGACCATGACTTCATCATCGCAGGCACGATGGTGACCATGAGTTCCCCACCGACCTACCGTCTCACCCAGTTCGCCCACGGCGGAGGCTGCGCGTGCAAGATCCCGCCCGGCGAGTTGGAGGACGTGGTCCGCGGGCTGACGTCGGCGCAGCCGCACGACCCGGTGGGGGAGCTGCTGGTGGGTCTGGACGACGGCGACGACGCCGCCGCCGTCCGGATCGCCCGGGACACCGCGTTGATCGCCACGACGGATTTCTTCACCCCGGTCGTCGACGATCCGTACGACTGGGGCCGCATCGCGGCCACCAACGCGCTGTCGGACGTGTACGCGATGGGCGGCCGGCCGGTGGTGGCGGTCAACCTGCTGGGGTGGCCGCGCGACGTGCTTCCCTTCGAACTCGCCGCCGAGACGCTTCGCGGCGGGCTCGACGTGTGCAACGCCGCGGGCTGCCACCTCGCCGGCGGACACAGCGTCGACGATCCGGAGCCGAAGTACGGCTTGGCGGTGACGGGAATCGCCGACCCGAACCGGTTGCTGCGCAACGACGCCGGGAAACCCGGCACGGCGTTGTCGCTGACCAAGCCGCTGGGCATCGGTGTGCTCAACAGCAGGCACAAGGCGACCGGCGAGCGCTCCGAAGAGGCGATCGCGGTGATGACGACCCTCAACGCGCAGGCGGCGGTGGCCGCGCTCGAGACCGGCGCCGAATGTGCCACGGACATCACCGGTTTCGGCCTGCTCGGCCACCTGTACAAACTCGCCAGGGCCAGTGGTGTCACCGCGGTGGTCGATGCGGCGGCGGTGCCCTACATCGCCGGCGCGCGCGAGGCGCTGGCCGCCGGCCACGTCAGCGGCGGCACCCGGCGAAACCTCGAGTGGGTGGCGCCGCACGCCGACCTGTCGGCGGTCGACCACGACGAGGCGCTGCTGCTGGCCGACGCCCAGACCTCCGGCGGTCTGCTGATCGCCGGAGAGGTCCCCGGCGCCCCGGTGATCGGTGAGCTCGTGCCCCGCGGTGAGCACACGATCGTCGTGCGCTGAGGTCCTAGGCTCGACGGCATGACTTCTCCCGAAGGTCCCGTCGGCAGCCTGGCGTCGATCTCCATCGACTGCCCCGATCCGGACCGGCTCGTGCCGTTCTACCGCGACCTGCTCGGCCTGGAGGAAGTGTTCGCCACCCCCGACCGCGGGGTCGTCGCGCTGGCGGGCGCCGGGCCGATGGTGACGCTGATGCGCGTCGACACCTACGTGCCGCCGTCGTGGCCGCACGGCCCGCAACATCAGCAGATGCACTTCGACGTCGCGGTCGACGATCTGGACACGGCGGTGAAGGCGGCCCTGGCGCTGGGGGCGACCGAGGCCGGATTCCAGCCGGCGGGACACGCGTGGCGGGTGCTGCTGGACCCGGTCGGCCACCCGTTCTGCCTGAGCACCGTGCGGCCGGACTGATCGACTACGAGTCAGACTGCGACGCAACCGCTTCCGCGCTGCGGATCGCACCGTTGACGCGCGGGTTGTGTATCAGCACATCGTCCATCACCGCGGTGGTGAGGGTGCGCGCCGCCAGCAGCGGACCCACCCAGCCGGGCGCGGTGACCTGTGCGGCCCGCCGCTCGACGCCGGACAGCACCGCATCGGCGGCCGCCTCGGCGCTCATCGGCCGGGTGATGAACCCGGGTGCCGCCGACCGGATCGCCGCGGCGTGTTCGTCGGCGAACGCGTCGCTGGTCAGATCGGTGTCGATGAAGCCGAGGTAGGCGATGCCGGCGGTGACGCCGTGCTGGGCCAGTTCGACCCGCAGCGCACGGGAGAGTTGTTCCACCCCGGCCTTGCTGACCGCGTAGGGGGCGGCGAGCACACCGTTGAAGAACGCGTAGATCGACCCGACCAGCGCGATGTGCCCGCGGCGCGCGATGACCGCGGGCAGCGTGGCCCGCACGGTGCGCCACTGGCCGAGCAGGTCGACCTCGACGGTGTGCTCGAAATCGTCGGGATCGATGGTGGCGACCGTCTCCGACGGCGGGGCGATCCCCGCGTTGGCGATCACGACGTCGATACCGCCGAACGCCGCGACCGCACCGTCCGCGGCGCGCTGCAGCGCCGCCGCGTCGGTGACGTCGGCCTTGAAGGAGGCCGCCCCGTCGCCGAGTTCGGCGGCGAGGTCCTCGAGTGGGCCCAGCGTGCGGCCGACCAGCGCCACCCGCGCCCCGCGGGCGTGCGCCGCGCGGGCGATCTGGGCGCCGAGTCCGCGGGCGGCGCCGGTGACGAATACGACGCGGCCGTCGAGGTCCAGACGTGGCGGCGCCCCGAACCGGCTCCCCACCACGGGAATTGCGCGGACCAACCGCATGGCGCTCCGGCCGGCCAGCCGCACGGCATCATCGATCATCGTCAGGGGATTCGGACCTGGTGACGCATGGGCATCCGCATCGGCTGCTCCCTCCAGTCGGTGACGGGATCATGAGATACCCGCGAGGGGACACGGCAAACCCGCTGCGCGGTTTCGGCTCCGCCGTTGCGCCCGACCGCGTACGGTCGACCGCGATGGGCACACGACACTGCCGGTCGGTGCCGGCATGACCGCGGCACCTGCCGCCGCAGTCCTCGGGCGGGCACGCGGCATGCGCGACCTCGTGCGGTCGCAGGCCGGCGACAGCGAGCGACTGCGCACCCTCTCCCCGGCGATCGTCGACCAGATGTGGGCGAGCGGTCTGATGTCCGCCTTCAACCCGGTCCCCGCGGGTGGAGTCGAGCCCTCGTTCACCGAGATGATCGAGACGTGGATCGAAATGGCATGGCAGGACGGCTCATTCGGTTGGGTCGGGATCGCGAACCTGCCGTCTTCGTTCGCCGCGGCGTGCTATCTGCCCGACGACGGCTTCGCGGAGGTCTTCACCGCGCACGACAACCGCGTCACCATGGGCGGCCAGTTCTTCCCCAACGGCCAGGGGATCGCCACCGACGGCGGCTACCGGTTGAGCGGTTCGTGGAGTTTCGGCTCCGGCACCGGACACTCCCAGTTCGTCGCGGCCGGCTTCCTGCCGATGGACGACGGCGAGATCCGGTGGGTGAGCGACGGGGTGCCGGACATGCAGGTGGCGGTGCTGCCGCGCGAGGAGGTCACGTTCACCGACGGCTGGTACGTGCAGGGCCTGAAGGGCACCGGGTCTTACGACTACCGCGTCGACGACGTGTTCGTGCCGGCGGGGCGGACGTTTCCGCTGTTCTGCCGCACCCCCCGGCGTGGCGCGTCACCGGCCACCCGGATGGGCCTGATGCCGGTCACCGCGGCAGGCCACGCCGCGTGGGCGCTGGGCGTGGCCAAGAGCATGCTCGACGATGTCGGCGCGCTCGCCGCGACGAAGTTCCGCATGAGTGACATGGCGTCGCTGGCCAGCCGTCCCACCTTCCAGAAGGGGCTGGCCCACCACACGGCGGCGTGGCGGGCGGCCCGGCTGCTGGTGCTCGACGCGTTCACCACCGCCGAGGCCGCCGTCGACTCCGGTGCCGACCTCACGCCGATGCTGCGGGCCGACCTCCGGGTGGCCGCCGTCTACGCCACCGACACGGCCCGGCAGTGCGCCGAGTGGGCGCATCTGGTGGCGGGCACCGACGCCATCCGCGAGGGCAGCCGCCTGGAACGGGCGTTCCGCGACATCTACACCGGCACCCAGCACGCGTTCATCAGCGAGAAGGTGGCCATCGACGCGGCGCAGATCTGGCTCGGCATCATCGAGGACCAACCCGGGCTGTGACCGCAGGCCTCAGGCCGTGCTGTCGTCGACTTCCGCTGGAAGCTGGCTGTGGCGCACCTGATTCCCGCCCGCGCGTTTGGCGGCGTACATCGCGGCGTCGGCGGTGGTGATCGCCTCGTCGATCCCGGCGCGCAGGCCGGTGACGCGGAGCCGCAGCAGCGGCACGCTCGCGGTTCCGACACTGGCGGTGAGCGGTGCCGCGGCCTTCTCGATGCCGGCGCGCAACCGCATCGCCAGATGCGCCGGATTGGCCGAGGGCGAGATCGTCGCGACGACGAACTCCTCACCGCCGGTGCGCCCGACGAGCGCGTCCTCGTCGGAGTTTCGGGACAGGGCCCGGCCGACCGCGATCAGGGCGCGGTCGCCCGCGGCGTGCCCCTGGGTGTCGTTGAGGTTCTTGAACCGGTCCAGGTCGATCACCGCCACCAGCAGATTGCGGTCGGCCGAACCACTCTCGGCCACCAGACCGGACAGCCGTTGGTAGAACGCCCGCCGGGTCAGCAGCCCCGTCAGCGGATCCCATTCGGAGCGCACCACATCCGCGCCGAGCGCGTGCACGATCGTCTGCACGCCGAACGGGATGACCGCGTTGAGCACGACGACGAACCAGAACAGCGCGATGGCGCCGACCAGTTGGCCGCTGGTGGCCAGCCGCGCAGCGCCGACAGCGGTCATCACCACCGCCACGCAGAAGATGATCGTGGTGTAGCGGGCGGTGTGGAGGAACGCCACGTACGCGGCCGGGGTGACGAAACCGATGCACGCCACCAGCGAGATCAGCGGATCCGACTGCGCCAGGCACACAGCCGCCACACAGGCGGTCGCGACGAACGACACCGTCAGCGACTGATTCCGGGTGGGCCACCGTCGCACATAGGGGACCATCGTGACCCATCCCGCGACACCGGCGAACCACGAGACCACCACGCCGACCGTCGACTGTGGCCCGAAGTTGCTGAACACCAACAGGATCGGCACCAGAGCCAGCGATCCGACCATCGCGGCGAGCAGCGTGCGGGCAGGAACCATCATGCCCCGGGTGAGCAGATAGCCCGTCAACCAGTCGAAGTGATCCGGCAGCTGCCACCACCGTCGCATCGACCCCATACGCGACGCCACAGTTCGATTGTCCACCTCAGAGCAAATCCGGCGCGCCGCGCGGCTAGGCCGTGGGGTGCAGGAGGAACTCGGCGAGCACCTCCGCCATCGCCGGGATAGCCTGCCGGGCGATCACCTCGTAGCCGTGGGTGCTCAGCGTCGGCAGGCACAGCAGGCCGGCCCGCGGTGTCAGGCCGTTGGCCTTGGCGTGGGAGGCGTCGGATTCGAAGGCGCCGAGGACGGCGGCCTGAGGTGACAGTTGCCGCTCGGTGGCGATCGCCATCAGCCGGTCGGCGACGTCCTTGTCGTAGACGCACATCGCGTCGCTGTACCCGACGATCGGTCCACCGCTGCAGGTGGTGCCGTACTCCGCTTCGGTCGGGCCGACTTCGAGCGCCAGTGTCAGTTCACCGGGCAGTGTGCGGCTGGCGTAGGACCCGCCCACGCCGCCGACCTCCTCGTTGGTGGTGAACACCACGTACACGTCTCCCGCGGGCCGCTGCCCCGATTCGTGCAGCAGTCGGGCGGCGTCGAGCAGCGCGGTGCACGCCGCCCTGTCGTCCATGAAGTACGAACCGAGGTAGTCGCCGAACTCGAACAGCGTCCGCTTGCTGCGGTCGATGCACACCCGGGTGCCCGGCCCGATCCCCGCCGCGGCCAACTCCTCGGGCGTGCGCCCGGTGAACACGTACACGTGCAGCCAGTCCAGCGCCTTGTCGCCCTGATCGGGTTTGGTCTCCCAGATCCGTTGGCTCTCACTGGTGGTGTGCTCGGAGCCCAGGGTGAGCACACCGGTCAGCGTCTCGCGGTCACCGAGCAGCGCGACCGGGCCGAGCCCGAAGTTGCCCGGGTACATCGTGCCCAGCGGGGTCAGGTGCAGACTCCCGTCGGGGTCCACCCGTTTGACGAGCATCGACAGTTCGTCGAGGTGCGCCATGACCCGGGTGCCCGCACTGTCCCCGGTGTCGCCGCGGATCACGCCGACGAGGTTGCCCGCCTCGTCCACCCAGTGTTCGTCGACGACCGGTTCGAGTTCGCGACGGCAGACGTCGCGCACCGCGGCCTCCTGACCGCACGGGCCGTAGGTGGCCAACAGCTCCTGCAGCAACTCCCGGCGCATTTCTCTCACCGGTGTTCTCTACCCCGCTGCGCGGATTACCTCACCCGGATGTGAAAAGTGTCAGCCGATGACACTGGGCAGGCCGGCCCGCAACGCGATGTCCTGTTTGACGCCGATGTCGGTGACGACGTCGGGCGGGGTGGGATCGCCCGGTGCGCTCTGGAACTCCATGCGCGCGACCGCGGGGCCCTCCGTGAAGAGCAGCGTGGTGATGTGCTTGGCGCCGTCGGGTGAGGTCCCCGAGATCAGCGTGCCGTCGGTGCCGACCGGCGACGGCGCCGGTTCGCCGCCGGTGACGGTGGAATTGATCGCCGCCAGGCTGGCGTCGAGCGCGGCCTTCGCGGCGGCGGGGTCGGGCAGGACGGTGATCGTCACGCCGATCGCCCTGGTGTCCGCCTCGTTGACGAACAGTGCCGAGACACCCTTGCCGCCGCGGCGATTCGGCACCGTCGACCGGGTGACGAACGTGTCGTACTCACTGTCGATGTCGGTCGGCTCGATGAGCAGGCGCGAGTAGTCGACGACCGCCGCGCTGTTCTCCTTCGGCGCCGAAGTGGGTGTGCTCGACGCCGCGGTCGGCAGACCGGACGGCGACGCCGCAGGAGGCGCGTCGGTCGGGGTGCAGCCGCTGAGTCCGATGGCGAGCACCGCCGCGCCGATGGTCGTTGCGACGAAAGTCGACGAGTTCGCGAAGACCGACGTGTTGGTGAAGACGCTGCGCATGGATATCTGCTGATGCCCCAATCGAATTCGAAAGCTGAGAATATAGTGGACAGAGTGTCCACTAAAGACGGTACACGCGCCGCGTCAGGGCTCGCAAACATCGCAGCCGAGCCGCCGCGTCGCGGACGCCCGCGCAACGTCGAGCTGCGCGCCGCCGTGTTGCGGGCCGCCACCGACCTCGCACTGGCGGGCGGTACCGGGAACGTCAGCATCGACGCGATCGCCAAACGGGCCGCCGTGAGCCGCACCACGATCTACAAGTGGTGGCCGTCGGCGGCGGCGATCGTGCTCGAAGGTCTGCTGGCCGCGATGCGCGAATCCATCGTGCCGCCGGCGGGCAGCGACACCAAGGGGGCGGTCGAGCACCAGCTGCGGGCGCTCAACGACATCCTCACCGACCCCACGACCGGCCCCCTGGTCCGCAGCGTCATCGCGGCGGCCAGTTCCAACGGCGAGGTCGCCAGGGCGCTGCTCGACCAGTGGCTGCTGCCGCGGCGCGCCGCGGTCACCGCCGTGCTGCTCGACGGGATCGCCGCCGGTGAACTGCGTCCCGACGTCGACGTGGAGGTCACCGTCGACGCCCTGTTCTCCCCGGCGTACTACCGCCTGGTGTTCGCGATGCCGCCGCTGGGCGAGGCCGCGCTCACCCATCTGCTGGAGACGGTGTGGCGCGGCTGCACGTGCCCGGACGCCGCCTGACTAGCGCAGTCGGCCGCCGACCGCGGTGCCGGCCAGCAGGCCGGCGAACGGTATCGCCGCCAGCACGGTGCTCACGGTCGCGCTGCCGCCGGTCACCAGCGTGAAGTTGCTCAGCACCAGCCACAGGCTGCCCAGCAGCCCGACACACGCCACCGCCGGTGCGATGCGGGTCTGCCACAGCCGGCCGCCCGAATGCTCGCGGTTCCTGGCGAAGAACACCAGCACGGCCACCGAGGTGGTGAGCATCAGCAGCACCATGCCGACGGTCGCGACCCCGGCCATGGATCCGAAGACCCCGACGAGCGGGTCGACACCCAGCACCGCCAGCACGCCGACGATCACCGCGGCGGTGACGGTCTGCACGATCGAGGAGAACGCGGGGGAGCGGTGCGTCGCGTGCACCTCCGCGAGGCGCTGCGGCAACAGACCCTTGCCGGCCAGCGCGAACTGGTAGCGGGCGATCACGTTGTGGAACGACAGCACGCAGGCGAACAGGCTGGTCAGCAGCAGGACGTTGACGATGTCGCGGCCGAGACGGCCGAGGTTGTCGTCGGTCGTGTCGAGCAGCATGTTGCCCTCGCCGTCGAGCGTGCGCTGGGCCACCTCGACCACCTGGTCGGGTCCGATGGCCACGACGAACGCCCAGCAGGTCAGCGCGTAGAACCCGCCGATGATGAGCACCGCGGCGTAGGTCGCGCGCGGGATGGTGCGTTCGGGGTCGCGGGCCTCGTCGCGGAACACGGCGGTGGCTTCGAAGCCGATGAACCCGGTGAGCGCGAACAGCACGGAGATGCCCACGGCGCCCTGGGTGAAGGTGGCCGGATCGAACGACGTCAGCGTCAGCCCGGCCGGTCCGGGATCGGCGACGATCACCAGGTCGAGCAGTGCGACGATGCCGATCTCCAGCGCGAGCGCGACGCCGAGGACCTTGGCGCTGAGTTCGATGTGTCGGTATCCGAGCACCGCGACGATCGCCAGCGTGGCGAACGCGTAGAGCGGCCACGGCAGGTCGGGGCCGCCGTAGAACGCCACGGTGTCGCCGATGGCCCAGCCGATGTAGCCGTAGATACCGACCTGGATGGCGGTGTAGGCGATCAGCGCGACGGCGGCGACACCCGTACCGAGCCGGCGTCCGAGGCCGAGGGTGACGTAGGAGAAGAACGCGCCCGCCTCGGGAACGTAGGGCGTCATCGCGACGAACCCGATGCTGAACAGCAGCAGGACCAGTGAGGCGATGACGAAGCCGATCGGGGCGCCTGCGCCGTTGCCCATCCCGAACGCCAGCGGCAGGTTGCCGCCGATCACGGTCAGCGGGGCGGCCGCGGCGACCACCATGAAGACCACCGCGACGGGGCCCAGCCTGCCCTGCAGGCGTTCGGCTCCGGTGCTGGGTGTGGTGTCGGTGCTCATGAGATCTCCTGGGTGTTCTGGAGGACGGCCTGCCGCAGCAGGGTGTGGTCGATGGCGTGGGCGGTGCGTCCGTCGCGCCCGGTGACGGTGGTGGCGCCGACGACGGCGTTGACGATCGCCTCCTCGGTGGCCTCGATCGTCAGGTCGAACAGCAGCGTCATCAGCTGCGGCGCCACCATTCGGACGTCGATCTCCGGGCGGTCGGTGGCGGTGTCCTCGTCCCACGCGTACGGCGGGATCCCGCGGTTGCCGGTCGAGAACGCCAGCATCAGGTCGCCGCTGTACTGTTCGCCGCTGCCGCCGACCCGGCTGACCGCGAGCGCGGACCGCTGCGCGAGCCGGGTGCACTGGTGGGGCAGCAGCGGCGCATCCGTCGCGACGATGACGATGATCGAGCCGGAGCCGGGCTCGTATCTCGCCGGCATGTCGGGGAGCGGGACGGCGTCGCGGCCGATGATCTCGCCGACGGGCACGCCGTTGACGCGGAAGCGTTCGCGGCGGCCGTGGTTGGCCTGGACCAGCACGCCGACGGTGTAGCGGCCCGCGGCGGTGTCGGCCACCCGCGATGAGGTGCCGATGCCACCTTTGAACTCGTGGCAGATCATGCCCGTTCCGCCGCCGACGCAGCCCTCGGCGACCGGGCCGCTGCTCGCGCCGGCCAGGGCGGCGTTGACGTGTTCGGTGCGCACGTGGTGGCCGTTGATGTCGCTGAGCACGCCGTCGTAGGTCTCGCCGACCACGGGCAGTGACCAGTAGAGCCCCTCGCCGCGGGCGGCGACCTGCGCGTCGACCAGCGCGTCGCGGACCACGCCGACGCTGTGGGTGTTGGTCAGCCCGATCGCCGAGGTCAGCTCGCCGGATTCGCGGATCCATTCGAGGCCGGTCATCTCGCCGCTGCCGTTGAGGCGGTGGGCGCCGGCGAAGACGGGCTCGGTCCAGATGTCGTCGTGGGGGACGACGACGGTCACGCCGGTGTGCACGGCGGGCGGGCCGGCCTGGGCGAGGGTGGTGTGTCCGACCCGCACGCCGGGCACGTCGGTGATGGCATTGTGCGGACCGGTGGGGTGGTCACCGATCACGATGCCGAGATCGCGCGTGCGCATGGGGCCTCCGAGGCTCTTATTCTTTTCCTGTTTGGAAAATAATGGGGCCGGGACCGCGGATGCGCAATAGCTGGACGAATTTGGGGACAATCACCGGGGACCCCGACCGCGCCGACATGAGAGGGGAGTCGCGAGCCCGTGGCACGCCCGAACCGGAAGGCCGAGCGCCGCGAGGAGATCCTCGACGCCGCGATCGCGCTGATCGAACGGCACGATCTCGCGACGTTGCGCATCGCCGATGTCGCCGCCGAACTCGGGCTGACCGCCAACGCGGTGCGGTACTACTTCAAGGAGATGGACGCGCTGCTGTCGGAGCTGGCGCTGCGGTCGGACATCCGGTTCTACGACCGCCGGCTCGCGGTGGTCGAGCGCACCGCGGACGCGGCCGAACAGCTGGCGCTGACCATCGCCGCAGGCCTGCCGACCGGTCCGGAGGACGCCGAATGGCGTTCGATCTGGCGGGCGGTGCTGGCGGCCGGGTTCGAACTGGACCAGCGCCGCGACGTCGGTGAGATCTACCACCGGCAGGTGGGTCTGTACGCGCGGATCCTGTCCGCGGGGGAGCGCGACGGGGTGTTCCGGCTCGGCTCGCCGGCGACCGACATCGCGATGACGCTGATGGCGATGGAGGACTACCTCGGCTATCGCATCGTCGCGCGCGATCCGCAGATGTGCCGGGAGACCTCGCTGCGGCTGATGCGTCAGTACGCCGAGCTGGCCACCGGCACGACCCTGCCGGAGACCGTCTGAACCTCGTGTGCCGAACCGGTCCTCGCGGGGCCGGTGCGCGCCTACAGTCGACACCATGACGTATCCACTGCGACGTCTGCTCGTCGCGGCGCTGTCGGTGGCCGCGTTCTCCGCGGCGCCGGTCGCCGTCACGATGGTCGTCTCACCGGCGGTGAGCTCGGCGTGCCTGCCCGGCGAGACCGGCGTGACCAACGGGTGCGCGCCGTTCTGCCTGCCGGGCCGCGCGCTCGACACCAACACCGGACTGTGTCTGCCGGTGGCGCCACCGCCCCCGCCGCCACCGCCTGCGCCGATGTCCAGCGGCGTCTGAACCGCCCCTGGTTCGTCGCGCCCGGATCGCCTGGGCGACCATGAGTGCGTGTATGACGAGGTCTCCCACTCCCACGGCCCCGAGGCCCACGATCCCGACGAGGCCGGAACGCGGCTCGATCCTGTACTCGCGCGCAGCTGGCTGCTGGTCAACGGCGCGCACGGTGACCGGTTCGAACCCGCCGCCCGCTCGCGTGCCGACATCGTCGTGCTCGACATCGAAGACGCCGTGGCGCCCAAGGACAAGGTGACCGCCCGCGACAACGTCGTCGGCTGGCTGCGTGCAGGCAATGCGGACTGGGTGCGGATCAACGGTTTCGGAACGCCGTGGTGGGCCGACGACCTCGACGCGCTCGCCGGGACGTCGGTCGGCGGGGTGATGCTCGCGATGGCCGAATCCGTCGACCACGTGACAGAGACCGCCAAACGCCTGCCCGGGGTGCCCATCGTCGCGCTGGTCGAGACCGCCCGCGGGCTGGAACGCATCACCGAGATCGCCGCGGCGAAGGGCACGTTCCGCCTGGCGTTCGGCATCGGGGACTTCCGCCGCGACACCGGCTTCGGCGACAATCCGGCCACCCTCGCCTACGCGCGGTCGCGGTTCACCATCGCGGCCAAGGCGGCCCATCTGCCCAGCGCGATCGACGGGCCGACGATCGGGTCCAGCGCGCTGCGGCTGATCGAGGCCACCGCGGTGTCCGCGGAGTTCGGGATGACCGGCAAGATCTGCCTGAGCCCCGACCAGTGTTCGGTGGTCAACGAGGGACTGTCGCCGTCCCAGGACGAGATCGCGTGGGCCAAGGAGTTCTTCGCCGAGTTCGAGCGTGACGGCGGAGAGATCCGCAACGGGTCGGACCTGCCGCGGATCGCGCGGGCCACCAAGATCCTCGATCTGGCCCGCGCCTACGGCATCGAGGTCACCGAGTTCGAGGACGAGCCCGTGCACATGCCGGCGCCGTCGGACACCTACCACTACTGATCTTCGTCATCGCGACAATCGATGTTTGAACCGCAGCATGGGTGGTACAGCCGCGGAATGCTGACTGATCACTTGAAACGCGCACCGGTCCTCGCGGCCGGGGCCTCTGCACTGGCCATCGCCTTCGCCGTTCCGGCAGGCGCCACCCTCGCGTTCCCGGCGGGCGGACCGCCCGGATGCGTCGACCCGTACGGCACGGGCTGCGCCGCCCCACCGCCGCCGCCTCCGGCGCCGGGCGTGTTCGTCCCGCCGCCGCCCGGTGTGGTCGGCCCCGGAGGCGCCGCAGGCGCGATCCCCGGTGGCCCGGGTGGGGTGGCCGGTCCGCAGGGTGCCGCGGGTGCGATCCCGGGTGGCCCGGGTGGGGTGGCCGGTCCGCAGGGTGCCGCGGGTGCGATCCCGGGTGGCCCGGGCGGTGCGGCCGGACCTCAGGGCGCGACGGGTGCGATCCCCGGCGGACCGTCGGGTACGGCCGGTCCGGGCGGCGCCACCGGGTGCATCCCGGGCGTCGGCTGCGCCACCACGCCGTAGTCCTCAGGTACCGCAGAACGTGCGGTACTTGCCGAACTCCTCAGGTGCGGGTTCGGCATAGCGCTCGAGACCGGGCCGTTCGTCGAACGGCCCGGTCACCGCGGTGAGCAGCTGTTCGAACGGTGCCAGATCGCCGCCGGCGGCCGCGGTCAGCGCCTCCTCGACGAGGTGGTTGCGCGGTATGTAGACCGGGTTGACCCGGTCCATCGCCTCGCCGTCGGGGCCGAGCGCGCGCCACCGGTTGAGCCACGCGTCGAACCCGGCGAGGTCGACGAACAGTCCGCGCGCGGGTTCGGCGTCGCCGCGGGCGGCGCGTCCGAGCGCCCGGAAGAACGACGTGTAGTCGATGTGATTCTGCTGCAGCAAGTCCTGCAGTTCCTCGAGGAGCGGTGCGACCGCGCTCTCTTCGGCGCCCGACAGGCCCAGCTTGGCCTGCATCCCCGCGGTCAGATCGGCGACGTACTGCCGGCCGAACGCGCCGAGCGCGGCCTCCGCGAGGCTGACCGCCTGGTCGAGATCGTCGGCGAACAGCGGGAGCAACGCCTCGGCGAAGCGCGCCAGGTTCCACGCGGCCATCGACGGCTGATTGCCGTAGGCGTAGCGGCCCCACATGTCGATGGAACTGAACACCGTCTCGGGGTCGTAGACGTCCATGAACGCGCAGGGCCCGTAGTCGATGGTCTCCCCGGAGATCGTCATGTTGTCGGTGTTCATCACGCCGTGGATGAAGCCGACCTGCATCCAGCGCGCGATCAGCCGCGCCTGGGCCGACGCCACCGCCTCGAACAACGCCAGATACGGGTTCTCCGCGTCGGCGGCCTGCGGGTGATGACGGGCGATGGCGTGGTCGGCGAGTCGGGTCAGCAGATCCCGGTTCCCGGTCGCCGCCGCGTACTGGAAACTGCCGACGCGAAGGTGGCTGCTGGCCACGCGGGCCAGCACGGCGCCGTCGAGCGGGGTTTCGCGGTACACGGGGCGTCCGGTCGCGACCACCGCGAGCGCGCGGGTGGTCGGGATCCCCAGCGCGTGCATGGCCTCGCTGACGATGTACTCGCGCAGCATCGGGCCGACGGCGGCCAGCCCGTCTCCGGCGCGAGCGAACGGTGTGTGCCCGGAACCCTTCAGGTGCAGATCGCGCAGCCGGCCCTCGGTGTCGACCAACTCGCCCATCAGCAGAGCCCGGCCGTCACCCAGTCGCGGCGCGAAGCCGCCGAACTGGTGACCGGAATAGGCCTGCGCCACCGGAGTGGCGCCGCTGGGGACCGAGTTGCCGACCAGCAGACGCACCCCGTCAGGGGTGCGCAGCCAGTCGGCGTCGACACCGAGGTCCGCCGCCAACTGCTCGTTGAGCACGAGCAGCCGCGGGTCGGGAGCCTCCTCGGCCCGCCAGCGGACCGCCATCTCCGGCAGATCCCGCGCGAAGCGGTCGTCCAGGCTGAGGTTCGTCACGGGTGCAGCACTCACCTCATCCAGACTACGGAGCGACGGTTTACGTCTTGTCGGGGTCGATGGCGTCCTTGAGCTTGCCCATCACGCCCTTCTCGGTGCCGAGCGACGGTGTCCGCGGCTCGCCCATCGAACCGTCGTAGGTCACGTACAGCTTCGGGTCCGGCGGCGGTCCCGACTGCCGGTCGCCGAGCGGCTGCGGATCGGCGAGGAACTTCCCGGTGTGGCGACCGTCGGGCAGCGGCCCGTTCGCCCAGCGGCCCTTGTCGGAGTCGGCGCCGTCGGACAGATGCCACAGCGTGCTGGCATGCTCCTCGTACTCCTCGTCGAACAGATCGTTCGGTGCCACGACGCCCTCCAGCCCGTCGGCCTGCAGTTCCTCGATCGCCGCCAGCCACATGTTCTGGTGGTAGGTGTCGCGCGCGAGGTTGAACTTGAGCATCGCCTTGACGCCCGGGTCATCGGTCATGTGCCACAACCGGGCGGTCTGCACCCGGCCCTGCGCCTCGGCGTTGACGTTGGAATAGAAGTCGGCCAACAGGTTTCCCGACGCGGTCGCATAGCGGCCGCTCCACGGCACGCCCTGGCTGTCCGACAGCGTCGGTGCGCCACCGGAGATGATGGCCTGCTGCGGGTCCATCCCGCCCATCACGGCCGCGACGACCGGGTCACCGAGGGCGTTCTGGGTGGCGTCGGTGGCCGGCGCGCTCTCCAGCAGGCGGGCGATCATCGTCGCGATCATCTCGACATGGCCGATCTCCTCGGTCGCGATGTCCATGATCAGGTCTTTGTACTTGCCCTTCATGCGGCAGTTCCAGCCCTGCATGAGGTACTGCATGGTGACGGTCATCTCGCCGTACGCACCGCCCAGCAGCTCCTGCAGCTTGCGCGCGTAGACCGGATCCGGCTTTTCGGGCTTGACATCGAATTGCATGTAATCGGTATGACGGAACATCAGCTCTCCACGATTCAAGTGTTTAGGGTCGCGCCTGCGACCACCCCGACCGCCGCACGTTCTCTGTACGGCAGGAGTGGCGGTACCCGAGGCATGTGGGCGCAAACGCCCTGGAGCGGTCTCATTTCGTGTGCGCATCCACGTTTGGAGTCGGGCGGGCGGGGCACGTGACCGCTCACGGAGAGGAGTACCCATGACGTCATCCCTTGCCGACCAGAACCTCGCGCAGCTCGGCGGCCCCTTCAGCGTCCTCACACGCCAGAAACGTGACCACATCGAACTCGACCGGTTGCTGCACCGGATCGATGCGAGTACGGGTGCCGAACGGCAGGACTATCTCACCGAACTGTGCCGGTTGGTGTTCCCACACGCGTTCGCCGAGGAATCAGTGCTCTGGCCGGCCATCCGGAAAATGGTGCCGGGCGGAGAACCGCTGACCCTGGAGATCGAACGCGAACACCAGGAGATCAACGAGCTGTTCACCGAGTTCGAGAAGGTACCCGAGAGCGATCCCCGGCACCAGCAACTGTGGGAGCGCATCAAAACGCTTCTGCGCGAGGATGTTCGGGACGAAGAGGACCGACTGCTTCCGATGCTCCAGGATGCCGCCGACCATCGCACGCTGATCCAGTTGGGCTGGGCCTGGGAGGCGGTGCGGCGGATCGCGCCGACCCGTCCTCATCCCGTCGTGGCCCGGCGCCCACCGGGCAATGTCGCCGCGGCGGCCCCGCTGACCGTCCTCGACCGCGCACGCGACCACCTCGACCGCGGCGCGCGCCGTTCGTCCGGTAGGCAGCGCGACGTGCTCACCTCGGTGAGTTCAGGGCTCGCGCGGGTCGCCGGCGTGGTCGAACATGTACCGCCGTTCACGCGCGGTGAGGATCCGAGCACCAACACCCCGCGCACACCCGACAAGCGGTGATCGACGAAAAACCGGGCGGTGGTTGACCTTTCGATCAGCCACCGCCCGGATCGCCGGCTGCGCTAGCTCGCGTCGCCCTGATCCTCGGCGTCGCGAACGCCTTCCGGCGGCGGCGTGGAGTATCCGGGACTCGCGCTCGGCACTCCGGTCTCGGCCTGCTGGTCGTCGTCAGGCGTCGGTTCCGGTGAGCTCATCAATCCTCCTGAAACGGTTCGGGTAGACCACAGAACTACCCGGCACGCCGAATCGGAAACCGGCTTGAGCCGGCCGCCGGGTGGGAACCCTGGCCGGGATGTCTTCTCAACTGCGCCATGAACGCGTCCTCATCGTGGGCGCGGGCCCCTGCGGATTGGCGATCGCCCGCCAACTCCGCCACGAACAGAACGTCGACGCGCTGGTCCTCGACCGCGCGGCCGCGCCGGCGTCGGCCTGGCGTGACCGCTACGACGGTTTCCGTCTCAACACCTGTGGCTACTGGTCGCACCTGCCGGGACAACCCATCCCCCGGCGTTACGGCCGCTGGCCCCGGCGGGACGACATGGTCGACTACTTCGACAGTTACGTTCGGCGCCAACGGCTCCGGCTGGCTCTCGGGGTCACGGTGACCCGCATCGACCGCGACGACGACCGGTGGCACCTCACCACCGACGCAGAGTCGTACACCGCCGACGCCGTGGTGATCGCGACCGGGAACTATCACACCCCGGCGCTGCCGGCCTGGCCGGGAATGGAGGGCTTCACGGGCGAACTGCTGCACTCGGCCGACTACCGCAATCCCTGGCCGTTCGCCGGGCGCGACGTGCTGGTGGTCGGGGTGGGCAACTCCGCCACCGACATCGCGCTGCAACTCAGCGACGGGGTGGCCGCCCGGGTGCGACTGGCCGTGCGCAACCCGCCACACCTGGTGCCCCGGTCAGCCGCCGGAATACCGGTCGACGCGTTCAGCGCGGCGCTCCAGCGACTGCCGGTCCCGGTACTCGATCACGCGGCCGCGGTGGTGAGCAGGCTGTGGTTCGGCGACCTGAGCCCGGCGGGCCTGCCGGCGCCGCGAAAAGGTATCTACCGTGCGCTGCTCGACGACGGCAGCATCCCCACCCTCGGTGACGAACTGGTGCCGCGGATCAAGGCGGGGCGGATCGAGGTGGTCGGGGCAGTCGAATCATTCGAGGCGGCCGACGTCGTGCTCGCCGACGGCGGGAGGATCCGGCCGGACGTGGTCATCGGTGCGACGGGATACCGGCACGGCCTCGAACCACTCGTCGGGCATCTGGGTGTACTCGACGAGGACGGCGCGCCACTGGTCAACGGCCTGCCCGGCGCCGCACCGGGGCTGTGGTTCGCCGGTTACGACGAGCCGCTGATCGGTCCGTTGCAGTCGTTCCGGTTGCAGGCGGGCCCGCTCGCCGCGGAGGTCGCCCGCGCCGTGCGCCCGCTTGACGCCGAACGTGAGCTTGTGGCTGACGAATAGGCCGAATCTCGCACACAGCCTCACGTTCGGCGCGTCGTCAGACCCGGTCGGCCAGGGCCCGCCCCGCGGCGCGGCCGGAGAAGATGCACCCGCCGAGGAACGTGCCCTCCAGCGCGTTGTACCCGTGCACGCCGCCACCGCCGAAACCCGCGACTTCACCGGCGGCGTACAGGCCGTCGATCGGCTGCCCGTCCAGGCCGATGGCGCGCGAGGCCAGGTCGGTCTGTATGCCGCCCAACGTCTTTCGCGTCAGGATGTGCAGTTTGATGCCGATCAGCGGTCCGGCCTTCGGATCGAGGATGCGGTGCGGTGCGGTGGTGCGGCCGATGCGGTCGGCCAGGGAGCTGCGCGAGTTGTGGATGCCCTGGATCTGCGCGTCCTTGCTGAACGGGTTGGCCACCTGCAGATCGCGCGCCTCGATCTGGCGGCGGATCACCGCGGGGTCCAGCAGCGGCCGGTCGGTCAGCGCGTTCATCTTGGCGACCAGGCCGTCGAGGTCGTCGGCGACGACGAAGTCGACCCCGTGCTTCTTGAACGCCTCGACGGGACCGGGTCCACCCTTGCTGAACAACCGCTCCTTGAGGAACGCGCGGCGGTCCTTGGCGGTGATGTCGGGGTTCTGCTCCGACCCGGACAGCGCGAACTCCTTCTCGATGATGCGCTGGGTCAGGATGAACCAGGAGTGGTCGTGCTCGGCGATGTCGGGGGTGGTGCGCAGGTAACGCAGCGTGCCCAACGTGTCGTAGCCGGGCAGATACGGCGCGGGCAACCGACGGCCCAACGCGTCGAACCACATCGACGACGGTCCGGGCAGGATGCGGATCGCGTGGTCCGGCCAGATCGGATCCCAGTTGACGATGCCCTCGGTGTAGTGCCACATCCGGTCCCGGTTCACCAGGCGCACACCGGAATCCGCGGCGATGTCGAGCATGCGGCCGTCGACGTGGGCGGGGACGCCGGTGATCATCGACCGCGGTGCGGTGCCCAGCCGGGCGGGCCAGAAGCGGCGCACGATCTCGTGGTTGGCGCCGATGCCGCCCGTCGTCACCACCACCGCCTGGGCGGAGAGTTCGAAGTCGCCGACCGAGTCGCGGTTGGACGGGGCGCCGCGCACCGCACCGTCGGGGGCCAGCACGGTGCCGCGCACTCCGGTGACGGCGCCGTCGGTGTACACCAGTCCGTCCACGCGGTGCCGGTGGTGGAACCGCACGAGTCCACGCCCCGCGGCGGAGTCGGCGAACGGGCCGACGATCCCGGTGCCGGTGCCCCACGCGACGTGGAAGCGGGGCACCGAGTTGCCGTGCCCGGTGGCGGTGAGATCACCGCGTTCGGCCCAGCCGACGGTCGGCAGGAACGAGATGCCGTGCCCGGTCAGGTAGTCGCGTTTCTCACCGGCGGCCCATTCGACATAGGCGCGCGCCCACTTGGCCGCCCACACGTCCTCGTCGTCGAGCCGGTCGAACGCGGCGCTGCCCTGCCAGTCGCTCCACGCGAGCTCGAAGGAGTCCTTGATGCGCATGCGGCGCTGTTCGGGGCTGTCCACCAGGAAGAGCCCACCGAACGACCAGTACGCCTGCCCGCCGAGGTTGGCGGCGTTCTCCTGGTCGACGACCGCCACCCTCTTGCCGCGGCGGGTCAACTCGTGGGTGGCGACCAGACCGGCGAGGCCCGCACCCACCACGATGACGTCAGCGTCCATGGGACTCAAGATATCGGTTGCCGCCGGTGCGACGGCCTGGATGAATGGCAGCCGTGACGACATCACCGTTGAGCCGATTGACCCGTAAGCCGGACCGCGGGCAGGACCTCGCCCTGGTGCACGAGGTCTTCGACACCGCGATGGTGGCGACCGTCTCGACAGTGCTGGACGATGAGCCGTGGGCGGTGCCGATGCTCGTCGCACGCGAGGGGGACCGGCTGCTGCTGCACGGGTCGACCGGCGCGGGCGCGCTGCGCCACGTCGCGGCGGGGGCGAAGGTGTGTGTGAGCGCTTTCGTGTTCGACGCGCTGGTGATCGCCGAGCGGCAGTTCGACCACTCGGCGAACTATCGCTCCGCGGTGGTCCGTGGGGTCTGCCGGGTGGTGGACGGCGACGAGGCGCCGGGGCTGCTCGACCGGTTCACCGAGGCGCTGATCCCGGGCCGCGCGGCGGAATGCCCGCCGCATTCGGCGAAGGAACTGGCGTCGACTCTGCTGCTCGAGGTGCCGATCGTCGACGGGCAGTGGGTGGCCAAGGCGAGGAGCGGCCCGGCGTCCGAGGGCGCCGCGTGGACCGGGGTGGTGCCCGTCTCGACCCGTTACGGGGCGCCGGTGTCCGATTCGCCGCTTCCGGTTCCGCCGTCGGTGCAGCGGCTCATCGACCGGTGAGCCCTCCGGTGCACTGGGTGTACCCGCCGCTCAGCCCGTCCAGCGCGATCAGCATGCCGTCAGCGGTGATGCGGCACGTCACGTCCCCGGACGACGATCCGGTACGGCCCGCGCTCAGCGACAGGAAGCGGGCGGCCAGCGGCACCGTGAACTGCCGCCGCCACGGGAGGGTGACCAGCGTCGGCGCGGACAGCGCGCCGTCGGAATCCTCGTAGCGGATCTCCACCGCGCCGGCGGAACCGGTCACCTCGTAGGTGACGGCGACCTCCTGCGGATCGTCGCGCAGCGTCCACGCGGCCGATGCGGCGAACAGCACCAGCGCGACCACCAGCGAGCCGCGCAGCCACCGGATTCGACGCGCCATCGGAGGCCTCCTCACCAGTGTCGAGGGTAGGCCTCACCAGGCTGCGGGCAGGCCGCAGCGGTATGGTGGCGCTTTCCGGGGGGATCGCGGCCGCCACGCCGCGTCTGTCGTCATGCAGTCAAGAGGAGCAACCGTTGCCCCTGAACACCGTCGCGCTCGAACTCGTGGCGCCGAATGTCGAACGAGGCCGCGAGCATGCGCTCGAAGATGCCCACAAGGTGCTCCGTTGCTCGGCCGAGGCCGGTATCGAGGGTCGCATCGGCCACGTCATGATCCCCGGGATGATCGAGGAGGACAGCGGCCGTCCCATCGAGATGAAACCCAAGATGGACGTGCTCGAGTTCTGGCAGATCATCAAGCCGGAGCTGCCGGGTGTGCGCGGGCTGTGCACGCAGGTCACCGCGTTCCTCGACGAGACCGCGCTGCGGTCCCGGCTGACCGAGCTGAGTTCGGCCGGCTTCGACGGCATCGCGTTCGTCGGCGTGCCGCGGACGATGAACGACGGGGAGGGCAGCGGCGTCGCCCCGACCGATGCACTGTCGCTCTACGAGGATCTGGTGCCGAACCGCGGTGCCATCCTGATCCCGACCCGCGACGGTGAGCAGGGCCGCTTCACGTTCAAGTGCAAGCAGGGCGCGACCTACGGGATGACGCAGCTGCTGTACTCCGACGCGATCGTCGGATTCCTCGAGGAGTTCGCGGCGAGCAACGAGTACCGCCCGGAGATCCTGCTGTCGTTCGGGTTCGTGCCGAAGATGGAGAGCCGCGTCGGGCTCATCAACTGGCTGATCCAGGATCCGGGTAACGCCGCGGTCGCCGCGGAGCAGGAGTTCGTCAAGACGCTTGCCGCCAGCGAGCCGGCCGACAAGCGGCGGATGCTGCTCGACCTGTACAAACGGGTGATCGACGGTGTCGCGGACCTGGGCTTCCCGCTCAGCGTCCACCTGGAGGCGACCTACGGGGTGTCCACGCCGGCGTTCGAGACGTTCGCCGAGATGCTGGAGTACTGGTCGCCCGGCACTGCATGACGCGGCCCGTATCCTGGCGCGAGTGTCCGAACCGTCCGTCCGTGAGCTGCGCAGCCGCCTGGACGGTCTGACCTACCGCGACGCCGCCCGCCTCGGCCGCCGGCTCAGACAGGCCAAACCCGGGGCGCTCGCGCCGATCGCCGAGCAGATCAGCGCCGCCGAGGCGCTGATCGCCACCCGGTTGGCGGCCGTGCCCGCGATCAGCTACCCCGACCTTCCGGTCAGCGAACGCCGCGACGAGATCGCCAAGGCCATCACCGAGAACCAGGTGATCGTCGTCGCCGGCGAGACCGGATCCGGCAAGACCACCCAGCTGCCGAAGATCTGCCTGGAACTCGGGCGCGGCATCCGCGGCACGATCGGTCACACCCAGCCCCGTCGCCTCGCGGCGCGCACCGTCGCCCAGCGCATCGCCGACGAACTGGGCACTCCGCTCGGAGACGCCGTCGGCTACACCGTGCGGTTCACCGACCAGGCCTCCGACCGAACGCTGGTCAAGCTGATGACCGACGGCATCCTGCTCGCCGAGATCCAGCGCGACCGCCGGTTGCTGCGCTACGACACCCTCATCCTCGACGAGGCCCACGAGCGCAGCCTCAACATCGACTTCCTGCTCGGCTACCTGCGCGAGCTGCTGCCGCGCCGGCCCGACCTCAAGGTCATCGTCACCTCCGCGACGATCGAGCCCGAGCGGTTCGCCGCGCACTTTCATGGCGCGCCCATCGTCGAGGTGTCCGGCCGCACGTATCCGGTGGAGATCCGGTACCGGCCGCTGGAGGTACCGATCATCGACGACTCGACGGAGGACCCGGACGATCCGGACCACGAAGTCGTCCGCACCGAACTCCGCGACCCGACCGACGCGATCGTCGACGCCGTGCGTGAACTCGAGGCCGAACCGCCCGGCGACGTGCTGGTTTTCCTGTCCGGTGAACGTGAGATCCGTGACACCGCCGAGGTGCTGCGCGGTGAGCTGGGCCCGACGACGGAGGTGCTGCCGCTCTACGCGCGCCTGCCCACCGCCGACCAGCAGAAGGTGTTCGCCCCGCACACCGGGCGCCGCGTCGTGCTGTCGACCAACGTCGCCGAGACATCGCTGACGGTCCCGGGCATCCGCTACGTCGTCGACCCGGGTACCGCGCGCATCTCCCGCTACAGCCGTCGCACCAAGGTGCAGCGGCTGCCGATCGAGCCGATCTCGCAGGCGTCGGCCGCCCAGCGCGCCGGCCGGTCGGGCCGCACCGCCCCGGGCGTGTGTATCCGGCTGTACTCCGAGAAGGACTTCGAGGGCAGACCGCGCTACACCGATCCGGAGATCCTGCGCACCAACCTCGCGGCGGTGATCCTGCAGATGGCCGCGCTCGGCCTCGGGGACGTCGAGGAGTTCCCGTTCCTGGACCCGCCGGAGAAACGCAGCATCCGCGACGGCGTGACCCTGCTGCAGGAGCTCGGCGCGTTCGACCTGCAGGGGACGCTCACCGACATCGGGCGCCGGCTGGCGCGGCTGCCGCTCGACCCGCGGATCGGCCGGATGATCCTGCAGGCCGACACCGAAGGCTGCGTGCGCGAGGTGCTGGTGCTCGCGGCCGCGCTGTCGATCCCCGATCCGCGGGAGCGCCCCGTCGACCGCGAGGACGCCGCCCGCCAGAAGCACGCCCGGTTCGCCGACGAGCACTCCGATTTCATCTCCTACCTCAACCTGTGGCGGTACCTCGGCGAGCAACGAAAAGAGCGCTCCGGCAGCTCTTTCCGGCGGATGTGCCGCGAGGAGTTCCTGCACTACCTGCGGATCCGCGAGTGGCAGGACCTGACCGGCCAGCTGCGCACCATCGCCCGCGACCTCGGCATCCGCGAATCCGACGAACCCGCACCGCCGGCCAGCGTGCACGCCGCGCTGCTGGCCGGGCTGCTGTCGCATGTCGGGCTGCGCGACGGGGACGGACGCGACTATCAGGGCGCGCGGAACTCGCGATTCGTCCTGGCGCCCGGTTCGGTGCTGACCAAGCGGCCGCCGCGCTGGATCGTCGTCGCGGACCTGGTGGAGACCAGCCGGCTGTTCGGCCGCATCGGCGCGCGCATCGATCCCGACACCGTCGAGCGGATCGCCGGAGATCTGGTGCAGCGCACCCACAGTGAACCGCACTGGGACGCCGAACGCGGTGCGGTGATGGGGTTCGAGCGGGTCACGCTCTACGGGCTGCCGCTGGTGGCGCGCCGCCGCGTCAACTACGCGCAGATCGACCCGGAACTGGCGCGCGAACTGTTCATCCGCCACGCCCTGGTCGAAGGCGACTGGCAGACCAAACACCATTTCTTCCGCGACAACGCGCGGCTGCGTGAGGAACTCGAAGAGGTCGAGGAGCGGGCCCGCCGGCGCGATCTGCTGGTCGGCGACGAAGAGGTGTTCGCGTACTACAACTCGCGCATCCCCGAAAACATCGTCTCGGCACGGCATTTCGACGCGTGGTGGCGTAAGCAGCGGCACAGGACGCCTCATCTGTTGACGATGACGCGCGACGACCTGTTGCGGTCCGACGGCGCCGAGGAACTGCCCGACCAGTGGCAAGCCGGGGACCTCGCGCTGCCGCTGACCTACCGCTTCGAACCCGGTGCGGCCGACGACGGCATCACGGTGCACGTGCCCGTCGAGGTGCTGGCCCGCCTCGGCGGTGACGAGTTCGCCTGGCATGTGCCGGCTTTGCGTGAGGAGCTGGTCACCGCGCTGATCAAGTCGCTACCGAAGGAGCTGCGCCGCAACTTCGTTCCCGTGCCGGACACCGCGCGGGACGTGCTGCGAACGATCGATCCGGCCAGCGGACCGCTGCTGAAGAGCCTGCAGCACGAACTGTGGCGGCGCAGCGGTGTGACGGTGCCGCTCGACGCGTTCGACCTCGAGAAGATTCCGGCGCATCTGCGGGTGACGTTCGCGGTCGAGAAGGACGGCGCCGAGGTGGCGCGGGGCAAGGATCTGGAGACGCTGCAGGAGCAGTTGGCCGCACCGGTGCGGGCCGCCGTCGCGCGTGCGGTGGCCGACGGGCTGGAGCGGAGCGGGCTGCGCACCTGGCCGGACGACCTCGACGACGTGCCCCGCACGGTCGAGAACACCACTGGCGGGCATCGGGTCCGGGGCTATCCGGCGTTCGTCGACGCGGGCGGTGCGGTCGACGTGCGGGTCTTCGCGACGCCGGCCGAGCAGCGCGCCGCGATGGGTCCCGGGATCCGGCGGCTGTTGCGGTTGGCGGCGCCGTCGCCGGTCAAGAACGTGGAGCGCGCGCTGGACACCCGGCGCCGGTTGGTGCTCGGCGCGAACCCGGACGGATCGCTGGGTGCGCTGATCGAAGACTGTGCGGATGCGGCGGTGGATGCGCTTGTCCGCGAGCCGGTGTGGACGAGGGCAGAGTTCGATGCGCTGCGGCAGCGGGTGGCGACGGCGTTGGTGCCGACGACGCTCGACATCGTGGCCCGGGTGGAGAAGGTGCTGGCCGCCGCGCAACAGGCGCAGGTGGCGCTGCCGGCCAAGCCCCCGCCCACGCAGGCCGAGGCGATCGCCGACGTCCGCGCGCAGCTCGCGGCGCTGCTCCCGAAGGGCTTCGTCACCGCGACGGGGGTGGCGCACCTGGCCGACCTGACCCGGTACCTCACCGCGATCGGTCGCCGCCTCGAGCGACTGCCGCATGCCACCGGCGCCGACCGCGAACGGATGGCGCGGGTGCACGCCGTGCAGGAAGCCTATGACGAACTACGACAGTCGCTTTCGCCGAGCCGCGCCGCCGCCGAGGACGTCCGGGACATCGGGCGGATGATCCAAGAGCTACGCGTCAGCCTGTGGGCGCAGCAGCTCGGTACGGCGCGACCCGTCAGCGAGCAGCGGATCTACCGGGCGATCGACGCGGTCACGCCGTAGCGATTTGTGCACGATTACGCGCGGTGGGCGCTCGTTATCGTGCACAAATCGCTACTCGGGCGGGTACGGCATCCCGAACTGCTCCGAGAGCAGGCTCTGCGCGATGATCATCGCCGCCTGGGCTCCTGCGGCGATCGCGCCCGCGACGTACGGCTGCTCGGTGCAGACGTCGCCTGCGGCGAACACCGTCGAGGTCGAGGTGCGGTGCAGTGCGTCGATGCCGATGGTGTCCACCGCCAGCGGGCCCGGCGTGCACGAGGCGCCCAGTTGTTCGGCGAGTTGCGAGCGCTGCCGCAGCGGCGCCTCCACCAGCAGCCCGTCGCGTTCCAGCCGGGTGCCGTCGGCGAAGGCGATCGCGGTCAGCCGACCGTCGGTGCCCTCCAGTTCGGCGATCCGGCGGTCGTCGATCGTGACTCCGGCGGACTTCAGCTGGTCGAAGTCGGTGCCGTCGAGTTCCGGGTTGCCGTCGGTCAGCAGTACCACGTCGTCACTCCACCCGCGCAACATCAGCGCCGCATGGATCGCCTCGTCGCCGGTCGCCAGAGACGCCAGCCGCTTGTCCCGCATCTCCCAGCCGTGACAGAACGGGCACTGGAACACCGACTTACCCCACAGCGGTTCGAGGCCGGGCAGCTCCGGCGGGCAGTACTGCATCCCGGTGGCCAGCAGCACTCGGCGGGTGGTGATCCGATCACCGCCGTCGAGGTCGAGGACGAAGCCGTCGTCCTGCGGGGCGCCCTGCACCACCGAGCCTTCTCGGAACTCGACCGTCGGATACGCCTTGAGCTCGTTGCGCCCGGTCTCGTACAGCTCGGCGGGCGGACGCTGGTCGAACCCGAGCAGCCCCCCGATGCCCTCGGAGAACCGGTTGCTCTGCTCGCCCGCGTCGACCAGCAGGGTGCGCCGCCGCGCCCGTCCCAGGACCAACGTGGCGCTCAGCCCAGCGGCGCCACCACCGACGACGACGCATTCCCATTCGTGTGTCATTGTGTCGAGCGATTCCCTGGCCGGGGGTTGATCAAACGGCTACTTCGTGCCGAAGATCCGGTCGCCCGCGTCGCCGAGCCCCGGGACGATGTAGCCGTGCTCGTCGAGCTGGCGATCGATGGCCGCGGTGTAGATCGGCACGTCGGGATGGGCCTCCTGCATCGCCGCAATCCCCTCCGGACAGGTGAGCAGGCAGACGAACTTGATCGACTTCGGACCGCACTCCTTGAGCCGGTCCACCGCCGCCACCGCGGAGTGGCCGGTGGCCAGCATCGGATCGACCACGACGACGTCGCGTTCCTCCATGCCCGCCGGCATCTTGAAGTAGTACTCGACGGCCACGAGCGTCTTCGGGTCGCGATAGAGCCCGATGTGGCCGACTCGCGCGCCGGGCACCACGGCCAGCATGCCGTCGAGGATGCCGGTGCCCGCCCGCAGGATCGACACGAACACGAGCTTCTTGCCGTCGATGACCTTGCCGACGGTGGTCTCCAGCGGGGTCTCCACCTCGAAGTCCTGGGTCGGGATGTCGCGCAGCACCTCGTAGGCCATCAGTGCGGAGATCTCGTGCAGCAGCTGGCGGAAGCTGTGCGTCGAGGCGTCCTTACGGCGCAGGAGCGTCAGCTTGTGCGCCACCAGCGGGTGGTCGACGAGGTGGACTTCGCCCATGTCTGCTCCTGTTCTGCGGTCAGAAGACCGTGCCGTCGCTGGCGATGGTCAACGGCGGCAACCCGCCGCGGGTCCGCCGGGCCAGTTCGCGCCCGGCCGCCCACGTCCCGCCCTCGAGGACGCAGGCCAGCGGCATCTCGGCGCCCAGCTGCGCGCAGACCAGCGGGGCCAGTTCGTCGAGCAGCGCCACCGTCAGCGCCCGCCACTCGACCACCAGCTCGTCGCCGACCTGCCATGTGCGAGAGGCGTATTCGGGATCCCGCAGGATCAGTACCCCGGTGTCGATCAGCAGCCCGCCGTTGCGGTACTCGGGCAGCCCGGTGAGCGCGTCCACCCCCGTCACCTCCACCCCGGCCCACGTGAACGGCTCGAGCAGCGAGTAGGTCAGCCACTGCGACAGCTTGTGGAACGGCACCCAGCCGTCGGTGAGCCCGCCGCCGGTGACCGCGGCGTGGCGCCAGCAGTCGCCCACCGGATGGCCGGCGATCTCGTTGCCGCTCAACCAGATCAGCGACAGCGTGTCGAGAAGCAGCGCCAGGATGTCGTGGGCCCCGACGGTCTGCGTGGATGCGGTGAGCGCGTCGAACAGCCCGCCCGGCCGGCCACCGAAGACGTCGGTGGTCACCGCGTCACCGAGGCGGTGCAGCAGTTCCACCCGGCCGTCGAGCCCCACCAGCGGGTTGTCAGCCGACACCTGGAACGCCGCCGCCAGGTCATCGACGGTCACCGCCTTCAACCCCGCCGCGTCGACGCGCAGCGGATCGGCCGGATCCGCCGAGAACACCCCGTCGGCGAAGGCGTGCCAACTGGCTACGGCAAGCCCCTCGGATCGTGAAAATCGTTGTCCGGTGGACGCTTCTGAGAATTTCCAGTCCGCACCGGCCCCCGCGTCGAGCAGGACGCTGACGACGGCGAGGTCGATCATCGCCTGCGGGCTCGCCTCGAGTCCGGCGGCGCGGTTCACCCCGCCGGCCTCGAAGTGCCGCCAGCGGCTGTGGAACGGGATCGAGAGATCCGGATAGCGGGTGCGGGTCACCTCGGCGACGACGCCCGCCGCGTTGCCCAGCGCGTCGTCGCACACCGTGAACCATGCGGACTCGCCCGCCCTGGCGCGGCGGAGCAGTTGGCCGGCGCGGTCGCGGACGGCGTCGGTGGTGCGCAGCGCGGCGACGGCCCCGTCCGGCGTCATTGGGACAACCCGCGGCCCTTGACCTTCTTGAGTTGCTCGGCGTCGGGCACCGGACCCGGCGTGAAGTATCCGGCCGCCATCTTCGCGTCGATCTCCACCCGCGCATCCGGGGGCACGAGTTCGTCGGGGATGTTGATCCGTTCGCCCACTTCGATTCCCGAGCCGGTGATCGCGTCGTACTTCATGTTGCTCATCGACACCAGGCGGTGGATCTTGCGGATGCCGAACCAGTGCAGCACGTCGGGCATCAGTTCCTGGAAGCGCATGTCCTGGACGCCGGCCACGCATTCGGTGCGGGCGAAGTACTGGTCGGCGGTGTCACCGCCGACCTGCCGCTTGCGGGCGTTGTAGACCAGGAACTTGGTGACCTCACCGAGTGCGCGGCCCTCCTTGCGGGAGTACGCGACCAGGCCGACGCCGCCGTTCTGGGCGCCGCGGATGCACTCCTCGATCGCGTGGGTCAGGTACGGCCGGCACGTGCAGATGTCGGATCCGAACACGTCCGAGCCGTTGCACTCGTCGTGCACCCGCGCCGTCAACTCCACCGACGGGTCGGCGAGATCGGCTGCGCTGCCGAAGATGTAGACGGTCTGACCGCCGATCGGGGGCAGGAACACCTCGAGATCGGAGCGGGTCACCAGCTCCGGGTACATGCCGCCGGTCTCCTCGAACAGCACGCGGCGCAGATCGGTTTCGCTGCATCCGAACCGCTGCGCCACCCCGGGCAGCCACCAGACCGGTTCGACGGCGGCCTTGGTGACCAGCGCGGCCCCGCTGTCGAGCAGGATGCGGCCGTCGGGAACCAGCCGGCCCTTCCCGATCGCGTCGGTGATCTCCGGCAGGATCACGTGCGCCTTCGTGATCGCGATGGTCGGCCGGATATCAAGGCCGGCAGCGAGTTCCGCGGTGAACACGTCGGCGACGCTGGCGCCCCACGGGTCCATGCTCACGATCGCCGCCGGGTCGCTCCACTGCGGGTACGGCCCGACGAGGTCGGTGGGCGACGTGTCGGTCAGGTCGGCGCGATGCTCGCGGTTGAGCGCACCCGCCGCGACGGCCAACGCCCGGTAGACGCTGTACGAACCGCTGTGGGTGCCGATGACGTTGCGGTGCGCCCGGTTGGCGGTGGTGCCCACGACCGGGCCGCGCTCCGCCGCGGTCGCGGCGCCCCAGCGGATCGTCGGTGTGCCGATGTGGCCGGTGTGCGACGTCAACCGGATGTGGCCGCTCCCGGATCTGGCCGCGGCGGCACCGGGATCAGCCGACATGGTCACACCTCCATCTGAGGGAAAGGCGCCAGCTTAGCGACTTCGCGGCGTTCCCGCCGGGCGTCCGCTCAGCCCGCGGTGCCTGCCGCGACCCGCGGCACCCGGTCCGGCGATGCGGTGTCGAGGACGAGCTCGGCGACACGGGCGCGGTGCTGCTCGGCGCTGCCCAACAGTGCGGCGTCGGTGGTCGCCCGCTTGAAGTACAGGTGCGCCTGGTGTTCCCAGGTGAACCCGATGCCGCCCAGCACCTGGATGGTGTCGGCGGCGATGCGGCTGAGCGCGGCCGAACACACCGCCTGCGCGATCGCCGTGGCCAGCGCGGGGTCGTCGGAGCCGTCGGTCAGCGCCCACACCGCGTGATACGCCGTCGACCGGGCGTGCTCGGCGTCGACCAGCATGTCGGCCAATCGGTGCTTGACCGCCTGGAAGGATCCGATTGGCCGGCCGAACTGCAGACGCGACTTGGCGTAGTCGACGGCGAGGTCGAGCAGATGCTGCGCCGCGCCGACCTGTTCGACGGCCAGCAGCGCCGCACCCACGTGCAGCGCATGCCGGATGACCCGCTCCGCGTCCTCGGGCCCGGCGATCAGTGTGGCCGGGGCATTCGACAGCGTGACGGCGGCCTGGGGGCGGGTCAGGTCCAGCGTGATGAGGGGTGTGCGCTCGACACCGTCCGCGGTGGCGTCGACCGCGTACAGACCGACCCAGTCGGGCCCGGTCGCCGCGACCAGCAGGACGTCGGCCGCGCCGGCATCCACCACCGGGCCCAACTCGCCGGTGAGCGTGTCCCCGTCGGCGCTCACGCAATCGGCGCTCGCCGCGAACGCGGCGGTGCGGGTGCCCTCGACGAGGTCGGCGAGCAGACTGTCACGGGCCTGTCCTGATGCGGCGGCCACCAGGGCGGGCACCGCGAGGTAGACCGTCCCGAACAGCGGCCCGCACACCAGCGATGCGCCGAACTCCTCGACCGCGACGGCCTGGTCGACCAGGGTGCCGCCGACGCCGCCGTCGGCCTCGGGCACCGACAGACCCAGCACGCCGAGTTCGCCGCCCAGCCGCGCCCACAACCCCGGATCGAACGGTGGATCGGACTCCATGAGCCGGCGCACCGTCTGCTCGCCGAAGTGGTCGGCGCAGAACCCCCGCACCGCATCACGCAGTTGCCGCTGCTCGTCGGTGAACACGAACTCCGCAAGCTCCTCAGCCACGCGGGATCTCCTTCCACGGCATTCCTGCGTCGGCCCGCAGATCGCCCGGCAGACCGAGCACCCGCTCGCCCAGGATGTTGCGCATCACGTCGGAGGTACCGCCTTCGATGGTGTTGGCGCGGCTACGCAGGAACCGCTGCTGGATGGGGCCGCGCCAGTCGCTCGTGTCCCCGCTGTTCATCCCGTAGCCGTGGTACAGCAGCCCCTCCGGACCGAGGAAGTCCATGCACCACTGGTAGATCCGCTGATTGAGTTCGGCGCCGACCAGCTTGCCGATCGAGCCTTCCGGCCCGGGTCCGCCGACGGTCGCCGACGCCCGTGACCGTTCCGAGGTCAATCGCTGCGCCTCGGCGCGCAGCCACAGTTCCGACAGCCGGTCGCGCAGGACCGGTGTCTGGCGCTCGGGCCGCGACGCCCAGAGCGCGACGGCGTCGGCGATGGTGCCCGCACCGCGGCGGCTGCCGCTGGCGCCCAGTGCGCTGCGCTCGTTCATCAACGTGGTCATCGCGACGCGCCAGCCGTCGTTGACGGCGCCCAGCCGGTGCACGTCGGGAATGCGGGCGTCGCTGAAGTACACCTCGTTGAACTCCGCGTGGCCGGTCAGCTGGCGCAGCGGCCTGGTCTCCACGCCGGGTGCGTGCATGTCGATGACGAAGTACGTCAAGCCCTTGTGCTTGGGCACATCCGGATCCGTGCGGGCGAGCAGCAGACCCCATCGCGCCCGGTGGGCCAGGCTGGTCCACACCTTCTGCCCGTTGATGACCCAGTCGTCCCCGTCGGGCACCGCCGAGGTCGCCAGCCCGGCGAGATCGGACCCCGCGCCGGGCTCGGAGAACAGCTGACACCAGATGTGTTCGGTGGTGGCCAGCGGCCGCAGCCAGAACCGTTTGAGGTCGTCGCTCTGGGCGTGTTCGCGCACCGTCGGCGCCGCCATGCCGTAGCCCATCGGGTTGAGCCCCAAGGGAACCGGTCCGCCCGCACCCTGGAGGATGCCGTCGGCCACGGCCTGCAGGCCGCGGGACACCCCGAGTCCGCCGAGACCCTCCGGGAAGTTCACCCACGACAGCCCGATGTCGTAGCAGGCGCCGAGGAACTCCTGGATCGGCACCGTCTTGGGGTCGTGTTCGGACACGACGCGGTGGGCGAGTTCGGCGACCCGGTCGGCATCGGCGGCGGTGCTCATCCAGTCACGATAAGCAAGGGGTGATCGTGGCCGACGAGCAGGGCGGACGACACCGCCGACGGCAGGACTGGAACGTGTTACTGTTCGAGCCGCTGTGGCCCACGTCACTCCAGGTCGGGCCGCTTCAGGAGGTGCCGAAGTGGCTTCGCAACGGAGTAAGGCCGCGTCGTTGGCGGTGATCGCCGCGGCATACGTCGCCGCGCTGGCCGCCGCCGCGGCGTGGCTGGTGTGGGGACCGGACACCGGACGGCTGTGGCTGGACACGCTGATCGCCGACGTGGCCGGCACCGCGGTGGTCTTCGCGTTCAGCCGCGTGTACCGGAACTCCAGCTTCTACGACGCCTACTGGAGCGTGGTCCCGCCGCTGCTGTTCGTCTACTGGTGGAGCCAGAGCCCCGACGCCGACGCGGTGCGCTGCGCGCTGATCGCGGTCGCGGTCGGGTACTGGGCGATCCGCCTGACCGGCAACTGGCTGTATGCGTTTCCCGGTCTGCACCACGAGGACTGGCGCTACCCGATGTTCCGTGAGCGGGCCGGACGCTGGGAGTTCGTCGTCGACCTGGTCGCCATCCACCTCATCCCCACCCTGCAGGTGTTCCTCGCCATGCTTCCGGTCTACGTCGCTGTGACGACGCCCGGGCGTGGCTGGATGTGGCTCACCGCAATGGCTTTCGTGATCGCGGTGACCGCGGTGACGCTCGAGTTGGTCGCCGACGTGCAGATGCACCGCTTCGTCGCCGCCCGCAGCCCGGGTGAGGTGATGGACCGCGGGTTGTGGGCGTGGTCGCGGCACCCCAACTACTTCGGCGAGTGCGGCTTCTGGGTGGCGCTCGCGCTGTTCGGTGTGGCGGCTTCGCCGGGTGACGCCTGGTGGCTGTTCGCCGGTGCGCTGGCGATGCTCGCGATGTTCCTCGGCGCCAGTATCCCCATGATGGAGACGCGAAGTCTGGCGCGGCGTCCCGGCTACCAGGACGTGATCGACCGGGTGTCGCGGTTCGTGCCACGCCCGCCGCGCAAGGCGCGGGTGTGAGCCGTCCGCGCGTCGTCATCGCCGGTCTCGGCGACAGCGGTGTGCTGACCGCGATGCGGTTGGCCCGCCATGCCGACGTGGTCGGCATCTCGGGGAAACCCGGTCTGGTCAGCGGGCAGGAACTCGGCGTACGCCTCGCCCGCCCCGACGACTGGGCGCGCGACTACTGGATTTCGTTCGACCGGTTCCGTGCTCTCGACCGCGTGCGCACCGAGCACGCCACCCTCACCGGAGCCGACCTCGCGGGTCGGAAGGTGTTCGGGCACTTGGTCGACGGGTCGGCGATGGTGGAGGATTTCGACGCGCTGGTGATCGCGACCGGGGTGAGCAACGGGTTCTGGCGCAGGCCCGGCTACCGCTCGCCCGACGAGGTCGCCGCCCAACTGCGTGCCGACCACGAACGCGTGGCGGCCGCGCGTTCGGTGCTCGTCGTGGGCGGCGGTGCGGCGGCCGTCAGCAGCGCCGCCAACCTGGCGCTGGCCTGGCCCGGAACCCGCGTCGAACTGTGCTTTCCGGGGAGTCGTCCGCTGCCGCAGCACCATCCGCGGGTGTGGGGGAGGATCGCCCGTCGCCTCGATCGGCTCGGTGTGGTGCTGCGGGCCGGGCACCGCGCCGTCGTCCCCGACGGCTTCGCGTGCGACCGCATCACGTCTGGGCCGGTCGAGTGGAGTACCGGGCAGCCGGCGTCGTCGGCCGATGCGGTGCTGTGGGCGATCGGGCGCGTGCGGCCGAACACCGACTGGCTGCCCGCCGAACTGCTGGACGACGACGGTTTCGTCACCGTCACACCGCAGCTCAAAGTGGTTGGGCAGCAGGGGGTTTACGCGATCGGCGATGTGGCGGCCACCGACCCGCTGCGGAGCAGCGCCCGCAACCGCGCCGACAAACTCCTCGCCCGCAATGTCATCGCGGACTTCGCCGGCCGGCCGCTGCGCGACTACCGCGCACCCACCCGGCGGTGGGGTTCGGTGCTCGGCGTCCAACCCGACGGCCTGGAGGTGTTCGCGCCCAACGGGTCCGCGTTCCGGTTCCCGGCGTGGTCGGTCGACCGGGTGCTGCAGCCGTGGATCGTGCGGCGCGGCATCTACCGCGGCGTGCGTCCGCCCGGGTCCTGACCGCGGCTCCGGAGCGCCGCCTCGATGGTCGGATACGTCTCGAGTACGCGGTCGAGGCCGGTGATCTCGATGGGCTGCTTCACGTAGGGCTGATCGGCGACCAGCACCACCGCGATGCCCTCCGCCAACCCGTCCTCGTGACACGACAGGACGGCGGTGAGGGCGGCGCTGCCGAAATAGGTGACCCCCGACAGATCGATGAGGACCAGGTGGCCGTCATGGCCCAGGGCGTTCATCCGTGCCTTCGCGAGGTGGGTGTTCAAGGTGTCGACCGACATCGAGTCGACGTCACCTCTCACGTGAACCACGACGGCGTCCGCACGCACGTCGTGTTCGACCTCCAACGCTTGCATTCGTGCCAGCCTGCCTTGCTGCCTCATCCGCTGTCCTGTGCCGCGGCTGACGGCGCCGACGGGTGGGCTGGTCCGGGTCCATCGGATCAGCGCTCAAAGCCTAGTCGGCGACCGCGGTGCGGGTTATCCGTTCAGCGCATCATTCGCTCGCGACACGTGCGTGAATCGTCAGCAGCAGGTGGTCGAACTGGCTTTGGGTGGACGACGGCGCCGCGGGCAGCTCGCCGATCTCGGCGACCAGTTGCGCGGCGAGTGACCGCAGCTTCTTGTTGGTCTCCTGGGACCGCCACTGCAGCACGCGGAACGCCTGTTCGGCGCTGATCCGGTAGATCACCATCAGCGCGCCCTTGGCCTGTTCGATGACCGCCCGGGATTCGAACAGGCTGGGGAGCTGGTCGTCGAGCACCTCCTGGCGGACTTCGTCGAGGCTCGCGGTGAGATCGATGTAGTAGCCGGTCGACCCGATGACCGAGCCGCGGTCGTCGTACATCCGGTCGGCCACCACCAGCACGTCGTGCTCTTGACCGCGGGTGTCGATGAACCGGTGCCTGCTGGAGAAGGAGTCGCCGGTGTGCAGCGCGTGGTCGAGCAGATCCTGCACCAGCCGCAGATCGTCCGGGTGTTTGTGCGACAGCAGGAGTTCGGTGGTGGGTTCCACCGTGCCGGGTTCGTACCCGTGCATCCGGGCCACCTCGTCGGACCACTCCCAGCGCTGACCGACGAAGTAGAACTTGAAGCTCCCGATGTGCGACGGCTGACCGTCGGCGGCGCCGTCCCCGAAGCGCCTTCCCCCACCAGTACGTGGCATCAGCCGAGTATCTCACCGTTGTCCGGGGGCAGCTCGAAGTTGATCCGGTCCAGCAGCGCCGGGTAGCGGTTGGCCTCACGGTGCCGCCCGGGCTTTCCGCTGCTGACCACGCCTGCCGCCAGTCCACGCGCCGGATCGGCCCACACCGCGATGTCGACGAGTCCGGTGTGGCCGAACGCCGAAGGGGCGTTGCGGCCGAACGGCCCGAACCGGTTGGAGCCCAGCATGTATCCGGTGCCCCAGCGCAGCGGCATCAGACCGGTCGCGAGGTCGGGACGCAGGCGACGGCACTCACGAGTGGCCTCGCGCAGCGTCTCCGGCGACAGCACCCGGACCCCGTCGAGTTCACCACCGCGGCGCAGTAGTTCGGCGAATCGCGACAGTTCCTGCGCGGTCGACACCGTGCTCGACGACGGCACGACCCCGGTGAGGAACAGCGGGGTGTTGGTGAACGGGATGATCTGGTGCAACGTGCCGCCGACGGCTGTGCGGAACGCAGCGGCGATCGGCGGCGGAAGCGGTTTCCCGGTGGCGTGGCTGGGCGCGACGAGCGCGACGTCGTCCTCGGCGACACCGAAGTTGGTCCAGCGGAAGCCCAGTGGTTCGAGGATCTCGGCGGCGAGGATGTCGCGGATGTTGCGTCCCGTCGCCGCGGAGACGATCTCGCGTACCAGCGGTCCCCATGTCAGCGCGTGATAGATGTGCACCAAGCCGGGCCGGTACAGCGGGCGCAGGTCGCCGAGCATCGCTCGGGCGTAGTCGCTGTCGTTCATGCGCTTGAGGTTCGGCCGCTGCCCGGTGGGGAAGGGGACGCCGGCGCTGTGGGTCATGACGTGGCGGATCGTCGTGCGGTACTTGCCGTGGCTGGTGTAGTTCGGCAGGTACTCGCAGACCCGGTCGTCCAACGAGAAGTGACCCCGTTCGGCCAGCATGTGCACGACCGTCGTGGTGATCGCCTTGGCGGCGCTGTACACGCAGAAGGGGGTGTCGGGCGTGACCGGGATCTTCTCGGCGTCGGCGGGGTCGTCGGGCCCGTTGCCCCACCCGTGGCCGATCGCGCGGTTGAGGATGACCCGGCCGTGGCGGCGCAGACACACCTGGATCGCCGGATGCATGCCCGCGGAGTACCAGTGCCGCGCCGCCTGCCAGATGCGCTCGACGGCCGCGGGGTCGACGCCGCTGTGGTCTTCCGCACCGACGGTGGTGACCGCATCGAGGTCGTCCGGCACCCTGATGCGGCCCTCCGGCTTCTCGGTGCTGGTCATCGGGCAAGGGTAGGCCACAGGCAGATCGGCGGCCGAGCGATGAGTCAGGGCCTGTCACGGAGTCGTCATGACTGGAAAGAAAAGGAGGACCCTATGACCATCGACCATCTGCTGGCGGTCGTGCCGGTGTCCGATATGGACGAGAGCGGCCGCTGGTACTCATCGCTGTTCGGGCGGGCGGCGGACAACAACCCGATGCCGACGTTGCTGGAATGGCAGGTCAGGCCGGGTAGCTGGGTCCAGGTCTTCATCGACCCCGACCGTGCGGGGTCGGGTCTGCTCAACTTCGCCGTCGACGATCTGGATGGTCACCTCGCCGAGGTGGCGAGCCGCGGCATCGGGGCCGAGCCGATCGTCGACGCAGACAAGGGGGTGCGGTTGGCGACATTGACCGATCCCGACGGCAACACCCTGCGTCTCATCGGCGGGTTCCGCGTTCACTACTGACGGTCCGACACCCGGCCGACCAGGCTTGCGCGCACGCCGACCTGGGTACCTGCTAACGCATCGCCGCCGGAAGAGTCGCTTCCGGCGCATCTCCTGGTGGAGGTAGGGATGTCCCCGGAAGCGACAGACCAGGTGCGGGCGGACGAGTCGGCGGACGGCAAACTCAAACGCAAGATCACCGGACCGTTGCTGTACCTGTTCATCCTCGGTGACGTGCTGGGGGCGGGCATCTACGCGCTGATGGGCGTGCTCGCCGAGGACGTCGGCGGGGTGCTGTGGGCACCGCTGATCGTCGCCTTGCTGCTGGCACTGCTCACGGCCGGTTCCTACGCCGAGTTGGTGACCAAGTACCCGAAGGCCGGCGGCGCCGCCGTCTTCGCGGAGCGGGCGTTCAAGCAGCCCGCGGTGTCGTTCCTGGTCGGGTTCAGCATGCTGGCGGCCGGCGTGACCAGTGCGGCCGGCCTCGCACTGGCGTTCGCGGGTGATTACCTCTCCACGTTCATCGACGTGCCCGCCATCCCGGCCGCGATCGTGTTCCTGGCGCTCGTGGCGGCGCTGAACGCCAGGGGCATCAGCGAGTCGGTCAAGAGCAACGTGGTGATGACCGTCATCGAACTCAGTGGTCTGCTGATCGTCATCATCGCCGTCGCGGTGATGGTCGGCGGGGGCCGCGGTGAGGTGAGCCGGGTCGGGGAGTTCCCCGACGGCGCCACCCCCGCGCTGGCGATCCTGGCCGGCGCCATCGTCGCGTACTACTCGTTCGTCGGCTTCGAGACGTCGGCCAACGTCGCCGAGGAGATTCGCAATCCGAGCAAGGTGTATCCGACCGCGCTGTTCGGCGCGCTCATCACCGCAGGCGTGGTCTACGCCCTGGTCGGGATCGCCAGCGCGATCGCCCTGCCCGCCGACGAGCTGTCGCAATCGTCCGGCCCGCTGCTCGACGTGGTCGCGGCGGCCGGCGTCGGCGTGCCGGACTGGCTGTTCAGCGCCATCGCCCTGGTCGCCGTCGCCAACGGCGCACTGCTGACGATGATCATGTCCAGCCGCCTGACCTACGGAATGGCCGAGCACGGGCTGCTCCCCACGGTGCTGAGCAGGGTGTTGCCGCAGCGCAGGACGCCGTGGGTGGCGATCGTCGCGACGACTGTGGTGGCGATGCTGCTCACGCTCGTCGGGGAGCTGTCCACGCTGGCCGAGACCGTGGTGCTGCTGCTGCTCTTCGTGTTCATCTCCACCAACGTCGCGGTGCTGGTGCTGCGCCGGGATCGGGTCGACCACGACCACTTCCAGGTCTGGACGGCGGTGCCGGTGCTCGGGGTGGCCTCGTGCGTGCTGCTGATGACCCAGCAGACCGCCAAGGTGTGGTTGTTCGCGGCGATCATGCTGGTGGTGGGCGGCGTGCTCTACGCGGCGGCCCGCGCGGCCACCCGGCACGAGAAAGCGCCCGAGACGACAGGCAGGTAGTCCCGCAACGACGAAACCCCGCAGCCGGAGCTGCGGGGTTCTGTCGTGGTGAGACGTCTAGCTGATGCCGACGACCTCCTGTGCGATGGCTGCCAGCCGCGTCTGGGCGGCGGACACGACGCGCGAGCGGTTCTTGTGCGCTTCCTCCCACGCGACGATCGTCCGGATGTCCGACGGATCGGTGAGGTCCTTGACCTCGGCGACCGCCTCGGTGACCGTCAGCTCGTCGTAACCCTTGATCGGCAACTCGGAGGCGTCGAGCACGCCGGCGCCGTCACGAACGGAATGCAGGGCATCGGCGGCCCGGCCGGCACCCTCGTCGCGGGTGACCTTCTCCGCGGTCGCCAGCGCCGCGTCTCGCGAAGCGGTGATCGCCTTCGTCGCCACCTCGGTGACACGCGCGCCGCGGCTGACCAGGTCGTTGAAGGCCGGGCCGGTGCTGCGCAGCGCCTCGACCGTGCGGTCGACACCGCGGGTGGTCCAGGTCAGCGGCAGGTTGACCGCCTTGACCGCGACGCCGGTCGCCGCCTGCAGCGGGGTACGGCGCAGCGCGGCAGGCCCACCGAGGGCGTCCTCGGCCAGCACCGTGGTCAGCCAGTCCACCGTCGCGGAGTGCGCGGTGATCAGACGGTCGGCCAGGGCCTGCACGTCAGGCTGCTTGGCGGCGACGGCCAGTGCCTTGAGGTAGCGCGACCGGTCGAGGAGCTGGTCCTCGAGGGCCAGGTCGCCCAGCAGCGCCTCGTCGAACGGTTCGGCCTGCTCGGTCAGCGCCTTCACGGCGGCTGCGGCACGGCCGAAGAACGGCCCGATGACATCGGGGTATCCGCCGAGATCGCGGATCGTGGTCTCGATCGCCTCGGCGCGGTCGCGTCCGTTGGAGGCGTTCTGCTGCAACTCCGTGCGGACCGCCTCTGTACGGGCCTGCGCGATCCGAGTCTCGGCGACCTGGATCTCGGTGTTGGTGAGGTCGAGTATCGCCCGCAACTGTGCGAGCAACTTCGTGGTATCTGCGGTAGTCAAGTTTCGCTCCCTGTTCGCGTTGACTTCTTTCCTGTCGGCGCTCGGGTGCACCACGAGTTGGGTTGCCCCCGTGGGAGACGAGTAATCGCCATTCGGCCCGATGTGACGTAGCTCATTGTCGGCTCATTGCCGCTGATCTTTGAGTTCGCACGAAAATGGCATGCGCTACGCAACGGCGCCCATAACGATTTGATATCCATCCGCATCACGATCAATTAAGGATGGGCGGCGAACTCTGAGAAACTGTGGCCGACAAGGCGTTCATTGCCAGGATGAGGCTGATTTCGAGAGGCAGATCACGTCCCTTTCGTGTAACGCCGACGACGGGTGCCGTCGCGCCCTGGCAACACCCGATTCGCTCGAATTTCGTTCGGGTACTTTCGCTTCTGGGCGGGGAAAGCGCTATCGACAGCGCACGAATTCACCAGATCCGAAGAGGGAAGTGATCATGAAATTCAGTGGTAATGGTGCTCGCCGGGGGATCGCCGGTGTGTTCGCCGGTTGCCTGTTCGGCGGTGTGGCCGCAGCAACCATTGCGGCCCCGACGGCGTCGGCGGCGGTGGACTGCTCGGCCAGCGGAGTGGCCAACACGGTCAGCAGCGTGACCGGTTCGGCTCGCCAGTACCTGGCCGCTCATCCGGGCGCCAATCAGGTGGTGACCGCGGCGATGAACCAGCCCCGCCCGCAGGCGGAGGCCAACATCCGCGGCTACTTCACGGCCAACACGCAGGAGTACTACGAACTGCGCGGGATCCTGGCGCCCATCGGCGAGACGCAGCGTCAGTGCAACGTGAGCGTGCTGCCCGCCGATCTGGCGTCGGCCTACGACCAGTTCATGGCCGGCTGACACGCAGTACCCCCGACGGCCCGTCGTCGCGATTCGGTCGCGGCGGCGGGCCGTCGCACTGCGCGTAGCGGTTTGAGGTCGCCGCTCGTGGGTAACAAATAGCCCATCACCTGCAGCGAGACGCAGCATGAATAGGAGACCTCCGATGGGCGAGCGCGTTTCAGCACCAGCCGACGCGACCACCGAGGCGATCGCCACCACCGCGTTGTTCCTCAACTTCACCGCGGTCATCGCACTCGCGGTATCCCTTGCCAGCCTTGGCACCTCGGATACGGCGGTCGCGGCCGCCGCCGGTGTGATCGCCGTCCTCAGCTTCGCCGCCAGCATCCTCTGCTTCAGCGCGCAGGCCCGCGAGCGCCAGCGTCAGGAAATGGCCTCCGCGCAAGTACCCGCCACCACCTAGAGCGCTGACGCCGTGTTGACCGCGGTCTACTTCGGGCTCGCGGCGTCGAGCGCACTCGTGATGGGCGCGCTGGCCGGGGTGCGGTGGAGCCCGCCGAAGCGGGTCACCGGCGTCCTGCTCGCCTTCGCCAGCGGCGCCCTGATCTCGGCGCTGACCTTCGAACTCTTCGAGGAGGCGTTCGCGATGGCCGGCGGCTGGCACGCCGGCCTCGGATTGCTCGCCGGCGCAGCGGCATTCGTCATCGCCGACACCCTGCTCGACAAGTACGTGTCCGGGCGGGCGGATCCGGACGCCCGTGAGGTCGCGGCCTCTGGTGCCCGCCGCGGCGTCGGCCTGGCTCTGCTCGCGGCCGTCACACTCGACGGCGTCCCGGAGAACGTGGCGCTCGGCGTCTCGCTGGTCGGCGGCGCGTCGCTGTCCCTGCTCGCGGCGATCTTCTTCTCGAACCTGCCCGAATCGCTGGTCGGCGCCGTCGCGATGCGTAACTCCGGGATGTCCGGGCGCACAGTGGTTTCCACGTGGTTGGCATGTGCGGTGCTGTTGGCGGCGGCCGTCGTGCTCGGCCGGGCGACCGCGGGTGGGCTCAGCGAGGACGTCCTCGCACTGGCGTTGGCCTTCGCCGGCGGCGCCGTCCTGGCCTCGCTGGCCGACACCTTGATGCCCGAGGCGTTCGAACACGGCCGACCGCTCAACGCTTTCGCCACAGCGGGTGGTTTTTTCCTGTCCTTCATGCTCGCCGCCTGATCACGGCGGCGGACTCAACAGGTCAGGGCCGCGGACCTTTCGCGTTGCCGAGCATCGGGGTCAGCTGACCGAGTATCTCCAGTGGACCGGGCGGCGGGGGCGGCGGCGGGCAGGCGGTGCCGCACGCACTCAACTGCCACGTCTGGCAGTCGTTGGTGGTGAAGCTCGCGTCGGTCGGTTCGATCCGCACCGACGCCGGCTTCTTGGTCAGCGCGTTGTCGAGCAGCTTGCCGTCCGCGCCGACCCGTTTCCAGTAGCACGCCGTCTCGGCGGGCGCCGCCGCCGTGTACGTGCCGGGCATGATGTCGACGCCCACCTTGTACGTGCCGTCCTTGTCGATCGTCGACGCGGGGGCGGGCGGCGCCGGGGGCGGCGGCGCCGGTTCCGGGTCCGCGAGGGCTGGGGCCGCCACGGCCACTGCCACCGCGGCGGAGGCCAGAGCGCCCGCAGCGAACCGGAGTGACTTCATGCCGGGCATCGTACCTCTAGCCAAGCTAAGCGTCGGCCTGCCGTGTGATTCAGATCACGATCGAGCCGCCGTGGTGATCGCCGTCTCGGCTCGCGGAGAGGCCGCTGCTATCAGCGTTTAAATCCCCTAAGGTTCCTGTTTATACTGGCTAAGTTTTTAGCGGAGCGGAGAAGGAGCGAGGTGCCCACAGTGGCCATGAGCTGCAGTGACGGGGTCGCAATCACGTCATGGCGGGTGCCCTCGACGGGTCGCGGTTTCGCACCCGGCACGCCTTTGAGAGAAGATGCGGCCATCAGGTGTGGCACGGCCGTGCTCCGCGTGGCCGGTTGACCGAGACGACGAGCCAGCGACTGTCGGGGAAATAGAAATGTTGAGTGTCGCCAAAAAGGCGTGGATACCCATCGTTGTACTGGTCGTGGTGCTGATCGCGGGCTTCACCGTGCACCGCATCCGCGGCTTCTTCGGATCCGACGGCATCACCGTCACCCCACGAGTCTTCGCCGACGATCCGGAGCCGTTCGACCCCAAGGTCGTCCGCTACGAGATCTCGGGATCCGGCAGCTACGCCAACATCAACTACCTCGATCTCGATGCGAAACCGCAGCGGCTCGACAACACAGCAATCCCCTGGGGGATCACGCTGGAGACCACTGAGGCCTCCGCTGCCCCCAACATCGTCGCCCAAGGCGACGGCGATTCGATCACGTGCCGAATCACCGTCGACGGCGAAGTGAAAGACGAGAGGACCGCGACCGGCGTGAACGCCCTGACCTACTGCTTCGTGAAGTCCGCATGAGCGCGCCCACGACCGACGCGCCCACCGACGCGTTCCCGCCGCAGAAGCCCCAGCGCCGTCCATTCATCCCCAGGACGATCCGCGCGCTCGCCGTGCCGATCATCCTCATCTGGATCGCGATCATCGCGGTCCTCAACGTGATCGTGCCGCAGCTCGAAGACGTCGGTCAGATGCGTGCGGTCTCGATGAGCCCGCACGACGCCCCGGCGATGATCTCCATGCAGCGCGTCGGTGAGGTCTTCGAAGAGGGCGACTCCGACAGCAACGTCATGATCGTGCTCGAGGGCGAAGAGCCGCTCGGCGACGCCGCGCACGCGTTCTACGACCAGATGATCGACAAGCTCGAAGCCGACCCGAAGCACGTGCAGTCGGTGCAGGACTTCTGGAGCGATCCGATGACCGCGTCGGGATCCCAGAGCAACGACGGCAAGGCCGCCTACGTTCAGGTGAAGCTGGCCGGTAACCAGGGCGAGTCGCTGGCCAACGAGTCGGTGGAAGCCGTCCAGACCATCGTTGGAAGCCTCGAGCCGCCGCCGGGCGTCAAGGCTTTCGTGACCGGTCCGGCCGCGCTGGCCGCCGACCAGCACATCGCAGGCGACCGCAGCATGCGGCTGATCGAGATGGTCACGTTCACGGTCATCATCGTGATGCTGCTGCTCGTCTACCGGTCGATCGTCACCGTGCTGCTGATGCTCGTCTCCGTCGTCCTGTCGCTGGCGGCGGCCCGCGGTGTGGTGTCGTTCCTCGGCTATCACGAGATCATCGGGCTCTCGACCTTCGCGACGAACCTCCTGGTCACCCTGGCGATCGCGGCCGCGACCGACTACGCGATCTTCCTGATCGGCCGATATCAGGAAGCGCGGGGTCTCGGCGAGGACAAAGAGACCGCGTTCTACACGATGTTCCACGGCACCGCGCACGTCGTGGTCGGTTCCGGTCTCACCATCGCCGGCGCCACGTTCTGCCTCAGCTTCACCCGGCTGCCGTACTTCCAGACCCTCGGTGTTCCGCTGGCGATCGGCATGGTCGTCGTGGTGCTCACCTCGCTGACGCTCGGTGCCGCGATCATCACCGTCGCCAGCAAGTTCGGCCTGCTCGAGCCCAAGCGTGCGATGCGGGTCCGCGGCTGGCGCAAGATCGGCGCCGCGACCGTGCGCTGGCCCGGGCCGATCCTGATCGCCACCATCGCGCTGTCGCTGGTCGGTCTGCTCACGCTGCCCGGGTACCGGACCAACTACAACGACCGCAACTACCTGCCCGCGGATCTGCCGGCCAACGAAGGCTACGCGGCGGCGGATCGCCACTTCTCCAATGCCCGGATGAATCCCGAGCTGCTGATGATCGAGACCGACCACGATCTGCGCAACTCGGCGGACTTCCTGGTCATCAACAAGATCTCGAAGGCGATCTTCGGGGTCGAGGGCATCTCCAGGGTGCAGTCCATCACCCGCCCGGACGGCAAGCCCATCTCGAATACGTCGATCCCGTTCCTGATCGGTATGCAGGGCACCCAGCAGAAGCTCACCGAGAAGTACAACGAGGGCCTCACGGCTCAGATGCTCAAACAGGCCGACGACATGCAGACGACCATCGACAACATGGAGACGATGCAGGGCATCACCGTCCAGATGGCCGCCACCACGCACAGCATGGTCACCAAGATGAAGGACATGACCGTCGACGTCGAGGAATTGCGCGACCACATCGCGAATTTCGACGACTTCTTCCGGCCGATCCGCAACTACTTCTACTGGGAACCCCACTGCTACAACATCCCGGTCTGCTTCGCGATCCGGTCGGTGTTCGACACCCTCGACGGCATCAACGTGATGACCGACGACATCAAGGCGATCATCCCGGACATGGAACGCCTCGACACGCTCATGCCGCAGATGGTTGCGCTGATGCCGAAGATGATCGAGACGATGAAGACCATGAAGGTCATGATGCTGAACATGTATTCCACCCAGAAGGGGATGCAGGATCAGGCGACCGCGATGCAGGGCGACACGACCGTCATGGGTGAGGCGTTCGACGCGTCGATGAACGACGACTCGTTCTATCTGCCGCCCGAGGTGTTCGACAACGCGGACTTCAAACGCGGTATGGAGCAGTTCATCTCGCCCGACGGCAAGTCCGTGCGCTTCATCATCAGCCATGACGGTGATCCGCTGACCCCCGAGGGCATCGCCAAGATCGACAAGATCGAGACCGCGGCCAAGGAGGCCATCAAGGGCACCCCACTGGAAGGGTCGACGATCTACCTCGGCGGTAGCGCCGCGATGTTCAAGGACATGAACGACGGCAACACCTACGACCTGCTGATCGCCGCAATCGCTTCGCTCGCACTGATTTTCATCATCATGCTGCTCATCACCCGAAGCGTGGTCGCCTCGGCGGTGATCGTCGGCACGGTGGTGTTGTCGCTGGGCGCCTCGTTCGGCTTGTCAGTCCTCATCTGGCAGCACATCATCGGCATCGAACTGCACTGGATGGTGATGGCGATGTCGGTCATCATCCTGCTGGCGGTCGGCGCGGACTACAACCTGCTCCTCGTCTCCCGACTCAAAGAGGAGATACACGCAGGCCTGCGGACCGGCATCATCCGGGCCATGGGTGGCAGCGGTTCGGTGGTGACCGCGGCGGGTCTGGTGTTCGCGTTCACGATGATCTCGATGGCGGTCAGTGAGCTGACGGTGATCGCCCAGGTGGGTACCACGATCGGCCTGGGTCTGCTGTTCGACACCCTGGTCATCCGCGCCTTCATGACGCCGTCGATCGCGGCGCTGCTGGGCAAGTGGTTCTGGTGGCCGCAGCGGGTGCGCAACCAGCCGGTGCCGTCGCCATGGCCGTCGGTGCCGCCGCCGCCGCGGGCGCCGGAACCGGTACCGGCACCCTGATGAGCTGACGGAGGTCGGCGCGCTACGACAGCAGCGCGCCGACCTTCTCTGCTATCGCGGCCCCGAGATCCCGGTTGTTCTGCTCGGTGAAGTGGATGCCGTCGACGCCGTCGGTGCTGACGACCGAACCGGCGTCGAAGAAGTCGACCTTCATGAACGACGCCAGCGCGGAGTACGCCTCCGGCAGTGCGGCGGTCTTGTCCCGGGCGCCGGCGAAGATCAGCGAGAACCACGGGTGGGGCATCGAAGCGAGCGGTGGCGGCGCGACGACGAGCACCCGCGGCGCGGGATAGATGGTGCCGACACCGCCCGCGCTCGTGAGCACCTGGGTCACCAGGACGCCCATGCCCATCGCGATGTCCAGCGGTTCGCGGTGGAAGTACGCCTTGGTGTCGTTGGTGCCGAGCATGATCACCACCAGGTCGAGCGGCAGGTGGCTGGCCAGGCAGGACGGAAGGTAGGCCGAAGCGTTCAGGCGCGGATCGCCGGGGTCGTCGGCGGTGGTGGTGCGGGCGCTGAGGCCCTCCTCGATGATCTCGTAGTCCGAACCGAGCTCGTCGGCGAGGATTCCGGTCCACCGCACGTCGCGCGGATAGCGCTCGGTGGGCACCCCGTCCTCGACCGGAACCCATCCCCAGGTCAGCGAGTCACCGAAGCACAGAACACGTTTGACGGCCATGCGACGACCGTAGCGCCGAGGCGGTGCACCGGACGGGATTATCGATGCGGGTTACCCTCGTGGAGTCGACGAGAGGGGCAGACCTGTGGCCGGGAGAACGATCGTCATCACCGGCGCCAGTGACGGTGTCGGCGCCGCGGCGGCCAAGCGGTTGACCCGCAGCGGTGAGAACGTCGTGGTGGTGGGGCGCTCACCGCAGAAGACCGCGGCCGTCGCGCAACCGTTGGGCGCGGATTCCTTCGTCGCCGATTTCGCCGATCTGGCGCAGGTGCGTGAGCTGGCACGGCGACTGCTCGAGACCTATCCGCGGATCGACGTACTGGCCAACAACGCCGGCGGGATGATGAACACCCGCGAGACCACGGTGGACGGATTCGAGAAGACCTTCCAGGTCAACCATCTGGCGCCGATGCTGCTGACGACGCTGCTGCTCGACCGGCTCGTGGAGTCCGGTGCGTCGGTGCTCAACACCTCGAGCATGGCCAACAAGTTCGCGCGGGTGGGCTTCGACGATCTCGACGCGGTGCAGAACCAGAACGGATCGCTGGCCTACGGCACGTCGAAGCTGGCGAACATCCTGTTCACCAAGGAACTGCACCGCCGCTATCACGGGGCCGGGATCTCCACGGCCGCATTCCATCCCGGGCCGGTGGCCTCGAACTTCAGCGCGGAGGTCGACAACCCGCTGTTCGGGGTGCTCTACCGCAGCCCGCTGCGCCACGTCGCGCTGATCGGGACCGAGCAGGGCAGCGACGAACTGGTGTGGCTGGCCTCGGCCGAGCCGGGCGTGGACTGGCAGTCGGGGGAGTACTACTACAAGCACAAAGTGGCCCGGGCGAACAAGATCGCCGACGATGCCCGCGCCGCCGAGCGGCTGTGGGACGGCAGCCTCGAACTGCTGGGTGCGAAGGCGATGTCATGACGGTTTCGGTGGTGGACAACGGACCCGGTCAGGTGAGCCGGGCTGTCGAGGTCGACGCGCCGGTGGGCGAGGTGTTCGCGCTCGTCGCCGACCCGCGGCGCCACCACGAGTTCGACGGGTCCGGCACGGTGGGCGCGAACATCGATGCACCGACGAATCTGGTTGCCGGGTCCCGATTCTCGACGAAGATGCGAATGTTCGGGGTTCCGTACCGGATCACGAGCACGGTCACCGCGCTCAATCCGGATCGGCTCGTCGAGTGGCGGCATCCCTTCGGGCACCACTGGCGGTTCGAGTTCGAGGAGATCTCGCCGACGCGGACACGGGTCACCGAGACCTTCGACTACCGGGACACCAGGGCGGTCAAGGACGCGCTGCACTACTACGAGCGGACCGGCTTCGCCAAGCGCAATGCCGACGGTATCGAGGAGACGCTGCGGCGGCTGCACGACCGGTTCGCCTGAGTCAGCGGGCGGACTGTTCTCTGCGGGTGCGGGGCGCTGGTTCTGGAAGAGGTTCGGTGGCAGCGGGATTCAGCGCGTCGAACATCAGGCTGAGGTAGCGGCGGCGCATCGCCCGGGGCTGGTTCATCGCGACCGAGGCGGTGGTGACCATCGCCACGAAGGTCGCGACGTCGTCGGAGGTGAGGTCGGGGCGGAGTTCGCCGGTCGCCTGCGCCTGCATGATCATGTCGTCGAACTGATCGCGGTCCCGGGTGAACAGTTGGGCGGTGAGTTCGGCGAGGTCGCCGATGGAGGCCAGTAGCGGACGCTGCCGGAACATCACCTCCTCGAGGTGGGCGAGCGCATCGATGAACGCGGCGCGCGGTGCGTCCCGGCCCAGCGCGAGGATGGCGGGTTTGATGTCGGTGACGACGATGTCCTCGTAGACGGCGGCGGCCAGGGCGCGGCGGTTCGGAAAATGCCGGTAGAGCGTGGCATTCGCGACACCGGCGGCCTCGGCCACCTGACTGAGGGTCGCGTTGTCGCCGTCGCGGCCGAACACCTCGCGCGCTGCGGCGACGATACGGTGGACGTTGGCGAATGCGTCCGAGCGCCGGGTGCGCGAAGTCACGCAAGAAATGATAGCGCGCTCCCAGATAGTTACCGTGTCGATGTGGGCGCGCGTTCGCGTAACGCCGGGGCGGAGATCCGGCCCGACAATCGCCGCAGCGTCACGTAAATCCGGCTATTGAGCGCCTGCGGTCTGGGCCGACACCGCCTCGACCGCATCGGCCACGGCGTCCGGGGCGTCGAGTGCCACGAAGGTGCTCGCGTGCGGCACCTCGACCATCGTCGCGTCCGGGAACGCCGCTGCCAGCCGGCGGCCGAGCGCCGGCGTGAAGCACCGATCCCGCATCCCCCACACCACCCGCACCGGTCCGGTGAACCCCGGCAGCTGACGTCCCACCTCCATGAGATCGGTTGTGGCGATGTGGCGTAGCAGCGAGGCGAGGTTCGCCCGGATGCGCGGATCGGTCTGGCACGGCCGCACCCACGACGCGGTCAACTCCGGTCGCGGCCGGCAGAGCAACCCGTATCCGAACGGGGAGTGCCGCAACGCGCGCACCCGCATCGACTCCATCAGCAGCTTGATCGACCACTGACCGCGCAGCATCGCGAACACCACGTTGAACGGGAACGGCGGGAACTTGTCGAACGCGTCGCAGTTGGTGAGCACCAAGCGGTCGACGAGCCCGGGATAGGCCGTCACCGCCAGCTGGCAGATGGCACCGCCCGTGTCGTTTCCGACGAGCGTGACCTCACGCAGATCGAGCGCGGTGATGACATCACGGACCATCTCCGCCACGGCCGCCGGCGACAGCTCGGCGTCGACCGGAATGCGGTGCGACCCGAGCGGCCAGTCGGGCAGGATGCAGCGAAAGCCTCTCGCCGCCAACATCGCTGCGGCGGGATCCCAGAGCCGGTGGTCGACCAGCGCGCCGTGGACGAACAACACGGGCGGCTGCGCGGAAGTCTCGGGCCCGACGGCGCGGTACGTCAAGGCCGCGGTCGGCAAGGTCAGCGTCGGCATGTCGGATACCCTTCGTCGGGAAACTTACGAACACCTCGTACGAAAGTTACGTGCAGACTGTATGAAAGTCAACGATCGGTCGGCGACGCAGCGCCCGGCCCGGCGCACGCAGGCCCAGCGCACCGCCGAGACCAGGTCCCGGCTCATGGCGGCCGGGCGCCGGTTGTTCGCGCAGCTGCCCTTCGCGGAGGTGTCCACCCAGGCGATCGTCGACGCGGCCGGCGTCACCCGAGGCGCGCTGTACCACCAATTCGCCGACAAGGCGGCGTTGTTCGAGGCCGTGTACGAGGAGGTCGAACAGCAACTGGTGGCCGAGCTGGCCGCCGACATCGCCGCGCAGGCGCCCTCGGATCCGTTGGCGGCGATGCGGGCGGGCGCCCGGTTGTTCCTGCAGCGGTGCGCGGCTCCCGACATCCACCGCATCGCACTGCTCAACGCGCCCGCGGTGCTCGGATGGCAACGCTGGCGCGAGATCGGTGTCGAGTACGGCCTCGGTGTCATCGAGGCGCTGCTGACTCAGGCCATCGACGAACAGGCGATCCCTCCGCAGCCGGTGCGGCCGACCGCGCACATGGTGTTGGGCGCACTCGACGAGGCCGCGCTGTACATCTCTCGCGCAGAAGACGCCGACCGGGCGCGCGAGGAGATGTACGCGGTGTGTGACCGACTGATCGACGGGATCGCCGGCCGGTTCACCGGTGGCGGATCACCGCAGTGACACTCGTTCGCATCGGTTCGGTAACTGCTCAGAATCCACGTTTGAGGAGCGGCGGGCGTTCATTAGGTTCCTCGTACAAGATCATTTCCCAGAGGTCGGAGATCCCTTCGTGCGGAACGAAAGTCGTTTTGCCACAACGGTGGTGGCGGCAGCCGCACTGATGTCGGTGGGTGGCCAGGTGACCGCGGGGCCCGTGGCGGCGCAGCCCAGCCCGGGCGTGCCGTGCCTGGCCATGGTGCAGGAGTTCGCGGCGTCCCCGCCCGACCTCGAGCAGTCGCTGAACAGTGCGGCCGCGGTGCTGGCGGAGCAGGCCGCACCGCCGTCAGAGAGCGTGCCCGCCGCTCCGGTCGAGGCGATGTCCGTGCCGGTCGAGGCACCGCCGGCGGCGCCCGCACCGGTTCCGGCGGCCGAGGCGCCCGCGGCGGTCCTCGTCGAGTCCGCAGGCGCCGCAGCGCCCGTCCCGCCGGTGCCCGCACCCGTCGCGCCCGCGGTGCCGCTCGCCGCAGGCCTACCGCCGATCGCGCCGCCGCCGGTCCCGGCGGTGGCGATCCCCGCACCGCCGGCCGCGCCGGTCGCGCCGTTGTCGGCGCCCGCCCCTCCGCCGGTGCCCGAGGCTCCGATTCCCGTTCCACCCCCGGCGCCCGAAGCGATCGCCCCGCCCGCCGCACCCGCCGCGCCGATCGCACAGCAGGCCGAGGAAGCGCCGACCCCGCCACCGATTGCGGACGCGCCGCCGCCACCGGAAACGCCGGCTCCGCCGCCACCGGCAGCAGAACCTCCGCCCGCACCGGTCGAGGCGCCGGTCGCAGCCCCCGTCGAGCAGGCGTCTGCGCCCTTGCCCCCGCCGGTCGACGCCGCACAGGCGGCCGGCGCGGCGGCTTCCGCCCTCACCGCACCGCCCGCCACCGCGCCGCCGGCGATCACGTTGCCGACGGTGCCCGGTCTTCCCGTGCAGCTACCCAGCGAGCTGTCGATGCCCCGCGACCTCGTCTGCGAAGGCACCGCCTTCTAGTCAGAACGTCTGGTCAAGGAAGTCGCCCAACGCTCGCCAGGCCCGTTCCGCCACCACCGGGTGGTACTGGATGCCGCGCTCGGGCTGATCGGCGAACGGCGCCATGAACGCATGCTTCGCGCCGCCGTACGCATGCAACTGCCAATCGGCTCCCCGTGCGGTGAGCTCCTGTCCGAGTGCCACCACGTCCTCCGGCGGCGCGAGCGGATCGTCCCACCCGTGATGCACCGCCACCCGCGCCGGGACCGGCCCGTCGGCGGCCCACTCCGGCGCGGTCAGCAAGCCGTGGAAACTCACCACCGCTCGCAGCGGATGACCCGCCCGCGCCACGTCGAGCACGCACAGGCCGCCGAAGCAGAACCCGATCGCCGCGACCGCGTCCCGGTCCACGTCGGGCACTGCGGTCAGTGCGGCGAGCACCGCCGACAGCCGTTCGGCCAATGCGGCGCGGTCGCCGAGGAACGCCGTCATCTCCTCGGCGCACCGCTGCGCACCACCGGCGCTGACCGCCTCACCGAACAGGTCGACGGCAATCGCCTGATAGCCCCACTGCGTGAGCCGCTCGGCGATCGCGAGCTGGGCGTCGCTGCGGCCCTCCATCCCGTGGAACACCAACACCGTTGCCGGCGACGGTTCCCGCTCCTCCGGCTGGATCAGCACGTGGTCGAAGGTGAGGTCGCCGATCGAGCGGCGCAGCGAAACCGTCGTCATGCCGCCGACGCTGCCAGATCGGCCGTGATCACGGCGGTTGTTCGCCTTCGGCGTAGCCGCCGCGGACCGGTGCAGGTGTGAGAAGCCGCGCTCGGGGTAATCCACGCCGGATATGACTGCCGCACGCACCCGACCTGATCAGCAATCCCTCGTCGAAACGCAGCGCGTCGTGCGCGCGGTCGGCGACGCCTTCGCCGCCAAGGTGGTCGGTCAGCTCAACCTGCGCGAATCGTTGCTGATCGGCCTCCTGACCGGTGGTCACGTGCTGATCGAAAGTGTGCCGGGCCTGGCGAAGACCACGGCCGCGCGGGTCATCGCCGCCGCGATCGACGGCGAGTTCCAGCGCATCCAGTGCACGCCGGACCTGTTGCCCAGCGACATCATCGGCACGCAGATCTACGAGTCCGCCACCAACCGGTTCGTCACCCAACTCGGGCCGGTGCACGCCAACATCGTGCTGCTCGACGAGATCAACAGGTCCAGCGCCAAGACCCAGAGCGCCATGCTCGAGGCGATGGAGGAACGCCAGACGACCATCGCCGGTCAGGTCTACCCGCTGCCCGAACCGTTTTTGGTCATCGCCACCCAGAACCCTGTCGACCAAGAGGGCACCTACCCGCTCTCCGAGGCGCAGACCGACCGCTTCATGATCAAGGACCTGCTGGAGTACCCGTCGGTGGACGAGGAAGTCGAGGTGATGGCGCGCATCGACGCCGGCATCTACGACGCCGACCATCACAGCGCCCCGGTCGTCGGTCTCGCGGACGTGCGGCGCGCGCAGCAGGTGGTGCGGCACGTCCACCTGGACCGCGTGCTCGTGCAGTACGCGAGTCGCCTGGTCGAGGTGACCCGTCGCCCCGACAAGTTCTTGCCGCAGCAGATCGCGCGGTTCGTCTCCTACGGCGCGAGCCCGCGTGCCACGATTGCGCTCTGCCAGGCCGCCCGCGCCCGTGCGGTGCTGGCCGGCCGCGGGCACGTGCTGCCCGAGGACGTCGCCGCGGTCACCCACCGGGTGCTGCGCCACCGGTTGATCCTCGGCTTCGAAGCCGCCAGCGCCGACGTCACCGCCGACCGTGTCGTCGATGCGGTACTGCAGGCTGTGCGGGTGCCCTGAGCCCGTGGGCACGCATCTCAACCGGGCCAGAGCCCACTTCGGCAAGGACACCCGAGGTCTGCTCGACGGCGGACGTTATGCGCTGTTGCACACGCGCAGTTTGGAATTCGACGATCTGCGCCCGTACGTTCCCGGCGACGACGTCCGCGACATCGACTGGAAAGCCTCCGCCCGCTCGGGCAGCGTGCTGATCAAACGGTTCGTCTCCGAGAAGCACCACAAGATCCTGCTGGTCGCCGACGCCGGCCGGAACATGTCCGCGCTGGCGGCGAGCGGTGAGTGCAAACGCGATGTCGCCGCCTATGCGATGGGCGCGATCGGCCTGATCACCATGAACCGCTCCGACGAGGTCGGCATGGTCCTCGGCGATGCGCGCGGGTGCGCGAACGTCCCCGCCCGCCGCGGGGAGAACCACATCGAGAGCCTGCTGCACCGGTGGTACACGCACAGCCTCGCCGATCCGGGCCCCAGTGACATCACTTCCCAACTCGAATACGTGGCAACGCATTACGGCCACAGCCGGCTGATCGTCGTGGTGTCCGACCAACCCGACACGACCCCGCGCCTCGACGAGATGCTGGGCCGGCTGGCCGCCCGCCACGACATCATGTGGCTCATGGTGTCAGACCTCTCGCCGATCGGCGGGCCCGAAGACGCCGACGGCTACGACGTCTCGACCGGCAAGGTCGTCCTCAACGGCGCCACGCTCGGCAGGCGCGTCGTCGCCGCGTATCGCCGCGCTGAGAAGGCCCGACTGCGCCGGCTCGACGCGCTGCTGACCCGGCACGCCGTTCCGTACGCGACCCTGTCCGGTAGCAGTGACATCCGCCGTGAACTGGTCGCGCTCACCGAGGTGCTCGCCCGTGCGGGATGAGCTGCTTCGGCATGTGATCGGTCCGACCCCGTACTCCGGCTGGTGGCTGTGGGTGGCGATCCTGCTGATCCTCCTCGTGATCGTCTGGTACGCCGTGGTTTTCGTGGCGACGCTGCCCTCCGACAAGCTTCGGGGGCGTCCGGTCGTGGGCACCCTGCACGCCCGGCTGCTGCAGCGTCGCTACGCCCGCCGGATCGCCGACATCACCGCCGACCACGAGGCGGGACGGTTGACCGCCGCCGAAGCCTGCGCGGGCATCAGCCGCACCCTGCGCAGCTTCCTGCACCAGTCGACCGGGGTGCGCGCGCAGTACATGCAGATCGATGCCCTGGCGGAGAGCAGGGTGGGTGCCGCCGTCCCCGTGCTGGCCGAGCTGGGTGACGTGCAGTTCAGCGACGCAACAGCCGGTGACGTCGGACGGCTGGGCGCGCGCGCACAGGAGCTGGTCCGCACATGGACCTGAGATGGTGGCCGATCGCGGTGATCGGATTGCTGGCGCTGCTGGGGTGTTTCGCCATGGCGGTTCTCCTGCCGCTGGCACCGGACCGGCGCAGGCTGCGGCCGCTGGCCAACATCGCCAGGCTGATCCGGCTCCCGGAATACGCCCGCGCCGCCCGGCTTCGGTCGGTGTCCACCGTCGCCACGCTGGTGCTGCTGGTCGTGCTGTTCGGTGCGGCCGCGGCCGCCGCCGCCCGGCCGACCGGTGCCGACGACGCGTTCGAACGCATCCATCCCGAAGACCTGATGCTGTGCGTCGCATCGCCGGTGACCGATCCCGCCACCGGCGCGCTGTTACGGCACTACGCCCAGCAGGCCGCGACCTATCAGACCCAGCGCATCGGGCTGACGTCGGTGAACTCCCGCGTCGTCCCGCTCACCCGCGACTACCAGTACGCCGCCGGACGGTTCGGCGACTTCGCCCGGGCGTCCGAGGTGGCCGACCCCGATCCCGGCCTGCTCGGCCAGTTCGCCGCACCGATCACCTACACCGACTACGCGGCCGGCGTCGACGACGTCTTGTCCCTCTGCCTCACCGGGTTCCCGGGCTTCGACCAGAAGAGTGCCCACCGGCGTTCGATGGTCTATCTCGGGCCGCCGGTGCTGCGCGCCGCGGACGAACAGCGCCCCGCCCTCTTCGACGCCCAGCAGGTCGCCGACCTCGCCGACGCCGCGGGCGCCCAGATCAACGTCGTCACCTCCGGTGAGGATGCGGCGCTGCGCACGCTGGCCGACCGGACCGGCGGGGAATTCACCATCGCCACAACCGAATCCGCGGTGCGGGACGCGCTGGCGGAGATCGACAGCCGACCCGTCCCTCTCGTGCTCGACGACGGGACCCGGGTGACCGGTCAGACACAGGACGCGCCCGTGCCGCTGCTGGCCGTCGTGCTGGTCGCGACCGCGCTGCTGAGTGTGACGCTGGTGGTGCTGCGACGATGACGTTCGAACCGATCATCCCGTTCGCGATCTTCGCCGTCGTCGCGGTCGCTCTGGTCGCCGCCCGGCTGGTGACGCTGCGGCAGGCCCTCGCGGCGACGGGCGCTCACCGTAGACGCGCGTTGGCCCGCTGGGCGGCAATGACACTCGTGGTCACGCTGCTGCTGCTGGCCTGCACCCGGCCGGCGTTCACCGCGACGGATGACGACACGGGCGACCGCGGCAGCGGTGCGAACACCAACGTGTTCGTGCTGCTCGACCGGACCGTCGATGCGCGCTCCGACATCGACGCGCTGCTCGAACGATATCCCCAGGCGCGCTTCGCGGTGATCACGTTCGCACCGGGGCCGGCGCTGACCTGGCCGCTCTCCCAGGACGTGTGGAGTCTGGCACCCGCGATCGACGCCATGGTCCCCCTGCCCCCCGGCGACCCGGACCGCTCGGACGCCGCCGCCCCCGGAAACATCCTGCGGTACCAGCTGATCCAGGCCACCCAGCAGTACCCCGGCTCCCAGAATCTGGTGGTGTACGCCGGCGCCGGAGCCCCGGGGGCACCGGACACCCGCTCGAGCATCGACGTGCCCGCCGATTCGGTCAGCGGGGGAGCGGTGCTCGGCCATCCCGCCGACGGTGCGATCGACGAGGCCACCCTGCGTCGCATCGCCGACGATCTCGGCGTGCCCTATCTCGACCGACGGGCCGGCGGTGACCTACCCGCCCTCGAGACGAGCCCGGACGCCGCCGAGGCCACCGAACCCGTCGCCGCCGGCGCGCGGACCGAACTGTACTGGCTGCTCTGCCTGATCGCCGCGATCCTGCTCCTCGGCGAGATCTGGCTCAGCGTGCGGGAATTGCGCCAGAGCCGGGTGGCCCGACGGGATGTGCTGTCGTGATGCGCCGCCGAAGCGGACCGGTGCCGTCGAGACTACGGATGCGGCGGCGCCTGCTGATCTGGAGCGCACCCCTGGCCCTGGTGGTCGGCCTGGTCGCGGTCAAACTGCTGTCGGTGGTGTTCGCCGGCGGCGCCGCGGTGCGCGACTACGCCGACGGGGATGCCGACGCGCTCGCGACCGATGCGGCCGTCCTCGGCATCGCCAACATCGTCGAACCTGCGAAAGCGTCGTTCATACAAGGCCTCTCGGCCGTGCTCGAACGCCGGCTCGACGACGCCGACGCGCTGTTCGCCGAATCGCTGGCCCGCACCCCGGACGATCTGTCCTGCCCCGTGCGGGTCAACCTCGCGCTGGTCCGGGAACGCCGCGCCGACGACGCGGCGTTCATCGGCAGGAATGCCGACGCCCGCGACCTCTACACCCAGGCACTGGACATCGTCGCGCGGGCACCGGCGAACTGCTTCGTGGGGAACACCGACCCCGATGAGCAACGCCGCGCCGTGCGGGCCGACACCGCGCCGCGGCTACAGGCGAAGATCGACGGGTTGCGGAACGCGCCGCCCATCGCGCCGCCGCCACCCCCGCCGCCGCCACCACCCCCGCCGCCGCCACCCCCGCCCGCCGGTGCGCCCGGTGACGCCGACGCCGAACCCGACGCCCCCCGCCAGCTCAATCCGCGCGGGGCCGACCCGCTCGACCGGTTACGGCAGATCCTGCGGGATTCCGCCGGCTGAGCGCAGTGTGTGAAGTCGCCCGAAGCGGGTAGTTAGCTCAGCTATGGCGACGTTCTTGTTCCGCATCGGGCAGTTCGCGTATCGGCGCAAGCTGTTGGTGATCGCACTGTGGCTGCTCGTCCTGCTGGCGGCACTGGCAGGCACCACCATGGCCAAACCGTTCCAGAACGACTTCTCGCTACCCGGGTCGCCGTCGCAGCGCGCCAGCGACCTGATGGCCGAGAAGTTCCCCGAGCAGGGCGACATGGACGAAATCGCCCAGGCCAAGGTGGTGGTCGAGGCGCCCCGCGGCACCACACTCGACCAGCCCGAGAACGTCGCGCGGATCGACGCCCTCGCCGACGGGCTGCGGCGGCTGCCGCACGTCCAGGCGCAGGCGGTGATCAATCCGCTGACCACGCCGGCGGCCGCGATGCAGGTCAGCAAGGACCGTACGATCGCCTACCTCGACGTCGTCTACGACCAGAAGTTCGTCGACATCACCAAAGACCAGGTCACCGAATTCGAGAAAGCGCTGCAGACCGGCCGCGACGGCGGGCTGGCCGCGGAGGCCACCGGCACGCTGTTCAACGCGCAGCAACCGGCGAGCGGGATGAGCGAGGCCATCGGCTTCGGAGTCGCGCTGGTGGTGATGGTCATCGCGTTCGCCTCGGTGGTCGCCGCCACGCTGCCGATCATCACCGCGCTGTTCGGTGTCGGCATCTCGGTCGCCCTCATCACCGGGGCCACCAGGTTCGTCGACATGGACAGCTCCGCGCTGCTGCTCGCCTCGATGATCGGTATCGCGGTGGCGATCGACTATTCGCTGTTCATCGTCTCCCGCTACCGCAACGAACTACGCGTCACCGACGACCGGTCCCTGGCGACGGGCCGCGCGGTCGGCACGGCAGGGTCCTCCGTGGTGTTCGCCGGGCTCACCGTGGTCATTGCGCTGGTCGGCCTCACCGTCGTGCGGATCCCGATGATCTCGATCATGGGCCTGACGGCCGCGGTGTCGGTGGTGTTCGCCGTGCTGGCCGCCGTCACCCTGCTGCCGGCCTTCCTCGGCCTGTTCGGGCGGCGCACCTTCGCGCTGCCGATCCGGCGGCTCCGTCAGGGCGACGAACCCGACACGGCGCCGACCAACGGTCTGCGCTGGGCGAAACTCGTTGCTGCTCATCCTGTTCCGGCGATTCTCGCGGTCATCGTCGGGCTCGGCGCCATCGCATGGCCGGTCACCGAACTCGAACTCGGCATGGACATGGCCACCGGGGACCAGAAGAAGGCGGTGGCTCTGCTGGACCGCGGATTCGGCGAAGGGCTGACCGGTCCGCTGATGGTCATCGCCGACGCCTCCTCCAACACCCCAGACACCCAGGACCCCCGGGCCGGATTCACTGCCACCGCCGACGCGCTGCGCGGGCTCGACGACGTGCAGATGGTGACGCCGCCGCAGCCCAACGCCGACGGCAGCGCCGCACTGATCACGGTCATCCCGGCCAGCGGGCCGAGCAGCCCGCAGACCCAGGCGCTCGTCGACTCGATCCGCGACCTACAGCCGGAACTGGCCGAGCGGGCCGGCGTCGACGTCGGCGTGACGGGGCAGACCGCGATCCTGTCGGATCTGTCCGAATCGCTGACCAAGGCGCTGGTGCCCTACCTGGCGCTCGTGGTGGGGCTGGCGTTCCTGGTGCTGATGCTGGTGTTCCGCTCGGTGCTGGTGCCGCTGACCGCCACCCTCGGCTTCGTGCTCTCCATCGGCGCGACGTTCGGGGCGACGGTCGCGATCTTTCAGCTCGGCTGGTTCGGCCTGGTGTCCGATCCGGGGCCGATCATCAGCTTCCTGCCGATCTTCCTGATCGGCATCGTGTTCGGGCTGGCGATGGACTACCAGGTGTTCCTGGTGACGCGGATGCGTGAGAAGTACGTCAAGCGCGACGACGGGGACCTCACCGCCCGCGCCGCGGTCATCACCGGCTTCCAGCGCAGCGCGCGGGTGGTGACCTCCGCGGCGGTGATCATGATCTCGGTGTTCGCGGCGTTCATCCTGTCCCCGGACAGCGTCGCCAAGTCGATGGGGTTCGCCCTCGCCGCGGCCGTCGTGTTCGACGCGTTCGTGGTGCGGATGGTGTTCATCCCGGCCGTGATGTCCCTGCTGGGGCAGCGGGCCTGGTACCTGCCGGATTGGCTGGACCGAATCCTGCCCAACGTCGATGTCGAGGGCGAGACGATGCGCGACAACGTCGACTCCGGCAGCGCTCCGGCGAAGGCGGCGGTCTAGCGGCGCCGACCGGAGTGGCCTTTGGCTGGACGGTCATCGCTGGCGGACGTGGGTTAGCCTGGGTGCCGTCGTGCTCCGATTTCGAGGACGTGGCGGGTTGAGACTGCAGCCTTCACAGTCGTGACTCGTTGCTCATCGGAGGTGGGTGCGAAGAATCACGAGGGTGAGTGTTGGACGGTCAGAACATCGATGCCGAGCAGTGGCACGGCCAGGTAGCCGTGGTTCGCGCCACCGGTGCGGTCGACATGCTGACGGCGCCGCGTCTGCAGGCAGCGATCCGCGCCGCTCACCGCAAACAGCCCACCGGCCTGATCGTGGACCTGAGCGATGCGCAGTTCCTGTCGTCGGCCGGGATGCACGTGTTGATCACCACTCACGACGAGGTCACACCGGCGACCCGGTTCGCCGTGGTGGCGGAGGGACCCGGCACCAGCCGACCGCTCAAGATCACCGGATTGACCGACTTCATCGAGCTGTTCTCGACCCTCGACACAGCGCTGAACACGTTCGCTGAATGACTTTGGCACGAATGGGGTAGCCATACCTCACTATGAGTTCGTCGAGTTACCAGTCAGACGGGGCCGACCTGCGTTTCCTGCGCATGGGCGCCGCGGACGCACACGCGGTCGCACGTCTGCGGGAAGAGTTCACCAAGTGGCTCTGTGACCACTTCGAGCTGGACGACGTCCGGTCGAGCGACATCGTGCTGGTGGTCAACGAAGCGCTGTCCAACGCCGCGGAGTTCGCCTATCCCGATCGCGAGATGGGCGACAACATCACCCTGCAGACCACCTACCTGGACAACGGCACGCTGGCCATCACGATTGCCGACCGCGGCCGGTGGCGTCAGAGCGACACATCGAACCAGAAGCGCTCCCGGGGCCGCGGCATCCCGCTGATGCGGGCGTTGTCCGACCGTCTCGACATCGACAGGACCCCGCAGGGGACGCAGGTCCACCTGTATTTCGACCGCTGCCAGCGCCGCGCGCCCGTCCGCTCCGGGGCGTCCGCTCAGGCGAGTGGTTTGGATCACGCGGCCACCGGGTAAGGGGACAGGGCTGGGCGGCCGAGGCCGCACCCGACGGCCATCGGAGCGCCACCGTGACCATCACCCCGCTGCACGGTCACTCCCGCCCGCACGCCCGCGCCACCCACTCCGACCGGCTCTCCGTCTCGACCCGGTCGTGGGGACCCCGTTCCGCCAGGCACATCTGCATCGCCGTGCGCGGTGAGGTGGACACCGTCAACGCCAAGGACTTCGCGGTCGCGGTGTGCGAGGCCGCCGACGGGCACGCGGTCGTCGAGGTCGACCTGCAGGCGCTGGGTTTCCTGGCGGTCGACGGCATCGCGGCCTTGCATGCGATCAACGCCCAGCTCCTGCGCCATGACGTCGCGTGGAGTGTGACCCCCAGCCGGGCGGTGTCGCGGCTGCTCACGCTGTGCGATCCGGAGGGCGTGATCCCGCGCGCGGACGCCCCGGCGGAACCGTCGGCGGCCGAACCCGCCTGATCAGTCCCGATCCGGCGCAGGTTCGAAGCGGGTCAGGTACCGCTCGACGAACTGCTCGACCTCGATGTGGCCCCTGCTGATCCCGAGTCCCTGCTCCAGCGCGACGATGCGGGCCAGGCTGGCCACGATCATCGACATCACCACCGGCGGGAATTCCGCGGTGTCCACCCCGTGCGCGCGCAGCGCATCGGCCATGGCGGCCTCTTCCAGCGCCCGGAACCGGTCCGCGTATGCGGCGATCTCGACGCGCAGCGCCTCGCGGTGGTTGGCGAGCGCCATGAACTCCATCCACAGCTGCGCGCCCGTCGCGGAGTTCAGCCGCCACATCTCGTGCAGCGGTCCGGACCCGCCCAGCGCCTCCTGCTGACGGGCCAGGTTCTGTTCGGCGCCGGCGCGCAGCACGGCCACGTACAGCTCGTCCATGCTCGGGAAGTAGTAGTGCACCAGCGCGGGTTTGACCCCGGCCCGCGCCGCCACCCGCCGCGACGTCGCCGCGGCGTAACCCTCCTCGAGCATGATCTGCGCGGTCGCCTGCAGCAGCGCCCGGCGGGCCCCCGAATCCGCCCTTGACCCACCGTCTCGGCGGCTGCTAGACATGGCCTCAGCTTAGGTGTTGGGCGATCGCCCAGGAACCGTGAGCGAGGGAGCCCGATGACCACCGCCACCGGCGTGTACTACGACCCTTACGACATCGGCATCGTCACCGATCCGTACCCCACCTACGCGCGGCTGCGGGAAGAGGCACCGCTCTACTACAACGAGCGCTACGACTTCTGGGCGTTGTCCCGCCACGCCGACGTCGAGAAGGCGCTGCTCGACTGGCAGACCTTCTCCAACCGCCGCAGCGACATCCTCGAACTCGTGCAGTCCGATTTCGACATGCCCGAGGGCGTGATGATGTTCGAGGACCCGCCGGTGCACACCATGCTGCGCGGGCTGATGTCGCGGGTGTTCACCCCGCGCCGGATGGCCGCGATCGAAGACCAGATCCGGCGGTACTGCATCGCCTGCCTCGACCCGCACGTCGGTTCCGGTGGCTTCGACATCATCGCCGAGCTCGCCGCGATGATGCCAATGCGTGTCATCGGCATGCTGCTGGGAATCCCTGAGTCCGAACAGGTTTCGGTCCGCGACGCCAACGACGCCAACCTGCGCACCAAACCCGGTGCGCCGATGAGAGTGGCCGACCCTGACCGGATCGCCGACGGCCGAATCTACGCCGACTACGTCCAGTGGCGGGCGAAGAACCCGTCCGACGATCTGATGACCGCGCTGCTCAACGTCGAGTTCACCGACTCCGAGGGTGTGACGCGCACACTGACCCGCAAGGAAGTTCTGCACTACACCCAGGTGGTGGCCGGTGCGGGCAACGAGACCACCGGACGGCTGATCGGCTGGCTCGCCAAGGTCCTCGCCGAGCACCCCGACCAGCGCAGGCAGGTGCGCGAGGACCGCAGCCTGCTGGGCCGGGTGGTCGACGAGACGTTGCGCTTCGAACCGACCGGGCCACACGTCGCGCGTTGGCTCACAACGGATTTCAAAGCGTACGGCACGACGGTGCCGGCGGGCAGCGCCGTGCTTCTACTGTTCGGCGCCGCCAACCGCGACCACCGCCGCTACCCCGACCCGGACACCTACGACATCCACCGCGACAACATCAGCCACGTCACGTTCGGCAAGGGCCTGCACTACTGCCTCGGCGCCAATCTCGCGCGGCTGGAGGGCCGCGTCGCGCTCGACGAACTGCTGAACCGCTTCCCCGAGTGGGACATCGACTACGACACCGCGCGCCTCGCACCGACGTCCACGGTGCGCGGCTGGGAGGAGCTCCGCCTCATCGTGCCGAACGGGAACCCCAGATGACCGACGCCTTCATCGAACTCACCCAGGCCAAGGCCAGGTACTGCTACACCCTCGACACCCGCGACTGGGACGGCTTCGGCGCCCTGATGACCGAGGACATCGAACTCGACGTGAGCGAGGGCACCGGTGTGCCGGTGGTGCACGGCCGCGACGCCGCGGTCGACATGATCCGGTCCTCGCTGACCAACGCGCGTTCGGCACACCAGGTGCACACCCCGCTGATCGACGTCGATGGCGACGAGGCGCGCGTGGTGTGGGCGATGCAGGACCGGGTGGTGTGGGAGAACGGGCCGTCGCTCACCGGCTACGGGCACTACCACGAGCGCTGGGTACGCCGCGACGACGGATGGAGGCTGGCGGCCCTGCGGCTGACCCGGCTGATCATGGAGTTCGAGTCCACCGGCTGAACCGCGCGCCAGTACGCTCGCGGCCGTGTTCGCCGATGTTGACGTAGTGGAAGCTCCGATCGCCGACCTGCGATCCGCACTCGCCGCCGGACGCGTCTCGGCGGTCGGGCTGCTCGAGGCGTACCTGGCCCGCATCGCGGGCTACGACCACGACGGCATCCGGCTCAACTCGGTGGTGGTGCTCGACCCGCAGGCACACGCCGCGGCGGCGGCGGCCGACGCCAGGCGCGCCCGCGGCGAAACGCTCGGACCGCTCGACGGGATCCCGTACACCGCCAAGGACAGCTACCTCGCCCGCGGGCTGACCGCGGCCGCGGGCAGCCCCGCCTTCGCCGACCTGGTCGCCCAGCGCGACGCGTTCGCGATCGAACGGCTGCGCGCCGCGGGTGCGGTGCTCATCGGCCTGACCAACATGCCACCGATGGCCAACGGGGGTATGCAGCGCGGACTCTACGGCCGGGCCGAAAGTCCTTACAACGCTGACTATCTCACCGCGGCATTCGGATCGGGTTCGTCGAACGGATCGGGCACCGCGACGGCGGCGTCGTTCTGCGCGTTCGGCCTCGCCGAGGAGACCTGGTCCTCGGGGCGAGCGCCCGCGTCGAACAACGCACTGTGCGCCTACACCCCGTCGCGGGGCGTGATCTCGGTCCGTGGAAACTGGCCGCTGGTGCCGACGATGGACGTGGTCGTGCCGCACACCCGCACCATGGCCGATCTGCTGGAGGTGCTCGACGTCGTCGTCGCCGACGACCCGGAGACGCGCGGCGACTTCTGGCGGACGCAGCCGTGGGTGCCGGTACCGAGGGTCCGCGATGTCCGGCCGCCGTCCTATCGCGCCCTGGCCGACGTTCCGAAGACGTTGCAGGGCAGGCGCTTCGGTGTCCCGCGCATGTACATCAACGCCGATCCCGACGCCGGGACCGCGGCCTCACCCGGCATCGGCGGGCCGACCGGGCGGCGGATCGACACCCGGCCCTCGGTGCTGGCTCTGTTCGACGCCGCGCGCCGCGATCTCGAGGCGGCAGGCGCGCACGTCGTCGAGGTCGACTTCCCCGCGGTCACCAACTACGAGGGCGACCGGCCCGGCGCGCCGACGATCTTCACCCGTGGCCTGGTCAGCCCGTCCTACCTGCGCCGCGAACTGCTCGACCTGTCGGCGTGGGCGTGGGAGGACTTCCTGGCCGCCAACGGCGATCCAGCGCTGCGCACGTTGCGCGACGTCGACGGCACGCAGATCTTCCCGCCGCCGCCGGGTGCGCTGCCCGACCGCTACGACGGATTCGAGGACGACATCGCCGCCTACCCGCAGTGGGTGCGCGACCATCCCGTCGCGTCGATGCTCGACATCCCCGAACTCGCCGACGGGTTGCGCGGGCTGGAGGAGACCCGGCGCATCGACCTCGAACAGTGGATGGACGACCACGGCCTGGACGCGGTGATCTTCCCGGCCGCCGCCGACGTCGGACCCGCCGACATGGACGTCAACCCCACGTCGGCCGAATCGGGTTGGCGCAACGGGGTCTGGGTGTCGAACGGCAACCTGGTGCCGCGCCACCTCGGCATTCCCACCGTCACCGTCCCGATGGGCACGATGGCCGACATCGGCATGCCGGTCGGCCTCACCTTCGCCGGCCGCGCCTACAGCGACACCGCGCTGCTGCGGTGGGCGTGTGCTTTCGAATCCACCGGGGCCCGACGCACGGTGCCTGCGCGTACGCCGCCGTTGGCATGATGGTCGCGAAGAGTTGACCGAGCGGAAGCGGTGCCATGAGTTATCCCCAGTACCCGCAGTCTCCGGCGCAGGCGCCGAGCTGCTACCGGCACCCTGACCGTCAGACCTACGTGCAGTGCACCCGGTGCGGGCGTTTCATCTGCCCGGAGTGCATGCGCTCGGCCGCCGTCGGGCATCAGTGCCCGGACTGTGTGGGCGAGGCCAACCGGGCGACGCCGCAGGCCCGCGCACCGTTCGGCGGCCGGCTGTCGGACTCCCACAAGCCGGTGGTCACCTACGCGCTGATCGCGGTCAACGTGGTGATGTTCCTGCTGCAGCTGGCCGCACCCGGGCTCGAACCCGAGCTCGTGCTGTGGTCGCCAGGGGTGGCCGACGGCGAGTGGTACCGCCTCGTCACCTCGGCCTTCCTGCACTACGGCGCGATGCACCTGCTGTTCAACATGTGGGCGCTCTACGTGGTGGGTCCGCCGCTCGAGATGTGGCTGGGCCGACTGCGTTTCGGCGCGCTCTACGCGCTCAGCGCGCTGGGCGGCTCGGTGCTGGTGTACCTGCTCTCACCCCTCAACGCCGGAACGGCCGGGGCGTCGGGGGCGGTGTTCGGCCTGTTCGGCGCCATGTTCGTGGTGGCCCGCCGGCTGAACCTCGACATCCGCGGGATCGCCGCGATCATCATCCTGAACCTGGTCTTCACGTTCGTCTTCCCCCTGATCAGCTCGCAGGGCATCAGCTGGCAGGGGCACGTCGGCGGCCTGGTGACCGGTGCGGCGATCGCCGGGGTGTACGCGTACGCGCCTGCCGCGCGCCGCAATCTTGTGCAGGGCGGTGTGACGGCGGCGGTGCTGGTGCTGTTCGTCGCACTCGTCCTGTGGCGGACCCAGGAGATCCTGACGCTGTTCGGCGTGCGCTGAGCCGCTAGGACCGCAGTTGCGGCAACACGTCGCGCTGCCAGGAGGCGAAGAAGCCCTCCACGTCGGGGCCGATCTGCTGGACGTACACCTCGTCGACGCCGGCGTCGAAGAATTCGCGCACCTGGGCGGCGTGCTTGTCGGGGTCCGGGCCGCACGTCACCGCGTCGGCGATCGCGTCCCTCGACACCAGCGTGCCGACGTCGGCGAAGTCACCCGGCCGGGGCAGCGTCTGCGCCAGCTGGCCGGGCAGCACCTCGTTGGGCCACAGCCGGTGTGCCGCGTCGAGCGCCTTGTCGGGGTCGCGGTCCCAGCTGACCTTGGTGCCGGCCTGCACGGGTTTGTCACCGCCGCCGGCGTCGCGGAACGCCTTGATGATGTCCGCGTCCGGCATCGTCGTGGCCAGGCCGTCACCGATGCGGCCGGCCAACTCGGCGGCCTGCGGTCCGAACGCCGAGACGTAGATCGGCACCGGCTGCTCGGGCAGCGTGTAGATCCGCGCCTCCTGCACCTCGTAGTGGGTGCCGTGGTGGCTGATCTGACTGCCCCTGTGCAGCAGGCGGATCACGTCGACGGCCTCCTCGAGCATCTCCAGCCGCACGCCCACCGACGGCCAGGGGTCGCCCAGGACGTGTTCGTTGAGCGCCTCGCCGCTGCCCACCCCGAGCACGAAGCGCCCCTCGAGTTGAACCGCGGCGGTGGCGGCCGCCTGGGCGATGATCGCCGGGTGGATGCGCATCGTCGGGCACGTGACGCCGGTGGTGACCGGCAGTGACGTCACCTGCGACAGCGCGCCGATGACACCCCACACGAACGCGCTCTGACCCTGCTCGTCGTTCCACGGGTGGAAGTGGTCGGAGATCCACAGCGACTCGAAGCCTGCGGCTTCGGCGCGTTTGGCCTGGTCGACGAGTTCCGCGGGGGTGTACTGCTCACACGATAGGAAGTATCCGAGCTTGGGCATGACGCGCGGGGTACCCGCCCGCCGCCGGGTCAACCGGCCGTCAGGTGTGCGGGGTCGGGCTCTGCGAGGACTCCCACTTCGACTCCAACGCACGCGTCACCGTGGTGCCCGCTGCGAACTCCTGCTCGAAGGTCTCCCCGTTGACGCCCTCGAGCGTCAGTAGGAAGGAACCCTCACCGTCGTTCTTGTGCACCACCTTGTAGGGCTGCGGTCCCGATCCTCGGTCCACGGCGATGCTGTCGCCCGGGGCGACGACGTCGATCGACTCGTCGGCGAACTCATTGCTCATGGCGAGCGGCGTACCCCGCCCAGCCGACCGGCCAAACGCGAGTCAGGTCATGCACACATCGCTGAACAGCAGCACCGGCCACGACGCGATCGACCCGAGGAACGAGATCGCGAGGTCGACACCGTGCATGTCGCTGAGGTGGTCGGTGTGCGTACTGGACCAGATGACGCCGACGATCAGGTACGGCGTGCCGAGGAGCAGCGCGATCCCGATCAGCTCGGCAATGGTCAGCTTGTAGCTGAGGAACCGGCGAAGCTTCGTCTCCATGCGTTGACCCTCCCGCTCGAATGTTAACGATCATTCGGGACGGTGGGAGTGCGAATCGTCCGTTTGGTGACCGCCACGTACCGCCTATGTTCATCGCCGATCGTCTCCCTTGCCCGCAGTCGATGTGCCATGCTCGCACGCATGGCACTGCCTGAGCGCAGCGGACGGGTCTCGGCGGCCGGACGCACCCTCACCCTCGCCGACACCCGCATCACCGTCGGCCGGCGGACCGCGCGGTGGTCGGACGATCCGGTGACCGCCACCGAGGCGATGGACTTCTGGTCGTTCGCCGCCGGCGCGGCCAACGTGATCATGCAGCTGTCGTGGCCCGAGGTCGGCTATGGCGTGGTCGAGAGCAAGGTCGATTCGGGCAACCTGCTCAAACACCCGTGGAAGCGGGCCAGGACAACGTTCTCCTACCTCGCTGTCGCCCTGCTCGGCACCGACGCCGACCGCGCCGCCTACCGCGCGGCGGTCGACGGCGCGCACCGCCACGTGAAGTCGACCGAGACCAGCCCGGTGCGCTACAACGCCTTCGACCGCGACCAGCAGATGTGGGTCGCGGCCTGCCTGTTCGTCGGGCTCGAGGACGCCTATCAGATGCTGCGCGGCGAGATGACGCCCGAACAGGCCGAGCAGTTCTACCGGTCGGCGTGGCCGCTGGGCACCACCCTGCAGGTCACCGAGGACCAGTGGCCACCCACCCGCGCCGACTTCGACACCTACTGGAACACCGCGTGCGGACGGGTGTCGGTCGACGACACCGTGCGGGCCTACCTCAGCGACCTGATCGACCTGCGGATGATCCCCGCGCCGCTGCGCTTGTCGTCGCGGCACCTGCTGCAGTTCCTGACCGCCGGGTTCCTCGCCCCGATCTTCCGCGAGGCGCTCGGGCTGAGGTGGAGCGAGCGCGAACAGCGGTGGTTCGAACGGCTCTTCCTGTTCGTCGCGTTCGTCAACCGCTTCCTACCGGCGTTCATCCGGCAGGGCGGCAGCCACCTGCTGCTCGCCGACGTGCGCCGGCGGGTGCGACGAGGGCGGCGCCTGGTGTGAACGGCGTGCTCAGCAGGCTGCGCCGCGTCCTGTCCACCGAGGTGAGCGTCGCGGACCTGCTCGAAGCGGCGATGTGGCTGGCCATCCCGTACCTGGTGGTCGGCATGGTCTTCACCTTCGCCCATCCGGAGTACCCGGCGTTCTTCGAGGGCCGGCTGGCGACGCGGCTCCCCGCCGGCGCCGACCTCGCGGGGTTCGGGCAGACGATGCTGCTGTGGCCGGTCCTGCTGATCGCCGACCACATCTGCGTCGCCTGACAACGGATCCGCGCCATCATGGGCGGTATGGCCGACGACCCGCTGGACCAGCTGTACGCGGTGGCACCCGAGGAATTCACCGCACTGCGCACCCGGCTGGCGTCGGAGGCCAAGAAGCGCGGGGACACGGCCGAGGCGAAACGCATCTCCGCCGCGCGCAAGCCCACGGTGTCCGCGGCGGTGGTGAACCGGCTCGTCCACCACGAGCCCGATGTCCGCGAGCGGCTGGCCGAACTCGGCGAGGAGTTGCGGGCGGCGCACACGTCGATGGACGGGGAGCGCATCCGGGAGCTGTCCTCGCGGCAGCGCAAACTGATCGAGCAGCTGACCAAGGCGGCGCTGGAGACCTCCGAGGTGGCGGCGCCGACGGCCGCCCTGCGCGACGACGTGACCGGCACGCTGCAGGCGGCGATCGCCGACCCGGAGGTGACCGCCCGCCTCGGCCGGTTGGCCAAGCCCGAGCAGTGGTCGGGGTTCGGTGGCTTCGGCGATGACGAGATCGTGTTCGCCGAACCGGCCCCCAAGAAGACACCCGAGAAAAAATCTGAGAAGAAGCCACCGGAGAAGAAGCCACCGGAGAAGAAGCCGTCGGACGCCGAGGACCGGGAGCGCCGGCGCAAACGCGAACAGGCCCGCGCCGTACTGGCCGCCGCCGAACGCGCGAAGACCGAGGCCGACGACACCATGGCGGACCGGCAGAGCGATCTGGCGACCGCCCGGCTGCGTCACGACGACGCCAGGGAACGCCTCGCCAAGGCCGAGAAAGCGCTGGCCGAGGCCGAGGACGCCTACCAGGACGCCAAACGCGCCAGCCGGGAGGCGGGAGAAGTCGTCAAGGCGGCGAAGACCGCCCTGCGCGACGGCGGCTGACTGGATATCCTCTGGCGGCCTGCGCCAAACGAGATTTGCCGGATTGTTCCCAAAAGTGGCGAGCATCATGCACTTTGGGTTGAGGTGGCGTTCACTACAAGTGATAGCCGACTCTCGTACTGCGAGCCTACTCTCAGTTTCATGGCGACCTTTCTGCACCGCATCGGCCGGTTCGCGTTCCACCGGCCCTGGCACGTCATCGCAGCGTGGTTCGCGCTCGTCGCCGTTGTGGCGGGCATCCTCGCCCTGAACCCGCCGAAGATCTCCAACGAGATGCGGATCAACGGCACCCCGGCGCAGGAGGTCATCGACCACCTCGCACAGACGATGCCGCAGTCGTCCGGCGGGCAGGGCAGCATCGCGTTCGCCGCCCCTGACGGCCAGCGCATCGACGACGGCGCCAACCGCGATGCGGTGATGGCCGCGGTCGATGCGGTCTCGCGCACCGACCACGTGCTCGACCCGCGCCGGTTGGCGCAAGAGGAACTCGCCAAGGGCCCCGCCAGCCCGACGCTGGCGGCGTCCGCGGCGGTGGCCCGCGCCCAGGTCAACGCTGCGCCGTCACCCGAAGCCCCGCGGCCGCTCACGGTCAACGGCCAGCCCGTGCCCGGCGTGACGGTCTCCGCCGACGGCGCCGCCGCGCTCTACCAGTTCCAGTTCGACAAGCAGACCGCCGAACTGCCCACCGGTGCCGTCGAGAACACCATCGACGCCGCCCGCGAGGCCGTCACGGACCGCGGCATCGAGGTGCTGCCGTCGGCGAGCATGGCGCAGATGCCCGAGATCGCCGGAGCGGCTGAGGTCATCGGCCTCATGGTCGCGGCCGTCGTGCTGATCGTCACCCTCGGCTCGCTGGTCGCTGCGGGTCTGCCGCTGGTCACCGCGCTGATCTCGGTCGCCGTCGGCGTCGGCGGCACCTTCCTGTTCTCCCACCTGTTCGACATCCAGTCGATGACGGTGGTGCTCGCGCTGATGCTCGGCCTCGCGGTCGGCATCGACTACGCAATGTTCATCGTCAACCGGCAGCGCCGGCTCATCCTCGACCGCGGGCTGAGCGCCGCCGACGCCGCCGCCCGGGCGGTCGGCACCGCGGGCAGCGCGGTGGTCTTCGCCGGCACGACGGTGGTGATCGCGCTCGTCGCGCTCACGGTCGTCGGCATCTCGCTGCTCACCCCGATGGCGCTCTCGGCTGCCGCGACCGTCGTCGTCGCGGTCGTCGCCGCCATCACCCTGCTGCCCGCACTGCTCGGGCTGGTCGGTGAGCGGATCGCCTCGCCCGAGGGCAGGCACAGTGCCGCGACCGAGGAGAGCAACCACCGTTTCGCCTCGGCGTGGGTGGGTGCCGTGCTGCGCAACCGGGTGCCCGCCGCACTGGCCGGCGTCGCCGTCACCGCGGTGATCGCGCTGCCCGCGCTGTCGATGACGCTCGGCATGCCCGACGGCGCCAGCTACAACGAGGGCACCCCGCAGCGCGAGAGCTACGACGTGATCGCCGAGCACTACGGCAACGGGTACAACGGGCCGCTGGTCGTGGTCGCCGAACCCAGCCAAGATGCACCGGGTGGGCAGCTCACCACCGCCGACATCGCCGGCACCTACAACGACCTGCGCCGCGTGCCGGGTGTGGCCGAGGTGACCCTCGGCGGCGTCAACGACGCATCGGACACCGCGGTGTTCTCCGTCGTGCCCGAGAACGGCCCGACCGAAGAGGCCACCGCCCAGCTCGTGCGCGACATCCGCGCACAGAGCGGCCCGCTCGCCGGCCTGCACAACGTGAAGCTCGGCGTCACCGGCATCACCGCGATGGGCATCGACATGTCCGACCGGCTCGGTGCGGCGATCCCGGTGTACGTGGGCATCGTGATGGGTTTGTCGATCCTGGTGCTCATGGTGGTCTTCCGCTCGGTCGCGGTGCCGCTCAAGGCGACCGCCGGCTTCCTGCTCACCGTGTTCGCGACGTTCGGCGCCACCACCGCGCTGTTCCAGTGGGGCTGGTTCCAGCAGCTGATCGGACTCTCGGCGACCGGGCCGATCCTGTCCATGCTGCCGATCATGGTGATCGGTGTGCTGTACGGCCTGGCGATGGACTACGAGGTGTTCCTCGTGTCGTCGATGAAGGAGGCCCACGTCCACGGCCACCGCGGCGACGCGGCGGTGGCGCACGGCTTCACCCAGGCCAGCCGTGTCGTGGTGGCCGCCGCGCTGATCATGATGGCGGTGTTCGCGGGCTTCGTGTTCAACGCCGACCCGATGATCAAGCAGATGGGCTTCGCGCTGGCGTTCGGTGTGCTCATCGACGCGTTCCTGGTCCGGATGACCGTCGTGCCCGCGGTGATGTCCATGCTCGGCGACCGGGCGTGGTGGCTGCCGCGGCGGCTGGCGCGGTTCCTGCCCGACCTCGACATCGAAGGCGAGAAGCTCAACCGCCGGCTCGAGCGCGAGGAGGCCGGGCAGTCCGTCCCGGCGTGACCGGTGGCTCTGCGACGATGACCCGGTGATCAGGATGCGACGGCTGCTGGCCGCACTGTTGATCGGCACCGCCGTGATCGCCGCGCCGCCGGCGGGCGCGGGCGGTCCCACGCAGATCACGCTGACGTTCGTGCGCCACGCGCAGTCCGAGGGCAACGCCTCGGGGCTGATCGACACCTCGACACCCGGACCGTCGATCACCGAGCTGGGCCGCCGCCAGGCCGCCGACAGCGCCGCCGTCCTGGCGGGCAACGACTACGACGGCGTCTACGCCTCGACGATGGTGCGCACGCAGCAGACCGCGGCACCGATGGCCGCCGCGCTGGCCGAGCCGGTCGTGGTGCTGCCCGGGCTGCGCGAGATCGAGGCGGGACAGTCCGAGGGGCGCCCGGAGGCGTCGGCCGCCGACTATTTCGCGGCGCCGACGCAATGGCTGAGCGGTGACCGTGCCGCGCGCATCCCCGGTTCGATCGACGGCAACGAATTCGACGCCCGGTTCGACGCCGCGGTCCAGCAGATCTACGACAGCGGTGACGTCAACCCGGTCGCCTACTCACACGCCGCCGCGATCATGCTCTGGGTGACCATGAACGTCGACAATCCCCATCCGGAGCTGCTGCGGGCGCACCCGCTGCCCAACACCGGCCGCGTCGTGATCACCGGAAACCCCGTCGAGGGCTGGACGCTGGCACAGTGGGACGGCGAACCCGTGTGAGGCACATCACATCCTGACGTGATCTGCGACACAGCTCAACTTCCCGGCCGGCGGCTTCGCCGTTAGTGTTGGTCAAGCGCTGGCGCGAGATTCAGCGGGTGGGGAGCAGGCCTATGAGGTACCGACTGATGCCGTACGTCACTCTCGAGGTCGACGACCGCCTACGGCGCCGCGTCCGGTCCGTCGGCGAACACCTGCGGGTCACCGTGCGCGCCTATCTGCTGAGCGCGGCCGACGACGTCGACTCGGCGGGCGACCGGGTCCGCGGCATGTGCGACAAGGCCGTGCACCGCGTCGACACCGTGGTGGCGTCGGTGAACGACAAGATCGCGCCGTCGACTCCCGAACCGCAGTCCAGCCGCGAGGCCAGCTAGCCCCGGGACCGCGGTGTCCAGCCATACGCGTTGGACACGTCGTGGAACCGGCGCGGATTGTCCGAGACCGCGTACACCGCGTCGAAACCCGGTGCGCTGCGCGTCCGGACGACCGCCGATACCAGCTCGCCCAGATCGTCGTGGGCGAGCCACACCCGCCGTTCGTGATCCAGCACGGCCGGACCGTCGCCCGTGGACAGCGGCGCGTCGTCCGGTGTGACTCCGCCGAACCGCATGCTCACCGCCCCGCGCCCGAACCGGTGTCCGACGGCCTGCAGCCGCGCCTCCTGTGCGCGTTTCGACCGGCCGTAGCCGCTGGGCGTCTCGGTCGCGAACACCCCGGGGCGCGCGGTCAACAGGGGTGCGTCGCCACGCTGCGCCCAGGCCATCGTGTCCTCGACGTGAATGCTGCTGGCGTGCAGGAACAATCCCACCCCCGCGGTCAGCGCCGCCCCGAGCACCGCATCGAAGAGCGCCGTGTTGGCCGGATTGCGGGTCGGCCGCCGCCAGTGCTCGGTCGGCGCGCCGTCGCCGCCCGGGTCGAACGCCAGGTGCACCACCACCTCGCAGTCCCGCAGAATGGCGGGCAGTCCTTCGGGCCGGGCGAGGATGTCGAATTCCGGGCGGTCGATGCCCACCACGGTGTGGTGTGTACGCAGCCGGGGCGTCAACGCCCGGCCGATCGTGCCCCCGGCGCCGGTGACTGCCACGGTGACCATGCGCGCCGAGTACCTCCGTTGACCGGCCGATAAGGCCGAATTCGCGCACTGCCTCTACGGTGGTGGGTGCTGTCTGCCGACAGCGTCGTTCCCGGTGTGCAGAAGGGGTGTGTCCGGCTTGGTCGGCCATGGGCTTGCGGTGTTCTTCGCCTTACTTGCGGCGATCTTCATGGCGATCGGCATCGTGGTCCGGCAGCGCGCCACCCTCGACGTCCCGCCCGAGAAGGGCGTGAGCACCGTGATGATCCGTACGCTGCTGCGCCGCCCGGTGTGGTGGGCGGGCACCGGCGCCGCCGTGGCGGGCTTCCTGTTCCAGGCGCTGGCACTGGGCTACGGGTCGCTGCTGCTGGTACAGCCCGTACTGGTGTCCGCGCTGCTGTTCGCGCTCCCGTTGAGCGCACGGATGGCCGGGCGCCGCGTCACCCGCGGCGAGTGGGTCTGGGCGCTGTTGCTGACCGCGGCGCTGACGGTGTTCGTCGCGCTGGCCAAGGCCAGCGCCGGTGACTACGACATCCCGGTCGCGCTGACGGTGGTCGTCGTGGCCGTGTGCGTGGGCGTGGTGCTGGCGTGCGTGCTGATCGCGGTGCGCGCCACCAACTGGCGGCGGGCGGTGCTGCTCGCGGTGGCGGTCGGCGTGCTGTTCGGGCTGGTCGCCGTGCTGACCAAGATCGTCATGCACATGCTCACCGCGGGGCGCGTGCAGACCGCGTTCACCACGCCTGCCCTCTATCTCGTGGTCGCGCTCGGCGTCGGCGCGACGCTGCTGCAGCAGTCGGCGTTCCACGCCGGCTCACTGCAGACCTCGGTGCCGACGATGCTGGTGCTCGAACCCGTCATCGCCGTCGTCCTCGGCGCCATCGTGCTCAACGAGCACATGTCGATCAGCGGTCTGGAACCCATCGCGCTGGCCGCCGCCGCGGCCGCCATGGTCGCGGCGACCGTCGCGCTCGGCCGCGACGAGGGCGCCTACGAGGAGAGGCTGGAAGCCTCGCTGGCCGAGCGGGTGTCCTAGGCGGCTCGGAGTTCGTCGGACCGGTTGGCCTCGGTCATCATCAGGCTGCGCAGCTTCGCGCGCCCCCGGTGCAGCCGCGACATGACGGTGCCCAGCGGCACCCCGGTCAGCTCGGCGATCTCCTTGAACGCGTATCCGGCGACGTCGGCGTAGTAGACCGCGGTGCGGAACTGTTCGGGCAGCGCCTGGAACGCCGCGCGCAGTTCACCGTCCGGCAACCGGTCCAGCGCGTCGTCCTCGGCCGACCGCCAGCCCGGCCCTCCGCGCTGCCCGGCCGCGGTCACTTCGTTGTCCGGGAAGTCGGGCGTGAGCTGTTGTGCGGGCCGGCGGCGGTCCTTGCGGTATTCGCTGATGAACGTGTTCAGCTCGATCCGGTACAGCCAGGCGCGCAGGTTCGTGCCCGCGGTGTAGCCGCGATAGCCCCGGAACGCGTTGACCATGGTCTCCTGCACCAGGTCCTCGGCGTCGTGGTGGTTGCGGGTGAGCCGCAGCGCGCGCTGATGCAGTTCGGGCAGCAGCGGTGCGGTGGCCTGGGCGAAGTCCTGGTTCGTTGCGGTCGGCATGGCGAGTTCCCTTCGTGACGTTGCACAAAAGACTCCTCGCCACGCGGACCGATGTCGTCCACGCGAGCGCCCAAAACCGATACCGGCTAGCCGGTAGACGCGTCAGGGGTTGATGGTGTTCTCGCCGATCTGGCGGCCCCACACGTACTCGATGGCCAGCGGCTGGCCCAGTTCGAGGTGGTTGTAGGGGGCGATGGAGGCGCCGGTGTCCAGCACCAGATACGGCGCCGGCCACAGGTCGCGGGTGACCTTCTGCCAGCACCCGGGTCGGCCCTCGGGCCCGCCCGTGGCGTTCACGCGCGGCAGGTTGTCGGGGTACACCCACGGGTTCGACGCGCCCTGCACCGTGTTGTGCAAGTTCACCGAATAACCGTTGCCGCCGTTGAACTTGGTGAACGCGGGTTCGGCGTCGTGCCAGTTGCGGATCATGCAGAACAGCGACGGGCTGTTGCGGTCCAGCGTCTCGGAGACGGTGACGAGGTCGTTGGTGCCGCGCACGAAGTAGGGTCCGCCGCGTTCGAGGACGTCGGCGCCGGTGTTGCCGAAGCCGACCGCAGACATCAGCGCCTGGTCGAGGTTGCCGCGTTGCTCGTTGAGAGTGCGTGCCGTGGTGACAGCGTTGCTCAGCCCGTCGAACAGGTCCGGGGCGGCGTCGCCGTAGACGTCGGCGAGGTCGGCGAGCAGCTGGGTGTCGCGCCGGATCTGCGGCATCTGCGGGTTCAGGTCGGCCAGGATCGCGTTGCCGTTGACGACGGACTCGCCGAACCGGTCGCCGAGTCCGTCCAGGGCTTCGGCGGTGGCGGTCAGCGTCTGGTTGAGCTTGATCGGGTCGACCTGCTGGGCCACCGACACCACGGTCTCGAACAGCGTGTTGAACTCCGTGGACACCGATTCGACACGGATCACGTCTTTGCTCGTGATGCGTTGAGGCACAGGATTTTCCGGGGCGGAGAACGATACATACTTGTTGCCGAACACGGTGGTGGCGCGGATCGCCACCTCGACGTTGGCCGGGATCAGGTCGACATACTCCGGGTGGACGGCGAGCGCGAGTTCAGCGGCGGGTGTCCCGTTGTCGTCGACCGCGGAGACGGTGTCGACGCGGCCGATCTGCACGCCGTTGTAGGTGACCTTGGCGCCCGGGTCCATCGAGAGACCGGACCGCGCGGCGATCATCGTCAGCTTCACCTCGGGGGTGAACGCGCCGCGGAACTGCAGCCAGACCAGCGTCAGCACCAGTGCGATCACCAGGACGGTGACCAGGAAGGCCACCTTCAGCGGCGGATCGAACCGCCACCGAGTCATCCGACGTTGCCACGCCGACCCCGACCCCGACGAAGCCACCGCGAACCACCTTTCCCCGACCGCGGTCGCCCGTGGCCTACGCCGGCCGGCGAGGTACTTCCCCGGCCAAAAAGTAAAAGTCGTCTAACTTTTTCAACTGGCGCCACCCGACGCAAGGCCGGGCCCATCAGCTGCGGCGAAGATCACCTTGCCAGCAAAGTGGCGAATATGTCATGTATTGCCGTGCGCGTTGACCTTGATTTGCTGGTGAGAGGATCTGTGATGCTGGGGCCGCTGCCCGCCGAGGAATGGGACGACCGGGCGCGCGCGGCGCTCGAAAGTGCGGTGCCGCCGGAACGGCGCGATCCCGCATCGGTGGGAAACGCGCTGGCCACCCTGGCCCGCCACCCCGAACTGGCCGGGAAGTTCCTGCCGTTCAGTACCTATCTGATGACCCAGTCGACCCTGCCGGCCCGGTTGCGGGAGTTGGTGATCCTGCGCGTCTCGCATCATCACGGCTGCGCCTACGAGTGGGTGCACCACGGCGCGCTGGGGAGGGCGGTCGGCCTGTCGGAGGCCGACATCGAGGCCGCGCGGACCGGTGCGGCCGCCGACCCGGTCGACCGGCTGGTGCTCACCGCCGTCGACGAGTTGCACCAGGGATCGCAGATCAGCTCGCAGACGTGGAGGGCGCTCGGTGAGTGGCTCGACGAGCGGGCGCGAATGGACCTCATCTTCACCGCCGGCGGGTACGGGGTGCTGGCGACCGCGCTCAACACGTTCGGGGTCGAACCCGAGCCGTGGGCGGGCCGGCCGGAGTTCTATCACGCCGACTGAGCCGAGCCGTCAGCTGGCGGCGCGCACTTTCGCGGCGGCGTTCTCCGGCATCGGTTCGTAGCGGGCGAAGGAACGGCGGAAGACGCCGGCGCCGTGGGCCAGCGAGCGCAGATCCACGGCGTAGCGGGTCAGTTCGACCTGTGGGACCTCGGCGTTGACGACGGTGCGGTCGGCGCCGGCCCGCTCGGTGCCGAGGACCCGGCCCCGCCGGCTGGACAGGTCGCCCATCACCGCGCCCACCAGATCGTCGGGCACGGTGATCGCGACGGTGTCGACGGGCTCGAGCAGGTCGATGGTGGTGGCCGCGGCGGCCTCCCGCAGCGCCAGCGCGCCGGCCATCTGGAACGCGAAGTCCGACGAGTCCACGCTGTGCGCCTTGCCGTCCACCAGCGTCACCCGGATGTCGACCACCGGATAGCCCGGGCCGACACCCTTCTCCATCTGCGCGCGCACACCCTTCTCGACACTCGGGATGAACTGACGCGGAACCGCTCCGCCGACGACCTTGTCCACGAACTCGAAGCCGCCGCCTTCTGCGAGCGGTTCGACCTCGATGTCGCACACCGCGTACTGGCCGTGCCCGCCGGACTGTTTGACGTGCCGGCCGTGGCCTTTCGCACTGCCGCCGAACGTCTCTCGCAGGGGGATGCGGAGATCGATTACGTCGACGGTCACGCCGTAGCGTCGCGACAGCGCGTCGAGGACGACGGCGCTGTGCGCCTCGCCCATGCACCACAGCACGATCTGGTGGGTCTGCGGGTTCTGTTCGATGCGCAACGTCGGATCCTCGGCGGCCAGCCGGGTCAACCCGACCGACAGCTTGTCCTCGTCGGTCTTGGCGCGCGGCGCCACCGCGACCGGCAGCAGCGGTTCGGGCATGGTCCACGGTTTCAGGACGAATGGATCGCCCTTGTCGGACAACGTGTCTCCGGTCTCGGCGCGGGTCAGCCTGCCGATCGCGCAGATGTCCCCGGCCACCACCGACGGCGCAGGCCGCTGCTGCCTGCCCAGCGGGAAGGACAGGGTGCCGATGCGTTCGTCCTCGTCGTGGTCGGGATGGCCCGAGCCCGTCACCGAATCCCCGGACGCACCGAAGAACGACGAGAAATGGCCCGACACGTGCACGGTCATGTCGGGCCTGATCGTCCCCGAGAACACCCGGGTGAGGCTCACTCTGCCGACGTAGGGATCCGACGTCGTCTTGACCACTTCGGCCAGCAGCGGCCCGGCCGGATCGCAGCCGGGGCTCGGCCGAGGGGCGCCCTGCGGGGTGAACACCTCCGGCAGAGGATGTTCCAGCGGCGACGGGAAGCCGCGGGTGGCCACCTCGAGGAGTTCGCGGGTGCCGACTCCGCTGCTGCTGCACACCGGGATCACCGGGAAGAACGACCCGCGCGCCACCGCCTTCTCCAGGTCGGCGATCAGCAAGCCCTGGTCGAGGTCTTCCCCGCCGAGGTAACGCTCCATCAGCGATTCGTCCTCGGACTCCTCGATGATCCCCTCGATCAGGGTGCCGCGCAGTTCGGTGTACTCGTCGAGGTGCGGGTCGCCGGGAGGCTCGCCCGTCAGCAGGCCGATCAGGTGCCCGCCGGTCGGGAAGTAGAGCGGAATCACCTTGTCGCCGAACGCGTCCCGCGCAGCAGCGAGCGCACCGCTGTAGTCGGCCCGGGCATGGTCGAGTTTGGTGATGACCACCGCGCGCGGCATCGCGACCTCGTCGCATTCCTGCCACAGCAGCTTCGTGGGCTCGTCAACGCCCTCGTTGGCGGCGATCACGAACAGTGCGCAGTCGGCGGCACGCAGACCGGCGCGCAACTCTCCGACGAAGTCGGCGTATCCCGGGGTGTCGATCAGGTTGATCTTGACGTCGCCGTGGCGGAGCGGAGCGAGCGCGAGACCGACCGACCGCTGCTGGGCGACCTCGACCTCGTCGCAGTCGCAGACCGTATTGCCCTCGGTGACGGCGCCCGCGCGGGTGAGGACGCCTGCGGCGACGAGCAGGGCTTCGACCAGGGTGGTCTTCCCTCCGCCCGACGGACCGACGAGCGCGATGTTGCGGATGGCGTCGGGGCGGTCCGCGGTGGGCACTGGTTGCGACGTCGTCTTGTCCGCCATGGCATCCCTCCTGACCTCTCCACCCTGCTCCGATGTGACGCACAGCACAAGGGCCGGTGCGCCCTACAGTCGGGGCATGGCGCACCGGTACTTCTTCGACTCGGTCGAGTCCTTCCTGCCCGACGCGTTGCGCGGATTCGTCGCGGCGAACCCGGAGATCACCTGGCACCGCGATCCCGGTTTCCTCGCACGCCGCACCCAGACGCCGTCGGGGCGGGTAGCGGTGTTGTCCGGCGGCGGGTCGGGGCATGAACCGATGCATTCCGGGCTGATCGGGGCCGGACTTCTGGACGCGGTGTGTCCTGGCCCGATCTTCACCTCGCCGAATGCGCTGCAGATCGCGGGCGCCACGCGCCATGTGCACTCCGACGCCGGGGTGCTGCACGTCGTGAAGAACTACACCGGCGACATGATGAACTTCCGCATCGCGCGGGACATCGTGCGCGACGAGGGGATCGAGACCGACGTGGTGGTGGTCGCCGACGACGTGGCCACCGAATCAGACGGCGACGGTCCGGGCCGACGCGGCACCGGCGCCACGATCGTGGTCGAGAAGGTCTGCGGTGCCGCCGCGGCCGCCGGTGCGACGCTGGCCGAGGTGACGGCGCTCGGGCGCCGCGTCGCGGAGAATGCGCGCAGCATGTCGGTGGCGCTCGACCCGTGCACCGTGCCCGGATCCGATCAGCCCTCCTTCGATCTCGGACCGGACGAGATGGAGATGGGCATCGGTATCCACGGCGAGTCGGGTACCGAACGCACACAGTGGCGTCCGGCCGGGCAGATCGTCCAGGCCTTGCTGGAGCGGATCCTCGGCTCGCTCGGCGTGGCGGCGGGGGAGCAGGTGATCGTGGTGGTCAACGGTCTCGGCAGCACGCACCCGTTGGAGCTGAGCCTGGTGTTCGGCCAGGTTCTCGAGCAGTTGCGGGCCGCGCAGGTGCGGGTGGTCCGCAGCCTCGTGGGCACGATGATCACGGCGCTCGACATGCGCGGAGCGTCGGTGACGGTGGTGCGGGCGGACGACGAGATCGTCGGGCTGTGGGATGCGCCGACTGATGCGCCGGCATGGCCTCGGCTGGCGGCGACCGAGCCGGGTGAGCTGATGGACACCACGGTGGCCGAGCCCGACGACGCCGCGGATTCGGGGCCGGAATGTGGTTGGCTGACCGCGTTCGTGTCGCGGGTGCAGGGTGCGATCGACGAGTTGACCGCGCTGGACCGGCAGGTCGGGGACGGTGACTTCGGCGTGAACATGGCTGCCGCACTTGGTCATTTCGAGCTTCCGCTGCGAGGTTCGGACGCCGCGGTGCTCGACGCGGTCTCGCGCTCGTACTTCGTCAGGTCAGGCGGCACGTCGGGTGCGGTGTTCGGCACGTTGTTCCGGGAGCTGTCGAAGGCGTTCACCGAGAGTGACGATTTCCGGACGGCCTTGGCGGCGGGTACGCGTGCGGGTCTGCAGTCAGTGGTCGAACTCGGGGGCGCGCGCGTGGGGGACAACACCGTCGTCGATGCGTTGGACCCCGCGAATCAGACGCTGCAGCAGAATGATTCGCTCGCCGCGGTGGCGCACGCGGCCGCCGAGGGTGCGGAATCAACGCGGGACCGGGTGGCGCGCAAGGGCCGCGCGAGCTACGTCGGGGAGGCGTCGCGCGGTGCGGTCGACCCCGGCGCGCTGGTGATCTCGTGGTTGTTCGAGGCGGCGGCGGGCTAGAACGCGACTGGCTAGTCGATCATCTTCAGCACCGTGGCCGGCACTCCGCCAACCAGCGTTCGTGCGGGTACGTCACGGCTGACGACCGCGCCGGCGGCGACGATGGCGTCCGCGCCCACGGTCACGCCCTGCAAGATCAGCGCGGAGGCTCCAATCCAGGCGTTTCGCTCGATGCGGATCGGCGCTGACGTGATGCCGCTCCGTCGCTGTGCCGGATCGACGGGGTGGCCCGAGGTGATCAAGCTGACCCCCGGACCGATCATCACATCGTCGCCGATCTCGATCCCGCCGATGTCGTTGAAGCGGCACCCTTGGTTTACGAAGACATTGCGGCCGATCCGAATGTTGATCCCGTGGTCGGAGTAGACCGGTGGGATGAGATGGAACGTCTCATCGACGGTCCGACCCGTGAGTTCACTCCATCCCGCCCGGATCGCCTCCTGCTCGCCATACCGCAGAGTGTTCAACTCCTCCGTCAGGCGAATCGCGCGCCGAACCCTCTCCGTGAATTCCATTGATTCCTCTCGTAGATCAGTCATCGGGTGAGTGGGACGAGCAAACCAACGGTCAGCACCACGTGACAAACGAGCACGTGGTTGCGCGGACCCGACGTGTCGGTGGGTGCGATTACACTCGCACGTATGTTCGAACAGTCCGCAACCGGCGAGTTGACGGCGATGATCGCCGACACCTACCGCCAGGAATCTGCGCTGATCGGGCGGCGGATGGCCGCGGTAGCGGAGTTGTTGGGGCGGCGCACCTGGGAGGCCGAGGCCGGAGGACCCGGATTGCGGGTACATGATCGTGACCGGGTTGCAGCGCACCAGCGCCGAGGTGGCGTCGGCGATGAACCTGCCGCCGGGCGCCGCGAGCACGCTGGTCGCCCATGCGCACGCGTTGGACAGCCGGTTCCCGAAGGTCATGGCCGTGCTGTGCGCGGGGGACACTGATTGGCGCACCGTGCAGATCATCCTCACCCGCACCGGGTTGGTCGGTGATCTGTCGATCTTGGCCGCCCTGGACACCCGGTTGTCGGCGCAGGTGGCGCGGTGGCCGTCGTGGTCCCGTAAACGGGTCATCAACGCCGTGGACGCCGCGGTACGCACCCTGGATCCCGATGCCATCCGCGAACGCGAAACCGCCGAGGACAAGCGGCATTTCGATGTCATCCCGGCCGGAGACGGCACCGCGAAGGTCGACGGGGTCCTCGACGCCGAAGCTGCGGTCATCGTGGACGAGAAGATCGCCGCGCTGGCCGACGGGGTGTGCTCGCAGGATCCGCGCACACTCGATCAGCGCCGCGCCGATGCGGTGGCGGCCATGGCCCAGGGCACGGTGCTGGCCTGCCGGTGCCCGGCCTGCACCAGCGCCGGCGCACCCACGCCGGCGGTGGACGAGGGACGTGGCGTCCAGGGGGTGATCAACGTGATCGCCGAGCGGTCCACCGTGCTCGGTGTCGGCGACAAACCCGGTTATCTGGCCGGGTTCGGCGTCGTCGACGCCGAGGTGGTGCGGCGGATGGCTGAGCGGGCCACGCTGCGGGTGCTGACCCCACCAAGCGTCACGCCCGAACAGATGAAGCGCTATCAGCCGACGGCGGCGGTGGAACGGTTTGTGCGGATGCGGGATCTGACCTGCCGCTTCCCTGGATGTGACCGGCCCGCGCAGCGCTGCGATCTCGACCATACGATCCCGTTCAACCACCTCGACCCGTCGGCGGGTGGGTACACCACAGCGAGTAATCTGAAATGTCTGTGCCGGCAACATCATCGGCTCAAAACTTTCCACGACGGCTGGCGGGATCTGCAACTTCCTGACGGCACCATCGTGTGGACCTCACCCACGGGGCGGGTGTATTGCACCGCGCCTGGTGGGGTGGAGTTGTTCCCGCGCCTGGGGTCACCGGCGTGTGTGGAGCCCACACCGCGGCGGCGCAACCCGGCTCGGGAACGTGACCGCCGGATCGCGCGCCGACGGGAGAACAACCGCACGCTGCGCCCGGTCAACGCCGCGCGCCGCCGGCTCCACGCCGCCCGCACCCATGAGATCGCCACCCGCCAAGACCGCAACCGCCGACGCCGCACCGCACTGCTGATGGCCCGACACCGCAGAACCACCAACCCCTACACGCGCTGGCTCAACGAACCCCACCAACCCGAAACCCTCCCACCCCACTGGCGACCACCCCACCAACCCGACACCCCACCCTTCTGAAGTGCGCTGTGCGGCTACAACATCCGCGCCAGATGGCGGTTTCGCCGGACCGCCGTGTGCTTGAGGACCAAGCCGACGTGGACAGCAATGACCGCGAGGAAGACCACCTGCGCGGCGATGTGCAGCGGCAGCCAGCGCTCACCGGCGGCAATCAGAATCAGGCCGGTCGCCGGAACGACGAACAGCATCGTCAACAGCGCTTTCTCCAGCCTCGCTTCGAGCCGCCGCTCGCCGGCGCCGAGGTGCTCGGCCCAGGGCGGCAGCCCGCCGACCCGACGCCAGACCACCCGCGCCAGGGCCAGCGCGACGAGCGAAAGGCCCAGCAGCACATGCACTTCGGCGCGCGACAGGCCGTCGGTGAAACCGTCGCCGCTGATTAGGCCCGATGCCGCGTCCGCCACGTAGTTGTCCTCGCGGGCGTCCAACTCGTCCTCGAGCCGGTCGATGTGAGCCTCGAAGCGGTCCTCGGCGGCCTCGCCCTGCTGCTCGGCGCGGTCCTCACCGACGTCCTCCAGCGCGTCGATGCGGTCGTCCTCGCGATCGAACGCCGCGTCGTCCGCCTCCATCGACCACCCGACCGCGAACTGCGCCACGATGACGATCACGGTCAGCCAGTGCAGCACCTTCGTGGCGACACCGTAGCCGTGCGCACCGTTCCGCAGCGGCGTCACGCCTGCCACGACGACCATCGCCGCACCGCAACGGTGACGACGGGCCCATCGAGCGCGATGCGCTGATACTGCGTGTACTTCTGCCGCAGCAGCGCGTACCCGACGGCCATCTCGTCCCCGCTGTGGTGCACGGCGGCCTCCCCGTCGGCCCGCACCCACCACAGTTGGCTCCAGTCGTCGGCGTAGTGGTCGACGATCAGGCAGACGCGCGGATCGGCCTCGATGTTGGCCAGCCGACGCAACCGCTGCGTCGACTTCCGTTTGGCGTCCACCGCCGTGTACACGGTCTCGCGGTGCACGGCGAACACCACCGGCACGAGATGCGGTGTGCCGTCAGGGTTGATCGTGGCCAGCGCCGCCGCCGGGGCGGTGGAGAACCTGTCGACCGCGTCGAAGTCGGTCATCCCGTCAGCCTATTCCGCGGCGCCCGGCTCGTGGGTCAATCCGGTTCGCGCGGATTGTTCGGTTTCCGGATGGCGGGGTTCTTCGTCACGCCGATCTCGGGCTTCTTCGTCTGGCTCGGCCGCTGCGTGGGCCGGTACACCGGCCCGCTGTTCGCCGGCGCCTGCGACTCCGGCGGCGGTGGTGGCGGCGGGGGCGGAGGAGGCGGCGGTGGGGGAGGCTGGCTGGTGCGCGTCGGCGTCGGCATCACCGACGACGACGGCGTCGGCGCGACCGTCGACTCATCGGTGCCTTCGCCACTCGACCCACCGCCGAAGAGCAGCAGCACCGCGGACACCACCAGCGCCACGGCGGCCAGCGCGACGACCACGAACGCCGCGATCGCCTGCCGGGTGCGGTACCACGGCGGTGGCGGCGGCCGGAACGTCCACGTGTTCGCGTTGAACGCATCGAAGTGGTCGTCGTGCACGGGCAGCGGCGCCACCGGCTCGTCCCACCTGTCGGGCCCGGCGTACTCGGGCCCCGCGTACTCCGGTTCGGCGTAATCGGGTTCCGCGTACTGCGACTGGTCGTACTCCGCGACCGTCGGCTGGTGCACCTCGTCGTAACCCTGCTCGGCGCGCGCACCACCGCGATGGGGCGGTTCGTCCCAGCGGTAGTCGAACTCCCCCGGGGCTTCGCGTTCGGCCACGCCCCGATGCTATCCCCGCGACCAGCACAAATGCGCGGCCACCGGGGGTACCGACCGTGTCTTTGCCAACGTCCTGCCCGAATCAACCGGTCACGGTAGTGTTCTCACGCCTCGTTCGGATCCATTCACTGCGGTGACCGCACGTCGTAACCACCGCGTCACCGCGACGCTTCCTCACCATCGGAAGGTTCGGCAATGACCACTTCACGGCTGCTGGCAGCCTGCACATCCGCGCTTCTCATCTCCGGTCTGGTGGCCTGCGCCCCGCCGGAGAAGGACTCGGGCGGCGGCCAGACCGACTCTGGGGTCAACGTCGCCGAGGCCACCTCCGCGGCCGACTTCGGCGGTATGGACAAGCTCGTCGAGGCGGCCAAAGGCGAAGGTGAACTCAACGTCATCGCGCTGCCGCCGGACTGGGCCAACTACGGCGCGATCATCGACACGTTCTCCAAGAAGTACGGCATCAAGGTGAACTCGGCCCAGCCCGACGCGGCCAGCCAGGACGAGATCAACGCCGCCAACCAGCAGCGCGGGAAGTCCACCGCCCCCGACGTGTTCGACCTCGGCCAGTCCGTGGCCCTGGCCAACACCGGCATGTTCGCGCCCTACAAGGTCGAGACGTTCGACGACATCCCGGCCGAATTCAAGGATCCCGACGGCACCTGGGTCAACGACTACGGCGGCTACATGTCCATCGGCTACGACTCCGCCAAGGTGCCGCCGATCGCGAGCGTCGACGATCTGCTCAAGCCGGAGTACCGCGGCAAGGTCGCGCTCAACGGCGACCCCACGCAGGCCGGCGCGGCCTTCTCCGGCGTGATGATGGTGGCGCTCAGCCAGGGCGGCTCCGCCGACGACATCGCCCCCGGCGTCGAGTTCTTCCGCAAGCTGAAAGAGGCGGGCAACTTCCTTCCCGTCGACCCCACCCCGGCCACCATCGAGTCCGGCCAGACCCCGGTGGTCATCGACTGGGACTACCTCAACGCCGCCGAGACGAAGAAGCTGCCGTCCTGGAAGGTCGTCGTGCCGCCCGGGCCTGCCGTCGCCGGCTACTACTACCAGGCCGTCAACAAGGAAGCGCCGCATCCCGCCGCCGCCCGGCTCTGGCAGGAGTTCTTGTACAGCGACGAGGGCCAGAACCTGTACCTCGGCGGCGGCGCCCGACCGGTGCGCGCCGAACCCATGCAGAAGGCGGGGACGCTCGACAAGGCGGCGTGGGACGCGCTGCCGCCCGTCGAGGGTGAGCCGGTGATCGTGTCGGTGGACCAGAACAAGAAGGCCACCGAGTATCTCGCCGGCAACTGGGCCAGCGCGATCGGCTGACGGCCACCGTGAGACGCCTGCGCGACGGGGTGCCGCTGCTGCCGTTCTTCGCCGTTCTGACGATCTTCCTGATCATCCCGACGGTCACGGTCGTGGTGAGCGCGTTCTTCGCCGACGGCTCCTTCTCGCTCGACCGGATCGAGGCGCTGTTCTCGGCGACCGCGCTGTCCGCACTGTGGAAGAGCGTGCTGCTCTCCGGCAGCACCGCGCTCATCGGCGCGGTCCTCGGCGCGCTGCTGTCGTGGCTGATCGTCAGCAGCCCGCCGGAGTCGATGGTGCGCCGCGGCGTGCTCGCGCTGTGCAGCGTGCTCGCCCAATTCGGCGGCGTCGCATTGGCGTTCGCGTTCCTGGCCACCGTCGGTCTCAACGGTGTGCTGACGCTGTGGGTGCAGCAGGCCGTGGGTTGGAACCTCGCCGGATCGGGCTGGCTCTACAGCCTGCCCGGCCTGATCCTCGTCTACACCTACTTCCAGATCCCGCTCATGGTCATCGTCTTCGTCCCCGCGCTGGAAGGGCTGCGCGAACAGTGGCGGGAAGCGGCGGTCAACCTCGGCGCTTCGACCTGGCAGTACTGGCGCGAGGTCGGCTTCCCGCTGCTGACACCGGCGTTCCTCGGATCGCTGCTGCTGTTGTTCGCCAACGCCTTCGCCGCGTACGCGACGGCCGCCGCACTGGTCAGCCAGGGCAGCCCGATCGTGCCGCTGCTGATCCGCTCCGCGCTGACCAGTGAGGTGGTGCTCGGCCAGTCCGGGTTCGCCTACGCGCTCGCCCTGGAGATGATCGTCGTCGTCGCGGTCGTCATGGTCGCCTACAACGCGCTGGTGCGTCGCACCGCGAGGTGGTTGCAGTGAAACGGGCTGTGCGCGCCGCTCTTTGGGTGCTGTTCGGGTTGTTCTTCCTGTTCCCGCTCTACGCGATGGCCGACTTCTCGACACGCGACCTGATCAACGGCGGCCGCACGCTGCAGGCGTGGCAGAACCTCGTCGCCGACGAGGCGCTCTACCAGGCGATCATCGTGTCGCTGCTGCTGGCGGTGCTCACCGTGGTCGCGATGCTGCTCGTGCTGGTGCCGACCATGATCTGGGTTCGGCTGCGGGCGCCATGGGCGCGGCGGCCCGTCGAATTCCTGTGCCTGCTGCCGCTGACCATTCCCGCACTGGTCATCGTCGTCGGGTTGAAGAACGTCTACCTGTGGGTGACCTACTTCCTCGGGGAGTCCGCTCTCACACTGACATTCGTGTACGTCGTGCTGGTGCTGCCGTTCGCGTACCGGTCGATCGACGCCGCGCTGTCGGCCATCGACCTGCAGACGCTGTCGGAGGCGGCCCGCTCCCTGGGCGCGGGATGGACCGCAACGATCCTGCGGGTGGTGGTGCCCAACATCTGGTCGGGCATCCTGTCGGCGGCGTTCATCTCGATCGCCGTCGTGCTCGGTGAATACACCATCGCCTCGCTGAGCGGATACCAGACACTGCAGGTGCAGATCGTGGCCCTCGGCAAGACCGACGGGCCTACCTCGGTCGCGGCGTCGCTGGCCGTGCTGCTGCTCGGCTTCGCTCTGCTGCTTGCCCTTTCGCTCGTCACCCGCGGGCGCCGGACCACCCCGCTAGGAGCTGCATGACCGCCGGAGTCGCCGTTGAACTCAACGACCTGACGCGGGTGTACGGGTCCGTGCACGCCCTCGACGGGCTGACCCTGCACATGCGGCCCGGTGAACTGGTCGCGCTGCTCGGCCCGTCGGGTTGCGGTAAGACCACCGCGCTGCGCATCCTCGCCGGCCTCGACGAGGCGACATCCGGCTCGGTGTCGGTCGACGGTCGCGACGTCAGCCGGGTGCCCGCCAACAAACGTGATATGGGCATGGTCTTCCAGGCCTACAGCCTGTTCCCGCACCTGACCGTGCTCGACAACGTGGCGTTCGGCCTCAAGATGCGAGGAAAGGCCAAGGCCGAGCGGCTGACTCGCGCCGCAGACATGCTCGACCTGGTCGGGCTGTCCGCGCACAAGGCCAAGTACGCCAGCGAGCTTTCGGGCGGTCAGCAACAGCGCGTCGCGTTGGCGCGCGCCCTGGCCATCCAGCCGCGGGTGCTGCTGCTCGACGAACCGCTGTCCGCGCTCGACGCGAAGGTCCGCGCCCAGCTGCGCGACGAGATCCGCCGCGTGCAACTCGACGTCGGCACCACCACGCTGTTCGTCACCCACGACCAGGAGGAGGCCCTGGCCGTGGCCGACCGGGTCGGCGTGATGAGCCAGGGCCGCCTCGAACAACTCGCGCCGCCCGCCGAGCTGTACGCGCATCCGGCGACACCGTTCGTCGCCGAATTCGTCGGGCTCAACAACAAAGTCGCCGCGACGGTGTCGTCGGGGCGTGCCCAGGTGCTCGGCGCCGAGGTGCCCGCGCTGGACGGATCGATCACAGGCGGTGACGGCATCGCGCTGGTGCGACCGGAATCGGTCACCGTCGCCGCGCACGGGACCCCGAATGCGACCGTCAGCTCGGTGGCGTTCCTCGGTTCGATCTCCCGGGTGTACTGCACGCTGGCCGACGGGACCGTCCTATCCGCTCAGCTGCCCAGCGCGGCGGCCGCGCCGTTCTCCGCCGGGGACGCCGTCACCGTCGGCGTCGAACCCAACCCGGTGCTCGTCACACCGCCTTGATCGGTTCGATCCCCAGATCCCGGTAGGTGACCAGCGCGGCGAACGGCACACCGCGCTCGGCGAAAAGCGTCGCCGCGACGTCGCCGCGGTCGACCATGGGGATCACCCCGGTCACCACCGCCCCCGCCGCGACGACCCGGTCGAACGCCAACGCCGTCGACCCGCCGGTGCTGATCACGTCGTCGACCAGCAGCACCCGCATGCCGGGTTCGATCCGGGTGCCCTCGATCCACTGTTCACGGCCGCGCTGCTTCTGCTCCTTGCGCACCGAGAACCAGGCCGCGCCGGTCACCATCGCCACGCCGTGCGCCAACGGGTCCGCGCCCATGGTCAGCCCGCCGACGGCGTCGAACTCGATGCCGGTGCGGGCGGCCAGGTCGGCGACCGCGCGGCTCACGATCGTCAGCCGCTCACCGTTGTCGACGGCGTACTTGCCGTCGATGTAGTCGTGGCTGAGCTGACCGCTGGCCAGGCGGAAGGGCTCCGCGCGGTGTTCGTAGCCGCGGGTGCGGATCAACTCGAACGCCGCGTGCCAGGATTCCGGACGTTCGGTCGCAGCAGACATACGGCGATCGTATTAGACGTCCGTGCGCCGGGCCCGCCGCGTCAACTCCACGGCCGCAGAGCGCAGTTCACCGGGGCCGCTGATGGGCGCGGCGTAGCTCACGCGGGTGTAGGCGATCCCGCGTTCGGTGTCGAGCCGGAGGTCCAGCCCGTAGCGGTCGGCCACCGTGCACGTGGCGGCGGTGGCGTCCGGGTAGCCCCCGAGCACCCGCGCCATCGCCAGCAGCGAATCGGCGTGGTCGGCGTTGAGGTGCGCGATCGCCCCGGCGGCGTGCGGCGCCACCGGATCCGGTTCGGCCGCGGCGTAGTCGGTACCGCTGCACGAGTCCATCCGCCCGTACCCGCCGACCCACCGCACCCGGTGCACCCGCAGCACCCACAGTGTGAAGTCGTTGTAGTCGATGTAGTACTTCGCCGCCGAGACGGCCGCCAGATGCGCCTCCCGCGCGGCCTGCGCCTCGTCACCGGTGGGCCGCTCGGCGACACCGGCCAGCGTCACCCGGCCGCTGGCCAGCGGATCGGATTCCGACGCCGGCGCCACGATCGCGATGCTCGCCCGCGGATAACCGGCCAGGTTGCGACCGTGTTCGGCGAGGTTCGACACGCACAGCACCGGGGCGCCGCCCAGCAGGCCGTAGGTGACGAACGACGCCCACGGGTCGCCGCCGGCGGTCAGGGTCGCCAGGGTGGCGGTGTTGGTCGAGGCGGCGATGGTGCGGGCTTCTTCGGCGGCCGACGGCCGGACGGCGCCGGCGGCCGGACGCAGCGGCGGAGGAACCGACGGCGCGTCGCCGGGGTCGCCGTGATCGCGGTTGGCCACCCCGGCACCTTACCGCTGCGCTGGGGTCGCGCGGCGGTCCGCACTGGGCCACGATTCAGGGACCGCCACGATGGGTAGGACAGGATCGATGGACCACAGCAGCGGCTCCCCGGCCCACGCCGAGCACAATCCGGCAGAGGGCAGCCACGTCGAACACGGCGTGGTCGAGCACCCGACCGCCGACGACTTCGGCCACGCGCGAATGGTGCCCGAGGACCGGACGTGGTTCAAGCGCGCGGTGTTCTACGAGGTGCTGGTGCGGGCGTTCCACGATTCGGACGCCGACGGTTCCGGTGACCTGCGCGGGCTGACCGAACGGCTGGACTACCTGCAGTGGCTCGGCGTCGACTGCCTGTGGCTGCCGCCGTTCTACGACTCCCCGCTGCGCGACGGCGGCTACGACATCCGCGACTTCTACAAGGTCCTCCCCGAATTCGGCACCGTCGAGGACTTCGTCGCACTGCTGGATGCCGCCCACCGCCGCGGGATCCGCGTCATCACCGACCTGGTGATGAATCACACCTCCGATTCGCACCCCTGGTTCCAGGAGTCCCGCCGCGACCCCGACGGCCCCTACGGCGACTTCTACGTCTGGAGCGACACCAGCGACAAGTACGCCGACGCGCGGATCATCTTCGTCGACACCGAGGAGTCGAACTGGACGTTCGACCCGGTGCGTCGCCAGTTCTACTGGCACCGCTTCTTCTCCCACCAGCCGGATCTGAACTACGACAACCCGGCCGTGCAGGAAGCGATGCTCGACGTGCTGCGCTTCTGGCTCGACATCGGCATCGACGGATTCCGGCTCGACGCCGTCCCGTACCTGTTCGAACGCGAAGGCACCAACTGCGAGAACCTGCCCGAGACCCACGCGTTCCTCAAGCACTGCCGCAAGGTGATCGACGACGAGTATCCGGGCCGGGTGCTGCTCGCCGAGGCCAACCAATGGCCCGCCGACGTGGTCGAGTACTTCGGCGACCCCGCCACCGGTGGGGACGAATGTCATATGGCGTTCCACTTCCCTTTGATGCCACGCATTTTCATGGCGGTCCGCCGCGAGTCGCGGTTCCCGATCTCCGAGATCCTCGCGCAGACACCGCAGATCCCGGATATGGCGCAGTGGGGCATCTTCCTGCGCAACCACGACGAGCTGACACTCGAGATGGTCACCGACGAAGAGCGTGACTACATGTACGCCGAATACGCCAAAGACCCTCGGATGAAAGCGAATGTCGGCATCCGGCGCCGCCTGGCCCCGCTGCTGGAGAACGACCGCAACCAGATCGAGTTGTTCACCGCGCTGCTGCTGTCCCTGCCGGGGTCGCCGGTGCTCTACTACGGTGACGAGATCGGTATGGGCGACATCATCTGGCTGGGCGACCGTGACGGCGTCCGCACCCCGATGCAGTGGACACCCGACCGCAACGCCGGCTTCTCGAAGGCCACCCCGGGCCGCCTGTATCTGCCGCCCAACCAGGACGCGATCTACGGGTATCAGGCCGTCAACGTCGAAGCCCAGCGGGACAGTTCGAATTCGCTGCTGAACTGGACGAGGACCATGCTCGCCGTCCGCAGACGCCACGACGCGTTCGCGATCGGCGACTTCCGCGAACTCGGCGGGTCCAATCCGTCGGTGCTCGCGTTCGTGCGGGAGATGAGCGGTGCGGGCGCAAAACCCCACGGCGACAACGTCACCGGAACTGGCGACGTCGTGCTGTGTGTCAACAATCTGTCCCGTTTCCCGCAGCCGATCGAGCTGAACCTGCAGCAGTGGAACGGCTACACTCCGGTCGAGATGACGGGGTACGTCGACTTCCCGAGTATCGGCGCGTTGCCCTACCTGCTGACCCTGCCGGGCCACGGGTTCTACTGGTTCCAGCTTCGCGCCCCCGACCCCGAACCGGCAGGAGTGCAGCCATGAATCTCCCCTTCGACGACTGGCTACCGCACCAGAGGTGGTACGGCGGCCGCAGTCGTGAATTGAGTGCCGCCACAGCCGATGTGGTGGCGCCCCTGCGGGACGATCTCGACCTGGTACTGCTCACCGTCACCTACACCGACGGCAAATCGGAGCGCTATCAGATCCTGGTGCGCTGGGATTCCGCCCCGATCGACGAGTACAGCGCCGTGGCGAAGATCGGCACCGACACCGCAGCCGGCGGGGACCGCACCGGCTACGACGCGCTCTACGAACCGGCGGCGGCGGCCTTCCTGATGACGCTGATCGACTCGTCGGCGCAGATCGGCGACATCCACTTCGTCAAGGAGCCGGAGGCGACGCTGCCGCTGCAGGCCACGCCGCGCGTGTCGAGCGCCGAGCAGAGCAACACCAGCGTGATCTTCGACCAGGACGCCATCCTCAAGGTGTTCCGGCGCATCACCCCCGGGATCAACCCCGACATCGAATTGAACCGGGTGCTCGCCCGTGCGGGCAACCCGCACGTGGCGCGGCTGCTCGGCTCGTTCGAGACCACGCTCGACGGTGAGCCGTACGCGCTGGGCATGGTCACCGAGTTCGCGGCCAACTCGGCCGAGGGCTGGGACATGGCGCTCACCAGCACCCGCGACCTGTTCGCCGAAGGCGACCTGTACGCCGACGAGGTGGGCGGTGACTTCGCGGGAGAGTCGCACCGGCTCGGCGAGGCCGTCGCCTCGGTACACGCGACGCTGGCCGCCGAGCTGGGCACCTCGACCGTCCCGTTCCCGCTCGAGACGGTGCTGGAGCGGTTGCGGTCGATCGCCGACGCCGTCCCCGAACTGCAGCCGCACGTGCCGCTGATCGAGGAGCGCTACCACAAACTCGCCGGCCAGGACATCATCGTGCACCGCGTGCACGGCGACCTCCACCTCGGCCAGGTGCTGCGCACCACCGAGGGGTGGCTGCTGATCGACTTCGAAGGCGAACCAGGCCAGCCCCTCGAGGAACGGCGCCGTCCGGACTCCCCGATGCGCGACGTCGCGGGGGTGCTGCGGTCCTACGAGTACGCGGCGTACCAGCGGTTGATCGAACGCGGCGGCGACGCCGCCCATGACAAACAGCTCGCCGCCCGCGCCCGGGAGTGGGTCGACCGCAACGTCAGCTCGTTCTGCGACGGCTACGCCGCCGCGTCGGGCACCGATCCGCGCGACCACGCCGAACTGCTGGCCGCCTATGAACTCGACAAGGCGGTCTACGAGGTCGGCTACGAGGCGCGCTACCGGCCCAGCTGGCTGCCGATCCCGATGAAGTCGATTCTCCGGCTCGTCGGGGCGTGACCTAGACGGTGACGACCTCGTAGTCGCCCAGCCCGTCGATCAGCACGTGCAGCTGGTCGAGCGCCGAACCCAGCGTGTTGTCGATCGCGGTCAGCCGGGCGGCGTAATGCCCGACCGGATACTCGGCGGTGACACCGATACCGCCGTGCAGCTGGATGGCCTCCTGCGCGATGTGCCTGCCGGAGCGGCCGATCTGCAGCTTCGCCCGCGCCGCGATGGCCGGGTCGAAGTTGCCGTCGGCCACCGACATCGCCGCGTAGTACGTCATGCTGCGCGCCAGCTCCAGCGACACGTACATGTCCGCCGCACGCTGCGTCAGCGTCTGGAACTTGCTCAGCGTGACACCGAACTGCTTGCGGCTGGTGAGGTACTCCGTCGTCAGCCGCAGCGCCTCCTCCATCGCGCCGAGCGCCTCGGCGCACAGCGCCGACTGCAGGCGCACCAGCGTCCGCGAGATCGCGTCGGTGGCGTCGCCCCCGGCGCCGAGCGGCTGGGCGGCCACACCGTCGAGGTCGAGTTGCGCACCGCGCTGACCGTCGAACGTGCGGTACGGCGTACGGGTGACGGCCGAGCCCTCGACCAGGAACAGACCTGTGCCGCCGTCGGGCAGAGCCGCGCTGACCACGATCAGGTCGGCGCTGTCACCGGCGATGACGGGGTTCTTGCGGCCGGTCAGCGACCACGAATCTCCTTGCTGCGCAGCTGTTGTCGACACAGCGGACCCCGCGGAGCGCATCCCGGGTTCGGTGTGGGCGAAGGCCAGTAGCCGTTCACCGGAGGCGACCTCGTCGAGTACCTGCTTCTGCTCGTCGCTGCCGACCTCGGCGATCAGCGCGCCGGGACCCAGGGCCGCGGAGATCACCGGTTCGGGCGCCAGCCGGCGGCCGATCTCGGTGGCGACCACCATGATCTCGAGCTGACCACCGGCGTCCTCCTCGAACCCGAGGCCGAGGATGCCGATCTCGGCGAGCTGGTTCCACACGTCGCGGCTCCAGCCGAGCTCGGAGTCGACGACCTTCAGACGGGTCTCGATGTCGTAGGTGCGGGTGAGCACCTCGCGGCTGGTGTCGCGGAGCAGCACCTGCTCATCGCTGAGCTGAAAATCCATCTCCTACCTCACAATCCGAGAATGGTCGACGCGATGATGGTGCGCTGGACCTCGTTGCTGCCGCCGTAGATCGATGTCTTGCGGTAGTTGAGGTACGTCGGTGCGCTGCGCTGCGCCCACGCGGGGGAGGCGAGCTCGTCCCCGGCGTCGTAGGGCAGCGCGTCGGGGCCGGCCACCTCGACCAGCAGTTCGGTGGCGACCTGCTGCAGCTGGCTGCCGCGCAGCTTGAGCACCGAGGACGCGGGATTGGGCTTGCCGCCCACCGACGTCGACGCCACCCGCATCTGGGTCAGTTCGAGCGCGAGCACGTCGTTCTCCGCCTCGGCGAGGCGCGCGGCGAACAGCGGATCGTCGAGCAGACCGGACTCCTTGGCGCGGGCCTTGACGTCGGCCAGCTTGACCTTGGTGCGGCCGACCTGGGCGATGCCGGTGCGCTCGTTGCCGAGCAGGAACTTCGCGTAGGTCCAGCCCTGGTTCTCCTCGCCGACGAGCTGGTCGGCGGGCACCCGGACGTCCTCGAAGAAGACCTCGTTGACCTCGAAGCTGCCGTCGACCAACTTGATCGGGCGCAGCGTGATGCCCGGGGTGTTCATGTCGATGAGCAGGAACGAGATACCGGCCTGCTTCTTCGGGGCGTTGGGATCGGTGCGCACCAGGCAGAAGATCCAGTCGGCGTACTGGCCGAGCGTCGTCCACGTCTTCTGGCCGTTGACCACGTAGGTGTCGCCGTCGCGGATCGCGGTGGTGCGCAGCGATGCCAGGTCGGATCCCGCCTCGGGTTCGGAGAAGCCCTGGCACCACCAGATGTCCAGCGCCGCCGTCGGCGGCAGGAACCGCTGCTTGATCTCCTGGGATCCGAACTCCGCGATCACCGGGCCGACCATCTTGGCGTTGAACGTCAGCGGTTCGGGGACACACGCCAGCTGCATTTCGTCGAGCCAGATCTGGTGCTGGGTGGGCGTCCAGTCCTTCCCGCCCCACTCGACCGGCCAGTTCGGCACGGCCAGTCCGTGGTCGTTGAGGATCTTGTGGGTGGTGATGATGTCCTCACTGGACACCTCACCGCCGTGCCGGGACCGTTCGCGGATGTCGGCCGGAATCTCGGTCCGGTAGAAGGTACGAAGCTCGTCGCGGAAGGCGGCTTCCTCTTCGGTCAGCGCCAGCTGCATATGGGACTCCCTGATCGGTGACTGAGGGCCTGCCTGCACACTAACTCACCGGTTGGTCGGGATGGCTACCGGTCAGTAGTTATCGCGTCCACGGCGCCCGCGAGCTACCGCAGCATGAAGTCGAGAAACAGTTCGCGCACCTCGGGCGGCGCGGTCTGACCGGGGTCGGAGGCGTGCAGCAGGCCGATGCCTGCGGCGAACATGACCGTCGAGCGCAACGCCGCCTCGGCCGAGGAGAACCCGTCGTCGACGAACGCCTCCCGCAGAGCGGACAGGACCCGGCGGTCACTCTGGCGCACCTTGTCCGCCACCTGCTCGTCGGCGATCGCCCAGGTCCGCATCACCCGTTCGACCGCCCAGTGCGACGGGTTCACGAGGGCTTCCATCATCACCCTCATCCGCTGGCGGGGGGCCACATCCTGCATGCGGGTGAACCGCTGCCGCTCGCGATCGCGGATATCACCCCATGCCTCGACCAGCGCCGCGCGGTAGGCCTGGATGTCGGTGAAATGCCAGTAGAAACTGCCCTTGGTGACGTGCAGGCGGTCGCAGAGATTGCCGATGCGCAGCGCATTGGTGCCGCCTTCGGCCAGCAGCGCGAACCCGGCCTCGATCCAGTCGTCGAGTGAAGTCGGGCGGTCACGCTCCGGCGCCATGAACCGCAGCCTACGGTGGCCGGCGACGCGACGGAGGCGCTTCCAGCAAACGTACCGTACCTGCTGGTACGGGCCGTGCGGCACGATGTAGCGGCCGTCGCATCAGGTTTAGTGCCCAGGCCCGCGGGGCAACCGCCGGGACATGAGCGACAACACCGACTTCGAGTCCGCCAACGACGCCGAGGGCCCCGGCGACACCCTGAGCCCGATGGAGGCACTCGACTCCGACGAGATCCGCAACGACGACGGCGACAACGTCGTCGACCCGCCCGATCACTGGAGCGAGGCGAACCGGACCGACCAGTTGCCGCGCGGTGAGGTCGGCGGCGGCGAATCGCTCGACGAGAAGCTGGCCGCCGAGGTGCCCGACGCGGCCGCAGGCGCCGGTGACCCCGCCGCCGACGACGCACCGGCCGGCGACATCGACCCGCGGCCCGAGGACGAGATCGACAACCTCGACCCCGCCCACCACGGCACCGACGCCGGTCAGATCAGCGGCACACCCGAGGACGGTGACTCGTTGTTCACCGTCGTCGAGTGAGCCTCGCCGCTACGGCTCGTTGACCGCCTGCAACACCAGCACCGACCGGTCCGCGACCTCGACCTTGGCGCCCGCAGTCACCGACTCGCGGGCGTCATCGTCGTTCGCGGTGTTGATCACCGGCAGCCACGCCCGCCCGAATTCCGCTGCCGGCGTGACGAATTCGAGCGGCTCATGGTGGGCGTTGAAGCACAGCAGGAACGAGTCGTCGGTGACCCGCTGTCCGCGCACGTCCAGGTCGGGGATGCCCTGGCCGTTGAGGTAGACCGCGATCGACTTCGCGAAGCCGCTCTCCCAGTCCTCGTCGGTCATCTCGGAGCCGTCCGGGGCGAACCAGGCGATGTCGGGCAGCCCGGGCGCACCGCGCTGGCGCACCGGACGGCCGGAGAAGAACCGGCGGCGACGGAACACCGGGTGCGCGGCGCGCAGTGCGGAGACCTTCTGGGTGAACGCCATCAGCTCGGTGTCGGCGGCCGACCAGTCGATCCAGGTGATCTCGTTGTCCTGGCAGTACCCGTTGTTGTTGCCGCCCTGCGAGCGGCCCAGCTCGTCGCCGTGACAGATCATCGGCACGCCCTGCGACAGCATCAGGGTGGTCAGGAAGTTGCGCTGCTGACGGGCCCGCAACGCATTGATCCCGGGGTCGTCGGTCGGGCCCTCCACCCCGCAGTTCCACGACCGGTTGTGGCTCTCGCCGTCGTTGTTGTCCTCGCCGTTGGCCTCATTGTGTTTCTCGTTGTAGGACACCAGATCCCGCAACGTGAACCCGTCATGGGCGATGACGAAGTTGATCGAGGCGACCGGCCGGCGCGAGGTGTGCTCGTAGAGATCGGACGACCCGGTCAGCCGGGACGCGAACTCGTCGAGGGTGGCCGACTCACCGCGCCAGTAGTCCCGCACGGTGTCGCGGTACTTGCCGTTCCACTCCGTCCACTGCGGCGGGAAATTGCCCACCTGATAGCCGCCGGGGCCGACGTCCCATGGTTCGGCGATCAGCTTGACCTGGCTGACCGTCGGATCCTGCTGCACGAGTTCGAAGAACGTCGCGAGCCGGTCGACGTCGTAGAACTCACGGGCCAGGGTCGAGGCGAGGTCGAACCGGAAGCCGTCGACGTGCATCTCGGTCACCCAGTAGCGGAGTGAATCCATGATCAGCTGGAGAGCGTGCGGGTGGCCGACATTGAGGCTGTTCCCGGTGCCGGTGTAGTCCATGTAGTACCGCTTGTCGTCCTCGACGAGCCGGTAGTAGGCGGCGTTGTCGATTCCGCGGAAGGACAGCGTCGGGCCCATGTGGTTGCCCTCGGCGGTGTGGTTGTAGACCACGTCGAGGATCACCTCGATACCCGCCTCGTGCAGGGCGCGCACCATCGCCTTGAACTCCTGCACCTGCCCGCCGGGCGTGGCGCTCGAGCTGTACTTCGGGTCAGGGGCGAAGAAGCCGATCGTGTTGTAGCCCCAGTAGTTGCTCAAACCCTTCTCGACCAGCGTGGAGTCGTTGGCGAAGTGGTGCACCGGCATCAGCTCGACGGCGTTGACGCCGAGGGACTTGAGGTGGTCGATGACCACCGGGTGGCCCATCGCGGAGTACGTGCCGCGGATCTGCTCGGGAATGTCGGGGTGGGTCTGCGTCAGCCCCTTGATGTGGGCCTCGTAGATCACCGTGTCGGCGTACTCGTGGTTCGGCGGGCGGTCCATCCCCCAGTCGAAGAACGGGCTGATCACCACCGACTTGGGCATGTTGGCCGCCGAGTCTTCGTCGTTGCGGCTGTCGGGGTCACCGAAGTTGTAGCTGAACAGCGGCTGACCCCACTCGAAGGTGCCGTCGATGGCCTTCGCGTACGGATCGAGCAGCAGCTTGTTGGGGTTGCACCGCTGGCCGTTGGCCGGATCATAGGGGCCGTGCACGCGGTAGCCGTAGCGCTGTCCGGGCTCGATGTTCGGGATGAATCCGTGCCACACGAACCCGTCGACCTCGGGCAGCACATAGCGGGTCTCGTTCCCTTCGGCGTCGAACAGGCACAGTTCGACCCGCTCGGCGGCCTCGCTGAACAATGCGAAGTTGGTGCCGAAGCCGTCATACGTCGCCCCGAGCGGATAGGCCTTTCCGGGCCAGACCTCGTAGACGGTGTCGTTCGGGCGGGCGGGTGCGGCCAAAGTGCACACTCCTGAGCTTTCGAGTTACGGACGGGGGCGACAATACGTGCGGACCGGTGTGCGGGCAGCACGGCCCGGTCCGCCCGCACCGGCGTCCACGAGCTATACCCACTTGGCGGCGTCTCACGACGTGCCGGGCCACTTTGGCCGAAATCGGTCCTCAGACGACAGCGACGCCCGCGGTGCGCAGCGCGGTGACCGCCTCCGCGGTCGAGTCCTCCGCGACGCCCGCGGTGAAGTCGAGCAACACGCGGGTGGTGAACCCGGCCGCGGCCGCGTCGGCGGCGGTGGCGCGCACGCAGTAGTCGGTGGCGATCCCCACCACGTCGACCTCGTCGACGCCGCGCTGCCGCAGCCAGTCACCCAGCGGTGTCCCGGACGCATCGCTGCCCTCGAACCCGCTGTACGCCGCCGAGTACTCGCCCTTGGTGAACACCGCCTCGACCGGCGTCGGGTCGAGGTCTGGGTGGAATTCGGCGCCATCGGTCCCCGCGACACAGTGGCGCGGCCACGACAGCCGGTAGTCAGGGGTGTCGGAGAAGTGGTCGCCGGGGTCGATGTGGAAATCCTTGGTCGCCACGATGTGGGCGTAGCCGGTGCCTTCGCGCAGCAGTGCGCTGATCCGCCGCGCGACGGCGGCGCCGCCGGTCACAGCCAGCGAGCCGCCTTCGCAGAAGTCGTTCTGGACGTCGACGACGATGAGCGCGCGCATGACGTCACCGTAGCGCCGCGCCGCCGGTCACACACCTGCCGCGCGGACCCGGTGGTGCACGGTCAGCAGCAGGTGGTCGAACGCGGACCGGGGCGGCAGCGTGTCCTCGTAGTACAGCGCGGTGAAGTCGGCGAGGAGCCGTTCGGCGAAGGTGCGCAGCTTCACCCCCGCTTCGGCGGCGCGCCACTTGAGCAGCTCGAACGCCGCGACCGCGTCGACGCGGTAGACCAGCATCAGCATGCCCTTGGCACGTTCGATCGAGGCGCGGTGCTCCACCATGGCCGCCGCGGTGGCGGCCGCCATCTCGCGGGTCGACTCCTCGATGCGGCTCGGCGTCACGTCGACGTAGAAGCCCTGGGTGCCGACGATGTCGCCGGTCTCGTCGACCATGCGGTCGGCGATCACGACGACGTCGTGGATGCGTTTGTGGACGTCGATGATCCGGTGCCGGGTGCTGAAGGTGCGCCGGGTGCGCCGGATGTCGTCGAGCGTCGCGGCGACCGAGACGTAGTCGTCCGGGTGCTTGTGTGCGAGCACCAGTTCGGTGGTGGGAGTGACGGTTCCCGGCTGGTACCCGTGCATCAGGTGCACCTGGTCGGACCACTCCCAGCGGCCATCGGCGAAGTGGTAGCTGAACCATCCGACGTTTTGGGGCGACCCACCGGCCAATGCCCGCTCCAGTGACTCTTCGGGGGGCACCTTGCCACAGTAACCCCGACAGTGTGACCTCAGCCACCGAATAGCAGATACAGCCCCATGAACGTGTAGCCGACCATCACCAGCATCATCGCGAGCTGCCCGGTGATCTGGTGCGCCGACGGCAGCAACCGCAGCGCGCGGTCGTGCGCGGCAACCACCCCGGCCATGTGACCGGCGACCACGAACGCCACCTTGAGGGTGGCGAGCACGGACGGATGTAGCGACAGCAGATAGCTCACCTCCGCGTCGCCCAGACCGAACAGGTTCCAGCCCCGCTGCAGTGGATCGGCCAGCAGAATCACCGTCTGCTGACCACGTTCGATCAGGTACGACAGGTAGTGGGCGAAGACGTAGCCGATCACGATCGGGATCAGCGAGTGCGCCATCAACCCGGGCAGCTCGCGCCGGCGCTGCCGGTCCACGCCGCCGGTGGCCCTCGCGGCCGCGGTGAACGTGGCGGCCACGATCAGCGCGAACGTGGCCAGGCCCGCCGTCTTCAGCAGCGTCGCGGTCAACGCCGAGCCGGCGGTTGAGTCGACGAAGTTGCGCCACGCCGGCATCGCCGAGAAGCTGTCGAACGCCGTGGACCCGAGCAGTATCGAGAGCACCGCGACGGTGCCCGGCCGCACCGGCAGGGTCGGGAGGTGGTCGAACGGGTTGCCGATCGCGATCCGGCCGGTATCGCGCTGCCGCCGGAACATCGACAGCCGCGAGGCGACGACGCCGTACACCTGGAACGGGTCGGCCCGCGCGCACCACCGCTCGCCGAACCACAGCGCACCGGCGAACGTCACCGCGAGATAGACGAGCAGCCAGGTGCGGATCGCGGCGACCGACCCCGGGTCGGGGCTCGCCAGTTCCAGCCACACGAACGCGAACAACCCGAACGCCGCGGGCCAGTACCCGAGGCGGGCCGGATACGGCGGACGCTGCCGACGGCGGTGCAGCTGCAGCAGCCGGTAGAGACCGCGCACCGGGGAGATCGCCCGCCACACCGGCCCGATCGCCCACGACACCGCGACCAGCCCGACCCAGATGAGCACGTAGAACACGCCGGGCAGCGGGTTCTCCGCGTTCTGCGGGCCGAAGAACGCGGCCATCGCCACCCACAGCGTGAACACCAGCCCGGCCAGCGCGAGGACCCAACGGGTCACGGGCGCATCGACGACGGTCGTGACCCAGGGCGGCAGCGCGCGGCCGGGGCGCTCCTCGTCGAACCGGGGTTTGCGCCACGCGAGCGCCACCACGGCGAACGTCGCCGTCAGCGCCCAGGCCGCGCCGAGCAGTGCGTAGGTGTAGGGAATCGGCAGATCGGTAGAACCGCCGAGACCGTGGGCCAGCACCGTCACGTGCGCCCCGGGGGTCACGGCTGGACTTGCACGCTGGCGATCACGCGGTGGAGGTCGTGTAACTCGATCTCGACGTTGCCCGGCACGTCCACGGTGAACTGGAACTGCTGGCCGGGCTTGGGCTCGACGGTGAAGGTGTGGTCCGGCACGGAGTGCACGTGCAGCTCGTCGGCGGCGTCACTGTTGACCCGCAGCACGATCGGCTGGCCGACCTTGCCCTCGAGCCGCGCGTTGGTCGGCGTGACGTTGCCGCCCTCGATGCTGACGTCGATCGTCAGCCGGTCGGTCGGCCGCTGCTGGTCGGTCATCTGCGACGGGCTGACGGTCGACGCGGACGGGCTCGGACTCGCCTGCCCGCTGTCCTGCGAGCCGCCACACGCAGCGGCCACCAACGCCGCCGCGGTCACGATCAGGATCGATCCGGAGCGTCGTGCGGTGCGTGTCACGGGTTCCCTTCTCCGTCGGGGCTGCCGCCGTCCTTACGGCGGTTCTTCGCGGCAATGTAGACGACGACCCCGGCGACCACGAACGCAGGCGCGAACGCCGGGACCGCGATCCAGATCGGGTGGTCGGCCAGATACGAGACGTCAGGCGGCACCGTCATGACTGGGCGGACGGCTGCAGCTCCGCTTCGCTGCCGCTGGGCTCGCTGTTGTTGATGCGACCGCCACCCCAGGTGATCCCGGCGACCATCGCCAGCGTGCAGCCCAGCACCACCAGGCACCCGATCAGCCACAGCGATTGCGGGATGTCGGGGCTGCGCTCCCGCTGCAGGATGGTGATCTCGGAAACGAACGGACGGGTGAACTGGGGTTCGGCGGGCACCTCCTGGGCGCCGATTCCGGGATCGCCGGCCAGGAAGATCGGCACGGCCGTGAAAGTGTCGCCGTCATGCACCCGCAGCAGCGTCTTCCACGTACCGGACACCGGCATCGGTTGGGTGGAGACGTAGTGCCCCGGACCGACCTTCTCGAGGTGGTCGACGAACTGGCCGCGTTCGTTGGCCAGACCGCCCTGCCAGCCCAGCACGGACACCCAGTTCGGATCGTCGCTCACCACGTCCGGCGGGTTGAAGCGGACGTCTGCGGTCACGAAGCGCTGACCGTCGACGGAGGGGGCTTCGGTCAACGTGAAAGCGGCCGTGGCCGTCTCGGGCACGTTGTACCGCAGCCCGTTGGCCGCGGCACCGCCGATCGCCAGCACGGTCAGCGCCACGAGTCCCACGCTGATCGCGCGCCGCGGCAGGCGCTGCCCGGTCAGCACCATGCCGACCATCGCGCCGCAGGCACCGGTCAGGACGGCCACCGGCACCGACATCGCCAGGGCCTCGGGCCAGATGCTCGTCGGCCACGGGTAGTGGTAGACCGCGTTGATCCACAGCGACTCCAGCCACAGGCCGACCGTGCCGATGGCCAGCCCGGCGACGAGGCCGAACAGGACCGGTCGCTTGATCAGCGGGGTCAGTGCGAGGAGTTCGACGAGGACCGCCGCCCCGAGGTAGAGGGCGAACCAGTTGATCGGTGCCGCGAGCACGGGCCCGACAATCAGCGCCACCAGACCGCGCAACCCGATCGCCAGCAGCGCGGCGATGACCGCACCGCCGCGGCCCATGAACATGCGGGCGCCCACGAGGGCGAGCGCGGCAGCCGCCCCGATCAGCATGGGCTGGAACACCTGCCGGAACTGCGGGACGCCGAAGTCGAACTCGATCTGGTAGACCGACGCGCCGATCAGCACACCCGCGAACGCGAGGTACTGCACGAACTTCAGCCCGATACCGTCCGGCGCCGCGTCGGCGGGCCGGTCCTTGCGGCCTTCGTGCTCCAGGTACAGCGCCGCCAGCGTGGAGAAGCCGGCGCCGCCGATCATCATCAGGTGGGTGGGGCCCCACAGGGTGACGTCCTGGCCGAAGATGCGGTGCCAGATGTCGTCGAGCGGGAAGCCCATCAGTGCGTAGAGGCCGCAGCCGGCCATCACGAGGCCCCCGACCGGCGCATGCCAGTGGTCGGTGATCCGAACCGCCGCCGGTCCCGGCTTGTCGAAGGGCAGCACGACCGCCGTGCAGCCCGCGACGAAGATGCCGAAGAGGCCGATGAGGATGAAGTAGTGGGCGGGGTTCGCCAGCGCGCCGTCGTCACGTCCGTTACCGATGTGCAGGCTGACGTCCCAGATGAACCCGAAGAGCGCGCAGATGATCGAGGCGATGAACATCGCGATCGGCAGCGCCACCCAGGGCGGCCGTTTGAACCGGCGACCGGACCAGTCGGCGAGCTTCGTCAGCCAGCTGATCTTGTGGTTCCGGTGCAGGTAGCCGATCCACAGCAGGATCGCCGTGATGACGGCGGCGGCTGCGGAGAGCCCGATGATCTCGTTGAGCGCGGCGCCACCGCCCTCGCTGCCCTGCGCGAGAAGCGATACGCCGGAAACCTCGCCGAAGAACTCCACTGTCACTCCCGGGTTTGGACGGACCGAAAACTTACCGCTCAGTAATGTTGCCAGACTACCCAAGGTGAAACCAGGGGTACCGGGTACTTTTCTCCAACGGTTCGATCACCGGTCGGGCGGCACGACAAGATCACGCGGGTGAGGTACCCCACCGCGCCGTCGCTCAACCCTGGGCGCCGCTACGGCGTCAGCACCACCTTGACCATGCCGTCCTGCTTCTTCTGGAAGGTCTCGTACGCGCCCGGCGCATCGGCCAGGGGCAGCCGGTGGGTGGCGAAGTTTTCCACACCGAGCGGGTCCTCGGCGGTCAGCAGGGGCATGATGTCGGGCACCCAGCGCTTGACGTTGGCCTGGCCCATCCGCAGCGTGACCTGCTTGTCGAACAGCGTCATCATGTTGATCGGATCCGCGGCGCCGCCGTACACCCCGGACAGCGAGATGGTCCCGCCGCGGCGGACCAGCGAGATCGCGGAGTTCAGCGCGGCCAGCCGGTCGATGCCGGCGTTCTTCATCACGACGCGCCCGATGGCCGAGGGCAGGAAACCCGCCGCGGTGTGCGCGGCCTCGGCGACCGGTGACCCGTGCGCCTCCATCCCGACGGCGTCGATCACCGAATCGGCGCCGCGGCCCTGGGTGAGATCGGCGACGACGGCGTCGACGTCCTGGTTGCGCAGGTCGATGACCTCGGCGCAGTAGGGGCGGGCGCGGTCGAGGCGTTCGTCGACCAGGTCCACACCGACGACCCGGCACTTGTTGTGGTGAGCGGCGATCCGGCAGGCCATCGACCCGATCGGTCCCAGGCCGAGCACCACGAGCGTGCCGCCGTCGGGGATCCCGGCATACTCGACGGCCTGCCAGGCGGTGGGCAGTACGTCGGAGAGGTAGACGTAGCGCTCGTCGGGCCCGTCGTCGGGAACCTTGATGTGGGTGTACTGAGCCTGCGGCACCCGCAGGTACTCGGCCTGCCCGCCGGCCACCTCGCCGTAGAGCGTCGAGTAGCCGAACAGCGCGGCGCCCGTGCCCTGATCGCGGTTCTGGGTGGTCTCGCACTGGCTCTGCAGCCCGTGGTCGCACATGAAGCAGCTGCCGCAGGAGATGTTGAACGGGATCACCACCCGGTCGCCGACCTTCAGGTCACCGGTCTGCGCGCCGACGTCCTCCACCACCCCCATCGCCTCGTGGCCGATGATGTCGCCGGGGTTCATGAATGCGGTCAGCACTTCGTACAGGTGCAGGTCCGACCCGCAGATGTTGGTGCTGGTGACCCGGACGATCGCATCCGTCGGCTCCTTGATCACCGGGTCGGGCACGGTGTCCACGGAGACCTTCCGACGTCCCTGCCAGGTGACTGCGCGCATGCGTGCTCCTTCGACTCGGTGTCCGATCAGCGTGCCCGCACAGATGGGGGTCAAACCCGGTGTCGGTCAGACGCCGCGTTCGCTCCACTGGGTGACGGGCCGCTCGCGCTTGGCTCCGTCGACGATCACGTCGACGCGTTCGTCGAAGAAGCAGACGTGGTCACGCACCGGTTCGCCGTCGTGCAGGGGTGCGCGGTAGGTCCACGCGATGTCGCGCGGACCGCCGGGTACCGAGAAATACGAGGCACGGCCCTTGTACGCGCAGTACGTCACGGTGTCGCTGGGCTCGAGGTCCGCGACGTCGGCGGCCGGCAGATAGCAGCGCATCGGCAGGTTCGTCTCGAACAACAGCAGCGGCCGTGACGATTCCGCGAGCAGCCTGCCCTCGTGCTCGACCCGCACGTGGCGGTCGCTGCGCAGCACGTCGATGCGGTGGAACGGATCACGGGGGTGGCTGACCACCGGTTCGTTCTCCTCGTGCCACCCGAACGCCGCGAAGTCCAGCACCGCGTAGTCGGCGAGGTCGGGATCGGCCGGCCGGAACGCCGCGGCGGCGCCGGTCTCCTCGCCGGCCACCACGTCGAACTCGGTCCCGTCGCAGGAGTGGGTGGTGAACGGCACGGTGGGATCGAGGGTGCGCCGGGTGCCGTCGGGCGGCGGCGGGGCGTTCTCCTCGGAGCCGGACTCCGCGCCGGCCGGGACGAGCTGGCCGGTGAGCGCATCGAGCGGCACGGCGTAGGTCGGCACGATGCGTCGCGGCTCCCAGACCAGCAGGGCGCGGTCGGTCTCGGCGACCGGTTCGCCCGCGAGCGTGACGCGGATCCGTTTGGCCGTCGGCTCGTACCGCAACGCGTCGAAGTGGGCGGCCAGGACGCCGCTCATCTGCTGGGCCATCCGGCCTCCCAGTCACTTACGCGGTGGCTGAAGCACTTTCATGGCCAACCGCATGACGGATTCGGGCACCCGGTCCTTGGCCGACAGCGCCCTGTCGGCGGCACGGCCGCGCAGCGGGGTGCCGCGCCCGAAGTACCGGTTGAGCGGCCCGCCGGAGGGTTCGAGGTCGACGTGCAGTGGCGGGGCGCCGTCGGCGGCCCCCAGTGCGCGGGAGATGACCATGCGCTGGATCTCGCTGGTGCCCTCGAAGATCGTGTACAGCTTGGCGTCGCGGTACCACTTCTCGACCGGGTGGTCCTTGATGTAGCCCCATCCACCCATGGTCTGGATGGCCCGTTCGGTCGCCTTGACCGCGACCTCGCTGGCCGCCAGTTTCGACATCGATCCCTCGCCCCGGTCGAACGGCACTCCGGTGGCCGCCATCCACGAGGCCCGCCACGTCAGCAGGCGCGCGGCGTCGATCTGGGTGGCCAGGTCGGCGATGGGGAACGAGATGCCCTGGTTGTCGATGATCGGTGCGCCGAACGCCTCGCGGCGGTTGGCGTACTCGGTCATGTACTCCAGCGCGGCGCGGGCGATCCCGAGCGCCTGGGCCGCGACCATGGGCCGGGTCTGCTCGAAGGTGCCCAGCGCGGCCGACCCCGAGCGACGGGCGCCCTCGACCGCTTCGCGCGCCTTGGCGAGTTTGTGTTCGAGCTTCTCCTCGCCGCCGAGCAGGTGGTCGCCGGGGACGCGGACGCCGTCGAACTTCAGCTCGGCGGTGTGTGACGCGCGGCAGCCCATCTTGTCGAGTTTGCGCACGAGCTCCAGACCCGGCGTGCCGCCGGGAACGATGAACAGCGCCTGCCCTTTGTGGCCGAGTTCCTGGTCGACGACGGCGTTGACGACGTGGACGTGGGCGATACCGCCGTTGCCGATCCACATCTTGTGGCCGTCGATCACCCAGTCGTCGCCGTCGCGGCGGGCCGTGGTGCGCAGATTGCGCACATCGCTGCCGCCCTCGGGTTCGGAGATCGCCAGTGCGGCGAGTTTGAGGTCACCCGGGGTGCCGAAGCACTCGGGCGCCCACTGCAGCATCTGTTCGGGGGAGGCGGCCTGTCCGATCGCCGACAGGGCGAGTGCGGGCATGACGATCGCCAGGCCGATGCCGGCGCACCCCCAGAACAACTCCTCCATGAACATCGGCAGCGACAGCCCGGTGGGGTCACCGATCAGGTCGCGGTAGAACAGCGGACTGTAGAAACCCCGGCTAGCCGCTTCTTCGAGGATCGGCCACGGGAACTCCTGGCGCTGGTCGTACTCCAGCGCCACCGGGCGGATGCACTGCTCGGCGAACTCGTGGGTGCGACGCGCCAGATCGTGCTGGGCGATGGTGGGGGTGAGGTCGAAGCTCACGAGCGGTCGGATAACCGGTCGTGCCCGAGGTGAAACCACCGGTTTGCCGGAAATACGAAACGAGGGGCACCCGGTGTGTGGGTGCCCCTCGCTCGTGGCCTGGTGTCAGCGGACGGTGACGTAGACGACGCGGTCGTCGTTGTCGTAGCGGACCGAGACGATGCTGGACTGGTCGAGCGGCTTCACCATGCCCTGGTGCTGGACCCGCACGGCGTACCCGCGGTCGTCCAGGGAGCTGATGGCGTCCTGGGCGTTGCCGGGTCCGGCCGGGGCTGCCTGCGCGGGGGTGGCCAGTCCGAGGAAGGCGGTGGCCAGTCCGCCGGCGACGATGGTGGCGAATCCGAACTTGTTCATATCCCTGCTTCTTTCTATCCCTCTGTGGTGTGTACGAGCCGTGGCCGTCGTCGCGGTTCGAACGTTTTCTTCGACTGGACCGGAGGATGTCCGTTCCTGTCTGAACTGGTAAACCTGCTGGTCATCGTTTTAATTCCACTGGCAGTAATTGCTTGACAGTTGGCAGGATCTGGCGGTTGCACCGGATAACGCAGCTTCGTCTGGCGGACATTTCGTGATCTGCACGGGCAAACTTCGGCCAGCCGGGCATTCGCGGCCACTGCGTTCGAACGTATGATCGAACAGTGGGCGACATGCAGTCGATCGGCTACAACGGGCAGCCGGTGCCGCCGGCGTTCCGTCGGGTCGATCCGCCGGTGGCGGTGCTCGTCGACCTCGCGGCGCTGTTCCCGCGTGAGCCGCACCGGAACGGGGGATACAACCCGGCCGGACTGCAGATGCATTCCGTCGTCGAGGGCCGGCTGACGTGCTGGGGGATGTGCGAACAGGGCTACTGGTGGGGCCTGGTCACCTACGACATCGTCTACGGCGCGCAACGCAGAGCGGTCACCCACTGGGTGCCCGCCTGGTTGCTCAAGCGGCAGACGGATCCCCGCTGACCGCCTCGGCGATGCGGCGTTGCGCTTCGCCGGGCGAGATGCGCAGCCGCTGAGACAGCACCTCCGCCCACGTCCGCGCCCCGAACTGGGACGGGGTGCCCGAGGCGACGAGCCGCCCGGTCAACCGCCGTTCCACGTCCTGAACCTGCCCGCGCAGCCGGCTCAACCGGGTCAGCGCGGCCTGCGCGTCTGCGCGGCTCATCCCGGCCACCGGCAGTGCCGCGAGTCGCGCGGACAGGGCGTCGGCGGCATCCATCGCATCCATGATCTGCTCACGTGTCGAACTCATGTTCGACAAGTTAGCGCGGGGGTACGACAAGTCGGCGCCGCTAGGGTGGCCCCATGTCTCCGAGATACGCGACCGCGGACGACGTCGGGCTCGCGGAGTTGCTCGACTTCGTGCGGCCGCGGCACAAGATGGTGCTGACCACCTTCCGCGCCGACGGCTCGCTGCAGAGCTCGCCGGTGACCGGAGGGCTGGACGACCGGGGCCGCATCGTCATCGCCAGCTATCCGCAGCGCGCCAAGTCCGCGAACATCCGCAGGGCAGGCCGGGCCAGCGTCACCGTGCTCTCCGACGAATTCAACGGCCCGTACGTGCAGGTGGACGGCGACGCCGAGGTCGTGGACCTGCCCGATGCCGTCGAGGCGCTGGTCGACTACTACCGGGCGATCGCCGGGGAGCACCCCGACTGGGCCGAGTACCGGCAGGCGATGGTCGATCAGGGCAAGTGCCTGATCCGGCTGGTCCCGACCCGCTGGGGTCCGGTGGCGACCGGCGGTTTCCCGCCGCCGAAGGACCACGGGCGGTCCGGTGGGCAGGACACGGCCGCACCGCTGTGATAGTCAGGCACGTGCGGACGCGTTGCGTCTCCTAGCACGTCAAACTATAGTCTGGACACATGTCCAGAAGGTTCGGAGTCTCTGCGTGACACGATTCGACCAGGCCAGCGCGACGCAGCCCAGCCTCGGATTCATCTGAGTATGCGCATCGCTTTGTTGTCATACCGCAGCAAAACGCACTGCGGAGGTCAGGGCGTCTACGTCCGGCACCTCAGCCGCGGGCTGGCCGACCTCGGCCACGACGTCGAGGTGTTCTCCGGCCAGCCGTATCCGGAGGGGCTCGACCCACGGGTCCGCCTGACCAAGGTGCCGAGTCTGGACCTGTACCGCGAACCCGATCCGTTCCGCGTGCCCCGGCCGAGCGAGATCCGCGACCGCATCGACCTGCAGGAGCTGCTGACGACGTGGACCGCCGGGTTCCCCGAACCCAAGACGTTCACGCTGCGCGTCGCCCGCATCCTGGCCGAACGCCGCGATGACTTCGACGTCGTCCACGACAACCAGAGCCTCGGCACCGGCCTGCTGAAGATCGCGGCGGCGGGGCTGCCGGTGGTGGCCACCGTCCACCACCCGATCACGCGGGACAAGGTGGTGGACGTGGCGGCCGCCCGGTGGTGGCGTAAACCGCTGGTGCGGCGCTGGTACGGCTTCGCCGAGATGCAGAAGCAGGTCGCGCGCCAGATCCCCGAACTGCTGACCGTCTCGACCTCGTCGGCCACCGACATCGCCGACGACTTCGGGGTGTCCCCCGACCAGCTGCACGTGGTGCCGCTCGGCGTGGACACCGAGCTGTTCCGGCCGGCCGAGCACCGGGTCGGCGGCCGCATCATCGCGATCGCCAGCGCCGACGTCCCGCTCAAGGGCATCAGCCATCTGCTGCACGCGGTCGCCCGGTTGCGGGTGGAACGCAACCTGGACGTCCAGCTGGTCAGCAAGCTGGAACCCAACGGACCGACGGAGAAGCTCATCGCCGAACTCGGGATCTCCGACATCGTGCACAGTTCCAGCGGTCTGTCCGACGAGGAACTCGCCGCGCTGCTCGCCTCGGCGGAGGTCGCCTGCATCCCGTCGCTGTACGAGGGGTTCTCGCTGCCTGCGGTGGAGGCGATGGCCAGCGGAACGCCGATCGTGGCCAGCCGCGCCGGCGCCCTGCCCGAGGTGGTGGGCGCCGACGGCGAATGTGCCCGCCTGGTCGCACCGGGCGACGTCGACGACCTGACCAGGGCGCTGGGCGAACTGCTCGACTCGCCGGCGCAGCGACACCGCCTCGGTGCGGCGGGCCGTCGTCGCGCACTCGACGTGTTCAGCTGGGAATCGGTTGCGGCACAGACTGTCTCGGTCTACGAGCGGGCGATGGCGACATGCTGACCGTCGACTTCGACCGGCTGGGGATCGGGCCGGGCTCCAAGGTGATCGACGTCGGCTGCGGTGCCGGCCGGCACACCTTCGAGGCGTACCGGCGCGGTGCCGACGTGATCGGCTTCGACCAGAACGCACAGGACCTCAACGACGTCGACGAGATCCTGCAGGCGATGAAGGCGCAGGGCGAAGTGCCTGCGTCGGCGAAAGGCGAAGCGGTCAAAGGCGATGCGCTCGACCTTCCGTACGCCGACGGCACCTTCGACTGCGTGATCGCCTCGGAGATCCTCGAGCACGTCCCGCAGGACGAACAGGCCATCGCCGAACTCGTTCGGGTCCTCAAACCCGGTGGCTCACTGGCGATCACCGTGCCGCGCTGGCTGCCCGAGCGGATCTGCTGGCTGCTGTCCGACGAGTACCACGCCAACGAGGGCGGCCACATCCGCATCTACAAGGCCGACGAACTGCGCGACAAGGTCACCGCACACGGACTGCGGCTCACCCACACCCACCACGCCCACGCGCTGCACTCGCCGTTCTGGTGGCTCAAGTGCGCGGTGGGCACGTCGAAGAACGACCATCCCGCGGTCGCGGCGTACCACAAGTTGCTGGTGTGGGACATGATGTCGGCGCCCTGGCTGACCCGACGCGGTGAGGAACTGCTCAACCCGCTGATCGGCAAGAGTGTCGCGCTGTACTTCGAGAAGCCGGCGGATGTTCGCCGCTGAGCTCCCTGGGATCCCGGGCGTCTTCACCCCGGCCCAGTGCCGCCAGACCGCGGAATCCATTGCAGCCGAACAGGAATCCTCCGGTGCGATTCCGTGGTTCAGCGGCGGGCACACCGATCCGTGGGACCACGTCGAATCGGCGATGGCGCTGACGGTCGCGGGGTTGATCGAACCGGCACGGGCGGCCTACGAGTGGAGTCGCGCCACGCAGCGTCCCGACGGTTCGTGGCCGATCCAGTTCCGCAACGGCGTGATCGAGGATGCCAACAGCGACAGCAACTTCTGCGCCTACATCGCGACGGGCGTGTGGCACCACCTGCTGATCACGGGGGACCGCGCGTTCGCCGAGACGATGTGGCCGGTGGTCGCCAAGGCGATCGACTTCGTGCTGGACCTGCAGCGGCCCAACGGTGAGATCTCCTGGGCGCAGAGCGAAGCCGGGCCCATCCCGGAGGCGCTGCTGACCGGCTGCGCGAGCATCCACCACAGCATCCGGTGCGCGCTCGCGCTCGCCGACTACTTCGACGACCCGCAGCCCGAGTGGGAGGTGGCCGTCGGCCGGTTGGGCCATGCGATCGTCGCGCATCCGGGGTCGTTCGTGCCCAAGGACCGGCACGCGATGGAGTGGTACTACCCGGTGCTGTGCGGTGCGCTGCGCGGACCGGAGGCCCATACCCGGATCGACGACCGCTGGGACGATTTCGTGGTGCCGGGTCTGGGCATTCGATGCGTCGACGATCGGCCCTGGGTGACCGGCGCCGAGACGTGCGAGCTGGTGATGGCGCTCGACGCGATCGGCGACTCGGCCCGCGCACACCAGCAGTTCGCCGCCATGCACCATCTGCGTGAGGCCGACGGATCCTATTGGACCGGACTGGTTTTCGCTGACGGGAAGCGCTGGCCCGAGGAGCGGACCACGTGGACCGGCGCGGCCGTCATCCTGGCCGCCGACGCGCTGACCGGCACCACCGCGGGCAGCGGGATCTTCCGCGCCGAGGACCTGCCGCGCGGCCTCGAGGACGAGTTCGACTGCGCCTGCGCCGTCAGCGACCGCTAGAACCCCGTCACCCCAGCGAACCGGGCTGTCCCGCAGTGCGTTCCAGTACGCGCATCGAGCCTTTGACGCCCATCTCGCGGAACGCGCCGGTGTCCAGCGCCCTGCGGTAGATGTGGAACGGTGCCTGGCCGCCGTCGGCGGGATCCGGGAACACGTCGTGAATGATCAGCGCGCCACCGGGCTCGACCCACTTCGCCCAGCCGTCGAAGTCGCGCTGGGCGGCCTCCTCGGTGTGCCCCCCGTCGATGAACAACAGCCGCAACGGGGTTCGCCAGCCGCGCGCCACCACCGGGGAGCGCCCGACCACCGCGACCACATGGTCGTCGAGGTCGGCGGCGTCGAGGGTGTGCCGCATGGTCGGCAGGGTGTCGAACCGCCCCGTGACGGGGTCGACCATGGTGGTGTCGTGGTACTCCCAGCCCGGCTGGTGCTCCTCGGAGCCGTGGTGGTGGTCGACGGTGAACACCACGCCGCCGGTCTCCTGGGCCGCGGCGCCCAGCATCAGCGTGGACTTGCCGCAGTAGGTACCGATTTCGACGCCGACGCCGTCGCCGAGGTAGCGCAGGGCGGTGTCGTAGAGCGTGCGGCCCTCGTCGGCGGGCATGAAGCCGACGGCCTCGTCGGCGAGCGCGAACAACCGCGCTGCGCGGGGCGGGAGATCAGTGTCGATGGGGCTCATGGCTATCCAACCTAGCCGTTGCTGGCCCTGCAGCGTTGTAGTAGCGTCCGGACATGTGTCCGATCCGACTCTGGAGTCGACTCGGCGCCGTCTGACCGCCAAGCAAGCCGACACCGTCGACCGGCTGGGGCGCGCCGCGGTCGAGATCCTCAACCGCGACGGCTTCGCCGTTCTGACCGTTCGGCGCGTCGCCGCCGAAGCCGGCGTCGGGGCGGCGACCGCCTACACCTACTTCTCCTCCAAGGAGCACCTCGTCGCGGAGGTGTTCTGGCGCAGGCTGTCCGCCGCGCCGCCGGCCGCGCACGAGTCCGCCGACCCCGCCACCCGGGTCGTCGAGGTGCTGCGCGACATCGCGCTGCTGGTGGCCGACGAGCCCGAGTTCGCCGGTGCGGTGACCAATGCGCTGCTGGGCAAGGACCCCGACGTCGAGGTGCTGCGCCAGCGCATCGGTCGCGACGTGCGCGACCGGCTGGTCGAGGCGCTCGGGTCCCCGGTCGACTTCGACGTCATCGAGGCACTCGAACTCCTCTACGTCGGTGCGCTGGTGTGGGCGGGGATGGGTTACTCGTCGTATGACGACATGACGCAGCGGTTGGAGCGTTCGGCGCGCCTGCTGCTGGGCTAACCGCCGAGCAGTGCCGTCGACGCGACGACCGCTGGTTCGAGGATTCCGCGCACGTCGCTGCCGTCCTCGAAGAACAGTGCGGTCAGCTCCCGCAACCCGCCGAGGAGTAGGACGGCAAGCGGCCGGGTCAACGGCTTCTTGCCCGCGCGCCGGAACCCGGGGCTGGACGTGAGGTCGATCAGCATGTCGGTGAGGCGGTCGATCGCCCAGCGGTGCAGCGGATTCGCCTGCGCGCCGAGGCCGGGCAGTTCACGGATCCAGCTCAGCGTGATCGCCGGCCGCGCCGCGATGTGGTCGACGTAGGCCCCGACGGCCTGTCGGATCTGCTCGTCCCATTCGGCGTCCGGATCGACTGCTGCGTGGATGCGGGCGATCAGCGCGTCGTTGTTGGTGCGCAGCAGTTCGACGAAACAGTCTTCTTTGGTGTCGAACCGGCCGTAGAAGGTGCGCTTCGAGGTGTGCGCGTGGCGGACGATGTCGGCGACGGTGGTGTCGCGGTATCCGCGCTCGGCGATCGACGACGCCAGCCCGTCCAGCAACCGGGTGCGGAACAGGTCTTCGTGCACCGCCGTCGTCATGGCACCTCCCCGGCACCCTTGCATCACGTGGTACCAGGCGGTACCGTACCCCACAAATCCGCGGTACAGCGCAGTACCACAACCGGCTGGAGTGCCATGAGCGAAGCAACCGTTGCCGAAGTTCCCGCCCCGAGCCCCCGCGCGGTGCGTCTGCCGCCCGCATTGCCCGCTCCGATGGCGCTGCAGGGCATTCCCTTCGCCTTCGCCCGCCGCCAACTCGTCGCGTGGCTGTCCCGGCGGTATGGCACCGCCTTCACCCTGAACGTTCCGATGTTCGGACGCACCGTGATCGTCGCCGACCCGCAACTGGCCAAACAGCTCTTCATGGCCCCCACCGAGGACGTCGGGAACATCCAGCCCAACCTGAGCCGGATCCTGGGCTCGGGCTCGGTGTTCGCGCTCGACGGCACCGAGCACCGTCGTCGCCGCAAGTTGCTCACCCCGCCCTTCCACGGCAAGAGCATCAAGAACTACGAGAAGGTCTTCGAGGAGGAGACGCTGCGCGAATCGGCCACCTGGCCCGAGGGGCGACCGTTCGAGACGCTCGAACCGATGATGCGCATCACGCTCAACGCGATCCTGCGGGCGGTGTTCGGCGCCGAGGGCGAGAAACTCGACGAGCTGCGCCGCATCATCCCGCCGTGGGTGACGCTGGGCTCGCGGTTGGCGACCATTCCCAGTCCGCCGCGCACCTTCGGCCGGTGGACGCCGTGGGGCCGGATCGCCGAGTACCGCAGGCGATACGACGAAGTGATCGACCGGCTGATCGACGAGGTGAGGGCCGACCCGCGCTTCGACGAACGCGACGACGTGCTGGCTCTGCTGCTGCGCAGTGCCTACGAAGACGGCACCGAGATGACGCGTCAGGAGATCGCCGACGAACTGCTGACCCTGCTTGCCGCCGGGCACGAGACGACCGCGTCGACCATGGGCTGGGTGTTCGAGCGCATCAGCCGCCACCCCCAGGTGCTGGCCAGGCTCGTCGACGAGGCCGCCACCGACGACAACACCTACCGGCAGGCGACGATCCTCGAAGTGCAGCGCCACCGCACCGTCATCGACTTCGCGGGCCGCCACGTCTACGCGCCGACGTTCCAACTCGGCGAATGGGTGATCCCGCGCGGCTACTCGATCGTGGTCGCGATCGCGCGCATCCACGAGACGTCCGACGACTTCGTGGATCCGCAGCGGTTCGACCCGGAACGGTTCGTCGGCACCCGGCCGCCGACGTTCTCACACCTGCCCTTCGGCGGAGGCACCCGCCGTTGTGTCGGGGCGGTGTTCGCCAACGTGGAGATGGACATCGTCCTGCGAACGGTGTTGCGGCACTTCGACATCGAGACGACCACGGCGCCCGCGGAGAAGGTGCACTCCCGAGGGGTCGCGTTCACGCCGAAGGCCGGCGGGCAGGTCACCCTGCGCCGCCGGCCCCAACCGCTGGCCTGAGTTCAGGCTCTGGCGTCCGCTTTCGTCTCCGAGCGCTTGGGCAGCTTCCAGTCCGGCCGCGGGAAGTGGCAGGTGTACCCCCACGGCATCCGCTCCAGGTAATCCTGGTGCTCCGGTTCGGCCTCCCAGAACTCACTGGCCGGCGTCACCTCGGTGACCACCTTGCCCGGCCACAGGCCGGAGGCGTCCACGTCGGCGATGGTGTCGAGCGCGACCCGCTTCTGCTCGTCGTCGGTGTAGAAGATCGCCGAGCGGTAGCTGGTGCCGACATCGTTGCCCTGCCGGTTCTTCGTCGTCGGATCGTGGATCTGGAAGAAGAACTCGAGCAGCGCCCGGTAGTCGGTCTGCGCCGGGTCGTAGGTGATCTCGATCGACTCGGCGTGGCCCGGGTGGTTGCGGTAGGTGGGGTGGTCGTTCTGCCCGCCGGTGTAGCCGACCCGCGTCGACACCACACCCGGCTGCTTACGGATCAGATCCTGCATACCCCAGAAGCAGCCGCCCGCCAGGATGGCCTTCTTGTATTCGGTCATCGCGCTTCCTCCTTGTCGGCCGCTTCGAACAGCGTCCGGTATTCGCCATATCCTTGCGCCTCGAGCTCGTCGAGGTGGACGAACCGCAGCGCCGCCGAGTTGATGCAGTACCGCAGCCCGCCCTGCGCGCGGGGCCCGTCGGTGAAGACGTGGCCGAGGTGGCTGTCCCCGTGCGCCGAACGCACCTCCGTGCGGATCATCAGGTGGCTGAAGTCCCGCTTCTCCGCCACGTTCGCCGCTTCCAACGGCCGGGTGAAGCTCGGCCAGCCGCTTCCGCTCTCGAACTTGTCGACCGAGGCGAACAACGGCTCACCCGAGACCACGTCGACGTAGATGCCCGGCTCGTGGTTGTCCCAGTACTCACCGGTGAACGGCCGCTCGGTGCCGCCCTCCTGCGTGACGTGGTATTGCTCGGGGGACAGCGCGTCCACCGCGGCGGGATTCCTGTTGTAGCGATCGTTGTCATGACCCTGTGCCACATGACCTCCTCGTGTGCACCCTCTACAACCGTATGCCGGGCCACGATCATCCCTGTTCGGCGGCGCCGCACCCTCGACAAAAGCGCGTAGAACGTGTTCTAGTTCTGGATGTGACGAGCACGGATTCCGCCCGGTTCACCCGCTCGGAGCTGATCTCGGCGTTCGCGACGTTCGAGGAGACGGTCGCCCACGCCGCAGAGACCCGCGACTGGGATCCCTGGGTCGAGCAGTACAGCCCCGACGTCCTCTACATCGAGCACGCGGCGGGCACCATGCGTGGCCGTGAAGCGGTCAGGACGTGGATCTGGAAGACGATGACGAGCTTCCCCGGCAGCTACATGACGGCGTTCCCGGCACTGTGGTCGGTCGCCGACGAGGCCACCGGCCGGATCATCTGCGAACTCGACAACCCGATGCGCGATCCCGGCGACGGCTCGATCATCAGCGCCACGAACATCTCGATCATCACCTACGCGGGCGACGGTCTGTGGTGCCGTCAGGAGGATGTCTACAACCCGCTGCGGTTCGTCTCGGCGACGATGAAATGGTGCCGCAAGGCCGCCGAGCTGGGCACGCTCACCGACGAGGCGGCGGCGTGGATGACGCAGTACGGAGGCGGCCGGTGAGCACCGCGCTGGTCATCGGGGCCAACGGGTTCCTCGGCTCCCACGTCACCCGCCGACTCGTCGCCGACGGCCACGACGTGCGGGTGATGGTGCGTCCGACCGCCAGGACCGTCGGCATCGACGGCCTGTCGGTGAAGCGGTTCATCGGCGACATCTGGGACGACGAGACCCTGCGCGAGGCGATGACCGGGTGCGACGACGTGTACTACTGCGTGGTCGACGCCCGTGGCTGGCTGCGCGATCCCGCACCGCTGTTCCGCACCAACGTCCACGGCACCCGCAACGTGCTCGACGTGGCCGTCGACGTGACCCGGGACATCCCCTTGCGCCGCTTCGTGTTCACCAGCAGCTACGTCACCGTCGGCCGCCGCCGCGGGCGCCGGGCCACCGAGGAGGACGTGGTGGACGTGCGGCGCGTGACGCCCTATGTGCGGTCCCGGGTGCAGGGTGAGGAATTGGTGCTGCGGTACGCCCGGGAGCGAGGCCTCCCCGCTGTGGCGATGTGCGTGTCGACGACGTACGGCAGCGGCGACTGGGGCCGCACCCCGCACGGCGCGATCATCGCCGGCGCCGCGTTCGGCAAGTTGCCGTTCGTGATGAGCGGTATCGAACTCGAAGCGGTCGGCGTCGACGACGCGGCGCGCGCCATTCTGCTGGCCGCCGAGCACGGCAGGCCGGGGGAGCGGTACCTGATCTCGGAGAAGATGATCAGCAACGCCGAGGTCGCGCGGATCGCGGCGGAGGCGGCCGGGGTGGCGCCGCCGAAGCGGTCGATGCCGCTGCCGGTGTCGTATGCGCTCGCCGCGCTGGGCAGCGCCAAGTCGCGGGTGCGGGGCACCGACGAGCGGATGTCGCTGGAATCGCTGCGGTTGATGCGCGCCGAGGCGCCGTTGGACCACTCCAAGGCCGTGCGGGAGCTCGGGTGGCAGCCGCGGCCGGTCGAGGAGTCGATCGCCGAGGCCGCGCGCTTCTGGGTGAGCCTGCGGAAGGCCAAGCGGGAGAGCACGACGACGACGTAGCAGGAGGTGTTCGATGCCGGCTCCCAGGTGGCTCGCCCGAGCCGACCGCACCGACATGCCGAGGTTCCCGCCGGTCCGTTACCTCCTTGCGCTGACGCGTGTTTGGGAATTCCTCTACCTGCGGATCGCCGCGTGACCCGCGTCGACCTGATCATGGCGGCGGCGATGAATCGGGTGCCTGCCCTGCGCACGATGGCGCAGTTTCACCGCTACGCGTTCTGACGCGCGATTCCTGCCACCCGCCGGTCAATCTCTGCCAGCCGGAATCAGTGCCCTGAGCTGCTGGTTTGAACGATCAGACCGGCCGGGAGATCGCTTTCGGACCGCTAGCCGAGGAAGAGGTAGGGAAATGAACAAGTTCGGATTCGCCGCCGTCGCCGCAAGTGGTCTGGCCGCCGCGTTCCTGGGTCTGGCCGCTCCCGCGCAGGCCGCCCCGGCCGGGCCGGACAACGCCCAGGATGCGATCAGCTCGCTGGACGACCGTGGCTACTCGGTGCGGGTGAACCATCAGGGCATGGTCAAGCCGCTGGACCAGTCGAGCGTGGTCTCGGTGCGCTATGACAACGACGACCGCGTGGTGTACGTCAACGTCCGCTGAGGCCGACCCGCGTGTGACGAGGGGCATCCCGATCGGGGTGCCCCTCTTTCGTGGTCACGTATTCTGTTTCCGGCCCGCCGGATTCGACCGGTGACACCGGGTCTGCCGCTTCCCGAGTACGGGCTGGCGCGTGCCACCGGGATTGAACCGCGACGACCACGGCCACTCCCACTGCTCGTCGGCCCACACCAACTGCAAGGCACGCACATCGGGTCCGTAGATGCCGATGGCGATGCCCATGTGTGCGTCGGGGTGGGAGACCTCGACGAACTCGAGCAGCATGTCGGGCAGCGTCATGACGTCTCCCGCCAGGACCGGCCCGTCGTGCGTGATGCAGTACTCCGCCACCGTGTTCAGGATCAGCAGCGCGCGTTTTGGGTCGACGGCGGTGATGAGGAGTTCCGGGAGCCCGCACTCGTGGAGGCCGACCGTGTAGGCGAACGGCCTGCGCTCGCTTTCGACGTACTGGACCGCCCAGCCGTTCCGCAGGATCTCGTCGTAGACCACGTCGAGGTAGTCGTTCCGAGTGGCTTCCGGGTGATCGCACTGCCAGCACATGGCCACACCTTTCGTCGTCGTTGCGGTCAGCATGCGCCGGGGGTCTGACATCCCCGCCGGGTGGCAGCACTGGTGGCAAGCGATAGATCCTGCCATGGGTCGGTCAATCACTGCCACCCGGAATCACCGCCTTGACCTGCTGGTTTGAACGATCAGACCGGCCAGGAAATCCCTCCCGACCGATAGCCGAGAAAGAGGCAGGGACATGAAGAAGTTCGGATTCGCCACCATCGTCGCCGGCGGACTGGCCGCCGGATTCCTCGGACTGGCCGCCCCGGCGCAGGCCGCCCCGGCCGGGCCGGGCAACGCCGCCGACACCATCAGCTCGCTGGACGACCGCGGCTATTCGGTGCGGGTGAACCACCAGGGCATGGTCAAGCCGCTCGATCAGTCCAGCATCGTGGCGGTGCGCTACGACAACGACGACCGCGTCGTCTACGTCACCGTCCGCTGACCACACACCACCGGCAAGGGGCGCCCCACCCGGGGCGCCCCTTCTTTCTGCCGACGGCCAAGGCGCGACGACCGGATCACCGGCCGGCCCTAGTCCTCGGCCCGGGCCTTGAGCCGCTGCAGCGTCGCCGCGATGTGCGCGGCGTTGGCGGTGGCGCGATCGCTGACCCCGGTCGCCCACCCCGCCGGTTTACGGAACCACCCGGGCCTACGGTCCCACGTGCTCTCGGTGACCCGGCAACCCGTGGCCGTCGGCGCGATCTCGTAGCGCCAGTGCGCGACCGGGATGCGCATGCTGTGCACGTCGAATGCGAACACCCGCCCCGGCGCCGCGTCGGTGACGGTGCAGGTGGTGTTCCAGGAGCGCGACCCGTTGCGGTTGCGGCCGACGAACACCGCACCCGGCCGCGCCTCCCCGCCCTTCTTCCACCGCATCTCCGAAGTCTCCTCGGCGAGTTCGGCGAAGGTGGGAAGATCGGTGATGAGGCGGTACACCGCACTCGGGTCGGCGGCGATGTCGACGGTGGCCTGCGCTGACGCGGCGTCCGGGTTCGTCATGACGGTCGATCGTAACGGTCGGAAGAACGGCGGTAGGCGCCTTGTTGGGCAGGATGAAGCGACTCAACGTCAGGAGGTCCGTCATGGCCGGCCGCCCCGTCCTCGAACCCACCGCGCAGCACCCGATCACCGTCACGCCCACCGGACGCCACGTCACGGTGAGCGTCAACGGCGTGGTGATCGCCGAGACCGACGATGCGCTCACCCTGCAGGAAGCCGATTACCCTGCGGTGCAGTACATCCCGATGCGCGATGTCAGCGAATCGGCATTGGTGTGCAGCGACACCGCCACGTACTGCCCATACAAGGGTGACGCCGCCTACTACCACGTCAACGCCGCCGATCAGACGGTCGAGGACGTGATCTGGACCTACGGCACGCCCTATCCGGCGGTCGCCGCCATCGCCGGGCACGTCGCCTTCTATCCGGACAAGGCCGACATCACCGTCGGCTGAGTCGCCGGCCGCCCGGCGAAACGGCATATGGTCTTGATCCGCGTGCTCTAATGGCGACACGACGACCATCGGCGCCGATGGGGGGCTGACCATGCCGAGACTCTCCTCGCCGAGACTTCCCTCGCTGCCCGCTCTCGCCGCCCTGGGCGAGATCCCGCCCGGGCGGACCGTGGACCTGCCCGGCCGGGGCAGCACGTACGTCATCGACTCCGGCCCTCAGGACGGCCCCACCTACCTGCTGCTGCACTCGCTGGCGTGTACCGGGCTGATGACCTGGTATCCGGCGTTGGACGTCGTCAAGCAGTTCGGCCGGGTGGTGGTGTTCGATCAGCGGTGTCACGGGCACGGCATCAGTTCGTCCCGCTTCCTGCTCGAGGACTGCGCGGACGACGTCGCCGCGCTGGCCGACGCACTCGGCATCCGCACGTTCGTACCCGTCGGCTACTCGATGGGCTCGCTGATCGCCCAGTTGGTGTGGCGGCGCCACCCGCAACGCGTCGACGGGCTGGTGTTGTGCGCAGCGGCCGCGGCGGTCTCCCGCGCGAGCTACGAGCGGCTGGCCACCGGCGTCTTCGCGGCGTTCATCGACGCGTTCAGCCCGCCGCTGCGGGGACCCGCGCTCACGCCGGCGTCCTCGGTGGCCGACGGTGTGTTCGGGGTGCCCCAGTGGTTGCTCGGCCAGTTCCGCTCCACGAGCCCGGGGGCGATCACCCGCGCCGTCGCCGAGGTCACCCGGTTCGACTCACGGCCGTGGGTCGGCGACATCGACGTCCCGACATCGGTGGTGGTCACCCTCCGTGACCGCGCGTTCGGGACGGCGCGCCAGCGCTGGCTGGCCGGCCGGATACCGGGTGCGCACGAGGTGCCGGTCGATGCCGGGCACGCCAGCTGCACGCTGCAGTCCGCCAAATTCGTCCCAGCGCTGCGCGAGGCGATCGCTTCGGTGCACGACCGCATGCTCGCCGAGGCCGGACGCTTCCCCGAAGTGTCCGGCTGACCCGGGCCGCATCGTGAAACGGCTCAGCGGCTGGGACGCGCTGCTGCTGAACAGCGAAACCCCGAACGTCCACCAGCACACTCTGAAGGTGGCCGTCGTCGACACCTCCGAGTTCGAAGGTGAGCCGGGTTTCGAGGTCTTCTGCGAGACGCTGCGCAGCCGGATGCATCTTCTGGAGCCCCTGCGCTACGAACTCGTCGACATCCCGCTGCGTCTGCACCGCCCGATGTGGCGCGAGAACACCGACATCGATTTCGGCTACCACGTGCGGCGGACCCGGGTGGCCGCTCCCGGCGGACGGCGGGAACTCGACGGCCTCATCGGCGAGATCGCAGGCACCCCACTGGATCGCACCCGCCCGCTGTGGGAGCTGTACTACGCCGAGGGGCTCGCCGACGGCCGGATCGCGGTGATCGGCAAGGTGCATCACGCGCTCGCCGACGGGGTGGCCTCGGCCAACCTGATGGCGCGGGCGATGGAATGGCCGGATGCCGGACCCGGCGACAGCGAGACGGGACAGGTTGCGCACGCCCGGCCGTCGACGCTCGAGCTGGTCGGGGGTGCGGCCCGCGACCACGTGCGCAAGCTGGGGGAGCTGCCCGGCGTCGTCCGGGACAGCGCGCAGGGGATCTACCGGGTGCGGCGCGGGTCGCGCCGGCGCGGCGACCACCCCGACCTGGCCCGCCAGTTCAACCCGCCCCCCACCTTCCTGAACCACAAGTTGTCGCCCGTCCGGAGCTTCGCGAGCGCGACCCTGTCACTGGCCGAGGCCAAGGAGACGAGCAGATACCTCGGCGTGACGCTCAACGATCTCGTGTTGGCGACGGCGGCGGGCGGGCTGCGTGAACTCCTGCTGACCTACGACGGCCACGCCGACGAGCCGCTCATCGCCTCGGTGCCTGCAGCCACCGACGTTTCGCGGGACCGGATCACCGGAAACGCGCTGAGCACCATGCTGGTATCCCTGCCGGTGCACGTCGACGACCCGCTCGAGCAGGTTCGGCTGACGGGTCTGGCCGCCGGGATCGCGAAGGAGAACCACGAACTGCTGGGCGCCCGCACGGTCGGACGCTGGCTGGAGTACGTACCGCCGACCGCGATGCGCGCGGTCTTCGGGTGGACGTCTCGGCGCAGGGCGCCCAATCAGCTGTTCAACGTGATCGTCTCGAACGTCCCGGGACCGCGGCACCGCGGCAGCATCGCAGGGGCGGTGGTGAGCGAGATCTACTCGGTGGGACCCCTTGCCGCGGGCAGCGCGATGAACGTCACGGTGTGGAGCTATGTCGACCAGCTCAACATCTCCGTGCTCACCGACGGCGACACGCTCGCGGACACCCACGAGGCGACCGACGCGATGGTCCGCGCCTTCGGCCGGATCCGCGACGGCTATCGGGTGCGGACGGTGTAGCGCCGCTCCGCGTAGGCGAGATCGTCGCGCCACAGCCGTTCCGCCGCATGGCGCATCAGCGGGGTGATCAAGGGCGCCACCTTCTGCCCATAGCCGAACCGCGGCCGGTCCGAGTGCGCGACAACGGCTTCGATCACCGCCGTGCGCGGCCGGCCGTCCGGGCCCGGGCCCACGGGCGTCGCGTGGGTCTCCACGACGCTGCCCGCCCCCTCGCCGTCGATGATGCGCATGACGATCGTGCGCGGTTCCGGCGCGACGAACTCGGCCACCACCGGCACGCCCAGGCGCCCGATGCGGAACGTGACCGCGACGAGGAACCGGTCCTCGGCTTCGGGCACCTCACCGGCAGGGGGAGCGCTGAGCACCTCCAGCCGGGTGAACGAGTACGGATGGAACCATGCGCCGTGCCACGGATCGAGCCGGTTGGCGATCACGTCCGCCGGCTCGCAGACGCCGACCAGTCGGGTCACCGCCGACAGCACCGGTCCGTCCGGGCGCGCCGGGACGATCGGGCGCTCCGTCGGCTCCTCACCGCCCGCGCGGTCCAGCCGCACCCAGGCCAGCACCCCGTCGTCGAAGGCGGGCAACGGTTTCCAGCCGAACTCACGCCGTTCCCCGGACAGCCGCAGCCCGTGCCACGGGCAGATCAGCGCCCCGCAGTCGATGGTCCCGGTGGACAGGTCGGCGCCCAGATGCGGGCAGGCGGCCGGACCCACGTGCAGTTCGCCGCCGGTGCCCCGCCACGCCACCAGTTCGACTCCCGCCACGGTGGCGCCCAGCGGTTTGCGCCGGATGCCGTCACTGGCCGCGAACGGGTACCAGTTGCCGCTCGGCCGGGACTGCGCGCGGGCCAGCGCAGCGTTTATCAGCGCCGGCTGCGCATCCTGGTAGGTGGGTTTCTGCTCGGCCCAGTCGATGCGCGGAAGCACCTGGAACGGATTCGATTTCGCCCAAGCGGCTTTGATGTCGGCGAGCACGCTCATGACTGCAGTTGCCCTCCCCGCTGGGCGAGTCGCCGCAGCGTCGCGGATCGGCCGGTGGTCGGCACCGTGGTGACGGCGTGCCCGGCGACACCGAAGTGCGCCAGCAGGCGGTTGGCGGCCGTCCACCCGGTGGTGGCGGCCCGTTCCATCAGCGCCACCGGCAGGTCGATGCGAATTCCGTCACCGGCCAACGCCATCCCGTCGACGGGTGTCGCCACCGTGGGCCGCGCCGCGAAGTCGCCCGGCGCGAACCGCGGGCAGTCACCGCGCAGCAGTCGCAACTCGCCGACGATGTTCGCCTCCGCCGTCTCGGGGAAGATCGCGTGCAACCGGGCGAGCAGCCGGCGCGGCAACTCGTCGGATGTGTCGGTCACCGCGTAGGAGTGCAGTTCGACGACCGAACCGCAGGTACGTCGGGCCCAGTCGGCGGCCTGGCGTTCGTAGCGTTCGAGCACGCTGACGTTGTCCAGTGGCGTCAGCCCGCCGGTGCCCAGGAATGCCGGCCGGTCAGGGGCGACCGGGCGGTCCAGCCAGAGGCGGTGCACGAGGAACGGCGGTGCGGTGCCGAGCCCGCCGACGGCCGCGCGCCACTGCTCGTCACCCAAACCGGCTGAAGAGTCGACGATTCGGCGAAGACCCGAGACGTCGGTCGCCAGGACCACGCCGTCGGCCTGCAGCGGCGACCCGGTATCGCAGTGCACGGTGAACCCCGGCTCCACCGACGTCACCGACACCCCGGTGTGGAACCGGACGCCGAGACCTTCGAGGTGGCGCCGCAACGGTTCCCACAGCGCCACATCGAAGTTGTCGTCGGCGACGTCGAACACCAGCCCCTCGCTGGAGCCGAGGAAGTAGATGTGGAACATCGTCGCCAGCTCCGCCGCGGACAGGTCCGGCGGCTGTGCGAAGAAGCTGCGGGAGAACACCTCGAACGCCAGATGCCGCGCGGCCTCGGGGAAGTTGATGTCCCGCAGGAACACATCGGCGTCGACGTGGTCGAGCCGGTCGTAGATGTCGGGCACCGACACCGTCGCCAGCGGTGCGGCCGCCCGCGCGTTGAGCCGGGCCAGATCCCGCAGCCGGAAGGTGGGGCTGCGCAACGCGAACGCGACGGCGTTGAACGGCGGGGTCTGCGGCAGTCCGCGGAAGGTGTCGCGCCGGCCCTGACCGTCGATGAGCGGATAGTCCTCGACCGGGATCAGCATCGACAGTTGTGGATCGACGCGACGCAACAGGCTGCGCAGGTTGTAGTACTGGCGGAAGAATGCGTGGAACCCGCGGTTCATCGCGGCCGCACCGACACCGTCGACCTCGTCGGTCCAGCCGCCGACCCGGCCGCCCAGATACGGCTCACGCTCGACGAGGTCGACCGCGACGCCGCGCTCGGCCAGACCGGTCGCCGCGGTCAGCCCGGCGATCCCACCGCCGACCACCACCGCACGCGGGCGACGGCCAAGGGCGGCGGCGTCGGGCTGACCCGGGGGTGCCGGGTGAACGACGCGTCGGGGATCGCTCATCGGGTACCTCTGCTCTTCACGCAAGCGCTCATCGGGGGGCCCTCGCGGTGAACGTGTGCACGACGTTGCGCTGCCAACCGGGCATCGTCTCGCTGTGGACGTCGGTGAACCCGTTGCGCTGCAACCGCTCCCGGAACGCCGAGGCGCCGTCGAAGTCGAGCACGCTGCGCCGCAGATAGGTGTACAGCGAGGCGTCGCCGGTGCGCAGCCGGCCGGCCGGGATGATGATCGCCCAGCACACCGCGTTCCACACCGCGGTCGCCACCGCGGAGTCCCGCACGGAGTACTCGTGCACGGTCAGCGGCGCACCCGGGCGCAGCATGTCGCAGAACGTGCGCAGTTGGGTATCGGGGTCGGCGAGGTTGCGCAGCAGGTACGCCGCGAAGATCCCGTCGAACGGGCCGCTCACCCCGGCCGCCGCGACGTCTTCGATGCGGCTGTGGACGAATCGGACCGAGCCCGGCCAGGGTTTGGCCTCCGCCTCCGCGAGCATCCCGGCCGACGCGTCGACGGCCACGATCTCGGCGTGCGGGGCGGCGGCGAGCAGTGCGGCCGTGGACGCACCGGTGCCGCATCCGGCGTCGAGCAGGCGCATGCCGCGTCCCCCGTCGGGCAGCGCCATCCGCTGCGCGGACAGCCGAAGATGGTCGTGATAACCGGGATTCGCGCCGACCAGCTTGTCGTAGGCGGGCGCCCCGGCGTCGAACGCGGCGGGCACCGCGGCGTGCGGCAGGGCGTCGCTCATCGCGCCCCCTCTTCGCGCCGGTCCTTCGCGCCGCGCACCCGCTGGCGTTCCCACAGCAGCAGCACGCCGGTCACGAGCGCGAACCCGAACAGGAAGTCCTCGACCGGGATGTCCCAGGGGAACCGGATGCCACTGGTGTGCTCCTCGTTGTAGATGACGATCGGGGCGCTGAGCTTGGTCAACCAGCCGTCGACAGGGATCTGGAAGCCGATCACGATCACCATCGAGATCCAGTAGGCCGGCCGCCGGAAGAGCCCGGTGCGCAGCCACCGCACCTCCCACGCCACCACCACGATCACCGCCAGGATCGCGGGCAGCGTGTAGCCGAGGCCGATCACGTCGACTGCGCCGATCGCTCGCGCAGCCGCCGTTTGAGGTAGGTCAGGATCGTGTCGACGGCGTTGTAGGTCAGCAGACCGCACAGCGGGATCACGACGAAGAACATCAACTCCTCGAACGGCACCTGGGGGAATCCGATGCCGGTGACGAAGTCCGGGTTGTATCCCCAGACGTCGGCGAAGATCGCGATCAGGTCCCACACGACGAACACCGCCGCCACCGGCAGGATCGCCGCCGCGGTGCGCCGGGCCTGCCGGTACACACCCTTGCCGAAGACCTCCAGCGGCAGCGTGATCAGCAGGCAGCCGCCCAGGACGAGCAGGTACTGGAACCGATCCATACCTACACCTTCGCGGGGTGGGTGAGGCGCGTGCGCCAGGCCCGGAGCAGCCCGGCGCCCGCCACCCGGAGCCGGCGTCCGTTCCCCACGGTGGCGCGCTGGTTGAAGATGTCGAAATCGATGGCTTCGATGCAGTCCAGTATCTCCGAATAGAGCACCGCCGCGGCGCCGACACAGGCGCGTGAGCGAGGATGCAGCAGCTCGACTCCGTGGCGGGCGTAGTCGTAGATGCGGCGGGTCACCGCGTGCTGTTCGGCCAGTGCCCGACGCACCCGGGTGTCCGTGCGCTTGGTGGTGTGACACCACATCAGCAGCTCACGGTCCACGCCGTGGGCGGCCAGCTCGTCGGCGGGCAGGTACACCCGCCCGCGGTCGAGGTCCTCGTCGACGTCGCGCAGGAAATTGGTCAGCTGGAAGGCCTTGCCCAGCGCCGCCGCGTACGGTGCGGCCTCCTCGCGCGGGACGACGGTGCCCAGCACCGGGAGCAGCTGCAGCCCGATGACCTCCGCCGAGCCGTACATGTACTGGTCGACCGCCGCCCGGTCCGGATAGTCGGTGACGGTCAGGTCCATCCGCATCGAGGCCAGGAAGTCGTCGAACAGCTCCCACGGGATGCCGTACCGGTGCGCGGTGTGCGCGACGGCTCGCAGCGCCGGGTCGTCGCCGTCGGTCTCGCCGTTGCCGTCGTTGACCAGGCGGTCGAACAGCTGCGTGGCCAGCCGCTGCAGCCGGTCGGCCCGCTCGCCGGTCGTGGCGGTGGACTCCAGGTCGTCGAGGATGTCGTCGGCGCGGCGGGCGAAGCCGTACAGCGCGTGCACCGCCGGCCGTTGTTCGGGGGCAAGCAGCCGGGTGGCCAGGAAGAACGTGCGCCCGTGTTCGGCGTTGAGGACCCGGCAGCAGCGGTAGGCGTTGCGCAGCGCCGGGTCGCGTACCCCGGCCGCGTCGAGTTCGGATCCGATCACAGCCCGCTCCTCGCTCTGCTCGAAGCCGTCGTGGCGATGGACGAGGTGACGGCCCCGGTGATTCGGTCTGCGGCCAACCGGCCGGACAGCAGTGCGGTCGGCACCCCGACACCGGGCACCGTGGACGAACCCGCCAGCACCACGTTGTCCGCACCGCGAACGGTGTTGGCGGGGCGGAACGGTCCGGTCTGGCCGAAGGTGTGCGCGAGTGCGAACGGGGTACCCGCCGCCATGTCCTGCTGCGCCCAGCCGTCGGGGTCCACGACGTGCAGCAGTTCGAGGTCGTCACCCACCCCGGGCATCCGGCGGCGCACCGTGGCCAGCATGTCCTCGACGTAGGCGGTGCCGGTCGTCGACCAATCGACCTGTCCCACGGCGTTGTTGGGCGCCGGGGCCAGGACGTAGAGCAGGTCGCGGCCGGCGGGGGCGAGGCTGGGGTCGCCTGCGCTGGGGCGGGTCACCAGCAGCGACGGATCGCTCATCACCCGCCCCTCGTCGATGATGTCGACGAACGTCTGCTCCCAGGCGTCGCCGAACAGGATGGTGTGGTGCGCGGTCCCCGGCTCTACCGCGGCACATCCCACGTGGGCCACCACCGCCGACGGCGCCGGGCGCAGCGGCAGCAGGCGACGGGGCGTGCGGCCCAGGAGGCGGTAGGTGGTCGGCAGCTCGGTGGTGAGGACGACGGCGTCGGCGGGGATCCGCTCGCCGGCGTTGGTCCGCACCGCGGTGACCCGGCCATCGGCACTGCGCTCGAGCACCGAAACAACTGAGCCGTAATGGAATTCGACGCCCGCATCGGCGGCGGCCGCCGCCATCGCGTCGGGCACCGCCCGCATACCGCCGCGTGGGAAGTACACCCCGGCCACGGTGTCCATGTAGGCGATCACCGCGTAGGCCGCCAGCGCCTTGTGCGGTGGCACGCCCGCGTAGAGCGCCTGGAAGGTGAAGATGCGCCGTAGCCGCTCGTCGGGAATGTACTTGCGCACCACGCGATCCCAGCGCCGGAAACCGCCCATCGCGGCCAGGCGGGCCAGCTGCGGCGTCAGCAGTGACAGCGGCGAGTCGAAGTTGGAGGCGATGAAACCGTTGAACTCGGCCTGGTAGAGCCGGGTCAGCCAGGTGCGCAGGCGCAGGTAACCGTCCGCGGCGTCGGAGCCGGCGAACCGTTCGATCTCGGTGGCCATCGCCGTGGCGTCGGTGTGCACGTGCAGGCCGCTGCCGTCGGAGAACGACGCCCGGTAGGCCGGGTCCACCCGATGGAGTTCGAGGCGGTCGGTCATCGAATCGCCGACGGCGGCGAACGCGTCCTCGATGATGTCGGGCATCGTCAGCACGGTCGGACCGGTGTCGAGCCGGTAGCCGTTGACGTCCATCCGGCCCATCCGGCCGCCCGGGAAGGTCTCCCGCTCCACCACGGTGACGGTGCGGCCGCGGCCGGCCAACTGGAGAGCGGCCGACAGGCCGGACAATCCGGCGCCGACGACCACTACGCGATCTGTTCGCCCCCCGACGGTGCGCATCAGTTCAAGTCTCCTGTCTGTGTCCCGGTCATGCAGCCCGTTGCGTGCAGACCGCCGCCATGTTGACCAGTGCGGTCCGCACGGCGTCGTCCAGCGGGCTGGTGTGGAGGCGTTCCATCGCATGGGAGAGCCGCCGGTCGATGAGCTGCTCGATCCACTGCACGGCGCCGGTCGCGGCGATCAGGTTCCGCCAGCGGGCGAGGTCACCGGCGCTCAGGTCGCGCCGCGACATCAGCTCGGTGAGCTGGTTGCGCACCGCGGGTTCGGCCAGTCGGTGCGCGGCCATCACCACGCTGGTGGCCTTGTGTTCGGACAGGTCGCCCCCGGTGGGCTTGCCGGTGACCGTGGGTGCGCCGAAGATGCCGAGCAGATCGTCGCGCAACTGGAAGGCCTCGCCCACGGCTGCGCCGTACCGGCCGAGCAACCGCAGCGTCGGCTCCGGGCAGCCGGCCAGCGCGCCGCCGATCTCCAGGGGGCGGCGCACCGTGTAGTTCCCCGATTTGCGACGTGCAACGTCGAGCACGTCCTCCAGTGTCGGCCGTCCGCCCGCGTCGTTGACCAGATCGGCGAACTGGCCCACGGCCAATTCCGTGCGCATCGCGTCGTAGCGGGGCCAGGCGCGGCCGAGCGCGGCGGCGCCCAGACCGCTCTCCCGCATCATCTGTCCCGCCCACACCAGGCAGAGGTCGCCGAGCAGGACCGCCGCCGATGCGCCGAACCGCTCCGCGGACCCGTTGAGGCCGTTTCGGCGGTGCCATTCGGCGAACCGCACGTGGGCCGAGGGCCGGCCCCGCCGCAGCGGCGAATCGTCCATCACGTCGTCCTGCAGCAGCGCGAAGATGTGCAGCAGGTCGAAACTGGCAGCGGCGCGCAGAGCGGCGTCATCCGGGCCGGCCCCGGCCAGCCAGCCCAGGTAGGCGAACGTCGACCGCAGGCACTTGCCGTCACCGACGAAGTCGGCGAGCACGTCGACGGTGATGTCGACACCGGTCAGCCGCAGATCCGACGCGCAGCGGTCGGTCACGAACTCCGTCACCGCGCCGATCGCGTGGCGGCGCACCTCGGCGCGCCAGGCGTCGAAGGAATCCTCGGTCAACCGCGCGTCCGGGGCCGGCCGCAATGCAGCGGCGAGCAGCCGATCATCGACACCGCTCACCCCGACCCCTTCGCGACTAACCCAGCTGCGGTTACCAAACTAGGGTTCTTGGTGTCCGTACCCGCAGTCGTGGAAACCAATCCGGATTCGATGTCACGATTGCGTCATCAGTCACTCATCCGTCGGGAGGCTCCGAGTGCCCGTTGACCTGGCGTTATGCCGTCGCGTGGTGTTCGGCGGTCCGGTCAGCCCGGCGCTGACTCTGACCCCGCTGCGGCGCGGTGGCGGCGACCCCTGTTTCGTCATCGCCGCCGACGGCGCGATTTGGCGAACCAGCCTGCCGCCCAGCGGTCCGGTGACCGCGCGCATCACCCGTGCCGCGACGAACGCCGTCGACGTCGAGGCGTGGGGTGCCGGCGCCGAGGAGTTCCTCGACGGTGCGCCCGCGTTGCTCGGCGCCGACGACGACGCGACGGGATTCGCGCCGCAGGAGCCGACGCTCGCCGCGGCGCACCGGCGCATCCCGCACCTGCGACTGGGCCGCACCGGCCGGGTGCTCGAAGCGCTGATCCCGGCGATCCTCGAGCAGCGGGTGTCGGGGATCGACGCATTCCGGGCCTGGCGGCTGCTCGTCACCAAGTACGGCACCCCCGCGCCCGGTCCGGCGCCGGCGACGATGCGGGTGCCGCCGAGCGCGCAGGTGTGGCGGCGGATCCCGTCGTGGGAGTTCCACCGCGCCAACGTCGATCCCGGCCGGGCGCGCACGGTGGTGCTGTGCGCGCAGCGCGCCGACTCGCTCGAGCGGCTGTCCGCCCGGCCGCCGGAACAAGCGCGGGCGGCGATGATGTCGCTGCCCGGCGTCGGCATCTGGACGGCCGCGGAGACCGCGCAGCGCGCGTGGGGTGACCCCGACGCACTGTCGGTCGGCGACTACCACCTCGCCAAGACTGTCGGTTGGAGTCTGCTGGGCCACCCGATCGACGACCCCGCGATGCTCGACCTGCTCGAGCCGCTGCGCCCGCACCGCCACCGCGCGGTCCGGGTGCTGCTGGCCAGCGGATTGGCCCACAACCCACGCTTCGGCGCCCGTCAGGCGATCCCGAAACTTGCCGAACTGTGACGTGGATCGGGGCGCTGATTACGTCAGGATGGGGGAGGGTAGTCGAGGAGTCGAAGACTTTGATCACGCGCGGAAGAAGGAGATGTTCATGGCATACACCGTTCCCGGCATGACGGACAAAGAGGGCGCGCAGGTCGCGGAGTTGCTGCAGAAGCAGCTCAGCCGGTACAACGACCTGCACCTGACGCTCAAGCACGTCCACTGGAACGTGGTCGGACCGAACTTCATCGGTGTGCACGAGATGATCGACCCGCAAGTCGAGCTCGTCCGCGGTTACGCCGACGAAGTGGCCGAACGCATTGCGACACTGGGTGGTTCGCCGAAGGGCACCCCCGGCGCGATCATCAACGACCGTACCTGGGACGACTACTCGCTGGAGCGCGACACCGTGGCGGCGCACCTTGCGGCGCTCGATCTGGTCTACGACGGCATCATCGAGGACACCCGCAAGAACATCGAGGAGACCGAGGAAGCCGACCCGGTCACCAACGACATGCTCGTCAGCCATTCGGCGGAGCTGGAGAAGTTCCAGTGGTTCGTCCGGGCCCACCTGGAGAACGCCGGTGGCGACCTCAAGCACGAGGGCAAGTCGACCGAGAAGTCCGCGGCCAAGGCGACCAAGAGCTAGTTCTGCCAATCACACGAGAAAGGCCCGCGTCGCACGACGCGGGCCTTTCTCGTGTTCGGGTCAGCCGCCGTTGGTGACGGGGTTCTTCGACAGCGGGATGAAACCGCCGTTGATCCACACGCCCCAGCGACCACCCCAGGCCGACGTCCACACGACCGGCTGCCCGGCCCAGTTCTCGGCCGGCTTGCGCGGTGCCCACGTCGGTACCGGCTCGCCGAGACCCGGCGCGGGCGGCGGCGGAGGAGGCTGCGCGATCGCGGTGGCGGCGCCGAAGCCGAGAGCGCCTGCGGTCAGTGCGGCCGCTGCCGCGACGGCGGACAGAGTCGATTTCAGGTTCATCAGAGGTGGTCCCCTCAGCGCCGCTCGTTCGGTCCCCAGTGCCACACCGACGGGTCTGACGGCGGATAGCTCATGCAGACGTCGGTGGCGTGGGCGACCACGCCCTTGTTGTTGAAGAACAGCTTCGCCCAGTTACCCCACCGGGTGGCGACCTGTTCGTAGTAGACGTTGGTGGCGGTGTTCTCGGAGTACTGCCGGCGGCCGGTGTAGTCCAGCGAGAAGAACCAGTAGATCCGGTCGCGGGCCATGTTCTGGATGTCGATGGGCCGGTTGTTGTAGTCGATCATGTACCGCTGGTAGTAGACGGGCGAAGTGTCGCGCGCCGCGGCCATGTACTGCTCGACCGTGCAGGTGGTCCTCATGATCCGGTTCGGGATCGGATAGTCGTCGGTGGCATCGGCCGAGGCGACCGCCGGAGCGGCCATCACTCCGATCGCCGCAGCCGCGCCGAGCGCACCCGCCCACAGCACTTTCAGACGGTCGGCCATGCCACTCCCTCGGTCTTCGGTCGGTCGCGTACGGGCGCTCACGCGGGCTTCTCCGCAGCCATCTGCAGCAGCGCCTGATGGGCGGGGCAGTACGCCGGGTACGCCAGGCCCAGGAACTTCCACGCCTGCTCGGTGGTGCTGCCCTTGGGCAGCTGCCTCCCGACGAACGTCGCCGACGCGAAGGCGTCGCGGTCGACACCGCGATCGATCCGCTCGCAGGCGATCTTGGCGATCCAGGCGTTGTAGTCCTTCTGCCCGTAGACGCCGATGGTCTGCAGCGAATTCGAGAAATCGGTGTCGACATCGGCGTGTGCGACGGCCGGCGTGGCGAGCGCCAGGCCGGCGACGGCCACCGCCAGGATCGCTTTCTTCATAGCGAGGATGTTAGCCCGCCTAATTCTGCTTGTCACAGCGACCCTTGAGCCCTTTCGAACCGGCGGCGGCCCGAAAAGCTACCGGACCTCCGGGTCGGTCCTGCGTCCCGCGTGCCGGCCCGTCTCGTCGGCGATGAGCGCCTCGGCGTCGAGCGCGTCGTCGCGCACCGGGCGATCGGCCAGTTCCTCGTGGCGGCCGAACAGGTACGGGTAGGCGGCGCCCGCGATCGCGGCGCCGAGCAGCGGCGCCAGCCAGAACAGCCACAGCTGGGCCGGCGCGTCGTTGCCGTTGAAGAACGCCACCCCGGTGGAGCGGGCGGGGTTCACCGACGTGTTCGAGATCGGGATCGAGATCAAGTGGATCAGCGTCAGGGTCAGCCCGATCGCCAGCCCCGCGAATCCCTTGGGCGCGCGGGTGTCGGTCGACCCGAGGATGACCAGCAGGAAGATCGCGGTCAATACCACTTCGGCGATGAGCACCGACAGCAGCGAGTAGCCGCCGGGGGAGTGGTTACCGAATCCGTTCGCCGCCATGTTCCCGGTGGCGGTCCAGCCGTCCTGCCCCTTGGCGACGACGTAGATGACGAGTCCGGCCACCAGTCCGCCGGCCACCTGGGTGATCCAGTAGATCGGCAGCACCCGCCACTCCACGCGCCGGGCCAGCGCCGCGCCCAGGGTGACCGCGGGGTTGAAATGCCCGCCGGAGATTGTGCCGAACGCGTACACGCCGGTCAGCACGGTGAGCCCGAAAGCCAGCGCGACGCCGAGGAATCCGATGCCGAACGCGTAACCGTCCGCCGAGGTGAACTTCGCGGCGAACACCGCGCTGCCGCACCCGCCGAACACCAGCCAGAAGGTTCCGATGAACTCGGCGGCCACTCGGTGGGTCATCGTCGGTTCCCGCACGCCCGCTCCCTCCGTCGTCAGGGCATCCCATCGAGGGTGACACACATCACAGCCCAGCAAAACCCTTCAGTCGGCTATGAGTCCTCGGCGCGCGCCCGGCGCTCGGCGTCGGCCGTCTCGCGGTTCCGTCGCTGAGCCCGATAGATCGACACGTCGGTGCGGGTGATCAGCAGGTACGCCACCCCCACCGCGACCATCGCGCACGGGACGACGGAGAACGACCCGGTCATCTCGGCCACCATGATCATGACCGCCAGCGGCGCGTGGGCGACGCTGCCGAAGCAGGCCACCATCCCGACGACCACGAACACCGCCGGGCCGTCGGGAAGCCCTGGCGCACCGGCCAATTCGCCGAGCCGCCACACCGCCGCACCCACGAATGCGCCGATCACCACGCCGGGCCCGAAGATGCCGCCCGAGCCGCCGGTGCCGATCGACAGCGAGGTGGCGAGGATCTTCGCGAACGGCAGCAGCAGCACGATCCACAGCGGGATCGCCATCAGCGTGTCGGTGGCCGCGGCCTTCTGCGCCCAGCCGTAGCCGCTGGCGAGGATCTGCGGGATGGCCAGGCCCAGCAGGCCGACGGCCAGACCGCCGAGCGCCGGTTTGATCACCGTGCCGCCCGGGAGCTTCGCGGTGAGCGCGACGGTGCCGTAGAAGACGCGGGCGTAGAGCCATCCGACCCCGGCGGCGACGACGCCGAGCACCACGAACCAGCCGAGGTCGAGGGGATGGTCGAACCGGAAGTCGGCGGCGACGTAGCCGAACAGCGGCTCGAAGCCGAGGATCGATCCGAACACCGCATACGCCGTCGCCGAGGTGATGAAGCCGGGGATCAGCGCCCGGTAGTCGAAATCCTCGCGGTAGACGATCGACGCGGCGAGCACGGCCCCGCCCAGCGGGGCGCCGAAGATCGACCCGATCCCCGCGCCGATCCCCAGCGACACCGCGACGCGGCCGTCCTCGTACGACAGGTCCAGGCGGCGGGCGAGGATCGACCCGAAGCCGGCCGAGATCTGCGCGGCCGGGCCCTCACGTCCGGCCGATCCGCCCGAGCCGATGGTCAGCGCGCTGGTGATGGTCTTGACGACGATGGCCCGGGCGCGGATCGCCCTCGGGTCGGTGTGGACGGCCTCGATCGCGCTGTCGGTTCCGTGGCCCTCGGCCTCCGGGGCGAACCGCGCGACCAGCCACGCCGAGACCAGCGCCCCGCCGCAGGCGATCAGCGGGATGGCCCACGGCCGCTCGAAACCCGGGGAGCCGGGGTCACCTCCGTCGCCGGCCGGCTTCGGGATGTCGTACCCGCCGAGGTAACCGAGCAGGAACCGTCCGGAGTAGTCGAGCGCGAGGTAGAACACCACCGCGCCGAGACCGGCGATGACGCCGATCGTGACGCCCAGGATCAGCCACTTGCGCAGGTAACCCGACCGTCGGATGAACACGCCGATTCCGCGGTCGGCGGCGCGGCCCCTGGGCATGCCCGGATGCTAGCCGAGCGGTCGGCTCAGCGATAGGCGGTGAAACGGGCGGTCAGGGCGAGCTGACCGTCGGCGCCGACCGCCTGGGCGTCGGCCACCCCGGTGGACCTCCCGACGCGCAAGGCCGTTGCGCTGTAACGGCATTCGCCGCCGGCGACGAGGCGGCGCAGGAAGTTCACCCGCAGGGATCCGGTCCGCAGCGGGGCGTCGGTGCGGCCCTCGTTGACCGCGGCGGACGCGACGAGTTCCAGACCCGTGGCCGCCACCCCGCCGTGCACCACGCCGAGCATGTTGTTGATCACCGGGTCGGCATCCTGGCGCAGGGCGGCGGCGCCGTCCGGTGCGACGGCCATCATCGCGGCCAGTCCGGCCTTGCGGGTGTGGTGTTCTTCGTTCTCCGGCCATTCGGTGAACTGGGCGCCGGTGATGTAGAACGACCGCACGCTGCCGGTACCGATGACGGTGTCGCGGTGGCTGAACTCGCAGACGGCGAGCGCGGTGGCGCCTTTGGCGGCGACCGGCCTGGCCCTGGCGAGCACGCCCGCGTCGTCGGTGGTGATCAGGTCGGCGGCCTCGGGAATGAGTTCGAGGGACAGTTCGGTGGACACGGTCCATTCGTCGTCGCCGCGCCGCAGGTGGTTGGCCAGTCCGCCGACGTGGTCGAGCAGCATCGCCAGCGCGGCCGCCGACGGCAGCCCGGTGAGCGGGTTGACCAGACCGTGGGTGGGCATGGACGCGATGCTGTGGTCACCGGTGCCCTCGAACGTCTCGACGCCGAACCGGCCGATCGGGGTGTTGAGGGGGTGCGACATCGCGTTTCAGCATGGCCGGAGAGGCCGCGACGGGATACCACTGGGGGGTATCCGCGCGGCGCGGGGTACCGGGTCGCGGGTCGCGCCTGGCGCCGAAACTGTTGCTGCGCAGAGGGATACGCCCGAATGCGTGGTGGCGCGCCCCCGGCGCGCAACATCGGCCAGGCGTCCGATCCGCCCTCGGAGGTGGTCAGAACACCTTTTCATGTGTGACCCAGCAATCTCTAAGAATCTGACTAGGCTCTGTGCAAACGTCACACCGCCAACAATGCCAGCAAAACGGCCGCAAGATTCAACGCCAGCAAACTCATCATCGGCGACAGCAATTGACGGGCCCGTGGGGCTGCGTCCGGCGGTGCGTCGGGGGTGCGGCGAAAATGCCACGGAGGCAACGACATCCGCGCTGAGGCGCCGCTTGGCGCCCGCCGGTCGGCAACGTGCCGGGCGAGTATAGTTAGGTCTGACTAAGTTGGCATGTCAGGCAGTGTTTGTCTTATCGTTTTCTCCACTTGTGGCGAGTGGAAAAAAGGCCGCTGTTCAGTGCTGCACATCGGACCGCCTCCGCCCCGTCGGCTCACGCCGTCGCAGACGGCAGCGGTGCTGAAGCTTCGCCGAAGGTTCGAGAGTAAGGGTCAGGTGGGAATGGCGCCCAGGATTCAAGGGCTGTACAACCCCGCGTACGAGCACGACTCGTGTGGCGTGGCGATGGTGGCGGACATGCACGGCCGTCGCAGCCGCGACATCGTCGACAAGGCCATCACGGCCCTGCTCAACCTGGAGCACCGCGGTGCCCAGGGCGCCGAACCGAACACCGGCGACGGTGCGGGCATCCTGCTGCAGGTCCCCGACGACTTCTTCCGCGCCGTGGTCGACTTCGACCTGCCCGAGGCGGGCAGCTACGCCACCGGCATCGCGTTCCTGCCGCAGTCGTCGAAGGACGCCGCGACCGCCTGCGAGCAGGTCGAGAAGATCGCCGAGGCCGAGGGGCTCACGGTGCTCGGCTGGCGCGACGTGCCGACCGACGATTCGTCGCTCGGCGCACTGGCGCGCGACGCGATGCCGACGTTCCGGCAGGTCTTCCTCGGCCTGGGCGAGCGGAGCGACGGGAAGATGCTGGGCGCGTCGGACATGGAGCTCGAACGCCGTGCCTACGTGGTCCGCAAGCGCGCCGAACACGAGTTGGGCACTAAGGGGCCCGGCCAGGACGGCCCGGGCCGCGAGACGGTCTACTTCCCGAGCCTGAGCGGGCAGACCTTCGTCTACAAGGGCATGCTGACCACCCCGCAGCTGCGGGCTTTCTATTTGGATCTGCAGGACGAGCGGATGACCAGCGCGCTGGGCATCGTGCACTCCCGCTTCTCCACGAACACGTTCCCGTCGTGGCCGCTGGCGCATCCGTTCCGGCGCGTCGCGCACAACGGCGAGATCAACACCGTCACCGGCAACGAGAACTGGATGCGCGCCCGCGAGGCGCTGATCCGCACCGACGTGTTCGGCACCCGCGCCGACCTCGACAAGATCGTGCCCGTCTGTACGCCCGGCGCGTCGGACACCGCGCGGTTCGACGAGGTGCTCGAACTGCTGCATCTCGGCGGCCGCAGCCTGCCCCACGCCGTGCTGATGATGATCCCCGAGGCCTGGGAGCGCCACGAGTCGATGGACCCGGCGCGGCGCGACTTCTACCGCTACCACGCCTCGCTGATGGAACCGTGGGACGGCCCGGCTGCGGTGTGCTTCACCGACGGCACCGTGATCGGCGCCGTGCTCGACCGCAACGGTCTGCGCCCGTCGCGGATCTGGGTCACCGACGACGGTCTGGTCGTGATGGCGTCCGAGGCCGGCGTGCTCGACCTCGACCCGTCGACCGTCGTGCAGAAGATGCGCCTGCAGCCGGGCCGGATGTTCCTCGTCGACACCGCTCAGGGCCGCATCGTCTCCGACGAGGAGATCAAGACCGAACTGGCCGCGGAGCACCCCTACGGCGACTGGCTCGAGGCTGGGCTGTTCCAGCTCGAGGAGCTGCCGCCGGGCGATTACGTCCGCATGCCGCACCACCGGGTGGTGCTGCGCCAGCAGGCTTTCGGCTACACCTACGAGGAGCTCAACCTGCTCGTCGCGCCGATGGCGCGCACCGGCGCCGAGCCGATCGGCTCGATGGGCACCGACACACCGGTCGCCGTGCTCTCGCAGCGGCCGCGGATGCTGTTCGACTACTTCCAGCAGCTGTTCGCCCAGGTGACGAACCCGCCGCTGGACGCGATCCGCGAAGAGGTGGTGACCAGCCTGCAGGGCGTCATCGGCCCCGAGGGCGATCTGCTCAACCCGACGGCCGAATCCTGCCGCCAGATCGTGCTGCCGCAGCCGATCCTGCGCAACGCCGAACTGTCGAAGCTGATCTGCGTCGACCCCGACCACGAGATCCGCGGCCACAAGCACGGCATGCGCGCCGCGGTGATCCGCTGCCTGTACCCGGTCAACCGCGGTGGCCAGGGCCTCAAGGAGGCGCTGAACAACGTCCGCGCCAAGGTCTCGGCGGCCATCCGCGAAGGCGCGCGCATCATCGTGCTGTCCGACCGCGAATCCGACGAGCAGATGGCGCCGATCCCGTCGCTGCTGAGCGTGTCCGCCGTGCACCACCACCTCGTGCGCGAACGCACCCGCACCCAGGTCGGGCTGGTCGTCGAGGCCGGCGACGCCCGCGAGGTGCACCACATGGCCGCACTGTGCGGCTTCGGTGCCGCCGCCATCAACCCGTACATGGCGTTCGAGTCGATCGAGGACATGGTCGACCGCGGGGTCATCACCGGAATCAGCAGCGACCAGGCCAAGGCCAACTACGTCAAGGCGGCGGGCAAGGGCGTGCTGAAGGTGATGTCCAAGATGGGCATCTCGACGCTGGCGTCCTACACCGGCGCCCAGCTGTTCCAGGCCATCGGCATCAACCAGCAGGTGCTCGACGAGTACTTCACCGGGCTGAGCTGCCCGACCGGCGGTATCGACCTCGACGACATCGCCGCCGAGGTCGCCGCCCGCCACGCGCTGGCCTACCTCGACCGGCCCGACGAGCGGGCGCACCGCGAACTCGAGGTCGGTGGCGAATACCAGTGGCGCCGTGAGGGTGAGTACCACCTGTTCAACCCCGACACGGTGTTCAAGCTGCAGCACTCCACCCGCACCGGGCAGTACTCGATCTTCAAGGAGTACACCAAGCTCATCGACGACCAGTCCGAGCGGATGGCGTCGCTGCGCGGGCTGCTGACCTTCAAAGACGGTGTGCGCCAGCCCATCCCGATCGACGAGGTGGAGCCGGCCAGTGAGATCGTCAAGCGGTTCTCCACCGGTGCGATGAGCTACGGCTCGATCTCGGCCGAGGCGCACGAAACGCTGGCCATCGCGATGAACCGGCTCGGCGGCCGGTCGAACTCCGGTGAGGGCGGCGAGAACGTCAGCCGGTTCGACCGCGACGAGAACGGCGACTGGCGGCGCAGCGCGATCAAGCAGGTGGCGTCCGGCCGCTTCGGGGTGACCAGCCACTACCTGTCGAACTGCACGGACATCCAGATCAAGATGGCCCAGGGTGCGAAACCCGGTGAGGGCGGCCAACTCCCGGGCCACAAGGTGTACCCGTGGGTGGCCGAGGTGCGGCACTCCACGCCGGGCGTCGGGTTGATCTCGCCGCCGCCGCACCACGACATCTACTCGATCGAGGATCTCGCGCAGCTGATCCACGACCTGAAGAACGCCAACCCGCAGGCCCGCGTGCACGTCAAGCTGGTCAGCGAAAACGGAGTGGGAACGGTGGCCGCGGGCGTGTCGAAGGCACACGCCGACGTGGTGCTGATCTCCGGGCACGACGGCGGCACCGGCGCCACCCCGCTGACGTCGATGAAGCACGCGGGTGCGCCGTGGGAGCTGGGCCTGGCCGAGACGCAGCAAACGTTGCTGCTCAACGGTCTTCGCGACCGCATCGTGGTGCAGGTCGACGGTCAGCTCAAGACCGGCCGTGACGTGGTGATCGCCGCGCTGCTCGGCGCCGAGGAGTTCGGCTTCGCGACCGCGCCGCTGGTGGTGTCCGGCTGCATCATGATGCGCGTCTGCCACCTCGACACCTGCCCGGTCGGTGTGGCCACCCAGAACCCGGTGCTGCGCGAGCGGTTCAACGGCAAGCCGGAATTCGTCGAGAACTTCTTCATGTTCATCGCCGAGGAAGTCCGCGAGACCATGGCGCAGCTGGGGTTCCGCACGGTCAACGAGATGGTCGGCCAGGTCGGTGTGCTCGACACGACGAAGGCGGCCGAGCACTGGAAGGCCCACAAGCTGGACCTGTCGCCGGTGCTGCACGAGCCCGAGTCGGCGTTCATGAACCAGGACCTGTACTGCAGTTCGCGCCAGGACCACGGCCTGGACAAGGCGCTCGACCAGCAGCTCATCGTGATGTGCCGCGAGGCGCTCGACTCCGGCACGCCGGTCAAGTTCTCGACCACCATCGCCAACGTCAACCGCACGGTCGGCACCATGCTCGGCCACGAGGTGACCAAAGCCTATGGCGGACAGGGACTCCCGGACGGCACCATCGACATCACGTTCGACGGATCGGCCGGCAACAGCTTCGGCGCGTTCGTGCCCAAGGGCATCACGCTGCGGGTCTACGGCGACGCGAACGACTATGTGGGCAAGGGACTCTCGGGCGGTCGCGTCGTGGTCCGTCCCGCCGAGAACGCCCCCGTCGACTACGTCGCCGAGGACAACATCATCGCGGGCAACGTGGTGCTCTTCGGCGCGACGAGCGGTGAGATGTTCCTGCGCGGTCAAGTCGGCGAGCGCTTCGCCGTCCGCAACTCCGGCGCCGTCGCCGTCGTCGAAGGCGTCGGTGACCACGGCTGCGAGTACATGACCGGCGGCAAGGTGGTCATCCTCGGCCCGACCGGCCGCAACTTCGCGGCGGGCATGTCCGGCGGCATGGCCTATGTCTACGATCCCGCCGGCGCGCTGGCCGAAAGCGTCAACGCCGAGATGGTGGAGCTGGACGTCCTCGACGAGGAGGACGCCACCTGGCTGCGGGGCATGCTGCAGGCCCACGTCGACGCCACCGATTCCGCGGTCGGCGCAAGGGTCCTGAACAACTGGGAAGAAGAGTTGAAGCTATTCGTCAAGGTCATGCCGCGCGACTTCAAGCGCGTGCTGGCCGCCATCGCCGAGGCGGAACGCACCGGCGCCGACAAGAACGAGGCAATCATGGCGGCCGCAAGTGGCTGATCCCCGCGGTTTTCTCAAGTACACCCATCGTGAACTCCCGCAGCGCCGGCCGGTGCCCCTGCGGCTGCGCGACTGGAAAGAGGTCTACGAGGACTTCTCCCACGAGACGCTGCAGACCCAGGCCGCCCGCTGCATGGACTGCGGGATCCCGTTCTGCCACAACGGCTGTCCGCTCGGGAACCTGATCCCCGAGTGGAACGACCTGGTCTTCAAGGACCGGTGGCGCGACGCGATCGAGCGGCTGCACGCGACCAACAACTTCCCGGAGTTCACCGGGCGGCTGTGCCCGGCGCCGTGCGAGGCCGCATGCGTGCTCGGCATCAACCAGGATCCGGTGACCATCAAGCAGGTCGAGGTCGAGATCATCGACAACGCCTTCGACGAGGGCTGGGTCGTCCCGCTGCCGCCGGACCGGCTGACCGGTAAGAAGGTCGCCGTCGTGGGCTCCGGGCCCGCCGGCCTGGCCGCCGCGCAACAGCTGACGCGCGCCGGCCACACCGTCACGGTGTTCGAGCGGGCCGACCGCATCGGCGGCCTGCTGCGCTATGGCATCCCCGAGTTCAAGATGGAGAAGCACCACATCGACCGCCGGCTGGAACAGATGGAGGCCGAAGGCACCCAGTTCCGCACCGGTGTCAACGTCGGCGTCGACATCTCCGTCGCCCAGCTGCGTTCGGAGTTCGACGCGGTGGTGTTGGCGGGCGGTGCCACCGCATGGCGCGACCTGCCGATCCCGGGCCGTGAGCTCGACGGCATCCACCAGGCGATGGAGTTCCTGCCGTGGGCCAACCGCGTGCAGCTGGGTGACCCGGTCGTCGGTGACGACGGCGAGCCCCCGATCACCGCGAAGGGCAAGCGCGTCGTCATCATCGGCGGCGGCGACACCGGCGCGGACTGCCTGGGCACCTCGCACCGGCAGGGCGCGGTCAGCGTGCACCAGTTCGAGATCATGCCGCGGCCGCCGGAGACGCGTGCCGACAGCACCCCGTGGCCGACCTATCCGCTGATGTACCGGGTCGCCTCGGCGCACGAAGAGGGCGGCGAGCGCGTCTTCTCGGTCAACACCGAGGAGTTCTGCGGCAAGGACGGCCACGTGACGTCGCTCAAGGTGCACGAGGTCGAGATGAAGGCCGGGAAGTTCGAGAAGATCGAGGGCTCCGACTTCGAACTCGAGGCCGACCTGGTGCTGCTCGCGATGGGCTTCGTCGGCCCCGAGAAGGAAGGTCTGCTGACCGACCTCAAGGTGGAGTTCACCGACCGCGGCAACGTCGCGCGCGACGGCAACTTCGCCACCTCGGTGCCCGGCGTCTTCGTGGCCGGCGACATGGGCCGCGGGCAGTCGCTGATCGTGTGGGCGATCGCCGAGGGCCGGGCCGCGGCCGCCGGCGTCGACCGATACCTGATGGGCAAGAGCGCGCTGCCGGCCCCGATCAAGCCGACGGCGGCTCCCCAGCGCTGAGTCGCGCGTCCTAGCGCGTCGTAGCGCGATTGTGCGGTTTCATACGGTCACCTCGGCGTGTCGCGTATGGCGTCGCACAATCGCGGCGGCCTGGGGAGGGCGAAAAGTCACACCAGTCGCAGCAGAAACAGGCGCCCCACACACGGCGCGCCTGTCGGCCTTTGCCGCGGCTGCGGTCTCTAATGACTTGATGTGGGTATTGCGATAAGGTGGCCCACGGTCAGCTATTGGTATATCGCAGGAGTGATCACCGTGTACATCAACCCGATAACCCGGTCCCGGGTGGGTCGAATCGCCTGGTCATTGTTCCGACACCCCGTCAAGAGCCGCGAGTTCCCCGCCAAGCAGGAGCGGCTCATCACCGCTGCAGAGCTGATGCGCTACGGCGTCTAGCTAAGCGGAACCCGGAGGAGGCGCGGACGCGCCGCGCCGCCACCCGAGATTTGCCCAATCGTGACCTATTCGTGACCAGCTATGTCGCGAGCCCGGAATCCCTGATCGCCTCCGCGAGCGGCTCCAGCACGGCCGGGTCATACGGCGGCGGCAGATAGACGATCGCGAGGTCGAGACCCTCGGCGCCCAGCGCCGCCGCCTCGTCGACCACCTTCGCGTAATCCCGGTCCTCGCCCAGCCGGACGTGGGCCGACAGCATGATCTCCTTCGGATCGCGCCCGATGTCCGCGCAGTGCGACGCCAGCACGTCGCGTTTGCGCGCGAACTCCTCCGGCGGGCCGCCGACGAAGTTCCAGTGCTGGGCCCAGCGCGCGGTGATGCGCAGAGTCCGCTTCTCGCCACTGCCGCCGATGCATATCGGCGGGTGGGGCTGCTGCGGGCCCTTCGGCTCGTTGCGGGCGTCCTTGAGCTGGTAGTACTTGCCGTCGAAGGTCGTCGTCTCCTGCGAGAGCAGCCCGGTCAGCACCTCGCAGGCCTCCTCGAAGCGGTCGAACCGCTCCTTGATGGAACCCAGCTCGATGCCGTAGGCGCCCGACTCCTCCTCGTTCCAGCCCGCGCCGATGCCCAGCTCGAGCCGGCCGTTGCTGACGATGTCGAGCGCGGAGGCCATGTTGGCGAGCACCGCGGGGTGGCGGTAGTGGATGCCGGTGACGAGGACACCGACGCGCAGCCGCGTCGTCGCCTGCGCCAGCGCGGTCAGCGTGATCCAGCCCTCCAGGCATGGGCCCGTCGAGTCGGAGAAGATCGGATAGAAGTGGTCGAACGTCCAGCCGGACTCGAAGACGTCGATTCCGTCGGCGGTCTGCCAGATCGGCAGCATCTCGGCCCAGGTGGTGTTCTGCGGTGAGGTCTTGAAAGCGAATCGCACGTCGTCCAACGGTAGTCCGGATCCCTGGCAGTCGCGCGATGAGTTCTGAGGAGGACACGAGTCGGTATGGGCATGAACGACCTCAGCCCTGCCTGTCGGCGCACCGCCGATGCCGTCATGAACGTGCCCGACGAACTGCTCGACAGGGCGACACCATGCGACGGAATGCGGTTGAGTGAACTCCTTGCGCACGTCGGCGACCTGGCAAGAGCGTTCACCGCGGCCGCACGCAAGGACTTCGGCGAGTGGACCGACACCCCGCCCCAGCCCGGGCCGCCCGAGGACGACTGGCGCAGCGCCTATCCGCGACACCTCACCGAACTCGCGGACGCGTGGCGCTCCGCCGAGGCGTGGACGGGAATGACGCGCGCCGGCGGGATCGACCTGCCGGGCGAGGTCGCCGGCCTCGTCGCCCTCACCGAGGTCGTCGTCCACGGCTGGGATGTCGCCGCGGCGAGCGGTCAGCCCTACGACTGCGATGCGACCACTGCGCAGGTCTGCCTCGCATACCTCGGCCAGTTCGATCCTGCAGGGACGGAGGGGATGTTCGGTCGAGCCGTGCCGGTCCCCGACGACGCGCCGGCGATCGACCGCATCGTGGGGCTCAGCGGCCGCGACCCTCGGTGGCGCCCGCACTGAGGGCACACTGGGAGCATGGATCCCGTCACCGCGCTCCGTCAGATCGCGTACTACAAGGACCGCGCCCGTGAGGACTCCCGGCGGGTGATGGCCTACCGCAACGCCGCCGACGTGGTCGAGCGGCTCACCGACGCCGAACGGGAACGCCACGGCACCGCCAACACCTGGCAGTCGCTGCCCGGAATCGGCCCCAAGACGGCCAAGGTGATCGCCCAGGCCTGGGCCGGGCGCGAACCCGACGTGCTCGTCGAATTGCGGGAGAACGCAACCGATCTCGGCGGCGGGGAGATCCGCGCGGCACTCAAGGGGGATCTGCACGTCCACTCCAACTGGTCCGACGGCTCGGCGCCCATCGAGGAGATGATGCTGGCCGCCCGCGACCTCGGCCACGAGTACTGCGCGCTCACCGACCACTCGCCGCGGCTGACCATCGCCAACGGACTGTCGCCGGACCGGCTGCGCAAACAGCTCGACGTGATCGACGAGCTTCGCGAAACCGTTGCGCCGCTTCGTATCCTGACCGGCATCGAGGTCGACATCCTCGAAGACGGCTCGCTGGACCAGGAGGACGAACTGCTCGAGCGTCTCGACGTGGTGGTGGCCAGTGTGCATTCGAAGCTGTCGATGGAGGCCACGGCGATGACGCGGCGCATGCTCAAGGCCGTCGCGAACCCGCACACCGACGTGCTCGGACACTGCACCGGCCGGCTGGTCACCGGCAACCGGGGGGTCCGTCCGGAGTCGAAGTTCGACGCCGAGAAGGTCTTCACCGCGTGCCGCGACCACGGCACCGCGGTGGAGATCAACTCCCGGCCCGAGCGGCGCGACCCGCCGACCAGGCTGCTCGAACTCGCCCTGCAGATCGGCTGTGTGTTCTCGATCGACACCGACTCCCACGCCCCGGGACAGCTCGACTTCCTCGGCTACGGCGCGCAGCGCGCACTCGACGCCGGGGTGCCGGTCGACCGGATCGTCAACACCTGGCCGGCCGAGCGGCTGCTGCAGTGGACCGGGGCCTGACCGCGGGCGGCGTTTAGTCCGGACGGCTTGGGGGAAGTCGCCGGGGGCTGGGTGACGACGGGTTCGTGAAGCGTGCCCGGGTCTCACCCCGTCAGCCGATCGAAGGGGACGAAATGGCGGAAGACCGCGGGGCGAAAGAGACCATCAAGAGCGTCGTCAAAGACGCCAAGGACAAAGTCAAAGAAGCCGCTGAGCGGCTGCAGCAGCACAGCCCGAGCTATATCCCGGGTGCGCCGGGCTCGCAGCCGCCGTCACTGCAGGAACCCACCACCCCGCGAGAACCGCTGCCTCCCAAGCCCGACCAGGGCGGACCCGATTTACGTACGGCCACCGGCCTTTCCGTCGGTGGTGGGCACACCGCGCGCGGCCAGCAGGGGGAATACCTCACCACCGCCCAGGGTGCCCGCCTCTACGACACCGACCACTCCCTCAAGGCCGGCGAACGCGGGCCGACGCTCCTGCAGGACCACCACCTGCGGGAGAAGATCATGCATTTCGACCACGAGCGCATCCCGGAGCGCGCGGTGCACGCCCGCGGCGCCGCGGCGCACGGCGTGTTCCGCGGTAACGGTGCCGCCGAGAAGATCTGCAAGGCGGGATTCCTGAGGTCCGGCGCGGAAACCGATGTGTTCGTTCGGTTTTCGACGGTGCTGGGTTCGCGCGGATCGGCCGACACCGTCCGCGACACCCGGGGGTTCGCCACCAAGTTCTACACCGACGAAGGCACGTTCGACCTTGTCGGCAACAACATCCCGGTGTTCTTCATCCAAGACGGCATCAAGTTCCCGGACGTCGTCCACGCCGCCAAACCGCACCCAGACCGGGAGATCCCGCAGGCCCAGAGCGCGCACGACACCTTCTGGGATTTCGTGTCGCTGCACACCGAGGCCCAGGCGCACACGATGTGGAACATGTCCGACCGTGGCATCCCGCGGTCCTACCGGATGATGGAGGGCTTCGGCGTCCACACCTTCCGGCTGACCGGTCCGGACGGGACGACATCTCTGGTGAAGTTCCACTGGAAGCCGCGCCTCGGCGTGCATTCGCTGGTCTGGGAGGAGGCCCAGATCGCCGCAGGCGTCGACCCCGACCTGCACCGCCGCGACCTGGCCGACGCGATCGAGAAGGGCGCCTACCCGGAGTGGGATCTCGGCGTGCAGGTGATGCCCGATAGCCCGGACCACATGTTCGAGGGCATCGATCTGCTCGACCCGACCAAGATCGTGCCCGAGGAACTGGCGCCGGTGCAACTGATCGGGACCATGCAGCTCAACCGCAACCCCACCAACTTCTTCGCCGAGACCGAACAGGTGGCGTTCCACCCAGGCCATCTGGTGCCGGGCATCGACGTCACCGACGATCCGCTGCTGCAGGCGCGGTTGTTCTCCTACCTCGACACCCAGCTCACCCGGCTGGGTGGACCGAACTTCGGTCAGATCCCGATCAACCGTCCGCACGCCCCGGTCAACGACATGTTCCGCGACGGCTTCCACCAGCACGGGGTGCATCCCGGCGTCGCGCCGTACCGGCCCAATTCACTCGATGGCGGCTGCCCGTTCCTCGCCGGCGCCGACACCGGCGCGTTCATCGAGGTGCCCGCCGTCGTCGCCGAATCGACGAAGGTGCGGGCCGCACCGGCGTCGTACGACGACCACTTCTCGCAGGTCGCGATGTTCTACCGCAGCCTGAGTCCGGTGGAGCAGCGCCACGTCGCCGAGGCCTACACCTTCGAGCTCGGCAAGTGTTACGAGAAGGCGATCAAGGAGCGCCAACTGGCCGCGCTGGCCAACATCGACGCCGACCTGTGCGCGACGGTGGCCGCCGGCCTGGGTCTGGAGCCACCCGCACCCACCGCCGCGCCGGTCGAGCCGTCGGTGCTCAGCCCGGCGGTGTCCCAGATCGGTGAGCGCTGGCCGGTGGAAGGCCGGATGATCGGCGTCCTCGTCGGGCCGGACTCAGACACCGGTGACGTCGCGGCGGTGGTCGAGGCGCTGGGAGCGGCCAAGTTGGTGCCCCTGGTGATCGCGCCGCACGGCGGCACCCTCGACCACGACGGCGGCAGAGTGCCGATCTCGCGAACCTACGCGACCGCGCGGTCGATCGAGTTCGACGGACTCGTCCTCGCCGGATCACCCGCCACCGTGCAGGCCAAGATCCTCGTCGACGAGGCGTTCCGGCACTACAAAGCGCTGGCCGTGCTCCCGCACGGAGCGGATCTGCTCGCCTCGTCCGGAGTGGGCGCCGATTCCGAAGGCGTGCTCAGCGCGTCGGATCCGGCGGGACTGGTGGCGTCGCTGATCGAAGGCCTCGGTGAGCACCGGGTCTGGAGCCGCGTCGTCCCCGCCTGACGGTCAGTCCGGCAGCATCGGCATCTCCAACCCGGGATCACGGCCGAGCAGCACGCCGCGCGTGACGGCCAGATTGCCGTAGCGAGTGCGCACCTCGTCGACGGCGGCGTCGAGCGCTCCGGCGTCAGGCGGCAGGCGCGCGCCGTCACCGAACGGCAGCTCGAGCTGCTGGGCGCCGTCGCGGTCGATGTTGGACACCGCGAACCCGATCAGGGTGAGCCCGCGCTCGGCGATGACCGGCGCCGCCGCGGCGACCAGTTCGCGCGCCGCGGCGAGGATCGCCTCGGTCGACGCGGTGGCCCGCGGCATGGTGTGACTTCGGGTGACGCGGCTGAAATCGTCGAACCGCAACCGCAGGACGACGGTGCGGCCGGTGCGGCCCGCTTTGCGCATCCGCCGGGTGATGCGGTCGACGAGGTTGACCACCACGGCGTCCACCTCGGCGGCCGACATCGAATTGCCGCGCCGGCCGAGTGCCCGCTGCGCGCCGACCGAGCGGCGCCGGACCCCCGTCACCACCCGGCGGCGATCGATGTTGCGCGACAACGCATACAGCTGATGTCCCGTCGCGCCGCCGACCATCGACGCCAGCGTCGACTCCCCGAGCTCGGCGACGTCGGCGACGGTCTCGATGCCGTGCGCACGCAGCTTCTCGGCCGTCTTCGCGCCCACGCCCCACAGCCGGCGCACCGGCAACGGGTGCAGGAACGCCAGCTCGCGGTCGGGCGGCACCAGCAGCAGTCCGTCCGGTTTGCCCTCCTGGCTGGCAACCTTGGCCAGGAACTTCGTCCGCGCGATCCCCACGGTGATCGGCAGCCCGACCTCCTCGCGGACGCGGGCGCGCAGCCGTGCGCCGATCTCCACCGGCGTGCCCGACACCCGGCCCAGCCCGGACACGTCGAGGAACGCCTCGTCGACCGACAGTGGCTCGACCAGGGGAGTGGTGTCACGGAAGACCTCGAACACATCGGCGCTGGCCCGGGAGTAGGCGGCCATCCGCGGTGGGACCACGATGGCCTGCGGGCACAGCCGGCGGGCCTGATGGCCGCCCATCGCGGTGCGCACGCCGAACGCCTTCGCCTCGTAGGAGGCCGCCAGCACCACCCCGGCGCCCACGATCACCGGCTTGCCCCGCAGCGAGGGATCGTCGCGCTGCTCTACCGAGGCGTAGAACGAGTCGAGATCAGCGTGCAGGATGCTCGCCTGATCACGACCGCGCGTTGAAGCCGACACGAACATATGTTCGCATGACGGGCCGACGCGTCAGCGGCATTCTCCGTACACCGCGCACGTCCACACGTGCACCAGCGAGTCGAGTACCCGCTCGGCGGGGATGCCCGGGTTCTCGGCGGCGAACGCCGCGAGCAGCGTGCGCTCGTTCATCAGGTTGAGCGCGGTGGCGAGGTCGTGGGCGGGCAGCGTCTCGGGAGCGGCGCCGCGGCGGCGTTCGGCCTCGATGGTCGCCGCGGTGAAGTCGATCCACTTCTGCATGAACTTCGCGAAGACGTCGCGGATTTCGGCGTTGTCCGAGCTCGACGCCGCGACGGTGACGCCGCGGTGGGCGCCGAACGTGTCGAAGAACACCGTGATGCCCGGACGCCACACGTCCTCCGAGGTGGTGGTCGAAGCGGCGGCCTCGAGCGCGGCGTCCGCCTCGCGGATCACCCGCTCCCACAGCGTCAACAGGACGGCTTCTTTGGAGCCGAAGTAGAAGTAGAAGGTCGGGCGCGAGATGCCGGCGCCCTTCGCCAGATCGTCGACCGAGATCTCGGCGAACGGACGCCGCTCGAGCAGCCGCTCGGCGGTCGCCAGGATGGCCTGTTCGCGGTCGTCACCCGACGGGCGGGCGGACCGGCGGCTGCGCAGTGCGCGGGTCTCGCTGGCGGTGGACACGACCGTTACTTTACACCGCGTCGAAATTATCGACACACCGTTGACGCACTCGACACTGTGTTGATAGCTTGACAGCATGACCGAATTTGTCGACGTAGTGATCATCGGAGCCGGGATCTCCGGCATCAGCGCCGCCTGGCACCTACAGGGGCAGTGCCCCGACAAGAACTACGCGATCCTCGAGCGTCGCGAGAACCTCGGCGGCACCTGGGACCTGTTCAAGTACCCGGGCATCCGGTCGGACTCCGACATGTACACCCTCGGCTTCCACTTCAAGCCGTGGGCCACCGACCAGAGCATCGCCGACGGCCCCTCGATCTGGAAGTACCTCAACGAGGCCGCCACCGAGAACGGCATCGACAAGCACATCCGCTACGGCCACCGGCTCGTCGCCGCCAACTGGTCTGACGACGACAACCTCTGGGAACTGACTGTCGAGCGCGACGGCGAGACCATCCAGCTCAACGCCGGCTTCCTGTGGGCCTGCAGCGGTTACTACAACTACGACGAGGGCTACTCGCCGGAGTTCCCCGGCGCCGACGACTTCGGCGGCACCATCGTGCACCCGCAGCACTGGCCCGAGGATCTCGACTACCAGGGCAAGCGCGTCGTCGTCATCGGCAGTGGGGCCACCGCGATCACGCTGATCCCCGCGCTGATCGACAGCGGCGCCGGCCACGTCACGATGCTGCAGCGCACCCCCACCTACATCGGCTCGCTGCCCGACAAGGATCCGTTCGCCGCGCGTGCCTACCGACTGCTGCCGGAGAAGCCCGCGTACACCGCGGTGCGGTGGAAGGCCATCCTGCAGGCCACGATTCAGTACCAGATGGCCCGCGTCATGCCGAACGTTTTCCGCAAGACGCTGCGCACCATGGCCGAACGGCGTCTGCCGGAGGGCTACGACTACGACAAGCACTTCAGCCCCAGCTACAAGCCGTGGGATCAGCGCGTGTGCCTCGCCCCGAACGGCGACATCTTCAAGGCGATCCGCAAGGGTAAGGCCGACGTGGTCACCGACGCGATCGAGCGCTTCACCGCCGACGGCATCCTGCTGAAGTCGGGCGAGCGCCTCGATGCCGACATCATCGTCACCGCAACGGGTCTCAACGTGCAGTTCTTCGGTGGCGCCGACGTGCTGCGCAACGGCGCCCCCGTGGACCTCGCTGACACTGTGGCGTACAAGGGCATGATGCTCTCCGGAATCCCGAACGCGGCGTTCACCTTCGGCTACACCAACGCCTCCTGGACGCTGAAGGCCGACCTCACCTCGGAGTACGTCAGCCGACTGCTCACCTACATGGACACCGAGGGCTACGACACCGTCGTGCCGCGCGACCCCGGTGCCGACGTCGAGCGGATGCCGTTCGTCGACCTGACGTCGGGCTACATCAAGCGCGCCCTCGACCGGCTCCCGAAGTCGGGTTCCAAGTCGCCGTGGCGGCTCAAGCAGAACTACCTGGTCGACCTGCGGGTCATCCGCAACGGCAAGGTCGACGACGACGCGCTGCAGTTCTCCAAGCACCGCGCGCCGGTTTCGGTCTAGTTCTCCCCGTCGACTGTGCGGTTTCATCCGCGCGCCACGGCGTTTCGCGGATGAAACCGCACAGTCGAAAGACGGGTCGGCCGGGCTACGGGGTGACGACGACGATGCCGTCGTCGTCGCTGTAGGCGACATCGCCCGGCGTGAACGTCACACCGCCGAACTCGACCGGCACATCCCGTTCTCCCGCACCGGTTTTCGTGCTCTTGCGCGGGTTGGTGCCCAGGGCCTTGATGCCGATGTCGAGGGTGCGCAGCGTCGACGCGTCACGCACCGCGCCGTTGATGATCAACCCGCTCCACCCGCTGTCGCGGCCCAGCGCGGCGATCACGTCGCCGACCAGAGCGGTGTGTACCGAGCCGTCCCCGTCGATCACCAGGACCCCACCGTCGCCTGGCTCGGCGAGCACCGACTTGAGCAGCGCGTTGTCCTGGAAACACCGCACGGTGGTGATCCGGCCCGCGAACTCGGACCGCCCGCCGAACTGGCGCAATTGCAGATCGCAGCTGCGGACGTCCGGTCCGATGTCGTCGACGAGGTCTGCGGTGGCGCGGGGTTCGATGGTCACCGGTCGATGCTAGCGACGACCACATCGTGCAGATACCGGGCCAACCCCGGCTCCCGGTCGTCGTAGTAGCGGGTGAAGCGCTCGTCGGCCAGATACATCTGCACCAGGCACCGCTGCATCTCGGCGTCGCAGTCGTAGAACCGCTCGATCGATGCGCGGTGGCGCGCCGCCAGCCGGTCGGCCTCCGGAGAACCGGGGGCCACCCCCGCCCTTTTGGCCGCCGCCAGATCCGCCAGCAGCGCGTCACCGTGGGCCTTGACGTCGATCCAGTCCTGCTTGGTCATCCGGGCCGCCCGCTGCTGGGACTGCCGCCACGCGTCGGTGTCGCCCCAGCGCTCCTCGGCCTCGGCCGCGTACTCGTCGCTGTGGACGGTGCTGCCGAAGATCTCGACCTGCTCCTGGGCCGTCAGCTGGATGCCTTCGCGGCGTGCGTTCATCAGTTCCTCCACTGCCTTGATGGTGTGCCGGATGCGGTCGGCGCGGTCGTGCAGCAGCTCGAGTTGGCGTTCGAGGTGTGCGACGACGTCGGCCCGCGGATCGTCGAGAAGCGTGCGGATCTCGTCGAGCGGCAGGCCCACCGACCGGTACACCAGCACCAGGTGCAGCCGTTCGACGTCGGCGTCGGTGTAACCGCGGTACCCCGCGGCGGTGCGCACGCTCGGCACCACCAACCCGATGTGGTCGTAGTGGTGCAGGGTGCGCACCGAGACGCCGGTGAGCCGGGCGACCGCGCCTACCGTGCTGGCTGCTGTGTCTTCCACGACGCCCACTATCGGCCCTGACGTGGCGTCAGGGTCAAGGGAAAATCAGCGGCGGCGTGCGACGAGGACCGCGAGCAGCACGAGCACGGCCGCGGCCACCGCCGCGGCGACCGGCAGCCGGGACTGATCGGGGCCGTCGACCGGCACCGGTGCCGGACCGGCCACCGGATTGCTGGCGGTCGCGACCGTCTTCTTCGCCTGCGCCGCGACCTCCTCGGCCGCGGCGGCGAGGTCACCGTTCGCGGTGACCAGGTCGGCGGGCGACGGCGGCGGTTGTTTCTGGGGCGGCGCGGTCTTCTTCGCCGGAGCCTTCTTGACGGCCTTGGCGGGCGCCTTCTTCGCCGCCGCCGCCTTCTTGGCCGGAGCTTGCTTGGCCGGAGTTTTCTTGGCGGTCGCCTTCTTCGCGGGCGTCTTCTTGGCGGGCGTCTTCTTCACCGGGGGTGCGGCATCGGCGGACGGCGCCGGCTCGGCGGGGCGGCCGGAGGTGTCGGCCTGCTCGTCGAACCCATCCTGGCGGTCGGCCATCGAGGCTGCTCCTTCGCGGTATTCGGGGTCGGCGACAGTGGTTACATCATGCCAGGCGGCGTGCGGGCTCATCCGGTGACGGCCAGCGCCGCGGCCAGCGTCAGCGCCACCGTCATCACCGCCAACTCCACCAGCGACCGCGACCGCGACAGCCCGGCGCTCGCGCGGTGACCCCGCGCCGCGGGCAGCCAGCGGCTCCGGTTGCGCCACGCCAGCGCTGTCAACGCGGCTGTCACCAGCAGCTTCGCCGTCATGAGCCGGCCGTAGCCGGTGGTGATCAGATCGCCGGGGGAGCCGACGGTGACCATCGCGCCCGCCAACCCGGCCAGCACCAGGGCGCCGACACAGCACAGCGCCAGCGTGGAGAACCTCGGGAGCACCCGCGCCCACTGCCCGCGGTGGGCCACCGTCGCCAGCAAGCCGACCAGCGCTCCGCACCACAGTCCCGCCGCCAGCGCGTGCACCGCGACCGCCACCCCGCCCAGCGGGCTCTCCGCGAGATGACCGGCCAGTGTCCTGGCGGCGAGCCCTGATGCGGCGATGCCGGCCGTGGCGAGCGTGACCGCCGTCGTGCGGGGCGCCGCGACCGCCATACCGCACACCACCGCGGCGGCCACCGCGCTGACCGCCCCGGCCCGACCCGCGGCGGTGTGGGTGATGAACTCGATGTAGGTCGCCACCCCGACGGTCCCGGCGGGCAGCGCCGCGGTCTGCGCGCTCACCACGACCAGCCGCACCAATTCGGTCAGCAGCCAGACCGCCGCGCCCACGGCCAGCGGCACCGCCGCCGACCGGGACAGCTCGCCGCGGTAGCGGCCGGTGTCGAGCAGGGGGACCACCGCGAGGCCGAGGGTGACGATCGCCGCGCAGTCCGCGGCGGCGCGGGTGGCCGTAGCGCTCAGCGAGTTCAGCGGCTGCGCGAGCGCCCACGCCGCGACCGACGTCGCCGCGATGACGCCGATGCCGCCGACCACCGCCCGCCAGGGCGGCGGATTCACGTCCGGCGTCGGGCCGCCCACCAGGCGGCTGCTCCGACCGCCGCGCAGGCGCCCACGATGAACGGCCACACCGGCAGATCGTCGCCGGGGGCGGGTGGCGGGGCCAGCGGTGCGGCCGACGGTCCGGGCGTCCCGGTGCCGCTGACGGTGAGCTCGAACGCCCACGAGCCGGTGACCACGTGTCCGTCCGCGGACGTGGCGCGGTAATTCACCGTGTAGGTGCCCGCCGGTCCGAGGGGCCGCAGCTCGACGGACACCACCGCGTCCTGGACCTGCGGCGCACCCGTCGACCAGAGGTTTCCGTCCGGACCCACGACGGTCATCGCGGCGAAGGCCGGTTGCATCGCCTCGTTGAACGTCGCGCTCACCCGCGCCGGTGCTTCGGTCAGCGTCGCCTTGTCGGCGGGATCGGTGCCGATGACGGCGGCGTGCGCGGCGGCGTGCCCCGCACCCACGAGCGAGAGGACGACGAGTGCGACCGCCGTGAACGCAGCCGCGAACCGGTGGACGAGGAATGGCATGGAACGTCTTTCGTCGAAACGGTCAGGCCACGCCGAGCCGGGCCATCAGGTCGGCGTCGATGCCGTCGAGCTGTTCGGCGATGGCGGCCTGTGCGGCCCGCCGGCGTGCGGTCGGCATGTTCTCCGCGGCGGTGACGGCCGCCGACAGGTCGCCGAGCCGCTCGGTGATCGCGGCGACGAACTGTTTGGTCTCGGCGTCCTTGGGCTTCTTCTGCGCGACCTGCCGCACGGACTGTTCGGCGCCGGCGATGCGCGCGGAGAGTTCGGCGCCGCTTCCGGAGAACTGCCCGAGCTGGCTCAGCGGCACCCCGAGGCGCTCGGCGCGCCGCTCGTCGGCGAATCCGCGGGCCGCGATCGAGGCGCGGTAGACCAGCGGCACCGCGATCGGCGCGAGCAGCCGGGCCACCGTGAGCAGGCGCCGGACGCGGCCGGGGGAGAAGAGCTTGCCTTCGCGGGCAGCCTTGAGTTGCATCTCAGCAACCTTGAGCGCACTGCGGTCACTCTCCCGCTGGGCGCGCAATTGGGCCTTGAGCGCCCGTGTCTCGGCCTTCTGTTGCGACTTGTACCGACGGGCCTCGTTCTTGGCCGACAGCCTGGCTTCCAGCTTCGCCTTCGCCTTGATCGCACGGGCCTCGGCTCGGCGGGTAGCGCGGCTTTTGCGTCGCTTGAACAAACCCATTCCCAGCTGCCCTCCGGTCCGGTGATCCACAGCCCCTGCGCGTGGCTGCATCGGTGCAGTCCAACCCTAGCGGTCGACGCCACCGCCGCGGCGGCCGCGCCTGGGGGCGGCCGCCCGATTCCATTCACTAGCAAACGCCCCGTACTAATTGTGCGAGAATCATCACAACGGTATGAAATGCCCGTTCGGGCGGGTGCGAGGGGCGGTGACAGGTGGGATCGCGGGTACGCGTCGCCGCGTCGGCCTGCCTCGTGGCCGCCGGCCTTTCACTCACGGGCCTGGGCGGAGCGATGGCACTGGCCGACTCCGATGACAGCGGCGCCACCTCGGCAGGTGCCGACGCCGGTGCCGGCCGCGACCTGACCGCACCTGAGGGTGATCGCACCAAAACCCAAGCGACGCAACAGGATCCGAATCCCGGCGACACCGGGGCGCCCAAGACCGAACGGCCGGAGGACCCGGGCACCTCGGTCCGCGGGCCCCGCTGGCCGGTGGGCTGGCGGTTGCCACGCTGGGGGTGGCCGCACGATTCCGACGAGACGAGCGCGCAGCCGTCGAGCCCACCCTCGTCGACCGACGTGACGCCCTCGACCCCGACCACCACTGCGGCGACCACCACTGAGCCGACCACCACGACACCGACCACGTCGCCGACCACCACGACGACGTCCACCACGACACCGACCACCACGACGACGTCGTCCGAGACGTCCACCTCGGAACCGCCGGGGGACACCGGCAGCGACGACGACGTGCCGGGTGGCTTCCCGCCGAAGCTCGACGAGCCGGGGCCGGTGAACCCCACCGTCGTCGACGTCGCGCCGGGCCTTCCGGTGGTGGTGCCGATGGCGCCGATCTCGGTTCCGGTGATCGTCGTCCCGCCGGTGGGCCTGCCCGCCGTGGTCGGCATCGGCGCACCGGGGTCGGCCGGATCCGGATCCCGGGGCGGCGGGGCGGCGCCCCGGGCGGGAGCGCCCGAAGCCCCGCCGCGCAGCGCACCCCCGCAGCGGCCCCCGGCCCGCGCACCCGAGGCACCCGTGCGCGGCGGCGACCCCGCGGCCGTGCCCGCGAACTTCCGTGTCGGATACGGCGAGTACCTGCGGACCGCGGGCGTCGCGCAGATCGCCGCGGTGGCCGTCCCCGGCACCGCGGGAATCCTGATGCTGACCGGACTCGGCGGCCTCGTCGGATACCGGCAGGCCAAGGCCGGCCGGGCCGTCCGCACCGAGAGCATCGCCCGGTTCATGAACTAGCCACCGTCGGCCGCTTCGGGAACGGCCGGCCACATCGAGAGTCGGAGAGGGGGAGACATGCCAACGAGCCGCACCGTCACGCGGGCGGTCAGCGCCGTACTCGACCTGGCACCGCGGCGCGGGGAAGTGTCGCTGCCCCGCCTGGTGCAGGCGGTCAGCGCCGACCGCGGACGGCCCATCGAGGTCAAGACCGCCGACCTGCCGCCCGGCGTGTGCGGGCAGTGGCGCCAGTACGCCGACCGCGACGAGTTCCTGATCCAGCAGGGGCTGCCCGCATGGGATCGCACGCTGGCGCACGAACTCGGCCACCTGGTGCTCGGACACGAGGGCATCCCGGTCGTCGAAGCCGCCCGCCAGACCACCGAGGTCGCCAGCTCCGAGCTGATCGGCTACATGCTCAACCAGCGCACCGGCTGTATGGGACCCAGCGGCGAGGACGCCGAACAGGAGGCCGAAGACTTCGCCGCTCTGCTGATCTACCGGCTCGGCCGGCTGCCCTGCGACCGCTCCTCGATCGTGCAGATCCGCCTCGGAGAGGCGTTTGGTTGATCGTCTGGGGCATCGCCGGACTGCTCGGGTTGGCGACCGGACTGCGCATCGGCTGGGCTCTGGTCAACAAACAGTCGCTGGTCAGCACCGCGATGATCCTGGCGCTCGGCAACCTGGCGGCCGTCGCGGCGCTGAACTGGCAGCCGCTGACCCTGCTGATCGACACGATGTTCTCCTGGCCGAACATCGCGATGGCGTTCAGCCAGATCGCGCTGATCATGTGCGCCGCAGGCAGCTGCGTGATGATCACGACCGTCGCGTCGGCGCGCACTCCGTCGGGCGCCCGCAGCGTCGCACTGGCCCAGTACGCGCTCGCCGCCGTCATCGCGGCGCTGAGCCTGGCGCTGTTCTTCGCCCAGGGCGCCCAGCCGCAGATGTCGCCCGAGGAGTACCTGCGTCGCAACCTCGGCTCCGGCGGAGCGTCGTGGGTGCTGCCGCTGATCTACGTGCTGCTGGCCATGTCGTTGGTCATGTGGGCGGGACTGCGCCACTCCAGCCGCAGCCGCCGCGGCCGGGCCCTGTTCGTGTTCACCGTCGGCATCACGCTCATCGTGGCGGTGGCCGTGCTGTTCCTTCTGCGGGCAACAGGGCTCGTCGAATCGGTGGGCGTGGGGACCGGAGCCACCCTGCTCGGCTGCGCCATGGTCGCGGTGGCCGTCGGGGCGCTGCTGCCCAGCATCGAGGACTGGTTCGGGGCGCGGCGCGAGCTGCGCGTCATCGAGCCGCTGCTGGCCGAACTCGGCCGGCGCCACGCCGACGTGGGCATCGGGGTGCGCCCGCACGGCCCGCTGGTCTTCCGGGTGGCCGAGCGGATGTCGCTGATCTCCGACGCGCTGTTCCTCGAGGCGTCGAGCGAACGCCGAACGGTGGACGCGCCGTCGGGACGCGCGGGCGACGCCGACCAGCGTCCCGAGGAGCTCACCGCGCCCGCGGTGACGCCCACCGAGCAGGCGCGGGCCATCGCGGCGTGGATCCACGCGGGGCGGGGTGACTCACCCGGCCACGGTCACGTACGGTTTCCTGGATTCGCCTGGTTGCGCCAGCCCGAGGTCTACTCGGACCGGGAATGGATACTTGCGATCGCCCGGGAGTACCGAGCGCTGGATCGCGAACGTCCCAGCGCACAACGCTGAGGCAAACACCACCGGCTTCGCCGCCCGCCGCCGCAGCGGACGGTCTCAGTCGTCCAGGTGTTCTTTGCGGCGCAGTTCGTCGACCTTGGCGACGATGTCCTGCTGCGCCTCCGGGGACAGCCCGACCGTGCGGGCCGCGATCCGGCGCACGCCCTCGTCCCGCATGTTCGCCAGCCACGTCAGCTCTTTGTCGAGCTTCTCGTAGTACTCGTCGTCGGTGAAGTAGGCGGGCTTGATCCGGAAGAAGTTGGCCAGGGCCGCCATGGTCGCCTGTGAGGGGTTGGTGCGGTTGCCCGAACGCAGCTGTGACAGGTACGGCGCCGACATCGTGATGCCCTCGGACTTGAGCGCACCGATCACCTCGGCGGATGTGTGCGGTCCACGGCCGGGCGGATAAACCGTGTCGAATAGGCGGTTCAGCCGTGCGGCGAACGTCTTGCTCATCGAATTGACCTCCACATGCGTGACGAGCGGGCTAAAGGGGCGGCGTATTTGCTGACCATCGTAGCGAGAGTTATGCCATCATCCAAGTGCAAACCGCCCAAATGTTCGTGTCGGTGCTTCCGTCAGGGGACGGAAACGCACGGAACTGCGGATTCGCGGGCTTCGACCGGAGACACGCCTCGCCGGAAGCAAATAATAACGTTTCCGTAGCATACCCTGTGCTGAGCACCCTCTCAGGTGCCTCCCAGCAATCGTTGTCTGCGCCGACGCGCAGATCGGCGGCCGGGACGTCACGGATTCGCGCGTTTGCCGCCTGTGCGCCGGCCGCGACGTGGCCGCTGCGCAGGCCCGCTGAACCGGGCGTCACCCGCCCATCAGGAGCGGGTCGAGGGTAGCCGGTCGCAGCTCAGACCGGTTCGGACGACGATTCCCGCGGCGTCGCCTGCGCGGCGCCGGCACGCCTGGCGCGGACACCGCGGACCACGGCGGCCGTCAACGCGAGAGCCGCCACCCCGCCCGTCGCGATCAGCGCCACGACCCGCCAGCCGAGCGCGGCGTCGAACAGCATCCAGAGGCCGAACAGCAGGAACAGCACGCTTGCCATCGCGTGCAGGAAGCCCTCGGGCAGCCGCTTGTGCAGGATTGCCCCGACGAGGATGGCAACGCCGTCGGCGAGCACCATGCCCACCGTGGCGCCGATCCAGACGCCGATGGCATCGCGGTCGCTGGCCAGGGCGACGGTCGCGAGCATGGTCTTGTCACCGAGTTCGGCGAGCACGAACGAGGAGATGATCGCCGGCACCACGAAGCGCGGTTCGGCCACGCGGACCTCGTCGTCGCCGGCGTTGCGGCCCTCCCGCCAGGTCCATGCCGCGAACAGCAGGAAGGCGATGGCCGCCGCGAACGCGATCGGCTTCTCGGGCAGCGTCACGCCGAGGAAGTGGCCGATCGCCACCGACAGGCCGTGGACGAGCATGGCGGCGATGCCGACCCCGGAGAGCACCACCCACCAGCGGTGGCGCAGCGCGTACGTCATCGTGATGAGCTGGGACTTGTCGCCGAGTTCGGCGACGAACACCACGGCGAGGCTGACCAGGATGGCGCCGAGCATCGGAAAACACCTTTCGACACGTCGCCGGAACGTGCGAAGACGCGCCGGCGTCGGAGTCGAAGGTCTCGCCCACCGAGGGTGCGGTTCGCCGGCCGGGCCCGCGGGCCAGTATGTCGACACGACGATTCGGGGCTACTCCCCTTCGCTGACGTCTACGACCATAGCGACGGGTCTCCCGGTGCGCCAGCGCCACAGACGAATTCGGGCAGCCGTATTCTCCGTTTGGGGCAGCGGTGTTCGCCGGGTTCCGTGCCCCGCTACGCGGCGAGCAGCATGGCCAGTACCGCGGTGTCGGGATGGCTGATGGGGTCGACGCCCACCCGGCTCACCATCGAGGTGACGGTGCCGTCGGATTCGGCCTCCACCCAGGCGGCGCGGTGCTCGAGGCCCAGATGCGGAAGGCCGGGCAGGAGGACACATCCCGATGCGGCGCCGCTGCACTCGGGCAGCGACGGGGTGGTCTCCGACGGCGGATGCAGCATGAGCAGTGCCGGCGGTTGGCGGTCGGCGAAGTAACCGGGCGGCACCGCGGCATCCCCGACGACGGTGCCCTCTGCGAGCACCAGCCCGACGGTGCCGGGTTCGGGTTCGTCCGGTAGCTCCTCGCGCACACCGAAAATCGTTGTGGTGGACAGTAACCCGGGCAGCGACGCGACGCGGACCGTGACCATCAGCAGCTGCGCCCACTCCTTGGTGGAGTCGGGCCAGCGCCCCGACACGACGAAGCCCTTGAGTGAACCGCCGGAATGAAAGGGCGCGATTTCGATCGCCCGACCGGACCCCGTCTCCATATCGCCTCCGAGACATCGGTGTTCGCCGTGAATCGACACGCCTGCGGGTCGTCTCGCATCAGGATGCGGCAGGGGTGCGCTGGCACGCAAGACGACACGAGTGCTAACGAGCGGTGAACTCTGGGCGTGAAAAAGCGGGGCGCCGCGCGAATTTCGCGCGGCGCCCCTCATGCGAGTCTGGCGATGTGCCGACGGTCAGCCCAGGATGATGCCGCTGGCCGAGCTGGTGGCCGTGGCGAAGCGGTTCTGGACGTCCTCCCAGTTGACGACGTTCCAGAACGCCTTGACGTAGTCGGCCTTCACGTTCTTGTACTGCAGGTAGTACGCGTGCTCCCACATGTCGACCTGCAGCAGCGGGATGATGCCCAGCGGGACGTTGCCCTGCTGGTCGAACAGCTGGAAGGTCAGCAGCTTCTGGCCCAGCGTGTCGTATCCGAGCACTGCCCAGCCGGAGCCCTGCAGGCCGTTGGCCGCGGCGGTGAACTGCGCGCGGAATCCGTCGAAGGAGCCGAACGCATCGTCGATCGCGGCGGCGAGCTCGCCGGTCGGCTTGTCGCCGCCGTTGGGGGAGAGGTTCTTCCACCAGATGGTGTGGTTGACGTGGCCACCGAGGTGGAAGGCGAGGTTCTTCTCGTTGAGGAAGATCGCGGAGTGGTCTCCGCTCTCGCGGGCTTCGGCCAGCTTGGCCAGCGCGTCGTTGGCGCCCTTCACGTACGTGGCGTGGTGTTTGCTGTGGTGGAGCTCGTTGATCTGCCCCGAGATGTGCGGTTCGAGTGCGCCGTAGTCGTAATCAAGATCGGGCAAGGTGTATTCAGCCATAAGGTTCCTTCCTCATCAGCGATCGATGGAGCTCGACATGCTCGACATCGTTGTCAACCTTGCTCCATCGCAGCGCGCACCGCAAGGATGCACGTTCCGCCCGCATCAATACCCGCCCGGCGGGCGATCAGAACAGGACGATCAGCGCGAGGATGCCCAGCAGGACCAGCGCGATGACGCCCGCCCGCAGGCACGCGATCAGCTGGCTGCGGGTGTAGACGCTCGCCGACGTGTGCCATTCCGAGGGCGGCATAGCCGAACCGTGTCCCATCGGAGGAGACGCCATCAGAAGCTCCTGACCTGCACGATCAATACAAACCCCCAGTGAGATCCATCACACGGCAACCGTGTGACGCCGATCATAACCGGTCGGGAACGCCGGGGGAAATCGGGTCGGCGCAGGACGCCACGATCCAGTGTCCGTCGATGTCAGAGGCGGTATCGGGACGCGGGCCCGGTCCGGCAGCGGGTTCGGATCACCGCGAGCGCAACCGCCCTCCGCGGGCGGGAACCGCGGCGGACAGCGAAGTCACGAGGTTGCCTCGGCGTGTCGACCGGGTACCCCGGGGTCTGGGTTGGCACACTGACTGCCCGGCCGCCGGACAGCTCTCGCGGCAGGGGTGAGTTCGGCCTGCCTTAGTGGTGCTAACCATTTCGCTCGACGGTTTCGTTACCGGCGTGTGACCTTTGGGCAGACTCTCGGTTTATCCACAGTTTCACTCGGCAAGCGCCCGCTTCGACTTGCGCGTTTCCGCTCACACACCAACCCGGGGCTGTGGATGAACCTGTGGAAATTGTGGATAACTCCGCGATTGCTGTCTTCCCGGGACGAGCGCGAGTCGGCGTCGGCGTGACAGCATGGAGCCCATGGACGACGTCGAGGTGATACAGGCCGACGTGACCGAACTCCCCGCTGCCTTCGACGAGTCGACTTTGCTGCTCGATGTGCGCGAAGACGACGAGTGGCAGTGCGGACACGCAGCGGACGCGATGCACATCCCCATGGGCGACGTGCCGTCGCGCCTCGGTGAGGTCGACCCCGAGGCCACGGTCTACGTGATGTGCCATGCCGGCGGCCGCTCGCAGCGCGTCGCGCAGTATCTGGCGCGCAACGGGTACCGGGCGATCAACGTCAGCGGAGGGATGCTGGCCTGGTCCGCGGCCGGACGACCGGTCGTCACCGACGACGGTGGCCCCGGAAGCGTGTGATCACCGCCGCTAGGCTGGTCGGATGATCCAGGTGTGTTCCCGCTGCGGAACGCGGTGGAACGTGCGCGACCGGGAACGACAGGTGTGTCCCCGGTGTCAGGGTGCGTTGATGGCGCCCTCGGCGCCACCGGCACCGGGTGCGGAGTGGAGCGGCGCCTCGGCCCGGCCCGGCGGCCCTCAGCGCCTGCCTGCCGGTTACCGCTGGATCGCCGTGCGGCCCGGTGCGCCACCGCCGCCGCGCGCCCGCCGCCGGCCGCTCGGACCCACCCCTCGCTACACGACGATCCCCCGATGGGGGCTCGTCGAGCACTTCGACGCCGTCGACCCGTCGGCGGCGCAGACCCGCACCGGCCCGTCGCCGACCGCGCTGCGCACGACGCTGATCGTGACCATGGCGGTGCTCGGCGCCACCGCCGCCATCCACGCGCTGCGGTACCTGCTGCTGCTGATCAACCGCACCACGCTGCTGCATCCGCTGGTGGCGGGTGCGGCGACCTGGTTGGGCGTCGCGATGAGCGTCGTGGCGGCGTTCCTGGTGGTCGCCAGCATCGTGCTGCTGACGAACTGGCTGATCGCGCGCCGCGGGGCCGCCTACGCCTACCGCGGGCAGGCCGATCCGCGGGATCCGCGGCGCATCCGGCTGGCCTGCCTGGTGCCGTTCGTCAACCTGTTCTTCGCCCCGGTCTACGCCCTGGAACTGGCCGCGCTGGAAAGCCGCACGTCGACGATGCGCAGGCCGATCATCGTGTGGTGGATTCTGTGGGTGCTCAGCACAGTCGTCTCGGTGTTCTCGATCGCGACCAGCTTCACCACCGACCCGCAGGGCATCGCCGACAACACCGTGGTGACCACGATCGCCTACCTGACCGCGCTGGCCACGCTGCTGGTGGCCCACCGCGTGGTGTCCGGCTTCGAGCAGGCGCCGGTGTCCCGCCCGGTCAAACGCTGGGTGATGGTGCCGGACGACGACGGGCCGGCGACGCCGGATGTGCACGCAGGCAGCCAATCCGGCGGTCCGGTTGAGTCCAGGGGCCAAGACCCGGCAGCATAGGGGCCATGAACCCGGATGACGGCACGCTCGGCGGTCATCCGTTCGTCGTCGCGCACCGTGGCGCCTCCGCCGACCGGCCCGAGCACACACTGGCCGCCTACGAGCTGGCGCTCAGAGAAGGTGCGGACGCGGTCGAGTGCGATGTGCGGCTGACCCGCGACGGCCATCTGGTGTGCGTCCACGACCGTCGGGTGGACCGGACGTCGTCGGGGACCGGGGTCGTCAGTGAGATGACGCTGGCCGAGCTGCGCGACCTGGACTTCGGCTCCTGGCACGCCAGCTGGCGCCCGGGCGCAGGCGCCGACATGACCGACGTGCTGACGCTGGAGAAGCTCGTCGAGCTGGTCCTGGACTGGCACCGGCCGGTCAAGATGTTCATCGAGACCAAACACCCCGTGCGCTACGGCGCGCTGGTGGAGAACAAGGTGCTGGTGCTGCTGCACCGCTTCGGTATCGCGGCGCCGGCCTCGGCCGATCTCGCGCGGGCCGTGGTGATGTCCTTCTCGGCGGCCGCGGTGTGGCGGATCCGGCGCGCCGCGCCGATGCTGCCGACCGTGCTGCTCGGCGAGACGTCACGCTATCTGGGCGGTAGTGCGGCGACGACGGTCGGGGCGACCGCCGTGGGGCCGTCGATCATGACGTTGCGCGAGCACCCCGAACTGGTCGACCGCGCCGCTGCCCAGGGGCGGGCGATGTACTGCTGGACGGTCGACCACTACGAGGACGTGCGGTACTGCCGAGACCTCGGTGTGGCCTGGGTGGCGACGAACCACCCCGGCCGCACCAAGGACTGGCTGCAGAACGGGTTGACCGGCGCGGCCGGCACCGATCGTTAGAGCGCGCCGCCCGCCGCGCGCGGGGCGCCCGAGTCGGATGCGCCACGCGGCATGTCGCGGGCGACGAAGTCCTCGAGGTGGAAAAGGTTGGCGCCCGCCCGCTCGGCGATGCGCACGAGCGTGGTCATCTGCGCGACCTCCTCGACCTGCTCCTTGAGGAACCACTGCATGAACTGCTCGCCGAGGTAGTCACCCTCTTCGCGGGCCACGCTGGCCAGCCGGGTGATCTGCTCGGTGACGGCGCGCTCCTGGTCGAGGGCCAGGGCGAGCGCGTCGCGGGGCGAGTCGAACCGGTTGCACACCTCGTCGACGCCCGGGATCTCCAGCTCGACGTCGCGGTCGATCAGGTACTGCACGAGCATCATGGCGTGGTTGCGCTCCTCGACGGACTGGCCGTAGAAGTGCTTGGCGAGCTGCGGCAGATCGGCGCCGTCGAAGTACACCGCGATCGCGATGTATTGCTGGGCGGCGGTGAATTCGCTGCGGATCTGTTCCTTGAGGAGTCCGTGGAATTTGGTGTCGAGAGCGCCGAATGTCGTCATGACCGCCACGATATAGCAGGTCAGAGGGCATTGTCAGCCAAGGTCAACCTTACTGAGGGAAGCTTCCCCTAAGCTGAAGCGGCAAATCTGTGACCGCGGTAACACACCAAGGCTTGGTTTGCTGAGTGTAGGCGTACCTCAGCGTGGGCCAGCCTGGGTCAACCTGGCGCGTCGAGCACGTCGGTGGGGACCGGGGTGTCGGCGGCCAGCGCGCCGAACAGCCGCCCGGCCGCATCGCCGTCCCACACCACGACGGCGCCGGAGCCGCCGCTGGTGAACTCGCCGATCGGGACCGTCGTGGTGGTGAAGTCCCCGCGCAGCGCCCAGCCGAGCCGGGCGAGGTCCCAGACATGCGCACCCGTGTCCACGGTCAGCGCGGCTCCGGCCGCGTGGGCCATCGGGAACCAGCGCAGCGGGTTGAGGAACACCGCGGGGCTCGCGGCGCGGTGCAGCAGCGCCGACATGAACGCCCGCTGGTTGATCATCCGGTCCAGGTCGGCGCGCGGGGTCGCGCGGGTGCGCACGAACCCCAGCGCGTTGCGGCCGTCGAGCTCCTGACAGCCGGCGGGCAGGTCGATGCCGGCGAGCGGATCGCTGATGGGCTCGGGCGGGCACATCGTGACCCCGCCGACGGCGTCGACCACCGCGGCGAACCCGTCGAAGCCGACCTCGGCGTAGTGGTCGAGCCGCAGTCCGGTGGCCTGCTCGACGGTCTGCGCCAGCAGCGGTGCGCCACCGAGCGCGAACGCCGCGTTGATCTTGTCCTCGCCGTACCCGGGAATCGGCACGTAGGAATCGCGGGGGATCGACACCATCGTCGTCGGGGCGTCCGAGCCCAGCCCCGGCAGGTGGACCAGCATGATCGTGTCGGTCCGGCCGCTGCCGACCTCACCGCCGGTGGCGAGCTGCGCCTGCTGCTCGGGGTCGAGACCGGCCCGGCTGTCGGAGCCCACCAGCAGCCAGGTGGTGCCGCGGCCGGCGGCGGGCCGGTCCGGGTAGGCGGTCAGCGCGGGGATGCGCTGCAGCGACGAGTCGACCCACACCACCAGGCCCACCAGCGTGAGGATCCCGACCAGCGCAACGGCCAGGACGATCCGGCCCCACGGCCGCCTGCGGCGGGGCTTGGCGGCCGCGGCCGGTGGGGGAGCCGGGGGCCGGGCGGGCGGGCGGACGCGCGGGGCGGGGGGTGGACGCCGGGCCGGTGCGGGTGGCGGCGGCGGTGGCAGTCGTTGCTCCCATGCCGGTGGCGGAGTGCGCGGAGGTGGGGGCGGCGCGGTCCGCGGAGGCGGGCTCGGCGGGTTGGGCGGCCAGACCGGCGGCGGCCGGTGCCCGGGTGGGCGGCGGATCACCTGCGACGGCTCTCGCGGACCGTCCGGTCGGCGCGGTCCGAACCCCTGCGGTCCGGGTCTGCCGCCGTCCGGCCGATTCGGGTTCACAGCGAAAAATGTACGTGCTGGATCACTGCAGCCAGCCGAGCCGCCCCGCAAGCAGGGCGTAGCCGACGAACGCCACCGCGTCGATCAGGGCGTGCGCGATGATCAGCGGCCACAGCCGGCCGGTGCGGTGCCAGACGTAGCCGAACACCAGCCCCATCGCCACGTTCCCCAGACCGGCACCGAACCCCTGGTAGAGGTGGTACGCCCCGCGCAGCAGGCTCGCCACGACGATCGCCACGACGGGGTTCACCCGCAACTGGCGCAACCGGGTCAGCAGGAAGCCGACGACGATGATCTCCTCGGCCCAGCCGTTGGCGAACGACATCGCCAGCAGCACCGGGATGCGCCACCAGGTGTCGTAGAGCTCGGCCGGCTCGACCGAGGCGTTGATGCCGAGGATGCGCGCCACCTGGTAGAGCGCCAGGCCGGGCAGTCCGATCAGCGCGGCGAGGCCGAGGCCGCCGAGGACGTCGGGCCGCATCCGCGGTCGCGCCAAGCCGATGTCGGCCAGGCGTGAACCGCTGCGCCACAGCAGGTAGACGCCCAGTGCCCCCCAAGCCAGGAGCTGGAAGACGCCGGCGAGGTTGAGCGCCAGGTCGATCAGATCGAAGGTGGACCGGCGCGGGTTGAGCGCGACCACCTGGCCGGACAGGCCGAGCAGGACGGATTCGAGCAGGCGCAGCAGCGCGGTGTAGGCGCTCAGCCCGAAGGTGACGGCGAGGACGACGGCGATCTCGATGCGCAGTGCACGGCGCTGCCGCTGATCAGGCAACTCGTCGGGAGGCCGGGTCACCGTCCATACGGTAGCGGTGCCCGGGGCCGGTCAGCCGCCCGGCCGCTCGAGGCGCCGGGCCTGCAGGCCGTTGAGGAACGGGCAGCCCATCAGCACCCGGATGGCCTGGCTCAGACCGGTCACGTCGTCGACGGGTTTGGGGAACGGTAGGCGAACGTCGTGGTCGCCGTCGGTGTCCTCGACGCGCAACTGGACGCCGTATCGGTCCAGGCCCAGCGGGCGCACGCGGCCGCGGCGCATCGCGGCGGGTAGCCGGCTGGCCAACCGGTCGACGACGTCCTGGTGTGCCGACTCCATGTGCTGCAGCCAGCAGGACTCCATCGCGCAGAACGGGTCGGGCCGGGCTTGCAGCAGCGCGCTGACGCCCACCGACTCCGCGCCGGTCGCGTCGGCGACCACCACCGACTCGATCTCAAGCCGCATCAGCGCGTAGCGGGAGTCGTCGCCCGAATTCACCTGCAGCAGAGCGGGATTGGGGTCCACGCTGGCGACCAGGTCGAGCAGGCCGGGTACGTCTGCGCCCGGCACGGTGTGCACGCGACCGCGGATCCACACCAGGGACCGCACCGGCTCGCGCAGCGGAAGAGGCGCGTAATCGGTCATCTCGAGCACGGCCTGGGCGCCCGCGGCGCCCGCGCGGGTGACCATCGCCGAGAGCGGACCGTCGACGGGAACGGTGATCGCGAACGATCCGTCGTCGAGGAGATGGTGCACGGGAGTGCTGACCGGGTCGGCGCCCTCCACCGCGAGCATCGCACCGCCGCCGCGGGCGCATGCGCTGCGGATTCGCTCGGCCGTTGTCGGTGTCGTCGTCGGTGCGGTACGTGCCATCGTGCTGCCTTCCGGTTGGTGAGGTAAGCCTTACTTAACTATGCGTGCCGGGGTCGCGCAAGACTTTGACCCGGACCCGTCCCGGTCAGCGGATAGTGTTGGGACGTGCCGCGCATCGCCTACCTCGGGCCCGAGGGGACGTTCACCGAGTCGGCGTTACGGCAGATGGTGGCCGGCGGCATGGTCCCCGGCGGCAACCCCGACGACAACCCCGACGACACCGCGGTAACCCCCGTGCCGACCGACAGCACGCCGGCCGGACTCGAGGCGGTCCGGTCCGGCGACGCGGACTATGCGTGCGTGCCGATCGAGAACTCGATCGAGGGTTCGGTGCTGCCCACGCTCGACAGCCTCGCGGTCGGGGCCCCGCTGCAGATCGTCGCCGAACTCACCCTCGACGTGTCGTTCAGCATCGTCGTCCGCCAGGACCACGACGGCGACGTCGCGACGGTCGCGGCGTTCCCGGTCGCCGCCGCCCAGGTCCGGCGCTGGCTGTCCGAGCACCTGCCCGCCGCGCGGCTCGTCCCCGCGCACTCCAACGCCGCCGCCGCGGCAGACGTCGCCGACGGGCGCGCCGACGCCGGTGTCAGCACCGCCCTGGCCGCCGAACGCTACGGCCTGCGCAGCCTCGCCGCAGGCGTCGTCGACGAACCCAACGCGCGTACCCGCTTCGTGCTCGTCGGGCGGCCGGCCCCGCCCCCGAAGCGCACCGGGGCCGACCGCACCTCGGTTGCGCTGCGGCTGCCCAACACCCCCGGCGCGCTCGTCGCCGCGATGACCGAGCTGTCCATCCGCGACATCGACCTCACGCGCATCGAATCCCGACCCACCCGCACCGAGCTCGGCACCTACGTGTTCTTCCTCGACTGTGTCGGTCATCTCGAAGACGATGCGGTCGCCGAGGCACTCAAAGCGCTGCACCGTCGTTGTGCAGATGTGCGATATCTGGGTTCCTGGCCGACCGGCGCGCCGGCCGGCGCGTCACCGCCGAGCAGCGACGAAGCCAACCGCTGGCTGACACGCCTTCGCGACGGGCTGCCGGAGGACGACCGATGAGCGGCAGGCTGGTGCTGGTGCGGCACGGCCAGTCGCACGCCAACGTGGAACGCCGGCTCGACACCCGCCCGCCCGGTGCGGCGCTGACCGACCTCGGCCACGACCAGGCACGCGCCTTCGCACGCGGACTGCTGCGCCCGCCCGGGCTGCTCGCGCACTCGATGGCGCGGCGCGCCGCGGAGACGGCCGCCGAGATCGCCGCGGCCGCGACCCTCGACCCGCTCGAGTTCGACGGTCTGCACGAGGTGCAGGTCGGTGAGCTCGAGAACCGCTCCGACGACGAGGCCATCACCGAGTTCGAGTCGATCTACCAGCGCTGGCACCAGGGCGATCTCGACGTGCCGATGCCCGGCGGGGAGTCCGGTAACGAGGTGCTCGACCGCTACGTGCCGGTGCTGACGCAACTTCGGATGCGCTACCTCGACGACCACGCCTGGCAGGACGACATCGTGGTGGTCAGCCACGGTGCGGCGATCCGCCTGGTATCGGCGGTACTGGCCGGCGTCGAGGGCACCTTCGCGCTCGACCACCACCTGGCCAACACCGAAGCGGTGGTGTTGGCCCCCATCACCGACGGCCGGTGGAGTTGTGTGCAGTGGGGTCCGCGGGTGCCGCCGTTCTATCCCGAACCAGGCGTCGACCCAGTGCACGACGCACTGGAGTCGGTCGACCCGATGGGCTAGGCGGTCAGATCGCGGCTCGGCCCGCGGCCGACTGGCCGCACTGGCAGCCCACCGCCTCGCAGTCGATGCGGAAGGTGTGCACCACCTCAGGGGTGGTGCAGTCGTCCTCGGTGCATTCGATGCGGTAGCGGACGTGGTGGATGACAGTGCCGTGGCAATGTTCCAGCCCGGCCCCGCACTCCCGGCACTGGATGGTCATGGCCCCGTTCTAGCACTGCGCGCCGACAAATGGGGAGTGCCGCGCTCACGCCCAGCCGAGTTCGTGCAGCCGATCGTCGTCGATGCCGAAATGGTGGGCGATCTCGTGGATCACGGTGATCGCCACCTCCTCCACCACATCCTCGTCGCTGTCGCAGATGTCGAGCAGCGCGTCGCGGTAGATCGTGATCGCGTCCGGCAACGAGCCCGCATAGGTGTGGTCGCGTTCGGTCAGCGCGACGCCCTCGTAGAGGCCGAGGAGGTCGGGCTCGTCGGGGTGGCGGCTCTCGACGAGCACCACCACGTTGTCGAGGGCGGCGGTCAACTCCGGCGGGATGAGGTCGAGCGCATCGGAGACCAGTTCGTCGAACCGCTGCGCGCTCATCCGGACGGCCACGCGGTTACGGCCCCGGCGGTGGGGGTGGCGGCGGAACCGGCTCGACCGGCGGCGCGGGCGCGGGAGGCGGCGGCGCGGGTGCCGGTGCGGGTGCGGGCGGCGGCGGAGGGACCGGCTCCGGGGCGGGCGGAGGCGGCGGTGCGGGGGCACCGGGTGCCGGCGGGGGCGGCGGTCCGTTGAGGAACGTGTTGCCGTCGCCGGCCGGCGGTGCCTCGGTCGGCGCGGCCTGTTGTTCGGTGGGCGCGGTCGTCTGCTGCGGGCCGTGCTGGGTCTGGGTCTCGTCGGTCTCGGTCTGCTCGCTCTGGCTGTAGTCCGGTTCGGACTGCGACGACGAGTCGACGGCGTCGGGCATCGGGATCGGCGGCAGGCTCAGCCGCTCCTCGGGGATGTCCGGCGGCGGGACCGGGGGCTGACCGTTGATCTGCAGCGGTCCCTTGGCGCTGTTGAGCAGCGTCGACCAACCGCCGTTGCCGAGCGTCGCGCCGATACTGCAGGACACCTGGCGGCTGCCCGCGGTCCAGCTCGGCAGCGAGACCGTGCTGTAGATCAGCGTCAGCGTGGTGCTGCGCAGCTGGATCGGCGCCAGGTACTGATCCGTCATCCGCGTGCAGGCGTCCTTGATGAACGCGTCCTGCTCGGGTTCGGGCGGCAATCCGCCGGGGAACTTCTCGGCGAGGTTCACCGCACCGGTGACCTCCATGGCGTGCGGGGCGGCGCAGTCGACGGGGATGTCGGTGGGCTGGTTGGTGGCCGGGTCGATGCCCAGGCAGGTGCCCGCGGGCCACACCTTGGACTGGTCGACGTCGGCGACCTTGCCCTTGAACGCCAACTGCTGGTTGTTGGCGCCCGGCAGCTGCAGACCGCACAGCATGCGGCGCTCGCCGGACTGGCGCCACGCCTTGTCCCCGGACCACATCATGCTGATCGTGAAGCGGCTGTTCGGGTCGAAGCGCGGGCCGAGGTAGCGGCGCACCGCGGCCTGGCACTGCTCCTGGCTGATCTGCTGGATGCGGGCCGGTGTCGGCGGCTCCGCATCGGGGCCGTACTCACTGCCCGGGAAGGTGCGCATGTCCACCGACTCGGCCACCTCGAAGCGGTGGTCGTCCTTGCAGTCGACGATCTGCGCGCCGTCGGGGTTGCGTTCCGGCCAGTTCAGGCAGTCGCCGCTCTTGGCGTGGTTGAACGTGTCGTTACCGCGCGGGCCGAGCGTGATCGCGCTGGCGCTCAGGCCGGGGCCGTTGCTGCCCTCGCTGCGGGGCAGGGCGGTGACGAGCCCGGCGATGAGCAGCCCGCCGAGCGCGGTCAACAACAGGGCGCGCCGGGTCGACGTGGCCTGCAGACTGTGCCACCACGGCGACGCCTCGCGCGTATCGCCCGCCGGGCGGTCGCGTTCTGGTGCCTCCAACATCCGCTCCATTGTGACAGGCGTGTCAGGTGCTGTGACAAGTGATGCAGTTGTAACGTTATGCGGTTGTGCCGGCCGGGACCCGGCGCGCGTAGATTCGGGCGTATGACGCGGCCCGACGACGCTGCGGACGAGGCGGGTCCCGACGAGGCGGTCGCCGAACTGGCCGGCCGGATCTTCGACATGGCGCGCACCGGTGACGCGGAGGCGCTGGCCGCCTATCTCGACGCCGGCGTGCCGGTGAACCTGACCAACGCCAAGGGCGACACGCTGGTGATGCTCGGCGCCTACTACGGCCACCCCGAGGTGGTGCGGGTGCTCGCCGCACGCGGCGCCGACGTCGACCGCGCGAACGACCGGGGGCAGACACCGCTGGCCGGTGCGGTGTTCAAGGGTGAGGACGACGTGGTGCGCGCGCTGCTCGACGCCGGCGCCGATCCACAGGCCGGCGCCCCGAACGCGGTCGAGACCGCACGGGTGTTCGGACGGACCGGCCACCTCCAGATGTTCGGAGCGGCCGGACAAAAGTAGGGTTGCGGCCGTGATCGACCTCAAACTCCTGCGCGAGAACCCCGACGTCGTGCGCGCCTCACAGCAAGCCCGCGGCGAGGATCCCGCACTCGTCGACGCCCTGCTCGAGGCCGACACCGCCCGGCGGTCGGCGGTGTCCGCGGCCGACAACCTGCGCGCCGAGCAGAAGGCGGCCAGCAAGAAGGTCGGCAAGGCCTCTCCGGAGGAGCGGCCCGCCCTGCTGACCCAGGCCAAGGAACTCGCCGAGCAGGTCAAGAGCGCCGAGGCCGCGCAGTCGGAGGCGGAGAAGGCGTTCAACGCCGCGCACATGGCGATCTCCAACGTCGTCGTCTCCGGTGTGCCCGCGGGCGGCGAGGACTGCTTCACGGTGCTCGACGTCGTCGGCGAGCCGCCGACGATCGAGAACCCGAAGGACCATCTGGAACTCGGCGAAGCGCTCGGGCTGATCGACATGGAGCGCGGCGCCAAGGTGGCGGGGTCGCGCTTCTACTTCCTGACCGGTCGCGGTGCGCTGCTGCAACTCGGCCTGATGCAGCTTGCGGTGCGGCTGGCCACCGACAACGGGTTCACGTTGATGATCCCGCCGGTGCTCGTGCGTCCCGAGGTGATGGCTGGCACCGGGTTCCTCGGCGCACACGCCGACGAGGTGTACCGCCTCGAAGCCGACGACATGTACCTGGTCGGGACGTCGGAGGTGCCGCTGGCCGGATACCACTCCGACGAGATCCTCGATCTGGCCAACGGCCCCCGGCGCTACGCGGGGTGGTCGTCGTGTTTTCGCCGCGAGGCCGGCAGCTATGGCAAGGACACCCGCGGCATCATCCGCGTGCACCAGTTCGACAAGGTCGAGGGCTTCGTCTACTGCAAGCCCGAGGACGCCGAGGCCGAACATGAACGGCTGCTCGGCTGGCAGCGCGAGATGCTCGCGCTGATCGAGGTGCCGTACCGGGTGATCGACGTCGCGGCCGGGGATCTGGGCTCGTCGGCGGCGCGGAAGTTCGACTGTGAGGCGTGGGTGCCGACGCAGCAGACCTATCGCGAGCTGACCTCGACGTCGAACTGCACGACGTTCCAGGCCAGGCGGCTGTCGACCCGTTACCGCGACGAGAACGGAAAACCGCAGATCGCCGCGACGCTCAACGGCACGCTGGCCACCACCCGCTGGCTGGTGGCGATCCTGGAGAACCACCAGCAGCCGGACGGCAGCGTGCGGGTTCCCGCCGCGCTCGTGCCGTTCGTCGGCGCCGAGGTGCTCGAACCGGTGCAGTAGCGGGTCAGTGCAGCAGGTTCGGCTCGTGGCGGACGATGCGGCGGGCCACCGCGGCCACCGGTTCGTGCCGCTCTTTGGCCAGCCGGATCAGCAGCGCGAACGCCGTCGCCGAGTCGATCGTGAAGCGCTCGCTGAGCACGCCTTTCGCCTGACCGATGATGTCGCGGTTGGCCAGCGCGGTACGGAAGTAACTCTCCCGGCGCCTGTTCTGCACGATCAAGGCCGCTTGGGCCGCGAACGTGAGCGCGAGGCCTTCGATCTCGTCGCCGTACACCCCAGGACGGTCGGCGTAGAAGGTCAGTGCCCCGACGGTGGGCCCGTCGCGGAACAACGGCATCGTGAGGATCGATCGGATCGGTGTCTGGCGGACCGCCACGTCGCAGAATGTCGGCCATCGGCTCTCGGTGGCCAGGTCGTCCGCGCGAAGCGCCGTCCCTGTTGTCGACGAGTCGAAACACGGACCTTCGCCGAGCCGTCCCTGGATCTCGCCGATGAGTCGGGGCACGCCGTCGGTGCACCCGACGCTGCGAATCGTCCGGTTCGTGACGATGGACACGCCGGCGTGATCGGCACCGGGAAGGTGAGCGACGGCGGCTTCGGTGAGCGCCGAGAGAACTCCGTCCGGGTCCGGCCCTGCTTCTGCGTGGATTCTGCCGGCGACTTCGACGACCGCCCGGTGGGTCGTCACCTTGGCCGTGCGGTTTCGCTTGGTTTCTCCTAGTACGTCCATCCGTCGTGCCTCTCCTCGGACGGTGATCCGGTCGCCGCGTCACACGGCCGAACCCTCGGCTTCGTCGACCGACGCGGCCAGCAGTGCGGCGATGTCCTGCCAGCTGTCGGTCACTGCGCAGGCGCCTGCGGCCGCCAGTTCGTCGCACCGTCCGGCGCGTTCACCGGGCGGCACGAACAGCAGGTTGCCGATGGTCGGGATCTCCGCGGCGACGGCGGACGCGACGCCGGGAACCGAATCCTCGATGGCCACCGCCTGTTCGGGTTGGATGCCGAGAGCGTCGAGGGCGAAGCGGTAGATCGCCGGATCGGGCTTGCTGGTCGGCGACGGCAGCGAATCCTCGGCACTGAATCGCACGTCCGCAGGGATCAGGCCGTCCAGGCCGGTTGCGGTGAAGCAGGCTTTCAGCCGCATCAGGGCGCTGGAGCTCACCGCCGCCAATCCGTACGCCCGGCTCACACGGCGCAGAGGTTCCAGGACGCGGGGGTCGGGTCGCAGCACCGAACCCAGGTGCGCGGTCACCTCGTCGCGTTCGCGGCGGACCCATTCCTCCAGCGCCCGGGCGGTCAGCACCGGGCCGGAGGCGTCGCCGGGCGCCACCGCACCGGATCGACCGCCTGCGAGCACCGTGTCCACCGGCACCCCCCACTCCACGGCGAGGTCGACGGCGGTGGTGCGAAAGTTCTTGCCCGTGGTGGCTATTCGCAGCTCCTGAGCCGTGTAGCGGCGGGAGATTCCCAGGCTCGCCAGATACCGGTTCGTCACGTCGACAGACGCGTCGAATGCGGGCTCTTCCGAGGGGAACAAGTTGCCGTCGGCGTCACACATCACGACGGTGACCGCCGCCGGCTCAAGCGGACGAAGGTATCGCAACGTCACTTCCTTCCTGCAGGCGATGACCGTGGCGACCCGCCAGCACCGTCTGCAGCGCTGCTGAGACGCCCCGCTGGTCGATGACGCGCATCATGCACTCGAGCGCGCCGACGAACTCCGGATCGTCACCGAGGTCTCCGAAGACCTCCCGTACCCCGAGCAACGGCCGCGGATCGCTGAGACCGAGTCGCGCCAGTGTCGAGAATTGTTGAGCGCGTTCATCTTCCACGATGACCGGCCGACCGGTGAGGTCGTAGCCGCGCAGGTACCGGAACCAGGCGGCCACCGCAAGGGTGAGCAGTGCCGTCGGCAAGCCACGCGAGCGGGCCTGACGCAGCGAGGGCAGCAGATACGACGGCATCTTCGTCGATCCACGCGCAGCCAGTCGCGAGAGAGCGTCGGGCACACCGGGATTCGTCAGACGACTGAGCAGGGTGAGCCGGTAGTCGACGAGGTCGATATCGGCCACTCCCTCCAGGAGCGGGGACAGTTCGCTCGCCATCAGCTGTTCGATGAAGCGGTAGACGCGCGGATCGCGCATCGCGACATCGGTGGTCTCGTGACCCAGCAGGATCCCGAGATAGCCCAGCGCGCAGTGCGATCCGTTGAGCATCCGGGTCTTCACCAGCCGGTACGGGCTGACGTCGGCGACGATGTCGACCCCGACGTCTTCGAGCGGTGGGCGACCGTTGCAGAACGAGTCCTCGACCACCCACTGCCGGAACGGTTCGGCGAGCACCGGCCACCGGTCGGCGATTCCGAAGGTCTCTGCGACAGCCGCGGTCGCGGCGGGCGTGGTCTTCGGGGTGATCCGGTCGACCATCGTGGCGGGGAACGCCACGTTGCGCTCGATCCAGCGGGCCAGTGGCGGGTTGCGCTGCGCGGTGAAGCCGACCAGCGCCCGGCGGGCCGCACCGCCGTTGTCGGGCACGTTGTCGCAGGACATGACGCTGAACGGCGGCAGCCCGCTGCGCCGCCGAAGCGCCAGTGCATCGGCGAGATACGCCCATGCGGTGAGGTAGGGGCCGGGCCCTTGGAGGTCGTGTCGCACTGCCGGGCAGTCGGCGTCGAACTCGTCCGTGAGCGCATCGCGGTGGTAGCCGTCGCCGGTGATGGTCAACGTCACCAGGCGCGTCCGCGGGTCGGCGAGCGCTGTGGTGACCTCGGCGTGCTCGTCGGGTGCGTACAGGTACCGGCGCAGCGATCCCACGACCCGTCCGTTGGACTCGCCGGGGCCGCGCTCCACGACCGTGTAGAGGCAGTCCTGGGCGGCCAACGCCTTCTTCATCTCGGGCCGGTGCAGTCCGACACCGGTGATACCCCAGTCCATCGAGGCACCGGTCCGAGCAAGATCGTCGAGGTAACTCGCCTGATGCGCCCGGTGGAACCCGCCGACACCGATGTGGACCACCGCCGGGGTCAGCGCCGAACGGTCGTAGTTCGGCACGGTGACCCGGCGGGAGTGGAGTGCGAGCGTGGCAGTCCTCAGGGGTACTCCGGTGTTCGGCCGCAGCCGGTTGACGTTGTGCATGGCGTTCTTCCCCCAGGCAGATGGGTGGCGAGCGCTCTGTGCGGAACGGCTCTGATGGGTCACGCGGTACTTCGGCGTGGGTCGATCGGCGTGGGCACGTGGTACCACCGATCGCCCCGGTTAAACAGTGATCGTGTACACCGGTGCGAGCAGGGCACGGAGCTGCGCCCACAACGCCGGGTGCGCGGCCAGGACGTCGCCGGTGGCCGGCCATGAGCCCGCGCTGGGCCCGGTCAGGTCGCCCACGGAGCCGCCGGCCTCTTCGACCAGCAGCACGCCGCCCGCACAATCCCAGGGGGAGAGACCGGGTGCCCACACCGCGTCGGCGGTGCCGGTCGCCACGTGGGCCAGTGCACTGGCGGCGCTGCCGCCGCGGCGCAGATCGCGTACGCAGCGGCCCAACTCGTGCACCATCTGCCCGGCGATCTCGCGCTGGTCGTCGCGGCCGAAGTTGATCTCGATCAGCGCGTGGGTCAGCGACTCGACGTCGTTGACGGTGACACGCCGGCCGTTGCAGTACGTGCCGTGCCCGCGCTGAGCGGTCGTGGTCCGGTCGAGCACCGGCTCGACCACCGCCGCGGCAACGACGACGTCGTCGCTGCACCGGACGGCGGCGACGCTGACCGCCCAGTCGGCGCGGCCGTAGAGGTAGCTCGTCGTGCCGTCGATGGGGTCGACCACCCAGCGGATTCCGCTGGTCCCGTCGACGGTTCCGCCCTCTTCACCCAGCACTCCGTCAGCAGGCCGCAGGCGTGCCAGCACGGCACGGATGGCGTCCTCGGCCTCGCGGTCCGCCCGGCTCACGAGGTCGCGCGGGCCCTGTTTCTCCTGGATCTCGAGTGCCCTGTGATCGGCCCACCAGCGCATGGCCACCTCGGCGCCGGCCGCGGCGGCCTGGTGCGCGACGTCGACCAACTCGGCCGGCTGCGGTGCATCGTCGTCGGCCGCAGCATCTTCGGCGACGTTGTGCTGCATGGCTTTCCATGTCGATGCGCCAAGAACCGCCTTGGCGGTGGCCCGGCAGAGCCGTTGCACGGCTGCGGTCATCACCCCCGGTCGACCGAGCGCGTCCAGGCTGCGGCTGCTGAAGAAGAGGTACGCCGCCGCGATCAAGACCCACGGCAGCACCGCGAGCAGCGGACGCGCACACCCGGTGACGTGGAAGTAACCGGTGAGCAGAACCGCCCCGACGGGGACGAGGAGCAGCCGAACCCGCCGCGCCGTCAGCACGGCAGCCAGCGTCACGGCCGCGCCGATGGTTGCCGCAGCGGCCCATTGGGTGACCGACGACGGTCCGCACAACCAGCGGCCCGTCGCCGCCGCCGCGCACCCGGCAGTCACCATCGCGACGTTCCACGGCGCGGCCGCGGGCGTCCGCTGTGACAGGGGAGCCCACCGTTTCACGTCGAGCCGCGGATCGGCCAGCCGTGCGGGCAGCCAGCGGATCAACACCAGCAGGTGTTCGCGAGCCTGGTCCGCGCGCGCCTCGAACCGCACCCGGCCGTCGTCGGCGGTGGCGAATGCCGTGGCCTCGACCGCCCAGCGACTGGTCACGAACGCCACACCGTAGGCCCACAGGGTCACGGCGGCCCAGATCGCGAGTGCCGGGTGCGCGGTCACGTCGATGGCCAGCGCCAGGCCGATCATTCCGCGCACGGCGTACCCGGCGCCGACCGTGAGCCAGATGAGCAGGACGCCCATGCGCAGCGGCGGCGGTACGCGGCCGTCGCGCCCCGTGAACCGGGAGCGCAGCCATTCGTAGACGAAGGCCACCCCGAACACACCGACGGCCGCGAACGTGAGAATGCCGCCGAGGTCGAGCCCCGGGAGCGCGATGACCAGCACTGGGACGCAGAGCAGCCGGAGTAGCGCCACCGTGCTGCTCGCGGCCACGTTCCGGCGTGCGCTGCACAGGGGTCCGGGGAGTCGGCCCCGGCCGGCGCAGTCGGGATGCCGCTGGTCGGCGACGAAGCCGCGGGCGTCGTTCCACTGATACCGGGCCGGGTAGATCAGGAGCTCGACCGCGGCCAGGACGACCAGTGCCCGGACCACGGAATGGGTGCTCAGCTCGCCGGTGGCGACGGTGCCGACCGCGTAGGTGACCGGGATCAGCGACGCTTTCACCAGGTCCTTGGGCCGTGGCATCAACAGGTAACCGGTCAGCGTCCGCTGTCGCACGACAGCGGTACTTACCGCCTGCTGCCGGGCTAAACGGTCCGTGGCGCTCGGCGACCCGTCCCGGCGAACTCTCAGCACCGCACTTTGTCCCGCGCGACCACCGGCATCGAGTGATGTGGGTCGCCGTCGGCAACTCGCGCTGCGCGCAGTGCCTCGGCGATGGAGTCGACGGCGGGAATTGCCCGATCCGCCCCGACAGCCCGCAGCAGCCGCCGCGCGGCGCCTCCGGTGACGACCGCCCAGGGCTGGCCGGTTTCCCGGCAGTCGCGGGCCACTTCGAGCAGAAAGCGGATCCCGGCGGCCCCCAGGAATCCCACATCGCTCATGTCGAGGACGAGGCGGTGACCCGAGCCGAGGAGCGGTCGGACGGTGTCGCGCAGCACGTCGACTATCGATCCGTCCACATCGCCGCGCACGTTCAGGACCGTGGCCGTCTGCGTGAGCGGAGGGTCGTCTTGTTCGACCGCGTGGTCGACTGGAGAGGAAGTCATGACTCACCCATGGGTTCGGTGTGCTGGTCGTCGGTCAGGGCAACGAAGGCGCAACGACGTCATCGGCTTGATTGCGACTGACCGACCACATGCCCGCAATCGGCGAAGTTATTCGTCCGGCCGGTCCCGACCGCGGCGCCCGCAGGGGTGGTTTCGGCTGGGCGGCGGCAGGTAGGTTCTGGGAGTGCCGATGCAGCAGACCGACCACCGTCGCCGCGAATCCGTCACCGGCGCCGAGGTGGCGAGGCCGTGATCGCGCTCGATCTCGACGACCTGCACTCATGGTTCGGGTTCGGGGTGGCGGGCAACTTCGCCGGTCACCTCGAGCAGGCCGGTGAAGCCGCGGATTTCGTCAACGTCACCTCCGAGGGGACGGCGCCGAAGGGGATCTTCCCCTGGTACGCACCAGGGGTCGGCGGACAACTCGGGCAGTTCCCGCTCTCGCACGACCGGATCGCGTTGCCCGCCAGCGGCGAACCGCTCAATCTGCAGATAGAACCCGAGGTCGGGCTGGCGTGCCGGGTGGTGTGGGACGGCGACACCGTCGTCACGCTGGAACCGTTCGCGCTCGGCGCGTTCAACGACTGCTCGATTCGCAGGCCCGGCGCCGCCAAGATCAGCGACAAGAAGAACTGGGGCACCGATTCCAAGGGGGTGGCCGCGCAGTTCTTCGAGATCAGCGACCTGACCCCGGACGGACCGACCGCCACGCTGCGGCTGGTGTGCTTCCTGCGGGACGCCGACGGGCACGAGCACGCCTACGGCGTGGACAGCCCGCTTCTCGGCTACTCGTACTACGGCGAGGTGCTGCTGGACTGGGTGGTGGAGCGACTGGCGCACCAGAAGGGTTCGCCCGACACCCCGCTGGAGGACGTCGGCGGGTTGATGGTCGCCGCCGGCCGTCCCGAGCACGTCCTGATCGGGATCGGCGCGACGCGCTACACCGAGCTGGGGGAGTCGACGTACCTGCAGCCCGGCGACGAGGCCATCGTGCGGGTGTACGACACCGAGTCCGGCGAGACCTCCGAACTGCGCCAGACCGTCGTCACGGGGTAGCCGCCCGGCCGTTTCGCCGTCCTCCGGCCGTGCCGTTTCGCCGTCCTCCGGCCGGGTGCCGTTTCACCGCACGCCGGCGGGGTATGGGCAGGGTCATGCGTGCCATGGTCTACCGCGGTCCCTACAAGATCCGGGTGGAAGAGAAGGACATTCCACCGATCGAGCATCCCAACGACGCGATCGTGCGGGTGGAGCTCGCGGCGATCTGCGGCTCGGATCTACACCTGTACCACGGGATGATGCCCGACACCCGGGTCGGGATGACGTTCGGTCACGAATTCATCGGGGTAGTCCACGAAGTGGGCCCCTCGGTGCAGAACCTCAAGCCCGGCGACCGGGTGATGGTGCCGTTCAACGTCTACTGCGGATCCTGCTACTTCTGTGCGCGCGGGCTGTACTCCAACTGCCACAACGTGAATCCCAACGCGACGGCGGTGGGCGGCATCTACGGCTACTCCCACACGTGCGGCGGATACGACGGCGGGCAGGCGGAATTCGTGCGCGTGCCGTTCGCCGACGTGGGGCCGTCGCTGATCCCGGACACCATCTCCGACGAGGACGCGCTGATGTGCACCGACGCGCTGGCCACCGGATACTTCGGAGCGCAACTGGGCGACATCGTCGAAGGTGACGTCGTGGTCGTGTTCGGTGCGGGTCCGGTCGGGCTATTCGCCGCGCAGTCGGCATGGCTGATGGGGGCCGGCCGGGTGATCGTGATCGACCACCTGGAGTACCGCCTGGAGAAGGCCCGCACCATGGCCCATGCCGAGACCTACAACTTCGCCGAATACGACGACATCGTCGTCGAGATGAAGAAGGCCACCGGCTATCTCGGCGCCGACGTCGTCATCGACGCGGTCGGCGCGGAGGCCGACGGGAACTTCCTGCAGCACGTGACGGCCGCGAAGTTCAAGATGCAGGGCGGTTCGCCGATCGCGCTGAACTGGGCGATCGACGCGGTGCGCAAAGGCGGAACCATCTCGGTGATGGGCGCCTACGGACCGATGTTCAGCGCCGTCAAGTTCGGCGACGCGATGAACAAGGGCCTGACCCTGCGGATGAACCAGTGCCCGGCCAAACGGCAGTGGCCGCGGTTGTTCTCCCACATCGAGAACGGCTATCTCAAACCGAGTGAGATTGTGACACACCGGATTCCGCTCGAGCACATCGCGGAGGGCTATCACATCTTCTCCGCCAAACTCGACAACTGCATCAAGCCGATCATCGTGCCCAGCGCAGCGTAAGGACTTCCATGACCTACACCGCAGACCATCCGCCCGTCCCGTCGTCCGAAGAGCTGCGGGCCCGTATCCCCGGCTGGGGTGCCGATCTGGACCCCGCCGACCGGCCGTCGGTGCCCAAGCTGCGACCCGAACCCACCGGTGCGCACTGGGACTTCCCCGAGCGGCAGCCCGAGAAGTGGCCGCGCGAGCGGTCCATCGAGCACAAGTTCCTCACCCCGGTGTTCGGCACGTCGACGCCGCCGCGCGGGCTGTCGGGAGCGATCCGCAAGTACTCCTACGCCAGACACAGCGAGGGCAAGGCCGCGCACTGGCTGCTGCTGATCCTCGCCGACCGGGTGGACGCCGTCGAACACCACCTGCAGTCGTTCGTGAGCCTGCGGCCGGACAACCCGTTCACCGAGACCGGGGTCAAGTCGGAGTTCACCCACAACGGGCTTGCGGCGCGCACAGACACCAAACGTGTTGATCGCAACCACATGTGGATCGACCCGATCCTCGTCGGCGGACCCTGGCTGGTGTCCGCGCTGGTCGCGGGGCGAGGCATCAAGAAGATCGCCACCCGCGTCCGGCGCTAGTCGGCCAGCAGTTCGTCGAGCATGTTCGTGAACTGCGCGGGGTCGGCCGGGGTGAACGCAGGTCGCCACCGGTTGTCGATGACGTCGAGGGTGATCAGCGTCGACCGGAACGGGCGGCGCACGTCCAGCGGTAACCACCGGCGCAGGTCCGAACTGCCCCACAACCGGTAGCGGTGCAGCAGGTTCAACGGCGCCGAAGTGTAGCCGCGGACCTGCCGCAACGGAATCACCTTCGAGGTGCCCGAGGGAAAGTGGTAGCGCCGCAACGTGATCGCGTGCTTGTCCAGCTGGACCAGCCCGTCGTCGTAGTACTGGCGCGGCGCGCTCACGGCTGTTCCGTCCGCAGTTCGTGACCCTTGGTCGTCAGGCATCGCCCGTTCTCCAGATTCCACTGCCAGCCGTGCAGGTTGCAGGTCAGCGTGCTGCCCTCGACGACGCCGAACTTCGACAGGTCGGCCTTCAGGTGCGGGCACCGCCGCTGGAACTCGTAGCCGCCCATGGTGATCGACGCCGAATCGTCGTGCGCCTCGGCGAACCAGCCGTCGGCGTAGGCCACGCGCTCGTCGGTCAGGCACTTGAAGAACGTGTACAGGTACTCGTTGTACCCGCCCACCCGCCACGCCCGGAACCGGGTGGACAGGAAGATGGTGTTGACCCAGTCGGGTTCCCCGTCGCGCAGCACGGTGCGCACCAGTTCCGGTGCGATCTCGAAGCCGTAGCGGAACTTCTCGTCTGGGATGGGTTCGCGCACAACCCGTTTCGGGAAGTCGACCACGATGGTCTCTGGGCCGATCCGCAGTTCGACCGGGTAGCCGATGCCGTCGCAGATCTGGTCGCTCTGCACCATGATCGGTTCGAACTTCTCCCGCAGCGGCTCGAGCAGCGATTCGCCGCCCGGCGCGGCCCACGACGCCTTCTCGGCGGCCAGTACCGGCGCCATCCGCTGGGCGAACGCCTCGATGTAGTCGGCCTTGCCGGTGGTGAAGATGGCCTCCACCTCGTCGTCCGGCAGCGGATGGGTCAGTGAGTCCAGTTGCGAGCCGGTGAATTCCGCGGTGGAACCGGGGATCATCAGCAGTCCGCCGTCGTGGCCGTGCCTGCGCATCTGGTCGAGGAACACCATCTGGTCCGGGAAGATGTTCGCCGGGTCACCGTGATCGTCGTTCAGGTCACGCAGCTCGGGGTCCAGGAAGCACGGCGGACCGGCCGACGGGATCACCCAGGTGGCGCCGACCTGGGCGATGTACTGGCGGCAGCGGTCCATCTGGCGCTGGCGCTTCTGCGTGCCGAACGCCTCCTTGGCCCGGGCAGGCATGTCGTAGACCATCGGGTACCAGATCGCCCCCGAGTACTGCAGCATGTGGACGTCGACCTGGCCGAAGTCGGCGGCCAGCACGTCGAGGTCGACCGGGCGGGCGTCGTTCATGTTGAACGCGACCGTCTCGCCGTCATCGACCACCAGCCCGGAGTCGCCGATCGGCCCGTCGGCCGGCGCCCGCAGCGCGATGATCATCACATCGAGGTCGCCCTTGGGGCCGCTGACGCGGTGCTTGACCGAGTCCGTGGTCTCGAAGAACCGGTGGAAGCCGAGCTTCTCGAGCTCCCGGCGCAGGTCCGGCACAGGATAGTCGGGCAGCAGCACGACGGCGTCCTTGTTGACGTGCTCGCGCAGGTTCTTCGGGTCGAAGTGGTCCTTGTGCAGGTGGGAGACGTAGAGGTAGTCGACGTCGCCGAGGGCGTCCCAGTCGAGCTGGGTGTTGTCGGGGAACGGGAACCACGAGGCGAAGTAGGCCGGATTGACCCACGGATCGCACAGGATGCTCCCCGCCCTGGTGTCGATCCTGAAGCCGGCGTGTCCCACGCTGGTGACCTGCACATTTTCCTTCCCGCACGCGCTCTCGCGCGCATGACGTCGCGGGTCCAGTCTAAGGGCCGGCACAGGTGGTTCCCGCCTGCCGCGGCGGGTGGTGTACGGCTCACCGCGACCCTGCGGCACGGCGCACTACGCTGGCCGTGTGGAACCGGTATACGGAACAGTCATCCAGATCGCGCGCCTGGCGTGGCGCATGCAGGGCTTGACGTTCACCGTCACCGGCGTGGAGAACCTGCCGAAGACCGGTGGCGCGGTCGTGGCGATCAACCACACCAGCTATTTCGACTTCACCTTCGCCGGTCTGCCCGCCTACCGGCAGGGGCTCGGCCGCAAGGTCCGCTTCATGGCGAAGAAGGAAGTGTTCGACCACAAGGTCACCGGGCCGATCATGCGCAGCCTGCGGCACATCGAGGTGGACCGCGAGAGCGGCGCCGCCTCGTTCGAGCACGCGTGCGAGGCGCTGGCCGCCGGGGAGCTGGTCGGGGTGTACCCGGAGGCGACGATCAGCCGCAGCTTCGAGATCAAGGAGTTCAAGTCCGGGGCGGCGCGGATGGCGATCGCCGCGCAGATGCCGATCGTCCCGCACATCGTCTGGGGTGCGCAGCGCATCTGGACCAAGGGCCACCCGAAGAAGCTGCTGCGCCCCAAGGTGCCGATCTCGGTGGCCGTCGGTGAGCCGATCGAGCCCACGCTGCCCGCTCCGGAGTTGACGGCGCTGCTGCACCACCGGATGCAGCATCTGCTCGAGCGGGTGCAGGACGCCTATGGCCCGCATCCGCCCGGCGAGTTCTGGGTGCCGCACCGGCTGGGCGGCGGGGCGCCGACGCTGGCGGAGGCGAACCGGATGGACATGGAGGAGGCGGCGCAGAAGGCGGCGCGCCGCGCCGAGCAGGCCGGGCCCGGCGGGGTGCCGGAGTAGCGCCTATGGAGCCGGTCTTTCGCACGCTGGAGATCGTCGCCGAGGCTGTCGCCAGGATCAACGGGACCCGGATCACCTACCACGGACTCGAGCACATCCCGGCTCGCGGCGGTGCGGTGGTGGCGATCAACCACACAAGCTACGTCGACTGGTTGCCCGCGGCCCTGGCGGTCAAGCAGCGCCGGCGACGGATGCGATTCATGATCAAGGCCGAGATGGAGCGGGTCAGGATCGTCGGATTCCTGATCAGGCACACCGGCACCATCCCGGTCGACCGGCGGGCGGGTGCGGGTGCGTACGCCGCAGCCGTCCAGTCGCTGCGCGCGGGTGAACTGGTGGGCGTGTACCCGGAGGCGACGATCAGCCGCAGCTTCGAACTCAAGGAGTTCAAGACCGGTGCGGCGCGCATGGCGATCGAGGCCGGGGTGCCGATCGTGCCGTTGATCGTCTGGGGTGCGCAGCGGGTGTGGACGAAGGATCATCCACGGGCCGTGGGTCGCAGCAGGATTCCGATCACGGTGGTGGTGGGCGAGCCCATCGCGGCGGCGGAGCCGGTGTCGGAGCTGAGCGTCACGCTGCGTGAGGCGATGGGCGCACTGCTGGACCGGGCGCAGTCCGACTACCCCCACCCGGCGGGGGAGTACTGGGTTCCACGCAGACTGGGCGGCGGTGCGCCGACCATCGAGGAGGCCAGGCGCCTCGACGAGGCCGAACTGGCGGAGCGGGCCCGGAGACGGGCGGAAGGCGGACGGCCTACATGACGCAAGCGAGGAGCGAAGGCGGATCGCGCATATGACGCAAGCGAGGAGCGAAGGCGGATCGCGCATATGACGCAAGCGAGGAGCGAAGGCGGATCGCGCATATGACATTGCCGGCGATGATCGCCACCGACGTGGACGGCACCCTGCTCGACGACGACGAGAAGGTCTCGCCCCGTACGCGCGCGGCCGTGCACGCCGCCGTCGACGCCGGTGTGCAGTTCGTGCTCGCGACCGGGCGCCCGCCCCGCTGGGTGGCGCCTGTGGTCGACGGGCTGGGACTGGCGCCGATGGCGGTGTGCGCCAACGGCGCGGTGATCTACGACCCGTCCACCGACCGCATCGTGTCGGCCCGCACGCTGTCGATCGACGCGCTGCGCGAGCTGGCCGACATCGCGAGCCGGGTCATCCCCGGTGCGGGGCTGGCCGTCGAGCGGGTGGGCCGATCCGCCCACGATGCGGCGACCCCGCAGTTCGTCAGCTCACCCGGTTACGAGCACGCCTGGCTCAACCCCGACAACACCGAGGTGTCGCTCGACGATCTCCTGAGCGCCCCCGCGGTCAAACTGCTCATCCGCAAGTCCGGTGCGCGCAGCGCCGACATGGCCGCGGAACTGGCCAAGCACATCACCGTCGAGGGTGATATCACCTACTCGACGAACAACGGTCTGATCGAGGTGATGCCGGCGGGCGTCAGCAAGGCCAGCGGAATCCAGGAGCTCGCGGGTCCGCAGGGTCTGGTCGCCGGCGACGTGCTGACCTTCGGGGACATGCCCAACGACATCCCGATGCTGCGCTGGGCCGGCCACGGCGTGGCGATGGGCAACGCGCATCCGGAAGCGGTGTCGGCCGCCGACGAGGTCACCAGCCGCAACAACGACGACGGTGTGGCGCGCGTGCTCGAACGCTGGTGGATGTAGACCCGGCTCAAGTTCGATTGTCGGACTCCTCAACGCGGCTCGTGCCTCGCCGCTTGATCGTCGTCCGACTAGGGATTGATCGGTGCGGTGAACCGTTCCAGCTGCACCGGCGGGGTGTGTGACGAAGCGGGCGGCAGTTCGAGCGGGACGCCGTCGATCACCCGGGTGACGGTGCCCTTCTCGCGGTCGAAGTTCAGCGTGCCGTGTTGGAAGTTCTGTTTGATCCACAGCGGTTCGTGGATCTCGCCGCTGGTGGGCAGTCCGAGTGCGCCGCGCTCGAATCCCAGTGCGCCCCAAGCGTCGTAGATGGCGCCCGTCACCGGCGCGGCGCCGCTCTCCGGTGACCAGTACATCGCGCCGCGCTCGAAGCGGACGTACTTGGCCGAGCCGGCGCCGGCGGCCTCCGGCGATGTCGGCGCGCCCAGCGCGCTGGTCATCGCACCCATCTTGGTCCATCGGTCGAAAATCGCTCCGCCGCGCAGGGTTTCGGCCAGATCCTCCGGCCCTGGGGGTGCGTTGAACCGGGCGGCGATGGCCCGCAGATCGCCCATCGCGGCGTAGGCGGCGCGGCCCGGGCATTCGGTGTTGCCGACGTCGCGGTGGGTGAAGATGCTCGGCAGTGTGGGGGTGGCGCCCTGCGGGAAGTGGGTGAACGACCCGCCGGCAGACGTCAGCACCACGGTCCCCATCGGGTCGACGCGGTCGAGTCCCAGCCGCCAGCCCAGCAGTCGTCCGGTGGTGCGCAACTGGATCGGGGTGGGCGGTACCAGGTCGAAGTTGCCCATCATCGCCACCCCCCAGGTGTCGATGTTGAACCCGCCGGTGTGCGATCCCTCGACTGGCCGGTCCATTCCGCCCGCGCGTCCCTCGAAGACCTGGCCGTACTTGTCGACCAGTGCGTTGTAGCCCAGGTCGCACCAGCCCAGCGTGCGGGTGTGGTACTCGTAGATCGACCGGACCATGCCCGCGGAATCCTCGGGTGCGTACTCATTGCTGCCCGCGGTGTGGTGCACGATCCCGGCGCGAACGGCCCTGTCGTAGCGCGGTTCTCCGCATCGCATCGATTCGTCGGCGCCCCACTGCGGGCGGGTGATGATGCGGGGTGGCACCCCCGGGGCCATCACCGCGTTGGGCAGCGGCAGTGTGTCGACCGGTGCCTGCGGCGGGCTGATCAGTACCGCGTTGATGTTCTGTGCGAACGGCTGCTCGACGGTGGCGGGGACGTACCCGAGCCGGGGTCCTTCGGGTGCTTTGGCCGGCGGTGCGGTGGGTGCGGCGTCGGGCGGCCGGGTCACCGCGATCTGCACGGTGGTGGTGCGTCCGACGAACACCGGGTCGGTGCCGCGCAGTGCGGCGTTCTCCTCGCCGACTCCTTCGAGTGGTTCGGCCTCGTACCACGGCCCCCATGAGCCGTCATCCTTCTTGGCGCGCACCCGTGCGGAGGTTCCGGTGAGGTCGTCGGCGGTCAGCGCGACCATGGAGAACGGAGTGTCCTGGTGGAGTTCGCGGATGGTCTCGCCGCCGCCGAGGCCGGGGAGGGCCTGCTCGGTCAGCACCGGTGCGCCGGGTGCCGCGGAATCGTTGTCGTCGCCGGGCAGTCCGTCGACCGCCCACGGCAGGATCACGATCGTCGCCGCGATTGCGGTGAAGAAGAGCGACGGCGCAGGTCGACGGGACAGCACGGACTGATGTTACGTATGTGTCAGTTGTTACTGATGTTTCGACACGGCCGAAAACGGCAACAAATCACAACTGCAACGGCACCGCAGAGTCGTCGTTGACTTCTGCGGTGCCGTTTCGATGCAGGACTACTACATACCCGGGGCCGGTGCCGGGGCCGGTGCAGGCGGCGGGAGCGGCGCGCCGGCGGGCGGGGCCGCCGACTTGATGGCCCCCGTGATCGCCGGCACCACGACGCCCTTGAGCAGGTCGATGGCCTGGCCCGCGCCGAGCTGGTTGGCCGCGCTGGACAGATCGCCGAGCAGGCCGGTGCTGGCCGGAGCGGTGGGCACCGTCGCCATCAGCGGATCGCCGAGGATCGGGTAGGTGCCCAGGGCCGGGTCGGTGGCCAGCGGCGCCGAGATCGGGATCTCTCCCGGCACCGGCAGGGCGCCGGTGGAAACCGGGGTCAGCGCCGGATCGAGGCCGGCCGCCGGCGTGGTCAGCCCCGGGGCGGTCAGCCCGGAGAGATCACCGGCGGGGCTGGTCAGCGCCGGGTTGGTGAGCGCGGGGTTGGTCAGCCCCACGTCGGTGAGCCCCGGCGCGGTCGCGGTCACCGGCGGCACGCTCACCCCCGGCGTCGTCAGACCGGGCGTGGTCAGGCCGGGCGTGGTCAGCCCCGGGGTGGTGAGACCGGGCGTGGCCAGGCCCGGGGTGGTCAGACCCGGCGTCGCGAGGCCTGGCGAGGTGAGACCGGGCGTGGCCAGGCCAGGGGTGGTCAGCGTCGGCGACGCGGCCGGGGTTCCGGTGAGCACGCTCGTCGGCATCGGCGGGAGGTTGATGCCGAACGAGGACAGGCCCTGCGACAGTGCGGACATCAGCTCGCTGGGCAGATCGGTGACCATGGCGGCCTGGACGAACTCTCGGTGCTGAGGCGCATCGGTGGACCCGGAGAGCTGGGTCACGGCCACGGCTGCGACTGGACTTGCGACGGCCAGGGCGGCGAACGCGCTCATGGCTGTCGAGGCCTTGTTGCGACGTCGGTTCGGCACGGAAGTCTCCTCAATACATGGACTACATGTGGTTATTGCTCGTCAGCTCAATCGATGTCGACGGCGCCGAACTCCCTCTCACGAGTCCACGCTTCGACCTGACCGATGCTACTGGCGTGACTGGTGTGACTAGAGTGACGATATGGAATCGTGAGCTAATTGCGACCTGACCCGCTGGCCCCACCGAGGGCTGCATGTCGGGGAAGGCGCTAACGGTCGGATACCCTGGCTGCCGATGAGCTCCCCTGTGTCCCCGGTCGCTCCGCCTCCATCCGGAGCCCACTACGACCTCTTCGTCGTCGGCTCCGGCTTCTTCGGCCTGACGATCGCCGAGCGCGTGGCGACCCAGTTGAACAAACGAGTCCTCGTCATCGAGCGGCGGCCGCACATCGGGGGTAACGCCTACTCCGAGCCGGAACCGCAGACCGGTATCGAGGTGCACCGCTACGGCGCCCACCTGTTCCACACGTCCAACCAGCGGGTGTGGGACTACGTGCGGCAGTTCACCGACTTCACCGGCTACCAGCACCGGGTGTTCGCGCTGTACAACGGCCAGGCCTACCAGTTCCCGATGGGCCTGGGCCTGGTCAGCCAGTTCTTCGGCCGCTACTTCACCCCGGACGAGGCCCGCGCCCTGATCGCCGAGCAGGCCGCCGAAATCGACACCGAGGACGCGCAGAACCTCGAGGAGAAGGCGATCTCGCTGATCGGCCGCCCGCTCTACGAGGCGTTCGTCAAGCACTACACCGCCAAGCAATGGCAGACCGACCCCAAGGAACTGCCCGCCTCGACGATCAACCGGCTGCCGGTGCGCTACACCTTCGACAACCGCTACTTCAACGACACCTACGAGGGCCTGCCCGTCGACGGCTACACGAAGTGGCTGGAGAACATGGCCGCCGACGACCGCATCGAGGTGCGGCTGGACACCGACTGGTTCGACGTCCGCGACGAGCTGCGCGCGGCCAACCCCGACGCCCCCGTCGTCTACACCGGGCCGGTCGACCGCTACTTCGACTACACCGAAGGCCGGCTGGGCTGGCGCACCCTGGACTTCGAACTCGAAGTGCTCGACACCGGCGACTTCCAGGGCACCCCCGTCATGAACTACAACGACGCCGACGTGCCCTACACCCGCATCCACGAGTTCCGGCACTTCCATCCGGAGCGCGCCTACCCCACGGACAAGACCGTGATCATGCGCGAGTTCTCCCGGTTCGCCGACGAGGACGACGAGCCCTACTATCCGATCAACACCGAGTCCGACCGCGCGCTGCTGGCCGCGTACCGGGCCAAGGCCAAGACCGAGACGGCGTCGGCCAAGGTCCTCTTCGGCGGGCGACTGGGCACCTACCAGTACCTCGACATGCACATGGCCATCGCCAGCGCGCTCAACATGTACGACAACACCCTGGCGCCGCACCTGCGCGACGGTGCGCCCCTGACCCAGAACGAGAACCCCGCATGAGTGACATCCCGACCGGCGCGCTGGCCGCCGGCGAATCGCGCGCCGTCAGCCTGCTGTCGCGCGTGATCCTGCCGCGGCCCGGCGAACCCCTCGACGTCCGCAAGCTCTATATAAAGGAATCCGACACCAACGCCCGGCGCGCACACGCGCCGACGCGCACCACGCTGGAGATCGGCGCCGAGTCCGAGGTGTCGTTCGCCACCTATTTCAACGCGTTCCCCGCCAGCTACTGGCGGCGCTGGTCCACGCTGGACTCGGTGGTGCTGCGCGTCGAACTCACCGGCAGCGCCCGCGTCGACGTGTACCGCACCAAGGCCACCGGCGCCCGCATCACCGTCGGCGGCACCGAGGTGACAGGCACCGAGGCCGAAACAGGCGTCGTCGAATTCGAGGTCGACCTCGGCCCGTTCGAGGACGGCGGCTGGATCTGGTTCGACATCACCACCGACTCCGAGGTCTCCGTCCGCAGCGCCGGCTGGTTCGCCGACTCGCCGGCGCCGGGCCGGGCCAACATCGCCGTCGGCATCCCGACGTTCAACCGGCCGGCCGACTGCGTCAACGCGCTGGCGGCGCTGACCTCCGATCCGCTGGTCGACGAGGTGATCGGGGCGGTGATCGTCTCCGACCAGGGCACGAAGAAGGCCAAGGACCACCCGGACTTCGAGGCCGCCGCGGCTGCGCTCGGCAACCGGCTGTCGATCCACGATCAGCCCAACCTCGGCGGATCCGGCGGTTACAGCCGGGTGATGTACGAGGCGCTGAAGAACACCGACTGCGAACAGATCCTGTTCATGGACGACGACATCCGCGTCGAACCGGATTCGATCCTGCGCGCGCTGGCCATGAACCGGTTCGCCAAGCACCCGACGCTGGTCGGCGGGCAGATGCTCAACCTGCAGGAGCCGTCACACCTGCACATCATGGCCGAGGTCGTCGACCAGGAGAACTTCATGTGGACGGCGGCGCCCAACGCCGAATACGACCACGACTTCGCCAAGTACCCGCTCGACGACGACGACGAGCGCAGCAAGCTGCTGCACCGCCGCATCGACGCCGACTACAACGGCTGGTGGATGTGCATGATCCCCCGCCAGGTCGCCGAGGAGCTGGGACAGCCGCTGCCGCTGTTCATCAAGTGGGACGACGCCGATTACGGGCTGCGCGCCGCCGAACACGGCTACGGCACCGTCACGCTGCCCGGCGCGGCGATCTGGCACATGGCGTGGAGCGACAAGGACGACGCCATCGACTGGCAGGCCTACTTCCACCTGCGCAACCGGCTGGTGGTCGCGGCCATGCACTGGGACGGCAAGGTCGGCGGCCTGCTCGCCTCTTCGGTAAAGGCGACGCTGAAACACCTTCTCTGCCTTGAGTATTCGACCGTCGCCATCCAGACCAAGGCGATGGCGGACTTCCTGGCCGGCCCCGAGCACATCTTCTCCATCCTGGAGTCGGCGCTGCCCGAGGTACGCAAGATGCGCGAGCAATACCCCGACGCCGTCGTGCTGCCCGGCGCCACCGCGCTGCCCGCACCGTCGGGCAAGGTGCGCCGCAAGATCCGCATCCCCACCAACAAGCCGGCCATCGCGATGCGGCTGACCCGCGGCGTGGTGCACCAGCTCAAGAAGGAGAACCCGGCCCACCACGAACGGCCGCAGCTCAACGTCGCCACGCAGGACGCCCGGTGGTTCCTGCTGTGCAAGGTCGACGGCGTCACGGTGACCACCGCCGACGGCCGCGGCGTGGTGTACCGCCAGCGCGACCGGGACAAGATGTTCGCGCTGCTGCGGGCGTCGATGCGCCAGCACATCCGGCTGGCCCGCAAGTTCAACCGGATGCGGCGCGTCTACCGCGAGGCGCTTCCGGTGCTGTCGAGTAAGCAGAAGTGGGAGACGGTGCTCCTCTCCCCGCATGAAGTGCGATGAACGATGGTTGACGAACCGCGCGGTGAGGACGCCGCGTTGGTGGCGGTACAGGCTGCCCTCGCAGGTCGCTCCGGTGTGCTGCCTGGCGCCCGCGCGCTGTCGCACTTCGGCGAGCACAGCGCGGGTTGGCTGGCCGTCGCCGGCGCCGGCGCCCTGCTGCAACCCTCGCGCAGGCGCGACTGGCTGGTCGCGGGCACCGGCGCGTTCGCCGCGCACGCGGCCGCCGTGCTGATCAAGCGCGTCGTCCGCCGGGAGCGCCCGCACCACCCGGACATCGCCGTCAACGTCGGCACACCGAGTCGGCTGAGCTTCCCGTCCGCACACGCCACGTCCACCACCGCCGCCGCGGTTCTGCTGGGCCGGGTGACCGGGTTGCCGCTGCCCGCGCTGCTGGTGCCGCCGATGGCGTTGTCGCGACTGGTGCTCGGCGTGCACTATCCCAGTGACGTGCTGACCGGCGTCGCGGTCGGTGCGGTGGTCGCCGAGGCCACCGCGCGTGCGGCCCACCGGAGAAGTGGAGTTTCGGCATGAGTGAGGAAGCGGCACCGGTCACCGGCCCGCCACGGAGCCTGCCCGCAGGCATCGTCAAGGCGATCCGGCCGCGGCAGTGGGTGAAGAACCTGCTGGTGCTGGCCGCGCCACTGGTCGCCCTCGGCGACGACCGGTTCACCTACGACTACCGCACCGTGCTGATCAAGGTGTCGGTGGCCTTCGTCGCGTTCTGCCTGGCGGCCTCCACGGTGTACCTGGTCAACGACGCCCGCGATGTCGAAGCCGACCGCGCCCACCCGACCAAGCGGTTCCGCCCGATCGCGGCAGGGGTGGTGCCCGAACGGCTGGCCTACATCCTCGCCGTCGTGCTGGGCGCGCTGTCGCTGATCATCTCGTGGCTGCTCACCCCGAACCTGGCGCTGGTGATGGCGGTCTACATCGCCATCCAGCTGGCCTACTGCTTCGGCCTGAAACATCAAGCGGTGCTGGACATCTGCATCGTCTCGTCTGGATTCCTCATCCGGGCCATCGCGGGCGGCGTGGCCGCCGACATCCCGCTGTCGCAGTGGTTCCTGCTCGTCATGGCGTTCGGCTCGCTGTTCATGGCGGCGGGTAAGCGCTACGCCGAACTGCAGCTGGCCGAACGGACCGGCGCCAAGATCCGCAAGTCGCTCGAGCGCTACACCACCACATACCTGCGGTTCGTGTGGACGATGTCGGCGACCGCGGTGGTGCTCTGTTACGGCCTGTGGGCGTTCGGGCGTGACGACCAGGGCGGCACCTCGTGGTTCGTCGTCTCGATGATCCCGTTCACCATCGCGATCCTGCGCTACGCCGTCGACGTCGACGGCGGCATGGCGGGGGAGCCCGAGGAGATCGCGCTGCGCGACCGGGTGCTGCAGTTCCTCGCCGTGGCGTGGATCGGGACCGTCGGTGCGGCAGTCATCTTCGGCTGACACGGTGCTGCCGCCGCGGCGACCGGACCCGGTGCGGACGGCGCGCGCGTCGGGGACCGTGCGACGGCTGGTCCGCGGCCCGGCGTTCCCGTACGACGTCACGGTGCGGGTGAGCCTGTGGGTGAGCGTCGTGCTGGTCGCGGTGCTGTTCGGCTGGGGCGCCTGGCAGCGGCGGTGGATCGCCGACGACGGCCTGATCGTGCTGCGCACGGTGCGCAACCTGCTGGCGGGCAATGGTCCGGTGTTCAACGCCGGCGAGCGGGTGGAGGCCAACACCTCGACGCTGTGGACGTACCTGATCACCGCGGGCGCCTGGGTCGGCGGGTCGGTGCAGCTCGAATACGTCGCGCTGGTGTTCGCGCTGGTGCTGTCGGTGGTCGGGGTGGTGCTGGCGATGCTCGGCACCGCCCGCCTCTACGCGCCGGGGCTGCAGGGCCGCCGCGCGCTGCTGCTGCCCGCGGGTGTCCTGGTCTACATCGCGGTGCCCCCGGCGCGCGACTTCGCCACCTCCGGCCTGGAGAACGGCATGGTCATCGCCTACCTGGGCCTGCTGTGGTGGATGCTGGTGGCCTGGTCGCAGGCCCTGCGCAACCCGTCGGCGACGGGCCGCGACGCGGTGAGCCGGCCCTTCGCCGCCGCACTGGCCTTCCTCGCCGGGCTCAGCGTGCTGGTGCGCCCCGAACTGGCGCTCGTCGGCGTCGGCGTGCTGCTGATGATGCTGGTGGCAGCCCGCTCCTGGCGGCGCCGGCTGCTGATCGTCGTGGCCGGCGGACTCCTGCCGGTGCTCTACCAGATCTTCCGGATGGGCTACTACGCCCTGATCGTCCCCGGCACCGCGGTGGCCAAGGACGCGACCGGCGCCAAGTGGACGCAGGGCTTCACCTACCTCACCAACTTCGCCGAGCCCTACCTGCTGTGGGTGCCCGCCGTCCTGCTGGTGCTCATCGGCGTGGTCCTGCTCAGCACCCGCAGCCGGCCGTGGTGGATCCGCCACCGGCCGCCGCCGGGCTACGGCCGGCTGGCCCGGCTGGTGCAGAGCCCCGCCACGGTGGTGCTGTTCATCGTGGTCAGCGGCCTGATCCAGGGTGTCTACTGGATCCGTCAGGGCGGCGACTTCATGCACGGGCGGGTGCTGCTGACCCCGCTGTTCTGCACGCTGCTTCCGGTCTCGGTGATCCCGGTCGTGCTGCCCGACGGCAGCCGCATCAGCCGGGAGACCGGATACCTGCTGGCCGGCGCGACCAGCGTGTTGTGGCTGGCGGTGGCGGGCTGGGCGCTGTGGGCGGCCAACTCGCCGGGGATGGGCCCCGACGCCACCCGGGTCACCGACACCGGCATCGTCGACGAGCGCCGCTTCTACGCGCAGGCCACCGGCCACGCCCATCCGCTGACCGCCGCCGACTACCTGGACTATCCGCGGATGCGGGCGGTGATCACCGCGCTCGAGAACACCCCCGACGGGGCGCTGCTGCTGCCCGCGGGCAACTACGACATGTGGGACGTGGTGCCCGCACTGCCACCGCCGCCGGACGCCGGCCCGGACTACGTCGGCCCGCACACGGTGTTCTTCACCAACCTCGGCATGCTCGGCATGAACGTCGGCCTCGACGTGCGGGTGATCGACCAGATCGGGCTGGCGAACCCGCTCGCCGCGCACACCGAACGCCTCGAGGACGGCCGGATCGGCCACGACAAGAACCTGTTCCCGGACTGGGCGGTGGCCGAGGGGCCGTTCCTGAAGATCCCGCCCTACCTGCCGACCTACCTCGACCGCGACTGGGTGGCCCAGGCCGAGGCGGCGCTGAAGTGCCCGTCGACCGAGGCGGTCCTCAACGCGATCCGCGGCCCGCTCACCCCGCGCCGGTTCCTGTCGAACGTGGTGCACGCCTACGAGTTCACCCAGTACCGCCTCGACCGGGTGCCGCGCTACGAGCTGATCCGGTGCGGTCTGCCCATTCCCGAACCCTTCGAGCCGCCCTACACCGGCATGCCGGCGACCGGGCCGTGACGGGCACCGGCGTGGCGTCGCCGATTTGTGACCCGCGCGCTTGGTCTGTTTGGGTAACGCCCGGGGCGGGTCGATGCGATATCCCGTTCGGGTGTCGTGCACACCCCAGTCGACGCTGCCCTGATGACCGCCGTGTGACGGCGCCGAACCGGTGGAGGACCGCAGATGCGTAGCACGTCAGCACCTGTTGGTGACCAATTCCACGAATCCGCCGGTGACTGCACCGCCACCCATCGATTTCCCCTCGGCGAGCACCCGCGCGCCGGGGCTCTGAGGTGCGCAAACGCACACCTCGACACCCGGCTCGAGCGCCGCTTTCCACGGGGCAGCAACGCTCGGGACGAAACCTGCAGGAGAGAGCGATCACACAATCGTGTGGTTGACTACACGGGCAACGCGGCCTGGTCTGGAGTGCCCGGACCGGTTGCGGCTTACGACAGATGGGATAGGTAGCAGTATGAGTTTCGTTGGGAAGATGCGCGACGCGGTGAAAGCCCTGCCGCGCCGGCTCACGATCGCGGCCGCGGTGGCCGCCGTGGTGCCCGGCCTGGTGAGCGTCGCAGGAGGCTCGGCGACTGCGGGGGCGTTCTCACGTCCGGGCCTGCCGGTCGAGTACCTCATGGTTCCGTCCGCGGGCATGGGCCGCGACATCAAGGTCCAGTTCCAGAGCGGCGGCGCCAACTCCCCGGGCGTCTACCTGCTCGACGGCCTGCGTGCGCAGGACGACTTCAACGGCTGGGACATCAACACCGCGGCGTTCGAGTGGTACGTCGACTCGGGCCTGTCGGTGATCATGCCGGTCGGCGGCCAGTCCAGCTTCTACAGCGACTGGTACAAGCCGGCCTGCGGTAAGGCCGGTTGCTCCACCTACAAGTGGGAGACCTTCCTGACCCAGGAGCTGCCCGCCTACCTGGCGTCCACCAAGGGTGTGAACCCGAACCGCAACGCCGCCGTCGGTCTGTCGATGGCCGGTTCCGCCGCGCTCACGCTGGCGATCTACTACCCGCAGCAGTTCCAGTACGCGGCCTCGCTGTCGGGCTTCCTGAACCTGTCCGAGGGCTGGTGGCCCATGCTGGTCGGCCTGTCGATGGGTGACGCGGGCGGCTACAAGTCCGAGGACATGTGGGGCCCGTCGAGCGACCCGGCGTGGAAGCGCAACGACCCGATGGTCAACATCGACAAGCTGGTCGCCAACGGCACCCGCGTGTGGGTGTTCTGCGGTAACGGCAAGCCTGCCGACATCAACGGCCAGGTCGAGGGCGACAACTTCAACGCGAAGTTCCTCGAGAGCTTCACGCTGCGCACCAACGAGACGTTCCAGGAGCAGTACCTGGCCGCCGGTGGCCGCAACGGCGTGTTCAACTTCCCGCAGGCCGGTACCCACAGCTGGGGCTACTGGGGCCAGCAGCTCCAGCAGATGAAGCCGGACATCCAGCGTGTGCTGGGTGCGGTGCCGCAGCCGTCTCCCGCGCCGGCACCGGCGGGCTGACAATCGCGCACTGATAGCAGCGGTCGGCGGCGGCGATCCCCTCGGGGTCGCCGCCGTCAGCCGTTTGCGGGGGCTTTTCGGCGCGTCCTGTGAGCGTGGTGTGATTCACTACCTGCGGGTTGGGCGACGGACGGACGTGAGGTGGGGCAGATGATGCGAGGGTTGTGGCGAGCGGTACTGACCGTGGTGGTGGCCGCGGGACTCTGGTCGGCCGTCGAGGCCACGTCCGAGACCACCGCGCGGGCCGACACCGTCGAGTACCTGATGGTCCCGTCGGCGGCCATGGGCCGCGCGATCCCGGTCGCCTTCCAGGGCGGGGGACCGCATGCGGTGTTCCTGCTCGACGCGTTCAACGCCGCCCCCGACGTCAGCAACTGGGTGACCGCGGGCAACGCCATGAACACCCTCGCCGGTAAGGGCATCTCGGTCGCCGCCCCCGCCGGCGGCGCCTGGAGCCTCTACACGAACTGGGAGCAGGACGGCAGCCGCCAGTGGGAGACGTTCCTGTCCTCCGAGCTGCCCGACTGGCTCGCCGCCAACAAGGGACTGGCCCCCAACGGGCACGGCATCGTCGGCGCCGCGCAGGGCGGCACCGGCGCGATGATGATGGCCACCTTCCACCCGGACCGGTTCCGCTACGCCGGCTCCATGTCCGGGTTCATGACGCCCTCGGCCACCGCGCTCAACGGAGCGATCACCGCCGGCCTCCAGCGGTTCGGCGGCGTGGACACCCGCAACATGTGGGGACTGCCACAGCTGGGCCGCTGGAAGTGGCACGACCCCGATGTCCACATCCAGCTGCTGGCGAACAACAACACCCGGCTGTGGGTGTACAGCCCGTCCACGCTGACGTGTGTCGACCCGGCCGCGATGATCGGTTACTGCGATCAGGCCCAGGGCAGCAATCGCGGCTTCTACCAGCACTACCGTGCCGTCGGGGGCAGCAACGGCCACTTCGACTTCCCGGCGGGCGGCGAACACGGCTGGGGCAGTTGGGGGCCGCAGCTCGGCGCGATGTCGGGCGACCTCGTGGCGGCCATCCGCTAGGCCGGCGGGCCTTTCGAGTCACCCGGAGCCCGGCAGGGCAGCCGGTACCGTGGAAGCGTGCAGCACAGCCAACGGCGGATCCTCCCGACGCTGCTCGTGCTGTCCGCGGTCGTCCTCGTCACCGCGTGTGCCTTGACCAACCCCGTGCTCAACCTCGACCAGACCTCGACCGCGGAGCCCCCGCCGGACGCGGCCGCGGGTGAGGCCGCCGACAGCGCTTCGGATCCGCCGGAGGTGGCCGCGCAGCCGGGCGCGCTGACCGTCACCGGCCAGCAGCGCCGCTACCTCGACGCGCTGAAGACCGCCGGGGTGCGCGCCACGAGCGATCTGCGGGCCCTGTCCATCGGTTCCACGGTCTGCCAGGCGCATGCCGCCAAACAGAGCGACCAGGCGGTGTGGGAGGCCATCCTGCCGCTCGTGCGCAGCGACGTGCGCGCCACCCGGCCGAATTCCATGCGAGTGTCGGCGAGCGAGGTCGACGACGCGACCGCCGACTACATTCGCATCGCAACAGAACGACTCTGCTAGCGCAGATCCGCGTACGCGAGGAGCCGAACACCCATGCCGAAATCCAGTCGACGTAAACGTCACCGAATCCTCGCCCTGGCCGCGGCCGGGGCGATGGCCCTGGTGGTGGTGCTGGTCGTGGCCATCATCGTGGTGGTGATGCGCAGGCCGGACACGCCGGAGACGGCGCTGCCGCCCACCGCGGTGCCGCCGACGGGCGTGCCGTCGACCGGTAAGCCGCGCCCGGAGTTCCAGGATGCGAGCTGCCCGGACGTGCAGCTGCTGTCGATCCCGGGGACCTGGGAGTCGTCACCGCAGCTCGACCCGTTCAACCCCACCCAGTTCCCGATCGCGCTGCTGCTGAACGTCACCAACCCGCTGCGCGCCGAGTTCGGCAACGACCGGCTGGAGATCTTCACGGTTCCCTACACCGCGCAGTTCCACAATCCGTTCTCCGCCGACAAGCAGATGTCCTACAACGACAGCCGCGCCGAGGGCACCCAGGCCGCGGTGAAGGCGCTGACGGACATGAACAACCGCTGCCCGCTGACCAGTTACGTGATCGTCGGCTTCTCGCAGGGTGCGGTGATCGCCGGCGACATCGCCAGCGACGTCGGCAACGGCCGCGGCCCGATCGACCAGGATCTGGTGCTCGGCGTGACGACGATCGCCGACGGCCGCCGCGAGACCGGGGTCGGGCAGGACGTCGGCCCGAACCCGCCGGGGGTGGGCGCGGAGATCACGCTGGCCGAGGTGCCGACGCTGAGCACCCTCGGGTTGAGCATGACCGGCCCGCGCCCGGGCGGCTTCGGACAGCTCAACGACCGCGTCTTCGAGATCTGCGCACCCGGCGACCTGATCTGCGCGGCGCCGGAGTCGGCGTTCTCGATCGTCAACCTGCCGCGGACGCTGGAGACCCTGGCGGGCGGCGCCGGGCAGCCGATCCACGCGATGTACGCCACACCGCAGTTCTGGCAGGTCGACGGCCAGTCCGCGACGCAGTGGACGCTGAACTGGGCGCGGGGCGTCATCGAGAGCGCACCGCAACCAAAACATGGTTGACACGTGACCGGAATGATTTGGCCGGTGCAGGCCGGTCACTTAACATTAAGAGAAAACTAAGACGGTGACCGACGGCCGGCACACGGCGTCGAGGCCGCCGCGGACCCACACCCGAGTAGCATCTTGGGGGTTTGGAGTTCGCGCGGTCCGTCGAGGAGGCTGCAGCGTCCCGTCGGTGCAACGCAGGCTTTGCGGGCCCGTAAGCCCGAAGTGCTTTGACAGGAGAGTGTGAGATGCCATTCCACAACCCGTTCATCAAGGACGGTCTCATCAAGTTCCCCGACAACGGGAACCTGGTGCGTCACGTCGAGCGGTGGGCGAAGGTGCGTGGCGACAAGGTGGCGTACCGCTTCCTGGACTTCTCCACCGAACGCGACGGCGTCGCCCGTGACCTCAACTGGAACGATTTCGGCGCCCGCAACCGGGCCGTCGGCGCGCGCCTGCAGCAGGTCACCCAGCCCGGCGACCGGGTGGCGATCCTGTGCCCGCAGAACCTCGACTACCTCGTCGCGTTCTTCGGCACCCTCTACTCCGGCCGTATCGCCGTGCCGCTGTTCGACCCGAACGAGCCCGGACACGTCGGCCGCCTGCACGCCGTTCTCGACGACTGTCATCCATCGGCGATCCTGACCACCACCGAGGCCGCCGAAGGGGTGCGGAAGTTCTTCCGGACCCGGCCGGCCAACCAGCGGCCGCGTGTCATCGCCGTCGACGCGGTGCCCGACGAGGTCGGTGCCACCTGGGAGCCGGTCGACGTCAACCAGGAGACCATCGCCTACCTGCAGTACACCTCGGGGTCGACCCGCATCCCGACCGGCGTGCAGATCACCCACCTCAACCTCGCCACCAACGTGGTCCAGGTGATCGAGGCGCTCGAGGGCGAGGAAGGCGACCGGGGCGTGTCCTGGCTGCCGTTCTTCCACGACATGGGCTTGATCACCGTGCTGCTGTCACCGATGCTCGGCCACTACATCACCTTCATGACGCCGGCGGCGTTCGTCCGCAGGCCCGGCCGCTGGATCCGCGAGATGGCCCGCAAGGAAGGCGACACCGGGGGCGTCATCTCCGTCGCCCCGAACTTCGCGTTCGACCATGCCGCCGTCCGCGGTGTGCCCAAGGACGGCGAGCCGCCGCTCGACTTGAGCAACATCAAGTGCATCCTCAACGGCAGCGAGCCGATTTCGGCGGCCACGGTGCGCCGGTTCAACGACGCGTTCGGGCCGTTCGGGTTCCAGCCCAAGGCGATCAAGCCGTCCTACGGTCTGGCGGAGGCCACGCTGTTCGTGTCCACCACACCGATCAGCGCCGAGCCGCGGATCACCTACGTCGACCGCGACGAACTGAACAACCACCGCTTCGTCGAGGTGACCGAAGATTCGCCGAAGGCCGTCGCGCAGGCGGGTGCGGGCAAGGTCGGCGTCGCGGAGTGGGCGGTCATCGTCGACCACGAGTCGGCCACCGAGCTGCCCGACGGCCAGATCGGCGAGATCTGGATCAGTGGCCAGAACATGGGCACCGGCTACTGGGGCAAAGAGGAAGAGACCCGCGAGACGTTCCACAACATCCTCAAGTCCCGCACTGAGCCCAGCCACGCCGCGGGTGCGCCCGATGACGCGACCTGGGTCCGCACCGGCGACCTCGGCGCCTACCACGACGGCGAGCTCTACATCACCGGCCGCGTCAAGGACTTGGTCATCATCGACGGCCGCAACCACTACCCGCAGGACCTCGAGTACTCGGCGCAGGAGGCCACCAAGGCGCTGCGCACCGGGTTCGTCGCCGCGTTCTCGGTGCCGGCCAACCAGCTGCCCGACGAGGTCTTCGAGAACGCCCACGCCGGTCTGAAGCGCGACCCCGCCGACACGTCCGAACAGCTCGTGATCGTCGGTGAGCGGGCGCCGGGCGCGCACAAGCTCGACATGGGCCCGATCGCGGACGACATCCGCGCCGCGATCGCGGTGCGCCACGGCGTCACCGTGCGCGACGTGCTGCTGACCCCGGCCGGCGCGATCCCGCGCACCTCGAGCGGCAAGATCGGCCGCCGCGCCTGCCGCTCGGCCTACCTCGACGGCAGCCTCCGCAGCGGGAAGGTCGCCAACGCCTTCCCCGACGAGACCGACTGACGAACGGGCCCCGCCCTTCCCACACACACCCGCCGCGGGCGGCGAAAGAGATGAACATGTCTGAAACACCGAACAATTCGCCCTCCGTGCAGAACCAGCCGGTCGTCGCGCAGGGGGAAGGCCATCTCGTCGCCTCCGGCGACGGTGGTCCGCTGAGGCCCGCGCAGGTCGACATGACCGTCGCCGAGATGCGCGAATGGCTGCGCAACTGGATCGCCAACGCCACCGGGCAGAACGCCGACTCCATCGACGAGTCGACGCCGATGGTGGAGCTCGGCCTGTCCTCGCGCGACGCGGTCGCCATGGCCAGCGACATCGAGGACCTCACCGGCGTCACGCTGACCGCGACGGTCGCGTTCCGGCACCCGACCATCGAATCGCTGGCGACGGTGATCATCGAGGGCGAGCCCGAACGCGCCGACGACGGCGCCGACGATCAGGACTGGAGCCGCGAGCGTGACGTCGAGGACGTCGCGATCGTCGGTATCGCGACCCGCTTCCCGGGCGACATGGACAGTCCCGAGGAGATGTGGCAGGCGCTGCTCGAGGGCCGCGACGCCATCACCGACCTGCCCGAGGGGCGCTGGGAGGAGTTCCTCGCCGAGCCGCGGATCGCCGAGCGTGTCGCCAAGGCGGCCACCCGGGGCGGCTACCTCAAGGACATCAAGGGCTTCGACGCCGAGTTCTTCGCGCTGTCGAAGATGGAGGCCGACAACATCGATCCGCAGCAGCGGATGGCGCTCGAGCTGACCTGGCAGGCGTTGGAGCACGCCCGCATTCCGGCGTCGAGCCTGCGCGGCGAACGGGTCGGCGTCTACATCGGCGCGTCGAACAACGACTACAGCTTCATGTCCGTCGCCGATCCGTCGGTGGCACACCCGTACGCGATCACCGGCACCACCAGCTCGATCATCGCCAACCGGGTCTCGTACTTCTACGACTTCCGCGGACCGTCGATGGCCATCGACACCGCGTGTTCCAGCTCGCTGGTCGCCGCACACCAGGGGGTGGCCGCGCTGCGCTCGGGCGAGGCCGACGTCGCCGTGGTCGGCGGTGTCAACGCGCTGATCACCCCGCTGGTGACCATCGGCTTCGACGAGGTCGGCGGCGTGCTGGCGCCGGACGGCCGGATCAAGTCGTTCTCGCAGGACGCCAACGGCTACGCGCGCTCCGAGGGCGCCGGCATGCTGGTGCTCAAGCGGTTGAGCGACGCCCGGCGCGACGGCGACGACATCCTCGCGGTGATCGCGGGCAGCGCGGTCAACCACGACGGCCGGTCCAACGGCATGCTGGCGCCCAACCCCGACGCGCAGGCCGAGGTGCTGCGCAAGGCGTACAAGGACGCCGGCATCAACCCGCGCGACGTCGACTACATCGAGGCGCACGGCACCGGAACCATCCTCGGCGACCCGATCGAGGCCGACGCACTCGGCCGCGTGGTCGGCCGCAACCGGCCGGCCGACAAGCCCGCGCTGCTCGGCGCGGTGAAATCCAATCTCGGACACCTCGAGTCGGCGGCCGGTGCGGCCAGCCTGGCGAAGGTGGCGCTGTCGCTGCGCAACGACAAGCTGCCGCCGTCGATCAACTACACCGGCCCGAACCCGTACATCGACTTCGACGCGGTGCGGCTGAAGGTCAACGACACCGTCTCCGACTGGCCGCGCTACAGCGGCCACGCGATCGCCGGTGTGTCCGGCTTCGGCTTCGGCGGTGCCAACGCGCACCTGGTGCTGCGCGAGGTGCTGCCCAGCGATCTGGTCGAGCCCGAACCCGAGCAGGTGGTCGAGGTGACCGCCGAGCCGAACAAGCCCGCCGTGTACGTGGGCGGGGTCCGGATGGACGAGTACGGCGAGTTCGTCTCCAGCGACGATGATGACGACGCACTGGACACCCCGGCCGCGGCCGCCGAACCCGAGTACGAGCTGCCCGGCCTGACCGACGAGGCCCAGCGGCTGATCGAGGCCGCCCGCCAGGAGCTCGAGGCGAAAGGACAGCCCACTCCGCTTGTCCCGCTTGCTGTTTCGGCATTCCTGACCTCCCGCAAGCGTTCCGCGGCCGCCGAGCTGGCCGACTGGATCGACAGCGAGGAGGGCCGGGCGGCGTCACTGGAGGCGATCGGGCGGACGCTGTCGCGCCGCAACCACGGCCGCTCCCGCGCTGTGGTGATGGCCCGCGACCACGACGAGGCCGTCAAGGGGCTGCGCGCGCTGGCCGAGGGTAAGCAGAGCCCGAACGTCTACAGCGCCGACGGACCCGTCACCAACGGTCCGGTCTGGGTGCTCGCCGGATTCGGCGCCCAGCACCGCAAGATGGGCAAGGACCTTTACCTGCGCAACGAGGTCTTCGCGGAGTGGATCAACAAGGTCGACGCGCACGTTCAGGACGAGCGCGGCTACTCCGTCGTGGAATTGATCCTCGACGACGCCATCGACTACACCAACGAGACCTGCGAGTACCCCATCGAGGTCGTCCAGACGGTGATCTTCGCCATCCAGATCGCCCTCGGTGAACTGCTCAAGCATCACGGTGCCAAGCCCGGCGCGGTCATCGGCCAGTCGCTCGGCGAAGCGGCCGCGGCGTACTTCTCCGGCGGCCTGTCGCTGGAGGACGCCACCCGCACCATCTGCTCGCGCGCCCACCTGATGGGTGAGGGCGAGGCGATGCTGTTCGGCGAGTACATCCGGCTGATGGCGCTGGTGGAGTACTCGGCCGACGAGATCAAGACCGTCTTCTCGGATTACCCGGGACTGGAGGTGTGCGTGTACGCCGCCCCCACCCAGACGGTCATCGGTGGTCCGCCCGAACAGATCGACGCGATCGTCGCCCGCGCCGAATCCGAGGGCAAGTTCGCCCGCAAGCTGCAGACCAAGGGCGCCAGCCACACCTCGCAGATGGACCCGCTGCTGGGTGAACTCTCAGCCGAGATCCAGGGCATCGAGCCGCATCCGCTGCAGACGGCGTACTACTCCACCGTGCACGAGGGCAGGCTGATCCGGGCGGGCGCCGACCCCATCCACGACGTGGACTACTGGAAGAAGGGGCTGCGCCACAGCGTCTACTTCACCCACGGCATCCGCAACGCCGTCGACAACGGGCACACCACGTTCCTCGAGCTCGCGCCGAATCCGGTGGCGCTCATGCAGGTCGGGTTAACGACGTCTGCCGCTGGACTCTACGATGGCCAGCTGATCGCGACGCTGGCCCGCAAGCAGGACGAGGTCGACTCGATGACCGCGGCCATGGCTCAGCTGTTCGTCCACGGCCACGACCTGGACATGCGCACCCTGTTCCCGCGGCGCTCGCGCGGGCTGGCCGGCGCGCTGGACTACGCGAACATCCCGCCGACCCGGTTCCGGCGTAAGCCGCACTGGCTCGACGTGCGCTTCAGCGGCGACAACGCCGGCGTCATGCCGGGTAGCCACGTCGCCACCCCGGACGGCAGGCACGTGTGGGAGTACGCGCCGCGCGGCGCGACAGATTTGGCCGTGCTGGTGAAATCTGCTGCCGCGCAGGTGTTCTCGGATGCCGCGGTGACAGCGGCCGAGCAGCGCGCGGTGCCCGGCGAGGGCGCCCGCCTGGTCACCACGCTGACCCGTCACCCGGGTGGGGCGTCGGTGCAGGTGCACGCCCGAATCGACGAATCGTTCACGCTGGTCTACGACGCGATCGTCACCCGCGGCGGTCAGGCTGTCGCGCTTCCCGCGGCCGTCGCCACGGGAACCGTTGCGGCGCAGGGCGAGGCGCTGGCACCGGCGGAGCCCGAGGCCGACGACGACGCGGCGATCCTGTCGGACAACCTGACCCAGGGTGCCAATCTCGGTGCGGGCCTGGGCAAATGGTCACCGGATTCCGGTGAGACGGTGCGCGACCGGCTGGGACTGATCGTCGGCGGTGCCATGGGTTACGAGCCCGAGGACCTGCCGTGGGAGGTGCCGCTGATCGAGCTCGGCCTGGATTCGCTGATGGCGGTGCGGATCAAGAACCGCGTCGAATACGACTTCGACCTGCCGCCGATCCAGCTGACCGCGGTGCGTGACGCCAACCTCTACGCCGTCGAGCAGCTCATCGTCTACGCGATCGAGCATCGCGACGAGGTCGACCAGCTGGCGGAGTCGCAGAAGGGCAAGACCGCCGAGGAGATCGCCGCGGAGCAGGCCGAGCTGATGGGCGGGGCGTCCACGGTCGCCGAGCTCGAGGAGAAGCTGGCGGCCGCCGGACATCCGCTGGGTGAGGCGGCGGCCGAACAGGCCGCCGAACAAGCCGCGGTGCTGTCCGGGGCCAACCTGACGACGGCGACCACCCAGGTGCCCGATCCGCAGGCCGAGCCGAGCACGCAGGACGACGACGCCCCGGCCATCCCGGCACCGCCGACCGATCCGTCGGGTCCGCTGTCCGATGTCGCGGCCGGGGCCGCTCCGAAGGCGGACATCCCTGCGCCGCCGACCAATCCGGCCGGGCCCTCGGCGGCCAAGTCCTCGGCGGCCAAGTCGTCGGCGGCCAAGGCGGCCGCGTCGGTGCTGACCCAGGAGGCCGTCACCGAGGCGCTCGGGGCCGACGTGCCCCCGCGTGATGCCGCCGAGCGCGTCACGTTCGCGACGTGGGCGATCGTCACCGGTAAGTCGCCGGGCGGCATCTTCAACGAACTGCCGAAGGTCGACGCCGCCACGGCGGCGAAACTGGCCGAGCGGCTGACCGAACGCGCCGAAGGCACCATCACCGCCGAGGACGTCACGTCCGCCACGACCATCGAGGAGCTGGCCACCACGGTGCGCGAGCATCTCGAGTCCGGCAAGGTCGACGGGTTCGTGCGGGTGTTGCGCGCCCCGTCGGAAGGCGGATCGCAGATTCCGGTGTTCGTGTTCCACCCGGCCGGCGGGTCGACCGTGGTCTACGAACCGCTGCTCAAACGCCTGCCCGCCGACGTCCCGATGTACGGCATCGAGCGGGTCGAGGGCTCCGTGGAGGAGCGGGCGGCCGAGTACGTGCCGAAGCTGCTGGAGATCAACGGCTGGACCGGCGGTCAGACGGGCAAGCCCTTCATCCTGGCCGGCTGGTCGCTGGGCGGGGTGCTGGCCTACGCGTGCGCCATCGGACTCAAGCAGGCCGGTGCCGACGTGCGGTTCGTGGGGCTGATCGACGCGGTGCGCGCCGGTGAGGAGGTGCCGCAGACCAAGGAGGAGACCCGCGCCCGCTGGGAGCGGTACGCCCGCTTCGCCGAGCGCACGTTCAACGTGCAGATCCCCGAGATCCCGTACGAGGAGCTGGAGAACCTCGACGACGAGGGCCAGGTGAAGTTCGTGATGGAGGCCGTCGCGGCCAGCGGCGTGCAGATCCCCGGCGGCATCATCGAGCACCAGCGCACGTCGTATCTCGACAACCGGATGATCGACACCGCCGAGATCAAGCCGTACGACGGGCACGTCACGCTGTACATGGCCGACCGCTACCACGACGACGCGATCTACTTCGAACCGCGATACGCCACCCGGCAACCCGACGGCGGCTGGGGTGAGTTCGTGTCGGAGCTCGAAGTGGTCCCGATCGGGGGTGAGCACATCCAGGCGATCGACGAGCCGTACATTGCCAAGGTGGGCGCTCACATGAGCGAGGCCATCAACCGGATTCACGGCGAAGCGCAGGAGAAGCAGGGGAAGTGACGACCGCGGACGTAACGCCCACCAAGCCCAAGACCACTGCCGAGAAGCTGGCCGAACTGCGCGAGAAGCTCGAGCTGGCCAAGGATCCCGGCGACGAGAAGGCGAAGGCGCGGCGCGACCGCAAGGGCCTGCCCAGCGCCCGCGCCCGCATCCACTCGCTGCTGGATCCGGGCAGCTTCCTGGAGATCGGTGCGCTGGCCAAGACGCCGGGAGACCCGAACGCACTGTTCGGTGACGGTGTGGTCACCGGCCACGGCACCATCAACGGCCGGCCGGTCGGGGTGTTCAGCCACGACCAGACGGTGTTCCAGGGTTCGGTCGGCGAGATGTTCGGCCGCAAGGTGGCCAAGCTGATGGAGTGGGTGGCGATGGTCGGCTGCCCGATCATCGGCATCAACGACTCCGCGGGCGCCCGCATCCAGGACGCGGTGACCTCGCTGGCGTGGTACGCCGAGCTCGGCCGCCGCCATGAGCTGCTGCGCGGTCTGGTGCCGGAGATCTCGATCATCCTCGGCAAGTGCGCCGGTGGTGCGGTGTACTCGCCGATCCAGACCGATCTGGTGGTCGCGGTACGCGACCAGGGCTACATGTTCGTCACCGGGCCCGACGTGATCAAGGACGTCACCGGTGAGGACGTCAGCCTCGACGAACTCGGCGGCGCCGACGCGCAGGCCCGCTACGGCAACATCCACCAGGTCGTGGAGGACGAGGCCGCGGCGTTCCAGTACGTCCGCGACTACCTGGAGTTCCTGCCGCCCAACACATTCGACGACGCCCCGATCGTGAACCCGGGGCTCGAGCCGGAGATCACCCCGCACGACCTCGAGCTGGACACGATCGTGCCGGACGCCGACAACATGGCCTACGACATGCACGAGATCCTGCTGCGGATCTTCGACGACGGCGACGTGTTCGACGTCGCGGCCAACCAGGGGCAGGCCATCATCACCGCGTTCGCGCGGGTCGACGGCCGCTCGGTGGGCGTGGTCGCCAACCAGCCGATGTACCTGTCCGGATCGATCGACAACGAGGCGTCCGACAAGGCCGCGCGGTTCATCCGGTTCTGCGACTCCTACAACCTTCCGCTGGTCTTCGTCGTCGACACCCCGGGCTTCATGCCGGGCGTCGAGCAGGAGAAGGGCGGCATCATCAAGCGCGGCGGCCGGTTCCTCAACGCCGTCGTCGAGGCCGACGTGCCGAAGGTGACGATCACGATCCGCAAGTCCTACGGTGGCGCGTACGCGGTGATGGGCTCCAAGCAGCTCTCGGCGGACCTGAACTTCGCCTGGCCGACCGCCCGCATCGCGGTGATCGGCGCGGAGGGCGCGGCGCAGCTGTTGGTGAAGCGGTTCCCGGATCCGACCGCGCCGGAGGTGCAGAAGATCCGCGCCGACTTCATCGAGGGCTACAACCTGAACATGGCGACGCCCTGGATCGCGGCCGAGCGTGGCTTCATCGACGCGGTCATCGAACCGCACGAGACGCGGTTGCTGCTGCGCAAGTCGATGCGCCTGCTGCGCGACAAGCAGATCAACCGCGTGCAGCGCAAGCACGGCCTCACCCCCATCTAAGTACTCAGCTCACTTCTCACCTCGCACCTCTCACCTCGCACCTCTCACCGCGACGGTGCGTGTCTGCACACGACATGCCGAGCCCCTCACAGGAGTCTGCGCACGCTCGCGGAGAGTCGAGGGTGCATGGTGGTCGGTACCGTCGGTTCGTATGCGCGATTCAGAGGTGACGGCCGACGTTCCGGCCGATGTGGTCGAACCCGTACAACCGCGGCGTTCCCGCGTGCGGTGGCGCCGCACGGCGATCGTGTCGGCCATCCTGCTGCTCCTCTTCGGGGTGCCGTGGTGGACGCTGCTGCTGGCCGGCACCGCCTGGCCGACGCCCGTCGTCGCCGCCGGTAGCGCGGTGTTCGCGGCGGCGTTCGTCGCGCTGCCGGCGCTGCTGTTCGTCGGCCGCGGCCGGCGGCGCCCCGACTGGGTCTCCGCCACGGCGGACGCACTGCTGGGCGTGGCGTGGGTGCTGTTCGTCTGGTCTGTGCTCGGGAACGTCCTGCGGCTGGTCCTGCTTCTCGCCGGAGTCGACGATCCGGTGCGGGGCCGGACGGTCGCGGCCGCGGTTCTGGCCGTGGCGGTCGTCCTCCTGGTGTGGGGATACGCCGAGGCGATGCGGGTGCCGCGGATAAAGACCGTCGACATCGGCATCGACGGGCTCGGTCGCGGCCTCGACGGTCTACGCGTCGCGATGATCACCGATACGCACTACGGCCCGATCGACCGCGCCCGGTGGTCGGCGGCCGTGGTGTCGCGCGTCAACGACCTCGGCGCCGACGTCGTCTGCCACGTCGGCGACATCGCCGACGGCACCGTCGAGCAACGCGAACCGCAAGCCGGCCCGCTGGCGGACGTGACGGCCGCCTGCGCCCGCGTCTACGTCACCGGCAACCACGAGTACTACAGCGAGGCGCAGGCCTGGCTGGACTACATGGAGCGCATCGGCTGGGACGCCCTGCACAACCGGCACATCGTCGTCGAGCGCGGCGGTGACCGGCTCGTGGTGGCGGGCGTGGACGACGCCACCGCCAAGGCGTCCGGTGTCCGCGGGCACGGTGCCAACCTCGACGCCGCCCTCGCCGGTGCGGATCGCAGCCTGCCGGTCCTGCTGCTGGCACACCAGCCCAAGCAGGTCACGCACGCCGCCCGCGCCGGGGTGGACCTGCAGATCTCCGGCCACACCCACGGCGGGCAGATCTGGCCGTTCAACTATTTGGTGCGTCTGGAGCAGCCGGTCGTCCAGGGACTCAGCCGGCACGGCGAGAGGACGCAGCTCTACACCAGCCGCGGCACCGGGTTCTGGGGTCCGCCGTTCCGGGTCTTCGCGCCGAGCGAGATCACGCTGCTCACGCTGCGCCGCACCTGACCGGCCGCGCGCGTGCGTACGCTCGCGATGAGTTCAGCGTGCGCTCGCGGTCTATCCGGCATGCGAAAGATCAAGGCCGGACTGTTCATCGCGCTCGACGGTGTCGTCGAGGCGCCCGACCAGTGGCACTTCCCCTACTTCGACGACGAGATGGGCGAGGCCGTCGGTGCGACACTCGGCGCAGCCGACACCGTGCTGCTGGGCCGCAAGACCTACGACAGCTTCGCCGGAGCGTGGCCGCAGCGGGAACGCGACGGCGGTGAGGACGCCGAATTCGCCAAGCAACTCGGCGACATGCGCAAGATCGTCGTCTCACGGCAGCAGCTGCGGTTCGACTGGCGCAACACCGAACAGCTCGCGGGCGAGCTCGTCGACGCCGTCACCGCGCTCAAAGCCGAGCCGGGCGGTGACATCGCGATGAGCGGGTCGGTGTCGGTGGTCCGACAGCTCCTCGACGCCGGCCTGCTCGACGAACTGCATCTGTTGGTGCACCCGATCGCGGTGCGCACCGGCGAGCGGCTGTTCGACAGCGGTGGCCCGGCACTGCCGCTGCGGTTGCTCTCCTCGCAGACCTTCTCGACCGGCGTGCTGAACCTGGTCTACGCGCCCGCTGATGCCCCACCGGCCGTGGGTTACGACGAAGCGAAGAAGCACATCGCGCAGCGCAGCTGAACCCCCGCTTGGCCACCGGCGCCGCACGTGGCCCGTAGGATTCGCCCATGCCGCTTGCGGAGGGGGAGAAGATCGCCGACTACACCGTCGTGCGATCGCTTGGTTCCGGCGGTATGGGCGAGGTGTATCTGGCCCAGCATCCGCGGCTGCCGCGCCAGGACGCGCTCAAGGTGCTCTCGGCCGCGGTGTCCGCCGACGACGAGTACCGCCAGCGGTTCCACCGGGAGGCGGAGATCGCCGCGACGCTGTGGCATCCGAACATCGTCTCCGTGCACGACCGCGGCGACGTCGGTGGCCTGCTGTGGATCTCGATGGACTATGTGCAGGGCACCGACGCGGCGCGGCTGCTCGCCGAACGCTATCCGAACGGTATGCCGCCCGACGTGGTGGTCCGCATCATCACCGGGGTCGCCCTCGCGCTCGACTACGCCCACCAGCGTGGCCTCTACCACCGCGACGTCAAACCCGCGAACATCCTCATCGCCGACCCGGGCACACCCGACGAGCGGGCGATGCTGGCCGACTTCGGGATCGCCCGCCAGGCCGGCGACACCGGCGGTCTCACCGGCACGAACATGACCGTCGGTACGGTGGCCTACGCCGCGCCCGAGCAGCTGCGCGGCGACCACATCGACGGGCGGGCCGATCAGTACGCGCTGGCCGCGACCGCCTACCAATTGCTCACCGGCACACCGCCGTTCACGCACTCCAACCCCGCCGTGGTGATCAGCGCCCACCTGACCGCCGAACCACCGGCCATCGGCGAGGTGCGCCCGGAACTGTCCGGCCTCGGGCCGGTGATCGGCCGGGCCCTGGCGAAGTCGCCGGACAAGCGGTTCGACCGGTGTATCGATTTCGCGCGGGCGCTCGAACACCGCATCGGCACCGACGACGCCACGATGGAGACGGTCTCGTCCAAGGCGGCGGCGATGCCCCGGCACGCGAAACCGGTGGAGCCCCGCACGCGGCGGACGCGGCTTCCCATGGTCGCCGCAGCGGTCGCGGTGGTGGCCCTGGCGGCCGCGGGCGGGTTCTGGTTCTCCCAGCGCGAGGAACCCAAGACGTCCGCGGATCCCGCCCTGCCGGTCGTGGTCGTCGGCGCGGACTGCGCGACGATGGGCGCCGCGGGCGTGACGCCGACCGGCACCCCGGCCTACTGCGCCCGCCTCACCGACACCAACGAGACGATCTGGTCGAAGTACCAGGGCGAGTTCGACAGCCCGTCGGTGCCGGCCGGGATGCAGCCCGACGAGGCGAACGTGCGGGTGTGCATGGAGCAGACCAATCAGTCGCAGGCTGACTGCGACACCGCGATCGACCGCCACAACGCCGCGAACGGCTGACCGGCAACTCAGTTCGTCGCTTGTGGTGGGGGTTGGAAGGGTGTGTACCACCACCAGTCGGCGCGTTCTCCGCTGGGTCCGCGGTAGGGCGGCACTGTGGGTGGGGGTAGGTTGGGTGGGCGGGCCAGCGATCCGGATCGGAGTTGTCGGCCGGTGCTGTCGGTGACGGTCAGCTGTGATGCGGGTCCGGTGATGGTGATGATGCCGCGGTGGTGCAGTCGGTGATGGTAGGGGCAGAGCAGCACGAGGTTGTCCAGGTCGGTGGGCCCGCCGTCTTCCCAGTGCACGATGTGGTGGGCGTGCAGACCACGGGTGGCCTCACAGCCGGGCATCGCGCAGGTGCGGTGGCGGTGTTCGAGCGCGCGCCGCAGTCGGCGGTTGACCAGGCGGGTGGTGCGCCCGGAGCCGATGACGGCTCCGTCGCGTTCGAACCACACCTCGGCGGTGGCGTCACAGCCCAGGTAGCGGCGGTCGGCGTCCGAGAGCAGCGGCCCCACATGCAGGGCGGCGATGCGGTCCTTGACATCGACATGCACGACGACGGTGGTGCGGTGGCTGTGGGGGCGGCGGGTGGCCTCGGCGTCCCAGCCGGCCTCGACCAGGGCGTTGAAGGCATCGATGCGGGTGGGCATCGGTGGCCGGTTCACGGCCGGGCTGTCGCCGTGGTCGCGTTTCCACTGCGCGATCAGCCCGTCGTGGTGGGACTGCAGCGCGGCCTCGAATGCTGCGCCTTCGATATGGGGCAGTGTGATGGTCCAGCAGGTGAATTCGTCGTCGGTGGTCGTGGTGATCGACCCGCGCGTCTCCGGCTCGGGCTCGGGTTCGGGCTCGGGTTCGGGCTCGGGTTCGGGCTCGGGTTCGGGCTCGGGTTCGTCGTCGGCGTCGGGGTCGGGTGCTGGTTCGGGTTCGGGTTTTGGTTCGAGTTTGATCGCGGTGCGTAGCTGGCTGACCGAGGCGTTGGCGGCGAGTTCGGCGTAGTGGTCATCAGAGCCTGGGCTGGCGGCGTCGGCGATGGCCCCGACTTGGTCGAGTGAGAGCCGCCCTGCGCGCAGGTCTGCCACGCAGCGGGGGAACTCGGCGATCCGCTGGGCGATGGTGGCGACGGTTTTCGCATTCGTGGGGGACACTCCGGTTTTCCATGCCACCAATGCGGCGATGGAGCGGGCACCGGTGGCGCCCCATAGTTCGTCACCGTCGATCTCGGCCACGATTTCCACGATGCGCCCGTCGATGGCGTTGCGCTGACCGGTCAGCTCCGCGAGTTCCTCGAAGCGCGCCTCGAGCCGCGCAGCGCGGGGCGCGCTGGGGACGAAAGATGGTGCGCTCGAAGACATGCCACCATCATGGCAGCGGGGTCTGACAAATCTCGGCCCGCAGCCCTACGGCTGGATGCGGATCTCACCCGGCTTCCACAGCCCGCTGTGCGTCGCGGTGCCCAGGTCGATCTTCGCCGGTTCGGCGTCGACGATCGTGTCGAAGCGGCGCAGCGAACCCCAGTCCTGGCCCCAGTCCTGCGACAGGTAGGTCGACATCACCGACGCCCGCAGCAGCAGGTCGGTGATTCCCAGCAGGCCGCCGTTGAGGCCGTCCTGCCACGTGTCGGTGGACTGCAGCTTGGCGTAGTAGTCCGGTGAGATGCGGAACTTCGGCACCTCGGTGACCCCGTTGGCGTGCAGCATCGGCTGCTGGCAGGGAAAAGCCAACCCGACCGCCCAGTCCAGCAGCACGGGCTGCTCGGAGCCGACGTACTCCTGCACCGACCGAACCTCGGGGACGCGCGGCGGCGTCACCGCGATCCAGTCGCCCTGGCCCAGGTTCAGGTCTTCGGCGATCACCCGCACCGCGACGGCGTCGGCCGGGACCAGATCCCGCGGGTAGCGCAGGTTGCGCCACGACGGCGTCGGGCCGATGTCGTAGGGGTCGACGCGGCCCGCGGGCACCGGCGCCCCGTCGGGGCCGCGGCGGGCGTATTCCAGCGCGACGGTCTGCCCGTCGGTGAATCCTTCGGCGACACTGCGTCCGGCGATCGTCCCTGCGGCGGTGATGGTCACCAACGGGTGGGCGTCGTCCGGAGCGGGCAGTTCGTACCAGGCCGAGGCCAGCCGGCTCTCCTGTTGCACGCCAGACGAATACGTTCCCGCGACGGGAACGCGGGCCGGATCCAGCCCGTAGGGCAGCGGCACCGTGGACCCGTTCACGCCGGGGCGCGACAGCTTCTCGGGCCGGTTCCAGTCGTAGTCGGTGCCGGGCTGCGGGTTGTTCAGCCGGATCGCCTCGGCGATGATCCGCTCCGGAACGCCGTTGGGGGAGAAGCCGACCGGATCGGTTCCGCCGAGCGGCCCCAGCGGACCGTAATTGCCGGGCAGCGGCCGCAGGAAGCCCGCGTTGGAGTCGGGTTCGACGAGCACGTCGTCGGCCAGGCCGCAGCCGCCGGCGAACGCCCGGATGTTGGCCCACCCGTTGGAGTAGGTGGGGTACTGGCGCACCACACCGACGGCCATCGACGCCACGAACACCACGACCATGAACCCCGCAGCGATGGGAAGCGGTGCGGCCGTGAGCTTGTCGACGATGCGTGATTCGCCGCGCTGGGTGAGGTGCAGCCAGAACGCCCACACTGCGGCGACGGCGAACAGCGCGAAGAACACCGCGCTGACGGTCACGCCGCCCAGTTGGGGGACCGAGGTGTTGAACGGCACCCCGAAGTTCGAGACGTACCACCAGCCGTTGGTCGACGCGAAGCACAGCGCCAGCACGAACAGCAGCGCCGCCAGGAACGCCATCCGGTTGCGCGCCGAACGCAGCACCGCCGGTGACACCAGCACCGTCGTCAGCGCCGCCATGGCCCCGCCCACCGCCGCGAACAGCCCGAAGTGGTGGATCCACTTCGTGGGGGTGAACATCAGGAAGAAGATCGTCGCGAAGATGACGCCCATCAGCCGCCAGGCCGGACCGCGTGCCACCCCGGCAACGCGCTTGCGTCGCAACATCATGAACAGCGACGGGAACAGGCACAGCGCGGCGAACAGGAACGCCACGCGCCGCGAGATCGCCGCGTCGGTGGTCGGCAGGATCAGGTAGTAGTAGCGAAGGACTTCGGTGTACCACTCCTGGCTGGGGCCGATCGCGGTGCGAATCCTGGTGGCTTCCAGCACTGTTGCGAGTGTCTGGTCGGCGAACACCACGGCCAGCACGACGGTGCCCGCGGCGAGCAGCGGTGCGATCAATGGCCAGGTGCCGACGATCTGCCTGCGCCGCATCAGGATTCGCAGGATCGGCCGGCCGCCTGCCACCAGCGCGGCCACCGCGATCAGGCCCGTGGGCTGGATGCCGAGTGTGAACGCGGCGCTGATGATCGCGAGCGCGGCGGGGGTGAGCCGGCCCGAGGTGATGGCCCGCTCGATGAGGACGTAGGTGATCAGCGCACCCGTGGCGATCTGGCCCTCCGGCCGCAGCCCGTTGTTGAACGCCATCCACGAGGCCAGCAGCACCAGCCCTGCCGACCACAATGCAGCGCGGCTGCCCATCACGGCGGGCCCGAGCCGGGGCAGTACTTCGCGGCTCAGCAGCAGCCAGCAGATCAGCGAGCAGATCAGGTCGGGCAGCCGGATCCAGATGCTGGCGTCGCTGACGTGGGTCATCAGCGCCAGCAGGTTGTAGTACCAGCCGAACGGGTCTTCGGGGCTGCCGAACCAGCGGAAGTAGTTCGACATGTAGCCGGCGTGGTCGGCCACCCGCGCCATGCCGAGGATGTAGCCGTCGTCCGACGAGTTGGCGCCGATGACGTACCAGACCAGGAATCCGGCGACCACCACCAGGTCGACCGGGCTGAAGGTGCGCCAGCGGGTCGGGATGACGTGGTGCATGCGCCGGCCGTCGAGGCGGTCCAGCCGCCACAGCGCGAGCAGCGCGATGACGGTCGAGATGATCGCCAGCAGGATCGCGGTCAGCTTCAGCGCCGTCGGCTGCGTGGTGAACCGAGTGTCGATGGTCGCCGAGAACGACAGCCCCGGCGGTGCGGGCCCGGTGAGATCGGTGAACACGCCGACGATCGCGGGCCTCAGGTTCGGGTCGGGGTAGCCGGTGCGCTGCGGTGACCCGTCGGCCTTGCGCAGTCCGACGAAGTCGGCGAACGTGCCGTCCTGCGACGAGGTGATGTCGATGCGGTCGCAGCCCGGGCTACCGGTGACCCGGTTCCGGTTGACGCTGGCGACCACGACGTTGCGGACGATGACGTCGACGCGGGTGCGCGTGACGTTGACGAGCATCGCGTTCAGCGCGGCGTCGCGGCCCTCGGCCGGTGCGGTGCCCAGCACCAGGCCGCCGTCGCGGGGCATGGTGCGGATGACCTCACACGGCACGGTCGCGGTCAGGCTCACCGGCGCCTGGGAGATCAGCGGTGCGGTGACGTTGGCGAACTGGCCCTGCTGCGGCCAGTTCAGCGTCGCGGTGGTCTGGGTGACCGGCAGCAGCGGCGTCGCCACCGCCATGACGAAGCCGAGCAGCCCGGCGATCGTGGCGACCCAGCGCGCGATCTTCACATCCCTACCGGCCGGCCGCGTCGGGGCGGCCGCGGTGTCGTCCGGCGCCACGGCCGTACTCACGGCTTGACCTGATGCGCCGTTCACGGCTTGACCTGATGTGCCGTTCACGGCGTCGCCCGATGTGCCGTTCACGGCAGTGCCCTGATCGGTCCGCCCCGGCTCCACCCGAACACTCGTTTCGATCCTTCCTCGATGACGGCGTCGGGCGCCTCGTCACGCGGCACAACCCGGATATAGCGTTCGATCGAACCCCAGTCCCGATACCAGTCGTCGCGCAGGTAGGTCGGGATCGTCGCGGTCCGCAGCAGCGCCTGGATGAACAGGAACGGGCCGCCGTCCTCCGCGGACTGCCACTGATTCGACGACGCGACCACCTGCTTGAAGTTCGGCAGGATCCGGTACTCCGGCAGTTCGGCCACCCCGAGGTGTTCGGTGAACGGCCGCTGGCATGGGAAGTTGGCGGCGGTGGCGATGTCCATCAGCACCGGCGTCTGCGAGCCGAGGAAGCTGCTGGCGGTCTCGAGCACCGGCACCCGCGGCGGGGTGAACGCGAACCACTGGTCTTCCGACAGGTTCGGGTCGTCGGCGACGATGCGGGCCACGTTGGCCTCCGGCGGCGCCCACGACAGCGGGAACCGCAGGTTGCGCCACGCCTTCTGCTGCACGATGTCGATCGGCTGCACCTCGTCGAGGGCCTGGTACGAGCCGTCGGGCCGGTGCACGCCCCACTGCAGTTTGAGCGACTGGCCGTAGTTGAACGAGCCGTCCTCCTCGTAGTACCAGATGGCCCCGGCGGCGGCGACGGTCACCAGCGGCCGGTCGGGGGTCCGGGGTGGCAGCTGGTACCACGCCGACGTCGCCTCGGCGGCGACGGTGTTCTCGTCGAAGCTGCCCATCACCGGGGTGCGGTCGGGGTCGAGCCCGAACGGCAGGAACACCCGCGACCCGTTGACACCCTCGGGGCCGTAGCCGCCGCCGGTGCCTGCCGCGTAGCCGACGCCGATGTTCGGTTTGTCGACGGGCCCGTCGGAGTTCACCGTGCCCGGGTTGGCGGCGACGGGTTCGGCGGGTTCGAGGGTGTCGCTTACCCCGTTGGGGGTGAAGCCGACGGGGTCCTCGCCGCCGAGCGGGCCGTACTCGCCGAAGCGCTGCCCCGGAACGGGTTGCAGCATGCCGGCATTGGTGTCGGCCTCGACGAGCACCTCGTCGGCCATCGCGCAGCTGTCGGCGGACAGTCCCGACCGCAGCGCGGCCGCGTTGGCGGCGCCGATCGTGTAGACGGGGTAGCGGCCGACGGTGGCCTTGACCATCGAGCCGAGTTCGAGCACCACCATGATGACGGCGACGACGAGCAGCGGCGTCGATGCGAGCGCGCGGTTGCGGCCGGTGTCGGCGACCTCGGTGTGCCCGGCGTAGTCCATGCGGAAGTGCAGCCAGCCGGCCAGCACGCCGCAGGCGATGGCCAGCACCAGGAAGATCGTGGTGACCGGGTAGCCGACGATGACCGGTTGCTTGTCGAACCACGGCACCCCGTAGTTGCCGACGTAGAACCAGCCGTTGATCCCGGAGGTCGACCACGCGAGCACGAACAGCAGCGCGGTCACGTAGAGCGCCAGGTTCCGGCGGCTGTTGACCCCGACCCGGGCGAACGCGAACGCGGTGACGGCGCCCAGGGCGCCCGCCAGGCCGGCGAACGCCCCGAACTGCACCGCCCATTTCGTGGGGGTGAGGGTCAGCAGCAGCAGCCCGACGGCGGTGGTGCCGGCCAGCCGCCACACCGGGCCGCTGAAGGTGCCGGGCAGCCGTCCGCGGCGCAACAGCAGCACGATGAGCCCGAACAGGCACAGCAGCAGGATGAAGACCGAGAAGCGGCGGGTCAGCGAGCCGTCCACGCTGTCCTCGACCGTGAGGAAGTAGTACCGCAGGAACTCCTGGTACCAGGGCAGCGTCGGTCCGACGACGTATTTGATGCGCACCGATTCGGCGACGGTGGCCAGGGTCTGATCGCGGAAGATCAGGACGAACACCAGCGACGCCGCGGCCAGCAGCGGCGCGATCGAGGACAGCAGCCCGTCGACGGGGCGGCGGGCGGAGACGTTGCTGGCGATGCCGCGCGCGCCCACGAGCAGCGGGGCCAGCGCGATCAGACCCTGCGGCGCGAGCGTCACCGAGAACATCGCGATCACGACGGCGACCGCGGCGGGCCACAGCCGGCGGGTGCCGATGGTCCGTTCGACCAGCATCCACACCGCGATCACCGCGAACGCGATGAGCGGTTCGGGCCGCAGGCCGTTGTTGAACGGCAGCCAGGCCGCCAGGAACACCGCGCCTGCGGTCCACACCGCGACCCGGTTGGCGGCCAGGCGCCTGCCGAGCCGGGGGATCACGCACCGGCTGATGATCAGCCACGTCGCGATCGCCGCCGCTGTGGCGGGGATGCGCATCCACACGCCGGCGGTGCTGATCGACGCGAGGTGCGACAGCACGCTCTGGTACCAGTCGAACGGGGCTTCCGACGCCCCGAAGTAGCGGAAGTAGTTGGTGGTGTAGCCGGCGTCGCCCGCCACTCGCGCGATCGTCAGGTTGTAGCCGTCGTCCGACGACTGCGCGCCGACCACGTGCCACACCAGCAGCCCGCCGACCACGCCGATGTCGGCCAGCCACGTCGACAGGCCGACCCGCCGCAGCCGCCGCCAGCCGCGCGGGATGCTGCGGCCGACGCGGCGGTCGAGCAGGGCCAGCGCGATGATCGAGCCCAGCACGCACAGCACGCCCAGCGTCATCACCGCGAGCTTGAGCAGTGTGGGGCTGGTGATGAACCGGGTGTCGACGTCGATGCGGGCGGAAAGGCGGGGTTCCGATGTCGCCGCCGGGGCGGCTCCGGGCTGCGACGCCACCTCCAGGTCGGTGAACACCCCGGCGACCTGCGGGCGCTTCTCGGGGGCGAGCGTGCCTGCCGCCCCGGGGATGCCGACGAAGTCGGCGCCCACCGCGCCGACGGTGGCCCAGATGCGCAGTTCGCTGCAGGCGCCCGCGGCGATCGCGGCACGCGGGGCGACCGCGGCGACCGAATCGCGGAACGCCACGACGACGTCGTCGGTGTTGGCGCGCACGAAGAGTCCGTTGCGGCCCGCGGCGATGCCGCCGGGCGGGATGGTCGAGAACACCAGGCCGCCGTCGGCGGGCATGGTGGCCATCACCTGGCAGGGGATCGTCACGTCCAGCGACAGCGGCGCACCGGACACCAGCGGCGCGGTCAGGTCACCGACGAACCCGTCCGCGGCGGGGGCCTGCGGCCACACGATGGTGGCGGTGGTCTGCTTGACCGGCAGCAGCGGGGCCAACGCGCACAGCACGATGCCCGCCAAGCCCGCGATGACAGCGATCAGGCGGATGGAACGGTGTGCGGGCACGAGCGTCGATGGTAGGCGAAGGTCCTAATGACGCAGCGGCGCCGGGCTCCACAGGCCGCTACGCGTTGTGGAACCGAGATCCAGCCGTGCCGGTTCGGCGTCCCGGTAGAACGGCGTGAGCTGCTGTAAGGCGCCCCAGTCGCGGAACCAGTCGTGGTCGAGGTACGTCGGCAGGGTGGTCGGCCGCACCAGCAGTTCAGTGATGCCGAGCGGGCCGCCGCCGAGGTAGTCCATCACCGGCGAGTTGGCCTCCGCGCCGAACCGGTCCGGCATGATCCGCCACTTGGGCACCTCGATGACGCCGTCGCGGTGGTCGAACGGCCGCTGGCAGGGGAACGCCAGGCCGACCAGCCAGTCCAGCAGCACCGGATCCTGCGACCCGACCACCTCCTGCAGCGTCCGCAGTTCGGCGATGCGGGGCGGGGTCAGGGCGATCCAGTGCTCCGGGCTCAGGTCGTCGTCGCCGGCGACCAGCCGGATGCGGGTGGCGTCGGCGGGGATCGCCGACAGCGGCAACCGCAGGTTGCGCCATGCCGGGGAGGCCCCGACGTCGCCCAGGCCGACGCTGCCGCCCGGCTCCGAATCGGCGCCGCCGTCGTCGGTGGCCCACTGCACCACGACCTCGCCGGGATCGAAGCGGCCCGCCGCCGACACCACCAGCAGCGGTCCGGCGGAGTCCCGGTCGGGCAGCCGGTACCAGGCCGAGCGCAGGCTGGCCGGCGCCTGGGTGCCGCTGCGCCAGCTGCCCAGCACCGGGGTGCGGGCGGGGTTGAGGTTGAACGGCAGCCGGGCGCGGGAGCCGTTGACGCCCGCGCGGGCGGTCGTGCCGCCCTCGGTGCCGGCCTCGCCACCGGTCTCGGTGTCGCCGTCGGTGTCGGCGAAGTTCGTCGCCCCCGGCTGGTCCATCACGGCGTCGGCGGAGACGTCGGACGGGATGCCGTTGGGGCTGAACCCCTGTGCGGTTGCGGCGCCGAGCGCGGCGCCGACGGGAACCCCGATCGGCGCCAGGAATCCGGCGTTGGGGTCCTGTTCGACCAGCACGTCTTCGGCCAGCCCGCACGTCTTGCCGGTCAGCGCCTCCAGGTTGGACCGTCCGACCGTCCACGCCGGGTACTGGCTGACCATCGCCACCGTCAGCGACACCACCTCGAACATCACGACCAGCCACGCGGCGATCGCCAGCGGGGACTGCACGATGCGGCGCCACCGCCAGCGGCCGTCGTCGGCGGGGGAGGTGTCGCGGCCCGAGAAGTGGAACCACGCCGCCAGCAGCAGCGTCAGCACCGACAGTCCGAGCAGCATCGTGGTGAACCCGAACTTGTACTCGGGGAACGAGTTCGACCACGGCACCCCGAAGTTGGAGACGTACCACCAGCCGTTGACGGTCGCGAACGACAGCGCGGCGACGAACAGCACGGTGGCCGCGAACATGGCGCGGTTGCGGCGCGACCGCATCGCGGCGGCCAGCACGGCGACGGCGGCCAGTGCGCCCAGCGATCCGGCGAGCCCGGCGAACACCCCGAAGTGGTGGGTCCACTTGGTGGGGGTGAACATCATGACCAGGAACGAGATGATCGTGATGCCGATGATGCGGCGACTCGGGCCGGCCGCGGTGCCGGGGATGCGGCCCTTGCGCAGCGTCATCGCCACGGAGACGGCGAGCGCGAGCAGCAGCGTCAGCACCGCGAAGCGCCGCGCCACCGACCCGTCGGGGCTGGTGGTGAACAGCCGTGAGTAGCGGATGTGCTCGTCGAACCAGCTCAGGCTCGGCCCGACCGCGCTCTTGAAGCTGCTGGCCTGCAGTTCGCCGACCAGGGTCTGGTCCCGGAAGATCAGGATCGCGGTGACGGTGCCCGCGGCGAGGATCGGCGCGAGCAGCGCCAGGTAGCCGAACCGCGAGGTGTGCCGGGCGACGATGGTCTTGAGCGGGCCGACGGCGACCAGCAGCGCGCCGACGGCGGCGATGCCGGTGGGCCCGGAGAACAGGGTGAGCGCGCCGATGATGATCGCGATCGCGACCGGTAGCAGCCGGCTGGTCGCCACCCCGCGTTCCACCGAGCACCAGGTCAGCAGGATGCCCAGCGCGATGATCGGCTCGGGGCGCAGGCCGTTGTTCAGCGGCAGCCAGAACGCCAGGAACATGCCGGCGGCCGTCCACGCCGCCGCGCGGTTCACCTTCACCGCGTGGCCGAGGCGCGGGATCACCTCGCGGCTGATCACCCACCAGCAGGCCAGCGCCATCAGCAGGGTCGGCAGCCGCATCCACACGCTGGCGGTGCTGACGTTCGACCACAGCGCGAGCAGGTCGTAGTACCAGCCGAACGGCGCTTCGGGGGTGCCGAACCAGCGGTAGTAGTTGGCCATGTAGCCGGCGTGTTCGGACACCCGGGCCATGGTCAGGATGTAGCCGTCGTCGGCGGTGTTGGCGCCGACGAAGTGCCACCACACCAGCACCGCGGTGACCACACCGTCCAGCGGCGTCATGGACCACCAGCGCGACGGCAGGAACCGGCGGTGGCGCATCCCGTCGTCGGTGTCGAGGACGTGCAGCGCGCCCAGCGCGATGACGGTCAGCGCTACACCGGCGAACATCACCAGCAGTTTGAGCAGGGTGGGGGTGCTGCTGTAGCGCGAGTCGACGGTCGCGGAGAACTGCAGGCCGGGCGGCGCGGGTCCGGACAGGTCGGTGAAGACGCCGACGATCTGCGGGCGGAAGTCGTAGCCGCTGCGTTCGCCGCGCAGCGGTTCACCGGGGGCTTCTCCCGGTTCCACGTCGTCCGGCCCCTTCACCAGCCCGACGAATTCGCCGGTCACCTTGTCGGCGTGGGCGGTGAACACGAAGCGCTCGCACTGCTGGCTGAGCACCTCGGTCAGCGGCGCGCTGACCACCGGGGTGTTGCGGACGATGACCAGCAGGTCGTTGCCCACCCGCTCGATCAGCAGACCGCGGTCGACGGCCTTGGGGGCCTGTTTGGGGACCGTGGACAGCAGCACGGTGCGCCCGGCGTTGGCCGGTCCGGCCAGTCCGGCGGCCACCTGACACGGCACCGTGATGGTGAGGTCGGTGGCGACGTAGCCGATCAGGGGTGCGTCGACGCTGCGCAGCACGCCGCTCTGCGGCCAGTTCAGTTCGGCCGTCGTCTGTTTCACCGGTAGCAGCGGGGTTGCCAGCGCCATCGCCGCGCCGAGCAAGCCGGCGACGATCGCGATGAGGCGCGCCGTCCGATGGTTGCTCCCGACCGCAACCCCAGGTTTCACGGGCCTAGATGTTAACGGCCGTGGCTGGGTGTCAGCCATCGACCGGTTGCCTGATCGCGAGGACGAACGGGCCGATGTCGGAGACCGCGAAGCGCGGGTCGTCGAACAGCGCCGCGTCGAGCTTCACCTGGTAGCGCCGCACGTTCGGGTGGTTGGGGTAGACGTCGGAGGCCAGCCGCAGCGTGTAGGTGTCCTCGCTGCCACGGCGCATCAGGAACACCGTGGGCGGGTCCCACGGCAGGTTGTCCAGCGCCGTCACGAACTGGTCTGCGTCGGCGAGGGTCTGCCAGCTCTCGATGGCTTTGGCCCGCGCGTCGAACTGGGCGAGCGGGTTGGCGTAGTGCGACGTCAGGCCCTGGAACCCGTAGTACGGGTAGTAGGACAGGAAGCTGTAGTCGGCGGTCAGCACGATCGTTTCGTTGCGCGGGCGGCCGGTGGCCTCGAGGATCGCCGCGTCCACCTCGCGGTAGTAGCGCTCGGCACCGGGCGGCCGGCGGTCGGCGCGCTGGCCGTAGCCGTCGGTGTCGGTGTAGGCGACGGCGATGTCCGGGCGCAGCACGTCGGGGATGTCCTGGGCGAACGTGAGCGCACCGATCGTGCCGATGGCGCCTGCGGCATCCAGCAGTCGCCGGCTGGAGAAGCTGTCGGCCAGGCCGCGGGCGGCCTCGACGAAACCGAAGACCCCGGCCGCGGACAGCAGGATCACCAGCGTCGGCTGCAGCCGGAACGACAGCAGCGTGGTGCCCGCGAGCGTGGTGAGCATCGACAGCAGCGACCAGGCGTAGACCGCGAGGACCGCGATGGCCAGGGCGCCGGCCGTCTGCTCTTCGCGCAAGCGCTCATCGCCGGCCCGGGTGGAGGTGCGGGCGCGCACGACCAGCCAGATCGTCCCGACCAGACACAGCGCGCCGAGCAGCGTGAAGCTCAGCATGGGGAACGACAGTTGCGCACCGTCGGCGGGCAGGTAGTGCTGGGCGGTGCCGGTGTCGGCGGGGGTGCCGCGCATCGCGGCCAGCAGGTACGGCGCCCACCCGATCAGCGCGATCGCGCCGGAGATGAAGGCGATGACGAGCAGGCGCAGCAGCGGTTCCCACGCCCGCCGGGCGATCGCGACGGTGGCCGCCATGATCACCAGCGTGAACGCGGCGTAGCCCAGCAGCAGCGTGTAGAAGAGCGCGGCCACGCCGAGGAACATCCCGACGCCGACGATCGCAGCCCACCCGCCGTTGCGGTTCGAGCCCCGCAACCCCGACCACGCCAGCACGAACACCGGGGGCAGCAGCACCGCGATGATCGCGGCATACGGTTCGGCCGGCGAGTAGGCCAGCATCACCGCGGTGGTGGCGGTGGTGACGATGAGCGCATAGCGGAAGCGGATCATCGCCGTCCACAACACGTACGCGAGCACGACGGCGATGGCGATCGAGATGATCGCCCACGGTTTGAACATCTCCCACGCGGGGGTTCCGGTCAGCGCGGCGAGGCGGCCGCCGAGCCAGAACCATCCGGGCGGATAGAACGGCGGCAGCCCGTAGTAGGTCATGTCGTGCAACGCGGCGGTGTCGGCGAACCGCGTCAGGTACTCGGTGCGGAACTGCTGGTCGACCGAGATGCCGAACAGGTAGAGCTTGGTGGCCCCCAGCGGCATCGCGAGCGTCACCACGACGAACGCGGACAGGAACACCGCCGACGCGGCGTGCGCCACCAGGTGCCGTCCGCGCTGGTGGATCCAGGCTGCCGCGAACAACCCTGCCAGACAGGCGAATTGGCCGACCGTGGTCAGCGCGTGCAGTTGGTTCGACGAGTTGTACGCCGGCCATTCGACCCGCGCGATCGCCGCCAGTGAGACGACCGCGACGGCGGCGGCGAGCAGGGCCGCCACGACCATCCGGCCCGCGACTCTCATCGGGGCGGTCAGCGAGTTGGTGGCCACCGGTTAGATGGGCAGCTTGCGGAAGATGGGGCGCGGAATGTGGCGCAGCACCATCATCACGTAGCGGAACGCGCCCGGCGCCCAGACCAGATCCTTGCCCTTGGCCGACGCGGTGACCGCCAACTCGGCGACGTACTCCTTGTCGACGGTCAGCGGCGCTTCTTTGACGTGTGCGCTCATCCGCGTCCGCACCTGGCCGGGGCGGATGACGAGGACGTGAACCCCGTACTCGCGCAGCGCTTCTCCGAGGCCGAGGTAGAACCCGTCGAGTCCGGCCTTGGTCGAGCCGTAGACGAAGTTCGACCGCCGCACCCGCTCGCCGGCGGCCGAGCTCATCGCGATGATCTGGCCGAACCCCTGTTCGCGCATCTTCTCGCCGAGCAGGACGCCCACCGAAACCGCTGCGGTGTAGTTGATCTCGGCGATCTGCACGGCTTTGCGCTGGTTCTGCCACAGCTCCTCGGCGTCGCCGAGCAGACCGAACGCGACAATCGCCACGTCGATGTCGCGCGCTCCGGCTTCGCTCGCGCGGTCGATCACGTCGGGATGGCTGGCGGTGTCCCTCGCGTCGAAGTCGATGACCTCGACGGATTTCGCACCGGCGCTGCGCATCTGCGCGACGGCGGCGTCGCGGCCGGGATCGTCGGGCAGCGCGGCCAGCACGATGCGGGCGGGTGCGTCGCGCAGATAGCGCTCGCAGATCGCCAGGCCGATCTCGGAGGTTCCGCCGAGCAGCAGGATGGTCTGGGGATTACCCACGGCGTCGATCACCATTCAGAGCAGCTCCAAACGTCGGGCCATGTCCGAGGCGAACACCCCGTCGGGATCGACCCGGCGGCGCACGGCGATCCACTCGTCGATGCGCGGATACATGGCGTGGAAGGTGTCGGCGGTGGTGCGGGAGTCCTTGGCGGTGTAGAGGCGGCCACCGAACTGCAGCACCCGGTGATCGAGTCCGCTGACGAACTCGCCGAGTCCCGGTTTGATCGGGAAGTCGACGCAGACGTTCCACCCCGGGATCGGAAAGCTCAGCGGCGCTTTGTTTCCCGGCCCGAAGAGCTTGAACACGTTGAGGAACGAGTAGTGCCCCGACCGCTGGATGTCGACGATGATGGCCTTGAACTCGTCGACGGCCTCGGTGGGCACCACGAACTGGTACTGCAGGAATCCGTCGCTGCCGTAGGCGCGGTTCCACTCCCCGAACATGTCGAGCGGGTGGTAGAACTGCGTCAGGTTCTGGACCTTGCCGCGGTAGGTGCCCGACTTGCGGTACCAGAGTTCGCCGATCGGCCCGAACGTCCACTTGTTGGCCAGTCCGTTGGGGAACAGGTCCGGGAACGTGAGCAGTTGCGGCGCATCGAATTTCAGCGGATTGCGCTGCAGCTTCTTCGGCAACTGGTCGAGGGTGGCCAGCGAGCCGCGGGAGATGGCGGCGCGGCCCAGTTTCGGAGGCGGGCTGATCGCGTCGAACCAGGCGCTGGAGTAGGTGTAGTTCGCCTCGCTGCCGTCGCTGTGGAAGGCGATGGTCTCGTCGAGGTCGGCGGTGACGTCGCCGTCGGCGATGAAGTACGCGGTCTCCGTCGGCGTCATCGCGATCGTGGCGCGCAGGATGATCCCGGTCAGCCCGTTGCCCCCGACCGTCGCCCAGAACAGGTCGGCGTCCTTGCCGCGCGGTTTGAGCGTGCGCACGGTGCCGTCCGCGGTGAGCAGGTCCATCGAGCGGACGTGGTTGCCGAAGCTGCCCGCGCTGTGGTGGTTCTTGCCGTGGATGTCGCAGGCGATCGCACCGCCGACGGTGACCTGCCGGGTGCCGGGCAGCACCGGAACCCACAGTCCCAGCGGCAGCGCCGCGCGCATCAGCTGGTCGAGGTTGACGCCGGCGTCGACGTCGACGAGGTGGGTGTCGCTGTCCATCGTGTGGATGCGGTTGAGCGCCGTCATGTCGACGACGAGGCCGCCGCCGTTCTGGGCGTTGTCCCCGTAGGACCGGCCGAGTCCGCGGGCGATGATCCCTCGCTGCGGATCGTCGGCGACCCGCGCGACCGCCTTGGCGATCTCCTCGGGGTCGGGCGTCGACAACACCTGGGCCACGGTGGGCGCGGTGCGGGCCCAACCGGTGAGCCGCCGGGTCGTGGTCTGCAACATCGTGACGAGGGTACCGCCCCTACTGCGGACTCCTATTCATCCCCGAGTCGTCCCGCTCCTGCCAACCGGAAGATCACCGTGCGCTGCACGACGAAGTTGATCACCGTCGCCGTGCCCTGCGCGATCACGAAAGCCACCGGCACCCGCCACGGCTTCTCCTCCCACGCCGTGAAGAAGACGTAGTTCAGGCCCACCTGCGCGGCGTAGGTGGTGGCGTACAGCGCGCACACCGCGAGGAACCGGGCCCGGCTCGGCGGCGCCTGGAAGGTCCAGCGCCGGTTGATCAGGTAGGCGGTGGTGGTACCGGCGATGAAGCTCAGCGTCTTGGCGATGTTGACGTGCAGACCGACCTCGAGCAACAGCACATATAGGCCGAAATCGACGATCGCGGAGAAGCCGCCGGTGAGCAGGAACCGCCACGCCTGCGTGGTCAGCGACAGCTGGGGCGACATGGGGGGCTCGGCCACCCCGGCAGCTTATGCGGTGCCGCGCTCAGCGCAGCGCAGCCTCCAGCACCCCGCAGAGCGCCTCGACGGCCGGGGCGAAGGCGTGCTCGGCGGGTGCGCCGAATCCGACGATGACGCCGTCGGGGTCGGCGACGTCCGGTCCGGCGGCGGGGTGGCGCATCACGGACAGGCCGATCAGGGCGACGCCGGCGTTGCCCGCCCGCTGCAGCACCTCGTGTTCGGCGCCGTCGGGCAGCGTGAGCAGGAGGTTGAGTCCCGCGGAGAGTCCGCGGACGCCGACGTCGAACGGGGCGAGTGCGTCGACGAGCCGGTCGCGCCTGCGCCGGTAACGCATCCGCATCCGGCGGATGTGGCGGTCGTACCGGCCGCTGGTGATGAAGTCCGCCATGGTCAGCTGCGCGAGCGAGTCGACGAAGAACTGGTTGCCGCCCGCCGCGGCGACCACGGGTTCGACGAGGTCGTCGGGCAGCGCCATCCAGCCCAGCCGCAGCGCCGGCGCCAGGCTCTTGCTGGCCGACCCGAGGTAGATCACCCGGTCGGGGGCGAGGCTCTGCATGGCGCCGACGGGTTGGCGGTCGTAGCGGAACTCGCCGTCGTAGTCGTCTTCGAGGACGTAGGCGCCGCGGCGCTGTGCCCATTCCGCGGTGGCGGTGCGACGGGTGGGGTGCAGCGGCATGCCGTGCGGGTTGTGGTGGGCCGGGGTGAGCAGGGCGGCGGCCACGTCATGGTTGTCGAGGTCGCTGATCACCGCGCCGTGCTCGTCGAGACCGATGGGCACCGTCGACGCCCCCAGCGCGCTGATCGCGTCGCGGAAGATGAACAGGCCGTAGGCCTCCACGGCGATCGGCCGCTGCGGGCCGAACACCCGGGTGAGCAGTTCGACCGCGTGCCGCACGCCCGCGCAGATGACGATGGTCTCGGGGGAGGTGCGCACGCCGCGCACCCGGCCGAGATAGTCGGCGAGCGCCTCGCGCAGTTCGCGTCGACCCCGCGGATCGCCCATCCACAGCGCCTCGTTGGGGGCGTCGGTCAGCGCGCGGCGGGCCGAGGCCAGCCAGGCGCTGCGCGGGAACTCCGACACGTCGGGGGATCCGGGCATCAGGTTGTGCCGTGCGGTCGTGCGCACTCCGCGCGGCCGGGCCGCCCGCTGCTGCGCGCCGGCGTTCACCACCCAGGTACCCGCGCCCTGGCGTGACGCCAGCCAGCCCTCGGCGACGAGTTCGGCGTAGCACTCGGCCACGGTGTTGCGGGCGACGCCGAGGTCGGCGGCCAGCGTGCGTGACGGCGGCAGCGTGGTGCCGGGGGTGAGGCGGCCCGAGCGCACCGCGTCGCGCAGCGCGTTGACGAGCAGTTCCCGCACTCCGCGGGCGCCGGGGCGGATCACCTCGCGCAGGTCGAGGTGCAGATCGCGCGCGCCCGAATTGGCCCACGAAGTCATGCATGAATTGAACCATCTGCGTGGGTTTTTCCGGGCTACGGTTCGAGGTATGACACAGACACTGGACACCGGGACCACCGACCGCATCAAGATGTTCAAAGCCTCACCGGAGCTCTACGGCGCGATGATGACGCTGTCGGAGGCGTCCGCCAAGGACGTCGACCCGATCATCGGCGAGCTGGTGAAGATCCGCGCCTCACAGATCAACCGCTGCGCGTTCTGCCTCGACATGCACACGCGCGACGCCCGCGCCCACGGCGAGACCGAACAGCGGCTCGCGCTGGTGGCGGCGTGGGAGGAGGCGGGCGACCTGTTCACTGAGCGTGAGCGCGCCGCGCTCGCGCTGGCCGAGGCCGTCACCGAGGTGGCGACGCGCGGGCCGGTCAGCGACGAGGTGTATCAGCGGGCCGCGGAGGTCTTCACCGACCGCGAGCTCGGCCAGGTGATCGCGATGGCGGTGACGATCAACGCGTGGAACCGGATCAACCTCGCCGCGCCGCAGCCGATCCCGCGCCGCTGAACGCAATACCGTCATTGGTGTGCAGACCCGGTCCGGTGCGGAGATCACCTTCGACGGTGAGGTGGTCTGCAAACTGCACCGGGCCGGCACCGATCCCCGGGCGCTGCGGACGCGGTTGACCCTTGCCGGCCGGTTGCGCGGCACCGTGCTCGCGCCGTTGACCGTCGTGCCGGAGCCGGTCGGCTCCCGGTGGCGGACCCGGTGGCCGCGGGTGGACGTCGTGGTGCCGCAGCCTGACCGGCTGCCGTGGGCCGAGGCCGGCGCACTGCTCGCACGGCTGCATGCTCACCCGGTCGACGCGCGGTTGCCGCACGGCTGGCCGGCCCGGTTGCGGCGCGCCGTCGAGCAGCTGCGGACCGCGGGCGCTGCGGCGGAGCCGGTGCGGCGGGCGGCGGCGGGGCTGCCGCCCGCGGTGTGGCGGGCCGGCTCGCCGGAGCGGCCGCGCACGGTCGTGCACGGCGACTTCCACCTCGGTCAGCTCGGACGGCGCGACGACGGGCCGTGGCTGCTCATCGACGTCGACGACCTCGGGGTCGGCGATCCGGCGTGGGATCTCGCGCGGCCGGCGGGCTTCTGGGCGGCCGGACACATCCCCGACGCCGACTGGGCGGCGTTCCTCGACGCGTACCGGCAGGCCGGCGGCGCGGCGCTCATCGCCGCAGCCGCCGACCCGTGGCCGGTGCTCGAACCGTTCGCCCGGGCGGCGGTGGTGGTCGCGGCCGCCCATCACCCGGACGACGAGCTGCTCGTCGAGGCGTGCGCGCGGATGGCCTAGCTGGAGAAGAACAGCCGTCCGAAGCCCTGCTTGCGGTAGTGCTTGTTGCCGCGTTGGCCCCAGCCCGGACCGTATCCGTAACCCGTCCCGTAGCCGCCCTGCGCTGGTGGCGGCGGGGCGGCCTGGACGAACCGGTTCTCCATCTGGGTCAGCGCCTCGAGCTCACCGAAATCGAGGAAGATGCCGCGGCAGCTGTCGCACTGCTCCAGATGGATGCCGTTGCGCTCGTAGGTCTTCATGTTCCCCGAGCACTTCGGACAGCGCAGCGTGTGGCTGCCGCCCGGGTTGGGAGACGTCGGCGGTTGATATGGCGGGATGCTCATATCGCGATAACGCTAGATGATCCTGGGAAGTGCCTGTGAGCTTTCGCGGACCGTCATACCCAGTACGGCACTCGAGCCCGGTACTGCTTCATGGCCAGCGCCGCCATCGTCCACCCGATGACCGTCAAGACGATCACCACGACCCAGTGCCGCAGCTCCTGGTCGGCGCCCAGCAGCGGAGCCCGCACGATGTCGAGGTAGTGCAGCAGCGGGTTGAGTTCGACGATCTTGGCCCACTGCCCGGCGCCCTGAGCCTGCAGCGTCGCCTCGTTCCAGATGATCGGCGTCATGAAGAACAGCAGCTGCACCACACTGTTGAGCAGCGGCCCGATGTCGCGGTAGCGGGTCGCGAGGATGCCGAAGCACAGCGACACCCACACGCAGTTCAGCATGATCAGCGCGAGCGCCGGGATCACCGCCAGATCGGTCCAGCTCCATGGTTTCGGATAGATGACCGCGATGATGACGAAGATGATGATGTTGTGCGCGAACAGGATCATCTGCCGCCACACCAGCCGGTAGACGTGCACCGACAGCGGTGTCGGTAGCTGTTTGATCAGGCCCTCGTTGGCGATGAAGACTTCGGCGCCTTCCAGGATCGACGCGTTGATCAGGTTCCAGACGATCAGGCCCATCGTCACGTACGGAAGGTGTTCGGACAGTTCGAGTTTGAACAGCTTCGAGTACAGCAACCCCATGGCGACCGCGGTGGCGCCGGTGGCGATGGTGATCCAGAACGGGCCGAGCACCGAACGGCGGTAACGCTGTTTGATGTCCTGCCAGCCCAGGTGCAGCCACAGTTCCCGCTTGCCGAACCCCTCCCGGAGGTCACGCCAGGCCCGCGCCATCGTCTTCGACTGCGCTGAAGCGTCAACGAACGTCACGTGCCCGGCCTCCCGAACTTCTCTTCCCGACCGAGACGGCGCAACCGGATCCACTCCCGGAGCGCGGCGGGATCGCGCTGGGACACCAGGAAGTACCAGCCGAACCGCACCCACTCCTGTGGCAGCAGCTTGCGCAGACCCGGCTGCGCCAGCAGGTATCCGCGGTTGCGATAGGTGAAGAAGCGTTTGGTGGCGTCGTCGGGATACTGCGTGTGCATCCGCCCGCCGAGGATCGGCTTGAATTCGTCGCTGCCGCACGGGTGGACGTAGGTCGCCTCCAGGCAGGTCCCGAACGGCAGACCCGAACGCACCAGGCGGCGGTGCAGTTCCACCTCGTCACCCCGGACGAACAGCCGCAGATCCGGCACCCCAACGGCCTCGATCGTCGACGCGCGGAACAGGGCGCCGTTGAACAGCGAGGCGATACCCGGCAGCAGGTCGCCGTCGCCGAGCTCGTCGACGCGGCGCCGCCACGCCAGCCCGCGCCGCAGCGGGAATGCCAGGCGGGCCGGGTCGTCGATGTCGCACACCATCGGCGACACCTCCGCGAGCCCGTGGCGCTCAGCGCAGTCGAGCAGCACACCGAGTACCGAGTGATCCAGCGGCCGTCCGTCGTCGTCGGCCAGCCACACCCAGTCCGCGCCGGCGGCCAGGGCGTGCAGCATGCCGAGCGCGAATCCGCCCGCGCCGCCGAGGTTGCGGCGCGACCCCAGATAGGTCGACGGGATCGGCTGGCCGGCGACCAGGTCACGCACCAGGGGGTCGTCGTCGTTGTCGACCACGATCAGCCCGTCGGGCCGACGGGTCTGCGCGCACAGCGCGTCGAGCGACCGCGCCAGTGATTCCGGACGCCGGTGGGTGACGACGACCGCGTGGACCGTTTCGGTCATCGGGCCGGCTCGTCGGTGGACCAGTCCCCGCGGTGTTCGTCGAGCACTTCCCGCACGTGCCGGGCCGCGTCCTCACCCTCGTAGGCGCGCACGACGTCCTCGATACCGCCCGCCATCTTGATGGTGCCGTGGTCGATCCACATCGCGGTCTTGCACAGCCGGGCGAGGAACTCGTTGGAGTGGCTGGCGAACACCAGGATCCCGGACCGTTCGACCAGCTTCTGCAGCCGCGTCTGGGCCTTCTTCAGGAAGTCGGCGTCGACGGCCCCGATGCCCTCGTCGAGCAGCAGGATCTCCGGGTCGATGCTCGTGACCACGCCCATCGCCAGCCGCACCCGCATACCGGTCGAGTAGGTGCGCAGCGGCATCGACAGGTACTCGCCGAGCTCGGTGAACTCGGCGATCTCGTCCACCTTGGCCAGCATCTGCTTGCGGGTCTGGCCGAGGAACAGCCCGCGGATGATGATGTTCTCGAAGCCGGAGATCTCCGGGTCCATCCCCACACCGAGGTCGAACACCGGCGCGACCCGGCCGGTCACCGTGGCCGAGCCGCGGGTCGGCTCGTAGATGCCCGACAGCAGCCGCAGCAGCGTCGACTTGCCCGCACCGTTGTGTCCGACCAGCCCGACGCGGTCGCCGAGTTCCAGCGACATCGTGATGTCGCGGAGTGCCTCGATGACCACGACGTTGGACTCGTTGCGTCCGATCGCGCCGCCGGCCTTGCCGAGGAACGCCTTCTTCAGCGAGCGGGTCTTGGCGTCGAAGATGGGGAATTCGACCCAGGCGTCCCGGGTCTCGATACGAGGAACCGCCACCGGTGCCCTAGAGGTACTGCCCGGTGCCGGGGTGCGCGGGCCCGCCGCGCTGACCCTGGACCCCGATGCCCGGGGGCAACGCGCCCTGTCGCATCTGTTCGAGCTGGGCCCTGGCGGCCATCTGCTGGGCGAACAGCGCGGTCTGGATGCCGTGGAACAGGCCCTCGAGCCAGCCGACCAGCTGGGCCTGGGCGATACGCAGCTCGGCGTCCGAGGGCGTGCTGTCCTCGGTGAACGGCAGCGTCAGCCGTTCGAGCTCTTCGCGCAGTTCGGGCGCCAGACCCTCTTCGAGTTCGCGGATGCTGGTGTGGTGGATCTCGCGCAGCCGGTTGCGGCTGGCGTCGTCGAGGGGAGCCGCGCGCACCTCCTCGAGCAGCTGCTTGATCATGGTGCCGATCCGCATCACCTTCGCGGGCTGCTCGACCAGGTCGGTCAGCGACTTGCCGTCGCCGTCCTGCTCCTCGGCGCGGGCGTCGCCGCCGATGATCTCGATGTTGTCGTCGTCGTTGTTCAGCGTCATCTCTGTCGCATTCCCTCTTAAGGCTGTTCTACCGGTGTGACACTAGTCCGTCCGTGCCGGTGCGCCCGCACGCCACCGGCCGCGCGGGTTGCCGGTGGGTTCCCAGGCGAACAACGGCGTCGAACGTGGGCACCGGCCGGTTGCGGAGGTGACTGCCCGGCCCCCTCCACCGATCATCGCGCGTGCCGAAAAAACGCGCTGTCGGCAAACAAGCGGTGGCCGCTGCGAAATGCCGGTCACTGACACGAACTGGCCGACCAGGTCGGCTGGTGGGACGGGCGTGCGCGTCCGCAGAGGTGGTTTACGCTCGCGTCAGCAACGGTGGGGGGATTAGCGCTCGGCACCGTCAGGGTCCTGGACTAGTATGGCTGCGCAGGTGAGCCGATCCAGTGCGGCAACGATCGATGCGCACGGTCGGGCACTCATCGAAATCGTGTCGGTTTGTGGAATTCACGAACGCTCTAAGGTGGCTGCAATGGCATACGACGTCGCCCGGGTGCGTGGGTTGCACCCCTCACTGGGCGACGGCTGGGTGCATTTCGACGCACAGCACGGGATGCTGCTGCCCGATGCCGTCGCCACGACGGTCTCCACCGCCTTCCGCGGCTCGATGTCGACGACCGTCGGACCACATCCGTCCGCCCGGCGCAGCGCCGCGGTGCTGCACGCCGCCCGCCAGGCCGTCGCCGATCTGGTCAACGGGGACCCGCGGGGTGTGGTGCTCGGCGCCGACCGCGCGCTGCTGCTGGCATCGCTGGCCGATGCCGCGTCGTCGCGGGTCGGGTTGGGCTACGAGGTCGTCGTCACGCGGCTCGACGACGAGGCGAACATCGCGCCCTGGCTGCGCGCGGCCAACCGCTACGGCGCCAAGATCAAGTGGGCCGAGGTCGACATCGAGACCGGTGAGCTGCCCGCCTGGCAGTGGGAGGGCCTGATCACCGGCCCGACGCGGCTGGTGGCCATCGGATCGGCTTCGTCGACCATCGGCACGGTGACCGACCTGCGTGCGGTGACCAAGCTGGTGCACGAGGTGGGCGGTCTGGTGGTGGTCGACCACTCGGCGGCCGCGCCGTACCGGCTGATCGACCTCGAGGAGATCGACGCCGACGTGGTGGCGCTCAACGCCGTCGCTTGGGGTGGGCCGCCGATCGGCGCGCTGGTCTTCCGGGATCCGTCGACCATCGACCAGTTCGGATCGGTGTCGCTGGACCCGTACGCGACCGGGCCCGCCCGGCTGGAGGTCGGTGTCCACCAGTTCGGCATGCTCGCCGGCCTGGTCGCCAGCATCGAATACCTGGCCGGCCTCGATGAGAACGCCACCGGCACCCGGCGGGAACGGCTGTCGCTGTCGATGCAGTCGGCCACGTCTTATATGAGCCGGCTGTTCGACTACCTGTTGATGTCGCTGCGCTCGCTGCCCCTGGTCATGGTCATCGGTCAGCCCGAGGTCCGCATCCCGGTGCTGAGCTTCGCGGTGCGCGACGTCCCGGCCGAGAAGGTGGTGCAGCGGCTCGCCGACAACGGCGTGCTGGCGATCGCGAACGCGAACTCCCGGGTGCTCGACGTCATCGGCGTCGACGACATCGGCGGCGCGGTGACGATCGGGCTGGCGCACTACACGACCGCCGCCGAGGTGGATCAGCTGGTGCGCGCCCTGGCGTCGCTGGGCTGATCAGTCGCGCACGCGCAGCAGGACCTTGCCCGACACCTCGCCGGAGTTCAGCAGTTCCTGAGCGGCTTGGGCTTCCTGCACCGGGAATTCCGCCCCGATGATCGGGCGCACCCGGCCGTCGGCGACCATCGGCCATACGTTCGCGACGACCTCGGCGACGATGTCGCTCTTGCCGCCCGGCCCCGCGACCGGACGTGAGCGCAGCGCGGTCGCCGTCACGCTGGCGCGTTTGCCCAGCAGCTTGCCGATGTTGAGTTCCCCTTTGACGCCGCCCTGCATGCCGATGATGACCAGGTGCCCGCCGGTGGCCAGCGCGTCGATGTTCCGGTCGAGGTACGCCGCGCCCATGATGTCGAGGATGACATCGGCGCCAGCGCCGTCGGTCTCGGCGCGGAGACGCTCGACGAAGTCCTCGTCGCGGTAGTTGATCGCCACCTCGGCGCCCAGTTCACGGCACAGGTCCAGTTTGTTGGCCGAGCCCGCGGTGACCGCGACGCGGCAGCCCAGCGCACGCGCCACCTGGACGGCGTGGGTGCCGATGCCGCTGGCCCCGCCGTGGACGAGCAGGACCTGCCCGGCCGCCAGCCCGGCCGTCATCACGACGTTCGACCACACCGTGCACGCCACTTCCGGCAGCGCGGCGGCGTAGGGGAGTTCCACCGAGTCCGGCACCGGCATCACCTGGTCGGCGGGCACGGTCACGTTTTCCGCGTATCCGCCGCCTGCCAGCAAAGCACACACCGGCTGCCCGACGGACCAGTCGGACACCCCGTCGGCGACTTCGCTGATGACACCGGAGACTTCGAGTCCCATGATGTCGCTGGCGCCTTTCGGGGGCGGATACTTGCCCGCGGCCTGCATCAGGTCCGCGCGGTTGATACCTGCGGCAACGACATCGATGCGGACCTCACCGGATTGAAGTGCGCGTTCGGGAACTTCCGTCCAAATCAGCTTCTCTGGGGACTCCGCAACGATCGCATGCATCATTTAAACCCTACCCCTGAGTACAGTTCGCTTCCCGGCAGCGGTTTCGTGTTCTACCATGGGCGGATGGAGGGGATGATCGGGGGGCGTACGGCGAGCGACATGCCGGGGCTCGACATTGCAGAACAGCGGTCCTGGCAAAATTTCCTGGACGCCGCGCTGAGGCTCTACGCAACGCTGAACAAGACGCTGGTCGAACAGCACCACTTGACGCTCAACGACGTCCGGTTGCTCGACATGCTGGACAAGTCGCCGACGGGCTCGGCACGTATGGGTGACCTCGCGGAGAAGCTGATGTCGTTGCCCAGTCGGGTGACGCGGCAGATCCGCCGGCTCGAGATGCAGGGCCTGGTGCGGCGGGGCGCCAGCCCGGACGACGGTCGCGGCGTGCTGGCGACGATCACCGATGACGGCCGCGCCCAGGTACGCGAGGCGATGGTCACCTACGGCGACGGCGTGCGGGCTCATTTCCTGGGCCGGCTGTCGCGGCCGCAGATCGCGGCGATGGGGGAGAACTGCCGCCGGGTGAGCGCGGCGATGCGGGCGGGCTCGGCGCCCGCCAGACTCGGCCGCGTGTAGCACCCACTACGCTGTTGCGCGGTGGCGTGGCAGAGCGGCCTAATGCACTCGCCTTGAAAGCGAGAGACGGCTAACACCGTCCGGGGGTTCAAATCCCTCCGCCACCGCTCATTCGCCGGTGAAATTCGGCGGCCGCGATCAGGTGGAGTTTCGATCGCGCCGACCAGGACACGAGGCTGTAGGACTCTTCTGGCCGTGCACCACCCGGTGCCTGCGTCCCCTGTGAGAATTGACCGATGGCTAGCCGCGCCGACTCCGACGAGCACTACGTCCTCGACCTGTGCGACGAGGTCCTCAGGATTCCGGGACATCGCCAGGCGAGGTTCGACTGGCTCCGCGGAGATCCGTCGCCTACACGGCCGCGTGGGGCGACGCTTCCCGTGGACGGGCACTGGCCGGACCTGGGACTCGTCGTCGAGTTCCAAGAGGAGCAGCACTCACAACCTTCGCCGTTCTTCGACCGGCGCCAGACCGTCTCCGGGATCGGCCGCGGCGAGCAGCGCCGGCTCTACGACGCACGCAAGCGCACGTTGATCCCCGAGCATGGGCTGCGACTCGTAGTGATCGAGAAGTCCGCCTTCACGGTGAGGTCGCGGCGGATCGCGCGTGACCGCACGAGGGACATCGCCGTTGTCCGTGAGCACCTCGATCCGGGATGAGACAAACGGGAAGGCGAGGCGACACAGCCGCTGTGAAAGTGGGGTAGGCGCGTTGCGGCTGTTCCGTGTCACGGTCAGTCCCAGACCGACCGCCACCCGTTCAGCCACGCCGCTTCGTCGTCAGGGTGCAGGCCAGACGGGCACATGCGGTGCCCGCTGTCTTCGCTCCACCCGAACCCCTCGCGGCGCACTTCGCGGGCTGCGTCGCGGCCGGCGATGAACGAAGCGGACTCGGCAAGGTCGTCGTAGATGCTCATGGCCGACATGGTGCTCGCGACCACCGACAACCGGCGCGCTTCACGCGTCGAACAGGTCAGCGGTGTGGGTAGTGGTCCGGCTCGTGACGTGCCACATGGGCGACACGTGACCGGGAATCAGAGCGCACATTCACGCCGCAGCTGCCTGGTCAGAGCTCTGTGACAGACCCCGCGCGCAGCGGAAACCGTTGGTGCCGCGAGCTTGAAAGCGAGAGACGGCTGAAACCGTCCGGGGGTTCAAATCCCTCCGCCACCGCTCATTCGCCGGTGAAGTTCGGCGGCCGCTTCTGGAACATCGCGGTGACGGCCTCGCCGAGATCCTTCGACGGCAGGAACGCCGAATTCCACGCCGCCACATAGCGCAGGCTTTCCGACACCCGGGCGATGCGCTGCTGATCGAGCACGTCCTTGACGCCCTGCACGGTCAGCGGCGGGTTCGCCGCGATGTCCTCGGCGGTGGCGCGCGCGGCGGCCAGCGAGGCCTCGGGATCGTCGAACACCTCGTTGACCAGGCCGATCTTCTCGGCGCGCGCCGCGTCGATGTCCTTACCCGTCAGTGCCAGCTCGCGCAGGTGCCCGTCGGTCAGGATCAGCGGCAGCCGGGCCAGGCTGCCCACGTCGGCCACGATCGCCAACTTCACCTCGCGCACCGAGAACTTGGCGTCGGCGCTGGCGTAGCGGATGTCCACCGCGCTGATCAGGTCCACCCCGCCGCCGATGCACCAGCCGTGCACCGAGGCGATCGTCGGGGTCCGGCAGTCGGCGACCGCGCTGATGGCGCCCTGCATCTTCTGCAGCCGCTTGTGGAAGTCGGCGCGCGACTTGGCGCCGGCGTCCAGACCGGGCAGCTCGGCGCCCATCGCGGCCAGGTCCAGCCCGTAGCTGAAGTTGCGGCCCGAGCCGGTGAGCACGATCGCCCGCACCTCGGGATCGGCGTCGAGGGAGCCGAACACGTCGGGCAGTTCGGCCCAGAACGCCGGCCCCATCGCGTTCCCCTTGCCGGGACCGATCAACGTCACCTGTGCGACGTGGCCGTCGACGCCGACGGTCACCGACTCGTATGTATCGCCCATAGGGCTGAGGCTAGCGGCCGACCAGGATCTCGCTGAGCCGGGCCGCGGGTAGGTATTCGCAGATCGCGTCGGCGAGCGTCTTGGCGACCACGGTCCGCTGGGAACCCATCCGACCGCTGCCCTCCTTCATCAGCTCGCCGATGATCGCGAGCTGCGCGTCCTCTTCGAGGGCGCCGTACTCCTTGCAGGTGACGGTCTGTGCGTCGGGGATCGGCGGACCCGGCTCGGTGGTCTGCGCGACGGTGCCGGTCACCGTCTGGGTACAGCCGGCGAGCAACCCCGCGCTCAGGAGTGCTCCCGCCGCCAGGCGTGCCGTCAGAGTCCTCGCATGCGTACCCATCTGGGCCACGATAGGCGCACCGCCACGTAACCTGAGCACCATGCGTAGCGACCTGCCGCAGGGACCCGACTCACCGCCGACCAACGAACTGCGCAGTGCCGAGCTCAGTCTCGGTGTGCTGCACCAGGTGGTGCGCGGAATCGCCCAGGACGATCTGGGCAAGCAGACGCCGTGCCGCGAATTCGACGTGGCGGGACTGACCGATCACCTGTTGAGGTCGATCACGCTGATCGGCGGCGCGGCCGGGGCGGAGATGCCCGAGCGGGATCCGTCGGAGTCGGTGGAACGTCAGGTGATCCTCGCCGCTCGGCCCGCACTCGACGCGTGGCACCGCCGCGGACTCGACGGCGCGATCGACGTCGGCGGCACCGAGATGCCGGCCACGGTGCTGGTCGGCATCCTGTCGCTCGAATTCCTCGTCCACGCATGGGATTACGCCGCCGCGACCGGCCGCGAGGTGCCCGCGCCCGATTCGTTGAGCGAGTACGTCCTCGGGCTGACGGAGAAGTTCCTGACGCCGGAGGGCCGCGTGCGGGCGGGCTTCGACGAGCCGGTGGAGGTGCCCGAGGACGCGCCGCCGCTGCAGCGGCTGTTGGCCTTCACCGGCCGCCGCGTCGAGGCTTAGACCCGCTCGAGGTAGAAGTAAAGGTGGCGGCCGGCCCCTGAGCTGAAGTCGAGGGCGCCCTTGCCGTTCATGATGCCCAGCAGGGTGTTGTCGTCGACCTTCTTGAAGTGGTCGTGCACGGGTGCGCCGTCGTAGACCATCGACGCGGTCACCTGGCCGCGGAACTCCTCCATCCAGAGGCTGGCTTCGCCCTTCATCGCCTCGGTGTTGGAGAATTTGTTGCCGTCGGCGTCCAGGCAGACCAGCGGTTTCGCGTCGGCCGCCGAGTGGAACGTCTTGCCGAACCAGTTGAGGCGCTCCATGAAGCCGTTCGCCTTATGACCGGTGTGGAACTCGCCGCCCTTCCACTCGCCGATCATGAAGTCGATGTCGACCGGTTCGAGCGTGGCCCAGAACTCGTCGAGTTCGGAGTCGGCGATGGTGTCGGTCCGGTCCTTGAGCTCGTCGAACCTCGTGCGGGTCATCGGTCTCCAATCCAGTTGCAGGCGAAGTCGAGAAACGCGTCGTTCTCGTGTGGTGCGGCGACGGTGACGCGCACGCCGTCCTCACCGTAGGGCCGTACCACCAACCGGTTCTCGGCTGCACGGCGGACGAAGTCGAGGGTGCGCTCGGCCAGTGGCAACCAGACGAAGTTGGCCTGCGACGGGGGCAGCGTGAACCCGGCGTCCCGCAGCGCGGCGGTGACGCGGGTGCGTTCGGCGACGACCTCGTCGGTGCGGGCGAGCAGTTCGTCCGCGGCGTCGATGGAAGCGATCGCGGCGGCCTGCGACACGGTGGTCGCGGAGAACGGGACGTAGACCTTGCCCAGCGCGGTGACGATGTCGGGGTCGGCCACGGCGTATCCGATGCGCAGCCCGGCCAGCCCGTAGGCCTTCGAAAACGTCCGCAACACCACGACATTCGGGTGCGACCGGACCAGCCCGAAGCTGTCGGGCAGCAGGTCGTCGCGGATGTACTCGACGTAGGCCTCGTCGAGCGCGATGAGGATGTGCGGCGGGACGGCCTCGACGAACCGGGCCAGCGCCTCGGGGTCGACGACGGTGCTGGTCGGGTTGTTCGGGTTGCACACGAAGATCAGCCGCGTGCGGTCGGTGACGGCGGCCAGCATCGCGTCGAGGTCGTGGGTGTGGTCGCGCAGCGGAACCTGCACCGGGGTGGCGCCCGCGGTGCGGACCTGCAGCGGGTAGATCTCGAAGCTGCGCCACCCGAACACCACTTCGTCGCCCACCGACGACGTGATCTGGATCAACTGCTGGCACAGGCTGACCGAGCCGCAGCCGACGGAGATCTGCTCGGGCGTGAAGGCCCCGCCGTCGAGGTGCTTGGCCAGGTGCTCGCGCAGTTCGAGGTAGCCGTTGTCGGGATAGCGGTTGATCTGGTCGGTTGCCTTCTCGATCGCCGCCCGCACGCTGGGCAGCGGGCCGTGCACGGTCTCGTTGCTGGCGATCTTGACGGCACCCGGAACCGTCTTACCCGGTGTGTAGGCCGGGATGTCGGCCAGTTCGGGGCGTAGGCGGGCGGTCACCCGACCAGCATAGGGTGGCCCATCGACCGCTTTGCTTCCACGGCCGACGGATGTGTAGGCTGTGCGACCGGCGGTAACGTCAGGAGGCGTGCCAGAGCGGCCGAATGGGACTCACTGCTAATGAGTTGTCCCCCTTACAGGGGACCGGAGGTTCAAATCCTCTCGCCTCCGCCGCGGCTGACTCGTCAGCCACGACTGAAGTACGACGGACAACTGAACACGGTAAGCGCCCGTAGCTCAACGGATAGAGCATCTGACTACGGATCAGAAGGTTAGGGGTTCGAATCCCTTCGGGCGCACTCAATACCAGCGCATATGCGTTTCAGCGGCTCAGCGGACACGCCCGTAGCTGACACTTTCCGGATACTTTCACTCTCACGTCTCGCCGACGAAGGCTTCCAGCGTTTCCCGTACGTCGGGGCCGCGGGTCTGGCGCTGCAAATAGTGCTTCTCGGTCGTGTCCAGCTTCGCGTGTGACAGTTGCTGTTGCGCCAACGCAGGCCCGTGAGCATCCCGCACGACAGTGGCAACCGTCCGTCGAAACGAGTGCGGCGTGATCCAGGCGAGGCTGTCAGGAAGCGCTGCGCGCAGAGCCCGACGCATGTTCGTCAGAGACATCCACCCGCCCAGACGGTTCGCGAATACCGGTCCGTCCGCAGCAGCTCCATCCTCTTTCAGTGTCAGCAGAGCGTCGACGCCGAACTGGGGGAGCACCACCGTGTGCTCCGGCGCCCCACCCTTGCGGAGATCCTGTCGGTGTAGCGGCATGCCCGCGATGCGACCGTGATCGATCAAGGTGCCCGTGATGGTAACGGTGGGAGGATCGCTGCTGAGATCTACGTCGGACCACCGCAGGGCCAACACCTCGTTCGGCCGGCCGCCGGTGGCCACCAGGAGATCGACGAACGGCAGTAGTAGGCGACCCGGTTGCGGTCCGGACCCCTGACGTTCCGCGTAGGCGCGCACCGCTGCCCGAACCTGATGAAATTCGTCCGCCGTGGCCGCCCGGGGAGAGATCGACGAGGTCTTAGTGACCTTCGCTTCCCTGATCGGGTTGACGCCGACAACATCGAATCCCACCGCGAGTGTGAACATTCCGCGCAGGACCATTCGGAGGCGCGTGGCCTGAGTAGTAGCGCCCATCAGCTTGAGGTGGGCATTGGCTCGACTGGTCGGCAGCTCTGTGACGGTGAGCGCGCCGAGCTGTTGAAGGCCATGCTTCTCCCAGACCGCCCTGTATTGATCGGCGGTCTGCTGGCTGATCCCGTCCTCGGCTGCCTTCGCCTCGATCCAGAGCTCGAAGATCTCGGCGAGAGTCGTCCGCTCCGTGATCGCTTGCCCAGACAGGGGTGTTCGGCGATGAGCGAGATGTCGCTGCAGAAGACGGCGCGCGTCCTCGATGGACTTATTACTTGACCGCTCTACTCGACGGCGCTTGCCGTCGGCATCACGTACGTACGTTGTCGCGAAGAATCGCCCGCCGCTGGACCTCTCAGCGATGCGGCCGTGCTCGCCGGGCTTCATTCGCTGTCTAGGCATGGCCGCGGGGGTAGGACAGCGGGAAGTTGAATTCGAACTCGTCGAATGTAGCGCCCGGGATCTCCCGCATCATCCGCTCGATCTGCCGGATGTGCGACACGTAATCGATCCGAGGCCAGGACTTCCCGTCAATGGGTTCACCACGTGCTGCCATCCTGGCCAGCGTCTGTTCCTGCCTCTTGGCGCTACGAATCATGCCCTCACGCTCACGGGATAGATGCAATAGTCGGGGCAGGTACTCCGGCGAGCCGGTGTCATCTTCGCCCGCGAACCAGCGGACAGCAGACAGAGCGGTTTCGACTTTCCCTGGGGTTCGCTCGACCTCTCCGTCAGGCAGATTCGGATAAAGCAGTGTCACTGGCGGAACCTCAAGTGCTGCAGCAATGATCAGAAGCTCGGCAACACTGAGAACCTCACCCCGGTGGCCAGAGTCCAACTTCGCGATCACGGTCGGGGAGATCCGATAGCCGAGCTCTTCCGTTCGTTCGCTGAGCCACCTCGCAGACCCATTCGCTCGGGCCGCCTTCGCAGCGCCACCAACCCGTCTGACAATCTCCGCCGCCCACGTCCGTACGGGCGCTTCACCCGACTCATCTTTCGCCACACGCAGAGTATACGGACTTTCTTGCGTCCGTAGAAAGCCGTGGTAGTCTTCGTCTCACGCAGATACGAACCAATACTCTGCGCAATACGAAGAAAGGGTCGAAATGTCAGCACCTCTGGCGGACCGAGCCAACGCTCAGTTGCACGGCGTGGAATCGGTGATGGTCAGGCTCGGCGTAGGGAGAAGCAAGGTCTTCGAACTCATGGCCAGCGGCGAATTGCGCAGTGTGAGAGTTGGCCGTAGACGGCTGGTCTCGGAGGCAGCCATCAATGAGTTCATCAACAAGATCGACGACGGCGCTGCCTGATGCGGGACTTGCCGCAGCAAGATCACTGCGACCTCGGGTTGGTCGACGACGACCAGACCCCGGATATGCGAAAGGCCCCGGTTGCAGCCGAGGCCCTTCGGAGAAACGACCACCCAGCAGTCACCACAACCACGAAGGAGATCTAGACATGAGTGTAAACACTTCATCCGCGAAGCGGACAAATACCGCCATCGATCAGCGGTTGGACACGATTGTCAACTTAATCGACCGGGTGCGCCTGGACCTTAACGGCATCCTCCGAGAGTCGCTGCAGGACGCGCCGCTGTTCGCGGTTTCCGATGTCGTGGCCGGGCTGGGCCACTTGCGGCAGGCCGCCGCGTTCATCGACCGTGCGTCCGATGTCCTCGAAGCCGAGGGAATCCGGCGATGAGCACCCGTCGACAGGCACTCTGCTGCGAGTGCGGCAACACCCGCACCTGCGAGCGCCCACGGAATTACCGCATGGAGAACTACTGGTTCAACTATCCGATCAACAACGACTGGCACCGGGAGGTTGGTGATCTCAAGTGCTCGGCGTGCGGTCGGATAACCCGTCACGCGTTGTTGAATCCGGCGAACGACAGCTACTACCGGGACCACGCTGAGGTCCTGCAGCAGCTCGCACTGGGGTTCAGCAACAACGGTCACTTCTCCGAAGAGCGACTCTCCGATATCCGGCGCGCGTACCGGCAGGCATTTCCACGCAATCCGTTCACCCGCCACAAGTGGTGGAGGTCCGACGAGGACGCCGCCCGTGCGGCCGGCCACACGCAGTTCCCGGCCATGTGCGGCGAGATGCTCGACGTGCCCGAGAAGCGGTACCCGGGCGGAGATGTGACTGAACTGAGAGCTCCCAGCCAAATCAACGATCTCGACGAACTGAACTTTGAACGACTCGATGTCGAGACCGGGATGTATTGGGATGTTGGCGATTGCGTCAATTGCCTCGCATACCGCAACGCCTGGTTGGTGAACAAGCGACGGGAAGAACTCAAGTACCTGTTTATCAAGATGGCCGCTTCCACAGAGAGTCTCGATGCCGCCCAGGTCCAGAAGATCTGGAGCGTACTGCAGGAGATCCCCTGTGACCGTTGACCGTAATAGCGAATCAGCTAATACCGACGAGGAGACCCCCGCCAGCACCGGCGGGGGCACTCCCGCGTCCCGACAGGTCAATTGGTTTGAGACCTTCCGGTACGCCAGCAGGATCGCCGCCGAGCACGGTGTCGTACTCAATCATCGTGCTCTTCCCGTCGCGGGGACGTTGCAGTGGTGCGGCATGGCAGACAACGACGCGCGCAAGTTGTTGTCGCTCATCCTCGGCGGTGTCCGGGAGGCTCTGACCAACGACGCCCGCCAGGAAGCGATTGCCGACGCCGGACGCGAGATCTCGACCGCCGCGCCCTGGTCCCGGATCGCTCAACAACAACTCGAACGTGCCCGGTGGGAAGAAGCGCACCCCTGGGCACGTCAGTACGGAAAGGGCGACGCCGCCTGATGACCACCGACGAGTTCTTCAACAGCACACCCGAACTGCGGACGATCCACCAGTGGGCACGCGCACGATTCGCCGCACCATGGGCAGTCTTCGGGGCCACGCTGCTGCGGGTATCGGCTAGCACCGGCCCCGAGGTCCAGTTGCCAGGCATCATCGGTGGCCGCGCATCCCTGAACCTGCTGGCTGCGTTCGTCAGTGCCAGCGGGGGCGGGAAAGGGATCAGCGACAAGGTCAGTCGGCTGGCGTGGCCGGCGCCCATCATCGAGCGCCCGATTGGGTCCGGTGAAGGTATCGCCGCGTTGTTCGCCCCACCGAAGAAAGAGGGCGCTGAACGGGTTACCCGCGCCATCATCAACGTCACCGAGATCGACACGCTGGCTGGTATCGCGTCCCGGCAGGGTTCCATCCTGCTGGCCCAACTGAAGGCGATGGCGATGGGCGAGCTGTTGGGGCAGTCCAACGCCTCGGAGGCAACATCACGTGTGGTGCAACCCCATACCTACCGGTGCTGTCTTTCGGTGGGCGCTCAGCCCGGTCACACGAGCGTGATATTCGGTGACACCACCGGCGGCACGCCGCAGCGATTCCTGTGGTTCCCTACCGTCGACCCGGATATGCCCGACAGTGCGGCCGACGACCCGGAACCGCTCAACACCAATCTGCCGGTCTGGGCTCGCGGGTCGGCCGAGGTGGTGGAGATCCAGTACGGCCCCGAGGAGATCGCCCGCACGGTGATTCAGGCGCATCTCGCCCGCCAGCGCGGAGAGGCGCACGCCCTCGACGGACACGCGGTGCTCACCCGATTGAAGGTGGCCGCCACGCTGGCGATCATGCATCACCGGTCGGTGGTGTCTGATCTCGACTGGCAGCTGTCCGAGGAAGTGATGGCAGTGTCGGATCGCACCCGCGATTGGATCGTCGAGCAGGCTCAGCAGGCTGCTCGAGCAAGGGTCCGTGATCGGGCGATCGCTCGTGCCGCCGGGGAAGAGTTCTACGAGTCGAGTCGCCTCGAGACGGTGAAGCGGAGCATCCATCGGATGTTGGACCGGGATGGCGAGCAGGCCGGAAGTGACCTTCGGCGGCGTCTCGGTACCCGCGAAAAGCGGGACCTTTTCGATCAGGCTATGAGTTTGCTGGAACATGAGGGCATCGTCAGTTCAGTGCCAGGTCAGATCAAGGGTGTTCGATACCGCTTAAGTGGTCACGGTGACCACGGTGGTCACCCCCCATATCCGCAGGTCAACAGCGGTGACCAGGCTAGTCACGGTGACCACTCAGATAACGTCACAGACCTCGATACCCGCAGGTGGCACGATCCGAGAAAACCGAAGCCGTCAGCCCGCGAGTGGTTCGAAGAACACATCCAACAGCTCCGAGAGGAGGGGCATACGACCGCAACATCGTTTGCTGTCTACGAAGCTGGAATGGCTGCCGGGCACAGTAAGAGCACCCTTGCTCAGGCTGCCAGCGCCCACCCCGAGGTGACGGTGATCGACCGCTCCCGTGGTACCGCAACGTGGTCCATCGTCCCTGGGGAGCAAGGTGCTTACGTGCCTGCGTCAGCGTGGGTCACCCGGTACCTCGACAACCTCCCCGAGGGGACCACGGTCGTCGATCAAGCACACTTCCGCGCCGCTGCCATCGCCGCGGGATACGACCACTCCACCGCTCGCACCGTCCTGCACAAGTCGGATCGGATCGTCTCGGAGCCGGCAGTTGGCAACGCCGTCAACAACAGGATCTGGCGCATCGTCAAAGACGACGACGGGGAACGAAGCGCATGATCGATCGACGGGTGCTGCTTGTCCATGAGCCCGAGAGCGGTGAGCGGCTGATGTCCGCGACGGCGGTCGCCCTGCTGATGGGTGTGCCGGTCGCCGAAGTTGAACAGGTGTGGGATACGTCAGTGGGACCGGCATGTCTGCCGGCGGAGTGGATCAAGGCGGGTAAGCGCCGTTCGGCGGAGGCGCGCGCTCACACTGGTGGAACGTCGGCCGCCATCGCCCTGGCGTACTGGGCGCGCAAGGACTTCGGCGCGGAGATTGAGTTCGATGAGAACACCCGCGAGGTCTGGTTGGTGACGCCGTGACTCGCCCTCCTGTTCAGCACTTCGCGGGGGCGGTCCTGTTGCAGGGTCAGGCATTGCAGGATGCGTACTACCTCGTGTCGGCGGGGATTCGCGCCGCCTCACGTAACGGGTATCCGACACAGCGGTTCGAGGAGATCCGTAGGGCGATACGCGCCGCCGATATGGCGCTGCGACGCCACGGCGACGTCGTTTCCATTGCGTCGCAGTCAGACTGGGGTAGTGATGACGAGTCCGCGGTCGACCCTATCGACACCGCCGAGGCTGCCCGAATACTTGGGCTGTCGCTTCGTAGCTGTCAGCGTCTGGCCCACGCCGGCCTCGGGCGCCGGGTTGGTGGCCGATGGGTGCTTGATCGCGGACTCGTCGTCGCCGAAGCCGCAGCACGAAAGGAATCTGCATGATGGCCGAACCAGCCGACGATAGTTACCCGGAGGCGTGGACCCCTCCGCACGTGCGGGAGATGCGGGCGGTGAGCGAGGCTGTCGAGCAGTACGTGGCCAACCTCTCCGACGAGCAGTTCGCCGACCTCGCGGCCCGGACCCGGCCGGGGGTGGTGTGATGCGAATCAACCCCATGTTGACCGACATCACCCACGTGCGCCGGCTGATGGACGCGGTCACCGAATGTGGTGTCACCCCACCGGAATCGCTGTCCTCGGTGCTCGACGGGCTCGACACCCTCACCGGCGCTACGGCGATCAGTGACCCGACGCAGGCGTTGATCCGGGCGGCGTTCGACGGTGGCGCCCCGGCGGCGGAGAAGAGTCTCGCGGAGTTCGCGGTGGCCGAGCTGGTCGCCGAGAAACGCAAAGGGCTGCGCGGCGTCATCGACCCGGCGTTCACTCAGGAGTTCTGCGACCGCCTCGAAGCCGGTGGTGCTGACGAGATCCTCGACATTCTGCGACCGGCGTTCGATGATGCGGTCGCGGTGATCGCTGACGCGCAGCGGATGGTGGACGTGACCGCCGACGCGCAGACCGTGATGGATGAGGCCAGCGCCGAGCAGCTCGCCGCCTGGCAGTCGATTCCGGGCGCTGTCGCCAAGCTCGACCAGATTGCCTCCGTCGCTGGGTCGTTCGGACCGAAGGCGCAGTCCTTCTCGCTCGTCGCCCCGCCGCACGGCCTCGAGTTCGGGTGGGCGCAGAACAACGCGGTGATGTGCTCGGCCGGCGACCTGATCAACGACTCCCGCGCCTTCGCGATGGCGGGTAACCAGCCGCGCCAATCCGCGTGGCTGCGGGTCGCACCGCGGCTCAACACCATCGCTGAAGCCCGTGAACGGGTCCGCGCCTACGCCGAATCCGCCTGGGCGTCGATGAACGGACACGCCAAACGGGGCCGACTCACCGACACGGGCGACGTGGCATGGGATCCGGTGCGCAACCCCTTCGCACTGGCCAACAAGTAGGGAGCAGCCCGTGGCCTCAATCGCGGACATTTTTGTCAGTGTCATACCGGAGACCAGTCGGGTCGCCAGCGGTGTCCGCGAGGTGTTCCGCGATATCGACCGCGAGGCGTATCAGGCGGGGCAGCGGTGGGGGCGCGAGATGGAGCGCGGCATGGGCCGTCCCCGGATCGGGGCCGATACCCGCCCAGGCGAACGTGACGTCGATGAGTTCAAACGGAAGGTCGACAAGACCCGCGCTTCGGTCAAAGTCGATGTCGATAAATCCGGGTTCGACGCGGCGGCCACGTCGCTGCGGAACTTGTCTACGAACTACAAAGCCGTCGGGCTTGCCAGCGCGGCCATTGCTTCGCCCACGGCGATCGCGGGCACCGTTTCGGTGGTGTCCCAACTGTCTGGCGTCCTCGGTCTGATTCCGGCCGCTGCGGGTGCAGCCGGGTTGGCGATCGGATCGCTCAAGGTCGCCACCGCAGGTTTCAGCGATGCGGTCAAAGAGGTCCGTGACCCAGAGAAGTTCGCCGAGGCGATCGGCAAGCTGTCACCGAACGCACAGCAGGCCGCCACCGCCATTCAGGGGATGCTGCCCGCGCTCGACCAACTCAAGTTCACCGTCCAAGACGCGTTCTTCGCCGGGTTCGGGCAGCAGTTGCAGCAGTTGTCCTCGAGCTATCTGCCGATGTTCCAGACCACCATGAGCAAAATCGCGGCGTCGGCCAACAGTGCGATGACCGAGGTGTCGCAGCAGTTGCAAACCCCGGCGATGCAGGGCGACATCGCGACGATGGGCGGCGTCATGGCCGTCGCGTTCGACAAACTCTCCGGGGCGCTCGCACCGATCGTGTCGTCGTTCGTGGACATCGGCCTGGTGGGTTCGGGGTTCCTGCCGCAACTCGCGGACGGCGCCGCCCGTGCGGCTGAAGCGTTCTCGCAGTTCGTCGGCGAGGCCCGCGCCTCGGGGGACATGCAAGCGTGGATCGAAGGTGGCATCGCCGGGTTCAAGCAACTGGGCGACATCATCGGCAACATCGGTGGGATCCTCGGTGGCTTCGCGTCTGCAGCCCCCGAAGGTGGTGGGCCGCTGGGGATGCTGCAGAGCCTCACCCAGGTCGCCAACGATTTCGTCAACTCCCCGGCAGGTCAGGGTGCGCTGACCTCGTGGATGACGGCCCTGCGGGACACCATGTCTGCGCTCGCCCCCGCAGCCGGCGCGTTCCTTCAGGCCATCGCCCCCATCGGCGGGATAGTCGGCACCGCGCTCGTCACCACCGTGGAGGCCATCGCCCCGGCGCTCACGTCGTGGTTCAACGCCATGCAACCGGTCGTGCAGCAGCTCTCGGGCGCGTTGACGCCGGTCGTCCAGGCCCTCGGCCCCGTCCTCGAGCAGATGGCCAGCGTCCTTGCCGGGCAGATGGTTTCGGGCATTCAAACCATCTTGCCCGTCCTGATTCCGTTCGTGCAGCAGTGGGGTCAGGCGCTGACCTCGATCATGCCGCTGTTGCCGTCACTGCTGCAGCTAGCCATGAGCGCGCTACCCATGGTGCAGCAGGCCGTCGCGGTCATCCTGCCCCCGATGACGCAGTGGATGAGTTTGATGGCCAACCTCGGCAACCTGGTCATCCCTCCGTTGAATGCAGCCATCACCACCATGTCGACGGTGTGGCAGGCCAGCTTCGGCACGATGCAGAACGTGGTGTCCACCGCGTGGAACGTCATGCAACCGGTGTTCAACGCCATCAAAACCGCGATCGACGGATTGTTGGGCCCGCTCGACGAGATCATCGGACTCGCTAGCCGGCTGCCCGGTGTGCAGTCCGCTATCGGCACCATCAAAGGCGTAGCGGGAGCGGCCACAACACCAGGCGCCATCCCCGGCGCAACCACCATTCCGGGACTCCCGGCCGCCTCCACCAAGCCGGCGGGTACCTACCGCACCCGCGACGGACAGATCAGGACCATTCCCCGCGGCACCGCGCCCATCGCCCCCATCGCCGGTGTCCCGACGACGCAGTTGCCGATCCCGCCGGTGTCGACGTACGTCGCGCCGGTGACCAGTTCGGGCGGAGGCAGCGGCTCGTCGACCGCTTCGAAGCCTCAGTTCAGTGACGCCAACCTGGTGCCGAACGCGGCCCGCCTCAACGACCTCATCGCCGAGCAGTTCCCGCAGATCCGCGAGATCGGCGGCTACCGCGCGAATGGCGGCGGGTCCAACGACCACCCCTCCGGCCGCGCACTGGACATCATGATCCCCGACTGGGACACCCCCGAAGGCAAGGCCCTCGGCGACCAGATCAACCAGTGGCTGCACCAGAACTCTGATCAGTTGGGTATCGACTCCACCATCTGGCAGGACTTCTGGGCACCCGTCACCGGAGGCGGTAAGCGCCTCGGCCGCCAAGGCGCCAACGAAGGCCACTACAACCACATCCACGCCAAGGTCAGCGACAAGCCCGCAAGCGGCACCTACACCTCGCCGCTGTCGGCGACGTACCCCGACACCACCGAATACACCGCCTACGACCCGATGGGCTCCACCTACGACACCACCGGAGATAAGTCGCTTCGCGACGCACAGCAGAAGGTGGACGACAAGTCCTTCGCCATCGAGCAGGCGCAACGCAAACTCGACGAACTCCCCGGCGACGCCAGCGGCTCGCAGCGCGCCCAACGGGAACGCGCACTCGCCAACGCCAAACGCGAACACGCTGATGCCCTCGAAGATCTCGCTGCCGCGCAGGGGAAGTACAACGAGAAGGCCGCTGCTGACCCGAGCGCGAAGGGCGGGAATTCGGACTTCAAGAGCCTTGGCTCCGACCTCGTCTCCGGGATGTTCGAAGTCCTCGGCATCGGGGACATCTTCAAAGACCCCACCCAGTTCGGCCTGTTCAAGATCGCCAAAGCCGTCATGGGTCTCGACATCAACACCGGAGCGGCCGGCGGCGAAGGCAGCGGCATGTTCCCCGGCGGCGGCGGTGGCGGTGGGGGATTGACGAGCCTGTTGTCCAACATCCCCGGAGCTATGGGCGCACTCAACATCGCCGGAAGCCCCGACGCCCCCACACCCTTCATGCCCTCCATGCCCCAAGCAGGCGGAGGCGGAGTCGTCCTGCCCGGCAACATGATGGCCTCACCGTTCAGCCCCACCGGCGCCAACAGCGCAGCCGGGCCAGGCAACCAACCACAGATCGACCAAAGCGTCACCATCAACGGCGCCCGCTTCGGCTACTCCCAAACCCAAGTCCAAGACCAGATCCGCAACACCCACCTATCCCAAGCCCGCGTGCCCCTCCGCACCCTGCCCACCCAGTAGGAGCCACCAGTGAGTCGACAGACCCGGATCAACAAGGAGCTCCGCGGCCAACTCCGCAGGGGGCAGCGGTGACAGGCGATCTCGGCTTCATCCTCGCTTACCCAACCCGGGCAAGCCGCCCCGCACTATCCTCACGGAAGGTCGCCTGCGCGCGCGCATACTTCTTTCCAGACGTTTCTCTTCCTCCGGCCGCGCCGCCCGCAGTTTGCGCTCAAGTCGCTCGACCTCTTTCTCGTACCATGCGACGACAGCTTCTACCTCTCTGTCCTGCTCGGCCGCCCAGTCTTCCCAGAGTTGCGACAGCCACGCTGGCAGCAACTTCTCACACTTCGGACACACACTCTGCGGGCGAAATGAAGTCTGCTCTAGAGGCTGATCAAACGGGTGGCCGCACAGTGCGTGATCGTCACGCCCGAGCCGATAGTCCCAATGGTGAACCGGCGCCGGCCTCGGCTCGTCTCGAATGTAGAAGTACGGCCACTCCATGGCGCGACGATACGACCGCCACCGTCTGTGGCGGCACGAATCCGCAGATCGCGGCCAGGGGTGGGGGGTGGCTCGCCTCCGGATCCCAGCGGCCACCCTACGGGCATAGCGTCTGCCACAGCGCGCATCGCATCGTGAAATCCCACGGGTCTAGCGGCGAAAGTGCTGCTCAAGCGGTGTTGGAGGTGTCGTGAGAACGCCCATAACGGCCGGTAAACGGCTCATAAACGCTCTTTCCGAGGCTTTAGAGGCCGGTATGGAGTGGACAGAAGCCGAGGAAGCGACGCTCGGGTTGATCGAATCGGCGGCTGATCGGGTGGCGATTCTGAAGCGGTTGTTCGACACCGAGGTGGAGAAGCCGGAGGTGTCGACCCGGCGGGTGACGGAGTTGTCGGCGGAGATCCGGCAGCATGAAGCGAACATCCAGAAGTGGGTTTCGGTCCTGGATCCGTATATGAGCCGGCAGCCGAAGTCGAAGCAGCATCAGTCGGCGGCGCACTCGAGGTGGCATGGTGGCGCGGCTTAAGCACCGCGGCAACGAGGTCGGGCTGCGGGAGTACCTGCTCGAGGAAGCCATCTACTTGCGCAATCTGTATGGGCACATCGATGGCTGTTGGGAGCCGCTGGCGATCCCGGTGGATCAGCTCGTGGGCCGTGAGCGGTACGGCTTCTATCGATACGAACTGCCTGGTGATCACCCGCTGCGACGGGCCGGCGAACTCCGTGACCGCCTGGTGCTCACCGAGGACGACCAGCTGTTGTCAGCGTGACTTCTTTAAGCGAGATAACGACTTAATCAGCCTTTCCACTTCAGGGGACTCGGGCTCGCGCCGCAGGGCTTGATCTACGAGCCCACGGTCGGGGTGTCTAAAGCGTTCTGGGTTCTTGAGGTGGTTGTGCTGGCGGTTGAGAACCATGAACAGGGATGTATTGGGGTCCTCGTCGGTGTCTCCGTGAAGTTCGCACAACTCGACGGTCTCGGGTCCGTACAGCTCAACCAGGCGACGCCTGACGAGCTTCTTGCGGACGACGCCCAACTGTTCGGCTGAAGTGAGGAATGCGCCACACACTGTGATGTCGTCGGTGTGAAACAAGTTCCGGTCGTCGTCTCTGCTCATCGAACTGCGGGCGTGCGCTTGATACTTGCGTACGTCGGAGAGCAGCCTGCCTGCGCGTTCGTTGATCTGCTCGCGGGCGTTGAGCTTGTTCGCGCCACGTTGCTGTCTGCCAGCAACATGGGGGGCGGCGACCCACGACGCTATCGCGCCGGCGAGTGCGCCGGCACCCGCAGAGGCGAGTGTGGTCCAGGTGTCGATAGCCATCAGGGTGCAGTGACGCGCTTCTGGGCTGTCCTGTTCAGCGGGTCCTTAATGGCCATGCGTCAACGTTGCTCGGATCGAATTACCCGCGCCTCGAGCTCCTTCACCGCTTCGTAGAGGGCCTTGACGACGAAGGTTGATTTGATGTCACCTGTCTTCGCCTCGTCCCAGACGGCGGCCGCCAGGGGGAGTTCGTCGGGCCGGTCGCCCCACGGGTGCGGGGGTTCGTAGTTGCCGTAGTGAGTGGTCTGCACCATGTTCATGACGCTGAACGTACAAGCCGACGACGAAGGGCGCGCTGGAAGCGTTCAGGCGGTCTCGCCGGCTACAACGTTCTGAACCGGCGAGACCTTGACGAGCAACGAATGGTGCACCACTCATCTCGCCCGGGAAAACCGATGCCCCAGCAGGCCGCCGGCCAAACAAAATGCCGAACGTACATTCCAGCTACGACGCCCACCGGATCCCCTCAACAGCCCCTCTAGCCGCCCGCTCGCACTACCGACTCCCTCCTGGAGGCACGCATTCGGATGCTCGCCCGCCGCCGCCCATCACCCCTGCCTGCTACGAGCAGCAACACCTCATCCTGCCCAGATCGACACTGCTAGATCGCACTGGCACATTGGCACAAGGTTGTGCACGGTCGGTGGGTGATTCGGTCAGAATCTCCACTTTCCTGACACAAACGCTCCCGAAACCGAGCGGACGACTGCGCACGCTTCCGGACTGTAAATGGCCATACCTGCTGATAGCTCAGTACTTTCACGCTCTACTACGGACGAACGCGTACGGTGCGACTACGCCAGAAGGTTAGGGGTTCGAATCCCTTCGGGCGCACTCACTCAACGACTCCCGCGGCATGCGTCACGCCCGGGAGTCGTTGCTTTCGGTAGTTCCGGTCGTGATCATGATCGATAATCCGCGTCATGTATCGCCTCAGTTCGCTCGCCGGTGCGGACGGCCGTGTCTTGGGCAGGCAGCGCGTCCGGCTGCTGCGGATCTACCTGGGCGCGACGACATTCCTCTATCTGTACGGCGTCGTGTTCACGATCTTCCCGGTGCGCACCGACATCGCGTATGCGAACCCCGTCGGGGGGATCGTCGCGATCGTCCTCGGGGTGGCGGCGCTGACGTATCTGGCGGTCAGACCGGAGCGGCTGATGCCGGCGACCCTCGCCGCGATCGCGGCCACCCCCGTGGTGATGGCCTTCCACGTCACGATCACCGCCGAGTACGTCTGCTTGATCGGCCCGATGTTCCTGGCGATGTATCTACGGGCGTTCCACCCGCCGCGCCAGGCATGGCTGTTGATCGCTTCGCTCACCATGGCGTGCCTGGTCGCGGTCGGCGCGGCCCCGGCGCCGCACGTGGGCGTCATCACCTTCCTCATCATGGTCGTGGCGATCGTCGGGGCGGCCGAATCGTTCGGGCTGCTCATGCGGGCGATGTTCACCGCGGCGTGCACCGATCCGCTGACCGGTCTGCTCAACCGCGCGGGGTGGGAGATCGGGACGGCCGACGTCGTGGCGCGGTGCCGCTCGGGTTCGGCGACCGTGTCGGTCGTCGCGCTGGACATCGACGGTCTCAAGGCCATCAACGACACCTACGGTCACCTCGCCGGCGACCGCCACATCACCGAGTGCGCTCGTCAGTGGAGGCGGGCCGCGCCAAGGGGCGCGGTGTTGGCGCGGCTCGGCGGCGACGAGTTCGCCGCCTGCATCGCCGGTGCCGATGACGGCACGGTGGCGGAGTTCGTGCGCGAGATCGAGGTGCGCACGCCCGGGGTGAGTGTGGGCACGGCCAGCCGGCCCTGCCGCGCGGCCGGCGTGGCCGACCTGTATGCCGAAGCCGACGCCGCGATGTACCGCGGCCGCGGCCGGCCGGTGCGCGACGACGCCGAGCCCCGGTGAGGCTCGGCGTCGGGTCGTGCGGTTCTTACAGGCGGCCCACCGCGTAGCTGGCGGCCTGCTGCGTCATCCCGTTCACGCCGTACAGGGCGTGCGCGATGCTCGGCTGTCCGCCGGGTGCGCCGTTGCAGATGGTGTCGCCGTCGGCGCACAGTTCGAGGGTCTTGGGCTGGTAGAGCGGCCCGATGACGACCGGCGGGGCGCCGTAGGTGCCGAGCCACTGCGGTGACGGCAGGCCGAACAGCGTGACCGCCGCGACGTGCTCGGAGACCTCGGCGGCCAGCGGCTGGGGCACGGAGTTCCGGTATGCGGCAGGCACCGCTTCCGGGACCGTGGACGAGGTCACGAAGCCGGCGACGACCGCGCCCTGGGAGAAACCGCCCAGCACGATCCGGGTGTTCGGGCACGTGTTGGCGATGGTCTGGACGCGGCTGCCGGCGTCCCGGATCCCGTCGACGACGGTCCTGGCCAGCTCGTCGCGGGCGTCGAAGTTGTTGGAGGCCGCGTAGTTGACCGCATAGACGTTCACGGTCCGGGGCGCGGCCTGCGCGCGCAGCGCGTCGACGAACGACTGGCCGACGCCCCCCACACCCACCGCCTCGCCGGTGCCGCGGGCGAAGACCACCTCGACGTCGGGACACGGTTGCGCGGACGCCGACGGGGCGGCCACACCGACCATCGCGGCCCAGGTGGTCAACGCCACCGCACCGATGAAGCGACCGATCTGGCGAACTCTCATGTGAAACTCCTGCGAAATAGTGGCCCGACGCCAGCCGTGATTACCCTCACGTTTCTGCACCAAACCCCGCGTAATCTCGCACGGTATGACGACACCTCCGGTCATCCAGCGCTGGCTCGAGCTCATCGACGACGGCCACGGCGGCGACGGCGGCGATGGTGGCGACGTGACGGCGCTGCTGGCACCGGATGCGGTGTTCTACTCACCGGCGGTGTTCACCCCGCAGGAGGGGCGCGACAAGACCGCCGCCTACCTGACCGCGGCTGCGAAGCTGTTCGGCGGTAACGACTTTCGCTACGTCAATCAGTGGTACGCCGAGCGTTCGGCGGTGCTGGAGTTCGTCGCCGACATCGACGGCATCCACGTCAACGGCATCGACATGATCGAGTGGAACCAGTCCGACGAGATCACCTCGTTCAAGGTGATGCTGCGCCCGTTCAAGGCGTTGCAGACCGTCATCCCCAAGATGGCCGAGTTGTTGGGGAACTGATGCGGCTGCTGCTCATCTCGGACACCCACGTGCCCAAGCGGGCGCGTGATCTGCCCGCGGTGGTGTGGGACGAGGTGGCGCGCGCCGATGTGGTGATCCATGCCGGCGACTGGGTGGAGCCGGCGCTGCTCGACGTGCTCGAGGAGCGCTCGGCGCGGTTGGTGGGCTGCTGGGGCAACAACGACGGCGCCGAACTGCGCCGCAGGCTGCCCGAACGAGCGGACGTCACGTTGGGTGGGGTGCGGTTCACCGTCGTGCACGAGACCGGGGCGTCGGGCGGGCGCGACGCCCGGATGGCGAAGCTCTACCCGGACACCGACGTGCTCGTGTTCGGCCACAGCCACATTCCGTGGGACACCACCGCGGCGACGGGGCTGCGGCTGCTCAACCCCGGCTCGCCGACAGACCGCCGCCGCCAGCCCTACTGCACGTACATGACCACGACCATCGCCGACGGCGCGCTCGGTGACGTCGAACTGCACAATGTGGAGCAGCGTGGCTGACCGACCCGCCCGGGTCGCCGACGTGCACGAGATCGCGGCCGCGATGCCGCACACCACGCGCATCGAAGGGCCCAAGGGCAACGCCATCTACCAGGTCGGCGGCAAGTCGTTCGTGTTCTTCCGCACCCCGCAACCGGACGCCGCGGACCCGGACAGCGGTGAGCGCTATCCCGATGTGATCATGATCTGGGTGGAGTCCGAGGAGGACAAACTAGCCTTGATCCAGGACCCACAGTCGCCGTTCTTCACCACCAACCGGTTCGACGGTCATCTGTCGGTTCTGGTGCGCGGCAAGGACATCGGCCGGATCGGCGTCGAGGAGCTGACCGAGTTGATCCAGGACGCCTGGTTGTCGCGGGCGTCCAAGCGGCGCGCCGAACGCTGGCTCGCCGAACAGCGGCGCTGACAAGGCTGTTGACCGGCCCCGGGTAGCGCTAGCCGGTGCTCGCGGCGACGATCAGGTCGATGTGCTTGGTCGCCCAGTTGCCCAGCGGCTCGAGCGCGTCCAGGAGTTCCCGGCCGGCGGGAGTCATCGAGTACTCCACGCGCGGTGGCACCTCGTGGTAGCTCTCCCGGTGCACCACGCCGTGGCGCTGCAGTTCCTTGAGGTGCTGGGTGAGCATCTTCTGCGAGATGCCGGCCAGACTGCGGTGCAGCGCGTTGAACCGCTTCGGGCCGTCCTGGAGTTCCCACAGGATCAGCGGCTTCCACTTTCCGTCGACCACCGCCATCGCGGCGTCCAGGCCGCAGGTGTACTCGCCGAGCCGGCTCATTCGACCTCCTGGTCAGCGCCATTACTTACCTCGAGGTGAGTATCGCACTTTGAAGTGGGTACTTGCTGAGAACTCCGCGTCGAATCGACGATGGGCCCATGACAATCAGCTTCCTGGGACTGGGCGAGATGGGGTCGGCTCTCGCCCGCAGCGCGATCGATGCCGGCCACGACGTCGTCGTCTGGAATCGCAGCCCGGCGCGCTCGGCCGCGTTCGCCTCTTCCGCGCGCGTGGCCGGATCGGCGGCCGAGGCGCTCGAGGCGGGTGACGTCGTCGTCGTCTGCCTGTTCGACGCCGAATCGGTGCACCGGGTGCTCGACCCCGTCGCGGACCGTCTGACCGGCCGTCACGTCATCAACCTCACGACCACCACACCCGAGGCCTCCCGCGACCTGGCCGGCTGGGCGGCCGGGCACGGCGCCGACTATCTCGACGGCGGCGTCATGGCGGTGCCTGCGATGATCGGCACGCCGGAATCGCTGGTCTACTACAGCGGTTCGCGTGCGGTGTTCGACGGGCACCGGGACCTGTTCGAAACCTGGGGTGCAGCAGAGTATTTCGGGCAGGACCCGGGGCTTGCCAGCCTGCACGACCTCGCGCTGCTGTCGGCGATGTACGTGATGTTCGCCGGGTTCTTCCACGGCGCCGCGATGGTCGGCACCGTCGGAACGTCGGCCAAGGAGTTCGCCGGCCGGGCCACCGCGTGGCTGCAGGCTCTGCTGCCCGCACTCGCCGGCTACGCCGAGGTGATCGACGGCGGCGACTACACGCTGCCCGGCCAGCAGAGCCTCGCGTTCTCCGACATCACCGAGATCGTCGAGGCCAGCCGCGCCGCCGGGCTCAGCACCGAGGTGGTCGACGTGGTGCAGCGTCTCATCCACCGCCAGATCGACGCGGGCCACGGATCCGAGGGCTTCGCCCGCATCATCGAGAGCATCCGGAACCCGGGGCGCGCGGCATGATCTCGGTACTCGGGCTCGGGCCGATGGGGCAGGCGCTGACGAGTGCGCTGCTCGACGCCGGCCAGCAGGTGACGGTCTGGAACCGCACCCCTGCCAAGGCCGCATCCGTACGCGCTCGCGGTGCGCAGTGGGCCGACGACCCGGCGGCGGCCGTCACCGCGAGTGCTGTCACGCTGATCAACGTCGTCGACCAGTCCGCCCTCGACGCGGTGGTCAGCGCCGCCGGTGACGCGGTGGCCGGCCGCGTCATCGTCGGACTGGCCTCGGACACCCCGGAGGCGGCACGCGCCACCGCGGCGCTGGTCGAGAAGCTGGGTGGGCGTTACCTCGACGGCGCGATCATGACGCCGACCGACACCGTCGGCAGCCGCGAGGCCCGCATCCTGTTCGCCGGCCCGCGCGACCTCTACGACGCGCACCGCGCGGTGTTCGACACGCTGGCCACCACGACCTGGCTCGGCGAGGATCCGGGGCGGGCAGCGGCTTACGACATGGCGCTGCTCGACCTGTTCTGGACGTCGGTCAGCGGGGTGCTGCACGCGGTGAATGTGGCTCGGGCGAACGGCATCTCACCCGATGAGCTGTTACCGCACGCCCAGGGCATCGTCGGTATCCTGCCGCCGATCGTCGACGATCTGCTCGGACGTCTGGCCGCCGACCGGCACGACGAGAGCACCGCATCGGTCTCGTCGGTGGCGGCATCGGTGCGTCATCTGATCGCCGCATCGCGGGCCGCCGGGGTCGACGCCGGGGCGCTCGAGGCGTTGCGCGGGTACGTCGATGCGGCGGTGGCGGCCGGTTACGGTGCCGACGAGATCAGCCGCATCGCCCACATGATGAGGTGATTCGGTGGCAGGGTCATCGCCATGGACTCGAAGCCACCGAGCGCGATCATCGAAGCGGCACACCGCGACCACCTGGGCAGCCTGCCGTTCGCCGACACCAGGGACTTCGAGGCCGCCGACCGCGGCTTCCTCGCCGCGCTCGACCCGTGCGTCATCGAGGCGGCCGACGGGCGGGTGGTGTGGGACAACGACGCCTATGCGTTCCTGCGCGCCGACGCGCCCACGTCGGTGCATCCGAGCCTGTGGCGCCAGTCGAGGCTGGCCGCCAAACAGGGGCTCTACGAAGTGGTCGAGGGCATCTATCAGGTGCGCGGCTTCGACCTGTCGAACATCACGTTCGTCGAGGGCGACACCGGCGTCATCGTCATCGATCCGCTGATCTCCACCGAGACCGCCGCGGCCGCGCTGGCGCTCTACCGTCAGCGCCGCGGTGACCGGGCGGTGGCCGCGGTGATCTACACCCACAGCCACGTCGACCACTTCGGCGGCGTGCTGGGGGTGACCACACAGGCCGACGTCGATGCCGGCCGGGTGCCGGTGATCGCGCCCGAGGGGTTCATCGACCACGCGGTGTCCGAGAACGTCTATGCCGGTACGGCGATGACGCGTCGCGCGACGTACATGTACGGCACGATGCTCGACGTCGGACCCGCCGGGCAGGTGGGTTGCGGGCTGGGACAGCGCACGTCGACCGGTGAGGTCGCGGTGATCGTGCCGACGCTCGACATCCGTACGACCGGGGAGACCCACGCGATCGACGGCGTCGAGATCGAATTCCAGATGGCGCCGGGCACGGAGGCACCGGCCGAGATGCACTTCTACTTCCCGCAGTTCCGCGCGCTGTGCATGGCGGAGAACGCCACCCACAATCTTCACAACCTGCTCACGCTGCGGGGTGCGCTGGTGCGTGACCCGCACAGCTGGGCGCGATACCTCACCGAGGCGATCGACACGTTCGCCGACCGCGCCGACGTGGTGTTCGCCTCGCACCACTGGCCGACGTGGGGCCGTGAGCGGATCGTGGAATTCCTGTCGTTGCAACGGGATCTGTACGCCTATCTGCACGACCAGACGCTGCGCCTGCTCAACCAGGGGCACACGGGGATCGAGATCGCGGAGGACTTCACGCTGCCGCCCGCGCTGGAGAAGGCGTGGCACGCGCACGGCTACTACGGGTCGGTGAGCCACAACGTCAAAGCGGTGTACCAGCGGTACATGGGCTGGTTCGACGGGAACCCGGGCCGGTTGTGGCAGCACCCGCCCGCGGCCGCGGGCCCGCGCTACGTGGAGGCGATGGGCGGGCTCGACCGGGTGGTCGAGTTGGCCCGCGCCGCGTTCCACGATGGCGATTATCGTTGGGCAGCAACGCTATTGGACCACGCGGTGTTCACCGATGAACAGCATGCCGGAGCGCGTGAGCTGTATGCGGACACCCTGGAGCAGCTGGGCTACGGGGCGGAGAACGCGACCTGGCGGAACTTCTTCCTGTCCGGGGCGACCGAGCTGCGGGAGGGGAACTTCGGCACGCCGACGCAGACTGCGTCGCCGAGCATGCTGGCCCAGCTCACGCCCGAGCAGATGTTCGACGCGTTCGCGATCAACGTCAACGGGCCGCGGGCGTGGGACCTCGACGTGGCGGTCGACGTGACGTTCGGGGACACCGGCGACAACTACCGGCTGACGCTGCGCAACGGGGTTCTGGTGCACCGAAAGGTGGCGGCCGATCCGTCGAGCGCCCACGCGACGATCCGGTTGGGGGACAAGCTGCGGTTGTTGGCGTACGCGGCGGGCGACAGTGCGTCGCCGGGTGTCGAGATCGACGGCGAGCAGGGCGCGCTGGCGTCGATCGTGGGCGTGTTGGACCGGCCGGACCCGGCGTTCGACATCGTCACCCCGTAGTGCCTACGGCTGCCCGCCGTCCGCTCGCAGGATTGAACCGGTCGTGAAACTCGACGCGTCCGACATGAGAAACAGTGCGGCGCCGACGATCTCGGACGGCGAGCCGGCCCTCGCCAGCGCGAGGTGACCGAACGGCTCCGCCACACCGGAGAAATCCCACGCCTTGCTGATGTCGGTGAGGAACGGCCCGGCCATCAGCGTGTTGACCCGCACCGTCGGCCCGAACGCCTTTGCCAGCCCCTCGGTCAACGTGTTCAGCCCGGCTTTGGCCGCCGCGTACGGCAACATCGTGGGGTCGGGCCGCAGCGAACCGCTCGAGCTGACGTTGACGATCACCCCGCCACCGTCGGCGACCATCCGCTCACCGACCAGCGCGGCCAAGCGGAACGGGCCTTTGACGTTAAGGTTGAACACCGCGTCGAAAAGCTTCTCGGACACCGACGTCAGCGAGTCGTAGAGCGGCGACATCCCCGCGTTGTTGACCAGCACGTCGAGTCTGCCGAACCGCGAGTACACCGCGTCGACGAGCCCGTCGAGCTGATCCCACCGCCCGACGTGCACCGCGTACGCCATGGTTTCCCGGCCGGTCGCCTCGGAGATCTCCGTCGCCGTCGCCTCGCACGTCTCCAGCGACCGGCTGGCGATCACGACGGAGGCACCGCACCTGGCCGCCGCGTACGCGATCTCCCGCCCCAACCCCCGGCTGCCCCCGGTGACCAGCACCACCCGGCCACTGAGATCGAACAGATCGTCGGCGTATCCCATGGCCCCATATGGTGGCACGGTGCAACTGCTTCTGGTCAGACATGCGCTGCCTCTGCGCAGTGAACCCGGTGAGGGCTCCGACCCCGTCCTGTCCGAGGAGGGCATCGAGCAAGCCAAACGGCTGCCCGACGCGTTGTCGCGATTTCCGATCGCCCGGTTGGTGAGCAGCCCACAGCGCCGTGCGGTGCAGACGGCCCAGCCGGTCGCCGACGCGCTGGGCCTCGACGTCGAGGTCGACGATCGCCTCGCCGAATACGACCGCGACCTGCCGCACTACATCCCGATCGAGCAGATCGCGAGGGAGAATCCGCAGGAGCTCGAGCGGCTGATGAACGGCAAGCTGCCCAGCGGAGTGGACGAGGACGCGTTCATGGCGCGGATCTTCGCCGCCGTCGACGACATCGTCACGAGCGCCGAGCGCGAGGACACCGTCGCGGTGTTCAGTCACGGCGGGGTCATCAACGCGCTGCTGCACCGCGTACTGCGCACCGAGAAGCTGCTGTCCTTCCACGTCGACTACGCCTCGGTCACCCGGCTGCTGTGGTCCTCGCGGGCCGGAGCGCTCACGGTGGCGTCGGTCAACGGCACCGAGCACGTATGGGATCTGCTGCCCCGAAACCTGCGGTGGTAGGAAAAGCGCATGACGTCTTCCACCCTCGACGGGCTCGACCTCGACGCACTCGACCGCCATCTGCGATCGGAGGGCATCGCCCGCACCGGTGACCTGCGCGCCGAACTGATCGCCGGCGGCCGCTCCAACCTGACGTTCCTGGTGTTCGACGACGCCTCGAAGTGGGTGCTGCGCCGCCCGCCGCTGCACGGGCTGACCCCCTCGGCGCACGACATGGCCCGCGAGTACCGGGTGGTGGCCGCACTCGCCGACACCCCGGTGCCGGTGGCCCGCGCGGTGACGATGCGCAACGACGATTCGGTGCTCGGAGCCCCGTTCCAAATGGTCGAGAACGTCGAGGGCCGGGTCATCCGCCGCGCCGACGAGCTCGAGGCCCTCGGCGACAGGGCGACGATCGAGGGCTGTGTCGACGAACTGATCCGGGTGCTGGCCGAACTGCACGCGGTGGATCCCGCCGCGGTCGGCCTCGCGGACTTCGGCAAGCCCAACGGCTACCTCGAACGGCAGGTGCGGCGCTGGGGTTCGCAGTGGGGGCATGTGCGGCTGGAGGACGATCCGCGCGACGCCGACGTGCACAAGCTGCACGCCGCGCTCGGCGAACGCGTCCCGACGGAGAGCCGCGCGTCGATCGTCCACGGCGACTACCGCATCGACAACACGATCCTCGACGCCACCGACGCGACCAAGGTGCGCGCGGTGCTCGACTGGGAGATGTCCACCCTCGGCGATCCGCTCAGCGACGCGGCGCTGATGTGCGTGTACCGCAACCCGATGTTCAACTACGTCCACAGCGACGCGGCATGGACCTCGGAGCTGCTGCCGACCGGCGACGAGATGGCACAGCGCTACGCGACGGCGTCGGGCCAGCCGCTGGCGCACTGGGACTTCTACATGGCGCTGGCGTACTTCAAGCTGGCGATCATCGCGGCGGGCATCGCCTTCCGTGCCCGCATGGGCGGCACGGAGGACAACGTCGGTGACGCGGTGGCACCGCTGATCGCGGCGGGGCTCGAGGCCCTCGACTGACGCCGACTCAGCGCAGCGCGGCCTTGTAGTTCTTCTTCGCGGCGCGCCGCAGCTGGAACAGCCGCGCGGCTCCGGCCAGCGACGCGATCAGCCCGCCGCACACGGCGGCCAGCAGGATCGCCACTCCCAGTGGCAGGTTCCACTGCCAGCCGAAGAACGCGAACTCCGCGGACTCGGTGTTCTGGGCGATGAAGATGAGCAGCACGATCAGGATGAGCAAGCCGACGATCACCGACGTCCACAGTGCGGCCGCCCTGGTGAAGTGGACCTTCTTGACCTCAGCCGGACTGCGATCCGCCACCGGGTAGTCCCCCGGCACCGGCGGGCCGGGGTTGGGCGGGTCGTAGGGCCCCGGCTCATGCCCTGCTGACGGCCCGTACGGATCGGTGCTCATAGCTGCTAATTGCCCATTCGCACGGTGTGTGAAACCCGTGTCGCGCTGAGGTAAAGGAGGGCGCACCCGGCCGCATCCCGCTAGTGTCCGCAAGAGCCACCCGCATGAGCACCTTGGCCGAGAGGACATCCGAATGGCGAGCACGCGCAGTCGCAGGCGGGGCGTGACCCGGCTGGCGGCGCTTCTGGCGTCGGTCACGTTGGCCGTGGCCGCATGCGGCAGTTCGAACCCGCTCGGCGGCGGGCAGATCTCCGGGGACCTGAAGACGATCGCCGTCGGGTCGGCGGACTTCACCGAATCCAAGATCATCGCCGAGATCTACGCCCAGGCGTTGGAGGCCAACGGTTTCGACATCAGCAGGCAATTCGGCATCGGCAGCCGCGAGACGTACATCCCCGCCGTGCAGGACCACTCGATCGACCTGATCCCCGAGTACACCGGCAACCTGCTGCAGTACTTCGACGAAGAGACCAAGGTGACCACGCCCGACGAGGTGGTGCTCGGGCTGCTGCGGGTGCTGCCCGGCGACCTGTCGATCCTGTATCCCTCGCCCGCCGAGGACAAGGACACCGTCGCCGTGTCGGCCGCGACCGCGCAGCGGTGGAACCTCAAGACGATCGGCGACCTCGCCGCCCACTCACCCGAGGTGAAGTTCGGCGGTCCGTCGGAGTTCCTCAACCGCACCGAGGGCCTGCCGGGGCTGAAGGAGAAGTACGGCCTCGACATCGCGCCCGCCAACTTCGTGGCGATCAGTGACGGCGGCGGGCCGGCGACGGTGCGTGCGCTGACCGACGGCACGGTCACCGCCGCCAACATCTTCAGCACGTCACCGGCGATCGAACTCAACGATCTGGTGGTGCTGGAGGATCCGAAGAACAACTTCCTGGCGGCCAACGTGGTGCCGCTGGTCGCATCGCAGAAGAAATCCGACGAGCTCAAGTCGGTGCTCGACGCGGTGAGCGCGAAACTCACCACCGAAGGCCTCATCGAACTCAACTCGGCGGTCGAGGGCAACCAGGGTGTCGACCCTGACGAGGCCGCGCGAAAGTGGGTCGAGGACAACGGCTTCAACCATCCCCTGCAGAAGTAGGCGACCCGATGATCACGTTCTCCGACATCACCAAGCGGTACCCGGACGGAACCGTCGCCGTCGACGACCTGAGCCTCGAAGTGCCCGAGGGCACGCTGACGGTGTTCGTCGGCCCGTCCGGCTGCGGTAAGACCACGTCGATGCGGATGATCAACCGGATGATCGAGCCCACGTCGGGCACGCTCACCGTCAACGGCGACGACGTCACCAAGGTCGACGCGGTCAAACTGCGGTTGGGGATCGGCTACGTCATCCAGAGCGCCGGGCTCATGCCGCATCTGCGGGTGGCCGACAACGTCGCGACCGTGCCGGTGCTGCGCGGCGAATCGCGACGCAGCGCCCGCAAGGCCGCACTGGCGGTGATGGAACGCGTCGGCCTCGACGCCGGGCTGGCCGACCGCTACCCCGCGCAGCTGTCCGGCGGTCAGCAGCAGCGCGTCGGGGTCGCCCGCGCGCTCGCCGCCGATCCGCCGATCCTGCTGATGGACGAACCGTTCAGCGCGGTCGACCCGGTGGTCCGCGAGGAACTGCAGGCCGAGATCGTGCGGCTGCAGAACGATCTGCGCAAGACCATCGTGTTCGTCACCCACGACATCGACGAGGCGATCAAGCTCGGCGACAAGGTCGCGGTGTTCGGCCGGGGCGGCAGGCTGCTGCAGTACGACGCCCCGGCGCGGCTGCTGTCCAACCCGGCCGACGACGCGGTGGCCGGGTTCGTCGGCGCCGACCGCGGCTACCGGGGGCTGCAGTTCCGCCACGCCTCAGGTCTGCCGCTGCACGACATCCGCCACGTCCGCGAACCCGAGATCGACGCGCTGCAGCTGGGGGTCGAGGACTGGGTGCTGGTCACCCGGCCGGACGGCACGCCGTACGCGTGGATCGACGCCGACGGTGTCGCCCTGCACCGCAGCGGCAGTTCGCTCTACGACAGCACGACCGCCGGCGGGTCCCTGTTCCGGCCGGACGGCACCCTGCGGCTCGCACTCGACGCCGCGCTGTCGTCGCCATCGGGGCTCGGGGTCGCGGTCGACGAGGCCGGTCAGGTGATCGGCGGGGTGAGGGCCCACGACGTGCTGGCCGCACTCGACCGGCAGCGGCGGGGTGTGTGAGCCGGTGCGGTATCTGCTGACCCACCTCGACGACCTGTGGGCGCTGACGGTGATCCACCTGCGGCTGTCGCTGGTCCCGATCGTGCTCGGACTGGTGATCGCGGTGCCGCTCGGAGCGCTCGTGCAGCGCACCACCGCGCTGCGGAGGCTGACCACGATCACCGCCAGCATCATCTTCACCATTCCGTCGCTGGCACTGTTCGTCGTGCTGCCGCTGGTCATCCCGACGCGCATCCTCGACGAGGCCAACGTCATCGTCGCGCTGACCCTCTACACCGTCGCCCTGCTGGTGCGCGCGGTGCCCGAGGCGCTGGACGCGGTGTCGCCCGCGGTGCTCGACGCGGCCACCGCCGTCGGCTACACACCGCTGGCTCGGGTGCTGAAAGTCGAACTGCCCCTTGCCGTTCCGGTACTGATCGCCAGCCTGCGCGTCGTCGCGGTGACCAACATCTCGATGGTGTCGGTGGGTTCGGTGATCGGCATCGGCGGGCTGGGCACCTGGTTCACCGAGGGCTACCAGGCCAACAAGAGCGATCAGATCGTCGCGGGCATCATCGCGATCTTCGTGCTGGCGGTGGTCGTCGACACGCTGATCATGCTGATCGGCAAGGCACTGACGCCTTGGATGAGAACGACAGGCGCGAACCGCCCGGCCCGCGCCAAGACCGTGGGGGCCGCCGCGTGAACTTCCTGTCCGAGGCGCTGTCGTTCATCTTCACCGCCGCCAACTGGGCCGGTCCGGCGGGACTGGGCGCCCGCATCGTCGAACACCTCGAGTACACCGTCATCGCGGTCGTGTTCTCCGCGCTGATCGCCGTGCCGCTCGGGATGATCATCGGGCACACCGGCCGGGGCACGTTCCTGGTCGTGACGGGGGTCAACGCGCTGCGCGCACTGCCGACGCTCGGGGTGCTGCTGCTCGGGGTGCTGCTGTGGGGGCTGGGGCTGATCGGCCCGACCGTCGCGCTGATGCTGCTCGGCATCCCGCCGCTGCTGGCGGGCACCTACGCCGGCATCGCGAACGTCGACCCCGCAGTGGTCGACGCCGCCCGATCGATGGGCATGACCGAACGCCGCGTGCTGCTGCGCGTCGAGGTGCCGATCGCGCTGCCGCTGATCCTCGGCGGACTGCGCACCGCGACGTTGCAGATCGTGGCCACCGCGACCGTCGCCGCCTACGCCAGCCTCGGCGGGCTGGGCCGCTACCTGATCGACGGCATCAAGGTCCGCGAGTTCTATCTGGCGCTCGTGGGCGCGCTGATGGTGACGGCGCTGGCGCTGATCCTCGACGGGTTGCTCGCGCTGGCGGTGTGGCTGTCGGTGCCCGGCACCGGTCGGTGGCGGCGCGCGGGCCGGATGCCGCAACCGTTCCTGAGCGACGAGGTGGCGCTGGAGTCACGAAGTCGTGGCGGATCACGGTCGACTTCGGCAGCGGGCTACGAACCTGCGGGCGCGTCGCCTACGGTAGAAGGGTGAGTGAAGCCGACCGCTCTGACTCGAAGAACACGTGGCCCGCGGTCTTGACCTGGCGGGCGCATGACGTCGCGCGGATGGAGTCCGTCCGCGTGCAGATGTCCGGTAAGCGCATCAAGGCCTACGGCCGGATCGTCGCGGCCCGCTGTGACGCGCACCCGGCGTTCTCCGCCTCCTACGATCTCGTCACCGACGAACACGGCGCCACCAAACGGCTGTCGATGACCGTCACGTTGGCCGAGCGGGAGCGGCAACTCTCGATCGCCCGCGACGAAGAGAACATGTGGCTGGTGCGCAATCAGCAGAACCAGATGAAGCGCGCCGCGTTCGACGGCGCCCTCGATGTCGACGTCGTGCTCAGCCCGTTCTTCAACACGCTGCCGATCCGTCGCACCGGTCTGCACGAGCACGCCGATTCCATCACCGTCCCGGTGGTGTACGTGCGGCTGCCCGAGTTCTCGGTGGAACAGGCCTCGATCAGCTACAGCGGCGGCGGGCCGGGCAACCCGGATGGCATCAAGGTGCATTCACCGGTCGCCGAGACCACGATCACCGTCGACGCCGACGGCTTCGTCGTCGACTATCCCGGGTTGGCAGCGCGGATCTGACCACCCCGCCGGCCCGGCCGGCCGCGGCCAGTTCGTCGCGCCAGTTCTCGGCGCCGATCACGGTGGTGATGATCTCCGGGCGGCTGAAGCTGTCGTAACGCATCCGGGCGGCGTGCCCTGATTCGACCAGTTCGGCCACCGAACCGTGCCGCGCCAGGGTGTGGCGGGCGGCGGTGAGCAGTTCGATGGTGCGGTCCAGTGCGGGCACGAGCTGCGCCGAGTTCGCCTCGCACATCGCCCGCACCAGATCGGGTGCGGTCGCGGCGACGCGGGTGCCGTCACGGAACGATCCGGCCGCCAGCGCGAACGCCAGCGGCACTTCCCCTGCGGTGACGGCGAGCGCCTCGGCGAGCAGGTGCGGCAGGTGCGAGATGCCGGCCGCGGCGGCGTCGTGTTCGTCGGAGCGGGCGGGCACCACCACGGCGTGGCAGTCCAGCGCGAGCGTCATCACCTGCGCCCACACGTCCGGGTCGACGTGGTCGTCGACGCTGATCACCCAGGGCGCACCGACGAACAGCGCGGCGTCGCCCGCGGCCCAGCCGGAATGCGCGGTGCCGGCCATCGGGTGTCCGCCGACGAACCGGTCCAGCAGCCCGAACGAGCGGACCTGTTCCAGCACAGCGCTTTTCACGCTCGTGACATCGGTCAGCGGGCACTGCGGCGCGGTGTCGCGGATGTGGCCCAGCATGAGCCCGAGGGCGGGCACGGGGACGGCCAGCACGATCAGCGCGGAGGTCTCGGCGGCGCGGCCCAGGACCTCGTCGACGTGTTCGCTGGCGTCGAACCCGTCGAAGCGTGCGGCCTGCACACCCTCCACCGACCGGTTGTATCCGAACACCTCGCGCCCGGCCGCGGCGGCCGCCCGCATCAGCGATCCGCCGATGAGGCCGAGGCCCAGCACGCACACGGGTGGTTTCGTCACCGTTCCAGGTTGGCACACCGCGTCGGCGGCGGTGCCCATGCCTGGTCAAAGGCGCTGGTGGGCGACTACCGTACTGCGACATGGGAGCACAGAGTGCGCCGGCGCAGGGCACACCCGACGGGTTCGGGGTGGCGGTCGTCCGCGAGGACGGCAAGTGGCGCTGCGCGCCCATGCGGCGGGCCGCGCTCAACAGCCTGTCGGTCGCTGAGAAGGAGCTGTGTGAGATCCGCAGCGCCGGAGCGGTGTTCGGGTTGCTCGACATCGACGACGAGTTCTTCGTGATCGTTCGGCCCGCACCGTCGGGGACGCGGCTGCTGCTGTCGGACGCCACCGCGGCGCTGGACTACGACATCGCCGCCGAGGTGCTCGAGCAGCTCGACGCCGACATCGAACCCGACGACCTCGACGACGCCGATCCGTTCGAGGAGGGCGATCTCGCCGTGCTGTCCGACATGGGTCTGCCCGAGGCGGTGCTCAGCGTCATCCTCGACGAGACCGACCTGTACGCCGACGAGCAGCTCGGCCGCATCGCCCGGGAGATGGGCTTCGCCGACGAGCTGTCCGCGGTGCTCGACAAACTCAATCGGTGACCTCCGACGAGACCCTGATCCGCACCGCGCTCGACGCCGCGGCGCTGGCCGGTCCGCGCGATGTGCCGATCGGTGCGGTGGTCTTCGGGCCCGACGGCACCGAGCTGGCGCGGGCGGCGAATGCGCGGGAGGCGCTGGGCGATCCGACGGCGCACGCGGAGGTGCTCGCATTGCGGGCGGCCGCGGCGGTGGTCGGCGACGGCTGGCGGCTGGAGGGGACGACGCTGGCGGTGACCGTCGAACCGTGCACGATGTGCGCCGGCGCGCTGGTGCTGGCGCGGGTGGCGCGGTTGGTGTTCGGGGCGTGGGAGCCGAAGACCGGTGCGGTCGGTTCGCTGTGGGACGTGGTGCGCGACCGCAGGCTCAACCACCGGCCCGACGTCCGCGGCGGGGTGCTCGCCGAGGAGTGCGCGCGCCCGCTGGAGGCGTTCTTCGGGGCACAGCGCTAGGGGTCCGTCGAAACTGCGCGTAGGGCTGCCAGCTCCCTCGATTGACGACCCTGGGCGCAGTCTCGATTAGGGCGAGCGGTCGAGCTTCGGTAAGCTGCCACACGGTGGCGTGTCCGAGCGGCCTAAGGAGCACGCCTCGAAAGCGTGTGACGGGTAACCCCCGTCCGAGGGTTCAAATCCCTCCGCCACCGCCAACACCGCCCGCCTGTTACCGCAGGTAAGGGCGGTTTTTGCGTTTGCTGGCGCGTGGTCGTGGATCCGAGTCGGCAGATCGGCTCAACTGGCTTACGGACGGTGGCGTGAAAGTTAAGGTGCGCGTATGGCGGAAGACGACGTGGAACGCGTGATCGACGACCTCAACCAGAGGGCGGAAGAAGAAGAATCGGAATTGCCGGAACAGGCTGACGTGCCTCTGAATGTCAGCGAGGACGAAGCGATACAGGCGGTTCAGAAGCAGTTCAAGGACGCGGGCACCGAGTGCACCGAAGAGGAGGCGCGCACGTTGGTGCACGCCGCCCGGGAGAAGGCGGAAAGGAAGAAGGCGGAGAAGAAGTCCGGCAGCGACTCGGACGAGAAGTCGGATGACGAATCCGACAAGGACTCGGACTCTTAGCGCAGTCGGCTCTGCCCGCGAGGAACTGTTCTCCCCTGCGCATCCCAGCTACTTGGAGTCAGGGCTCGTCACCGAGGGGGCGACGTTCGCGGCGGGACGGCTTCGGTAGGAGCGTCGAACTCGGCGATACTGACCCGGTGTCTGAACTCAATGTGCTCGGCGGTCCGCTTCAGGAGTGCGGCACCGATCCACTGACCGGCTTCTACCGCGACGGCTGCTGTTCGACCGGCCCGGAGGATCGCGGCGCGCACACGATCTGCGCGGTCGTCACCGTCGAGTTCCTCGAACATCAGCGCTCGATCGGCAACGACCTGTCCACCCCGCGGCCCGAGTACCGGTTTCCCGGCCTGAAACCCGGCGACCGCTGGTGCGTCACCGCCGCGAACTGGCTACGCGCGCACCGCGACGGGTGTGCCGCGCCGGTGGTGCTCGCCGCCACCCACGAACGCACCCTCGACGTGGTGCCGCTCGAGGCGCTGCAGGAGCATGCCGTTGACGTGCCCGACGACCTGGGCGGCCTCTAGCTGTAGTAGAAGGTGGTGAAGTCGGGTTTCCAGGCGCCGGCTTTGCACGTCAGCACCAACCCGTCGGGGGTCTGCGCAACGCCGGTGCTGTCGTGACACGGCAGCCCGTTGGTCCGCACGCCGACGAGCGCTGGTTGCGCCACCCACTCGCCCTGCACGTTGCACAGGTAGTTGTTGCCCGAGGCGTCGAGACCGAACAGGTAGCGGCTGCCGCCGGGGACGCATGATTCGCTCGGGTTGATGTTGCGGTCCACGTACGGCACGCAGTCGGCGCTGTTGCAGGGGGTCGCCCCGGCGGGCGATGCGGTGACGAGCGGCGCGGCGAGCGCGCCGCCGGCCAGGGCAAGAACAGCCACCAGTTTCATGGGATCAGCTTGCCCGATTCACCCCGCCGGCCGCAGGAAGTTCCCCGAGACGGTGATCGCCGGCGCCGACGAATCGCCGCCCACCACGAGCGTCGCGAACGCGATGTCTCCGGCGATCCCCGCGAACCAGCCGTGGGAATGGGTGTTGTCGCCGAACTCCGCGGTGCCGGTCTTGCCGCCGAGGTCGGGGATGTCGGACAGCACGTTCGCGGTGCCCTCGGTGACGGTCGCGCGCATCATCGTGCGCAGCGCGCCGACGACGTCGGCAGGCAGCGGTTCGGACGGGGTGTCGGCAGTGGTCTCCTCGCCGAGCACGAGGGTCGGGGTGATCGTCGATCCGTGCGCGAGGCTGGCCTCAGCGACCGCGAGCCCGAACGGGCTGACCGTGACGGTGCCCTGGCCGATGCCGTTCTCGACGCGCTGGGCGGCGGTGTCGGCGGCGGGCACCTTGCCGGTGACCGTGGTCAGGCCGGGGACGACGTAGTCGACGCCGATCCCGAACTCGCGCGCCGTGGTGGACAGTGCATCGGCGGGTAACCGGTCGGCCAGCGCGGCCATCGAGGTGTTGCAGGACCGGGCGAACGCCGTCGTCAACGGCACGGTGCCGAGATCGAATTCGTCATCGTTGGGGATGGTGCGGTTCTCGATCGTGAGCCGCCCCGGGCATTCGACCGGCGTCTGCGGCGTGACCAGTCCGGCCTCGAGCGCCGCCGCGGTGGTGATGGTCTTGAACGTCGAGCCCGGCGGGTACAGCCCGGAGAACGCGATGGCGCCCTGCGCGTCGGCCGCCTCGTTCTGCGCGGCCGCAATGATGCCACCGTCCGATGGCGAGATGGCGACCAGCACCGTCGGCCGCGGTTCGGTGGCGACCGCCTGCTGCGCCAGGAGCTGCAGGCGCAGATCCAGCGAGGTGCGGACGGGGTCGGTCGGGGCGGGCGGCGTCGCGGTCAGCCGCTGCGCGACGGCACCGTCGCCGTCGACCAGGTACACCGACCAGCCGGCGGTGCGGGTGATGCGGTCGTGCCACACCTTCGGCAGTTCGGCCATCGCGGGGGAGCGCAGCGCCCGGTCGGCGGTGAGCAGGTCGCCCTGCTCGGCGATCGCGACCCCGGGCACGGCGCGCAGCTGATCGGCGATCGGGGTGAGGTCGGCTTCGCGCAGCCGGATCACGGTGACCACCTTGTCGGCATTGGCGTCGAACTGTGCCGAGATCGATTCGGGCGTGATGCCCGGCTCGATCGGCGCGAGCAGTGCCGCGAGCGCGGCCGCCGACTGCCGGTGGTCCCGGTCCAGCGTGATCACACCGACGGTCTGCCACGTCATCAGTGGTTGACCGGTGCGGTCGAGCACGGGGGTCTGCAGCTCGCTGTCCTCGCTGTACTGGAACTTCAGGCCCGGCTGCAGGTCCGGGTGCAGCAGCGTCGGCGACCACGCCAGCCGCCACTCGTCACCGCTCTGCTCGGCGGTGCCCGTCGTCTCGTAGCCGAATTCGCGGCCGGGAGCCAGCGTCCACTGATAGCGCAGCGTCTGCCGGTTCTCCTCACCGTCGACGGCGGCCGCCTCGACGCGAACGCCGGCGTCGGCGCCCAACCCGTCGAACATCGCCGCGATCACCGGTTCGGCGGCGGACGGATCGGTGGTCTGCTGCGCCGCGGCCTTGGCATCGCGCCGGCCGAGCGCGTCCGCGAACGCGCCGAACGGGTCCGCGGGGCTCGACGACGAGCAGGCGGTGAGGGTGACGACGAGTGCGGCGACGAGCGCGAGGACGAGTCGTTTCACGCCCCCCATCGTGTCAGCCCGCAAAAGGGCCAGAAACGCCGACCGAAACCGGCATCGCGTGTCGCGCGCCGACACGGCAGGATCAGCGCTGTGACGGAAATCAACGACCTCGCGCAAGGTCGGATGCGAATTCTGGATGCGAAACCGGTCAATCTCGACGGATTCAGCGTCACCGACCCAGCGTTGGGGCTGGTCGCCATGCGCAGCCCGCACGACCCCGAGCCGTCGTTGGTCGTGCGTGACGGGCAGGTCGTCGAACTCGACGGCAAGCCGGTGGAGGACTTCGACGTCATCGACGAGTTCATCGCCCGCTACGGCCTCGACCTCGCGGTCGCCGAGGAGGCGATGGCGCTCGACGATGCGGCGCTGGCGCGGATGGCCGTCGACGTCAACGTGCCCCGCGCGGAGGTCGTGCGGCTGATCGGCGGCACCACGCCGGCCAAACTCGCACGGGTGCTCGCGGTGTTGACGCCGGTCGAGATGCAGATGGCGATGCACAAGATGCGCGCGCGGCGCACCCCGAGCAATCAGGCGCACGTCACCAACCAGCTCGACGATCCGCTGCTGATTGCTGCCGACGCAGCGAGCGCGGTGGCGTACGGCTTCCGCGAGGTCGAGACGACGGTGCCGGTGTTCGGCGACGCACCGTCGAACGCGATCGCGCTGCTGATCGGCAGCCAGGTCGGTGTCCCGGGCGCGATGGCGCAGTGCTCGATCGAAGAGGCGATGGAACTGCGGCTCGGCCTGCGCGGCTTGACCAGCTACGCCGAAACCATCTCGATCTACGGCACCGAGCAGGTCTTCGTCGACGGGGACGACACCCCGTTCTCCAAGGCGATCTTGACCGCCGCCTACGCCTCGCGCGGGTTGAAGATGCGCGTCACCAGCGGCGGCGGCGCCGAGGTGCTGATGGGCGCAGCCGAGAAGTGCTCGATCCTCTACCTCGAATCGCGGTGTGTGTCGCTGGCGCGGGCGCTGGGCTCCCAGGGCGTGCAGAACGGCGGCATCGACGGGGTCGGGGTGGTGGCGTCGGTGCCCGAGGGCATGAAGGAGCTGCTCGCCGAGAACCTGATGGTGATGATGCGCGATCTTGAGTCGTGTGCGGGCAACGACAACCTGATCTCCGAATCGGATATCCGCCGCAGCGCGCACACCCTGCCGGTGCTGCTGGCCGGCGCGGACTTCATCTTCTCCGGGTTCGGCTCGATTCCGCGCTACGACAACGCTTTTGCGCTGTCGAACTTCAACGCCGATGACATGGACGACTTCCTGGTGCTGCAGCGGGATTGGGGCGCCGACGGCGGTCTGCGCACGGTGTCGCCCGAGGATCTGGCGCGGGTGCGCAGGCGGGCGGCGACGGCGGTGCAGGCCGTCTACCGTGACCTCGGGCTGGCTGATTTCGACGACGACCGCATCGACGCGGTCGTGGTCGCCAACGATTCGCGGGACCTGCCCGCCGGTGACCCCAAGGCCGTCGCGGAGGCGGCCACCTCGATCGAGGCCAAACAGCTCACGGTGTTCGACGTGGTCGCGGCGCTGCATCGCACCGGCTACGCACCGGAGGCCGAGGCGATCATGCGCCTGACCCGCGAACGCCTGCGCGGCGACCAGCTGCAGACCTCGGCGATCTTCGACGACCAGTTCCGCGTGCTGTCGAAGATCACCGATCCGAATGACTACGCCGGGCCGGGCACCGGATACTCGCCGACCGAGGAGCGCCGCGCGGAGATCGACGGGATCCGGCAGGAACGCACCGCCGCCGAACTCACCGCCGACCAGGCCGAGCATCAGGGCCATCTGGTCTTCACCGAGGTCGAACCGGCTCGCCAGGGCAGCGACCCGCGGGAGGTGTGCATCGGGCTGTCCCCGGCGCTGGGGCGTTCGGTGTGGCTGTCGCTGTGCGGTCTGACGGTCGGTGAGGTGCTGCGGCAGATCTCTGCCGGGCTGGAGGAGGAGGGCTGCGTCCCGCGCCTGGTGCGGATCCGCTCGACCATCGACGTCGGGCTGATCGGGTTGACCGCGGCCCGGCTGTCAGGCTCCGGCATCGGAATCGGATTGCAGGGCAAGGGAACCGCGCTCATCCACCGCCGGGACCTGGCGCCGCTGGCGAACCTCGAACTGTTCAGTGTCGCCCCGCTGCTCACCGCGAAGATGTACCGGGAGTTGGGCCGCAACGCCGCCAGGCACGCCAAGGGGATGGCGCCGCTGCCGATCCTCGCCGGCGGCACCGACGAGTCCATCTCCGCCCGCTACCACGCCCGCGCGGTCGCGCTCGTGGCACTGGAACGTCAGGCCTGCGAACCCGGACAGGCGCCGATCACCGTGGAGGCCAAGCGCGTATGACCGAGAAATTCACCGTGGCGGCAGCGGTCGACGGCAAGCTGACGCTGTCGGATCTTCGGATGGACCCCACCACGCTGGCCTACCAGGCGGTCGTCGCCGAGGAGAACGGCAACCCGCAGCTGGCCGAGAACTTCCTGCGCGCAGCGGAATTGGCGGTCATCGACGACGACGCGGTGATGGGCCTCTACGAAGCGCTGCGCCCGTACCGGTCGACGGCCGCCGAACTCGAGGCGCTGCGGGTGTCGCTGGAGACCCGCGGTGCCTCGCGGTGTGCCGAACTGGTCCGGCAGGCCGCCGACGTCTACGCCAGGCGAGGCCTGCTGCGGTGAGTGTCGTGGCCGGTTGCGATGTCGGCAACCACACCACCGAGATCGTCCTCGCCCGCGTCGACGACGGCGGAGTGCAACCGCTGACCTACGGACAATCGCCGACCCGCGGGCGCAAGGGTTCGGTCGAGTCGCTCGAGGGGGCCGCGGCGCTGCTGCACCGGCTCGAGGTGGAGGCGCAGGTGCGGGTGGACGAGGTGGTGCTCGCGACGATTCGCCCGGTCGACACCGCGACCGCCCCGCTGGCGCCGGCGACGTCCCCACGGGCGCCGGTGCGCAGCCTGCGCCGCCCGGACGCCAGCACGCCGGCCGGCGCGGGCTACGGCGTCGGCAGGCATGTGCCGCTGGTCGACCTGACCGGACCGGTGCATTCCGAACCGGTGATCGTGTCCGTCAGCGCGGCAACGGATTTCGAGGTCGCGGCCCAGGCGGTCGCCGACGGGGTGGCCCGCGGCTGGAACATCGCGGGCGTGCTGGTCGCCCAGGACGATGCGGTGCTCATCCGCAACCGCATCCCGATCGACGTCCCCGTGGTCGACGAGGTGGACCTCGACGGTCTTCAGCGCGGTGCGCTCGTGGCCGTCGAGGTGGTCGCCGAGGGCCGGGCCTACCGCGCGATGGCCGACCCGATCGCGCTGTCCGCGGCGCTGCAGCTCGGCCACGACCGGCTGCATGACGTCGCCGAGTTCACCCGGGAGCTGGCCGACGCCCCGGCGATCGCCGTCACGGCCCGCACCACACCGCCCGACCCGCCCACGGTGGACGACGATTACGTCGCCTGCCGCGTCGGCGGTGAGATCGTCCGGTATGCGCCCGCCGCCGCGCACAGTGTGTTGCGGCTCGAGCCGCCGGGCAGCGCGGTCGAGATGCGGCTACGGGCGCTTCCGGCGGCGGCGGACGGGCTCGCGGTCGACGACGCGTTCTTCACCGACCTCGCCGCCATCGACAACGGTGCGTGGTTGCGCCGCGGTGTGGCGGACGCGCGCGGCACTGTCGTGGCGCTGCTGGCCGCCGACGCGCTGACCGACGCCGCCGCAACGCTTTCCGAGCTGAGCGGCCGGCCCGCCAGGACCTTGACCACCGAACCGGCGGCGGCCGCGCGCGGTGCGCACACCACGCCCGGATTGCCGCCCGGTGCGGTGGTGTGCGACATCGGCGGCGGCACGGTCGATCTCATCGGGCAGGGCCGCACGGTGACGGCGGCGGGCGCGGGCGAGACCATCACCACGGCGGTGTCCCGCGTGCTGGGCATCCCGCGCGCACTCGCCGAACGGGTCAAGCGGACACCGGCGCTGCGGGTCGAAGGCCCGCACGTCGCCCACGAGGAGGACGGCCGGCGGGTGTTCCTCGACAGTCCGGCGCCCGCCGACGCGATCGGCCGGTTGTGCACCCGCGGCAGCGCGGGTCTGGTGCCGTTCTCGCACCGCCTGGCCGCCGAGGAGTGGCGCAGCCTGCGGCTGGCGATCAAACAGGAGACCGTGGCGTCGAACATCGCGCGGTGCCTGCGGACGTTCGACGAACCGCCGAGCGCGCTGCTGCTCGCCGGTGGCGGCGCACTCGACGACGAACTGCTGCGCACGGTCGGTGAGTCGTTGCGCGGGGCGCGGGTCGTGGTGGGCCGGGCCAACATCGGCGGTGTGCACGGTCCGCGGTTCGCGGTGGCGTCCGGTCTGGTGCACCTGTACGCCGAGGACCGTGTGGCGACGACGGCGCGGACCTGAGTCAGGCGACGAAACGGCGGCCGCCCCGAAGGGCAGCCGCCGCCGTGGTGCTCGTCGGTGCTACGGGCAGGTGACCTCGATCTCGAACGGCTTGGTCACCGGTTGCAGCGGGTTGGCCATGTCGACGCCGGTGGCGTTGCCCTTGATGTTGTAGGTCTTGTCGTCCTTCTCCACCTCGGCGTTGCCCTGTCCGGTGCCCTGCTGGAAGCCGAGCGTCACGCCGTTGACGTTGCCCAGGCCGACCGACTGCACCGCGGGCGGGTCGGCTTCGGTGACCACCGCGCCGATACCGGTGGTGGCCTGGCCGATCGCGATGTTGAGGTTGCCGCCCATCGAGGTGCACGCGACGGTGCCCTGGATGGCCTGCTCCTGGCCGTCGATGATCACCTTCGCGCCACCGGGGGCCGAGGTGGCCTCGGCCGATGCGCTGGCGGTGGCCGTGTCGCTCGTCTCCGCGGACGTCGTCGACTCGGACGAGCCACTGTCCGACGAACAGCCGGCCAGACCGGCGATGACGATCGCCGCGCCGCCCACGCTCACCAGGAAACCACGCTTCACACTGTTCTCCTTCTCGTCGCGCGACCCGCTTCTGTTTGCCGGGCCGTCGCCCTGCAGTATGGCCGGGCGTGTCGATGCGGTTCCGCGATTGGCGGAAAAGGTCACTACCGGACCGGTAGGTTCAGCCGCATGCGGACACTACGCACTCCTGAGGACCGCTTCGCGAACCTTGCCCAATTCGGCTATCCCGCACAGTATTTGGAGGTCGACGACGGGGAGGGCGCCACGTTGCAGGTGGCGTGGGTGGAGGACGGCCCCGCCGACGCCGGTCCGGTGCTGATGCTGCACGGGGAGCCGTCGTGGTCGTTCCTCTACCGGAAGATGATTCCCGTGCTGACCGCCGCGGGGCACCGGGTGATCTGTCCGGATCTGGTCGGCTTCGGCCGTTCGGACAAGCCCACCGAGGTCGCTGATCACACCTATGCCCGCCACGTCGAGTGGATGCGCGCGCTGGCGTTCGACGGCTTGGATCTACGGCGAGTGACCCTGGTCGGCCAGGACTGGGGCGGGTTGATCGGCCTGCGGCTGGCCGCAGAACACCCTGACCGCTTCGCCCGGATTGTCGTGGCCAACACCGGACTGCCGACGGGGGACATCCCGATGCCTGAGATCTGGTGGCGGTTTCGGGAGGCGATCCAGTCCGCGCCGAGCATCGACGTCGGTCGTTTCGTGCAGGGCGGATGCCGAAGGCCGATGTCCGACGAGGTGCGCGCCGGATATGACGCCCCATTCCCGGACGACTCCTACTGCGCCGGGCCCAGGGCGATGCCGGGGCTGGTGCCGACCACGCCCGACGACCCGGCGTCGGCGGCCAACCGGGCGGCGTGGGAGACGCTGACCCGCAGCTCGACGCCGATGCTCGTCGCATTCAGCGACGGCGATCCGATCACGGGTGCGATGGCCCCGGTCCTGCAGCGGTCGATGCGCGGCGCTGCCGGGATCGACCATCCGGTGATCGCCGACGCCGGACACTTCCTGCAAGAGGATGCCGGCGAGGATCTGGCGCGGGCGATCGTGGATTTCATGGCGCGGTACTGAGCGGTGTTGAATACCCGCGTGGGTCAGCAGTTCTTCACCGTCGAGGCCAGACTTCCCGGGCAACGCGGCCGGGTCGGCGTGATCCACACCCCGCACGGCGACATCCACACGCCGGCGTTCATCGCCGTCGGCACGCAGGCCACCGTCAAGGCGGTGCTCCCGGAGACGATGAAAGAGCTTGGCGCACAGGCGGTTCTTGCCAACGCCTACCACCTCTACCTGCAGCCCGGCCCCGATATCGTCGACGCCGCAGGCGGCCTCGGCGCGTTCATGAACTGGCCGGGCCCCACGTTCACCGACAGCGGCGGCTTCCAGGTGATGTCGCTGGGGGTGGGGTTCAAGAAGGTGCTCGCGATGGACGCCAACCGGGTGCAGACCGATGACGTCATCGCCAAGGGCAAGGAACGTCTGGCCCACGTCGACGAAGACGGTGTGACGTTCCGCTCACATCTCGACGGCACCACCCACCGGTTCACCCCGGAGGCGTCGATCGGCATCCAGCACCAACTGGGGGCCGACATCATCTTCGCGTTCGACGAGCTGACGACGCTGGTCAACACCCGCGGCTATCAGGAGCAGTCGGTGCAGCGCACGCATGAGTGGGCGGTGCGCTGCCTGGCCGAACATCGCCGCCTGCGCGAGGAGCGGTCGCACAAACCGCCGCAGGCGCTGTTCGGCGTCGTGCAGGGAGCTCAGTACGAGGACCTGCGCAGGCGGGGGGCCCGGGGGCTGGCGGAACTCGGTTTCGACGGGTTCGGCATCGGCGGCGCATTGGAGAAGCAGAACCTCGCCACCATCGTCGGCTGGGTGACCGATGAACTGCCGGAGGACAAACCGCGTCACCTGCTCGGGATCAGCGAGCCCGACGACCTGTTCGCCGCGGTGGCCGCCGGCGCCGACACCTTCGACTGCGTGTCGCCGTCGCGGGTCGCCCGCAATGCCGCGGTGTACTCGGCGACCGGGCGCTACAACATCACCGGGGCGCGCTACCGCCGTGACTTCACCCCGATCGACGCCGAGTGTGACTGCTACACCTGTGCGCACTACACCCGCGCCTACATCCGCCACCTGTTCAAGGCCAAGGAGATGCTGGCCTCGACGCTGTGCACGATCCACAACGAACGCTTCGTCATCCGCCTGGTCGACCAGATCCGCGCGGCGATCACTGCCGGTGAGTTCGACGAGCTTCGCGACCACGTGCTCGGCCGCTACTACGGCTGACCTGCGGCGGAGCGTCCGTCTGCACAATGACAGCCATGACCACCGCGGACACCCAGACGCTGCTCGGCAGGCTGCTCGACCCCGCCAACCGGGCCGACCCCTATCCGCTCTACGCCGATCTGCGTGCGGCCGGTCCGCTGTCGTTGCCGTCGACCAACCTGGTGGTGTTCTCCTCGTTCGCCGACTGCGACGAAGTGCTGCGGAACCCGGCCTCGGCCAGTGATCGGCTGAAGTCGAGCGTCGCGCAGCGCGAGATCGCCGCGGGCGCGGTCGCCCGCCCGTTCGGGGCCCCCGGATTCCTGTTCCTCGATCCGCCCGACCACACGCGGTTGCGCCGGCTGGTCAGTTCGGCGTTCGTGCCCCGGGTGGTCAAGGCGCTGGAGCCGGACATCGTGGCGCTGGTGGATTCGCTGCTCGACACGGTGGCGGCCAAGGGGGAGTTCGACGCCGTCGCCGACCTGGCCTATCCGCTGCCGGTGGCGGTGATCTGCCGTCTGCTCGGGGTCCCGCTCGAGGACGAACCGCAGTTCAGCCGCGCGTCGGCGTTGCTCGCCCAGTCACTCGACCCGTTCATCGCCGTCACCGGCCAGTCGGCGCAGGGGTTCGAGCAGCGGCTCGAGGCGGGGTTGTGGCTGCGCGAGTATCTGCGCGAACTGATCGCCGGACGGCGGGTCGAACCGCGCGACGATCTGATCTCCGGGCTGATCGCCGCCGAAGAGGCCGGTGACCAGCTGACCGAGGATGAGATCGTCGCGACCTGCAATCTGCTGTTGGTGGCCGGGCACGAGACGACGGTCAACCTGATCGCCAACGCGATCCTGGCGATGCTACGCCGGCCCGGTCAGTGGGCGCGGTTGGCGGCGGATCCGCAGCGGGCGTCGGTGGTTGCGGAGGAGACGCTGCGCTACGACCCGCCGGTGCAACTGGTGGTCCGGATCGCCGCCGAGGACATGACGATCAACGGTGTCACGGTGCCCCGGGGCGACAGCATGCTGCTGCTGTTGGCGGCGGCGCACCGCGACCCCGAGGCGTTCGACCGCCCCGACGAGTTCGACCCGGACCGGCCGCAGATCCGGCATCTCGGGTTCGGGAAGGGCCCGCACTTCTGCCTCGGGGCGCCGCTGGCCCGGATGGAGGCCGCCGTCGCGCTGTCGGCGGTGACGACGCGATTCCCCGACGCCCGGTTGGCGACGGATCCGGTCTACAAGTCCAACCTCACGCTGCGCGGTATGGAAACGCTTTCCGTCGCCATATAGCCGTTCAAGTGTGGAAACCGTCGCAGAACGCGCGCGTTACCCCGAATTCCGTATTAGGGTGCCGGTCATGCGAATCCTGTTGGTGGGTGCCGGCGGCGTCGGGTCCGCGTTCTGCGCGATCGCCGCGCGGCGCGACTTCTTCGAGCAGGTCGTCGTCTGCGACTACGACGCCGACCGGGCGCGCCACGCCGCCGAGGCGGTCGGCGACGCGCGGTTCGTCTCCGCACAGGTCGACGCCACGTCGGCGGATGCGGTCGCGGCGCTGGTTCGCGAGCACGCGATCACCCACGTCATGAACGCCGTCGACCCGCGGTTCGTGATGCCCATCTTCAATGGCGCACTCGCCGGCGGCGCGGACTACCTCGACATGGCGATGAGCCTGTCGCACCGCCATCCCGAGCAGCCGTATGAGCTGACCGGCGTGAAACTCGGCGACGAACAGTTCGCGGCCGGAGAAGACTGGGCCGCCGCGGGGCGCCTGGCCCTCGTCGGCATCGGCGTGGAGCCGGGGCTGTCCGACGTGTTCGCCCGCTACGCCGCCGACCACCTGTTCTCCGACATCGACGAACTCGGCACCCGCGACGGGTCGAACCTGACCGTCGAGGGGTACGACTTCGCGCCGTCGTTCTCCATCTGGACGACGATCGAGGAGTGCCTGAACCCGCCGGTGATCTGGGAGGCCGACCGCGGCTGGTTCGTCACCGAACCGTTCAGCGAGCCGGAGGTGTTCGACTTCCCCGACGGTATCGGCCCGGTCGAGTGCGTGAACGTCGAGCACGAAGAGGTGCTGTTGATGCCGCGCTGGGTCAAATGTAAGCGCGCGACGTTCAAATACGGTCTGGGGACCGAGTTCATCGACGTGCTCAAGACGCTGCACAAGCTGGGGCTCGACCGCACCGAGAAGGTCCGCGTCGGCAGCGACAAGGGTCAGGTCGAGGTGTCCCCGCGCGACGTGGTCGCGGCGTGCCTTCCCAACCCGGCGACGCTCGGCCCGAAGATGCGCGGGAAGACGTGCGCGGGGCTGTGGGTCACCGGCACCGGCAAGGACGGCGAGCCGCGGTCGACGTACCTGTACCACGTCGTCGACAACGAGTGGTCGATGGCAGAGTACGGGCATCAGTGCGTGGTCTGGCAGACCGCGATCAATCCCGTTGTCGCGCTGGAACTCCTGGCCAACGGCACGTGGAGCGGAACCGGTGTTCTGGGGCCGGAGGCGTTCGACGCGGTGCCGTTCCTGGAACTGCTGACCGCCTACGGCTCACCGTGGGGCGTCAAGGAGCTCAACTGACCTCGTCTCCGCGACGGTGCGTGTCTGCCCACGACACGCCGCGGTCTTCCCAGCGCTTTGCGCACGCTCGCAACCCTCAGAGCGGGTTGAGGATCCGCTGCAGGAACTGACGCGTGCGCTCCTCCTTCGGGTCGCCGATCACCGCATCGGGCGGACCCTGCTCGAGGATCACGCCGCGGTCGGTGAACAACACCTGGTTGGACACCTGCCGCGCGAACTGGATCTCGTGGGTGACGACGACGAGCGTCCACCCCTCGACCGCCAGATCCTTGATGACAGAGAGCACTTCGCCGACCAGCTCGGGATCGAGCGCGGAGGTCGGCTCGTCGAACAGCACGACCTTCGGCCGCAGCGCCAGCGCGCGGGCGATCCCGACGCGCTGCTGCTGACCCCCGGAGAGCTGATACGGATACTGGTCGCGTTTCTCGGCCAGCCCGACCTGTTCGAGCAGTTGGACCGCCGCCGCCTCGGCTTCCTGCCTCGGCTGCTTCTGCACGACAATCGGGCCCTCGGTGACGTTCTGCAGCACCGTCTTGTGCGGGAACAGGTTGTGGGACTGGAAGACGAACCCGCTCTGCATCCGGTAGCGCCGCAGCTCGTCCTTGGACACCGGCTTGGCGAAGTCGACGCTGACATCGCCGATGCACACGGTGCCGGCATCGGGTACGTCGAGCGCGTTGAGCGCGCGCAGCAGCGTCGTCTTCCCTGAGCCGGACGGCCCGATGATCGTGGTCACCGACCCGGCCGCGACCCGGAACGACACCCCTTTGAGTACCTCGTTGTCGCCGAAGGCCTTGTACAGCCCGTCGGCGACCACTCGATCTTCGGTCATCTCGCCACGTACCTTTCCAGCCGGCGTTCGATGCGGCCCTGACCGAACGACAACGCCAGGCAGATCACCCAGTAGTACACCGCGGCCGTGCCGTACAGCGCGAAGAACTCGAACGTCGGGGCCGCGACGATCTGCGCCTGCCGCAGCAGTTCGGTCACCAGGATCGTCGACGCCAGTGAGGTGTCCTTGACCAGGGAGATCAGCGTGTTCGACAGCGGCGGCACCGCCACCCGGGCGGCCTGCGGCAAGACGATCCGCCGCAGCGACGTCGCATAGGTCATGCCGATGGTCTCGGCGGCCTCCCACTGTCCCTTGGGGATGGACAGGATCGCCGAGCGGATGATCTCCGCGGCGTACCCGCCGACGTTGAGCGAGAACGCGATCACCGCGGCTGGGAACGGGTCGATGCGCACCCCGAACTCCGGCAGCGCGAAGAACACGATGAACAGCTGCACCAGCAGCGGGGTGCCCCGGATGATCGAGATGTAGAACCGGGCGACCCCGGACAGTGCGGCGTTCGACGACAACCGGGCCAGGGCGACGCCGAGGGCGATCACCAAGCCGATCGCGAAGCTGATCACGGTCAGCGGAATCGTCATGGTCAGTGCCGCCCGCGCCAGCGGCCACAGGTTGTCGAGGATCAGCTGCCAGGTGGACCGGGGGGCCGCGGTCTCGGCGGCGGCGGGTGCCCCGGAAGCGTTGGCGTTGAGGTACTTCTGCGAGATCGTCGCCAGCGTGCCGTCCGCGCGCAGCTCGTCGAGCGCGCGGTTGAGCTCGGGCAGCAGACCGCTGTCCTTGCGGGCGGCGAACCCCTGTTCGCTCTTCTCCCCGACGGTGCCCGCGATCTTGACCGACGTGTCGCCCGTTTCGGCGAGGTATGCGTACACCGCGATGCTGTCGTTGACCACGACGTCGACCCGGCCCTGGTTGAGCAGCGTGATGGCCTGGGTGAACCCCTCGACGGCCTCCACCCGCGCGCCGGCCTTGCGGGCGACCTCCGACCAGTTGCTGGTGGCGTTCTCGGCGGCGACCTTGCCCTTCAGGTCGTCGAGCGAGGTTATCGAATCGTTGTCGGCGCGGGTGACGATGACGCCTTCTCCCACCGAATACGGTTGCGAGAGATCGTATTTGGCTTTCCGCTCGGCGTTGATGGTCACTTCGTTGGCGACCACGTCGAACCGGCCCGCCTCCAGCGCGGCGAACATCGAATCCCACGGCGTCTCGACGAACTCGACCGGCACCCCGATCTTGGCGCCGACCGCGCGCGCCACGTCGACGTCGTAACCGACCAGCTGACCGGATTCGTCGTGGTAGCTGAACGGGGCGTACACCCCTTCGGTGCCGACCCGCAGCACGCCGGCCGCCTTGATCGGTTCGTCGCCGCTGTCGCCGGCCGGTCCGCACGACGCGACGGCCAGCACCGCCAGCAGCAGCAGGAGCGCTCGAAGAAACCTCACCGGCGGACGCTAGCAAGACCGCCGTCGGGACAGAAGGGTTCTGCTCAGGCCGGAAGGTAGATCCACGGCCGGTGCGGTAGCGCCTCCGGATCGAATTCGGCCAGCATCCCGCCGACGTCTCCTGCGTCGTAACCGAGCGAATCGGCGATCTGCCGCAGCGCCCGCGGCACCCCGATCTCGGCGAGTGTCACCGCGCCGTCGCGTTTGGCCAGGCGCGCCCCGTCGGTGTTGAGGACGAGCGGGACGTGGGCGTAGACGGGTTCGGGGTGGCCGAGCAGCCGGGCGAGGTAGGCCTGCCGCGGCGACGAGCTGAGCAGGTCGTCGCCGCGCACCACCTGGTCGATCCCCGCCGCCGCGTCGTCGACCACCACGGCGAGGTTGTAGGCGGGCACCCCGTCGCCGCGGCGGACCACGAAGTCGTCGACGATGCCGGTGTGCTCACCGTGCAGGAGGTCGGTGACGGTGTAGGTCAGTACGTCGGTGCGCAAGCGCAGCGCGGGTGGGCGGCCCGTCTCCCGGCGTCGCACAGCGCGTTCGGCGTCGGTGAGGTCGCGGCAGATCCCGGGATAGGCGCCCTGCGGCGCATGCGGGGCGCGCGGTGCCTGCGCGATGTCCTTTCTGCTGCAATAGCATTCATAGACCATGTCGTCGGAGACCAGCCGGTCGATGACGCGGTCGTACCGCTCGCGGTGAGCGGACTGGTATTCGGCGGGTCCGTCCCAGGTCAGGCCGAGTGCGGCGAGGTCGGCGAGTTGGCGGGCGGCGATGTCGGAGTCGGTGCGGTAGTCGAGATCCTCGACGCGCATCAGGAAGCGGCGGCCGGTCGACCGGGCGAACAGCCACGCGAGCACGGCGGTGCGCAGGTTGCCGATGTGCAGATCGGCCGACGGGCTCGGCGCGAACCGGCCCGCGGGGGAGCGGGTCACGACCGCAATCTAGCCGCTCGCGCGCGTCGGTTCGGGACCCGCCGACCACACCCCGTACTCTTACCTGTGACCGCCGTGGACACATACATCTGGGAGACGCCGTGGCGAAAGACCTGACCGAAGTGCAACTGCTGACCGAGCTCGAACCGGTCGTGGAGGCGAACCTCAATCGGCATCTGCGGATGCGCAAGGATTGGAACCCGCACGACTTCATCCCGTGGTCCGACGGCAAGAACTACTACGCGCTCGGCGGGCAGGACTGGGAGCCCGAGCAGTCGAAGCTGTCCGAGGTCGCCCGCACGGCGATGGTGCAGAACCTGCTCACCGAGGACAACCTGCCGTCGTACCACCGCGAGATCGCGATGAACTTCAGCCTCGACGGCGCCTGGGGTCAGTGGGTGAACCGCTGGACCGCCGAGGAGAACCGGCACGGCATCGCGCTGCGCGACTACCTCACGGTCACCCGCGCCATCGACCCGGTCGAGCTCGAAGAGCTGCGGGTGGAGCAGATGACCCGCGGCTTCTCGCCCGGCCAGAACGGGCAGGGCGAGGAGGTGCTGTTCGCCAGGAGCCTGTTCGACTCCGTCATCTACGTGACCTTCCAGGAACTCGCCACCCGCGTCTCACACCGCAACACCGGCAAGGCGTGTGCGGAGCCGGTCGCCGACCAGCTGCTGCAGCGGATCTCCGCGGACGAGAACCTGCACATGATCTTCTACCGCGACGTGTCCGAGGCCGGCTTCGACATCGCCCCCGACCAGGCCATGCACTCGCTGCACCACGTGCTGCGCAACTTCAAGATGCCCGGCTACACCGTGCCCGACTTCCGCCGCAAGGCCGTGATCATCGCCGTCGGCGGCGTCTACGACCCGCGGATCCACCTCGACGACGTGGTGATGCCGGTGCTCAAGAAGTGGCGGATCTTCGAGCGCGAGGACTTCACCGGCGAGGCCGCCCGCATGCGCGACGACCTCGGTGTCCTGATCGAGGAACTCGAGGAGACGTGCGAGAAGTTCGAGACGGCCAAGCAGCGCCGCCTCGAGCGCGAGGCCAAGATGGCCGAGAAGCGCGACGCCAAACGGGCCGTGGCGGCGTCTGTCTGACTCAGGTCCCCAACCCGGGGAGGATGTCGCCCAGCCGGAACGTGACCGGCTGCTCGAGTTGCGCGAAGGTGCACGAGCGCGGGTCGCGGTCCGGGCGCCAGCGGTTGAACTGGGCGGTGTGGCGGAACCGATCGCCCTCCATGTGGTCGTAGCGCACCTCCACCACCCGTTCCGGACGGAGCGGTACGAACGACAGGTCCTTACCCGCGTTCCAGCGCGACCCACCGCCGTAGCGGCGCACCACCTCCGGGTCGACGTGGGCGGCCCAGTTCCATGGGTGCTGCTCGAACTCGGTGACCAGCGGCTGCAGGTCGACGAACAGCTGCCGCCGGGTGGCCATGGGGAAGGCGCCGATGACTCCCACCGACGCCAGGTCGCCGTCGTCGCGGTAGAGCCCGAGCAGCAGCGAACCGACCGCATCGTCGCCCGACTTGTGCAGCCTATAGCCGGCGACGACGCAGTCGGCGGTGCGCGCGTGCTTGATCTTGTACATCACCCGCTTGTCGGGCTGGTAGGTCAGGTCGAGCGGTTTGGCGATTACCCCGTCGAGCCCGGCGCCCTCGAATTCGTCGAACCAGCGCTGCGCGGTGGCGACCTCGGTGGTGGCCGGGGTGACATGCACGACGGGGCCGCACCCGGCGAGCGCGTCGACCAGCGCGGCGCGACGTTCGCTGAACGGGCGGTCGGTGTAATCGTCGTCGCCGAGCGCGAGCAGGTCGAAGGCGATGAACGACGCCGGCGTCTTCTCGGCGAGCATCTGTACCCGCGAGGCGGCGGGATGCAGCCGCAGCTGCAACGCCTCGAAGTCCAGACCCCGGTCGGTGGCGATCACGATCTCCCCGTCGATCACACACCGTTCGGGCAATTCAGTGGTCATCGCGTCGACCAGTTCGGGGAAGTAGCGGGTCATCGGACGCTCGTTGCGGCTGCCCAGTTCGACCTCGTCGCCGTCCCGGAAGCAGATCGACCGGAACCCGTCCCACTTCGGTTCATAGGACGCCTCGGGCGGAATGGCCGGTACCGACCTGGCCAGCATCGGCCGCACCGGAGGCGAAACGGGAAGCTGCACCCACCCATTGTGGCCGCGCGTTGTCGACACTGAACTCGTGCAGGTCCGCTCTCGCACTTTCGCTGGGGGACTTCAGCCTCGCGGCCGTGCCCCTCGGCCGTAGGTGATGTCCGCCCGCTCGGGGTCCCACCGGTTGCGGAACACCACGTCCGACAACGGCCGCCGCCGGACCGGTCCGTGCCGTCCGCGCGGCCAGCCCACCACGACGTGCCCGGCCAGGAACCATTCGTCGGGTATGCCGACCGCATCGCGCAGCGCCCGCTCGCCACCGTAGGACGCCCAACTGGTGATGCACGCACCCAAGCCCTGTGCGCGTGCGGCGAGGTAGAAGTTCTGCAGCGCGGGGTAGATCGAACCGCCCTGGAGGAACTCCGACGAGAACTCGTTTTTGAAGGCGGCGAACAGCACCGAGGTGAATTCGCCGGCACGGTCGTGCAGCTCGTAGGTGGCGCGGTTGTTGCGGGCCGCGCGGCTGTCGTCGTCTTCGGCAGGCCTCGTCATCCCGTAGATGGATTCGATTGAGGCCAAGGCGATTCGGGCCGCCTCGGCGACGGCGGCGCGCTGCTGGGGGCCGTCGAGGACGATGAAGCGCCACAGCTGCGCGTTGGCGCCGTTGGGGGCCCACGTCGCGGCCTGCAGACAGCGGTCGAGTGTCTCGTCGTCGACCGGCTCGTGGGTGAAGCGCCGGATCGCGCGCGCGGTCGACAAGACTTCCCAGACGTCGTCGGTGGGATGCGGCATTGCACTGGTGTATCACGCCGGATTCGGCGTCGCGACGGTCCGCCTTCGGCAACGGATCGCCCGACACCGTCGCACAGCCGGGGTGAGCGTCACCCCTCGGGCGTAAGAATGGACACGTGGACCTCCCCGTCATGCCTCCGCTCGAACCGATGCTGGCCAAAGCTCAGGTCAAGGTGCCCACCGAGGAGGGGGTGTGGTCCTACGAACCGAAGTGGGACGGGTTCCGGGCGCTGGTGTTCCGCGACGGTGACGAGGTGCTGCTGCAGTCGCGTAACGGCAAGGACCTGGGTCGGTACTTTCCCGAACTGCTCGACGCGCTGCGCGCCGAACTCGCCGAGCGCTGTGTGCTCGACGGAGAGATCGTCGTCCCGCGCGATATCGGCGGCCGCGTGCGGCTGGACTGGGAGTCGCTGAGCCAGCGCGTCCACCCCGCCGCCAGCCGCGTCAAGATGCTCGCCGAGCAGACGCCGTCACACTTCATCGGTTTCGACGCGCTGGCCACCGGTGACACGTCGTTGGTGAAGGAACCCTTCCGGGTGCGCCGCGAGGCGTTGTCGGCCGCAGTGAACGAGAACCAGTGGTGTCACGTCACCCGGACCACCGAGGACCCGACGCTCGGCGCGCAATGGCTCGACACCTTCGAGGGCGCGGGCCTCGACGGCGTGATCGCCAAACGGCTCGACGGGCCCTACCTGCCCGGCAAGCGGGAGATGGTGAAGGTCAAACACGCCCGCGACGCCGACTGTGTGGCCATCGGCTACCGCATCCACAAGAGCGGTGAGGGCATCGGTTCGATCCTGCTCGGGCTGTACACCGATGACGGTGAACTCCAGATGGTCGGCGGCGCAGCCTCTTTCACCACCAAAGACCGCATCAAGCTGCTGGCCGAGCTCGAACCGCTGCGCGAGGGCGACGAGGTGCGCGAGGGCGACCCGAGCCGGTGGAACTCCGCGGCGGACAAGCGCTGGATCCCCATCCGGCCGGAGCGGGTGGCCGAAGTGGCCTACGATCAGATGGAGGGAAACTCGGTGCAGGGAAGACGCTTTCGGCACGCGGTCAAGTTCCGGCGGTGGCGCCCGGACCGTGATCCGCAGAGCTGCACGTTCGATCAGCTGGAAGTCCCCCTCAACTACGATCTGTACGACGTCCTGGAGCGCTCCTGATGCCAACGCCCGCAGAGGAAATCGACGTCGACGGTGTCGCCGTGCGCTTGACCAATCCGGACAAGGTCTACTTCCCCGAGTTGGGTTCGGCAGGCACGAAACGGAAACTGGTGGAGTACTACCTGTCGGTCAGCGCGCCGATGGTGTCCCTGCTGCGGAACCGGCCGGTGCATCTGCAGCGGTTCCCGGACGGCATCGACGGCGAGGAGATCTATCAGAAGCGGGTGCCGCAGAAGCATCCCGACTATCTGGAGACGTGCACCGTCACCTTCCCCTCCGGCCGGACCGCGGACGCGCTCAAGGTGACCCACCCGTCGGCGATCGCCTGGGCGGCGCAGATGGGCACGATCACGCTGCATCCGTGGCAGGTGCGCTGCCCGGACGTCGAACATCCCGACGAGCTGCGCATCGACCTCGACCCGCAGCCGGGCACCGGATTCCGGGAAGCCAGTGTGGTCGCCGTCGACGTCCTCAAACCGCTGCTCGACGAGCTCGGGCTTGTGGGCTATCCGAAGACCTCGGGTGGTCGCGGGGTGCATGTGTTCCTGCGGATCAAGACCGACTGGGACTTCGTGGCGGTGCGCCGCGCCGGCATCGCACTGGCCCGCGAGGTCGAGCGGCGGGCGCCTGACGCGGTCACCACCTCGTGGTGGAAGGAGGAGCGTGGCGAGCGGCTGTTCATCGACTACAACCAGAACGCCCGCGACCGCACCTTCGCCTCCGCGTACTCGGTGCGTAAGACGCCGATTGCCACGGTGTCGACGCCGCTGACGTGGGCTGAGCTGGCCGACGCGGATCCCGACGACTACACGATCAGCACGGTGCCGCAGTTCGTGGCGGGGCGCCCCGATCCGTGGGCGGACATCGAGGCGAAGGCCCAGTCGATCGAACCGCTGCTGGAGATGGTCGCCGCCGATGAGGAGCGCGGGCTCGGAGATCTGCCCTACCCGCCGAGTTATCCCAAGATGCCAGGGGAGCCGCCGCGGGTGCAGCCGTCGAAGAAAGTGGCCGAGCACTGGGACGAGAAGGGCAACCGAAAGTAGATCGGCCCGCCACCGTAGAGGTGGCGGGCCGACCGGGAGAGCTCGTACTACGCGCGCGGCGTCCCGTACCCGGGCGTACCCGGCGCCGGGGTGGCGACGTGGTGGTCATTACGCCGCTTCAGGCCCAGAAGCCCGAGCAGACCCAGCAGGCCCGCCAGACCCCACAGGCCGGTGTTGTCGCCGTCTTCCTGCTCGTCGGCCTGTGCCACCACGGTGGTCGTCGGGCCCTGAGCGGGGACGTATTCGGTGGTGGCGTTGGCCACGCCGGCCCCGCCGAACAGAAGCGCACCGGTAGCGGCGGCGACAGCAACGAATTCACGCATAGAAACTCCAAACTTTGTGACCCGGAGGTCGTTCCGGGCCGGTGGACGGACGGACCATGGGCTGCAGTCCACGCACGCAGGGGAACGACGTTCGTCCCCCTCGGTCGCAAGGGATCAGATACCCCAGCGAATTGTCACGAAACGTTAATCTTCTGATCAGGTTTCGAGCGTAGAACGGTTAGCTGTTCTAATTCGGTCGGCCCGCACCGTCCTCACCGGCGCACATTCAGCTAACGGGCACCACTCCGCGCGGCAGAATCAGCGGCAAATCCGTGTAGGTCACGATGCCGGGAGGGGCCGCGACAACCGCGGGTATCGCGTTGAGCGGTGGGGTCGCGGTCATGATGTGACCGAGCACCATGAACTCCTCGAGCGTGGTGGCCTCGAAATCCGGGGGCGGCAGGAAGCCCACCTTCATCGTCACCGTGGGTCGTCCCGCGACCTCGATCACCCAGCCGTCCTGATCGATCTGCCAGTCCGGCTCCAGTGTCTGTCCCTTACGCCACCGCAGGGTCAGCTCCACCCGGGTGGTGCCCGCGACGACGCCCTTCCAGCTGACGAACACCCCGGCCACCCCGCCCGCCGGAATGGTCCACGACCCGAGGTCGAGATCTTCCGTGGTCTTGGCGTACTCGGCGTCGCAGCGGACCTCGTCGAACTGCACGCCCAGCGCGTCACCGATCATGCGCACCGCCTCACCGAAGACGCCGGTGCCGTGCGCGGTCATCGCCTGCAGCTCCGGATGATCGATCGGCTGCCCGAAGCCGACGGGCTTCTCGGTGGCGGGTGAGTCGTAGAACGTGGTGTCGGCCGCCTCGTTGACGGTCACCTTGTCGACGCGGTCGCAGATGCCCGCGGCGACGATCGCCAGCTGGTTGACGTAGCCCGGGCTGATGCCGGACCCGAACATCGTCGCCCCGCCGCGCTCACACGCCCGGGCGATCCGGTCGCGTCCCTCGCCCTGGTTGTGGCCGGTGATGAACGATGCGGTGGCGACGACGTTCACGCCGGCTTCCAGGATGCGCACGAGTTCGTCGACATCGATCCACATCGGGTTGTACACCACGACATCGGGTTTCAGCGCGAGAAGCGCCTCGACGTCGTCGGTGGCGCTGATGCCGAGCGGCTCGATGCCCACCAGTTCGCCGACGTCGCGGCCGACCTTCTCCGCCGACCAGGCGTAGCAGCCGACGAGTTCGAGGTTCGGGTTCGCGGCGATCGCCGCGACGGAGCTCTTTCCGACATTGCCGGTCGTCCACTGGACGACCCGATAGGGAGTGTTTGGCACTCGCTCAGGCTAGGACGCGGGACACCGCTTTTTTACCGATCGGCGAAAATTCATCGCCCGCTGCGTAGGCTGAGTCCGTGGGAGACGAGCGTCGGGCGCGGGGCCGCCCGGCCCGCATCAACCGCGAGCAGATCGTCGCCGCCGCGCGCCGGGCCGCAGGCCCGCAGCTCACCATGCAGGCCGTCGCCGACGAACTCGGTGTGAGCCGCAAAGCCCTGCACTACTACGTCGGGAATCGCCAGGGCCTGCTCACCCTCGTCGTCCTCGACCGTTTCGACCACGAACTGCAGCGGGTGCGGCTGCCCGACGACGGCGACTGGCGGGCGGTCCTGCGCGCGTACGCGTTCGCGTTCCGGGACGGCATCGTCCAGGTGGGGGAGGGCGTCGACCAGATGCCGTTCAGCGGGGTCGGCGCGGTCGCGGTCCTCGCGCTTGCCGAGCGGGTGCTGGCCGCCATGCTGAGTGCCGGATTCGCCCCCGACGACGCCCGCCGCGGCGTCACCGCCGTCGCGAACATCGCGCAGTCCGCAGCCCATGACACCCTGCGCAGCTCGGTGCGGGACTTCCACCAGGCCCAGACCCGAGCCGCCCTGGAGCGGTCGGCGGACACCGACTATCCGGCGCTGCGCCGGGTCCTTGCCGCCGCCCCGTCACCGGACGACGGTCAGTTCGCGTTCGAACTCGACCTGGCGATCGCCGGTCTGGAGCGCCTGTTGGCGACGACGCCGTGATCCGTCAGGGGCCGGGGGCCAGCGTGGCCTTGCCCGTGCGTTCCTGGCCGGCGCGGTCGATCCACGTGATGTCGACGACGTTGCCCGGGTAGAACCGGTCCAAGGTGTAGGTCAGCGCGGTCGCGGACTGGAGGCGGGTGCCGTTGATGGCGATCAGCACGTCGCCGTCCATCAGACCGGCCGCTTCGGCGGGCCCGCCCCGCAGCACCTCCTGGATCAGCACACCCGGCACATCGCTCGGCGCGGTACGGACACCGACGCCCAGCAGCGCGGGCGGACCGATGTGGACGGTGTCCGACGGAACCCGGGAGCGGATCTGGTTGGCGACGCCGATTGCATCGTTGATCGGGATCGCGAAGCCCTTACCGCCGGGGCCCATCCGGTAACTCACCGACGCGGCGGTCGTGATGCCGACCACCTGGCCGGCACCGTTCACCACCGGGCCACCCGAATCACCGGCACGCACCGGCGCGGCGAACTCGATCAGCCCGTTCAGTTCGTCGGAGGCGCCGGTCAGCGAATCCTCGGCCTGCACGGTGCGGCCGAACGCGGTGACGCTGCCGACCTCACGGGTCAACGGGGCCGCGGAACCTTCGGCGTTGCCGAGAGCGACGACGGGTTCACCGGCGGCCAGCGCCGCCGAGTCGCCGATCGGGGCGACCGGCAGCCCGCCCGCCCCGAGCAACTGGATCACCGCGATGTCCCGCCCGCGGTCGTAGCCGATCAGCTCGGCCGGGAAGTTGCGGCCCGCGACGGTGGCGCTGATGCGGTCGGCCCCCTGGACGACGTGGTAGTTCGTCAGTACCTGGCCGCCCGGGTCGAGCACGATGCCGGTGCCCGCCCCGAAGGCGTTCTGGTAGTCGATCTCGGTGTCGATGCGTGCCACGGCGGGCTCGACGGCGGCTGCGGCCGCGAGCGGATCGGCCGGTGCGGCGCTCGATGTGGCTGGGGAGAGTGGCATGACCAGCGCGAGCGCCGTGGCCAGGACGACCGACAGCACGGACAGCCAACGAAGACGGAGCATGCCCATGAATTGCCCTTCGACGACGATTTATAACTCGGGTTCTGATGACATTCTTCGTGATCAGCTACCGAGGTGTCGAAGTGAGGGTTCTGACCTCAGTCTTCGAGCGCGATACCGCCGCGCGAACGGCGGCGTCGGCGCGGAGAATCACCCTTGCCGGACGGGCGCCGGTTGCGCAACCGGCCGTTGCCGGCGGGTTCGGCTTCGCTGGTGTCGGCCTCGGACGCGGCTCCGGTTAACGCCGACTCGGAGGACTCGGAGGACTCGGACTCGGAGGTGTCGGAGTCGGAGGTGTCGGTGGGCGTCGCCGCCGGTTCCGCGGCGTGGTCGGACTCCGCCAGTTCGGCGTCCTCGGTGGTGGCTTCGTCAGCCGTCGCCTCGTCGGTGGTGGCTTCTTGCGCGGCCTTGCGACGGCCACGGCGCCCGGTCTTGGCCTTGGGCTTGAGCGGTTTGGGCGGTGGCGGCGGCATCTCGGCGACAAACGCCAGGTAGAAGCCGAAGATGCCGAGCAGCGCAATCGCTGCGGCCGCGCCGTAGATGCCGAACAGCCACGGCCCGGCGGAGTCGAGGTCCAGCCAGATCTCGCTGATCGCCGCGCCCAGGATCAACGCGGCGGCCAGCACGTGCAGCGCGATCGACGCGATCCGCAGCCGAAGCGCCAGCTGCGGTGTGCCGTACTCCGGCCTGCGCGTGCGCAGCAGTGTGAACACCACGGGGAGCGCGGCCAGACCGATCAGCGCCGCGGTGACGATGCGCAACACCGTGCCGAGCGTGTGCGACGTCGAACCCATCAGCTCGAACCAGCGCGGCAGGACGAAGAAGAAGTACAGAACTGCAGCGATGACGGAGAACGATGCGTGCCAGATGACCGCGACCGAGCGCCGCATACTCCTCCTCGAGATTGGTGGCCGGCGGTGCGATCAGGACCTCGATCTCTGACCGCACCCCGGGCCGAGTGCGGAGGATAGGGGATTTGAACCCCTGAGGGCTGTTAACCCAACCCGCGTTCCAGGCGAGCGCCATAGGCCACTAGGCGAATCCTCCGCGGGCAATGGTAGCCGACGAGCCGACCGCGCCCGTCGCGATGGCCCCCGAGGCGGGTATTACACTCAGGTCGGACCCCGCGCGGCGTCCATCCTGTGAACTCCCCCAGGGCCGGAAGGCAGCAAGGGTCAACGGGCTCTGGCGGGTGCGCGGGGTCCCCTTGATTTCTGTCTCCCGGTTGTCCTGGTGAAAGGCTCGCGGTGTCGTTCCACTCTCTCAGCCGCGACGATCTGACCGCCCAGCATGAGCAGCAGCGGCGCGCCTACGCCGAGCTGCAGGCCAAGGGTCTGCACCTGGACCTGACGCGCGGGAAGCCGTCGCCGGAGCAGCTCGACCTGTCCAATGCGCTGCTCGAACTCCCGGGCAGGGACACCTTCAAAGACAGCGACGGCACCGACGTCCGCAACTACGGCGGCCTGCACGGGCTGCCCGAACTGCGCGCGATCTTCGGCGAACTGCTCGGCATCCCGGTGCCCAACCTGATCGCCGGCAACAACGCCAGCCTCGAGCTGATGCACGACACGGTGGTGTTCTCGCTGCTGTACGGCGGCGTCGACTCACCCAAGCCGTGGAAAGACGAGCCCGTCGTCAAGTTCCTCTGCCCGGCCCCCGGTTACGACCGGCACTTCGCGCTCACCGAGAACTTGGGGATCGAGATGCTGCCCGTGCCGATGCGCGAGGACGGGCCCGACGTCGACCTGATCGAGGAACTCGTCGCCGCCGACCCGGCCATCAAGGGCATGTGGTGCGTGCCGGTGTTCGGCAACCCCACCGGCATCACCTACTCCTGGGAGGTGGTCCGTCGGCTGGTTCAGATGCGCACCGCCGCAAGTGATTTCCGCATCTTCTGGGACAACGCCTACGCGGTGCACACGCTGACCCCTGAGTTCGTGCGCCAGGTCGACGTCCTCGGCCTGGCGGCCGCGGCGGGCAACCAGAACCGGCCGCTGGTGTTCGCCTCGACCAGCAAGATCACCTTCGCCGGGGCGGGTGTGAGCTTCCTCGGCGGCTCGCTGGGCAACATCGCGTGGTACCTGCAGCACGCGGGGAAGAAGTCGATCGGCCCGGACAAGCTCAACCAGTTGCGGCACCTGAAGTTCTTCGGTGACGCCGACGGCGTGCGCCTGCACATGCAACGCCACCGCGAACTGCTGGCGCCCAAGTTCGCGCTCGTCGGCGAGATCCTCGAGGACCGCCTCGGCGAGTCGAAGATCGCCTCGTGGACGGACCCCAAGGGCGGCTACTTCGTCAGCCTCGACGTATGGCCGGGGACCGCCAGGCGCACGGTTGCGCTGGCCAAGGACGCGGGGATCGCGGTGACCGAAGCCGGGTCGGCGTTCCCGTACCGAAAAGATCCGGAGGACAAGAACATCCGGATCGCCCCGTCGTTCCCGTCGTTGGACGACCTGCGGGGGGCCATCGACGGTCTGGCGACGTGCGCGCTGCTGGCCGCCACCGAGTCGCTGCTCGGTTGACCATCCGTCGTATGCCGTCGGTAGCCTGCTGACCGTGGCGCTCTACCGCAAGTACCGACCGGCGACCTTCGCGGAGGTGGTCGGGCAGGAACATGTCACCGAGCCGCTGTCCACCGCGCTCTCGGCGGGCCGGATCAACCACGCCTACCTGTTCTCCGGTCCGCGGGGCTGCGGAAAGACGTCGTCGGCGCGCATCCTGGCCCGTTCGCTGAACTGCTCGCAGGGGCCGACCCCGACGCCGTGTGGCACGTGTGACTCGTGTGTCGCGCTGGCGCCGAACGGGCCGGGCAACATGGACGTCACCGAACTCGACGCCGCCAGTCACGGCGGTGTCGACGACACCCGCGAACTGCGTGACCGCGCGTTCTACGCCCCGGCGCAGTCGCGCTACCGCATCTTCATCGTCGACGAAGCGCACATGGTCACCACGGCCGGCTTCAACGCGCTGCTCAAGATCGTCGAGGAGCCGCCGGAGCACCTGATCTTCGTGTTCGCCACCACCGAACCGGAGAAGGTGCTGCCGACGATCCGGTCGCGCACCCACCACTACCCGTTCCGGCTGTTGGCGCCCAAGACGATGCGGACGTTGCTGGAGCGCATCTGCGCCGACGAAGGCGTCACCGTCGACGACGCGGTGTATCCGTTGGTGATCCGCGCCGGCGGCGGTTCACCGCGCGACACGCTCTCGGTGCTCGACCAGTTGCTTGCCGGGGCTTCCGGCGACCGGGTCGAGTACGGCCGCGCGCTGGCGCTGCTGGGCGCCACCGACGTCGCGCTGATCGACGACGCGGTCGACGCGCTGGCCGCCGGTGACGCCGCCGCACTGTTCGGTGCCGTGGAATCCGTGATCGACGCCGGACACGATCCGCGCCGGTTCGCCACGGATCTGCTCGAGCGTTTCCGCGATCTCATCGTGCTGCAGGCGGTGCCCGACGCCGCCGCGCGCGGGGTGGTCGACGCGCCCGGTGACGTTCTCGACCGGATGCGGGACCAGGCCGCCCGGCTGGGGGCCGCGACGCTGGCCCGCTATGCGGAGGTGGTGCACGCCGGGCTGGGGGAGATGCGCGGCGCCACCGCTCCCCGGTTGCTGCTCGAGGTGGTGTGCGCGCGGCTGTTGCTGCCGTCCGCCAGCGATACGGAATCGGCTCTGCTGCAACGGGTCGAGCGCATCGAAACCCGCCTCGACATGTCGATCCCGGCCTCGGACATGCCTGCGGTCACCCGTGCGGCGGAGCCGGGCAAGACGTTCATGCGCAGAAGCCAGGCGCAGGACGCACCCGCGCCGACCGAGCCGGCGCCTGCGCCGCGTCCGGAGCCTGCGCCGCGTCCGGCGACTCCTCCGCCCACCCCGCCTCCGCCGGCTCCGGAACCGGTGTCGCGGCCCGAGCCGACGCCACCGTCCGCCGAGCCGACTCCACCGTCGCCGCCTCCGGTGCGCCCGCCCGCTGACCCGGTGGTCGAGGTGCCTGCGACGGCGCCCCCGGCGGCCGGTGCACCCAACGCCGCGGCCGTGCGCAGCATGTGGACCACGGTTCGGGAGAAGGTGAGGCAGCGCAGCCGCACCATCGACGTGATGCTCGCCGGCGCCATCGTGCGCGCGGTGGAGAACGACACGCTGGTGCTGAGCCACGAGTCCGCGCCGCTGGCGAAACGACTTGTCGAACAACGGAACTCCGACGTCATCCGCGAGGCGCTCAAGGATGCGCTCGGCGTGAACTGGAAGATCCACTGCGAAGCCGGCGGCGCGCCGGCGAATGCTCCCGCGGAGCCGGTTCGTTCGGCACCCGTCGCTCCGCCTCCGCCGCCGGAGGACGATGAAGAGAGCATGCTCGCCGAAGCGGTTCACGAGGACGCCGGTCCGCGGCGTGATCCGGAGGAAGCCGCGCTCGAACTGCTGCAGAACGAACTCGGTGCCCGCCGAATCGAAGGCAGTTAGACCGGCGGGGGCACGAGTGGGCGCGAGACTGAAACCTCGCAGCCCCTACTCGCAAAAGCGCTGTGTAGCTTCAGCCTCGCGAAGGCCTCTCGACCGGCCACGCATCGAATGTGTCGTGACGGCGCCGAGTGTGTCCACACGGCTGGATTTCCCCACGAAACTCGCCGTGGTTACACACTCGGCGCAAGCACGCCTAGGCCGACCACCACGGCCGCAACGGCAGCCCGCCGTCGTTACCGCGCTCGTCCAGCTTGACCGCCAAAACCTGGTGTAGCTGAACGATGTTCGTCTCGAAGCCCAGCCGCGAGCCCGCCATGTAGAGCCCCCACACCTTCGCGGTGCCCAGCCCCACCTCGGCGACCGCCTCGTCCCAGTGCTCGACGAGGTTGCGGCACCAGTCGCGCAGCGTCAGCGCGTAGTGGTGCCGCAGGTTCTCCTCGTGCACCACCTCGAGGCCGACGTCCTGCGCCTCGGTGATGATGCGGCCGGACCCGGTGAGCTCACCGTCGGGGAACACGTAGCGGTCGATGAATCCGCCCGCTGTCGGCGCGGAGCGGTTGTCCGGTCGGGTGATGCAGTGGTTGAGCAACAGGCCGCCGTGGCGCAGCTTCGACTGCAGGAACCGGAAATACGACGGGTAGTTGTGCACGCCGATGTGTTCGGTCAGCCCGATCGACGACACGGCGTCGAACCCGATCTCGCGCACGTCGCGGTAATCGCCGTGCCGAATCTCCGCCAGGTCGGTCAGGCCCTCGTCGGCGATCGCCTTCTGCCCCCACAGCGCCTGTTCCTTCGACAAGGTGACACCGACGGCCTTCACGCCGTGACGTGCCGCGTGCCGCACCATGCCGCCCCAGCCGCAGCCGACGTCGAGCAAGCGGTCGCCGGGCTGCAGCCGCAGCTTCTCGAACACCAGCCGGTACTTGTTCTCCTGCGCTTCTTCGAGTGTCGCGTCGGGGCTGGGGTAGCACGCGCAGGTGTAGGTCATCGACGGGCCGAGCACCCACTCGTAGAACGCATTCGACACGTCGTAGTGGTGGTGGATGACTTCGGCGTCGCGGGTCTTGCTGTGCCGCAGTCCTTCCGCGATGCGGCGCCAGCGGGGCAGCGTCTCCTGCGGCGGCGGCGCGATCGGCTTGAGGTGTTCGATCCCGATGGAGCGCACGATGTTCGCCAGCACCCTGGGCGGCGGCAGCTTGAAATCCATTTTCGCGGTCAGCGCGTGGAGCAGATCGTACGGATCGCCGGGATGCACACCGACGAGGTCGAGGTCACCGGACACGTACGCACGCGCCAGGCCCAGATCGCCCGGCGCGGTGGCCAGATAGGTGGTGCCGCGGGGCGTCTTCAATTCGAGGCCGAGCGTGGCGTCCGCCGGGCCGGCGGTGCTGCCGTCATAGGCGCTGAATTTCAACGGTTCCTCGCCGGCGACGAAGATCTCGAGGATCTCGGCCAGCGTCAGCTTCTGTTCCGGTACACGTTTCGTCATCGCAGGTCCCTACTCTTCGCGCACGTGTTCATCTTCTCTGCACCGCCTTGGCATAGAGGTCGAGCAGACGGGAGTCGGGGTCGTAGGCCTTCTTGACCGTCTTGTACGTCTCGCCTCCGTACAGTTCGTGAAACTCGTCCTCGGAGTAGTACGCGTCCGAGTACAGCGATTTGTGACCGTCGAGTTCACTGACCTTGCGCTCGATGAGCCTGTTCGTGTGGCCCTCCTCGGGCCCGACCGGCACCGACGACCAGAAGCCGACGTTGACGTAGGTGTGCCGCGGACGGATCGGGTACAGCGGCCAGCTGCTGTCATCGCGTAACCGCAACGGGCACAGCCAGATCGGTTCGATGGGCACATTCTTCAAGAACCAGTCGAGGAACTCGGCGGTGCGGCCGATCGGTACCTCGATGTCCTGCACGACGCGTTCCCGGGGCGGCCGGCCGTTGCGCTTCTCGATGCGGTCGGCGATGTCGAACCGCTGGTCGTAGCCGATGAGCTTCCAGTAGAAGCTGCTCCGGCGGTAGCGGTGCGGCCAGAACCGCCGGATCCTCGGGTTCTGCGCCCCGAAAGCCCGCGAGCACCAGAACCAGTCCGTGTCCCAGCGCCACAGGTAGTCAAGGATGGTTAGCCGGTCGTGCTTCTCACCGCTCTCGTGCTGGATGGAGCGGTAGTAGATCTGCTGGCCGGTGTAGTCGCTGACCGGGCCCGGCGTCGACGTCCGCACGCCCACACACAGGTAGCTCTCGTCGGCGCTGAACACCACACCGTCGAGGTAGTCGACAGGGTCACCGTCGAGACCGCGCGTTTCGACGATGCGATCCATCGTCTCGACCAGTTCGGTCAGCGAGGTGAAGCGCAGATGACGCAGCGCGACGAACGGTTTGACCGGTTCGAGCTCGATCTTCAGCCGCACCGAGTACCCGAGCGTGCCGTAGGAGTTGGGAAACGCATGAAAGAGGTCCGAGCACAGGTCTCGATTCGCGGTGATCACCTCGCCCGTGCCGGTGAGGATGTCCATCTCCAGCACCGACTCGTGCGGCAGACCGTTGCGGAACGACGTCGACTCGATGCCCAGCCCCGTCACCGCCCCGCCGAGCGTGATGGTCTTGAGCTGCGGCACCACCAGTGGGGCCAGTCCGTACGGCAGCGTCGCGGCGACCAGGTTCTCGTAGGTGCACATGCCGGCGACGTCGGCGGTGCGGGCGTCGGGGTCGACGGCGATCACATCGGTCAGGCCGGACACGTCGAGACCCTTGGCGGTGGCCTTCGCGCGTGCCCGGAACAGGTTGGAGGTTGGTTTGGCGAGACGCACGGTGGCGGTCGGCGGAATCGCCCGGTAGCTGGCGAGTAGCCGCTCCACGCCTGCGGCGTGAGCAGCCCGTGCGTCGGTCGGGACAACAGACACGGATATACGCTAGTCCGCGGCCGCAGCCGATGCGACCGCACCGCGACGAAGGAGTGTCACATCATGGGACAGGTCAGCGCGTCCAGCACCGTCATGATCAACGCCGAGCCCGCGGCAGTGCTGGCGGCCGTCGCCGACTATCAGACCGTCCGCCCGAAGATCCTCTCCGAGCACTACCGCGACTACCGGGTGCTCGAGGGTGGCCAGGGTGCCGGCACCGTCGCCACCTGGAAACTGCAGGCCACCAAGTCGCGGGTGCGCGACGTCAAGGCCAGCGTCGACGTGGCCGGTCATACCGTGATCGAGAAGGACGCCACTTCGACGCTGGTGACCAACTACACCGTCGCGCCCGCGGGCGCGGGGTCGTCGGTCACGGTCAAGACGTCGTGGACCGGCGCCGGTGGCGTCAAGGGCTTCTTCGAGAAGACGTTCGCGCCGCTCGGGCTGAAGAAGATCCAGGCGCAGGTGCTCGACAACCTCAAGCGTGAGGTCGAGAAGGGCGCCTGACCCCGTCAGGACAACGCCAGGAACGCCGCGATACCGCGCACGACCGCGTCGGCGTAGCGCTGCCTGCCCTCGGCGGTCTTCATCACCGCGGAATCGGCCGGGTTCTTCATGTTGCCCAGTTCGACCAGGATCGACGGGTACTGCGCGAGGTTGAGGCCGGCGATGTCGCTGCGCGGATTGAGCCCGCCCGAACCGATGTAGGTCGACGGCACGAATCCGGACCCGGACAGCTGATCGCGCATGATGCGGGCGAACTGCACCGCCGGACCGGCCTGCGCGTCGTTGAGCGGGGGCGACGAGTACAACACGTGGAATCCGCGGCCGGTCGGCGGGCCGCCGTCGGCGTGCACCGACACGATCGCGTTCGGGCGCACCGAGTTGGCCAGCGCGGCCCGCTCGTCGACGCACGGTCCCAGCGCGTTGTCGTTCCCGCGCGACATCGCGGTGCGCACCCCGAGTGCGGTCAGCGCGGCCCGGATGCGCAGCGTGGTGTCCCACGCGAACGTGTGCTCGGGATAGCCATCCTCGGTCGAGGTGCCGCTGGCCTGGCAGTCCTTGGTGCCGCCGCGGCCGGTGGGCACCTGCCTGCTGATCGAGGCGTCGTTGGCGCCGTTGTGTCCGGGATCGAGGAACACGATCTTGCCGGCGATGTTGGCGGGCGCGGCGGAGGCGGGGGCGGCGAACGTCGTCGTGGCGAAAGTCGAGGCGGCGACGAGCAGGCTGGTGGCGATCGCGGCTCCGACACGCAGGCGGGCAGGCACGGGCGCCACCGTAGCCCGGGCGCGGACTACGCTTAAAGCCCAAAGCGCCGGATACGGGCGAGAGAAACCAAGTCGAGACCAACGCGACATCAACACGCAAGGGGACCAGTCATGCAACCCGGTGGCCAGCCCGATATGTCGGCACTCCTCGCCCAGGCGCAGCAGATGCAGCAGCAGCTGATGGAGGCACAGGAGTCGCTCGCGAACTCCGAGGTGCACGGTCAGGCCGGGGGCGGTCTGGTGCAGGTGACGATGAGGGGCAGCGGTGAGGTCGTCTCCGTCGCGATCGACCCCAAGGTCGTCGACCCCGACGACGTGGAGACGCTGCAGGATCTGATCGTCGGTGCGATCGCCGACGCCGCCAAGCAGGTCACCATCCTCGCGCACGACCGGCTCGGGCCGCTCGCAGGCGGGATGGGCGGCCTGGGCATCCCGGGGCTGTAGTTGTTCCCGCATGTTTGAGGGCCCCGTACAGGATCTGATCGACGAGCTCGGCAAGCTGCCGGGTATCGGACCGAAGAGCGCGCAGCGCATCGCCTTTCACCTGTTGAGCGTGGAGCCGCCCGACATCGACCGGCTGACCGCCGTGCTCAACCGGATCCGCGACGGGGTCAAGTTCTGCGAGGTGTGCGGCAACGTCTCCGACGCGGACCGCTGCCGCATCTGCAGCGACCCACGGCGCGACGCGTCGCTGGTGTGCGTGGTCGAGGAGCCCAAGGACGTCCAGGCTGTCGAGCGGACGCGGGAGTTCCGCGGCCGCTATCACGTGCTGGGCGGCGCACTCGACCCGTTGAGCGGGGTGGGGCCCGATCAGCTGCGCATCCGTGAGCTGCTGAACCGGATCGGCGAGCGGGTCGACGGCGTCGACGTGGCCGAGGTCATCATCGCCACCGACCCGAACACCGAGGGCGAGGCGACGGCGACGTACCTGGTGCGGATGCTGCGCGACATCCCCGGGCTGTCCGTGACGCGGATCGCGTCCGGGCTGCCGATGGGCGGCGACCTCGAGTTCGCCGACGAGCTCACCCTGGGCCGGGCACTGGCCGGCCGCCGCGCGATGGCCTGATTCGCGGCTCGCCGTTTTCGCCCAAACGGACAAACGGGCGCATTTGTGCGAGTAGATCGCGCCATTTCGTCGATCTCGGCGGGGGTGTCAGACCCGTCGACGACCATGCGGCCATGACTGAGGTATTCCTGGGCACAGAGGCCCTCGGCGTCGGTTTGCCGCGTAGCGAGCTGCGGCGCTGGTATCGCCCGATATTCCGTGGTGTGTACATCCCGAAGAACGCGGTCCCGACGCTGCACGACCGGACGGTCGCCGCCTGGTTGACGTCGGGCCGGACCGGCATCGTGACCGGGGTCGCGGCGTCCGCGTGGCACGGCGCCGACTGGGTCGACGATCACGAACCGATCGAAATCCTCGTCCGCGAACGACGCAAGCAGGCCGGTCTCCTGGTGCGGATGGACCGCGTCGCCGATGACGAGGTGACCCGAATCGACGGTGTGCCGGTGGCGACGCGCGCGCGTACCGCGTTCGACCTGGGGCGCTATCAGAAGCGAGCCGCGGCCATGGGCCGACTCGACGCGCTGATGCGGGCGGCGCCGTTCGAACCACGCGAGGTGACGGCGTTGACCGACCGGTACGGCCCGGTCCGTGGTGTCCGTCAACTCCGGCAGCTGCTGCCGCTGATCGACCCGGGTGCGGAGTCGCTGAGGGAGAGTTGGCTGCGGCTGCTGCTGATCGACGACGGCTTTCCGATCCCCGAGACGCAGATCCCGGTGATCGACGATTGCGGGGAGCCGTTCGCCAGGCTCGACATGGGGTGGCGGGATCAACAGTTGGCCGTCGAGTACGACGGCGACCACCACCGCACGAACCGGACCGCCTACGTCAAGGACATGCGGCGGCTGGAGAAAATCGGGCGCTGCGGGTGGGAGGTGATCCGGGTGATCAAAGAAGACCATCCGGCGGCGATACTGGCCCGCGTGCGCGAAGCGTATAAGCGCCGCGCCGAGATCGACGAAATGCCCGCGGCATCTCGGCATTTGGCGCCCGTTCGTTCGTTTGGGCGCAACGAGGCGGCCTAGGCCCGCCGCGGGGCCGCCAGCCGTTCCCGTCGCAGCCGTGCCACCTCGTCGAGATCCAGCGGCGGCAGGTCGCCGACGACCTTGCTCAGCAGGTGGTCCGCCAACTGCGGGTTGCGGGCCAGGCAGGGGCCGTGCAGGTACGTCGCGACGACGCTGCCCTGCACCGCGCCGTCGACGCCGTCGCCCTCGCGGTTGCCCGCGCCCTTCTCGACACGGGCCAGCGGCGCCGCGGCCGGCCCCAGAGTGGTTCCACCGCGGTGATTCTCGAAGCCGGTCAACTTCTCGGACAGTCCGTCGACCAGCGGTTGGGACACCACTTCGCCGATCGTGCGGGCAGGCTGCGGTGAGGTGGTGACGTCGAGCATCCCCACCCCGTCGACCCGTTCACCCGACGACGTCTCGTACCAGTGGCCGAGCACCTGGATGGCCGCGCAGATCGCCAGCACCGGCGCGCCGCGTTCCGCTGCCTGCTGCAGGCCGGGATAACGCTGCAGGTGTTTGGTGGCCAGCCGTTGCGCGTAGTCCTCCGCGCCGCCGAGGGTGTACAGGTCGAGTTCCGCGGGCACCGGATCGGCCAGCGTGATCTCCACGACCTCGGCGTCGATACCGCGCAAGCGCAACCGCTGCCGCAGCACCACCGAGTTGCCGCCGTCGCCGTAGGTGCCCATCACGTCGGGCAGCACCAGCCCGATCCGCACCGTGGAGTCGCTCATCGTGCCAACCGCCGGTTCAGTTGCAGGAACGCCGTGTAGTTCGCGATCACCTCGACGTGACCCGGGGGACACGAGCGGATCGCCGCGACGGTGTCGTGCACCAGTGTGTGCTCGACGCCGGCGTATCCGAGCCGCACCGCGAGATCGGTGCCGCGCTCACCGGCGGCCACCACCTGGGTGTCCTCGAAGTGCTCGAACCGGACGTCCCACAGCCACGACAGGTCCTCGCCGTCGGGGACCTGCCCGTTGACTGCGATCACCACCCCGGCGCCGTGCTTGTCGACCATCGACAGCGCCTCCTGCCAGCCGGCGGGGTTCTTGGCCAGCAGCACCCGTGCCGTGTGGTCGCCGATCGTCACCGTGCGGTACCGCCCGGCCACCTCGTCGACTCCCGACACCGCGGCCACCGCGGCGGCCGGGTCCGCGCCGAGCGTGACCGCGGCGGCGACGGCCTGCGCGGCGTTGCCGCGGTTCACCGCACCGGGCAGCGCCAGCGTCATCGGCAGCGACAGCCCGTCGGGGCCGTGGAGATGGGTGTCGTCGTACCACCACTGCGGCGTCGGCCGCTTGAAGGCCCGAGGGCCCCCGGGCCCGACATCGGTGAGGGTGCCGGTCGAATACCAGTCCAGGCCGTCGCGGACGATGATCTCGCCGGAGCGCGGGCAGCTCACCGAATCGTTGGCCCAGCTGCCGCCCGCGGCCACCCAGACCACGTTCGGGCTGTCGTAGGCCGCCGACGTCATCAGCACGTCGTCGCAGTTGGCGACCACGACCGCGGACGGATGACGGGCCAGGCCCGCGCGCAGGGTGCGTTCGATGTGGTTGATCTCACCGACCCGGTCGAGCTGGTCGCGGGACAGGTTCAAGAGCACGACGACCGCGGCGTCCACCGCATCCATCACGTGCGGCACGTGCATCTCGTCGACCTCGAGCGCCGCCAGCCCGGCGGTGCGGTCGGCGGCGAGCGCGGCGACCAGGCCGGCGTCCATGTTCGCGCCTTCGGCGTTGGTGGCGACCGGGCCGACAGTGGCCAGCGCCGCCGCGGTCATCCGCGTGGTCGTGGACTTGCCGTTCGTGCCGGTGACGACGACCGTGCGCCTGCCTGCGCCGAGCTGGCCGAGGATCGACCGGTCCAGCGTCATCGCGACGAGCCCGCCGATCATCGCGCCCGCACCGCGGCCGGTGACGCGTGACGCCCACCGGGCGGCGGCTCCGGCCGCCAGCGCGGCGCGTCCTCGAGGGGTGACCATCCCCGGCAGTTTAGGTGCCCGACACGCACCGCTGCGATCCGAGGATTGTCGGAGGGGCGTGCCACGCTGAGGTGGTGAGCCACAGCTGGGGAAGACCGGCGGTCGATACCGGTACGGGCTGGGCCGTCGTCGATGTCGAGACGTCGGGTTTCCGGCCGGGGCAGGCGCGCATCGTCAGCCTGGCCGCACTGGCGGTGGGGGACGACGGCAACGTCGAGCAGAGCCTGGCGACGCTGCTCAACCCGGGCGTCGATCCCGGGCCCACCCACGTGCACGGGTTGACCGCGCCGATGCTGGAGGGCGCGCCCGAATTCGGCGACGTCGTCGCCGACCTGGCCGAGCTGCTGCGCGGGCGCACGCTCGTCGCGCACAACGTCGGATTCGACTACTCGTTCCTGACCGCCGAGGCCGAACTGGTCGGCGCGGAGCTGCCCATCGACTCGGTGATGTGCACTGTGGAACTGGCCCGTCGCCTCGATCTGGGCACCGAGAACCTGCGGTTGGAGACGCTCGCCGCGCACTGGGGTGTCTCGCAGCTCAAACCGCACGATGCGCTCGACGACGCGCAGGTGCTCGCCCAGATCCTCAAACCGACGCTGGCCCGGGCCCGGGAGCGGCGGGCCTGGCTGCCGACGCGTCCGGTGAGCCGGCGGCGGTGGCCCAACGGCCGGGTGACCCACGACGAGCTGCACCCGCTGAAGTCGGTGGCCGCGCGGATGCCGTGTCCGTACCTCAACCCGGGCCGCTACGTTCCGGACCGGCCGCTGGTGAAGGGAATGCGGGTCGCGGTGGCGGCCGAGGTCACCCACACGCACGAGGAACTGATCGAGCGGATGATCACCGCCGGGCTCGCCTACTCCGACACCGTGGACCCGGTGACCTCACTGGTCCTGTGCAATCAGCCCGACGTCGAACAGGGCAAGGGCTACCAGGCGCACGAGTTCGGGGTGCCGGTGCTCTCCGACGCCGCGTTCATGCGCGCACTCGACCACGTCGTCGGCGGCACCGGTATCGAGGACTTCTTCGACCCGACGACGGTGGGCGACCAGTTTGCCCTGTTCTGACCGCGGTGATCACGACGACGCGTGCGGGACGAACCGCCGCGCGACGTCGAGCCACTTGTCCAGCTCCGGCGACGTCTCGTACTCGGAGTCGATCAGGTAGAGGCTCGGCGCCGGGCAACTGGCGCCGATCTCGACGAGCACGGGCCGCAGCGTCAGTTCGGGCGCGAGCGCATGGGTCGGCGATCCGCCGAGCATGAGCGGGAATGTGGTGACCTGACCCAGTTCGCCCGCGCCGAACTGGTCGAGGAAGAGTTTCAGCAGACCGGTGTAGGTCGCCTTGAACGTCGGGGAGGCCACCACCAGCGAGTCGGCCGACTTCACGATCTCCTTGGCGGCGGCCACATTCGGATCACCCCACCCGAGGAGCCCGGCGCCGAGGTCGACGACGTCGATCACGTGCTCGGGCGCCGCGCCGGTCAACTTCTCGGCGACCAATTCGGCCGCCGCCCGCGTGCGCGACATCGGCTTTGGATTCCCTACGACTACGACCGTCATCTACGCATCCTCCAGTTCGCCGGCAACGACCGGCCTCATTGTCGCAGTCAACGAGGTCTCCGTTTCCTCGGCCGCCGTTCGCGGTTGACCTGTATTGAGCCGCCCCGGGGCCGGTGGCCGCGGTGGTGACGAAGTTGCGTAGACGTGGCGCCGGAGCCCGGTCGGCGACATTCAGAACTCGCGCAGGTGGTCGCGCAGCATCTCGGTGGTGTACTCGCTGCGAGTGCGGCCGAGTTTCTGCAGCGCAGGCACCAGACCGTCGGTGATCTCGGTGACGTAGCGGCGGTTGAGACGCATGACGGGGCTGGTGATCAGGTAGCCGTCACCGCCGACCTCGTCCATCACGTCGGCCATTTCCTGCGCGACATCGGCCGGGGTGCCGGTGAATTGGACATGGCTGGTCATCCCGCTGCCGGTGACCAGTTCGCGCAGCGTCTTCTCCTTGCCGCGGCCGACGAAGCTCTCCAGCGATCCCCGCTCACCGTTGGTCCACACCTCGGGCAGTGGCTTGTCGAGATCGAACTGCGAGAAGTCGATCTCGGTGATCGAGGAGATCTCGGCCAGCATGTATTCGATGTACAGCGGGTCGGTGAACCATCGCTCACGTTTGGCCAGCGCCTCCTCGGTGGTGTCGGCGACGATCGGCGACACCAGGTAGAACACCTTGCAGTGCGCGGGATCTCGGCCGTTGGCTTTCATGCGCGCGTGGATGTCGTCGCGGTAGGCCTTCATCTTCTCGGGGCCGTCGGCGGGCGCGACGATCGTGTCGGCGTGCTGGGCGGCCAGTTCGCGGCCCGGTGGGGAGGCGCCGGCCTGGGCGATGGTGGGTCGGTACTGCGGTGACGGCGCGGTGTTCAGCGGACCGCGCGACTTGTAGTACTTGCCCTCGAAGTCGATGGTGCGCACCCGGGTGTGGTCGGCGTAGGTCCCGGTCTCCTGGTCCCGCACGATCGCGTCGCGGTCCCACGACTCCCACAGCTTGGTGACCAGTTCCAGGTACTCGGTGGCGCGGGCGTACCGTTCGTCGTGCTCGTAGAGCTTGTCGAGACCGAAATTCTGTGCGGAGCGGTCCTCACCCGAGGTGACGACGTTCCAGCCGAACCGGCCGCGAGCGATGTGGTCGATCGTGCTGCACAGCCGGGCCAGCAGGAACGGCGGGTAGAAGCTCGTCGACATGGTGGGCACGACGCCGAGCCGGCTGGTGGCGTTGGCCATCAACACCGCCAGCGGGACCGGATCGTGTTTCGGGTTCACCCCGTGCTTGAGGTCGTACTCCATGGTGCCGCCGTAGGCCGTCGACACCATGAGCTTGTCCTCGATCAGCACGTAGTCGAACTTCGCGCGTTCGAGGTCGCGGGCCATCTCGACGTAGAAGTCGCCGGTGAAGTCGCGGCCACCGTCGCCCCAGGGCCCGTTCCACTCGTCGGCGACGAAGTTGAGGAACCACGCCAGGTGGAACTTGCCGGCCATTCGTTCTCCCATCACTGTCTGGTGAGAACAGGCAACCAGTGAGGCGTTACCGGCCGGTGTCGTCGCAGTACCGCCGATATTGCGCGGGTCCCGGCGGTGACCGCGTCGCCACAGGCCGCCGGGTACAGGATCCTATAATTACCTGAAAAGACCTATCGTTAGCGTGATAGGGAGTAATAGAGTAGTTTGACAGCCATGAGCAGCACCATGTACTCCGCCGAACAGGTGGCGGACATCCTGGGACTGCACGTGCGCACCGTGCGTGGATATGTCCGCGACGGGCGCCTCAAAGCCACGCGGATCGGTAAGCAGTACCGCATCACCGAACGGGATCTGCGAGGGTTCACCGGGGAGACAGCCGACGAGCCGGCACGCGCTCCCCATGCGCACGTCTCGACCGTCGTGCACATCGACGACGTCGATCGGCTCACGATGGACCGTATCGTCACACACCTCGGCGCTGCGGCCATCGGTGGTTCCAGCCCGTCGACGCACCTCGATCTCCACTCGAGCTATGACGAATCGGCGTGCAGGCTCACGGTCTTCGCCGTCGGTGACACCGAATCAACGGCGGCCGTAGTGAGTCTGATCGGCGCCCTGACACGTCAGCACCGGACATGACCGCCGACATCTACCGCTCGACGTCCGGCCGGGACGCGGTCCAGCGCGCCTATCGGGAGCAGTTGCAGCGCTGGACGATCCCGCTGCGGCACCGCACCGTGGCCACCCGGGAGGGCGGCACCTTCGTCCTGGATTGCGGCCCCATCGACGCTCCACCGGTCGTGCTGCTCCACGGTGCAGGGAGCAACAGCGCGATCTGGCAGTCCGATGCGTCGCGCTGGTCGTCGACCCACCGGCTCTACCTGGTCGACGTCATCGGTGAGCCCGGCCTGAGTGCTCCGTCTCGGCCCGGCCTCGCCTCCGATGCCCATGCGCGGTGGCTCGACGACGTATTCGACGCGCTGTCGATCGAGTCCGCCGCCATCGTCGGCGTCTCGTTGGGAGGCTGGCTGGCCACCGACTACGCGATCCGCCGACCCGGCCGCGTCGAACGAATAGCGCTGCGCGCCCCGGGGGGGCATCGGCCGGCAACGCTACGGCGCAGTCCTCGCAGCGCTGGCGCTCACGCCGTTCGGAGACCGCGGGATCCGGCGGGCGCTGCAGATCGCGCTCGGACCAGGTGAGATCCCCGGCCCTGTCCTCGACTACATGGTGCTGATCCACCGCAATTACCGGCCGCGCCGCGACACGCTGCCCGTCTTCTCCGACGACGAACTGAGCGCCATCACCGCCCCGCTTCTCGTGGTGCTGGGTGCCTGCGACCGCATGCTCGATTCACACGACACCGCCGCCCGGGTGACCCGGCTGCTCCCCGCCGCATCGGTGGACCTGCGTGCCGGAGCGGGTCACGGTCTGCTCGACGACGGCGGCGATCTGCACGCCTTCCTCGGTTACGGCGCGACATCGTGACACCGGCAGACGAGCCCGTGGCCTTCCGTGAACGACTGCGCCACGATCTCCGGGCCGCGATGAAAGAGCGCCGGCGCGAGGCGGTCTCGGCGCTGCGCACCCTGATCGCCGCGATCGACAACGCCGAGGCTGCCCGGCCGGGCACGGGGTCGCCGCGGTCCGCGGGCGGTGTCATCGCCCAGTCCTCGCCGGGAGTCGGATCGACCGAGGTGCCCCGCCGCCTGCTCACCGCCGAGGACGTCCGCGCGATCGTCGACGACCTCGTCGCCGAGTACGAGACGCAGGCGAAGCAGTACGGTTCGATGCGGCAGGAGGACGCGGCCGAGCGTCTACGACGCGCGGCCGACGTCCTGCGGGCCTACAGCTAGTTGCGGGCGGCTCGGTTGACCGCCGACACCACCGCGCGCAGCGAGGCCGTCGTGATCGACGTCGCGATACCCACACCCCACACCGTCTTCCCGCCGACGGAAGCCTCGACGTAGGCCGCGGCCTGCGCCTCCTCGCCGGCGGACAGCGCATGTTCGGAGTAGTCCAGCACGCTGATGTCGAAGCCGATCGCGCCCAGCGCGTCGACGAACGCCGCGAGCGGGCCGTTGCCCGCGCCGACGATCTCGCGTTCGACGCCGTCGACCTTCACCACCGCGGTGATCGTGTCGGTGCCGCCGTCGATCTCCGCGGCGTCTACCCGCTGGCGCATCCGCTCCAGCGGCCGGATCGGGGACAGGTACTCCTCGGCGAAGACATCCCACATCTCCTTGGGCGACACCTCGCCGCCCTCGCCGTCGGTGATCTTCTGAATCGCCTGGCTGAACTCGATCTGCAGGCGGCGCGGCAGCACCAGACCGTGGTCGGCCTTCATGATGTAGGCGACGCCGCCCTTGCCCGACTGCGAGTTCACCCGGATGACGGCCTCGTAGGTGCGGCCGACGTCCTTGGGGTCGATCGGCAGATACGGGACCTGCCACAGGATGTCGTCGACGTCCGAATCCGCTTCGTCTGCAGCCACTTTCATTGCGTCCAGGCCCTTGTTGATCGCGTCCTGGTGGCTGCCGGAGAACGCGGTGTAGACCAGATCACCGCCGTACGGGTGACGCTCGTGCACAGGCAGCTGGTTGCAGTACTCCACGGTGCGGCGGATCTCGTCGATGTTGGAGAAGTCGATCTGCGGGTCGACGCCGCGGCTGAACAGGTTCAGACCCAGCGTCACCAGGCACACGTTGCCGGTGCGCTCACCGTTGCCGAACAGGCAGCCCTCGATGCGGTCGGCCCCGGCCTGGTAGCCCAATTCGGCTGCGGCGACGGCGGTTCCGCGGTCGTTGTGCGGGTGCAGGCTCAGGATGATGCTGTCCCGTGGGCTCAGGTGCCGGTTCATCCACTCGATGGAATCGGCGTAGACGTTGGGGGTGGCCATCTCGACGGTGGCGGGCAGGTTCACGATCAGCGGCACCTCGGGGGTGGGCTTGACGATGTCGGCGACCGCGTTGCACACGTCGACGGCGTACTCCAGCTCGGTGCCCGTGTAGGACTCGGGGGAGTACTCGAACCGCCACTGGGTGTCGGGGTACTTGGCGGCTTCTTCGACACACAGCCGGGCGCCGTCGGTGGCGATCTTCTTGACGGCCTCGCGGTCGGCGCGGAACACCACGCGGCGCTGCAGAATCGACGTCGAGTTGTAGAAGTGCACGATCGCGCGCGGCGCGCCCTGGCAGGCCTCGAAGGTGCGGGTGATCAGCTCGGGGCGGCACTGCGTCAGCACCTGGATGGTGACGTCGTCGGGGATCGCGCCCTGTTCGATGATCTCGCGGACGAAATCGAAGTCGGTCTGGCTGGCCGACGGGAAGCCGACCTCGATCTCCTTGTAGCCCATGCGGACCAGCAGGTCGAACATGCGGCGTTTGCGCTGCGGGCTCATCGGGTCGATCAGCGCCTGGTTGCCGTCACGCAGGTCGACCGCGCACCACATCGGCGCGGTGGCGACGACCTTGTCGGGCCAGGTGCGGTCGGGCAGCGTGATCGGCTCGACCTCTTCGGCGAAGCTGCGGTAGCGGCTGACCGGCATGGCGGAGGCGCGCTGGGTGTTCCACGCCGGCTGACCGGGATGCGGCGGACCGGACGGGGTGGTGATGGTGCGGGCGGACGAGTAGGCGTCTGACGAATTCGGCGTGTTCATATCGATGGCTCCGGGAGTGTGACGAGGGACTCGACCGGCGCATCGCGAAAACCCGCGACGGGAAGCCGGTCTGGTCAGACCCCGCCGCGGCGGCCGAGAAGGAGCGCCCGCTGCACAAACATGGTGAAGCCCACTGTAGCGCCTGGTGGCGGCGCCGCCCAAATGGCCCCGGTTCGCCGAGACTGCTGGGAGATCACGATCGGCGGCGATTCGGCGATCTCACCGCAGTCTCGGCGGTCAGACGTGGGAGTCGGGGAACGCGATGACAGACAGGAACCGGATCGGCAGTTCCACCAGGTCGACGGGTCCGTGGGCGCCTTCACCGTCGATCTGCAGCGAGTCGCCGGGGTGCAGCCGGTACACCGACCGGCTGTGGCTGTAGTCCATGACGCCTTCGAGCATGTAGATGAACTCGGTGCCCGGATGCTGGAAGAGCGGGTAGGTCCGGCTCTTCTCCGAGAGCGTCACCTCCAGACACTCCAGGCGCTTGTGCTCACCGCGCAGCGACCCGAGCAGCTGGTAGTCGTGACCTTCCTTGGTGCCGTTGCGGACGATCCGCGCGCCGGTCCCGGCCTTGACGAACGCCGCAGGCCGCTCGACGTCCGCTCCGCGAAACAGGCTGGTGACCGGCACGTCGAACCCCTTGGCCAGCAGCGCCAGCGTCGACAGGCTGCACGACGTCTGGGCGTTCTCGATTTTGCTCATCATGGCCTTGGAGATGCCAACCCGGGACGCCATCTCGGCGACGGTCAGACCCTGCTGCTGGCGCAGCTGGCGCACATTGCGTCCGATGGCCGCCTCGAACTCGGTGTCCTCGACGGGTTCGTGCGGGTCGCGCTCGCGCGCGGTGCCCGACTGGTTGCGGAGAAGCGGGACGTCGGACACCTGACCACTCTACTAAGACGTCGTCTCCCTGAGGGAAACGCAGCGTGTCAGCGCATCTCCCCGGCGCCGACGTACGGGTATGGCGTCTTGAGCAGATCGCCCTCGGCGAACCGGGACAACCGGAAGTCGGTCTCGGGGATGCGAGGGTCGCCGCTGTGTCCGTCGACGATGAGGTCCGCCACCAACCGGCCGACCGCGGGAGCGATCTTGAACCCGTGGCCACTGAAGCCCGCGGCGATGACGAGCCCGTCGAGGTCGGTGCGGGAGATCACCGGGTTCCAGTCGGCGGTGACGTCGTAGCAGCCGGCGTAGCTGCTGGTGATCGAGGCGTCGGGGAAGCCGGGGAACCGGGTGCCGACCTTGTCGACGGTGACGTCGACGAAGTCGTCGGTGGCGCGGTTGAGGTAGTCGTCCGGGTCGGTGTCCTCGTGGTCGGCCAGATCGCTGTTGCCGAACAGCACGGTGCCGTCGGGCTCGGGACGGATGTACTGCAGCGACACCAGATCGGAGAACACCGGCACCGGGCCGAGATCCACGCCCGGGTCGATCAGCACGATCTGTTCGCGCACCACGCGGATGGGCACGTCGATGCCGTGCTGGGCGAGCAGCGGCCGGGTCCAGGCGCCGGTGGCGACGACGACGGTCTCGGCGGAGATCTCGCCGCCGTCGGCGAGCCCCACCCCGGTGACGCGGTCGCCGTCGGTGAGCAGGCTCTGCACCGCCGTGCCCTGCCGCACACGCACCCCCGCGGCGCGCGCGGCGACCGCGAACGCCTGGGCGGTTCGATACGCGTCGCCGTAGCCACCGCGCGGCTCCCAACCGAACGCGGCGAACGGCTCCAGATCGGCGAACGGCCACATCTTCGCGACCTCGCCGGCGTCGATCTCCTCGGTCTGCACCCCGACCGCGCGCTGCGCGGCGAGGCTGCAGCGCATCGCCGCGGCGTTCTGTGCGCCCACCCCGACGACGTAACCCGTCTGGCGGAAGCCGATATCGGTGCCGAAGATCTCCTCGGCTTTCTCGAAGACCTCGAGTCCGGCCGCGGCCATCGCGGCCAGCGAGGTGACCCCGTAGTGGCAGCGCACGATGCCGCTCGACTTGCCGGTCATCCCGGAGCCGACGGTGTGCCGTTCCGCGACAACCACATTCGTCACGCCCCGATCGGCCAGCGCCCAGGCGGCCGCGGCGCCTTCCAGGCCGCCGCCGACGATGACGACGTCGGCTGTCTCGCTCATCAGAACCCCGCTCCGGGAATCCAGTTCGTGCCGGCCAGCGGGATGCGGGCCATCGCCGCGGCCTCGATCGTGACGGCCACCAGATCCTCGGGTTCGAGGTGGCAGACATGGGCCTTACCGCACGCGCGGGCGATGGTCTGCGCCTCCATCGTCAGCACCCGCAGGTAGTTGGCCAGTCGCCTGCCCGCCTCCACCGGATCGAGGCGGGCGGCCAGTTCCGGGTCCTGCGTGGTGATGCCGGCCGGATCGCGGCCGTCCTGGAAGTCGTCGTAACACCCTGCGGCGCTGCCGATCTTCTCGTACTCGGCGGCGTGGCGCGGATGGTTGTCACCAAGGGCGATCAGCGCGGCGGTGCCGATCGCGACCGCGTCGGCGCCCAGCGCGAGTGCCTTGGCGACGTCGGCGCCGGTGCGGATGCCGCCCGACACGATGAGCTGCACACCCTTGCGGTGCACCCCCAGTTCCTGCAACGCCTGCACGGCCTGCGGAATCGCCGCCAGCGTCGGGACGCCGACGTGTTCGATGAACACCTCCTGGGTGGCGGCGGTGCCGCCCTGCATCCCATCGACGACCACGACGTCGGCGCCGGCGTGCACCGCGAGTTTGACGTCGTAGTAGGTGCGGGTGGCGCCGACCTTGACGTAGATCGGCTTCTCCCAGTCGGTGAGCTCACGCAGTTCGTTGATCTTGATGGTGAGATCGTCCGGTCCCGTCCAGTCCGGGTGCCGGCACGCCGAGCGCTGGTCGATGCCCTGCGGCAGCGTGCGCATCGACGCGACCCGCTCGGAGATCTTCTGGCCCAGCAACATTCCGCCGCCACCCGGTTTGGCGCCCTGTCCGAGCACCACCTCGATCGCATCGGCCTTGCGCAGGTCGTCAGGGTTCATGCCGTAGCGCGACGGCAGGTACTGGTACACCAGGTGCTTGCTCTGCCCGCGCTCCTCCGGCGTCATGCCACCGTCGCCGGTGGTGGTCGAGGTGCCGACCTCGCTGGCGCCGCGGCCCAGCGCCTCCTTGGCCTGACCGGACAGCGCACCGAACGACATCCCCGCGATGGTGACCGGGATATCGAGGTGCAGTGGGTATTTCGCGTGGCGGTCACCCAGCACGACGTCGGTCGCGCACTTCTCGCGATAGCCCTCCAGCGGGTAGCGCGACATCGATGCGCCGAGGAACAGCAGATCGTCGAAGTGCGGCAGCGCACGCTTGGCGCCCCAGCCGCGGATGTCGTAGATACCGGTCTCGGCCGCCCGCTGGATGCCCGCGATGGTGGCACGGTCGAAGGTCGCGGATTCGCGCAGGCCCCAGGTGCTCATCAGTAACTCCCTGTGTTGTCGACGTGGAAGTGGTAGAGCTCGCGGGCGGAGCCGTAGCGGGTGTACGCCGCGGTGTCATCGTCCTCGAAACCGGCGGCCTTGAGCAGCCGCCCGAGTTCCTCGTGGTGTTCGGCGCGCATCTCCTTGGCCACGCAGTCCGCGCCGAGCGAGGCAACCGAGCCGCGAACGTAGAGGCGCGCCTCGTAGATCGAGTCGCCGAGCGCCTCACCGGCGTCCCCGCGCACCACGAGCCGGCCGGCCTGGGCCATGAACGCGCTCATGTGGCCGATGTCGCCGCCGACGACGATGTCGACACCCTTCATCGAGATACCGCACCGGGCAGCGGCATTGCCCTCGATCACCAGCAGCCCGCCGTGGCCGGTGGCGCCCGCGGACTGCGACGCGTTGCCCTTGACCCACACGGTTCCGCTCATCATGTTCTCGGCCACACCGGTGCCGGCGTTGCCGTCGATGACCACCTCGGCCTGCTGGTTCATTCCGGCCGCGTAGTAGCCGACGTGACCCTCGACCGTCACACGGACGGGGGCGTTGAGCCCGACGGCGACGTTGTGCGCACCGTCGGGATGCCGGATCACGACGTCCCCGGCGATGTCACCGGCGTGCAGCGCGGCATTGACGTCGCGCAGCTTGGTCGTGTGGAGGTCGAATGTCAGCGCGGCTGTCATCTCTTCCATGCGTACACCACCTCGGGCTCGGGCTCCCAGATCGCGGCGTTCTCGACGCCGGGAAGGCTTGACAGCGCGCGGTATTCGCTCGCCATCGCGACCCAGTCGGACGTCTCGGCGATCACCGCGGGTTTGCAGGCGATCGCGTCACGCACGACCGCGAACGAGTCGCGGTTGGACACGAGCAGCGTGTAGAAGCCGTCGAACGTGGCGCACAGTTCCTTGAGCGCGGTCTCGACGTCGCGACCGGCGGCCAACTGGGTGGCGACGAACCGCGCCCCGACCTCCGTGTCGTTCTCGCTGTCGAATTCGACACCCGCGGCGCGCAGTTCACGCCGGATGGTGGCGTGGTTGGCGAAGGACCCGTTGTGCACCAGGCACTGATCGGGTCCGACCGCGTACGGGTGCGCACCCGAGGGCGTCACCGCCGATTCGGTGGCCATCCGGGTGTGGCCGACGCCCTGCCAGCCCTGTGCTGTCGCCAGACCCCACGAATCGGCCAGCCGGCGCGGATCGCCCACACCCTTGAGCACGGCGAGATCGTCACCGAAACCGGCGACGAGCGCCTCGGGGAACGCCGCGCGGGCCGCGGCCAGCACGGCCTCGGACTCGGCCTGCGCGGTCACCAGGTAGGTGGCGTCGAGCACGGTCACCGACACCGCGACGCCCAGCGCCGATCCCACCGCATCGCTGACCGATTCGGGCGACGCCCCGATCTCCAGCAGTGAGACACACCCGTGGCCGGCCGGCGTCCACGTCGGGTCGCCGTACACCGCGACGCCCGCCGAATCGCTACCGCGGTCGGACATCTCGCACAGCATGCCGGTGAGCAGCTCGCCCAGCCGGGGATGGAGTTCGGGGTTGCGCAGGTGCAATCCGACGATCCCGCACATCAGTCGCTCGCTTTCTGTGTTCTCTGCAGTGGATCGGGACGATCTAGAACGCGGTCAGGTACTGATCGACCTCCCACGGGCTGACCGTCCCGTGGTAGTCGAAGAACTCCTGCCGTTTGAGGTCGGCGAAGTACCGCGCGACGCCGTCGCCCGCGGCGTCGAGGACACCTGAGACGACGGGGTCGGCCTCGAGCCGGTCCACCGCGTGGAGCAGGGTGGGCGGCAGCGTCGAACGGCTCTCGACCACCGCGCCGACCGCACCCGGGTCGGCCGAGCGCTTGATGCCGTCGAGGCCGGCGCCCAGGGCGGCGGCGACCGCGAGGTAGGGGTTGGCCGAGCCGTCCCCGCCACGCAGTTCGATGCGCTGTGAATCGGGGACGCGGATGTAGTGGGTGCGGTCGTTGCCGCCGTAGGTGGCGCTGCGTGGCGCCCACGATGCGCCCGACGCGGTGCTGACCGCGCCGGTTCGCTTGTAGGAGTTGACCGTCGGCGCGATCACCGACTGCAGTGCGCAGGCATGGTCGAGGATCCCGCCGATGAACGAGTACGCGGCGTCCGACAGGCCCAAACCGCGTTCGTCGGCGTCGCAGGGGAACACCGGCGTGCCGGCACTGGTGAGCGACAGGTGAAGGTGCAGCCCGCTGCCGGTGCGGTCGCCGAACGGTTTGGGCATGAAGGTGGCCACCATTCCGCGCTCGGCCGCGATCATCGACAGCAGGTAGCGCAGCGTGATGACCCGGTCGGCGGTGGTGAGCGCGTCGGCGAACTGGAAGTTCTGCTCGAACTGGCCGTTGCCGTCCTCGTGGTCGTTGGCGTAGTTCGCCCAGCCCAGCTGGTTCATCGCGGTGGAGATCGCGGTGAGGTGGTCGTACATGCGCGTCACCCCGCGTGCGTCGTAGCAGGGCTGGGCGGCGGTGTCGGCGGTGTCGGCCGTGGACAGGCTGCCGTCGGCGTTGCGGGTGAGCAGGAAGTACTCGACCTCCGCGCCCACCCACGGCTCGAAACCGGCGTCGGCGGCCTGCTCGATGAGGGTCTTGAGGATGACGCGCGGCGCGTACGGCCACGGTTTGCCCTCGACGTGGGGATCGCAGTGCACGATCGCCAGGCCGTCCTTGACGAAGGGGATCGCGGTGAACGACGCCGGATCGGGGATCGCCATCAGGTCGGGGTCTTTGGGCTCCTGGCCCATGGCGCCCACCGCGTATCCGGCGAAGCCCACGCCCTCGGTGGCGAGTTGTTCGACCGCTTCGACGGGAACCAGCTTGGCGCAGGGCTTTCCGCGCAGATCGACGAACAGCGCCAGGATGAACTTGGTGCCGGTCTTCTCGGCGAGCGTGGCGAGATCGGTGGACATAACAGGAACCCTGTCTCTTGATATGAATCAATGTATCACACTGGGAAACTCGATGGATATGCGAATGCGGCCGGCGCGAGGCTGCACACCCCTCGCCGGCCGCAGCGTCTGACTAGACGGGTTGCCAGTCGTATGAGGATTCGCGGTGGAACTTGGCGTCGATACCCTGCTCCTCCTCGTCGGGGGAGACGCGGATGCCGACGGTCTTCTTCAATGCGAACGCGATGAGGTAGGCCACCGCGAACGAGTAGAGCATCACCGCACCGGCCGCGACCGCCTGCTTCCACAGCTGGTCGATGCCGCCGCCGTAGAGCAGCCCGTTGACGCCGTTGGGCATGCCCTCGCTGGCGAAGAAGCCGATAAGCAGGGTGCCGATCACGCCGCCGACGAGGTGCACGCCGACCACGTCGAGCGAATCGTCATAGCCGAAGCGGGTTTTCAGGCCGACCGCGTACACGCAGACCGCACCGGCGATACCGCCGACGAAGATCGCGCCGACCGGGGTGACCGCACCGCAGGCGGGGGTGATCGCGACCAGGCCGGTGATGGCGCCCGATGCCGCGCCGACACCGGTGACGTGACCGTCCTTGATCTTCTCCACGGCGAGCCACGCCAGCACCGCGGCGCAAGTCGCGACGAACGTGGTGACCATGACGATGGCCGCGGAGTTGCCTGCGGCCAGTGCGGAGCCGCCGTTGAACGCATACCACCCGGCCCACAGCAGGCCCGCGCCCAGCAGCGTCAGCGGCACGTTGTGCGGTTTGCGCAACTGCCCGAACATCGCCGACTTACCGAGCACGATCGCGACGGCGAGTGCGGCGGCGCCGGCGTTGATGTGCACCGCGGTGCCACCGGCGAAGTCGACGGCGCCGAGCGTGTTGGCAATCCAGCCGCCGACCGAGTTCTCGGTCACCACACCGTCGAACGCGAACACCCAGTGCGCGACGGGGAAGTACACCAGCACCGCCCACAGGGTGGCGAAGCCCATCCAGGCGCCGAACTTCATCCGGTCGGCGACCGCACCGGAGATCAGCGCCACCGTGATCGCGGCGAACAGCGCCTGGAAGACCGCGAACAGGCTGATCGGGAGCCCGTCGACGGTCGTCATCGGCTCGAGGAGATCCTTCATCCCGGCGAACTCCGTCAGGCTGCCGACGAAACCGCCGTAGGAGGTGCCGAAGACCATCGAGAAGCCGAACAGCACCCACAGCAGTCCGACGGAGGCGACGGCGCCGAACGTCATCATCATCATGTTCGTCGAACTCTTGACGGAGACCATGCCGCCGTAGAACAGCGCGAGACCCGGAATCATCAGCGTGAGGCCGATGATGCAACACAGCATGAAGGCTGTGGTTCCTGTATCCATGTGAAACCTCTTCTGCAAGGGATAAGCGGCCCACGGCGGCCGATCACTGGCAGTAACTGATGTTTCTGTTACAGAGACAGGGTCATTCGTGTTGCATCGCCGTTAAATGTGGTCCCATGTCAGCAGCCGCCGTTCGATCAGGTCGGCGCCGCGGGCTGCGCCACCGGTGGCGGCGTAGCCGGCGGCGACACGGCGCGCGCCCGCACTCATCGCCATGGCCTTGAGAACCGCGTCGCGCAGCCGGGCGGCGGTCAGATGCTTGGGCAGCAGCCGAGTGCCGCATTTCGCCACCTCCACGCGCCGGGCCACCTCGAACTGATCGCGGCCGTAGGGCACCACGCACACCGGTACGCCCCGTGCCAAGGCCTTCTGCGTGACGCCCATCCCGCCGTGGGTGATCGCGCAGGCTGCACGGTCGAGCACCAGGCTGTGCGGCACGAACGCGCACACCGTGGCGTTGGCCGGTGCCGCGATGTCACGCGGCACGCCGGCGGGGAATGTGGCCACCACGTGTACAGGCTCCTCTGCAAGTGCCTCGAGCGCTACTCGTGCCAACTCGAAGTCGCCTTGGTTCTCCGAGGACGTCGACGCCAGAACAATCGGCCGCTCGATGCCCACCAGCCATTCGGGCACGGTCGAAGGTGCCGGGTCGAAGGAGCAGGCGCCGATGAACTGAATGGAGTCGTCCCAATCCGGACGTGGATATTCGAACGGTGGGGCGGTGGCCACGAGAATCAACGGCGCCCGACGCGCGTAGTCGTCGGACGACTTGATCGGCGGAAGGCCGAGCTGGGCCCGGATGATGTTGTGCGAGTCGACCCACGAATCCAGTGCGTTGAACTTCTTTCGAAGCAGTGCGTCCCGAAGCCGGCCCACCGGGCCGGGCCATGGCCGGAGTCCCGGCCCCCACGGCGGGACTCCTCGCGACCGCAGGTATGGCAGGAAGGCCCAGAACGACACCCACGGCAAGCCACTGGCTTCGGCCACCGCAGATGCGCCCCAGCAATTCGGGTCGATGATCAAAAGGTCCGGCCGGGAGTCGGCGATGGCACCGGTCAGCTCGGGAACTTCATATTCGGCCCGCTGCGCGAACGTCTCTCGCACCCGGGACAGCGCCTCCTCCGGGGTCACAGCGCCCGCGTCATCGAGGGGGATGGTCTCGATGCGCGGATCCACCGGCTTGGTCGCGAAACCCATGTCGAGGCCGGCATCCACACCGGCACCGAGGGTGTGCAGCGCGATGTCATGCCCCCGGTCGCGCAACTCCGTCAGAAGCACGCTGATCGGGAAGAAGTGGCCCATCGCGGGAGTTTGGTAGGCGAGGATCTTGGCCATGACGGAACCTTTCTCGGTGGTCGGGGATGTGGAGGTCGAGCGAATCCGGACACGGCACGGCACTGTGCGATGCCGAGACAGTCAGTTGCGCAGCGGCTTTCGTCGGTACCCGTCGCCGCCATCACTTCTGCGAGTGATGAACAGCGCGACTGCTGCCGCCGACGTCGCACCGAACATCACCAGCCCCATCGGTGACGCGCTGCTGTGACCAGCCAGGCCGACCAACGGTGAGGCGACTGCGCCGGCCGTGTACTGCGCGAATCCGAAGATCGCCGACCCGGTACCTGCGGCGTGGCGGACCTGGGTCGTCGCGAGCATGGCCGAATGGCCGTACAGGAAGCCGACACCTGCCATGAAACAACCCATGAGCGCGATCGTCGACACGGGGTGCACCCCGCCGATCGTGACCGTGCACAGGATCAGGGCAGTGATCACCACCAGCGCGGTGACCCCGCCCTCCATCACCCGGCGCGGTGCGACGGTACTGACGGTGCCGCGTGCGACGACGCTGCCCAGGGCGACCGCAAGCGAACACGCGGCGAACGCGGAGGAATACGCCGCAGTCGACAGCCCCACGATGTCCTGCAGGACGAAGGGCGATGCCGACACAAAGCCGAACATGGCGGCCGAGATGAACGCGGAAGCGGCCGTGTAACCGAGATAGCGGCGGTTGATCAGGACGAGGTAGCTGCCGGCGGCCAGCGCCTTCAGTCCATCGGGGCGCCGAAGCGCCCGAGGCAGTGACTCCCCGACGAAGAGGACGACGCCGAGAAGCGTCGACAGGTTCAAGACGGCCAGCACGGCGAACACGGCACGCCATCCGAAGGCGGTGACGACGGCCCCGCCCAGAATCGGGGCCGCGATCGGCGCGAGCACCGTCATCAGGGTCATGTTCGAGAAGACCTTCAGCGCAACGCGTCCGTGAGAGCGGTCCGCGATGATCGCTCGGGCGATGACGACACCCGCCGCACTGGCGAACCCCTGAACGAACCGCAGGCCGATCAGGATCTCGACGATCGGGGCGACGCTGCACAACGTGCTGACCCCGAGGCAGATCGCGGAACCGGCGATCAACGGCGGGCGACGGCCACAGCGATCGGAGAGCGGCCCGATCACGAGTTGTCCACTGGCCAAACCGATCAGGAATGCCGTCATCGTCAATTGAATCGACGACGGTGACGTGTGCAAGTCGCGCGCCATGGCAGGGAAGGCGGACAAGTACATGTCGATCGAGAAAGGCGCCACGGCGGTGAGTGCCGCCAAAGTGGCGATCACGACGAGCGGCGTGCCCCCCGGTGGTTCGCAAGCCACTCGGATGAATCCGTCAGGCGCACGAAAAGCCATATCCCACCGGACGACTGTCCTCGAAAACTTTCCCGTTCGAGATCAACATGCCTTCAACGGTAGGTGCGGTCCTGCACCGATCGTGGGCCACTTCGCAGCGGTGATGAGGGGCCAGTTCAGCTCGCCGCGTCAGGCAGCAGCTGGATCAGGGCGTCCAGGGCAGCCGACCACGCACTTGGAGCAGGCGATGCGAACCCGATCACCAATCCATCGCGTGCACTGACGGTTTCGGGATGACGGAACCCACCAAGCCCCTCCACGCCGAGCCGCCGCCACGCCAGTTGGCGCACCAGATCGCTCTCGCCGCCACGAGCGAGCTCGAGCATCACGTGCAGTCCTGCAGGCGTTCCCGCCACCGTGCTCTGCCGTGACGAGCGGGCGACTGCCGCAACGAGTTGCTCACGGCGACGGCTGTATTCGGCGCGCATCCTCCGGATGTGTCTGTCGTAGGAACCGGACACGATGAATTCGGCCATCGTCAACTGGTCGACGAAGCCGGAAGTCCCCTCGATTTCCCCCTTCTGCCGGGCGACCGCGTCGACAAGTCGCTCCGGCAACGCCAGCCAGCCGAGCCGAAGCCCCGGCGCCAGCGACTTGCTGACTGTTCCCATGTAGATGACATGTTCGGGGTCGACACCCTGCAGCGCACCGACAGGTTCACGGTCGTAGCGGAACTCTCCGTCGTAGTCATCGTCGATGATCACTCCGCCGGTGCGTCGCGCCCAATCGACCACCGCTGCTCGGCGCTGCGGATGCAGGGTCACACCCAGCGGGAACTGGTGCGACGCGGTGAGCAGCACACCGCCAACCTCCGGCATGTCGTCGAGTGCCGTGACGTCGGCACCGTCAGAGTCGACTGCCAGCGGCGGGCACCGGATTCCCGCTCGATCGAGCGAGGCCCATTGCGTCGGCAGCCCGAACTCCTCGACCGCCACGGCGACGATGCCCTCGCCCGCCAACGCGCCGGCGATGAGACCCAGCCCTTCGGCCGCCCCGGAACACACGACGATGTTGCACGGTCGGGTGCGGACTCCACGAGTGCGAGCGAGGTACTGGGAAAGGGCGCGGCGTAACTCCGGCCGGCCATACGGGTCGGCGTAGCCGAACGCCTCGACCGGTGCGGCGTCCAATGCGCGCTTGACCGCTCGACTCCACTCCGCCCGTGGGAACGCCGAAAGGTCCGGCCGCCCCGGCCGCAAGTCGTGGTCCAGCCGGCGCGCCGGTGGCCGTCGCGGCGGAGGCGTCGCGACAGACCGGACGATCTCTGTCGCCCGGCGCGAAACGCACGTGCTCGAGCCGTGCTGAGACGTCAACCAGCCCTCGGCGATGAGCTCGGCGTAGGCGCGCGCCACGGTGTTCCTCGCGACACCGAGATCGCCGGCCAGCGCGCGGCTCGACGGCAGTCGTGTGCCCGGCGCGAGTCGCCCGGAGCGGATCGCGTCGCGAACGGCGTCGGTCACACTGTCTCGAACGCTGCCGCCGGAACGATCGAGGTGAAGGTCCAAGGAGGCATCTCTTCCGAAGGTGATTCCAAAGGCGATGTTCGAGTGAACGCTCCGATGGCCCGCCCTATTGCCTCTTGTTGAAGACGGGAAGACTCAGAACGCGGGGTGACCCCACGTCTCGGTGAACGCGACCTGCTCGAGCGGCAGTCGCACACGCGGCTGGGAGTCGCGTTCGGCGATCGCGTCGTCGGCCGTCGCGTAGTCGCCGAGTCTCCCGACCGCCACCACGGCCAGAGGCAGCACGCCCCCGGGGATCGCGAACGCCTCCCGGGCGGCGTCGACGTAGAACCCGGCCATCGGATGGGTGATGAGCCCGCGGGACACCGCCTCGACGCTGAGGTTGGCGATCGCGGCGCCGGCATCGAGCGCCGCGTAGCGCGCGGTGCGCTCGTCCTCACCCTCGTCCGCGCACACCAGGATCAGCGCGCTCGCCGCCCGCGCGTAGCTGTTGCCGCGGCGCAGGACCTCGGCCAGCGCCCCGAACGTCGAATCGCCACGACGCCCGACGAGGAACCGCACCGGCTGGCGGCCACCCCACGTCGCGGCCCACCGCGCCGCCTCCAGCAGCGCTGTCAGCGCGTCGTCGTCGAGGACCGCCGCCGGATCGAACGCGCGCGGGCTCCAGCGGGCGGCGAGGTGGGCATGGATCGGCACGCGGGTGTCGGCGTCCCGATCGGCGGGCGGGTTGGGCACCACCCGAAGCTACCGGCGGAGAAAAGCAGGTGCGCGCAGCCCTTATCCTTGGTGGGACTTTTTCCCGCGTGAAAGGCTTGACAGTGGCGCTCGTCGTCCAGAAATACGGTGGCTCCTCGGTGTCGGACGCCGAGCGCATCCGTCGCGTCGCCGAACGCATCGTCGAGACCAAGAAGGCCGGCAACGACGTCGTGGTCGTCGTCTCGGCGATGGGTGACACCACCGACGACCTGCTCGACCTGGCCAAGCAGGTGTGCCCGGCGCCGCCCGCGCGTGAACTCGACATGCTGCTCACCGCCGGTGAGCGCATCTCCAACGCGCTGGTGGCGATGGCCATCGAGTCGCTCGGCGCCCAGGCCCGCTCGTTCACCGGATCGCAGGCCGGCGTCGTCACGACCGGCACCCACGGCAACGCCAAGATCATCGACGTCACCCCGACGCGGCTGCGTTCCGCGCTCGACGAGGGCCAGATCGTGCTGGTCGCCGGGTTTCAGGGTGTGAGTCAGGACACCAAGGACGTCACCACGCTGGGCCGCGGCGGGTCCGACACCACCGCCGTCGCCGTGGCCGCCGCCCTGAACGCCGACGTGTGCGAGATCTACACCGACGTCGACGGCGTCTACACCGCCGACCCCCGCATCGTGCCCAACGCCCACAAGCTCGACACCGTCAGTTTCGAGGAGATGCTCGAGATGGCGGCGTGCGGCGCCAAGGTGCTGATGCTGCGCTGTGTGGAGTACGCGCGCCGCTACGACCTGCCCATCCATGTGCGCTCGTCGTACTCGGACAAACCCGGCACCATCGTCAAAGGATCGATCGAGGACATCGCCATGGAAGACGCCATCCTGACCGGAGTTGCTCACGACCGCAGTGAGTCCAAGGTCACCGTTGTGGGCCTGCCCGACGTTCCCGGTTACGCCGCCAAGGTGTTCCGCGCCGTCGCCGACGCCGACGTGAACATCGACATGGTGCTGCAGAACATCAGCAAGATCGAGGACGGCAAGACCGACATCACGTTCACCTGTGCGCGCGACAACGCCCCGGGTGCGGTCGAGAAGCTCACCTCGCTGCAGGACGAGATCGGGTTCACCCGCGTCCTCTACGACGACCACATCGGCAAGGTGTCGCTGATCGGCGCCGGTATGCGCAGCCATCCGGGCGTCACCGCGACATTCTGCGAGGCGCTCGCCGAGGTCGGCGTGAACATCGACCTGATCTCCACCTCGGAAATCCGGATCTCGGTGCTGGTCAAGGACACGGAATTGGACAAGGCCGTGGCCGCGTTGCACGAGGCGTTCGGCCTCGGCGGTGACGAAGAGGCGGTCGTCTACGCGGGAACGGGGCGGTAGTTCAGATGGTCAGTATCGGTGTGGTCGGCGCGACCGGCCAGGTCGGCCAGGTGATGCGCACCCTGCTCGAGGAACGCGATTTCCCGGCGACCAGCGTGCGGTTCTTCGCCTCGCCCCGGTCGGAGGGCAAGAAACTGCCGTTCCGCGGCCAGGAGATCGAAGTCGAGAACGCCGAGACCGCGGACCCGAGCGGGATCGACATCGCGCTGTTCTCCGCGGGCGCGACGATGTCGCGGGTGCAGGCGCCGCGATTCGCCGGAGCCGGGGCAGTGGTCGTCGACAACTCGTCGGCATGGCGCAAGGACCCTGACGTGCCGCTGGTCGTCAGCGAGGTCAACTTCGAGAGGGATGTCGCCAACCGTGCTCGGTCCCTTCCCCGGGGCATCATCGCCAACCCGAACTGCACGACCATGGCCGCGATGCCGGTGCTCAAGCCGCTGCACGACGAGGCCGGTCTGGTGCGGATGATCGCGTCGACCTATCAGGCGGTATCGGGCAGTGGTGTCGCCGGAGTCGAGGAGCTGTTCGGTCAGGCCAGCGCCGTCGTCTCCGGCAGCCGTGACCTGGTGCACGACGGCGGCGCTCTGGCCTTCCCCGCGCCTAACAAGTACGTCGCGCCGATCGCGTTCAACGTGGTGCCGCTGGCCGGCGCGCTGGTCGACGACGGCTCCGGGGAGACCGACGAGGATCAGAAGCTGCGCAACGAAAGCCGCAAGATCCTCGGCATCCCCGATCTGCTTGTGAGCGGGACGTGTGTGCGGGTGCCGGTGTACACCGGGCATTCGCTGTCGCTCAATGTCGAGTTCGCGCAGCCGCTTTCGGTGCAGCGCGCGCAGGAACTGCTGGCGGATGCGCCGGGCGTGAAGCTGGTCGACGTCCCGACGCCGCTGGCCGCCGCGGGTGTCGACGAATCGCTGGTGGGGCGCATCCGCCAGGATCCCGGCGCCCCGGACGGCCGCGGGCTGGCGCTGTTCATCTCGGGGGACAACCTGCGAAAAGGCGCCGCGCTGAACACGATTCAGATCGCCGAGTTGCTGGCCGCCCAGCTCTGACAGGCGGGTGTACGGGGGCCGTTTGACCGCCGTCGCGGTCGTCGCTGCCGCGTTGTCGGTGCCCGCCGCCCAGGCGCAGCCACCAGCGCCCGCACCGGGACCCGTGTTGCCGCCGCTTGCGCCGGGACAGGTGGTGCGGATCGGACCCACGGCCGGAACCGGTACGCCCACCCGTGATTACGGCATCGGCGCGACCGACCTGTGTGAGTTCATGGAGTTCCCGAGCGGGATCCTGCAGGTGTGCGGGGACAGTTTCGCCGGGCAGGGCGTGGGCTTCGGGGGCTGGTACTCGCCGATCGCGCTGCACGTGGAGACGGAGTCGATCCTCGACCCGGGCGGGGTGCGCTACGACGGCGTCACCGGCGTGAACACTCCGCTGCTGGCCGACCCCACGCCGGCCGGGTCCTCGCAACTGCCCGCCGGGGTGGTGCAGATCAACCGCGAGAACTACATGCTGGTCACCACGACCCGCGATCTTCGGCCGCAGTCGTCTCGGCTGGTGAAAGCTGAAGCAGGACAGGGGCAGTGGCGCACCGTGGCGGGTTCGGAGCGGGACGTCGACCACGCCGGCGGGTCGCAGTCGCAGATCAGCGGCTACTACGACCCCATACCGACCGCGGACTCGCCCAGTGGGTGGGTGTACATCGTGGCCAACAACTTCGACCGCAGCGCGCCGGTCGTGCTGTATCGCGTGACGCCACAGGCGTTCACCGACCGCGACGCGTGGCAGGGCTGGTCGGCCGAGCAGGGCTGGGGTGGCGCGCCGACACCGCTGTGGCCGGACCGCGTCGGCGAGATGAGCGTGCGGCAGATCGAGGGCAAGACCGTGCTGTCGTACTTCAACGCCGGCACCGGCAACATGGAGATGCGGGTGGCCGACAGCCCGATCGGGCTGGGCGCGGCCCCGGTGACGACGGTGGTCGTGGCCGCCGACTGGCCGGAGCAGGCGGAGTATCTGCCCCCGCCGGAAATCAACCGGCTGGCCCAGCCGTACGGCGGCTACATCTCGCCGGGTTCCACGCTCGACGAGGTGCGGGTGTTCGTCAGCCAGTGGAACACCACACCGCTGGGCGACAATGCGCCCTACCGGGTGATCCAGTTCGCGGTCAACCCGTTCAAGCGGTAGCCGGCGGACGGGATCTCCGGACCGCGGGGCTCCTGGCGCCGTCGCCTACTTGTCGTGCGCGATATTGCTGATGGCCGCGCCCGGAGTCCGGTATCGGCCCTCCGTCGCGTTGTCCACGGATTCAGGTGTCGATTCGTTCGGTGTTTGCGCCAGTTCCCTGACCGTGGAGCCTGGAGCGGTGCCGTCGAGATTCCCGGGGATGCTCGGCGCGACGCGCTTGACGTCCTGGCCAGGGGCCCGCACGCGCCCTCCGGTCACCTCGTAGACGGTTTCAGGCGTGGATTGGCCTGGGACCTGCGCCAATTCGCGGACCAGTGAGCCCGGACTGATGCCGTCGATGTTGCCCGGAAGCCCCGGGTTGTCGGTGGTGGGGTCCGCTGCTGCAATTCCGGCGAAGGGGACGGAGAGGGACAGGGCTGCCACAACGGAAGTCAGGAGTTTTTTCGACATGATCGTCTTCCCTGCAGTTCATCGAAAGGCGCCGTGAGGCGGCACCGAAGAAAAGCGTATGGCGCGCTCCAGGACCGGACAACGGGGTTCACCACTCTTCGTCGCAGCGCTCTTGCGATGGTAAGAAACCACGCTACGCAACCGTGCCGAGCGCCGGCTTCACAGCGAATTCATAGCGCATACAGGACCGCTACATCAGCAACGCTCGCATCATCGGGCGCATGACCGAAACCCCGTCGACCTCCGCGTCGTCCCCTGATCCCGCGACCGAACCCGTCCACACCACCACGGCACCGCCGCAGCAGCCCGCTTACGTCGACACGCGGGAGGAGCGACGCCGGCCGAATCGCGTCACCACCATCGCCGCCTGGGTCGGCGTCGTGGCGGGTGTCGTGTTCATCGTCGCCGTCGTCTTCTTCTCCGGCTTCGTGCTGGGCAAGAGCTCCGGCGGGGGCGGTCATCACCGCGACGGCGGCCCCGGGCACGGCCAGATGATCTTCCACCGCGACGGCCCACCGGCCGGCATGTTGCCGATGATCCCGCGCGGCCAGTTCGAGCGCCCGGGGATGCCCTTCGGCCCTGGTCAGCCCGGTGTGCAGGGACCCGAGCAGAGCCAGCCGGGGAGCCCCTCGACCACTGCGCCCGCGCGACCGTGATTGGAATCATTCCAGACTTAATCTTGACTCAGTCCAGAAAAGGCGCATACTCGATGGCATGACCCCTTTGCGTGAATCCGACCTCGCGGCCCGGTTGCGGGCCGCGGGGCTTCGGGTCACCGCACCTCGACTCGCGGTGCTGACCGCGCTCGCGGACGCCCCGCACTCGACGGCCGACGACGTCGCCGGCCACGTGCGCGAGGCGCTCGGCTCGGTGTCCACCCAGGCGATCTACGACGTCCTACGGGCGTGTGTGTCGGCAGGCCTGGTCCGGCGGATCGAGCCCGCGGGTTCGTCGGCGCGTTACGAGACGCGCATCGGTGACAACCACCACCACCTGGTGTGTCGAGGCTGCGGCCGGGTGGCGGACGTCGACTGCGTCGTCGGCGCCGCGCCATGCCTGCACCCCGCCGGCGTGGAAGACGGCTTCACCGTCGACGAAGCCGAGGTCGTGTTCTGGGGCACCTGCGCGGATTGCCGAGCGCAGCAACAGGTTTCATTCCATCACATCACTCATCAGGATGAGGAGTCCGCCGAATGACCAAACCCACCACCAGCAACACCGGTGTGCCCGTCGAAAGTGACGACGAGTCGCTGACCGCAGGCGCACAGGGGCCGGTCCTGCTCCACGACTGGTACCTGATCGAGAAACTCGCCCAGTTCAACCGCGAACGCGTCCCCGAGCGCATCGTGCACGCCAAGGGCGCGGGCGCCTACGGCGAACTCGTGATCACCAACCCCGAGATCGCCGACTACACCAAGGCCAAGCTCTTCCAGCCCGGCGTGCGCACCGAATCACTCGTGCGCTTCTCCACCGTCGCCGGTGAGCAGGGCAGCCCCGACACCTGGCGCGACCCGCGCGGTTTCGCGGTCAAGTTCTACACCGAAGACGGCAACTACGACATCGTCGGCAACAACACGCCTGTCTTCTTCATCCGGGACGCGATCAAGTTCCCGGACTTCATCCGCAGCCAGAAGCGCCTGCCCGGCAACGGACTTCGCGACCACAACATGCAGTGGGACTTCTGGACCCTGCGCCCGGAGACCGCTCACCAGGTGACCTGGCTGATGGGTGACCGCGGCATCCCGAAGACCTACCGCCACATGAACGGCTACGGCAGCCACACCTACCAGTGGGTGAACGCCGCCGGCGAGCGGTTCTGGGTGAAGTACCACTTCAAGACCGACCAGGGCATCGACTACCTGACCCAGGAGGAGGCCGACCGGCTGGCGGGCACCGATCCCGATTACCACCGCGCCGACCTGTGGAACGCCATCGAGCGCGGCGAGTACCCGAGCTGGACGCTGAAGGTCCAGATCATGCCCGTGGACGAGGCGGAGTCCTACCGGTTCAACCCGTTCGACCTGACCAAGGTGTGGTCGAAGAAGGACTATCCGCTCATCGAGGTCGGCACCTGGACGCTCAACCGCAACCCGCAGAACTACTTCGTCGAGATCGAGCAGGCCGCGTTCGCGCCGTCGAACATCGTTCCGGGCATCGGGTTCTCACCGGACAAGATGCTGCTGGGCCGGGTGTTCTCCTACGCCGACGCCCAGCGCTACCGCGTCGGGACCAACTACGCCGAGCTGCCCCCGAACCGGGCCCGCGCCGCGGAGGTGAACTCCTACTCCAAGGAGGGCGCCATGCGGCACACCTTCAACGCCCCTGAGGTTCCGGTGTACGCACCGAACTCCTACGGCGGTCCGCACGCCGACCCCGAACGCGCCGGTGACGGCGGCCAGTGGGGCTTCGACGGCACCGCCGTGCGTGCCGGCTACATCCGGCACGCGGAGGACGACGACTTCGCGCAGGCCGGCACGCTGGTGCGTGAGGTGATGACCGCCGAGGAGCGGGAGCGGCTGGCGCACAACATCATCGGGCACGCGTCGAACGGCGTCACGCCCGAGGTGCTCGAGCGGGTGTACCAGTACTGGCGCAACGTCGACGCCGACCTCGGCGCGAAGGTGGAGGCGGGCGTCAAGGCCAACCTCGCGGAGGCCGACGGCGCCGCGCACCAGCCGGCGCAGGAAGGCCAGAGCGCCGTCGCCGGCGACAGCGCCGCACCGAAGGTGAAGGTCGGCGCGCAGGCGTAACTCATCGCCGAGTGCACGGTTGTTGCACACCCCTCTCGGGTGTTGCGTACAACAACCGTGCACTCGGCGTTGGTGTTGGTCGGTCTTGCCGTCTGCGGCGGGGCTGGCATGATCGGTGACCATGAGCATCGAAGTGAAGTACACCGCAGAGTCGACGGCCAGCGGCGGTGGCCGCAACGGTCACGTGAAGTCCAGCGACGACAAGATCGACTTCGACACCCGGCCCCCGAAGGAGATGGGCGGCAGCGGCGAAGGCGTCAACCCCGAGCTGCTCTTCTCGGCCGGCTACGCCGCGTGCTTCCTGGGCGCGCTGCGCCTGCAGGCCAAGAACAACGACATCGAGATCGACGAGGCGTCGGCGATCACCGCGCAGGTCGGGTTCGGCCCGGACTCCGAGGGCGGCTTCGGTCTCACCGCTCACCTGATCGGCTACCTGCCCGGCCTCGAGCAATCCGTCGCCGACGACCTGATGGAGAAGGCGCACGCGTTCTGCCCGTACTCCAAGGCCACCCGCGGCAACATCGACGTGAAGCTGTCGGCGAAGGTCTAGCACCGATGCGGTTCCTCGTGGGCGTCGCGGCGGCCGGTCTCGCATTGGCCGCGGCGGTGCCCGCGCAGGCCCGCCCCTCGGATCCGGGCGCGGTCAACTACGCCGTACTCGGCAAGGGCTCGGTGGGCAACATCGTCGGCGCCTCGCTGCGGTGGGAGTCGTTCTTCACCAACCCCGTGCAGGGTTTCTACGTCGACAACCCGGCGTGTAACAACTGGGCCGACATCGGTCTGCCCGAGGTCTACAACGACCCCGACCTGGCGTCGTTCAACGGCGCCGTCGCGCAGGAGTCGCCGACCGACGCGACGCATCTGGTCAAACAGGCGGTCGGGGTGTTCGCCACCACCGACGCCGCCGAACGCGCCTACCGCCGCGTGGTCGACCGCACCGCCGGCTGCGCGGGCCAGACCACCGCGATGCACCTCGACAACTTCACCACCCAGGTGTGGACCTTCACCGGCGGGCCGCCCGGCCCCGCCGACGCCGACTGGGTCAAGCAGGAGGCAGGCACCGACCGGCGCTGCTTCACCACCACCCGCAAGCGCGAGAACGTTCTTTTGCAAGCAAAAGTCTGCCAATCCGGCAACGGTGGTCCGGCCGTCAACGTCCTGGCCGGCGCCATGCAGAACACCCTGGGGCAATGATCGCCCGCGTCGGCACGCACATGTCACCGAGCCGTCACCCATAAATTGAGGTGAACTTGTCGGTCCGCTCTGGACAATGAGACGGATGCCGGGATCGCCCGATCCCGCGGCTGCCTACCAGCGGTCCAGTCCCAGTGGTCCGGACCCGGGAGGGATGGGTTGAGATGACCGTTCCGATCACGTGCGAGCCGGGGTGCGACACCGCGCCCGAAGAATTCGCCTCGGCGGCCGATGCCGCCGAGTACATCACCGCCCACTGCCTGGACGACGGTCCCGTCGGCCGGGTCGGTCTGGAGATCGAGGCGCACTCCTACGACCTGGCCGATCCGCACCGGCGCCCCGGCTGGGGTGAGGTGACCGACGCGATCGCGAGCGTTCCGGCGCTGCCGGGCGGCAGCAGGATCACCGTCGAACCCGGCGGTGCCGTCGAACTGTCCGGCCCACCCGGCGACGGCCCGGTCGACGCCGTCGCCGCGATGATCTCCGACCGGGCGGTGTTGCGGACGGCCTTCGCGCAGCGCGGGCTCGGGCTGGTGCTGCTCGGCGCCGACCCGCTGCGCCGCCCGCGGCGGGTCAACCCCGGGGCGCGGTACTCGGCCATGGAGGCGTTCTTCTCCGCCAGCGGCACCGGTGCGGCCGGTGCGTTCATGATGACCTCGACCGCGTCCGTCCAGGTCAACCTCGACGCCGGCCCGCGCAGCGGCTGGGCGGCCAGGGTCCGGTTGGCGCACGCGCTCGGCCCGACGATGATCGCCGTCACCGCCAACTCCCCGATGCTGGCCGGCCGGTTCTCGGGGTGGCGCAGCAGCAGGCAGTGGGTCTGGGGTGAACTCGACGAGGCGCGCTGCGGACCGATCCTCGGCGCCAGCGGCGACGACCCGGCCAGCGACTGGGCGCGGTACGCGCTGCGCGCACCGGTGATGCTGGTGCACAGTCCGGATCCGGTGGCCGTGACGAACTGGGTGCCGTTCGCCGACTGGGCCGACGGACGCGCGATCCTCGGCGGGCGGCGGCCCACACCTGCCGACTTCGAATACCACCTCACCACGCTGTTCCCGCCGGTCCGGCCCCGGCGCTGGCTCGAAATCCGTTATCTGGACGCGGTTTCCGACGCGCTGTGGCCAGCGGTCGCGTTCACGCTGACCACCTTGCTCGACGATCCGGTGGCCGCGGACATCGCCGCGGAGGCCACCGAACCGGTGGCCACCGCGTGGGACCGGGCCGCCCGCACCGGCCTCGGCGACCGCCGGTTGCAGTCCGCGGCGGTGCGCTGCGTCGAGACCGCCGCCGAGCGGGCGCCCGCGCCGATCATGGAATCGATGCAGCTGCTCGTGCGTTCGGTCGAAGAAGGCAGGTCCCCGGCGGACGACTTCTCCGACCGGGCCGTGGCGTACGGGATCGGCCCCGCCGTGCGCCAACTCGCGAAAGGTGAGTCTTGACCCCACGTGACACCCTGGCCGACGGTCTCACCCGGGCGCGGGAGCGCACCCTGCGCCTCGTCGACTTCGACGACGGGGAGTTGCGGCGTCAGTACGACCCGTTGATGAGCCCCCTGGTGTGGGACCTCGCGCACATCGGGCAGCAGGAGGAGTTCTGGCTGCTGCGCGACGGCAACGCCGACCGGCCGGGCATGCTGGCCCCCGCCGTCGAACGTCTCTACGACGCGTTCGTCAACTCGCGGGCCAGCCGGGTCGACCTGCCGCTGCTGCCACCGACGGACGCCCGCGCGTACTGCGAGACCGTGCGCAACAAGGTGCTCGACGCCCTCGACGCGCTACCCGCCGACGAGAGCGCGGACTTCCGGTTCGCGTTGGTGATCAGCCACGAACACCAGCACGACGAGACCATGCTGCAGGCGATCAACCTGCGGACCGGCGCTCCGCTGCTCGGGCCCGGCGCACCGCTGCCGCCGGGGCGGCCGGGCGTCGCGGGCACCTCGGTGCCGGTGCCGGGCGGGCCGTTCGTGCTGGGCGTCGACGCCGTCACCGAGCCGCACTCGCTGGACAACGAACGCCCCGCGCACGTCGTCGACGTGCCGGGCTTCCGGATCGGGCGGGTTCCCGTCACCAACGGCGAATGGCAGCAGTTCGTCGACGATGGCGGCTACGACCGGCGCCAGTGGTGGTCGGAGCCCGGCTGGGCGCACCGGCAGGCCGCCGGATTGACCGCTCCGCAGTTCTGGAACGGTGACGGCACCCGCACCCGGTTCGGGCACGTCGAGGAGATCCGGTCGGACGAGCCCGTCCAGCACGTCACGTTCTTCGAAGCCGAGGCGTACGCGGCATGGGCGGGAGCGCGTCTGCCCTCGGAGATCGAGTGGGATAAGGCCTGCGCCTGGGATCCGGCCGCCGGGCAGCGCCGCCGCTACCCGTGGGGATCGTCGGCGCCCACCGCTCACCTGGCCAACCTGGGCGGCGACGCGTTGCGGCCCGCACCCGTCGGCGCATACCCGGCCGGGGCGTCGGCGTACGGCGCCGAGCAGATGCTGGGCGACGTGTGGGAGTGGACCACTTCCCCGCTGCGGCCCTGGCCCGGCTTCACGCCGATGATCTACGACCGGTACTCCCAGCCCTTCTTCGAAGGCACCGGGTCCGGCGACTACCGGGTGCTACGCGGTGGATCGTGGGCGGTCGCGCCGGACATCCTGCGGCCCAGCTTCCGCAACTGGGACCACCCGATCCGCAGACAGATCTTCTCCGGCGTCCGGCTGGCGTGGTCGGAGGACCAGGGGAGTGCGGCCTGATGTGCCGCCACCTCGGCTGGCTCGGCGCGCCGCGCACGGTCGGCGAGCTGCTCCTCGACCCGCCGTACGGGCTACTCGTGCAGTCGTATTCGCCGCGCCGCCAGAAGCACGGGCTGATGAACGCCGACGGCTGGGGTGTCGGCTTCTTCGACGGGGCGATCGCCCGGCGGTGGCGCAGCGCGGCGCCGCTGTGGGGCGACGTGTCGTTCGCGTCGGTCGCTCCCGCGCTGCGCAGTGAGTGCGTCGTCGGGGCGGTCCGCTCGGCCAGCATCGGGATGCCGATCGAGCCGACCGCCTCCGCCCCGTTCACCGACGGGCGGTGGCTGCTGTCGCACAACGGGCTCGTCGACCGGACGGTGCTGCCGCTGTCCGCGCACGCCGAATCGACCGTCGACAGTGCGCTGCTCGCCGCGCTGATCTTCGACCGGGGCATGCCCCGGCTCGGCGACACCGTCACCGAGGTGGCAGCACGCGACCCCGACGCGCGGCTGAACATCCTGGCTGCCAACGGATCCGAGATGCTCGCCACCACCTGGGGCGACACGCTGTCGGTGCTGCGCACGGGCGACGGCGTGGTTCTGGCCAGCGAACCCTACGACGACGACCCGCGCTGGGAGGAGGTCCCGGACCGCCACCTCGTCCACACCGACGGGTCCGCGGTGCGGATGACCGCGCTGAAAGGATCGGTATGACGTTCACCCTCGCCACCTATCTGGCGGCGGACTCCGCGGCCGACGCGCTGCGCCGCGACGTACGCGACGGCCTGACCGCCTCGCCGAAGGCGTTGCCGCCCAAGTGGTTCTACGACGCCGTCGGCAGCGATCTGTTCGACCAGATCACCCGGCTGCCCGAGTACTACCCGACACGCACCGAGGCGCAGATCCTGCGCGACCACTCCGCCGAGATCGCCGTCGCCACCGCCGCCGACACCCTGGTCGAACTCGGCAGCGGCACCTCGGAGAAGACCCGGATGCTGCTGTCGGCGCTGCGGGACCACGGCTCGTTGCGTCGGTTCATCCCGTTCGACGTGGACGCGAGCGTCCTGCGCAGTGCCGGCGCGGCGCTGCAGGACGAATACCCCGACCTCGAGATCGAGGCCGTCTGCGGTGATTTCGAGGAACACCTCGGCAAGATCCCCCAGGGCGGCCGCCGGGTGATCGCATTCCTCGGGTCGACGATCGGCAACCTCACCGCGGAACCCCGCGCAGAATTCCTCACCACCCTGGCCGACACGATGGCGCCCGGCGACGCACTGCTGCTGGGCACCGACCTGGTCAAGGACACCGACCGGCTGGTCCGCGCCTACGACGACAGCCAGGGTGTGACGGCGCGGTTCAACCGCAACGTGCTGGCAGTCGTGAATCGGGAACTCGACGCCGACTTCGACGTCGCCGCGTTCGCGCACGTCGCCCGCTGGAACGCCGACGAACAGCGCATCGAGATGTGGTTGCGCGCAACGGGTTCCCAACGGGTGCGCATCGGTGCGCTCGACCTGAGCGTCGAATACGCCGACGGGGAGGAGATGCTCACCGAGGTGTCCTGCAAGTTCCGGCCCGACGACGTCGCCGCCGAACTCGCCGCCGCCGGACTGCGCCGCACCCACTGGTGGACCGATCCGGCGGGTGACTTCGGGCTGTCCCTGGCGGTCAAATGACCGACACCCTGGCGGAGCGCTGGCGGGCGGCGCGACCCAAACCCGCCGGCGTACACCTCGACAGCGGCGCCTGCTCCCGGCAGGGTTTCGCGGCCATCGACGCCGCGGCCCAGCACGCCCGTCACGAAGCCGAAGTCGGTGGCTACGTCGCGCTGGAGGCGGCCGCCCCGGTGCTCGACGCCGGTCGGGCCGCCGTCGCCGCCCTCACCGGACTGGCCGCCACCGACGTCGTCTACACCACCGGGGCGAACCACGCGCTGAATCTGCTGCTGAACAGTTGGGCCGGCGAACGTTCGGTGGCGTGCCTGCCCGGCGAGTACGGACCGAACCTCGCGCTCATGGCCCTCAACGGATTTCGGGTGTCACCGCTGCCCGTCGACGAGCACGGACGGTTGCGGGTCGACGCGGCGGCCGACGCGCTGCGGCGTGACCGCCCAGGCCTGGTGCACCTGACCCCGCTGGGCAGCCACCGCGGTCTCGCCCAGCCGCTGGGTCCGCTGGCCGAGATCTGCCGCGACCTCGGGTTGCCACTCGTCGTCGACGCCGCGCAGGCGCTCGGCCATCTCGACTGTGCGGTGGCGCCCGCGGCGATCTACTCCTCGTCGCGCAAATGGCTGGCCGGCCCGCGCGGCGTCGGGGTGCTGGCCGTCCGCCCCGATCTGATCGAGGCGTTGCGACCGCGGTTCCCACCGTCCGAACCCGCCGCGCCGTTGACCGTCCTGCAGCAACTGGCGCACGGCGAGTCGAATGCCGCTGCCCACGTGGGGTTCTCGGTTGCGATCGGCGAGCACCTCGCCGCCGGGCAGGCGGCCGTTCGGGCCCGGCTCGCCGAGGTGGGCCGCCAGACGCGGACGGCGATGGCCGACGTCGCCGGGTGGCGCGTCGTGGAGCCGGTCGACGAACCGACCGCGATCACCACGCTGGAGCCGACCGGTGGCGCCGACCCGCACCGGGTGCGGGCCTGGCTGATCGCCGAGCGGGGCATCGTCACCACCGCATGCGATGCGCGGCGCGCCCCGACGGAGCTGACGGTTCCGGTGCTGCGGCTCTCCCCGCATGTCGACGTCACACCCGGTGACCTCGAACTGGCGGCGGCCGCGCTGGCCGACGCCGCGGCGGGGTGACCCTATTCGGGTTTGTGGGCGGTCAGCAGGAACGCCGGGAACTTGACGCGGTCCTTCTCGTCGCGGTCGTACGGGACGTCCGCCGAGAGCCCCGGCATCTGCAAGGCGTTGGCGTGGATGAAGGCCGGCCGGATCTCGTCGACGGTCCAGTGCCGCGACACCGCGTCGCGCAGTTCGGCTTCCTCGACCTCGTGCGGCTTCGTCTCCAGATCGGCGGGGAAGGCGCCCTTGGCGAACGCGAGGATGAACAGCTGCGCGCCGGGCGCGGCGGCCCGGTGGACCGAGCGCAGGTAGCCGTCGCGTCCCTCGATGGGCAGCGAGTGGAACAGCGTGCTGTCGAGCACCGTGCTGAAGCGTCCGTCGTAGCCGGTGAACGCCGTGATGTCGGCCTGGGCGAAACTCGCGGTGGCCAGACCCCGCAACTGGGCGGCCTGATTGGCCGCCGCGATCGCGGTCGGGCTGATGTCGAGACCGACGACGGTGTAGCCGTCCTGCGCCAGCGCCAGCGACAACTCGGCGTGACCGCACCCGGCGTCGAGTACATCGCTGCGGAACCGGCCCTGCCGGTGCAGCGCCGCCAGCTCCGGCTGCGGTTCCCCGATGTTCCACGGGGGCGGGCCGCTGAACACGCCGTCGCCCCGGTACACACCGTCCCAATCCATCGCGTCTGACGTCATGGCGCCAACCTACGCGGGCCCGTCCCAGGTGTGCACGGGCTCGTTGCTGTGCATGCGCTGGCAGTACAGCCGCAGCATCTCGGCCAGCGCGGCGGGGCGCGCCAGCCCGCGTTCCTGCAGCGCGTGCACCGTCTCGATCTGCCAGGTGGCGCCGTTGCGGCCGGTCTTCGCGCGGCCCTCGATGACCCCGAGGTAGCGGTCGCGCACCTCGGTGGCCACCCCCCACCGGCGCAGCCCTTCGTCGGCCATCGGCAGTAGCTGCCGCAGCACCAGCTCGTCGGGTGTGACCTCACCCAGGCCCGGCCAGTACAGCCGCGCGTCCATCCCGTTCTGCGCGGCGTCGCGGAAGTTGTGTTCGGCCGCGGCGAAGCTCAACTTCGTCCACAGCGGCCGGTCCTCCTCGGACATCGTTCGCAGCACGCCGTAGTAGAACGCGGAGTTGGCGAGCATGTCGATCACCGTCGGGCCGGCCGGCAGCACCCGGTTCTCCACCCGCAGATGGGGTTTGCCGTTCACCACGTCGTAGACGGGGCGGTTCCACCGGTAGATGGTGCCGTTGTGCAGCCGCAGCTCCGAGAGTTTCGGGGTGCGTCCGGCGGCCAGTTCGGCGACGGGATCCTCGTCGGAGACCTCGGGCAGCAGCGACGGGAAGTAGCGGACGTTCTCCTCGAACAGATCGAAGATCGAGGTGATCCAGCGTTCGCCGAACCACACCCGCGGCCGGACGCCCTGGGTCTTCAACTCGTCGGGCCGAGTGTCGGTGGCCTGGGTGAACAGCTCGATGCGCGTCTCGGCCCACAACTGGTGGCCGAAGAAGAACGGGGAGTTCGCGCCCAGCGCCAACTGCGGTCCCGCGATCACCTGGGCGGCGTTCCAGTTCCGCGCGAAATCGGCAGGGGAGACCTGCAGGTGCAGCTGCATGCTCGTACACGCCGACTCCGGGGCGATGGTCGCGGCCTGGATGCTCAGCCGCTCCGGACCGCCGATGTCGATGAGGATGTCCTCGCCGCGCGCGGTGAAGATCGAGTCGTTGAGCGCCTGGTAGCGCGTCGACTCGCTCATCCACCCGTTCGACAGGTGCTCGGGCATCAGCGTCGGCAGGATGCCGATCATCACGATGTGCGCGCCGTCGGCGCCGGCCTTGCCCTCCGCGGCGTTGAGGCTCGCGCGCACCTCGGATTCCAATTCGAGGGCCGCGCGACCGGGCAACGGCCGCGGCGGCACGTTGAATTCGATGTTGTAGGCGCCCAATTCGGTCTGGTACGCCGGATCGGCGATCGAGGCGAGCACCTCGGAATTGCTCATCGCGGGCTGGTAGTCGGCGTCGACGAGGTTGCACTCGATCTCCATACCGGTCAGCGGCCGCTCGAATTCGAAGCTCGACTGCGCCAGCATCGTCTCGAACACGTCGAGGCACAGCTGCACCTTGCGGCGGTACTCGCGGCGGTGTTCCCGGCTGAAGTCCGTCTGCTTCACTTCTTCGCCCACACCGCCGATGCTAGTGACGCCCACACCGGTATTCGCTTGATCGCTGCGTGCATATCCGCGGCGAACGTGGGTAGCACCGCCTCATGGACATCACCGTGACCTTCATCGGTAACGCCACGACGCTGCTCACCATCGATGGAATCACGTTGTTGACGGATCCGAACTTCCTGCACCGCGGCCAGCACGCGTATCTCGGCTACGGGCTGCTGTCGAAGCGGCTGCACGATCCCGCGCTCGACATCGACCGGCTGCCGGCCCTCGATGCGGTGCTGTTGTCGCACATGCACGGCGACCACTGGGATCGGGTGGCGCAGAACGGGCTGGACCGTTCGTTGCCGGTGGTGACCACGCCGCATGCGGCCAAACGGCTGCGCAAGCGCGGGTTCGGCCACTCCGTCGCGCTCGAGACGTGGCAGCAGCACACGATCACCAAGGGCGGCGCCACGGTCACCATCACCGCGCTACCCGGACGGCACGCGCCGACGCCGATCAACCGCGTGCTCCCCCCGGTGATGGGGTCGATGGTGGAGGTGTCGGGGCCCGACGGTTCGACGCGGCGGCTCTACATCTCCGGCGACACGCTGCTCATCGAGGAGTTGAGCGAGATCCCCCGCCGGTTTCCCGACATCGACGCCGGCGTCCTGCATCTCGGCGGCACCCGGCTGCCGTTCGGCAGGCACCTGCCGGTCGGGTTGACCGTGACCATGGACGGCCGCCAGGGCGCGGGCGCGGCCGAACTGCTCGACCTGCCGAAGGTGATTCCCGTGCACTTCAACGACTACGGGGTGTTCGCCTCGCCGCTGTCGGATTTCCTCGAGGAGATGAAGCGGCGCGGCCTCGCCGAGCGGGTCATCGAACTGGACCGCGGGGCGTCGGTCACGGTCTAGCTCTGCGAGCGGGCGCTCAGAGTTCGGCGAGCGCCCGCGGACGGAGCAGCAGCGTGGCGATCACACTGATCAACGCCGTCGCGACCAGGTAGCCGCACGCCAGCCACGGCGTGTTGCCCCCGGCGGCGATCAGCGCGGTGAGGATCAGCGGGGTCAGACCGGACGCGTAGACACCGGAGAGCTGATAGACGGTGGACAGGCCGGTGTACCGGATGCGGGTCGGGAACAGCGACGCGTACAGCGTGCCCTGGGCGCCGTAGAACCAGGCGTGGATGACGCCGAACACCACGATCATGCCGACCGTGTAGGCCACCATGCTGCCGGTGTCGAACAGAGCGAACACGGGGAACACCGCGGCGGCGTAGGCGGCGATGCCGGTGCCGTAGACCACCTTGGCGCCGAACCGGTCGACGAGCATCCCGGACACCGGCAGCAGGACAGCCATCAGCAGCGCCGACACTGTCACCACGATCAGCACCGGCACCTTCTCGAAATGCAGGGTGGCCGTCGCATAGGAGATCGCGAACACGCCCCAGGTGTTGAACGCGGCGCCCTCACCCCAGCGCGACAGCATGCCGAGCACCGTCGTCTTGAGCACCGGCGGCCGGAAGATCTCCTTGACCGGAACCGCGGACCGCTGATCGTCGGCGCGGACCTTCTCGAACGCCGGCGTCTCGGCGGCCTTGAGGCGCACCACCACCCCGAAGATGACCAGCACGACGCTGACGAGGAACGCGATCCGCCAGCCGTAGGACAGGAACGCCTCGTCGGGCAGCGCCACCTGCAGCAGCGCGAACACCCCGGTGCCGAGCGCCAGGCCCAGGGCGAGACCGATCTGCGGGACGCTGCCGGAGAAGCCGCGGCGTCTGGCCGGGCTGTGCTCGACGGCCAGCAGCACCGCCCCGGCCCATTCGCCGCCCAGTGCGAAGCCCTGCGCCATGCGCAGCAGCAACAGCAGAATCGGGGCCAGCACACCGATCTGGGCGGCCGTCGGCAACACACCCATCAGCGCGGTCGCGCCGCCCATCAGTAACATCGTCAGCGCCAGCGTGCGTTTGCGGCCGATGCGGTCCCCGATGTGGCCGAACACGAACCCGCCGATCGGCCGCACCACGAAGCCGACGGCGAACGTCGCGAACGACAGCATGGTCCCGACGAACGAGCTCTGGTCGGGGAAGAACGCGTGGTTGAACACCAGGCTCGCCGCGGTGGCGTAGAGGAAGAAGTCGTACCACTCGATCGTGGTGCCGACCAGGCTCGACAGCAGTGCGGTGCGCACCCGGCGTTCGTCGGGCTCGGCGGCGTCGGCTCCGGGGGCGATCGGCGGCTCGGCGATGGTCACGTTGCGCCATTAGCCCCGATGCGACGCGCACCGACAAGGTTTGTGCGCGCCGTGATCCGAAGTCAGGGTCAGGCGGCGGTGCGGCGCGCCAGCACGATCTGCTCGCTGAGCACGCCGCCGCGCAGCTCGACCTCGATCGTGGGATCGGCGTGCGCAGCCAGCGCCCGCAGCGCCGACGGGCTGTAGGTGCGCAGCGAGCTGATCACCCCGTCGTGCACGAACGGGACGAACGGCGCGAACGGCAGCATCGTCAACAGCCGCATGACGTGAAGCGGCGCGGGCGGCCGGGGCAGGTCGACGATCAGCAGGGTGCCGGCGACCCGGGTGCCCTCGGAGATCGCGCGGGCGGCCTGTGACGGCGACAGGTGGTGGAACGACAGCGCGAACACCGCGAGGTCGAACGCGCCGTCGGGGGCGTCGATCGCGGTGGCGTCCATGATCTGCACCCGGGCCCGCCGATGGTGGCCGAGTTCGCCCTCGGCCATCGCCGCCACCGACGTCTCGTCGATATCGGTCACCGTCACCTCGGCGGTGGGGTGTGCGTCGAGCAGCCGGCGCGACAGCCCGCCGTGCCCGGCACCGAGTTCGAGCACCTTCGGGTCGGGCACGTCCGCGATCTCCGCCAGCGCGATCTCGGCGAACTTGTCGTGATGGCCGAAGAACTCACCGGTGCGCTCGAGGGCGCGCACGACGCTGCGCTTGCGGGCTTCCATTGCCGCGTCTCCCTCGGAGTCGCGGTCGAGGTACTCGAGCCGGTCGGTCTCCAGGAGCCGGTCCAGGCACGACGCGCGCGGGCCACCGCGGGGCATCCGGTCGATGTCGGCGATCTGCGTACCCATGTGGTCCATGATGGACGACTGACCCCGAAACGATGGACACGAAGGAGAAGTGTGGCCGAGTCTCGCCAGTTTGTGGCCGCCATCGACCAGGGCACCACCAGCACGAGGTGCATGATCTTCGACCACGACGGCGCCGAGGTCGGCCGCCATCAGCTCGAACACGAGCAGATCCTGCCGAAGGCCGGCTGGGTGGAGCACAACCCGGTCGAGATCTGGGAGCGCACCGCATCGGTGATGATGTCGGCGCTCAACCGGACCAACCTGTCGGCGACCGATCTGTGCGCGGTCGGCATCACCAACCAGCGGGAGACCGCCCTGGTGTGGAACCGGCGCACCGGGCGGCCGTACTACAACGCGATCGTCTGGCAGGACACCCGCACCGACCGCATCGCCACCGCGCTCGACCGCGACGGCCGCGGTGAGGTGATCCGCCGCAAGGCCGGGCTGCCGCCGGCGACGTACTTCTCCGCGGGCAAGGTGCAGTGGATCCTCGACAACGTCGACGGCGTGCGCGAGGCCGCCGAGAAGGGCGACGCGCTCTTCGGCACCGCCGACAGCTGGGTGGTGTGGAATCTGACCGGCGGGCCGCGCGGCGGTGTGCACGTGACCGACGTGACCAACGCCAGCCGCACCATGCTGATGGACCTGGAGACGCTCGACTGGGACGACGAGCTGTTGTCGTTCTTCGGCATTCCGCGTCAGATGCTGCCGGAGATCAAGCCGTCGTCGTGCCCGGACTGCCACGGCGTCACCCGCGAGGACGGACCGCTCGGCGGTGAGGTGCCGATCACCGGCATCCTCGGCGACCAGCAGGCCGCGATGGTCGGACAGGTGTGCCTTTCGGCGGGGGAGGCCAAGAACACCTACGGCACAGGCAATTTCCTGCTGCTCAACACGGGCGAGAAGATCGTCCGCTCGGACAACGGGCTGCTCACCACGGTCTGCTACCAGTTCGCGCCCAGAGATGGTGGTCCAGCGAAACCCGTTTACGCGCTGGAGGGTTCGATCGCCGTGACCGGGTCGGCGGTCCAGTGGCTGCGCGATCAGCTCGGCATCATCAGCGGCGCGTCGCAGAGTGAGGCGCTGGCCCGGCAGGTCGACGACAACGGCGGGGTGTACTTCGTGCCCGCGTTCTCGGGATTGTTTGCGCCCTATTGGCGTTCGGATGCCCGCGGCGCGATCGTAGGGCTGTCGCGGTACAACACCAACGCCCACGTGGCCCGCGCGACGCTGGAGGCGATCTGCTACCAGAGCCGCGATGTCGTCGACGCGATGGAAGCCGACTCCGGTGTGCACCTGGAAGTGCTCAAGGTCGACGGCGGCATCACCGCCAACAATCTGTGCATGCAGATCCAGGCCGACGTGCTCGGCGTCGACGTGGTCCGGCCGGTGGTGGCCGAAACCACCGCGCTGGGGGCGGGTTACGCGGCCGGGCTGGCGGTCGGGTTCTGGGACGGCGCCGACGATCTGCGCCGCAACTGGCAGGAGGACAAGCGCTGGACGCCGGCGTGGACCGACGAACAGCGCGCCGAGGGATACGCCGGCTGGCAGAAAGCTGTCCAGCGCACCCTCGACTGGGTCGACGTCGAGTGATTTCGGTGTAGTTGGTCGCGCCCAGCGCGACCAACTACACCGAAATCGCGGCTATTCCTCGCCGAGCACCGTGTAGATCTCGCGGCGGGCGTTGTTGACGATCTCGAGGATGCGGGCCTGCTGTTCGTCGCTGGCGGCGTACGCCGACTGTGCGACGGCGCCCATCAGCTGGCCGACCGCAGTGCGCAGGTTCGCGTGACCTGGGCCGGCGTCGTCGGTGATCTGTTCCCACGGCGGGGTCTCGACCTTCTCGGCGGCCGCGCGGCCGTCGTCGGTGACTTCGAACAGCTTCTTGCTGCCCTCGGTCTCGGTGCCGACGATGAGACCTTCGTCGACCAGCAGTTGCAGTGTCGGGTAGACCGAACCGGGGCTGGGTTTCCACAGCCCGTTACTGCGTTCGGCGATCTCCTGGATCATCTCGTAGCCGTGCATCGGCCGTTCGGCCAGCAGGGTGAGGATCGCGGCACGCACGTCGCCGCGCCGTCCGCGTCCGCGGCCCCCGCCGCGCCTACCGCGCGGACCCGGCCCGAAACCGAGTCCGCCGCGCGGGTCGAATCCGAACTCGAAGCCGGGGCCGGGGCCGCGGCCGAAACCGGGACCGAAGCCCGGTCCGAACGCGGCACCGTGGTCGTTGACGCAGTCGGGACGACGCTGTTCGCGTCGCTGGTCGCGGAATTCGCGGCGGGCGTGACGACGCTGCTCGTGCAGTGCTCGCCGGTCCATCGGGCCGAAGCCGAAGCCGAATCCGCCGGGTGGGGTGAATGGGTTGCTCATGTTCGTGAGTCCTTCGTGGTCGAGGAAGCACGAAACGTGCTTCCGATACGTTGACGATATATCGGAAACTATCGCGATGCAACGTTGGCTTCAACGACGTTCGGCGATGGCGACCGCCAGGCCCGCAGCCCACTCCTTCTCCATCGCCGCGAGACGCAGCCCGTATTCGAGGGCCGCTCGGCCGTAGAACGCGGCATCGTCGTCGTCCCAGTGCAGCGAATCGCGAAGCTCTTCGAGGCGGCGCAGTTCCGATGCCGCGTGGTCGGCGAACCCGGCGGCGTAGCTGCGCGCCGCGGCAGGGCTGAGCTCGCCGAGCAGGAACACCCTGAGCAGATCCGGCCGGCGCAGCGGTGGGTCGTCGGCCGGATCGGTGATCCAGCGCCGGAGTTCGGCCCGGCCCGCCGCCGTGACCCGGTATTCCTTGCGGCCGCGCGGACCGACTGCCGTGACCTCGATGAGGCCGCTGTCGGCCAGTCGGTTGAGCTCGCCGTACAGCTGGCTCTGTGTCGCAGGCCAGACGTTGGCCATCGACTTCTCGAAGCGTTTGAGCAGGTCGTACCCGCTGCCGGGATGCTGTGCGAGGAGGCCGAGGGCGGCGAATCGAAGGCTCACCAACGAAGCGTACGGCCCGACATTCCGGGTGTGGAATGTCGGGCCGTACGTCGTCTGACTCAGTTGGCGACCAACGTGGCGCCCTCGGCGACGCGGAGCGCGGTCATACGCCACGGGCCGCGGGTGGCCAGCACGTAGTACATGGCGAACGCCACGCCGCAGCCGATGAACCAGCTGTACTGGGCGGCGCCGGCCATGCCGAACACCACGCCGCCGAGCAGCACGGGGGCCATGGCCAGGACCGCGCCCACCAGTGTCGCGGCCACCGCGGCCGGGTTGTAGCCCTTCTTGTACCAGTAGTTCGCCGTCTTCGACATCGTGAACAGGTCGTCGACGACGATCTTCTGCCTGCGCACCAGATAGAAGTCGGCGATCAGCACCCCGAACAGCGGGCCGATGAACGCGCCGAGGGTCTCCAGCGTGTAATGGATGACCTCCGGGTTGCTGTAGAGGTTCCACGGTGTGAGCAGCACCGAGCCCACGGCGGCGATCATGCCGCCCATGCGCCAGCTGATGCGCTGCGGGCTCACGTTGGAGAAGTCGAACGCGGGGCTGATGAAGTTGGCGACGATGTTGATGCCGATCGTGGCGATGGAGAACGTCAGGGCGCCGAGCACGATCGCGGTGACGCTGTCGATGCGGGCCACGGTCTCGACCGGATCGGTGAGGAGCTCGCCGAACACCGGCACCGTCGCGGCCGCGGTGACGACCACCAGAATCGAGAACATCAAGAAGTTGACCGGCAGGCCCAGGAAGTTGCCCTTCTTGACCGCCTCGAAGCTCTTGCCGTAGCGCGCGAAGTCGCCGAAGTTCAGCATGGGCCCGGAGAAGTACGACACCACAAGGGCGATCGCGCCGAGCATGACGACCACTGTGTTGCCCTGCTTCTCGCCACCGAGCGACAGGCTGACGTGCCAACCCGACTTCCACAGCAGGTAGCCGCAGAGGATGAACATCACGACGTAGACGGCGGGCCCGCAGAAGTCGATGAACTTGCGGATCGACTCCATCCCGCGCCAGAACACGCACGCCTGCAGCACCCACAGCACCATGAAGCTGCACCACCCGAGCAGCGACAGTCCGGTGAACCCGTACTGGTCGACGTCGGCGTAGGGCGCCAGGCCGGGAAACAGCTTCAGCAGCACGACATCCAGGGCCGCCGATGCCAGATAGGTCTGGATGCCGTACCACGCCACCGCGATCAGGCCGCGGATGATGGCCGGGATGTTGGCGCCGAGGACACCGAAGGAACTGCGGCACACCACGGGGTAGGGCACGCCGGCCTGCTGGCTGGGTTTGGCGACGAGGTTGCACAGCACGTTGACGATGACAATGCCGACGAGCAGAGCGATCAGGACCTGCCAGCTCGCCAGGCCGAGGGCGAACAGGCTGCCCGCGGTGACGTAGCCGCCCACGCTGTGCACGTCGGACATCCAGAACGCGAAGATGTTGTACGAGGACCACGTCTGCTTGCCCAGCGGCGCGAGGTCTTCATTGGTCAGCCGCGGATCGTAGGTGTCTTTGATCACCCCGCTACCGACCGGATGCCCTGCGGCTTCGACGACGTCGCCCGCGCCGACCACGGCGCTCGGCGGAAGGTCACGGGTGTCTGTCATGGTGGAGTTCCTGTTCGTCGGGCGAGGCGATGAACGGAACGTAGCTGCGGTGTGTTTCACCGTCGTTGCGCCGCAAATATATTTGGGCGCCATCGGCAACATGATCGACTCATTCGCCGCTCAGCCGTGCGCGATCAACCCGCTGTCAGGAGGGAGCGCGGCCACCACGGTGTTCAGCCGCTGGTGGTGGCGCCTGCTCGTGGCGAGCAGTGCGTCGACGTCGCGGTCGAGGAAGGCTTCGAGCATCCGGCCGTGGTCGGCGTGTAGCGCTGCCCGTTCGGACGGCTCGACATGCACCATCAACTGCACGGGTTCGGTGATGTTCCAAGCGGATTCGAGCATGTGCACCAGCCGCAGCGTGCCGGACGGCCGGGCCATGCCGATGTGGAAGTGCCGGCTCTGGCGGTGGTAGGAATGCCGGTCGTCCTCCTGGACCGCCCGCTCCAGGAGGCGGTGCGCTGCGGCCACCGCCCTGCGATCGGCCTCCGATGCGTTGGCCACCGCGGCCGCCAGAGCCGCCGATTCGAGCGTCTCGCGGACGATGTACATCTCGGCGAGTTCCGTGGCCGTCAGCAGCGCGACGCTGTAGCCGACGTTCGGCTGGTGCGCGACGAGGCCCTCGGCGACGAGCGTCTTGAGGCTCTCGCGGACCGGGATGGCGCTGACGCCGAGCGCCTCGGCGACCTCGTTGACCGGGATGGACGACCCTGGCGGAGCGCCGCCTTCGAGGATGACGCGGCGCAACTCGTCGACCACGGGAGGCCGCGAGTGCGGCGATCGGTTGGCCGACAGCGTGGTCAACAGAGCGGAGTGTCGACGGGCCGGCATCCGGAAGATCTTCCTCCGTTGCGCGCCGGTGCGCTGCCCGACGTGTCGAAGCGCCGACGGGCCTTCAGCTGCCGACCGGCGCGGGTTGCTCGTCGCGGTCGTGCCAGCTGGCCAGCAGGCGCAGCGCCGTCTCGGAGGGCGAACCCGGTTCGGTGGTGTAGACGAAGAGGATCTGGTCGGGGTCCCCGACTCCACACATTCCACTATTGACATGTCATATTAGGACTGTCAGGGTGGTGGCAGACTTTCCAGTCCAGCCCGAGGAGTTCGACATGACCGACACCACCGACACCTCCGCCCTGTTCGGCACCGGCCAGTTCTTCCAGAAGGGCAACTACGCCCCTGTCGCCGATGAACTCACCGCGTTCGACCTTCCCGTCGAGGGCCAGATCCCCCAGGACCTCGACGGCTGGTACCTGCGCAACGGACCGAACCCGCGACAACCCACCGAGCACTGGTTCACCGGCGACGGCATGATCCACGGCGTGCGTATCGAAGGCGGCCGCGCCGCCTGGTATCGCAACCGGTGGGTGCGCACGGAGAGCTTCGAGAACCACTTCGGCGTCTACAACGCCGACGGCACGCGCAACCTGCACTCGAGCGTCGCCAACACCCACGTCGTCAACCATGCGGGAAAGACCCTGGCGCTCGTCGAATCCTCATTGCCTTACGAGATCTCGAACGATCTGGAGACCATCGGCGCCTACGACTTCGGCGGCCGGCTCGTCGACTCCATGACCGCGCACCCGAAGATCTGCCCGACCACCGGGGAGTTGCACTTCTTCGGATACGGGAACCTGTTCGAACCGCACGTGACCTACCACCGGGCCGACGCCGACGGCCAGCTGACCGTCAACCGGCCGATCGACGTCAAAGCGCTGACGATGATGCACGACTTCGCGATGACCAGCGGGCACGTCGTGTTCATGGACCTGCCGATCGTGTTCAACATGGACATCGCGCTCAAGGGCGAAGGCGACATGCCCTACCGCTGGGACGACGACTACGGCGCCCGCCTGGGCGTACTGCGCCGCGACGACCCGTTCGGCGAGATCCGCTGGTTCGACATCGACCCGTGCTACGTCTTCCACGTCGTCAACGCCTACGACGACGGCGACACACTGGTGGTCCAGGCTGTGCGCTACCCCGAATTATGGCGCGGCACTGGGGGATTCGAGACCGACGGCGTGCTGTGGAGCTGGACGGTGAATCTGGTGACCGGCGCCGTGCGCGAGGGTCAACTCGACGACCGGGCGGTGGAGTTCCCCCGCATCGACGACCGGCTGGCGGGGCTGCCGGCCCGTTACGCGGTGTCGGTGGGCGATCACCGGCTGGTGCGCTACGACCTGACGACCGGCGCCGCGACCGAACATGTCTTCGGCACCGCGGACGCACCCGGCGGACCGGGCGAGGCGGTGTTCGTCCCCGCCAGCTCGGGACCCGCGGACGAAACCAACGGGTGGTACCTGGCATACGTCTACGACCCGGGCCGCGACGGCAGCGATCTGGTGATCCTCGACGCCGCCGACATCGCGGCGCCGCCGGTGGCGAAGATCGCCCTGCCCCAACGTGTTCCGTACGGCTTCCACGGCAACTGGATCGAGGGGTAAGCCGCTCAGCCCGGCGGGGTGAAACCCGAACCCGGCGGCGGCGCCGCGGCGGCATAGGACGGCCCCGCCGCCGGGGGCGCCGGCCACGTCGCCGGGGCGGGCACCAGCCGGGCGAGTTCCCGGCGGTGCCGTTCGGCCAGCACGGCGGCCAGCACGTATTGCGGTGGTGTACCGGGCGGCGGTGGCGGCGAGATCCGCGCGACGACCTCGCCGGCGATGCGGTAGGCCATCTCGTCGCGCAGGCGGGGCTCCAGTTGGCTTGCCCGCGACAGGAACTGGCGGGCCAGCTCGGCCTGCTCCGGACCGAGTGCCGACAGTTCCAGCGACGCCGCCCACCACGCCAGCGCGGGCGGCATCACCGGCGGCGGGCTCATCCGCGGCGCCCGTTCGCTGATCACCACGGTGCCGGCGAAGATGTCGCCGATGCGCTTGCCTTTCGGCGACAGCAGACTGCACACCGCGGCCGGCCCCCCGGCGAGCATCCACAGCTCGATGAACCCGGCCAGTGCTCGAAACAGAGCTTGCCGGAATCGTTCCGGGCCGCCGTCCTCGGACACCACGCGCAGCCCGAGTGCCATCTTGCCCAGCGTCCGGCCCCGGGTGGCGGTCTCGAAGACGACGGGGTAGCCCACGAGCGTGAGCACGGTGAAGATGATCAGCACCGCCGCCGACAGCGCGGTGTCGAAGTCGCTCAACGTGATCGCCCACAGGACGACGCCCAGTACGTATCCGACGAACACGACAAGGATGTCGATCATCGCCGACAGCGCCCGGATCGGCAGCTGGGCGGTCTGCACGTCGAGGACCACCGCGTCACCGGTCACCACCGGTTCGGGCTGGGAGACCATACCGCCACGCTACTAGGGTGGCCAGCGTGGATGTCGACGCGTTCGTGCTGGCCCACCGTCCCACCTGGGACCGGCTCGAGGAGCTCGTCAAGCGGCGCCGCCGGCTCACGGGTGCCGAGGTCGACGAACTCGTCGACCTGTACCAGCGCGTCTCGACGCACCTGTCGATGGTGCGTTCGGCTTCCACCGACTCCATGCTGGTCGGCCGGCTCTCCGGGCTGGTGGCGCGGGCGCGGGCGGCGGTCACCGGCGCGCACGCCCCGCTGTGGCGGGAGTTCCTGCGGTTCTGGACCGTGTCGTTCCCCGTCGTCGCCTACCGCGCCTGGCGGTGGTGGCTCGGCTCGGCCGCCGCCTTCTTCCTCGTCGCCGTGCTGATCGGGTTCTGGGTGGCGGGCAACCCCGAGGTGCAGGCGGCCGTCGGGACCCCCAGCGACATCGACCAACTGGTCAACAACGACTTCGCCTCGTACTACAGCGAGAACCCGGCCGGTTCGTTCGCCCTGCGGGTGTGGGTGAACAACGCGTGGGTGGCCGCGCAGTGCATCGGCTTCGCGATCCTGCTCGGCGTGCCCATCCCGTACATCCTGTTCCAGAACGCCGCCAACCTCGGACTCACCGGCGGCCTGATGTTCGACGCAGGCAAGGGCGACATCTTCCTGGGGCTGCTGACCCCGCACGGCCTGCTGGAGCTGACCGCGGTGTTCCTCGCCGCGGCCGCGGGGATGCGGCTGGGCTGGATGGTGATCGCGCCCGGCCACCGACCGCGGGGCCAAGTGCTCGCCGAACAGGGCCGCGCGGTCGTGGCCGTCGCGGCCGGGCTGGTGGTGGTGCTGCTGTTGTCCGGGCTGATCGAGGCGCTGGTGACGCCGTCCCCGCTGCCCACGTTCGTCCGCATCGCCATCGGGGTGGCCGCCGAACTCGCGTTCCTCGGCTACATCGTGCACTTCGGCCGCAAGGCGGTCCGGGCGGGTGAGTCCGGTGACATCGAGGATGCGCCCGACGTGGTGCCCACCGGCTGATCACATCCGGCCGGTGGCCTTCATCGCGAGGTAGCGGTCGGCGAGCGCGGGTGCGAGTTCCTCCGGCGGGGCGTCCACCACGTCGACTCCCGCCCGCCGCAACCTGCCGGCGAGGGCGTGCCGGTCGTTGCGCGCGCGTTCGGCGGCGGCCGCGTCGTACACGGCGGCGGCGTCGTCGCGGCCCGCGGCGAGCACCTCCACCCGCGGATCGGCGACCGCGGCGATCAGGACGTGGTGGCGCGCGGCCAGTTGGGGCAGCACCTCCATCAGACCCTCCTCCAGCGCCGAGGCGTTCAGGTCGGTCAGCAGCACCACGAGCGCGCGGCGGCGCACGCGGCGCTGGATCGCCGACGCCATCGCGGCCGGATCCGATTCGACGAGCGCCGGCTGCAGCGGCGCCATCGCGGCCACCAACTGCGCCAGCAACTCGGTGCGCGAGGCGTTGAACACCCCGGCGCGGGTGACCCCGTCGTGGGCGAGGAAGTCGACGTGGTCACCGGCGCGCGCGGCGAGCGCGGCCAGCAGCAGCGCGGCGTCCATCGACCAGTCCAGCCGCGGCCAGCCGCCCAGGTCAGCTGCGGTGGGGTCCACCCCGACGCGACCGGCCGAGGTGCGCCCGGTGTCGAGGACGATGACGATGCGCTGATCGCGTTCCGGCCGCCACGTGCGCACCACGACGTCGGCGCGCCTCGCGGTCGCGCGCCAGTCGATCGAGCGGACGTCGTCACCGACGACGTATTCGCGTAGCGAGTCGAATTCGGTGCCCTGGCCGCGGATCAACGCCGGCGTGGACCCGTCGAGCTCACGCAGCCGCGCCAGCCGGGACGGCAGATGCTTGCGAGAGAGGAACGGGGGCAGTACCCGGATCTGACCGGCCACCCGGTGCGACGTCTGCCGGCCCGCCAGCCCGAGCGGCCCGATCGAGCGGGCGGTGACGAGTGCGGACCGCAGATCACCGCGCCGTGTCGGCCGCAGTGTGGTGGTCAGTGTGGTCCGTTGTCCCGCAGCTAATTCCACCTCGTGGGTGCGGGGCGCGCCGTGCGCACTCGGCGGCCAGGCGTCGCGCAGCCGGCCGCGGAACCGCCGCCTGCCGGGGTGGTGCACGCTCAGTACCGAGTCGACCGACTGACCGAGCCGCGCTGCGGTGTCCCCGGACCGGGTGAGGTCCAGCCCGCGGGGGCTCACCGCCAGCGCGATGTCCACGACGACCGCCACGGCCAGTGCCGCGAACAGCACGACGAACACGACCGCCGGGTCGGGGGCCAAGGCGATCGGCACCACACACAGCAGCGCCACCAGCGCGGCGCGTCCGGTGAGGACCACTAGCGCGGAACCGGCACGGCCGTCAGGATGCCGTCGAGCACACCGTCGGGGGTGGCGCCTTCCAGCTCGGCCTCCGGCCGCAACGCGATGCGGTGCCGCAGTGTGGGGCGGGCCATCGCCTTGACGTCGTCGGGGGTGACGTAGTTGCGGCCGGACAGCCATGCCCACGACCGGGCCGTGGCCAGCAGCGCGGTGGCGCCGCGGGGTGAGACACCGAGTTGCAGCGACGGAGACTGCCGGGTGGCGCCGGCGATGTCGACGATGTACCCGAGCACCTCGTCGGCCACCCGCACCTGACGGACCGCCGCCCGGCCCGCGGCCAGTTCGGCCGGACCGGCGACCGGGCGCACCGCCGACAGGTCGCGGGGATCGAATCCACGGGCGTGGCGGTCGAGGATCGCGATCTCCTGATCACGCGGGGGCAGCGGCACAGTGAGCTTGAGCAGGAACCGGTCCAGCTGCGCCTCGGGCAGCTGGTAGGTGCCCTCGTACTCGATCGGGTTCTGGGTGGCGGCGACGATGAACGGGTCCGGCAGCGGGCGGGCTTCGCCTTCGACGCTGACCTGTCGCTCCTCCATCGCCTCCAGAAGCGCCGCCTGGGTTTTCGGGGGAGTGCGGTTGATCTCGTCGGCCAGCAGCAGATTGGTGAACACCGGGCCCGCGCGGAACTCGAACTCGGCGGTGCGCGCGTCGTAGACCAGAGAGCCCGTCACGTCACCCGGCATCAAGTCCGGGGTGAACTGCACGCGTTTGAACTCCAGCTGCAGGGTGGCGGCCAGCGTGCGGACCAGCAGCGTCTTCGCCACGCCCGGAACGCCTTCGAGGAGGACATGGCCGCGGCACAGCAGCGCGATGACCAGTCCGCTGACCACCGCGTCCTGACCGACCACGGCCTTGCCGATCTCGTCGCGCAGGGCCAGCAACGCCTGGCGCGCGGAATCGCCTGTCGCGCCGCCAGTCTGAGTGGTTTGCGCTGATGGCTGTGTCACGAGTGGGCGACCTGCCTTTCGATGTCGTCGAGTTGTCGGGCGATGGTGACGAGGTCGGCGTCGGTGGCCGGGGCCGGGCCGTAGAGCACGTGGCCGACGACGGAGGGGTCGGCGCCGATGCGGGCGGCGACGGCCTGGGTGACGGCGCCGGGCTGAGCGGTGGCCGAGAGGCCGAGGCGGGGCAGTAGACGGGCGAGCGTGCCGGTGCGCAGCGCGTCGGCGGCCCGGTCGCGGGCGCGCCGTGACCGGTAGAGCCTGCCGCGGCCCTCCACGGTCTCCGACGCCCGGATCACCACCGGAAGCGATTCGGCGACAAGCGGTCCCAGCCGCCGGCCCTGCCATATCGCCAGCAGCACCACCGCCAGGATCAGTTGCAGGACGATCCAGCTCACCTGGTCGGGGATGAGGTCGGCCAGGGAGGCGTCCCCGCCGGCGCCGTCGCGCTCCTGCGGGGTGAACCAGATGACGCGGGCTGCGGCGCCGGCCAGGTTCATCGCGAGCGCGGCGTTACCCTGGCCGAGCAGTGCGTCGTTCGTCATGAATGCGGAGGTCCCGACGACGGTGATCGTGCGACCGGCGTCGGTGTAGCGGACCAGTGCGCCGTCGTAGCACCTCGTCACGTCCACGTCGGGATCTGCCGCCCGGTAGCTCTCGGCCAACCCGAGTTGCGCGTCACCGGCGCGGTTCGCCTCCCGCAGGTCGCAGTCGGGGGAGACCGCGAACGAGCTGAGCCCGTCGGTGCGCAGGCCGGGAGCGAGCGCTTCGCGGGCGCGGGACACGGGCTCCACCAGGAGCCGGTCACCGGGCAGCTCCGCCAGCCGGCGCAACTGGTCGTCGTCGGTGAGGCGGGAGGTTTGCGCGAACACGATCAGGGTGTCGTCGCGGGCGGCCCGTTCCACGTCGGCGACACTGCGGGCCTCCACCACGTCGACGCCGCGGTCGCGCAGCAGGGAGACGAGCGCGCGGGCGCCGTCCGGTGAGGTCGACTGCGGGTCCATCGGCTCACCGGGCCGCGGGGCGGTGAGATAGGTGCCGACCGCGGCGATCACGACGATGACGAGCAGCGCAAGGACCACCCAGCGGCCGGTCCGCCAACGCTGTCCGATGGTCGGGCCGACCGCCGTCGCAGGGCGGGTCATCGCACGTCCGCCCAACCCGTGTGCGTCCGCGGCGCATCGGTGGCGTGGGTGGCGGAGGCGCCCGCGGCGCGGATGTGGTCGTCGAGGTCGGCCACCGAGCGGTACTCCGCCTCGGAGCCGGGCCGGTCACCGTAGGTTACGTCATTGAAAGTGGTTGCTGCGGTGCGCAATTCGCCGGTCAGCTGTGGCAACACCTGTGCGGCGTCGCCGGCCAGCTCGGTGGCGGTGCGGCCGGGAACCGGTGGGAGGACGCCTGATTCCTCGAGTTGCCGCGCCACTGCCCGCAATCGGTGCCGGATGGCGAGCGCCCACCGGCCGGCCGCGGCATGCTGCTCGGCGGTGGCGCGGTGTTCGGCCGCACTCAGCTCGTGGCCGCCGTAGAGCGAGTGGTCGGCCCGGTCGGTGCGCATGGTCCTGCGCGCGATGCGCACGGCCACCACGACCGCGACCGTCACCAGCAGGAGCAGCACGCCGATCGTCAGCCAGCCGCCCGGTACCCCGGCCCCGCCCTGTGCGATCCGGTAGATCAGATCGTTGATCAGCTCGGTGAGGCGATCGGTCAGCGACGCCCTGGGATAGATCGGCTTGTTCAACTCCTGCTGGGCGGCCTCGTGTGCGGCGTCCCGATCGATGTCTATGGAAGGCACGTCACGGGCGGCGGGTCAGCCACAGGTGGTCGGTGGAATCCTGCGGGACGCCCGGCCCTGCCGCCGCGCCGGTGTGCAGCACCAGATCGAACGCCTCGGCCCGGATCCTGCGGTCGGTGTAGAGCAGGACGATGACGCCGGCGCTGAACGGGGCGGTGAGGATCTGGCCGACCGCCGCGCCGATCGCGACGAGGATGAGCCCGGCGACCGCGCCGCCGTTGGAGCCCGACCCCGAGGCGAGCAGCTGGCCGCCGAAGCTGAACGGAACCCCCACGGCGCCGGCGATGACGGCCGCGACGAGCGCGGCGAGGATCCAGATGCCCAGCACCCGGAAGAAGTCCTTCTTCACCAAGGCGAACGACCGTTTGGCCGCGTCGACGATGCCGAGCCGTTCGAGCACGATGAGGGCGGGAGTGAACAACAACGACGTCGCGACATACACGACGACCAGGAATGCGACGAGGACCAGCGGGGCGCCCACCAGGAAGGCCGCGACGCCACCGCCGGCCGCCTCGGCGGCGACGACGGCCACCACGACGACCACGATCAGCACCAGGATTGCCAGCGCCTCGAGTGCGGTGAAGCCGAGCAGGGCGAGCAGCCGGCCCTTGACCCGCTGCCACGCCTCGCCGATGGTGATGTCCGCACCGAACACCGCGCGCCCGACGATCACGGTCAGCATGCCGCTGAGCACCACCGACGCCAGCGCGGTGGTGATGGACCCGGCCAGCGACGACCCGGACAGCACGGCGATGTCACCGGCGGTGGCCGCTTCGCCGCTCAGGGTGGGATCGATGTCACCGGTGATGATCAGCGGTCCGAGGATCTGCAGGATGAGCGCGATGAGCTGGGCGGTCACCACGACGATGGCGGTCAGACCCAGCGTGGCCTTCGGGTTGCGCCGAATGTAGTTCACCGCGCCGTTGAAGATGTCGGACAACCCGAGCGGCCGCAGCGGGATGACACCCGGCTTGAGGACACCGGCCGGCGAATAGCCCTGTGGCGGGGGCGGATAGCCGGGCTGATACCCGGGCGGCGGGTATCCCTGCTGGTATCCCGGCGGCGGATAGCCCGGCTGGTACCCGGGCGGCGGATACCCCTGCTGATATCCGGGGGGCGGGTAGGCCTGCTGATAGCCGGGCGGCGGATACCCCTGCTGGTAACCCGGCGGCGGGTAGCCCTGCGGCGCGTATGGCGGCGGCGGGTCGACCTGACCGGGCCCCCCGGCGTCGTTGCTCATGGGCACCATCCTGTCGATCACCACGCCGATTGACAACGTGGCGCGCGTGTTTGCGGGGTCGGCGGGCGGATCCACGTACTTTCGATGTCATGGCTGAACTCAAGGCGCGGCTGCGCGCAGATCTCACGGCCGCGATGAAGGCACAGGACAAACTCCGGACCGCGACGTTGCGGATGCTGCTCGCCGCGATCCAGACCGAGGAGGTGTCGGGTAAACAGGCGCGTGACCTGACCGACGACGAAGTGGTGAAGGTGCTTGCGCGGGAGTCGCGTAAGCGCGGCGAGGCGGCAGAGGTGTACACGCAGAACGGGCGCGGCGAACTCGCCGCGAACGAGCACGCCGAGGCGCGCATCATCGACGAGTACCTGCCGACGCCGTTGACCGAAGCCGAACTCGCCGACGTCGTCGACACCGCGATGGCCCAGGTCGCCGAGGAACTCGGCGAACGCCCGACGATGAAGCAGATGGGTCAGGTCATGAAGGCCGCCACTGCGATCGCCGCGGGGAAGGCCGACGGGTCGCGACTGTCGGCCGCCGTCAAAGCCCGTCTGTAGATCGTCGTAAAACACCGGCCCACAACGTATCCGGTCGCCGTCGTTTGCGCTCGTCCGGCACGGGCTACCCGCGTGCCATGACGCGTTTCGGCTACACCCTGATGACCGAACAGAGCGGACCCAAGGATCTGGTCCGCTACGCCGCCGCCGCGGAGAACGTGGGATTCGACTTCGAGGTGTCCAGCGACCACTTCTCGCCCTGGCTCTCGGCGCAGGGCCACGCCCCGAACGCCTGGACCACACTGGGCGCCGTCGCGCATGTCACCGAGCGCGTCGAGCTGTTCACCTACGTCACGTGCCCGACGATGCGGTACCACCCCGCGATCGTCGCCCAGCAGGCCGCGACGCTGCAGATCCTCGCCGACGGCCGCTTCACCCTCGGCGTCGGCACCGGGGAGAACCTCAACGAACACGTCGTCGGCAAGGGCTGGCCGACGATCGCCCGCCGGCAGGACATGCTGCGCGAGGCCATCCAGATCATCCGCGAACTGTTCACCGGCGAAGTGGTCGACTGGCGGGGTGAGTACTTCGAGATCGACTCGGCCCGGCTGTGGGACCTGCCCGAGACGCCGGTCGCGATCGCCGCCGCCGTATCCGGCGAACGCTCGGTCGAGGCCTTCGCCCAGCTCGCTGACCACCTCATCGCCGTGGAGCCGAAGAAGGACCTCGTCGACGAATGGCACGATGCGCGCCGCGCTACGGGCCTGCCGGGGCATGTGCGGGTGATCGGGCAGATCCCGATCTGCTGGGATCCCGACCGCGAGGCGGCGGTGGCGCGGGCACACGAGCAATTCCGCTGGTTCGCCGGCGGGTGGGCGGTCAACGCCGACCTGCCGACCACGGCGGGGTTCGCGGGTGCCACCCAGTTCGTCCGCCCGGAGGACACCGCGGAGTCGATCCCGTGCGGACCCGACCTGGACGAGATCGTCGAATCGGTCAGCGAGTACTGGAAGGCCGGGTTCACCGACATCGCGCTGGTGCAGGTCGGCGACGAAGGTCAGGACCGCTTCCTCGCCGAGGCTGCGGGCCCGCTGCTGGAGAAGCTGCGCAGCGCGGCCGGCTGATCAGCCACGACCGGCACTGCGGGACCGCAGCACTCGACAGCTGTCGAGTGCACCGGTTTTGGTCCTGCGGGCCCCGGGTACGCCAAGGCGACCGCATCCTGCCTGCGACAGAAGGAGAGCCCCGTGCCCCGTGGAGAAGGCATCTACGACGAAGAACACGCCAGCGAGCCCAAGGGCGGCCGCCCCGGCCCGACCGATCAGGGCCACGAGGGCGGGATGGCCTCGCGCGAGGTGGCCCCCGAGATCACCACGTCCGAAGACACTGAGGAATCGCCGGAGTAGGCGTCACTCGGCGTCGCGACCCTCCCGGCTGCGACGGTAGGCGGCCCGGCGGAAGTCGGTCAGCCAGCCGGGGCTCAGCGACACCCCCGGTGCCGTGTTGAGCGTCGGGTCGAACGACACGTCCTTGTCGGGCGGGATCACCTCGGACAGCGTCAGCCGGGCCAGCGGGCCGAATTCGCCCGTCCCCGCCGCCTGGTCGACGCTGAACTCGAGGTCCCCGCGTGCCAGCTGATCGGTGACGGAGTCGAGCGACAGCCCCGGGCTGTCGAGTTTCGTCGTGAGCCGAGCTCGCAGCCACCACACGCCGTCCTGATAGCGCAGCGGCATCAGGCTGGAGTACGTGGTGTTGTCCCACGACGTGGTCGGCAGCAGGAAAAACCGGTTGATCGCGGTGGTCGCCAGCAGGATGTCCCACGGCCGTGAGTCCACGGTCATCCGCCAGGCCAGCCCGGCGATGTCGGGCACCGATCCCGGCAACCCGATGGCCTTGGACACCCGGCCGACGACGTCGCCCGTTTCGATCGGCAGGCCCTGACCCGACGGTGCGACCCGCTCGATGCGTCCGCGGGCGAGTACCCCGGCGGGGTGGAACAGCCGGCGCTGGCGCACCGCGGAGCCGACTTCGACCGGTAGCGCGAGGAGATCTGAGACTTTCACGCCTGTCCGGGTGCCCGCCCTAGCAGCAGCGCAAACGGCGTGTGCTGGTTTAACAATCGCGATACAGGGCATTAATCAACCCAGCAAATGACCCCTTGACGTCGAGAGGCCCACGTGACGACTGCATACACCGGCGAGCGCGAAACCGTTGTCGCAGCGGAAGGCGTCTACGCCCCGCAGGAAGATTCGCAGCTGCTGATCGACATCATGGAGAAGACCGGTCTCGCTGTCGGTCGTCGCGTCGCCGACCTGTGCACCGGTAGCGGAGTGGTGGCGGTGAACGCCGCCCAGCAGGGTGCCTCGTCGGTGACCGCCTTCGACATCTGCCCCCGCGCGGTGCGCTGCGCCCGCGGCAACGCGCTGGGCGTCGGTGTCGACGTCGACGTCCATCTCGGGTCCTGGGCGCGCGCGGTGGAATTCGCGCCGTTCGATCTGGTGACCTGCAACCCGCCGTACATCCCGCACGACCCGGACGCCGAGCGCGACCCGGTGCCGTCGACCGTGGGGCCTGCGCGTGCGTGGGACGCCGGATACGACGGCCGCCTCATCCTCGACCCGCTGTGCGAGGCCATGCCGGACCTGCTCGCCGATGGCGGCAGCCTGCTGCTCGTGCAGTCCGAGTTCGCCGATCCGCGGCGCACTCTGGCGGCGCTGTCGAGCGCCGGGCTGGATGCGGAAGTCATTGCCTGGCAGTGGATTCCGTTCGGGCCGGTGCTGACCGCACGGGCCGAGTGGCTCGAGGAGACCGGGCGGCTTGATCCGGGCCGTCGTGAAGAAGAGCTGCTGGTCATCCGGGCGGACAAGCCATGAGCGAACCCCGCACCGTGCGGGTGGTGAAGGGCGGGCCCATCATGGTCGAGGGCCCGGTACGTATCGAGATGCCCGACGGCAGCGTCGTCGAGTCCGACCGGTTCATGGTCGCGATCTGCGTATGCAAACGCAGCAAGGACTATCCGCTGTGCGACACCAGCCATCGTCGGCGTCGCCGTGGCGACGCCGACGCGGCTACTTCCTCAGCTCCGTCAGGACAGCGCTCGGCGTAACGACGTCTCGCCCGCCGTCCAGCACGCCATCAGGTGATCGGCGAGCCGGTCCTCGACCAGGGCGTGCGCCCGGATACCGAAGACCACATCGGCGTCCAGTTGCGGCTCCCGCGCGACCAGGTCACCCACGACATCGGTGCGCACCACCTGTTCGTGGACGGCATCGGCCTCGACGTGCTCGCGGTAGAACGCCGCGCACGTGTCCGGTGCACCCATCCGCTCAAGTGCGTCGACGAGCCGTCGCGATCCCGGTGACGACGTGATCTCGGTGGAGGCGAAGTGACCGACCGCCGCCCCGCGCAGCGCGCGGTGCAGGCCGAACAGTGACATCAGGTTGACCGCCGCCAGCGCCTCGGCCGGCACGTCGTTGATGTAGCCCAGGTAGGTGGCGTCCAGATCGGCGGCCGCCATCAGGTCGGCGAACAACTGCTGGTGCAGCTGCGGGCCGCGGCCACCGCCGAACTCGTCGAATTCGACCGCGACGAACGAGGCCTTGGCCTGTCCTGTCAGCCGGGGGATCGCGAACGCGTGCGGATCGCCTTCCTTGAGGTGGTAGAGCGACCGGTGCACGAAGTACTCGCGCATCTGCTCCCAGGTGCCCTTGTCGCGCAGGTAGTACGACGGGCCCTCACCGTCGACCGGTTCGACGGCGAGCGCGGTCATCTCGTCCGCGGCGGTCTGGTCGGGGCTGATCTCGCCGACATCGCGACGCACCGCGCCGAGGAACAGTTGTTCCATCTGCCCGCGCAGGTGCAGCAGGCCGGCGTTCCACTCCCAGTGCGGGTCGACCCCGGCAAAGCCGCGGTAGTGCAGTTCGTAGCAGACGTAGAGCGCCAACTGCAGGTCGAGCCCGTACGGGTCGGAGTCGCCGAGCGACGCCTCGATGCGGGCCAGGTGGTTGCGCGGGGCACGCTCGGTGAGCAGGTTCACCACGGCCAGCGAAAGCGGGCCACGAGCGTCGGGCAACATCGGTTCAACCATGATCGGCGCGGAAGTCACGCCCGGGGACTTACCCGTTACTTGGGTGTTCCAATCGCTGGTGTGCAGGGAATCTCGGTCGGTCAGAACCGCCAGAGCGCTTCCTGGGTGGTGCTGGCGATCAGCACACCGCCGTCGTCGTACAGCGAACCCACGGCCAGACCGCGCGCGTCGCTGTTGTTCACCCCGCTGACCTCGTAGCGGTGCCAGCGGTGCGGGTCGAACGGCCGGTGGAACCACACCGAGTGGTCCAGCGACGCCGCCATCCCGGCACCCGGTTCATCGGGCGCCCCGGCCGGACGGGCGGCCGGAACCGGGCCGAGGTCGGACATGTAGGTCAGCATGCAGGCGCGGGTCAGCGGATCGTCCTCGATCGGATCGCGGGTGCGGATCCAGAACGGCGGGACGGCGAACGGCGATGTGTCCTCGGGCCGGCAGCGGATCTCGAACCGGTCCACCGACTCGAGGTCGGGCGACTTCGGCACCGCGTCCTCGAAGGCCAGCGCCGGCGGTCGCGACGGATGCCAGTCGGCGCTGTCCTCCGGGCGGTGGAACGACGCGATCATCTCGAGGATGACCTTGCCCTCCTGGACGGCGGTGACGCGACGGGTGTCGAAGGAGCGGCCGTCGCGGGTGCGCTCGACCTGCAGTTCGACGTCGATTCCGTACTTGCCGCCACGTACGAAGTACGCGTGCAGTGACTGCGCCCGCTTGTCCGGGTCGACCGTCGCGCCGGCCGCGCCCAGCGCCTGCGCGGCGATCAGCCCGCCGAACAGCCGATGCGCCGGGCCGCTGGTGACCTGCGGGGCGAGGAAGACGTCCCCGTCGCGGTCGAAATCGAGCAGACGCGCGATCCAGCTCGCGCCGTGCGGCCAGGAGTTGTCTGCGAGCGCGCTCATCCTCGGCAGCCTATCTACCAACTGGTTGGGTGCGCTCAGAGGGGGCGGACAGGGAGTAGACAGGAACCGAGTGCGCGGCCAGGACGCGCGACCGACCGAGCCAGCATCGGGGTGATGGAATGTGCCGCCTCTTCGGACTGCACGCCGACGGCCAGGCGGTGAAGGCCACCTTCTGGCTCCTGCAGGCCCCCGACAATCTGGCCGAACAGAGCCGGCGCAATCCGGACGGCACGGGCCTGGGTGTGTTCGGCCCCGACGGCACCCCGGTGGTGCGCAAGCAGCCCATCGCCGCGTGGCGCGACACCGACTTCACCGCCGAGGCCCAGGAGCTCACCGGTACCGCGTTCATCGCGCACGTCCGTTACGCCACGACCGGATCGCTCGAGGTGCGCAACAGCCATCCGTTCCTGCAGGACGGGCGGCTGTTCGCGCACAACGGCGTGGTGGAGGGCCTCGACGGGCTCGACGCGCGGCTCGACGAGTTGGGCGTCCGCGATCTCGTACTCGGTGAGACGGACTCCGAGCGGATCTTCGCGTTGATCACCGCGTCGGTGCGGGCGCGTGGCGGCGACATCGGCGCAGGCATCGCCGACGCCCTGCACTGGCTGGCCGACAGCGTGCCGATCTACGCGGTGAACCTGCTGCTGGCCACCCCCACCGACATGTGGGCGCTGCGCTACCCGGACACCCATGAGCTGTACCTGCTCGACCGGACGGCGCCAGACGACACCGAGTTCTCGTTGCGTACCAACCGGATCAGTGCCAGCAGCCCGCACCTCGTTAGACGGCCGGCGGTGGTCTTCGCGAGCGAGCCGATGGACGACGAGCAGTGGCAGCTGATGACACCGGGGGAGTTGGTGCACGTCGATGCCGGCCTGCGGATCACCCGGCAGATGGTGCTGCCCGACCCGCCCGCCCGTCCGCTCACGCGCGCCGACCTCAGCCCGGCAACGGCCGAATCGCAGCACGTGCCGGCGTAGCCCCGAAAACGGAAGAAGGCCCTGACCGGAAAAACCAGTCAGAGCCCTAACCGCGACACTGTGAGTCGGGGTGGCGGGATTCGAACCCACGACCTCTTCGTCCCGAACGAAGCGCGCTACCAAGCTGCGCCACACCCCGCGTGAAGCGTTGAAAGGGTATCGCACCGGTGCCTCGGAAAGCCAAACGGCCTCCGCCCGGCGGGCCGCGGCGGTGGCGTCAGATCTCGCGACACGCATCACACCGGGCGCGGAATGCCGGGGCTTGTCGGTGGCGTTGACCAGAATGACGGCAGAGCGCCGCACAACTGGTGAAACGAGGCAGATATGACCGGGTTAGGGGCTTCCATCTACCTGGGATTCTTCGCTCTGGCGGCGATCTGGCTGTTTCTGACCGCAGACGGCCCGCTGTCGGGCGGATCCGACGATCAGCGCCAGACGCAGGACCGCTCGAAGTCGGCCAGCACGTCCGCCGAATCCGACGGATCGATGCCCTGGCTGCTCAGCCACTCGTCGCAGAAGTAGGTGTCGGCGTAGCGGTCGCCGCTGTCGGCGATCAACGTCACCACCGAGCCCTGGCGCCCCTGCGCCGTCATCTCCGCGAGAAGTCCGAAGGCACCCCACAGGTTCGTTCCGGTCGACGGGCCGACCCGCCGGCCCAGCACCCGGCTCGCATGCCGGGCCGCGGCCACCGAGGCCCCGTCCGGAACCGCCACCATCCGATCCACCACATCCGGCAGGAACGACGGCTCCACCCGCGGGCGGCCGATCCCCTCGATCCGCGAGGACGCGCCCGTGACCACCTTCGAATCGCGCTGTTCGTACGACGGGAAGAACGCCGAGTTCTCCGGGTCCACCACGCACAGCCTGGTGGCGTAGCGGCGATAGCGAATGTAGCGGCCGATGGTCGCGCTCGTCCCTCCGGTGCCCGCACCGACCACCACCCACTCCGGGATCGGATGCCGTTCGTCGGCCATCTGGTGGTAGATCGACTCGGCGATGTTGTTGTTGCCGCGCCAGTCGGTGGCGCGTTCGGCATTGGTGAACTGGTCGAGGTAGTGCCCGCCGGTCTCCTCCGCCAGCCGTTCGGCCTCGGCGTACACCTGCGACGACTCGTCGACGAAATGGCAACGGCCACCCTGTGATTCGATCAGCGCGACCTTGCTGGGGCTGGTCGACGACGTCATCACCGCGATGAACGGCAGCCCCAGCAGTGCCGCGAAATACGCCTCGGAGACCGCGGTCGACCCGCTGGAGGCCTCGATGACCGTCGTGCCTTCGCGAATCCACCCGTTGCACAGGCCGTAGAGGAACAGCGAACGCGCCAGCCGGTGCTTGAGGCTGCCGGTGATGTGCGTCGACTCGTCCTTGAGGTACAGCGCGACGCCGCAGTCCTCACCCCACGCCGACGGCAGCGGGTACCGCAGCAGATGGGTGTCCGCGCTGCGCCGGGCGTCGGCCTCGATCAGCCGGACGGCGTTGTCGACCCACGCGCGGGGCTGACTGTGACTGGCGATCGACGATCGCCCCGTCACCGGCTCCTCACCGCGCAGCGACGGTCGACGGCGACTGCCCGGCGTGCACGTCGGCGTCCCGGCCCCCGGTCGGTGCGGCCACCAGCGTCAGCAGCGTGGCCTCGGGACGGCAGCAGAACCGCACCGGCGCGAACGGCGACGTACCGATACCCGCAGACACGTGCAGCGCCATGTCGGCGCCCCACCGCGATGCGCCCTTGGCCCGTGACCGGTCCAGCTCGCAGTTGGTGACGATCGCGCCGTAGAACGGCAGGCACAGCTGCCCGCCGTGGGTGTGCCCCGCCATCACCAGGTGATAGCCGTCGGCGGCGAACCGGTCGAGGACCCGCGGTTCGGGGGAGTGCGTCAGACCCAGCGACAGATTGGCGGTCGGGGTGGCGGCACCGGCGATCGTGTCGTAGCGGTCGCGCTTGAGGTGCGGGTCGTCGACACCGGCAAGCGCGATGCGCAGCCCGGCGACCTCGAGTTCCCGCCGGGTGTGGGTCATGTCCAGCCAGCCGCGTTCGGTGAACGCCGCCCGCAGGTCCTGCCAGGGCAGCGGCTGGCCGTGCACCCGGTGGCCCGGGTTGGTGAGGTAGTTCAGCGGGTTCTTCAGCTGCGGCGCGAAGTAGTCGTTGCTGCCGAAGACGAACACGCCGGGCACCGACAGCAGCTCCGAGAGGGCCTGCACGACGGCGGGCACCGCCCGCGGATGCGCCAGGTTGTCGCCGGTATTGACCACCAGATCCGGTTCGAGGCGCGCCAGGTCGCGCAGCCACGCCTGTTTGCGGCGCTGACCGGGGCGCATGTGGAGATCGCTGAGGTGCAGCACCCGCAGCGGGGAGGACCCCGGCGTCAGCACCGGCATGGTCACCTCACGCAGCGTGAACGCATTGCGTTCGATGAGCGACGCATAACCGATCCCGGCGACCAGTGAGCCGGCACTCACCGCAGCGGTGTTCTTCAGGACTTTGATCGACGTCGAAACCGTCGGTCGTGGCAGAGCAGCAGCCATGGCTGCAGCTTACTGCCAGATGGTCTCGCCCACCGCTTCCCACCGGGTCACCGTGGGAAAGTGCACAGCGAACTCCCGGTCAGCCGTCGATCACGGTGGCGGGGGCGGTGGCGGCGGTCCGAGCACCGGCACGGTGATCGGCGGCAGCCCCGGAATCTCGACGACCGTCTGCCCGATCGGAGCCGGCGGCCCGCCCGGCAGGCCGGGGATGCTGATCGGCGCCGGTGGCGGCGGCGCCGGCGCGATGCCGTTGCTCACCTGGATCGTGACGATCGAACCGGGGATCGTCTGGCCGTTGGGGTTCGTGCCCACCACGGTGCCGGCCCGGGAACCGCTGTTCACCGAGCTGGTCTGGTCGGCGACCTGGAAGCCGGCGTCCCGGAGCCGCTGCCGGGCGGCGTCTACCGTCAGCCCGGACACACTGGGCACCTGCGAGCCCGGCCCGCCGTCGACGTAGCGCGGATCCGTCGGCGGCAGCGCGACCGGACCGAAGTTGGTGGCGATCGGCTTCATCGCGGTGAACCACGTGCGCGCCGGCTCGTTGCCGCCGAACAGGTTGCCCGATCCGCACTGGCGCAGCGGGAACGAGCACAGCTCGCCCGGACTCGGGGAGTCGTCGTAGATGTAGTTCGCCGCCGCCAGCTGATTGGTGAAGCCCAGGAACGCCGAGGACCGGTTGGACTCGGTCGTCCCGGTCTTACCCGACATCGGCAGATCCCAGCCCACCGAACTGGCCGCCCCGGCGGCGGTACCCGCGCCGGTGTCGTCCTTGCTCAGCGCGTTGGCCAGCGTGTTGGCCAGGCCCTCGGGAACCGCCTGCTCGCAGGTCTCGGTGGTCACCGACACCTCTTCACCGTTGCGGTCGACGACCTGGGCGATCGGGTTGGGCGGGCACCAGACCCCGCCCGACGCCAGCGTCGCCGCGACGTTCGACAGTTCGAGCCCGTTGACCTCGATGGGTCCGAGCGTGAACGAGCCGATGTTCTGGCGTTTGACGAAATCGGCCAGGCTCTCGTTGCTTTCCGGGTCGTAGTCGCGGGCGGTGCCGGGCAGTGCGTAGGACCGCAGGCCCAGCCGGACCGACATGTCCACGGCGCGTGCCACCCCGACCTGGGAGATCAGCTTCGCGAACGCGGTGTTGGGCGAGGTGGCCAGCGCGTCGGTGACGTTCATCGAGCCGCGGTAGCCACCGGCGTTGCTCACACACCACGTCGCCGCGGGGCAGCCGGGGCGGTCGCTGCTGCCCAGACCCTTGGCCTGGAACGAGCCGGGCACCTGCAGCTGGGTGTTGATGCCCATGCCCATCTCCATGGCGGCGGCGGTGGTGAAGATCTTGAACACCGAACCGGCGCCGTTGCCCGCAAGCGTGAACGGCTGCGGCTGCATGGTCTCGTAGGCGTCGAGGTTGAGGCCATAGGTGCGATTGGACGCCATCGCCAGCACCGGATGGGTCTCCTTACCGGGCCGGATCACGCTCATCACGCTCGCGACGCCCGGCGTGGTCGGATCGGCGAAGTTGTCGACCGCGGACTTCACCGACGCCTGCACGTCGGGATCCAGCGTCGTCTTGATCAGGTAGCCGCCCTTGGCGACCTGTTCCTTGCTGATGCCGGCGCGCGCCAGGTACTCCAGCGCGTAGTCGCAGAAGAACGCCCGGTCACCAGCGGCGATGCAGCCGCGCGGCAGTTCGTTGGGCACCGGGAGGACACCCAGCGGTTCGTTCTTGGCCGCGCGCAGCGCCTCGGCCTCGTTGGGCAGGTTCTCGATCATCGTGTCGAGCACCAGGTTGCGGCGGGCCAGCGCACCGTCGGGATTGGTGTAGGGGTTCAGCGTGCTGGTGGACTGCACCAGGCCGGCGAGCAGGGCGGACTGCTGCCAGTTCAGCTCCGAGGCGTTCACGCCGAAATACGTCTGGGCCGCGTCCTGGATGCCGAACGCCCCGTTGCCGAACGAGACGAGGTTGAGGTAGCGGGTCAGGATCTCGGGTTTGGTGAACGTCTTGTCCAGCGTGAGCGCCATCCGGATCTCACGCAGCTTGCGCGCCGGGGTGGTCTCGATGGCCGCGCGCTTCTCCGAGTCGGTCTGCGCCACCACCAGCAACTGATAGTTCTTCACGTACTGCTGTTCCAGCGTCGACCCACCGCGGGTGTCGGTGTCGCCGCGCAGATACCCGGCCAACCCGGTGAGCGTGCCCTGCCAGTCCACACCGTTGTGTTCGGCAAACCGCTTGTCCTCGATGGAGACGATCGCCAGCTTCATCGTGTTGGCGATCTGCTCGCTGGGCACCTCGAAACGTCGCTGGGAATACAGCCACGCGATCGTGTTGCCCTTCGCGTCGACCATCGTCGACACCTGCGGGATCTCCCCTTCGACGAGAGCGGCCGAACCGTTCGCGACGACGTCGGAGGCACGGTTCGACATCAACCCGATGCCACCGACCACCGGGAACATGAGTGCGGCCGCCAGCACGCTGGCCAGCAAGCAGCACCAGGCGAGCTTGACGACCGTGACGGCGGTTGGCGGGCGCTCCGGCATGCATACAGAGTAACGACGCCCCCCGGCGACGACGCCAGAGCAGCACGATTGACCGGGTTCGCGCTTGTCAATCCGCCACGCGGACGGACGTCAACTCTAAGAACTCGATCAGACGGCACGGTCGTCCCAAAAAAGTCGGGCACAAAGTGTTGCGTAAATGTGCCCTGACCACCTAGCTTGGACACACAGTGCGATCCAGAACACACTATCTGGCGCAGTGTGGCGTAGATCGCATCAGCGTTCTACTCCGGAGGACTCGCCGTCGCTGCGGCGGCAGGAACGAAGGGATCGCTGGTGTCAAGTATTCGGCCCGCGGTGCGAAAGACCGTCACAACCGTCCCCTCCTCGACCCCCGTTCACGGTGCAGAGGCCGAAGCACGGATCGCCTGGGTCTCCCAGGCCCGCTGCCGCCAGGCCGACCCGGATGAGCTGTTCGTCCGCGGCGCCGCGCAGCGTAAGGCCGCCGTCATCTGCCGCCACTGCCCGGTCATCCTGGAATGTGGTGCGGACGCCCTGGACAACCGGGTCGAATTCGGGGTGTGGGGCGGCATGACCGAACGTCAGCGCCGTGCGTTGCTCAAGCAGCATCCCGAGGTCGTTTCCTGGGCCGAGTTCTTCTCCGCGCAGCGCAAACACCGCAGCGCGGTCTGAGTTCCCCTTCTTCTTTCCGCTTCGCCCCGGCCGTCAGGCGGCGGGGGCCGAGCCGGTGATCTGATCGGCGATCGCCCGCAGCGCCTCGAGGTCCGACACGTCGAACGGCAGCGAAGGCACACCCACGATCCCCACGTGCGGATTGGCGCCGGTGAACCGCGACAGCAGTCGCACCTCGCGCTTGGCGGTCTGCGTCCGGTCGGCGTGGATCTTCAGTGCCGCCGCCGTCAGCGACTCGGGATCCTTGGCGACCAGCGTCTCGGCGACGTCGTTGGCCTTGTCCGCGTGCAGCGAGCACAGCGTGGGGTGGGTGCGGTTGAGAATCAGCCCGGCCAGTGGCATCCGCTCCGAGGACAGCCGGTCGACGAAGAACGCCGCCTCGCGCAGCGCGTCGGGTTCGGCCGCCGACACCACCACGAACTGGGTGCCGCGCCGCTTGAGCAGCTCGTAGGTCCGGTCGGCCTTCTCGCGGAACCCACCGAACGTCGCGTCCAGTGACTGCACGAAACCTGCTGCGTCCGAGAGCATCTGCGATCCGAGAATGGTCGACATGGCTCTCATCGCCAGCCCGACCGCACCCGTCACGAGCTTGCCGATACCCCGGCCGGGCGCCAGCAGCATCCGCCACAGCCTGCTGTCCATGAAGCTGCCGAGGCGTTTGGGCGCGTCGAGGAAGTCCAGCGCGTTGCGCGACGGCGGGGTGTCCACCACGATCAGATCCCATTTGTCCTCGGCGAGAAGCTGTCCCAGCTTCTCCATCGCCATGTACTCCTGCGTGCCGGCGAGTGAGGTGGCCACCGTTTGGTAGAACTGGTTGTCCAGGATCGCGTCGGCCCGGTCGGGGCCCGAGTACTGGATCACCATCTCGTCGAACGTGCGACGCATGTCGAGCATCATCGCGTGCAGTTCCCCGGGCACCTCCGGTGCCAGCGGCACCCGCTGCGGTGTGTTCCCGAGGTCCTTGATGCCAAGAGCCTGTGCGAGACGCTTGGCCGGGTCGATGGTCAAAACCACCACGGTGCGGCCGTAATCGGCGGCCCGCAGGGCCATCGCCGCGGCCGTCGTGGTCTTCCCGACACCGCCGGCGCCGCAGCAGACCACCACCCGGTTGGAGGTGTCGTGCAGGATCGCGGCCATGTCGAGGGCGGGCGGTGTCGTACTCATCTCCGGGCCTCCATGCTCATCGCTTCGGTCATCGCACGCCTTGCTGGGCCAGCACTTCGGCCAGTTCGTAGAGGCTGCCCAGGTCGACACCTTCGGGCAGGGCGGGCAGTTCGAGCCGCGGCACGTCGAGGCGCTCGAGTTGTTCGGCGGTCTCCGCCCGCGCCGTGATGCGGGTGGCGTGCTGGATCGTCTCGGTGAGCAGGCCCGCGAAGTCGTTGTCGGACAACTCGATTCCGGCTGCCGTCATATCCGCGCGCACCGCGTCGGCGTCGATGTCGCCCTCGGCGGCCTTGGCCAGATCGTCCGGCGACAGGTAGGCCGGGATGTTGCGGTTGACGATGACGCTGCCGATCGGCAGGCCGAGTTCGCGGAGTTCGTCGATCGCCTCCAGGGTCTCCTGCATGGGCAGCGCCTCGAGCAGGGTCACCAGGTGGATCGCCGTGATGTCGGAATGCAGCACCTTGACCACACTCTCGGCCTGCGAATGCACCGGACCGCCCTTGGCGAGATCCGAGACCGCCTTCGTCACATCCAGGAACCGCGCGATACGGCCGGTGGGCGGGGAGTCCACCACCACCGCGTCGTACACCGGCTGCTTACCCTTGTCGGCGCGGGTGACGACCTCGCGGATCTTGCCGGTGAGCAGCACGTCCCGCAGGCCCGGCGCGATCGTCGTCGCGAACTCCACCGCGCCGATCCGGCGCATCGCCCGCCCGGCCAGCCCGAGGTTGTAGAACATGTCGAGGTACTCCAGGAACGCCGCCTCGGTGTCCACGGCCAGTGCGTTGACCTGCCCGCCGGCTTCGGCGGTGGCGATCTTCACCTCTTTGTACGGCAGCGGTGGCACGTCGAAGAGCTGGGCGATGCCCTGGCGACCTTCGACTTCGACGAGCAACACCCTGCGGCCGCCTGCGGCGAGCGCGAGCGCGAGCGCCGCGGCGATCGTCGATTTGCCCGTACCGCCCTTGCCCGTGACGAAGTGCAGTTTCGCCTTGGTCAAGCGCGACGGCCAGCCGACGGCTCTACCGCCATTGGTAGTTGTTGCCACTCCTGCATGCTAGCCAAGCGTTCCGCGCGGCCCGATAAGCTCAGCCCCATGAGCGAACCGACCCAGTGGGAGTACGCCACCGTGCCGCTGCTGACCCACGCGACCAAGCAGATCCTCGATCAATGGGGTGCCGACGGCTGGGAGCTGGTGTCGGTGCTCCCGGGTCCGACCGGTGAGCAGCACGTCGCGTACCTGAAGCGACCGAAGTGAGCTGGTCGGAGCGACTCTCCGAACTGGGCATCGAGCTGCCGGAGGTCGTGACGCCGCTCGCCGCGTACGTGCCGGCCGTGCGGACCGGCAACCTCGTCTACACCTCCGGCCAGCTGCCGATCGTCTCCGGGGAGCTCACCGGGGCCGGCAAGGTCGGCGCCGACGTCACCGCCGAGGAGGCCAAGGCCCTGGCCCGGGTGTGCGGGCTCAACGCGCTGGCCGCCGTGCACGGGCTGGTCGGCATCGACGCGATCACCCGGGTGGTCAAGGTGGTCGGCTTCGTCGCGTCGGCGCCCGGCTTCGACGGTCAGCCCGGCGTCATCAACGGCGCCTCCGAACTGTTCGGTGAGATCTTCGGTGATGCCGGCGCCCACGCCCGCTCCGCGGTGGGGGTGTCCGAGCTGCCGCGCAACACGCCCGTCGAGGTCGAGCTGATCGTCGAGGTCGCGTAGGCCGTGGTCACCGGCGCGCTCGAGCACCCGGCGTATGGACTGCTGCGCCCGGTGACCGAGACCGCCTCGGTCCTGCTCTGCAACAACCCCGGGCTGATGACGCTGGACGGGACGAACACCTGGGTGCTGCGGGGCCCGGGCAGCGACGAGCTGGTGATCGTCGACCCCGGACCCGACGACGACGAGCACATCGCGAGGGTCGCCGAACTGGGCCGCATCGCGCTGGTGCTGATCAGCCACAAACACGAGGACCACACCGGCGGCATCGACAAGATCGTCGACCGCACCGGCGCCGTGGTCCGGTCGGTGGGCAGCGGATTCCTGCGCGGCCTCGGCGGCCCGCTCACCGACGGCGAGGTCATCGACGCGGCCGGCGTGCGGATCACGGTGATGGCCACCCCGGGCCACACCGTCGACTCGTTGTCGTTCGTCCTCGACGACGCCGTGCTGACCGCCGACACGGTGCTGGGCCGTGGCACCACCGTCATCGACGCCGAGGACGGCAGCCTGCGGGACTATCTCGAGTCGCTGCACCGGCTGCGCGGCCTCGGCGGGCGGCGGGTGCTGCCCGGTCACGGCCCCGACCTCGACGATCTGCGGGCGGTCACCGACATGTACCTCGCGCACCGCGAGGAGCGCCTCGACCAGGTGCGGGCGGCGTTGCGGGAACTCGGCGACGACGCGTCGGCACGCCAGGTCGTCGAACACGTCTACACCGACGTGGACGAGAAACTGTGGGATGCCGCCGAGAAGAGCGTGCAGGCGCAGCTCGACTACCTGCGGACCTGAGCGGTTCGTGCACGATCAGGAGCGCTGACCGCTCCTGATCGTGCACAAATCGCTAGCGGGCGCGGCGGGCCAGCCGCTCGGAGTCGCTGATCAGCACGCTCTTGCCCTCGAGGCGGATCCAGCCGCGGTGGGCGAAGTCGGCCAGGGCCTTGTTCACGGTCTCGCGGGATGCGCCGACCAGCTGGGCGATCTCTTCCTGCGTGAGGTCGTGGGTGACGCGCAGGGCGCCGCCCTCCTGAGTGCCGAAGCGCTGCGCGAGCTGCAGCAGCTGCTTGGCCACGCGGCCGGGCACGTCGGTGAAGATCAGATCGGCGAGGTTGTTGTTGGTGCGGCGCAGGCGGCGGGCCAGCACGCGCAGCAGCTGCTCGGCGATCTCGGGGCGGTCGGCGATCCAGGCGCGCAGCGCTTCACGGTCCATCGACACGGCGCGCACCTCGGTGATCGTGGTGGCGCTCGACGTGCGCGGGCCCGGGTCGAAGATCGACAGCTCGCCGAACATGTCGCTCGGCCCCATGATCGTCAGCAGGTTCTCGCGGCCGTCGGGTGAGCGGCGGCCGATCTTCACCTTGCCGTTGATGATGATGTAGAGCCGGTCGCCGGGCTCCCCTTCGGCGAACACGGTGTGTCCGCGCGGGAAGTCGACGGGCTGCAATTGCTTGGTGAGCGCGGATACGGCGCTGGGTTCGACTCCCTGGAAGATTCCGGCCCTGGCCAGGATCTCGTCCACGTTGCCCCTCTTAAGCTGTTGGGTAGGTTGACATACGAAGCCGACCTCTTACTGGATAGCGTGCTCAGTCTAGAGGTATTCCGTTTCGCAACGTGCCAACGCTACACACGATTGACGTGACGGGTCTGTTGAAACTGCGGATTCGGCCGGTGTGGGATGTACACCCGGGTCGGCAAGCCCTCGGTCGCCATCCGCGTCGGCAGCGTTCCGGCCGGTTCCCGGCGATGTTGCTGGCGGTCCGCCTCGGCTTGCTGGAGGAAGTCGTCGACGTCGTCTGTCGTCACGGTGTCGCGGGCGAGCCCGGATTCCAGGCGCTCGAGCCCGAACGTTGCCACCATGAGCAACCAGGGGATGAAAGCCACGAACAACCAGGACACAACGCAGAAGTAAACCGGGCCAAGGTCTCATCGCGATCACGAAACGTCACCGGTATCGACCACCTTGGCCGCGGTCGGTGTCGGGGGTCTCGCCTACGCTGGCGTGCGTGACCGCAGGTGCGTCTTCCGCCGAGAAATCGGCCGGATCCCCGGCCGATCCGACGCCGCCACGGCGTCCGGCCGCCAAGAAGTGGGACAACGAAACGCCGCTGGGCCTGGTGCGCCGGGCCCGGCGGATGAATCGCGCGCTCGCCGAGGCGTTTCCGCACGTGTACTGCGAACTGGACTTCACCAACCCGCTCGAGCTCGCGGTGGCCACCATCCTGTCCGCGCAGAGCACCGACAAGCGGGTCAACCTGACCACCCCCGCGCTGTTCAAGAAGTACCGCACCGCACTCGACTACGCGCAGGCCGACCGCGCCGAACTCGAAGAGCTGATCCGGCCCACCGGCTTCTACCGGAACAAGGCCAACTCGTTGATCCGGCTGGGCCAGGAACTCGTCGAGCGCTTCGACGGCCAGGTGCCCGCCGACATCGACGAGCTGGTGACGCTTCCGGGGGTGGGCCGCAAGACCGCGAACGTCATCCTCGGCAACGCGTTCGACGTCCCCGGCATCACCGTCGACACCCACTTCGGCCGGCTGGTGCGCCGCTGGCGGTGGACCGCCGAGGAAGACCCGGTGAAGGTCGAGCACGCCATCGGCAAGCTCATCGAGCGCAGTGAGTGGACCCTGCTGAGCCACCGGGTGATCTTTCACGGCCGCCGCGTCTGCCATGCGCGCAAGCCCGCATGCGGGGTGTGCGTGCTGGCCAAGGACTGCCCGTCGTACGGGATCGGCCCGACCGACCGTGAAGCCGCCGCGGCGCTGGTCAAGGGTCCCGAGACCGAGCACCTCCTGGCCCTCGCCGGCCTGTAAGCCGGTTCCCCACGTCATGAGCACTTCGGCCCGCTGGACTGTTGCGGTGCTCGCCGTCGCGCTGGCGCTGGTGGTCGCGCTGTCGATGCAGCTGGCCGACGACCCCACCCCCACGCGCCCGGGCGGGCCCGCGCCCGCGCGGGACCACCGCGACGCCGACACCCCCGAGGCGCTGGCCGGCCCGCGCGCCGAAGCGCAGCTGCCACCGTGCCCGCCGCGGGGTACCGGAGCCGGACCGGAGTCGCTGCGCGGCATCACGCTGGAATGCGCGGGCGACGGGCAGATGACCGACGTCGCCCGGGCGCTTGCCGGTAAGACCGTGGTGCTCAACCTGTGGGCCTACTGGTGCGGGCCGTGCGCGGACGAACTACCCGCGATGGCGGAGTACCAGCGCCGTGTCGGAGACGCGGTGACGGTGGTGACCGTCCACCAGGACGAGAACGAGACCGCGGGTCTGCTGCGGTTGGCCGAACTCGGCGTGCGGCTGCCGACCCTGCAGGACGGCCGCCGCCTGATCGCGGCTGCGGTGCAGGCGCCGAACGTGATGCCTGCGACGGTCGTGCTGCGTCCGGACGGTAGCGTTGCCGGAATTCTGCCGCGGTCTTTCGCCACCGCCGACGAGATCGAGGCAGCGGTGGATCAGACGATGGGAGTGCCGGGTTGAGCGCCACGCGCGACGGGCACCGTTTGACGCCCGACGCCGCGCCCGCCTGGCTCAGGCCGCTGGTCGACAACACCGATGGGGTGCCCCGCGCCTACCGCCGCCGGATGCCCAAGGACGTGTTGACGGCGGTGACCGCGGCGAACGCGACCGCGGCGGTCACGGGCACCAGACGCGACGCCGCCGTCCTCGTCCTGTTCTCCGGGCCCCCGGACGCCGGGCAGGGCCTGCCCGACGACGCCGACCTGTTGGTGACGGTGCGCGCGTCGACGCTGCGTCACCACGCCGGTCAGGCCGCCTTCCCCGGCGGCGCCACCGACCCGGGTGACGAGGGGCCGGTGCACACCGCGCTGCGCGAAGCCGCCGAGGAGACCGGCCTGGACGCCGAGCGCGTCCACCCGCTGGCCACGCTGCAACGCATGTTCATCCCGCCGTCGGGTTTCCACGTCGTCCCGGTGCTGGCCTACTCACCCGATCCGGGCCCGGTGGCGGTCGTCGAGGAATCCGAGACCGCGATCGTGGCGCGCGTGCCGGTGCGGGCCTTCGTCAACCCGGAGAATCGGTTGATGGTCTATCGGGACGCCAATTCCCGCAGGTGGGCGGGGCCGGCGTTCCTGCTCAACCAGATGCTGGTGTGGGGGTTCACCGGCCAGGTCATCTCCGCGATCCTCGACGTCGCCGGGTGGGCGGTGCCCTGGAACACCGACGACGTCCGCGGACTCGACGAGGCAATGGCGCTCGTCGGGCAGGATGCCGGTTACGGTGAGTCCCAACAATGACACCATCTCAGTGGCTTGACCTCCTCGTCCTCGCCGTCGCCTTCGTCGCCGCCATCTCGGGCTGGCGCTCGGGCGCGCTGGGGTCACTCATGTCGTTCATCGGCGTGGTGCTCGGCGCGGTCGCCGGCGTGCTGCTGGCCCCGCACGTGGTCACCCACATCAGCGGGCCCCGCACCAAGCTGTTCGCTGCGCTGTTCCTGATCCTCGCGCTGGTCGTGATCGGCGAGATCGCCGGCGTGGTGCTGGGCCGTGCGGTGCGCGGGGCGATCCGCAACCGCGGGCTGCGGCTGTTCGACTCCGTGATCGGGGTGGGCCTGCAGATCGTCGCGGTGCTGCTCGCCTCCTGGCTGCTCGCGACGCCGCTCACCTCATCGGACCAGCCGAATCTCGCGGCCGCCGTGAAGGGCTCACGAGTGCTGGGCGAAGTGGACGACGTCGCGCCGCCGTGGCTGAAGTCGGTGCCGACCCGGTTGTCCGGTCTGCTCGACACCTCGGGGCTGCCCGAGGTCCTCGAACCGTTCGGGCGTACGCCGATCGCGACCGTCGACGCACCGGACGCGGCACTCGCCACCGATGCGGTGGTCGGCGCCACCCGCGGCAGCGTGGTGAAGATCCGCGGCGTCGCACCCGGCTGCCAGAAGGTGCTCGAGGGCACCGGGTTCGTGGTGGCACCGAACCGGGTGATGTCCAACGCGCACGTCGTCGCCGGGTCGGAGAGCGTGACCGTGGAGGTCGACGGCCAGACATACGACGCGTTCGTGGTGTCCTACGACCCGAACGCCGACATCTCGATCCTCGACGTCCCGAACCTGCCCGCGGCGCCTCTGCAATTCGTCGACGAGCTGGCGCCGCCGGGAACCGACGCCATCGTGATGGGCTATCCGGGCGGCGGCGACTTCACCGCCACCCCGGGCCGCATCCGCGAGACCATCGAACTCAACGGACCGGACATCTACCGCAAGACCACGGTCACCCGCGAGGTCTACACGATCAGAGGCACTGTGCGCCAAGGCAATTCGGGTGGTCCGATGATCAACCGCGGCGGCAAGGTGCTGGGCGTGGTGTTCGGTGCCGCGGTGGACGACGCCGACACCGGCTTCGTGCTGACCTCCGACGAGGTGGGACACCAACTGGCGAAGGTGGGCAACACCGCACGCGTGCCCACCGGGGTCTGCGTCAGCTGACCTGACGCCCGTACACCTGGCCGAGGAAACGGGTCAGCTGCGCATTGACGTCGGCGGGCGCTTCCTCGTGGCCGTAGTGGCCCGCGCCGCGCAGCGATACGTACCGCCCGTGCGGGGTGAAGTGCTGGGTGCGGTTCACCGGGTCTGCGAGGACGTAGGAGTCGGAGTCGCCGCGCAGGTGCAGCATCGGCACCACCAGCGGCCGCTTCATCAATCGCATGAACCGCCTGCCCTCGCCGCGCAGTTGGCTGCGCACCGCCCAGCGCTGGTACTCCAGCGCCGAATGCGCGGCCGACGGGATCTGGATGGCCTTGCGGAGGTGTTCCATGGTTTCGGCGAAGTCCTCGGTGGCCTGCCACGCCGTGCTCGACCGGGCCCGCACGAGGTGCTCGAGGGCGGCGCCGTCATGGCGGGTCAGCGCGCGTTCGGGCCACATGGGCACCTGGTAGCGCAGCAGCGAGGGCAGCAGCGCCCGGCCCTGATCGCGTCGCCTCGTCGTCGACGTCCGCAACGCCGCGGGATGAGGGGAGCTGACGACCGCGATCGCGCGCACGACGCGGGGATGCAGCACCGACGTCGCCCAGCACACCAGCCCGCCGTCGGCGTGCCCGACGAGCGTCGCGCTCTGGTGGCCCAACGCGCGCACGAGACCGGCGGTGTCACCGGCCAGCGTCCAACCGTCGTAACCCCGGGGCGGCTTGTCGCTGCCCCCGTATCCGCGCAGATCGACGGCCACCACCCGGGCACCGCTCAACCCGCGCAACTGGTGTCGCCACGACCACCAGAACGATCCGAAACCGTGCAGCAGGATCACCAGCGGACGCTCGGTCATCGGCACGGTGGCGGCATCCGGCGACTCCGCCTCGACGACGTGGAAGCGGATGCCGTTGGCGTGGACTTCCAGATGACGCCAGGGACCGTCGATCCGGACGATCGACGGATCAGGTGGCGGCATTACCAGCCGGACGGGTCGCCGGTCTTCTGACCGTCGGTGACGGCCCTTGCCTTGTCGCCGTCGGAGAGGGCGACCGTTTTCTGCACCTTGTCGTGGCCGGGGGTGAGCGCTTCGCGCGTCTCCTTGACCGACTCGATGGTCTTCTGTGGCCCGCGGATGCGGCGCACCTTCAGATAGCCGAGCAGCGCCAGCACCGCCGTGACGACCACCATCACGCCGAAGACGATCAGGAACGACGCCCACCGCCACAGCCAGGTGTCGAGCAGTTCGGCGGCGAAGAAGAAGAAGAAGAACGTCGAGTAGAACAGGACGACCAGCGCGGCGATGAAGAAGACGCTGCCGGTCAGCCCTTTCTTGACGTCACGGGTGATCTCGGCCTTGGCCAATTCGACCTCGGCACGCACCAGCGTCGACACCTGCGAGGTGGCGTCCTTGACCAGATCGCCGATCGAGGGATCGGGCTTGGGCGCATGTGGATCCACCAGCGGGATCGATGTGACGGTGGTGGGCACGCCGTTCTTGCGATCGCCTCGGCTCACGGACACTTCCTCCCGCTGTGATGTCAGTCGGGACTCATGTTGCCATGTGGCGATCCGCTAAACGATTCCGGCCGACGATAGACTGAGCCGATCACCAGGCGGGTCGGGCACATCGATGGGGGAGTCACATTGCGTACCGCACACCGCCGACTGGCCTCGATCGTTGCCGCGACGGCGTTCTGCTTGGCCGGTGCTGGGGCCGGTGTGCTCGTCACCGCTCCCGCCGCCGGCGCTGCCGGGCCGGTCGTTCTCGGCGGCGGTTCGGGCATCGTGGTCAACGGCGAATCGTTCTGCACGCTGACCACCATCGGTAACGACAACCGCGGCAACCTGATCGGCTTCACCTCCGCGCACTGCGGCGGGCCGGGGGCGACGGTGTCGGCGGAGGGCGCGCAGGACGCGGGTGTCCTCGGCACGATGGTCGCGGGCAACGAAGCGCTCGATTACGCAGTGATCCAATTCGATCCGCAGAAGGTCACGCCGACCAACGACGTCAACGGGTTCCGGATCGACGGCCTCGGCCCGGATCCCGCGTTCGGTCAGGTCGCCTGCAAGCTGGGCCGCACCACCGGCTACTCGTGCGGCGTGACGTGGGGCCCGGGTGAGGATCCCGGCACGATCGTCAACCAGGTGTGCGGGCAGCCCGGCGACTCCGGTGCGCCGGTCACGGTCGACAACCGGCTGGTCGGCATGATCCACGGCGCCTACACCGAGGGTCTGCCGACGTGCGTGGTGAAGTACATCCCGCTGCACACCCCGGCCGTGACGATGTCGTTCAACACCCAACTGGCCGACATCGCCGCCAAGAACCGACCCGGCTCGGGCTTCGTCCCGGTCGGCGCTCGCTGAATTCTCGCCCGCGAAACAGCATTCCCGGTTGTCAAGCGCGTGGCTTGACGACCGGGAATGCTGTTTCGGCGGCTACTTGCTGGCGCGGATCGCCTCGAACACGCTGGGATCAACCAGCGTCGAGGTGTCGCCGAGTTCGCGGCCTTCGGCGACGTCGCGCAGCAGGCGGCGCATGATCTTTCCGCTTCGGGTCTTGGGCAGTTCGGGGACGACGTGGATCTCGCGCGGGCGGGCGATCGGTGAGATCTCCTTGGCGACCTGCGCGCGCAGTTCGTCGACCATGTTCTCGTTGTCCTTGGCGTGCGATTCCAGGATGACGAACGCGCAGATGCCCTGGCCGGTCTGCTCGTCGGTGGCGCCGACGACCGCGGCCTCGGCCACCCCGCTGTGGCCGACGAGGGCCGACTCCACCTCGGCGGTCGAGATGCGGTGGCCGGACACGTTCATCACGTCGTCGATGCGGCCGAGCACCCAGATGTTGCCGTCGGCGTCGTAACGCGCCCCGTCACCGGCGAAATACCAACCCTGCTCGGCGAACCGGGACCAGTAGGTGTCCTTGAAGCGCTGCGGATCGCCCCAGATGCCGCGCAGCATCGACGGCCATGGCTGGTCGAGGACGAGGTAGCCGTTGGCCTGCTCGCCGTGGTCGCTGCCGGGCGCGAGCTGGTTGCCGTCGTCGTCGACGATCTTGGCCGAGATACCGGGCAGCGGCGTCATCGCCGAACCCGGCTTGGCCGCCGTGACACCGGGCAGCGGGGAGATCATGATCGCCCCGGTCTCGGTCTGCCACCACGTGTCGACGACGGGAGTCTTCTTGTCGCCGAACGCATCCCGGTACCACCGCCACGCCTCGGGGTTGATGGGCTCGCCCACCGAACCGAGCAGCCGCAGGCTCGACAGATCATGGGAGTCGGGGATCTCGCGGCCCAGTTTCATGAACGTGCGGATCAGCGTCGGCGCCGTGTAATAGATGCTCACGCCGTACTTTTCGATGACCTCGAAGTGCCGGTGCTCGCTCGGCGAGGTCGGGGTGCCCTCGTAGACCACCTGCGTCACGCCGTTGGACAGCGGGCCGTAGACGATGTAGGTGTGGCCGGTCACCCAGCCGATGTCGGCGGTGCACCAGTACACGTCGGTCTCGGGTTTGACGTCGAAGACGTAGTAGTGGGTGTACGACGACTGCACGAGGTAGCCGCCGGTGGTGTGCATGATGCCCTTGGGCTTACCGGTGGTGCCGGAGGTGTAGAGCAGGAACAGCGGGTGCTCGGCGTCGAAGGCCTCGGGCGTGTGCTCGGTGGACGCGCCGTCGACCGTCTCGTGCCACCACAGGTCGCGCCCGTCGGTCCAGTTGATGTCGATTCCGGTGCGGCGCACCACCAGAACGTGTTCGATCGAGGGCTGACCCTCGACGGCCTCGTCGACCGCGTCCTTGAGAGAGGCGGCCTTGCCGCGGCGGTACTGGCCGTCGGTGGTGATGACGAGTTTGGCCTCGGCGTCCTCGATGCGGGCCTTGAGTGCCGAGGCCGAGAAGCCGGCGAACACCACCGAGTGCATGACACCGAGCCGGGCGCAGGCCAGCATGGCCACGATCGCCTCGGGCACCATCGGCATGTAGATGGCCACCCGGTCGCCGGCCACCAGGCCGAGATCGGTCAGCGCGTTGGCCGCCTTGCACACTTCGTCTTTGAGTTCGGCGTAGGTCAGCGAGCGCGAGTCGCCGACGGGCTCACCCTCCCAGTGGATCGCCACCCGGTCGCCGTTGCCGGCCTCGACGTGCCGGTCGACGCAGTTGTAGGCGACGTTGATCTTGCCGCCGACGAACCACTTCGCGAACGGGGCGTCCGACCAGTCGAGCACCTCGGTGAAGGGTGTGTCCCAGGACAACCGCTCGGCCTGCTTGCCCCAGAACGCGAGCCGGTCGGCCTCGGCCTCGCGGTACAACTCCTCGGTGGCATTCGCCTGCGCGGCGAACTCGGCCGACGGCGGATAGCTGGACTGGACTTCGGTGTGCGCCTCAGACATATATGTGAGGGTAGTCACCCGACGGGGCGCCCACATCGAGACCTCACATCACCGCCTGCGGACGGCCGGTGTCATGCGACGAGCGTCGGAAATCGCCGGTCCAGCGGTCGACTACCGTGGGCTGCCATGACGGATCCGTTGGCGCCGCTGGCCGAACTACCCGGAGTCGCGGCGGCCGGCGACGAGGCCCGCGAGGCGCTCGGGAAGGCGCACCGGCACCGGACGAATCTGCGCGGCTGGCCGGCCACGGCGGCCGAGGCGGCGCTGCGCGCGGCGCGGGCGTCGTCGGTGCTCGATGGCGGATCCCTGCAGCTGTCCGACAGCGGTGACCCCGATCCGGTGTTGGCCGGGGCGCTGCGCGTGTCGCAGGCGCTCGAGGGTGGGGCGACCGCGCTGGTCGACGTGTGGCAACGCGCGCCGCTGCAGGCGCTGGCCCGGTTGCACGCGCTGGCCGCCACCGACCTCACCGACGAGGAACACCTCGGCCGGCCCCGTGCCGATGCGGGGGTGGGCCGGCGGCTGGAGCTGCTCGTCGAACTCCTCACCGGCGGCTCGCGCGTGCCGGCCCCGGTGCTCGCGGCCGTCGCGCACGGGGAACTGCTGACACTCGCTCCGTTCGGGACGGCCGACGGCGTGGTGGCCCGCGGGGTGTCGCGGTTGGTGACGATCGCCAGCGGACTGGATCCCCACGGCCTCGGTGTTCCGGAGGTGTACTGGATGCGCCAGTCCGGCGACTACCAGGCCGCCGCCCGGGGCTTCGCCTCCGGGACGCCCGACGGGCTCACGGCGTGGATCCTGCTCAGCTGCCGGGCCCTGCACGCCGGCGCTCGCGAGGCCCTGCAGATCGCGTCGGCCTCGACCGGCTGAAACCCCCCAGCAAACGCGAAGCGGGCGGCGTTCCGATTCGAGTTCGGCTCGCCGCCCGCCAGCACGGACTCCGGTTACCAAGCGTGCTGTGTGGGTTGCGTGGGTTGGCCTCGGCGTCAGTGCGATGCGCTTCGACGGACTACTCCACCCAAAGAGTCGCCGTAATCGTTCGCTCTTCGCAATTACGCAGGCCCGCAACACTTTTGCCTATTCCGCGGCATGTGCTCCGCGTGGGTGCCGGGTTCCGTGCTGGGTCGCCGGGCTCGGGAGATGTCTCCTTCTCTTCCGGTGACACCTTGGCCTCGCCTGGCTTCCGTGCTTCCTTTGTACTACGTGACGACCGTCACATCAAGGGTCACGCGGCCCCTGATTCCGGATCGTTACGGCGTACCGCTCAGCAACTCGTCAGAGGGCAAACCGGCGGAGCAGCGAATACGTCAGCGCGCCGGCGGCAAGCGCGCTCATCCCCACCGCCGCCGTGGTGGCCACCGCAGCGCCCGAGGGTGCCGGGATGCGGTCACGCAGGGACACCGGCTTGGTGAACGTCAACACCGGCCAGCCGCGGGTGACGGCCTCCTTGCGCAGCGCGCGGTCCGGGTTCACCACGGTCGGATGGCCGACGGCCTCGAGCATCGGGATGTCGGTGATCGAATCGGAGTAGGCGTAACAGTGCTCGAGCGCGTACCCCTCGCGCGCCGCCAGCGCGCGGATGGCCTTGACCTTGCCCTCGCCGTAGCAGTAGAACGCGATCTCGCCGGTGTACCGGCCGTCTTCGACGACCATCCGCGTCGCCATCGCGTGGGTGGCGCCCAGCGCACGGGCGATCGGCGCGACGATCTCCTCACCGGATGCCGAGACCACGACCACGTCTCGGCCGCACAGTTTGTGGTCGGCGATCAGATCGGCGGCCTCGGCGAACACCAGTGGGTCGACGATCTCGTGCAGGGTCTCGCCGACGATGGACTTGATCTGTTCGACGTCCCATCCCGTGCACATGTTCGTCACGTAGGAACGCATGCGGTCCATCTGGTCGTGGTCGGCACCCGACATCAGGAACAGGAACTGCGCATACGTCGACTTGAGCACGGCCCGCCGATTGAGCAGCCCCTGATCGAAGAAAGGTTTGCTAAAAGCCAACGTGCTCGACTTGGCGATCACCGTCTTGTCCAAATCGAAAAACGCAGCAGTACGGACGGGGTGGTCGGGCGAGGATCCCGTTCCAGGCACGATCGAGGGTGCGGCATGCGGCTCCGATGCGCTCACGGGGCCAGCATAAACGTCATAGTCGTGACATCTGGGGTGTCGGCTGTACAAATTGGCAGATCAAGACACGTGTCCGCATACGCAGTTTTCTTACGAATCAGTAATTTCTAAGGTGCCCGGGACTTGCATTCCGTGGCCGTACCGTGTGTATAGTGGGCGTTACCCGGGTTATGCCGGGTGTGCATCAGCCCGACCCCCCGGGGCTGATACACGACGACCTCCGCCTCCTCCCCCCCTGGCGGGGGTCGTCCCTTTTTCGGGGGGTTGTTTTCGCAATCCGGATAACTCCGATGATGCCGAAACGTTGCCGAACCGAGATCGCCGAGTGCGGCGCCGAAGTTGTCCACAGTTGCTGGTTCATCCACATTCGGTAGCAACTCCGGGGCCGGCCGACGCTGCGGCGTCGATCCGCACGCCACAGTGGTGCCATGACCACCACCCCCGCTGTGCTCGTCCTGCTGAGCGAACCCGCGCTGCGCGACGACGTCGACCGGGTTGCGGCGGCGGCCGCGGTGTCGCTGGTCCACGCGGAGGAGCCGTCCAGCCGCAAGGCGTGGAGCGCCGCGGCCGCCATCCTGCTCGACGAACCGTCCGCCCGCCGGTGCGCCGCGCGGGCCCTGCCCAGACGTGACCGCGTCTTCCTCGTCGAGCGGTCCGGGCCCGAGGAATCGCACTGGCACGCCGCGATCGAGGTGGGCGCCCAGCGCGTGATGACGCTGCCGGCGCAGGAGGCCGAACTCGTCGTCCTGCTGTCGGAAGCCGCCGAATCGGTGCGCGACGCCGCCCGGCGCGGAGCGGTCGCCGCCGTGATCGCCGGCCGCGGCGGAGCCGGCGCGTCGGTACTGGCCGCCGCGCTCGCGCTCTGCGGCGACGACGCGCTGCTGGTCGACGTCGACCCGTGGAGCGGCGGACTGGATCTGCTGCTGGGCGCCGAAACGACGACGGGGCTGCGCTGGCCGGACCTCTCCCTGCGCGGCGGCCGGATCGGCTATCCCGCGCTGTGTGACGCCCTGCCCCGCCACGCCGAGGTGACGCTGCTGGCCAACGGCCGGGCCGGCGGCGAGATCGACCCGAACGCGCTGGCCGCCGTTGTGGACGCCGGAAGCCGCGGCGGCGCGATGGTGGTGTGCGACGTACCGCGCCGCTCGACCGCCGCCGCGGAGGCCGCACTCGACGCCGCCGATCTGGTGATCGTGGTCGTCACCGCCGAAGTCCGCGCCTGTGCGGCGGCGAGCGCGATGGTCCCGTGGTTGTCGGCGATCAACCCCAACGTCGGCCTGGTGGTGCGCGGCCCCGCACCGGGCGGGTTGCGCGCCTCCGAGGTGGCCGCGTCCGCCGGGCTCCCGCTACTGGCGGCGATGCGGCCACAACCCGGAATCGCCGAGGCCCTCGAACGAGGCGGCCTGCGGGTGGCGCGACGGTCACCGCTCGGGGCGGCCGCGCACCGCGTGCTGGCCGTCCTGCAACGCCATCCCGCGACGGAGGCGGCATGAACTCCTCGCTGATCGAGCGTGTGCGGGAGCGGCTCGCTGCGGAGGCATCCCCGTTGCACCCGGCGGTCGTCGCGGCGGCCATCCGCGCCGAATCGGGCGGCGTCCTCGGCGACACCGAGGTGCTCACCAATCTGCGGGCGCTGCAGACCGAACTCACCGGTGCCGGACCGCTCGAACCGCTGTTGTGCGCCGACGGCACCACCGACGTACTGGTCACCGCGCCCCACGCGGTGTGGGTCGACGACGGAAAGGGATTGCGCCGCACGCCGATCCGGTTCCCCGACGAGGGCGCGGTGCGGCGGCTGGCCCAGCGGTTGGCGCTGGCCGCCGGCCGTCGCCTCGACGAGGCGCAGCCGTGGGTCGACGGGCAGCTGCACGGCCTGGGCACGGGTGAGTTCACCGTGCGCCTGCACGCCGTCCTGCCGCCCGTCGCGACCGGCGGCACGTGCCTCTCGCTGCGCGTGCTGCGCCCGGCCAGCCAGGACCTGGCCGCACTGGTGGCCGCGGGCACCATCGGCGAGGAGGCCGCGCCGATTCTTCGCGACGTCATCGACGCCCGGCTGGCGTTCCTGGTCAGCGGCGGCACCGGTGCGGGCAAGACGACGCTGCTCGCCGCGGCCCTCGGTGCCGTCGCGGCCCGCGAGCGGATCGTCTGCGTCGAGGACGCCGCCGAGCTGGCGCCACAACATCCGCACGTGGTGAAGCTCGTCGCGCGCGGAGCGAATGTCGAGGGCGTCGGGGAGGTGACGGTCCGCGACCTGGTTCGTCAGGCGCTGCGGATGCGGCCCGACCGGATCGTGGTCGGCGAGGTCCGTGGCGCGGAGGTCGTCGACCTGCTCGCCGCGCTCAACACCGGCCATGACGGGGGAGCGGGCACCGTGCACGCCAACAACCCCGCCGAGGTGCCGGCGCGGATGGAGGCGCTCGGAGCCGTCGGCGGGCTCACCCGCCCGGTGTTGCACAGCCAATTGGCCGCGGCGGTGCAGGTGCTGCTGCACGTGGCGCGCGACAACGCGGGCGTGCGCCGGCTCACCGAGATCGCTGTGCTGCGACCGCATGACGACGGTCGCGTCCGGGTGGTGCCCGCATGGCGGATCGGCGGCGGCTTCGACGCAGGCACCGCCGAGCTGAACCGGCTCATCGCGGCGCGGAGGGCCAGTTGAGCACCGCCGCGCTCGCCTTGGCGCTTGCGGTGCTGCTCAACCCGGTCGACGTCAGCCGGCGATTGCGCGGACCCACCCGGCATCCGCTTCGCCGTCGACCACCCCGCGCCCTGATCGCGCTGGCCGCGGTGCCCGCGGCGCTGGTGTGGTCCGTGGCCCCCGCCGGCGTCGTGCTCGCCGCGGCGATCGCCTGCGCCACCGCCGCGGTGCGCATCCGCACCCGGCGCGCGGTCCGCCGCCGTGATCGCGAATCGGAGTCGCTGCAGTGCGCGCTGGAGGTTCTGGTGGGCGAACTGCGCGTGGGCGCTCATCCGGTGTCCGCATTCGAGGCAGCGGCCGAGGAGACCGACGGTCAGGTCGCCGAATCCCTGCGGGCTGTCGCCGCGCGGGCCCGGCTCGGTGCCGACGTCGCGGCCGGTCTGCACGACACCGCGCGCGGATCGGACCTCGCCGCACAGTGGGAGCGGATCGCGGTGTGCTGGCAGCTGGCCCAGACCCACGGTCTGTCCATTGCGGCGCTGATGCAGACCGCGCAGCGCGACATCGGCGAGCGGCAACGGTTTTCGTCCCGGGTGAGCGCCGGGATGGCGGGTGCGCGCGCGACGGCGGCGGTGCTCGCGGCGCTGCCGGTGCTGGGCATCGCGCTCGGCCAGCTGATCGGCGCCGAGCCGCTGGGTTTCCTGTTCGCCGGCGGGGTGGGCGGGTGGCTGCTGCTGGTCGGCGTGACGCTGTCCTGCATCGGGTTGCTGTGGTCGGATCGCATCACCGCCGGGGTGACGACGTGACGATGTCGGCGGCGCTGCTCGCGCTGGCGCTGCTGATGACCGGCCGCGACGGCGGTGCCCGGCTGGCAGCCATGCGCACGGCCGGAGAGCGGACCGAACGCCCGGCGCGGCGCGGTATCGCCGATCCGCTCGCGGCGGCATCGACGTTCGACGTGCTGGCGGCGTGCCTCTCGTCGGGAATGGCGGTGTCGGCCGCGGCGTCGGCTGCGGCGTTGTCCGCGCCGTCCGGCTTGGCCAAGGTCCTGACCCGGGCCGCCGACATGTTGGCGCTCGGCGCCGATGCGGCGACCGCCTGGTCGGATCCCGGTTCGCCGCTCGACGACCACACCCGTGCGCTGCTGCGGTTGGCCCGGCGATCGGCGGAGTCCGGAACGGCGCTCGCGCGGGGCGTCGCCGAGCTGGCGATCGAATCCCGCAGCGACGCAGCCGATGTCGCACGAGGCGCCGCAGAACGTGCGGGCGTATTGATCGCCGCCCCACTGGGGGTGTGTTACCTGCCTGCGTTCCTGTGCCTGGGCATCGTGCCCGTGGTGGCGGGGCTGGCCGGTGACGTTCTGCAGTCGGGTCTGTGGTGAGGACGGGCGGTCGCGGACGGTCCGCGAACGAGAATGAGGGAGGGCACGATGTCACGGGAACCGAGGTCACTGGGAGTGATGCTCGACGAACTCAGGTTGCGGATGACGTTGCTTGCGGTCGACGAAGCCGGGATGTCGACGGTCGAGTACGCCATCGGCACGATCGCCGCGGCGGCGTTCGGGGCGATCCTCTACACGGTCGTCACCGGCGACTCCATCGTCAGTGCGCTGACAAACATCATCAGCCGCGCACTCAACACCAATGTCTGAGTGACGATTCCGGTGGCGCCACGGTCGAGGCGGCGTTCGCGATCGCCGCGGTGGTGGTCGTGTTGGCGATGTGCGTCGCCGGTCTGTCCGCCGTCGGGGCCCAGATCCGGTGCATCGACGCCGCGCGGGAAGCGGCACGCCTGGCGGCGCGCGGTGACGAGTCTGCGACGACGGTGGCCAGGAAGATCGCCCCGCAGGGCGCGGTGGTCGAACTGCGGTGGGACGGTGACCTTGCCGTCGCCCGCGTCAGCAGCACATCGCCGATGCTGTTCGGCGTCACGGTCGCCGCGCGAGCGGTGGCCGCGGCCGAATCCGGTGTGCGATGAGCGCGGCGCGGCGACGCTCACCGCGGTCGCCGCCCTGGCGGTGCTGATCGCCGTCACCGGCGGACTGGCCCATGTCGGCTCGGCGGTGGTCGCGCGTCATCGGGCCCAGGCAGCGGCCGATCTCGCCGCACTGGCCGCGGCCGGCCGGCTTGCCGCGGGCACCGAATCAGCCTGTGCGCAGGCAACTCTGGTCGCCGAGGCGATGAACACGTCGCTGACCCACTGCGCGGTGGACGGCTTGGAGGTGGTCGTCCGGATCGACGCCGCGATCGGGCTCGGCGGCTGGCGCTTCGGGCCAGCGCATGCCGCGGCGCGCGGGGGACCGGTGCTACTCCGGTGACAGCGGCTGTCCGGCCGGCTGCGACAGCCGGGCGTCGCGGATCTCCTCGCCGGTCGGCAGCCGCACCGACGCCAGGCCGGCGAAGGTGTCGGCTTCGAGTTCGATGCGGTTGATGGTCACATGCACCGGCGCCCAGTCGCCGTCGGCGGTGCGCAGGCGCATGACCGCCGTGGCCGCGCCGCGGTCGAGCTCGGTGATCATTCGCGCCAACTCGAACCCGTCGTCGGGGTGCACCTCGTTCGCGCGCCAGTCGTAGAACGGGGCCGGCGGGTCGAGCCACTTGAGCAGCTTCCAGGTGTCCAGGTCGACCAGCGCCCGGTGCAGGCCGCTCTGCGCCAGCCCGTCGAGGATGCGCTGGGCCAGGTGGTCGTGCGGGAATGCCGGGCCGTCACGCTCGGCACGCCAGTTCATCGCCCGGCACACCAACCGAGGCGCCCCGTCCTCGTGCTCCTCGAGCAGGGCCCGCGCACTGAACCCCACCGAGATCAGCTCGCCCCGGTAGTCGGTGACATCCCAGGTGCTGCAGAAGGTCTGGCCTGGCTCCGGCCGAATTGCCATCGAGAGCACCTTCGTCTCGCTCGGGTTGAGGTCGCGCATCGGCAGGTCCTCGGCCAGGGCACGGCCGTGGGTGTCCTCGGTGTCGGGATCGCGGCCGCTGTTGGCCAGCGACTGTGTGGTGGCCGTGGCGACACCGGTGGCCAGATCCCACTTCAGTGGTCCCGGCAGCGGCCGCTCGGGCGGATCCATGTCCGGCGGCCCGACCCAGACGTGCACACCGTGAATGCGGCCGTCGGACATCTGCACCACCTCGGTGCGGATCACGCGGTCGTTCTTCGGGGTGATACTCGACAGACCCTGGCCGGCGCGGACCGTCTCGGCGATCGCGGTCTGCACCGCCATCAGGTGGGGGTTACGCCGCAGAAAAGCGCTGATGGGGACCATGTTCTCGGTGCGTGCGCCCCGCGCGACGACGACGGGCTCGCTGCCCAGGGTCTCCACGAGCAGCCAGTCGTGGCTCATGGCCGCGATTTTACGTGGCGCGTCCACCCCACCGGATCCGTTGCGCGGAGGTCGCCGCACCGCCCGCCATTGCCCCGAACTGGTGGCGGGTCGCCTGATATCAAGGTATTTTGCTTGCACGCCCGATGCCGGGTGGGCGGAACGGATCGCGTTGTCGAACCTGCCGCGCGTGAGGAGTCGGCCGTCGAGGGGTCGGTCGCTCCCCGGGTCAATGGCGGCCGTCGGCCAGTGCGCGCAACACCAGGCGCAGCACCCGCACCGCGCCGGCCTTGTCGAGGGGATCGTTGCCGTTTCCGCACTTCGGCGACTGCACACAGGACGGACACCCCGCAGGGCATTCGCACGCCTCGATCGCGTCGGCGGTGGCCGCCCACCAGGTGCGGATCTGGCGGAATCCGCGGGCGGCGAATCCTGCCCCGCCCGGGTGGCCGTCGTAGACGAAGATCGTCGGCAGACCGTCCTCGGGACCCACTGCGGTGGACACCCCGCCGATGTCGCCGCGGTCGCAACTGGCCACCAGGGGGAGCAGCCCGATCGCGGCGTGTTCGGCGGCGTGCAGCGACCCGGGAAAGCGCAGCGGGTCGATCCCGTTGTCCATCAACAATTCCGGGGTGATCGTGCACATCGCCGCCATGGTGTTCAGCGTGCGGGTCGGCATGTCGAGTTCGACGAAATCGATGACCTCGCCGGTGAGTTGGCGACGCAGATAGCCGACCACGGTGTTCGACACCGACACCGGAACCAGGCCGACGGTGACTGCGCCGAACTTCTCGCGCTCACCGGGACCGGTGACGGCGATGTCGGTGACCTCCCTGGCGAACGTGGTGTATCCGGGGTCCTCGGCGTGGACGAACGCCACCCCGTCCTCGAACGACAGCGAGTCCACGACGTAGCTCTCACCCTGGTGCAGATACACCGCGCCCGGGTGCACCGAGGCTGCCGCCTGTCCGGCGTTTGCGCTGCCCAGCATGCGTCCGGTGTCGACCTCGAGGATCGCGATCTGCCCACCGGACGATCCCCGGATGTCCACCGCGGGATGCGGATCGAGCCCGGGTACGGGGAAGTACCCGTGGGCGCGGCGGCGCAGCAACCCGTCGTCGACCAGTGACTCCGCAACCGCCTCAGCGTCCCACATCCGCACCTCGGCGTCGGTCAACGGCAACTCTGTGGCAGCGCACAGCAGTTGCGGGGCAAGCACATACGGGTTGGCCGGATCGATCACCACCCGCTCGATCGGGCGGTCCAACAGGGCGCCGGGGTGGTGCACCAGATAGGTGTCGAGCGGATCGTCGCGGGCTACCAGCACGATCAGCGCGCCCTGACCGCGCCGGCCCGAGCGGCCGGCCTGCTGCCAGAACGAGGTGACCGTTCCCGGAAACCCGGCCAGCACCACCGCATCCAATCCGGCGATGTCCACCCCGAGTTCCAGCGCGTTCGTGGTGGCCAGTCCCCGCAACCGGCCGTCGGCCAGCGCGCGTTCGAGTTCGCGGCGGTCCTCGGCGAGGTAGCCGGCGCGGTAGGAGGCGACCTGCTCGACCAGGTCGGGGGCGATCTCCTCGAGGCGGGTGCGCGCGGTGAGTGCGGTGAGTTCGGCGCCGCGGCGTGACCGCACGAACGTCAGGGTGCGGGCGCCTTCGGCGATCAGGTCGGCCATCACCCGCGCCGCCTCCGCGCCCGCGGACCGTCGTACGGGCGCCCCGTTCTCGCCGACGAGATCGGTGAGCAGCGCGGGCTCCCACAGCGCCACGGTTCTGGCGCCCTGGGGTGACCCGTCGGCGGTGACCTCGGTGACGGTCTGGCCGATCAACTCGGCGGCGGTCTCCGCCGGTGCCGCGGTGGTCGCGCTGGCGAAGATCACCGTCGGCCCGCCGGGCTCGGCCGAGTACCGCGCGCACAACCGCAGCAGCCGGCGCAGCACCAGTGCCACATTGGACCCGAATATGCCGCGGTAGTAATGGCATTCGTCGACGACGATGAACTTGAGATGGCGCAGGAACACCGCCCAGCGGGCGTGGTTGCGCAGCAGCGACAGGTGGATCATGTCCGGGTTGGAGAAGATCCAGCGTGAGCGCTCCCTGGCGAACCGCCGCACGTCGGTGGGGCTGTCCCCGTCATACGACGACGGCGCCACGTCGCCCAGCGCGGCGACCGCTTCGGTGAGCGCCTGGGCGGTGCGCAGCTGGTCGTGGCCCAGCGCCTTGGTCGGCGACAGATACAGTGCGCGCGTTCGGGGCTCGGACGCCATCGCCGACAGGATCGGCAGCTGGTAGGCCAGCGACTTGCCCGACGCGGTGCCGGTGGACAGCACCACGTGCCTGCCGTCGTGGGCGAGGTCTGCCGCCGCGCGCTGGTGCGACCACGGCGTCCGCACGCCCCGATCAACGAACGCCTGCACCACATCTGGGTGCGCCCATTCGGGCCAGGACTCGGGTTGCCCGGAACGCGGCGGGAGGTCGGCGACGTGACGCAGCGGATGCTCGCCGGCCGCGACCCCCGCCACCGCACAAGACAGCAGCTCCCGGCCGAAATCCGACACCGTCCACCCCTCCGAAACACGTCCGTAACAGTGCGTCGGCGGTCCACGCCGCCGCACAGGTGAATTGTTCCCCAAAGGAACTGCGTTGAGACTGTCGCACCAGCGCTGAACGTGATTGACTTAGCGCGGTCGCAGCTTCTGTGTTCGTGTACTCGCACTCGCAGGATCGACGTTGCGATCGCGGTTCCTGCGAGGGTTGTAGGTCGGGTCGAGTTCCGACGACTCCACGAAGGATGGCGGTCGGAACGGGCCCGGTGTACCGAAACGGTGGACCGCACCCGGAGAAGAAGAAAAGGAAACAACAGGAAATGCCACAGGGAACTGTGAAGTGGTTCAACGCGGAGAAGGGGTTCGGTTTCATCGCCCCCGAGGACGGCTCCGCAGACGTGTTTGTCCACTACACGGAGATTCAGGGCAGCGGCTTCCGCACCCTGGAGGAGAACCAGAAGGTCGAGTTCGAGGTCGGCCAGAGCCCCAAGGGGCCGCAAGCTACGGGTGTGCGCACCATCTAGTACAGCGAGCCTGACGAGACACCCCCACCGATCCGCGCAACGGAGCTGTGGGGGTGTTTTCGTTGACGGTGGCGTTGGTTACCCCTGCCGCGGGGCATCTCACGGCGGGCGCACGGCTGGCTTACTGTCGATCCGTGAGCCAGCTGTCCTTCTTCTCGGCTGACGCGGTACCGCCCGCGGTCGCCGACCTCACCGGGCTGCTCGCCGCGCCCGGTCAGGTGGTGCTGGTGGGCAGCGGCCGGGAGCAGGGTGCGCGGCTGTCGGTCGTCGTAGAGGATCTGTGGCGGGCCGAGGCGCTGGCCGAGATGATCACCGACGCGGGTCTGCGTGCGGAGATCTCCCGGACCGACGAGCGCACGCCGCTGGTGCGCACCGATGTCGAGCCGCGCCTGGTCGCGATCGCCGCGGAATGGACGCGTGGCGCGGTCAAGACCGTCCCCCCGCAGTGGTTGCCCGGCCCCCGGGAGCTGCGGGCGTGGACGCTGGCCGCAGGCACCCGCGAACCCAACGGCTATCTGCTCGGACTCGACCCGCACGCACCGGACACCCATTCGCCGCTCGCGTCGGCCATGATGCGGATCGGGATCGCACCGACATTGATAGGTACCCGGGGGTCGCGCCCGGCGTTGCGGATCAGTGGTCGACGACGGCTGACGCGCCTGGTAGAGACGGTGGGGGAACCTCCCGACGACGCCGCGGCGTTGTCCGATTGGCCGGGCTCTCAATGACCGGTGACGAAGGGGTCAGTTTGCGTCGGCCAGCGTAGGGTGCGAAATTGTCAGGTGCCGACAGGCGCCGACGGGGGAATCCGGCGTCGGATGGCAACCGAAGAAGTGGAGCAGGATCCAGTTGGCTGACGGTAGCCGCGGAAGCGGAAACGGTAGCGATGAGCCGCTTGCGCGAAGAGCAAACGGCGGCGTGCGGCGACTCGTCATTGTCGAGTCGCCGACGAAGGCACGCAAAATCGCCGGTTACCTCGGCTCCAATTACATCGTCGAATCGTCGCGTGGACACATCCGCGACCTGCCCCGAGCAGCGGCCGACGTGCCCGCGAAGTACAAATCGGAGCCGTGGGCGCGGCTCGGCGTCGACGTCGAACACGACTTCGAACCGCTCTACATCATCAGCCCCGACAAGAAGAGCACCGTCACGGAGCTCAAAGGCCTGCTCAAGGACGTCGACGAGCTCTACCTGGCGACGGACGGCGACCGCGAGGGCGAGGCCATCGCCTGGCACCTGCTCGAAACGCTCAAACCGCGCATCCCGGTCAAGCGGATGGTGTTCCACGAGATCACCGAGTCGGCGATCCGGGCCGCCGCCGAGGACCCCCGCGACCTGGACAACGACCTGGTCGACGCGCAGGAGACCCGCCGCATCCTCGACCGTCTCTACGGCTACGAGGTCAGCCCGGTGCTGTGGAAGAAGGTGGCGCCGAAGCTGTCGGCGGGCCGCGTGCAGTCCGTGGCGACGCGCATCATCGTGCAGCGCGAACGCGAGCGCATGGCGTTCCGCACGGCCGGCTACTGGGACGTCTCGGCCGAGCTGGACGCCAGCGTGTCCGATCCGCAGGCCACCCCGCCGACATTCACGGCGAGACTGAACAGCGTCGACGGCCGCCGGGTGGCGACCGGCCGCGATTTCGACTCGCTGGGTGCGGTCAAGAAGCCCGACGAGGTGCTGGTGCTCGACGAGGCGGGTGCCGGGGCGCTGGCGGCGGGCCTGCAGGGTGTGGCGCTGTCCGTCGCGTCCGTCGAGCAGAAGCCCTACACCCGCCGCCCATACGCGCCGTTCATGACCTCCACGCTGCAGCAGGAGGCCGGCCGCAAGCTGCGCTTCTCTTCCGAGCGCACGATGAGCATCGCTCAGCGGCTCTACGAGAACGGCTACATCACCTACATGCGTACCGACTCGACGACGCTGTCGCAGTCGGCCATCAACGCCGCGCGTAACCAGGCCCGCCAGCTCTACGGCGAGGAGTACGTGCACCCGACGCCGCGCCAGTACACCCGCAAGGTGAAGAACGCGCAGGAGGCGCACGAGGCGATCCGCCCCGCGGGCGACGTGTTCCAGACGCCCGGTCAGCTGCACGCCCAGCTCGACACCGACGAGTTCCGGCTCTACGAGCTGATCTGGCAGCGCACGGTGGCCTCGCAGATGGCCGACGCCCGCGGCACCACGCTGTCGCTGCGAATCGCCGGGGACTCCCGCGGAGGCACGATTGACGGCACCGCCGTCGGTGGGCAGTCGGTCGTGTTTTCCGCCAGCGGCCGCACCATCACCTTCGCCGGCTTCCTCAAGGCCTACGTCGAGAGCATCGACGAGCAGGCCGGCGGTGAGGCCGACGACGCCGAGAGCCGGCTGCCGAACCTCACGCAGGGCCAGCGCGTCGACGCCAAGGAGCTCACGCCCGCCGGCCACCAGACCAGCCCGCCCGCCCGCTACACCGAGGCCTCGCTGATCAAGGCGCTCGAAGATCTGGGCATCGGCCGCCCGTCGACGTACTCGTCGATCATCAAGACCATCCAGGACCGCGGCTACGTCCACAAGAAGGGCAGCGCGCTGGTGCCGTCGTGGGTAGCGTTCGCGGTGATCGGCCTGCTCGAACAGCACTTCGGCCGGCTGGTCGACTACGGGTTCACCGCCGCGATGGAGGACGAACTCGACGAGATCGCCTCGGGTAACGAGCGAAGGACCAACTGGCTCAAGAACTTCTACTTCGGTGGCGAGCACGGCGTCGGCGATTCGATCGCCCGCTCCGGCGGTCTCAAGAAGCTCGTCGGCGTCAACCTCGAAGAGATCGACGCCCGAGAAGTCAACTCCATCAAGCTGTTCGACGACGCCGAGGGGCGCCCGATCTATGTGCGCGTCGGCAAGAACGGGCCGTACCTCGAACGGATGGTGGCCGACGAGGACAACCCGGGCGAGCTCAAACCGCAGCGGGCCAACCTCAAGGACGAGCTGACACCGGACGAGCTGACCCTCGAGCTGGCCGAAAAGCTCTTCGCCACACCGCAAGAGGGCCGCTCGCTGGGCGTCGACCCGGAGACCGGCCACGAGATCGTCGCGAAGGACGGCCGCTACGGGCCGTACGTGACCGAGGTCCTGCCCGCCCCGCCGGAGGAGCCCGATGACGGGGCGCCGGCGAAGAAGGGCAAGAAGCCGACCGGTCCGAAACCGCGGACGGGTTCGCTGCTGCGCACGATGGACCTCGAAACGGTCACGCTCGAGGACGCGCTGAAACTGCTGTCGCTGCCGCGGGTGGTGGGCGTCGATCCCAACACCGGTGAGGAGATCACCGCGCAGAACGGCCGGTACGGCCCGTACCTCAAGCGCGGCACCGACTCTCGGTCACTGGCGACCGAGGAGCAGATGTTCACCATCACCCTCGACGAGGCGCTGAAGATCTACTCCGAACCCAAGCGCCGGGGCCGGCAGGGCGCGGCGACGCCGCCGCTGCGCGAGCTGGGCACCGATCCGGTCAGCGGTAAGCCGATGGTGATCAAGGACGGCCGCTTCGGGCCGTACGTCACCGACGGGGAGACCAACGCCAGCCTGCGCAAGGGCGACGACGTCATGTCGATCACCGACGCGCGGGCCTCCGAACTGCTCGCCGACCGCCGTGCCCGCGGGCCGGTCAAGAAGAAGGCCGCCGCCAAGAAGTCGCCCGCGAAGAAGACGGCCGCCAAGAAGGCCCCGGCCAAGAAGGCCGCGGCGAAGAAGGGCTGACCGTCAGCGCGACAGGTCGCTGACCTCGCTGGGCGACATCAGGTTGACCGGGCGGGCCAGCTGCGTCGGGGCGATGCGGCCGCGGAGTTCGACGGTCTCACCGACGTTCCAGCACAGCGCCTCTGCGTCGAGCGCACCGCTGACCGCGATGGCCGACGCCAGCACGTGCCCCTGCTCGAGCTTCGCGAGTTCGGTGAGGCGCGCGGCCTCGTTGACCGGATCGCCGATCACCGTGTATTCGAAGCGGGCCTGCGCGCCGATGTGACCGGCGATCGCGCGGCCCGCCGACACCCCGATGCCGAAGTCGGTCTGCCCGAGGACCTTGATGAGTTCGTCGTGCAGTTCCCGCGACGCGGCCAGCGCGGCGCCGCACGCGTCCGGGTGCTCGATCGGGGCGCCGAAGATGCACAGCGCCGCGTCGCCCTGGAACTTGTTGACGAAGCCGCCGTGCCGGTTGACGGTGTCGACGACGACGCGGAAGAAGTCGTTGAGCAGGTTGACCACTTCGGCGGCAGGGATCGTCGAGGCCAGCGTGGTGGAGCCGACCAGGTCGACGAACAGCACCGCCACGTCGCGCTCCTGGCCGCCGAGTTCGGTGCCCCGCTCCAGCGCCCGGCGGGCGACGTCTTCGCCGACGTAGCGGCCGAACAGATCGCGCAGCCGCTGCCGCTCGGACAGGTCGCGGACCATGTCGTTGAAGCCGGCCTGCAGCAATCCCAGCTCGCTGGCGTCGTAGATCTGCATGTGGGCGTTGTAATTGCCGCGCTGCACCTCGCCGAGCGCCCAGCGCAGCTGCCGCAGCGGGTCGGCGATCGACATGGCCACCAGGACGGTGCCGGCCAGGCCGATCACCAGCGCGGCGATGGCCAGCAGCAGGATCGGCATGGTCAGCCGCTCGGCGGGCGCCTCGAGGATGTCGAACTGGCTGGCCACCAGCGCCAGCACGATGGCCAGCACCGGGACACCCGTGGACAGCACCCAGGTGAGCACCTGCCGCAGGATCACGCCGGGGGCGCGGAAGTTCTCCGGGACGCCGCCACGCAGCGCCGCGACGGCGACAGGACGCAGGACCCGTTCAGACTGCAGGTAGCCGATGATCGCGGTCGCGGTGGCGCCCAGGGCGGTGGCGACCGCCACGACGGGCGCCGACTTACTGGCCACCGGCCAGCTCGCGACGATGAACACGATCGACCCCAGGCACCAGTTCGCGACGCTGATGACGGTCCGGTAGAAGGGCATCCGCAGGGCGCGGGCGCGGGCCAGCTCGGTGGTGGCGGGATCGCCCTCGGCCAGCAACGCGTCGCGGCGCTGCCACCGGATGACCGGAATGAGCAGCCGCAGGCTCAGATAGGCGCCGACGGTGAACGACACGAACAGGTAGCCCAGGAAGATCGCCAGGTTGAAGGCGGGCAGATCCTGGAGCTGCACGCGGTCCTCGGGTGGCAGACCGAACCGCAGGAACCCGAGCACGAACAGCGCGCCGATGATGTCGGCCTGCAACATCCCCAGGGTGAAGACCGGCCACGGCGTACGCGCCACCCACCGGACGAATGCGCTGATCCGCCCGATCGGTATCGCTTCAGACGCCACCCGTTAACCGTATCGGGCGAAGGCGACGTTGAGCGCCGCTGTCAGCGAGTTGTGTCGGCCTGACCACTACTGTTGGCGGCGATGGCCGGAGTTTTTTCCCGTTTGGTGGGTCAACACGCAGTTGAAGCGGAGTTGGTGGGCGCCGCGCAGGCCGCCCGCGGTGACGCCGCTCACAGTGCTGCGGTGACGGGGACCATGACACATGCGTGGCTGATCACCGGCCCACCGGGGTCCGGGCGGTCGATTGCGGCGCTGTGTTTCGCCGCCGCCCTGCAGTGCACCTCCGACGGGGTGCCGGGTTGCGGGGAGTGCCGGGCGTGCACGACGACGATGGCGGGCACGCACGCCGACGTGCGGCGGATCATCCCCGAGGGCCTGTCGATCGGTGTCGACGAGATGCGCTCGATCGTGCAGATCGCGTCGCGCCGTCCGGGCACCGGACGCTGGCAGATCGTGGTGGTGGAGGACGCTGACCGGCTCACCGAGGGCGCGGCTAACGCGCTGCTCAAGGTGGTGGAGGAACCGCCGCCGTCGACGGTGTTCCTGCTGTGCGCGCCGTCGGTCGACCCGGAGGACATCGCGATCACGCTGCGCTCGCGCTGCCGGCACGTCGCGCTGGTGACGCCGTCGGTGGAGGCGATCGCCCAGGTGCTCATCGAGGGCGACGGCATGTCCGAAGAGGACGCCCGCTGGGCGGCGTCGGTGAGCGGCGGGCACGTCGGCCGGGCGCGCCGGCTGGTGGTCGACGAGCAGGCGCGGGACCGGCGTAAGCGGGCGCTGAGCCTGGCGCGCGATGCGGCCACGCCGTCGCGGGCGTACGCCGCCGCCGAGGAGTTGGTGGCGTCGGCGGAGGCAGAGGCCAAGGCGCTGTCCGTGGACCGCAACGAGTCCGAGGCCGAGGAGCTGCGGACGGCGCTCGGTGCGGGCGGGACGGGTAAGGGCACGGCCGGGACCATGCGCGGGGCGACGGGGGCGATCCGGGATCTGGAGAAGCGGCAGAAGTCGCGGCAGACCCGGGCGTCGCGCGATGCGCTGGACCGGGCGCTGATCGACCTGGCCACGTACTTCCGGGACGCGCTGTTGGTGTCGTCGGGGGCCGGGCATGTGCAGGCCAACCATCCGGACATGGCGGACAAGGTGGCGGCGCTGGCCACGCATGCGCCGCCGGAGAAGCTGTTGCGCTGCATCGAGGCGGTGCTGGAGTGCCGCGAGGCGCTGGCGGTCAACGTCAAGCCGAAGTTCGCGGTCGACGCGATGGTGGCGACCGTCGGGCAGGCGTTGCGGGACTGACTTTGGTGGCCGGTGGGCGCTGCCGTAGACTCGTGCCGCCCGGTGCGAGCCGGGCACGCCGCCTTAGCTCAGTCGGTAGAGCGATTCACTCGTAATGAATAGGTCAGGAGTTCGATTCTCCTAGGCGGCTCTCATTTTTCTACGCCGAGCGCACGGTTGTTGACGTGCCCTCTCGGTGTTTGCGTACAACAACCGTGCAGTCAGTACACCTGCGTCAGGAAGTCGTCGACCAGCGGCACCACATCGTCGAGATGGGTCTCCAGCAGCCAGTGCCCGCCACCGAGCAGGTGCAGTGGGGCGCCGGGCAGGTCGCGGTGATACGCGCGGGCGGATTGCTCGGGCATGTAGCCGTCGTGCGGGCCCCAGACAATGAGTGTGGGCGGTCGGTGCTCGCGCAGGTAGGCCTGTTCGTCGGGGAACCACTTCAGCGTGTTGGGCTGGTCCTCGAGCAGGCGGATGAGGTTGGCGATGCGCTCGGGGGTGTTCATCAGCGTCCAGTGCAGGGTCCACAGGTCGGGGCTGATGCGGTCGGCGACGTCGGCGGGTAGCTCGCCCCTGAACTCGGTTTCGAAGCCGTGGAGGGTGACGTGCTGGGCGATCTTGCGACGGGCGGCGGGGCCCGGGTTGCTCCAGGACTTCTTGAGGAAGTCGTACTTGGGGCCGAAGGCGTCTTCGTAGATGTCGCCGTTCTGAATGACGAGCCCGGCGACTCTCTCGGGGTGGGCGAGGGCCAGTCGGAATCCGAACTGCGAGCCGTAGTCGTGCAGCCAGATGACGTACCGGTCGAGGTGCATCGCATCGACGAAGGACTGCAGGAAGTCGGCGTAGGCGGCGAACGTGTAGCCGAAGTCGTCAGCCGAAGGTGTTGCGCTGTAACCGAATCCGGGAAGGTCCGGGGCGATGAGGCGCCAGCGGTCGCCGAGGGCGGCCATCAGGTTGCGGTAGACGTACGACGACGCCGGGTAGCCGTGGGGGAGCAGCAGGACGGAGGCGTCGGCGGGGCCGGCGGCGCGGTAAAAGGTGTCGATGCCGGCGACGGTGATGCGGTGGTGGGTGACGTGGCTCACGTGCCTTCCAACACCTCGCGGGCCGCGTTCAATGCCGAGTTGGCGCTGGGGAATCCGGCGTAGCCGCTGGCGTGGTAGATCGCCTCGGCGATCTCGTCCTCGGTCAGGCCGTTGTTGAGGCCGATGGTGACGTGAGCCTTGAATTCGTCGGTGGCGCGTAGCGCGATGAGGATTCCCATGGTGACGAGGCTGCGGTCGCGGCGGCTGAGCCCTTCACGGGTCCAGAGCCGACCGAAGATGTTGTCGACGCCGATCTCGAGAAGGTCCTCGCCGAAGCGGCCGTCTTTGGCGAATTCTTCGCCTTCGGGCAGCGCACCGCTGAGGAGTTCACGGAGGACTTGGTAACCCTGTTCGCGCGCGTCTGTCATGAGACCCAGGGTGGCATGGCTACTGCGATGGAGCTTCCGGCCAACCTGGACTCGCAGGTGCTGTTGGGAAGAAGTCACGAGGGTGGGTGCCGTCGATGATCTCGGCACGGACGGCCGGCGGATCAGGTGCTTTGTCGACGCACTTCTGCCTGTCGGCCTCGTAGCTGGGCCAAGCTTCGGCGAAGCCCGGGTCGCCCACCCTCCAATAGGTGAGCATGCCGCGGACGCGCCAGGCGCCGAAGACGTCATCGACGGGGTCGGGGCGCGGGCCGGCTTGCGGCGGCATCGATGGCGAAGGACCTGTCAAGCCAACCCTCGTGACGGATATCCCGCGTTCGTCCTTCGGTCCAGCGCGTGCCACGCTTCGGTAGGACCGGTCCTCGGTCTCAGTTGCGACGCGATAGTTGTAACTGCAGACCACGGCAGCGACTTCGTCATTGGTGCGGTCCATGGAGAGAATATGGCGAGTGACATTCCCTACCGAAGGCGTCTTGCTCGGGACATCGAGGGCCGGCCTGGTTACCCAGAGTTCAGAGCCGTTGTCGGGCACCGCTTCCTCGAATCCGGGATACGCATAGGCCTCGCCCGCATTCTGACTAAGCGTGAAAGTCACCGGTGTGAAATCACTGACTGGAACTCATGAACGTCGCCCTGAAGTCGGTCACGGCGTCGGTCAATCGCGGGCTCTTTGAAAGGAAGACGCTGAGCTGATTCGTGTATTCATCCCAGGATGATTCACCGAGTTGGCCGCGCACTTCGTTAGGCGAGAACAATCTTGCTCCGTCGAAGAACTGTGGCGATATATCACTGTTGGGACCATTTATCAGGCCGCTTGCGAGGCGATACTGCAATTGCGCGGCAACATCGCCGACATCAAGCGCATACTGGCCAACCGATTGGAAACCACTGGATTTGGCGGCACCAAGTAACCGCGCGGCACGCATCAAGGAGACGTTGCGAGGCTGCACCGAGGCGGGGTCCGCCACCGCGGACTGAGCGAAAGTCGATTCGTAGTCATCGACCAACTCGGCCAACGCAGTGCTCAAATGCTGCGCTGCCGCCTCTCCGGTCCGCAGGGCGGCGAAGACAGCCACAGTCCTTGGCATCGCGCCGTTCACTGGATCGAGCGGTTCGAAGTCCGAAGTGCCGCGAGGATCGCCGACCATCGCCCCTAGGTAGGGAATGAGAGCCGCCGCGTAGCTCTCGGTGAGTTCTGGATTAACTTCGCCGATCGATCCGCTTGTCGTATCATTGCCCGCGCCCCCTCGAAGTTCATTCGAATTGTTGGCAACAAATTGGGCGAGGGCCCGTGCGGTTTGGCCAGCCATAGCACGCCGACCGGCTTCCGTCGAAGTTGCGTCGTCGGGTATCCAGCTGAAAAGAGCTGTGACTCGACCACTCTCGCCTTCCCACGAATGCGAAGTCACCTTCTCTAGGAATTCATCACCGCCTGGCGATGTGAGACGGTCGTGAACAGTCTGTGGGGACGAGTCGACGGGCAGATCGGGTGCTCCGTCGGAACACGCGCTCGAAAGTCCAGTGGCGGTGGCTACGCAGAGAAGGACTATGAGCATTCTCCGGAGATTGGCGAGGTGTCTCATCGGGGCATCTCGTTCGGTCCGATGCCCGTGATGTTGCCGAAACTGAATTGAAAGTCGGTAGAAGCGCCTATAAGAGATGGATACTTGGACATGTAGGTCTGAAGTTTGTTCGAGTAATCGTCCCAGCCCTCTTCGCCGTACAGACTCCTCACTTCAGCCGGCGTCATGAGAGGTCCGGCGCCGTTGTTGTGAAAGTAGGTGGCTGGGATGTCCGCGTTGGGCGCATCGACCATTCCTGCGGCGATCGTGTACTGAGCCTGCGTCACTGCAACGCCAAGGTCTCTCTGATCTCCGTTAGGCCCAACATCGGTTGAACCTGTGCCGAGAGGGAAGTCGCGTTCATTCGGTTCCGGACCGATAAAGCCGTCTTGAAGCGCCGCTGCAACGCGGTCTCCGCCCGGAATATTGGCCGCGACGGTGTCATATGCGGCGCTCTTCAACTCCCAAGCTGCTTTGGCCTGGTCGTAGGCGCTCAGTCTTTCATTGACATTGTCGGCCTTGGTCTGAATGTCGGCGCCAGCGTCGATAAGTCCGAGCATTCGGCCAGCTTTTCGCAGGTCGTCGGACCGCGGATCTGTGCCCTCGATGACGGGGTTTTCAGCGGCGGCTGACGCGAAGCTTGTCTCGTACTGGGCGGCCTTCAAGTAGGCCTGGCCATTGAAGTGCTTGGCAGCGTCGGGATCCGAATCTATGACTGCGAAGACATTGCGTGTGTTGGGCATATCACCTCCGAGGCGATCCAGTGGGTCGAAGCCATTCGCGAGACCCGCATCACCCACCATCGCCGCTTGATATGGCTCGAGTCCTTGGCCGAACGCCCGGACGAGTTCGGGGTTCACTTCACCGATGGTGTGGTGGCCAGGAAGGTCGAGCAATTCGCCACCATGCACACCGAGGTATCGGCCATAGGCTTCAGCGGTGTCGGCAGCGATCTGTGCTTCGGGGCCGTGGGTGTTCCGAGTCCACTCGAAGAGATTCCCTGCGGCTTCGCCGTTGTCGTCCCAGATCCGCTCGGTGACGCCCTTCATGAACTTGTCCGGGTCAATTCCTTCGATATGGCCGTCGCCGTTCGTGATGGCGTCGTGGATCGCATGGTGATCGGGCGAGACGGCATTGAACACATCGGAGACCACTGGGTCAATGTATCGAGGCCGCTGATCGTCCGGCAGGTTGTATTCCTCTGCTCCTTGTCGCCACGCGTCGGAGTCCATGATGTCCGCCGCTTTCCGCAGCATTCCACGATCAATTTCCGTATTGGTTTGGAATTTGTCGTCGCCGTCCTGCACGATGCCGGCGATCTTCTCAAGCTCATCCGATTGCCAAGAGTCAGGGGCGTTCAGCGCTTCTTGGACGCTGCGAGGCAGCTGGTCATATCCGCCCTTCACCGGCTGGCTCGGGTCATCCAGAGCGCCGACCTCTGTTTCGGTCTTAGGGAACTGGGTGTCGGGGTCGCTCATGAGCTGCCATGAGTCGCCAATGATGTCTTTGTGGTCGCCGAGCTTCTGCTCGACTTCGTGCAGACGATCGACGCTCATGCCCTGCTGTTGCGCCTGCATCTGGCTCAGGTATGACCCCTGTTCGGGAGTCAAGGGCTGGCCGGGTTCTATGGAGTCGAGTACTTCATCGACGCGACCGGCGGCCTGCTCGTCACCCGCCAAGGCCGCCTGAACGTCTTGCTCGGCTTGTCGGTCCGATGGGGTCGGCCCCATCTCCTCCTCGTTGGAGACCAGTTGAATCTCCGGGTCGTCCTTATCGTCCTTCTTTTCGTCCTTCTCGCCGTTGCCGAACTTCTGATCGCGCGCCAGCGCCTCGAATTCCGGGCCCAACTTCGCGATGTTCTGCGCCACCGTGTTCGACTCGGCGTTGGTCTTCTGCACGACCTCGGTCAGCTGACCGAGCCCCTTGTTCGCGATCTGCATGAGGAACATGTCGCGCTGCTTGCCCGGCGGGATGCTGTTGGCCGCGTCGGTCACCCACTGCTTCACCTGGTCGAGATTCTGCCGACCGGTCGCCACCACCTGCGCGGACTGGTCGACCTGCTGCGCGATCTTGCGGTCCAACTCGGCCAGCTGCGTGAACACCTTCTGGTGGTCGGTGTTGGCCTTGTCGTAATTCGCCGCCGCGGCCCCGGACCACTTCGATCCCGGCGCCGCCGCGGTGACCCCCGAGCCCAGCGTGGCCAGTTGCGGGCTCTTGTCGAAGTCCGTGCCGCTTTGCGGGGTGCCCTGACCGAAAGTCTGCCTGGCGTTGTCCCAGGTCGTGTAGAAACCGTCGAGGGCGCTCACCGCCGCGTCACCCCGCCGCGTCGCAACATCATTTGCCCAGTATCCCGTACCCCGGACCACCACGGTGGCACGAATTCGCCCGGACCGGGCAATATGCACATCGACGGCACAGCGGTGCTCGGGCCGGCGCCGATAGCGTGACCGGTGGTGATTCCGGTCGGTCGGTGTTGGCCCTAACGTTCAGCTTCGTGGATGTGGCGTGCTCACATCGAGAGGTTGCTGCCGCGATGCGTGACGGTGGTAGTCAGTCCGTGCAGGAGGAGGTCCAGACCGCGGTCGAGTTCGGCGGCGCCGTCGTAGGAACCGATCACGGGCGCCAGCTCGCGTAGGAGCGGGAATTCGGTGAGGGGCAGGCGATGCAGACCCAGGCGCAGGACATGGTCTGATTCCTCGGGACGTTCCACGATCTCTTGGAGTTCGTCCAGAATGTGGCCGTGCAGGTATCCGAAGAGCACTCGGTAGATGTGCAGGGCATCAGCTCCGGTGAACCCTGCGCCGGTCAGCAGCGTCAGGACCCCTTCCAGGGGCCGCAGCGTTCCCGGCGGACGCCGCCCGAGCGGGGTCGCCAGGGGGCGCGTGACCAGCAGCGGCACCACGTTGGGGTGCGCCAGAGCCAGCCGACGGAAGTCGTGAGCGACCACACGTAACTGATTGGCCCAGTCCGGGTCCGCACTGTCCACGGTGAGTTGGCTCAGGACGACTTCGACGACACCGTCGAGCACGGCGCCCTTGTTGGGAACGTGCCGGTAGAGCACCGTCGGATCCCGCTTCAGCGCCTCACTGAGACGTCGCATGGACAGACCGCTCTCTCCATCGCGATCCAAGATCGTCAACGCCGTCTGCAGTATCAGCGAGCGTGAGATCGGACCGCCGCCGAGTCTGGTGTCCAGCACTTCGCCGTCATTCACGTCGGCGATGCGATCCTTCCGTTCGGTCATCGTTGCGCCTTTCTGCCCACTCAGGTGGTTGACAACAGCATAGACGAACGACGTAGGTCAACGGTGTTGACACCACTGGCCAGTGGGGTGTCTACTAAGGACCTACAGATCAGAGGCGCCACATGATCGTCATCGTTGGATTGATCTTCTTGGGCGCCGCCGCGATCGTCGCCGTCGTGGGGTTACTGAGCAACGCCGGACCGGCACACCAGTTGGCCGACGGCTTCTCTCTCGTCGGCTACACGTCACGGGTTCCAGGCACGCTGTTTCTCTCCGGCATCGCGGTCGGAGCGGTCGCGCCGCTGGGTCTTGGCCTCGTGCTTGGCGGCGCCCGCCGTACCGCCAACCGCGGTCGCAAAGCTCGCCGCCAACTCGCGGTGTCGCAGCGCGAAACCGCGTTCATCAACCGCGAGCACGTCGACGCGGGCGCATCCACCGCGACCGCGTCGCGGACCGCCCCGACCGCCCGACCGCGCAGCGGCGTACTCGGCCGGTGGCGACGCAGGCAACCGGCCAAGACCGCGCGCGTCGACCGGTCCTGGTAGTGGTCACCCCGATTCCGTTTTAGTCGGCCAACGTGGTCGAACCATCACCAAGCGAAGGATTCACCATGACCATCGGTAAGACGATCGCCCACCACGCCGAAGCCACAAAGGGCGCTGCGAAGAAACTGATCGGCCGCGCGAGCGGGGTCACCCGCCTGCGTACCCAGGGGCGTGCCGGACAGGCCAAAGGGAACTCCAAACAGTCAGGGGAGAAGGTGAAAGACGCTTTCAGGCTTTGATTCCACGTCGCACCTGCGACTGTGCAACTCTATAGAAACAAGGTCAACATCATGGTCGTCCTCGGAATCCTCCTCATCGTTCTTGGGCTGCTCCTCCCGACCCTGGTCCCCACGTTTGCCTTCGCCCATGTCCTCTTGGTCATCGGGATCATTCTGCTCATCGTCGGTTTGATACTGATGGTGGTCGGACGGATGGGACATGCGGTCGGCGGCCGGCGTCACTACTACTGACCCCAGGCCGCCGAGTGCCGGAACGAAGTCAACTAATCCTGCTACACCGCAACGTCTTTCAAGCAACTCAACTGCGAACAATCGCATCACTAACACAACACAAGGAAATCATCATGACCACGAACACCATTGTTCTGATAGTCGTCGTAGCGCTGGCGGCGCTAGCGCTCGCAGCCGTTGTCGCCTGGGCGGCCCTCAGCAAACGAGACCAGCAACGTCACGACCAAGCAGAAACGATCCGCGGCGAGGCCAGAGACGAGAGCCGGCACGTCACGCAACGCGAAGCCCGCGCCGAGGAGACCGCAGCCAAAGCTCGCGCCGCTCAGGCCGAAGCTGACGTCAAGGCCGCTCAGGCCAAGGGGTTACAGCAACAGGCTGCCGGTCATCGCCACGAGGCGACCGCCTCCCGCCAGGAGCTCAACGAACAGTTCCACCGCGCCGACACACTCGATCCCGCTACCCCCGCGCCGAACGGCCGCAACGCCGCGCAGGACAAGCAACAGTCCACCGGCGGCACTCGATGAACCCGGCGCAATCCAGCACCTCAGCGTCGACTGCCCACACCGCGGTTCAGCCAACGGATCAGCACCTCAAGATCGTCAATCTTGCGCTGACAGAGCAGAACAGCCCGCGCTACGACGTGATGATGCGGCTCTGCCGTCCTCTGACGAGTTACGAGATTCATGAACTCATCGAGCACCGCTCGATTGGCCTCGACGTCTCGCCCGATGACCCGTCACAGCTCATAGCAACTCATACCACCCTTGAAGAGGTTCGCGACCGGTTGCCCGAGTTCCACGAACGTCTGGCGGCAGCGGCAGCGAATGGCCATGCTGCTCAGGACGCGGCTCACCGGGAGGAGAAGGCCCACAACGCGGAAGAAGACCGACGCCAGCTCCTGGTCAGCGATATCAACGCCGCCCTTGGCGCGTGCGCACACACCCACGATCCGGCGGTGGGTGTGGTGTGACCGGAGCCGCAACAGATCTCGCTCAGAACACCGTCTTCGAGCACGTCGCTCGAACCGGGTACGTCGTCAGCGGGTTGCTCCACGTCATCATCGGATACCTGGCCATCCAGATCGCTCTGGGTACCGGCGGTGGTAGTGCGGATCAATCAGGAGCCTTGACTGCTCTGTCGACTAAACCGGGCGGGATCGTTGCGCTCTGGATCGCCGTGATCGCCCTTGTGATCATGGCGTTGTGGCGGCTCGCGGAAACAGCGCTCGGCCGCTCAACCGATCCGAAGGACCAAGGGAACATGCCGGAACTCCTGGACCGGGTGAAGGCATTCGCGCTCGCGGTCGTTTACTTCGGCTTCGCCTACTCCACCTTCGGATTCGCACGCGGTGCGGGGCAATCCACCGGTGACACGAATGCCGGTCTGAGCGCTCAGCTCATGCGAACCACCGGCGGCACGGTGGTGCTCGTCATCGCCGGGATCATCATCGCCGCGGTTGGTGCATACCATGTCTACAAGGGCGCCAGCGGGAGCTTTGTTGATGATCTCCACGGGACGCCCAGCGACTTGGTGCACCGGCTCGGTCTCGTCGGTTATGTCGCCAAGGGCCTTGTCATCACGGGTGTCGGGGCGCTCGTGATCATCGCCGCGAGCTTCTCCGACCCCGCCAGAGCCACAGGACTCGACGGCGCACTGAAAGCGCTTGGCGGCCAACCATTCGGAGCGGTCCTTCTGGTTGCGGCCAGTCTGGGAATCATCACCTACGGTCTCTACAGCTTTGCCATGGCTCGATACGCCAAGATGTAACGCTGTACGCCAGCATGTTCGAGGCGGCCTGCTTGAATGGTTGCTGGCGTAGGCCCTCGCCCGGCTGCCCATCAGTATCCCGTACCCCGGACTACCTCGGTGCCACGAATCCGACCGGACCGGGGGATATGCACACCGACAACGCCGCGGTGGTCGCACTGACATTGATTGCGTCACCGGCTCCCGGCAACCGCACGAACACCCGATTCAGTCCCGGCCGCACCGGAACCTTCACCTGCGGGCCCTCCGAGAGTGCCATCATCAGCGAGCCGTCGCTGTTCGCCAGGTAGTTGATCTCGGCCGTCCAGTCCGCCGGCAGCAGCGGCCCGTCCAGCGGCATCCGCACCGGGAAATCGGGCTGCACCAGATACCCGCACTGCGGCGCGGGCCCCTCTCTGATCGCCCGCACCCATGTCACCAACGCGTCCACCACATGCCCGTTGCGGTCCAGCATCCGCAACTCCGTGGTGCTCGACGCGAACTCCGGACGATCGTCGAGCAACGCGAACATGTGGCTCACCATGTTCTCCGGCGCCGCCACCCGCTGCATGATCAGCGGGTCGACCTCCTGGTCGAGCATCGGCTCGTCGACCTCCGCCAGGCCCGCCCGCACATTCGCCACATACGCCGGCACCGGGCTGTCCCGCCAGATCCGGTCGAACGTCACCGTCGAATACAAGCTGCTCGCCACGAAGGCGACGGCCAAGCCGACCACCACCGCGGTACGGCGACGCGACGTGTCCAGCCATCGCGCGCCCGGCCGGTTCGGCGCGCAGAACCCGACGGCCATCAGCAGCGCCAGCACCACCACCAGATCCGGCAGGTACCGCAGCGTCTGCGCCAATTCGAGCGCGGTGAACCGCGACGACCGCATCAGGTAGATCGGCACCTGACACGCCACCGCGTAACCCGCCGCGACCGCCCACACCGGCCCGATCCGCTGTTTCCGCGCGAACGACACCGCGACGGCGGCCGCCAGCGCCACCCACCCCAGCACCATCACCGCCACCGGCGGCGTCGCCCACGGCGACGCCGGTGCCCATCGCTGCCAATCCCACGGCCCGCCAACCAGTCCCGGCACGATGCCGTGGGTGAACGACCGTGCCAACAGATCCCACGTCATCGCCAGATCGAAACTCCACCGCTTCTGGTCGACGACGAGCAGATACACCCCGATCCACGCCGCCGTCACCGCCAGCGCGCCGATCCACAGCCGCAGCCCGCGCCGCCACACCGTCGCCACCGCGGCCCGCTCACCCGTCACGTACGCCAGCAGCGCGACCACCGCGAACGCCACGAACGGGATCACCGCCGCCTTCTCGAAGAACAACAGCCCGCCGATGTACACGGCCAGAGCCGTCACCGCGTACCGCTGCCGCCCCGTCCGCACCAGCAGCACCGCGTCCGCGCACACCCACGCCAACGCCGCGAGCATCGGCAGCGAGTTCAGCGCCGCCGCCCACCACGCGAACCCGGGCACCGCCAGGGGTGTGAACAACGCAAAGCTCAACGGCAGCAACAGAACCGGCCGCCACCCCAGGATCACGTACAGCGCGCGCAGCAACGCCAGCGACGCCAGCAGCTGCAACACCACCAAGCTCAGCGCCGGCAGCACCCACGACCACGGCGCCACCCTGGTGATCGCCCCGGAGATCAGGAACGCCGCCGGCATCACGTGGCCGTCGTGGTCGTCGAACAGGAACGACGGCGACAACAACCCCTGCGTGCCGGCCCGCCCGATCAGGATCAGGTCGTCCCAGTAGAAGTACCCGCCGAACGCGAGCACCGCCCGTACAGCCAGCTGCACCACGATGAGCACAGCGGCGGCACGGGCCACCCGGTTCAGGACTGCCCTGCTCCCGGATACCCGGCGCCCGCCGCCTGACGTGCCGCCCACGCCGAGGACACCATTTCGTCGAGTGAGTGGCGCATCTTCCAGTCGAGGTCACGCGCGGCGAGGTCGCCGTTGGCGACGATCCGCGCCGGATCACCGGGACGCCGCGGCATGATCTGCGGTTCGAAGTCGACGCCGGTGGCCGCGCGAATAGCGGTCATGATCTCGCGCACCGAGGTGCCCGCGCCGCTGCCGAGGTTGTAGACCGGCTCCACCGGTTCGCCGTTGTCGAGCCGACGGGCCGCGGCGACGTGCGCGAGAGCGACATCGCTCACGTCGACGTAGTCGCGCACGCAGGTGCCGTCGGGGGTGGGGTAGTCGTCGCCGTTGATGCGGGGCGTCTCACCGCGGTAGAGCATGTCGAAGACCAGCGGGAAAAGGTTGTGCGGGCTCTTGTCGAACAGCTCGGTCGACCCCGACCCGACGACGTTGAAGTACCGCAGGCTGGTGTGACGCAGCCCGGACGCCCGCCCGGCGTCGCGCAGCAGCCACTCGCCGATCAGCTTGGTCTCGCCGTACGGGGACTCCGGCCGGGTGGGTGTGGACTCGTCGACCTGCTGGCCGTCCGGGGTGCCGTAGGTGGCGGCGCTCGAGGAGAACACGATCCTGTCGACGCCGACGGTGTCCATCGCCTTGAGCAGCGTGACCATCGCCGACACGTTCTGCTCGTAGGTGTGCAGGGGGCGCTGCACCGAGACCCCGGCGTATTTGTAGCCGGCGATGTGGATGACGCCGGTGACGGCGTGTTCACGCAGCGTCTGCTCGACCAGTGCGGCGTCGAGCAGGGTGCCGCGCACGAACGGCACGGACTCCGGCACGAACTGCTCCAGCCCGGTGGACAGGTCGTCGATCACCACGACAGGCAGGTCAGCCTCGCCCAGCGCGCGCACGACGTGCGAGCCGATGTATCCGGCTCCGCCGGTGACCAGCCACGTCATGTTGTCCTCCTTCGTCGAACACGCAGGATATGCGCACGGTCGTTCGTGCCTGCAAGCCCGGCGAGGTGCACGGCGATCCCGACCACCGGACCGCACAGCAGCGCCACCACGGTCCTGGTCTCCAGATCCAGCGGCAGCAGCAGCAACAGCACCGCAGCCACTGTCGCACCCACCCAGCCGATCGCGTACGTGCGGTGCATGGCCGCGGCGACCGTCGCGGCGCCGGTCAGCGTCAGCAGCGCGATCGCCACCGCGGCCGCGGTCAGCCAGGCCAGCAGCGCGCCGTCGGCCCGGTACTGCTCACCGAAACCCGCTCGCAGCAGCCACGGCCCCAGCAGGCCCGCGGCGACCACGCCGACCACACCGATGCCGAGCACCACCGCCGCCGGCGCGATGAGTGCGCGCAGGCGGGCGGTGCGCTGATCGACGAAGTGGGCGATCAGGTTCCCCTGCATCGCGGTCAGCGGCACCAGCAGCGGCGCGCGGGTCAGCGTCACGGCGAGGATCACCACCCCGCCGGTGGCGCCCAGATCGTCCGACGTGGCCTGCAGCAGGACGGGGAAGCCCATCACCAGGACCGCGCTGGCGCCCGCGGCGGCGATGGAATGTGCGGCACCGCGCAGGAACGTCGCCGTGCTGCCCGGCGTCCGCAGCCGCGCGGCGGCGCGGGTGGCGGGGGAGCAGGCGAGCAGCAGCAGCCAGGCGATCGCGCCGCCGACCGTCGCCCACAGGAATCCGCCGAGACCCCAGCCGACGACGAAGGTGGCCACGGCCACCAGCACGCGGATCACCGCGTCGGTCACCATCAGCGCCCCGTACTGGGTCCACAGGTTCGTCCCCGCCAGCATTCCCAGCAGTGTGGCGTGCAGACAGAAGCCGGCCAGCCCGGCGCTGAGCAGCAGCACCGAAAGCCATTGCGCGGCAACGAATACGTGGCCGACCCACAGCGGCGACGTCGCGATGATCAGCATGGCCGCGACGACGGCGACCACCGCCGCGACCCGCATGGGACGGGTGTGCGGGCCGTCGGGCGGATGGTCGGCCCGCGCGTCGCGGACTTCCCGTGTCGCCTCCTGCAGCAGGCCGAACGCCGCGCCGCTGGCCAGGCCGAACGCTCCCCAGAACACGCCGAAGACCGAGAAACCCGCGGGTTCGAGATCGCGTGCGGCCAGGTAGAGCACCGCGTACCCGCACATCGCGGTCACGGCGGTCGCCACACCCACCCGCGCCACGCTGCTCCGCGTGACCGGGCCGGTCGACGGCGCCGCGTCGGTCACAGCCTCGGCAGATCCTTCGCGTAGAGCCAGGCGTCCCACAGCGGGCGCAGCGACTCGTCGGTGTAGTTGGCCGCCAACCCGGTGAAGTCGTCGGTGAACGCGGTGCCGTGGCGGTGCCGCGCTGTCCAGTCCTGCAGCAGGGCGAAGAACTTCTCGTCACCGATGCGGGTGCGCAGGACGTGCAGGGTCAGCGCGCCCCGCTTGTACACCCGGTCGTCGAACATGTCCGCCGGGCCGGGGTCGGCGAGCAGTAGATCCTGGGGCAGGTCGGCCAGCCGTGCGTGATAGTGGTGTGCCCACTCGCCGGCGCTGCGGCCGCCGGAGTTCTCCGACCACAGCCATTCGGCGTAACACGCGAAACCCTCGTGCAGCCAGATGTCGCGCCAGCGCCGCACGGTGACGGAGTTGCCGAACCACTGGTGGGCCAGTTCGTGGGCGATCAGCCGCTCGGACCGCCGTGTGCCGTTGCAGTGGTTGGCGCCGAAGATCGAGATGCCCTGGGCCTCCAGCGGTATCTCGAGGTCGTCGTCGGTCACCACCACGGTGTAGCCGCTCGCCAGTGGATACGGCCCGAACAGTTTGACGAACAGCTTCATCATCTGCGGCTGGCGGCCGAAGTCGTGGTCGAAGTGGCGGCGCAGCCGCGCGGGTAGCGCAGCCTGTATGGGCACCGGCGTCTTCGCCAGCCGGTGCATGTCGTACATGCCGATCTGCAGGGTGATCAGGTAGGTCGACGTCGGTTCGGGCTGCTCGTAGGTCCACACGGTGTGACCGGCCCGCGCGCGCCGAGACGCCAACTCGCCGTTGGCGATCGCGCGGTACGGGCTGTCGGTGCTGATCTGGATGCGGTAGCTGGCCTTGGAGCTCGGGTGATCGTCGCACGGGAACCACGAGGCCGCCCCGTTGGGCTGTCCGGCGACCAGCGCGCCGTTCGTCAGCTCCTCGAATCCGACGTCACCCCAGAGGGATTCGATCGGTTCAGGGGTGCCGTTGTACCGGACCTCCACCACGAGCGCCGCCCCGGCGGGCAACGGCGACGGCAACTCGACCCGCAGCTTGTCGTGCGCGCAGGAAAACCGTGCCGGCCGCCTGCCGTTGACGGCCACCTTCGTCACCTTGAGGTTGTCGGCCAGATCGAGGGTGAAGGTCCGCAGCGCGGCCAGCGTGACGGCGGTGATGGTCGCCGAACCGGACAGCCGGTTGATCGAGACCTTGTACTCCAGGTCGAGTTCGTAGCGCGACACCCGGTACCCGAAATTGCCGGTCTCGGGCAGGTAGGGATCGATGATCGCCGCGGCGCTACTCGTCTTCTTCGAACGCGTCACGCGGCGGAGTCCTCGGGGCTGCGGCTTGTCCGCTTCTTCTTCGCCGCGCCCTCACCGCGCTTCTTGCGCAACACATCCCACGGAGCGATCGGGTTGCCCTGCCACCGGGTGGAGGCGGGCACCTCGTCGCCGCGCATGACGAGCGACCCCGGCCCCACCGTCGCACCCGCACCGAGGCGGGCCGCCGGCAGCGCCACACAGTGCGGGCCCAGCGTGGCGCCGTCGTCGAGGACGACGGTGTCCATCCGCATGATGCGGTCGTGGAAGAGGTGGGTCTGCACCACGCACCCGCGGTTGACGGTGGCGCCCGCACCGAGCGTGACGAGATCCGCCTCCGGCAGCCAGTACGTCTCGCACCAGACGCCGCGGCCGATTTTCGCGCCGAGGCCGCGCAGCCACAGGTTCATCACCGGTGTGCCGCTGGCGGCGCGGGCGAACCAGGGCGCGGCGACCGTCTCGACGAACGTGTCGGACACCTCGTTGCGCCACACGAACGACGACCACAGCGGGTGTTCGATCGCCTCGATTCGCCCGATGACCACGCGTTTGGCGAGGACGGCGATACCGCCGGCCACCGCACCGGCGACCAGCAGGACCACACCGCCGAGCAGCACCGTCCACAGGTACCCGAGATGAACGATCAACGCCTGCAACGAGAGCAGCACGCCGACGCCGATCGCGAACGTGACGATGACGGGGATGAGCCGGCAGGTCTCGACCGCCGCGCGCATCGCCTTGAGGCGGGGCGAGGGATGGAAGGTGCGCAGCGCGTCGGCCGCGGTGGGCTGCCGCCGCAGCCGCACCGGCGGGCTGCCCAACCACGACGAGCCGGCCTTGGCCTTGCGCGGCGTCGCCGACAGCACCGCCACCAGACCGTCGTCGGGCACTTTGCGGCCGGGCTGAGTGATGCCCGAGTTGCCGAGGAACGCGCGCCTGCCGATGGTCGCCTTGGCGACGTGGATCCAGCCGCCGCCCAGTTCGTAGGACGCCACCATGGTGTCGTCGGCGAGGAACGCGCCGTCCTCGACGACGGTGAATTTCGGGGTGAACAGCGCCGTCGAGATCTCCGTGCCGTCGCCCACCTGCGCACCGAGCGCCCGCAGCCAGCCCGGGGTCAGCAGGCTGGCGTACAGCGGGAACAGGTAGGTGCGGGCGGCGTCGAGGAGGCGTTCGGTGGCCCAGACCTGCCAGCCGATCCGGCTGCGCACCGGGTGGTAGCCCTCCCGTAGCCCGAGCGACAACAGGCGTACGCCCGCCACCGTCAACGCGGCGTAGGTGAGCAGCGCGGCCAGCGTGGCGACCGGGGTCCACAGCAGCGCAGGCAGGACCGCGTCGAGCACCGAGGTGGTGTGCCGGACACCCCAGCCGATGACGGTCAGGCCGACCGCGAGCGCCGTCAGCGGCAGCCCCGCGAGCAGGACCGACGTCACCCCGTAGACCGCCACCCATAGCGCGGCGCGCGGCGGGCGGTGGCTCGGCCACGGGTGGCGGGCCTTGCCCGACTTCACCGCGGGTGAACCTGTCCAGTACTGCCCGTTCTTGACCTTGCCGACTACGGCCGATCCGGCGGCCACATCGGCGTTCTTGCCGATTACCGCGCCGGGTAGCAGGGTGGTCCGCGCGCCGATGGTCGCGTCGTTGCCGATGGTGATGTGCCCGACGTGGAAATGGTCGCCGTCGACCCAGTGGCCGGAGAGGTCGACCTCCGGTTCGATCGAGGCGCGGTGGCCGATCTTGAGCATGCCGGTCACCGGGGGCGGCGAGTGCAGGTCCACTCCCTTGCCGACCGAATTGCCAAGGGCGCGGGCGTAGTACACCATCCACGGCGCACCGGCGAGGTTCTCGGCACCGCTGGCCTGCGCCAGCCGTTCGGTCAGCCACACCCGCAGGTGCACCGCTCCGCCGCGGCGGTAGGTGCCCGGCTGCAGGTTGCCCAGCAGCATGCGCGCGAACAACACCGCGATCCCCATCCGACCGATGGGGGAGACGAACAGCACGAAGCCCGCCAACACCACCCACCAGTTCAGCGGAACCACCCACGACACCAGCGAGAGCTCGGCGGCGACGTTGTTGAGCAACGCCAGCCACACCACCCACTGCAGACCGGTCAGCGTGGCCAGCGGCAACGACAGCGCCACCTGCGCGGCCTGCGTCAACCGCGGTGTCGGCGCGACGTCGCGGGTGACCACTTGCGCGGGCGGGTCCAGTTCGTCGAGGTAGCCGGCCAGCGAGCCGAGGCGCGGGTGGTCGTAGAGGTCAGCCACCGTCACCGTCGGGTAGCGCCGCCGCAGCGCCGCCACCAGCTGGGCCGCCGTCAGCGAGCCGCCGCCGCACGCGAAGAAGTCCGCCTCCGGACCGTCCACGGGTGCGGCCAGCACGTCGCGCCACAGCGCCGCCAGCCAGCCCATCGTCCCGCCTAGCTCCGGGGCTTCGTCCTCGGCGCCCTCGACCGGCCACGGCAGCGCGTCGCGGTCGACCTTGCCCGAGGTGCGGGTGGGCAGTGCGTCGACCCGCACGAGCCGCGGCACCAGCGCCGCGGGCAGCGCCTCGGCGAGCGCGGCGCGCGCGGCGTCCAGATCGAACGACGGGTCGGCACTGGCGATGTAGCCGACCAGCAGCGGCGTGCCGCCGGCGGTGCGGCGCACGGCCGCCGCGCCACCGCTGACACCGGGCAGGTGCACCAGCGCGGAGTCGACCTCCCCGAGTTCGATGCGCCGGCCGCCGACCTTGACCTGATCGTCGGCGCGGCCGAGGAAGTACAGGCCCTCGGGCGCCAACCGCACCAGGTCGCCGCTGCGGTACGCGCGCTCCCAGCCCAGCGTCGGCATCGGGGCGTACTTCTCGGCGTCCTTGTCCGGATCGAGGTAGCGGGCCAGCCCGACCCCGCCGATGACCAGTTCGCCGACCTCGCCGTCGGCGACCGGCATCCCGTCCTTGTCGACGACCGCCAGATCCCAGCCGGGCAGCGGCAACCCGATGCTCACCGGGCTGCGCCCGTCGAGGCGCGCCGCGCACGCCACCACGGTCGCCTCGGTGGGCCCGTAGGTGTTCCACACCTCGCGCCCGTCGACCGCGAGACGCTCCGCAAGCTCCGGAGGGCAGGCCTCGCCACCGAAGATCAGCAGCCGGACGGCTTCAAGGGCCTCGGCCGGCCACAGCGCTGCGAGGGTCGGCACCGTCGAGACGACCGTGATGTCGCGCGACACCAGCCACGGACCAAGGTCCATGCCGCTGCGCACCAGCGAGCGCGGTGCCGGCACCAGGCAGGCGCCGTGCCGCCACGCCAGCCACATCTCCTCGCACGACGCGTCGAACGCCACCGACAGCCCGGCCAGCACCCGGTCGCCGGGGCCCAGCGGATTGTCGGTGAGGAACATCTTCGCCTCGGCGTCGACGAAGGCGGCCGCGCTGCGGTGGGTGACGGCCACACCCTTGGGCACCCCGGTGGACCCGGAGGTGAAGATGATCCACGCGTCGTCGCGGCTCAGCGGGGCCACCGCCCGCCACCCGCGGGACGAGCCCGGCCCTCGGACGAGCCCCTGTTCGGTGATGACGGCGACGACGTTGGCCTCGCTGAAGACCAGGTGCGCGCGTTCGTCGGGATCGTCGGCGTCGACCGGCACGTAGGCGGCACCGGTGGCCAACGCGGACAGGATCGCGACGTAGAGGGCGTAGGTGCCCGAGGGCATCCGGATGCCGATGCGGTCGCCTCGGCCGATACCGCGGGCGGCCAGCCACTCGACGCTGTCCTCGATGTCGGCGACCAACTCGGAGTAGGTGAGCTGGACGGTGCCGTCGTCGATGGCCGGCGCATCGGGATACCGGGCGGCGGTGTCGTACAGGATGTCGACGAGGGTGCGCGGCGCGGCAGCGAAATTCGACTGAAGGTACTGATGGGGAATGTGGGCGCCCGGAACCGCTGCTGTCACCACTTCAAACTACTAAGCAGCCCGCCCGACGAACCGCACGGCGCGAGCGCCGGGTGGTGACAATTGGGTCAAGGCGGGTATCCCCCCGCCGGGACAGCAGTATCGGACCCCGATTGGCCTGTCCGGCGACGGCCGGGCACAATCGGCTCCGGAGGGGAGTATTCCTTCGCCGCGGTGTCGTCACTACGTCGTCCATCATTGGCCGGCCGGTGCTGCGGGCCGGCGCCGCGTCGGCGGAAGAGACCTCCGGCGTGTTCGACGACCGGAGGTATATCGAGTGAACGTTTCCGCCCTGGAATGGGGCATCACCATCGCCGTCACGGTGGCGGTGCTGCTGTTCGACGTGGTGGCCATTGCCCGGCGCCCGCACGAGCCTTCGATGAAGGAGTGCTCGATCGCGCTGTCGGTGTACGTGTCGCTGGCCGTCGCGTTCGGTGTCTGGGTGTGGCTGTTCCACGGCGGGGACTACGGACTGGAGTTCTTCGCCGGCTGGCTGACGGAATACAGCCTGTCAGTCGACAACCTGTTCATCTTCATCATCATCATGGCCAGCTTCAACGTGCCCAAGAAGTATCAGCAGGAAGCGCTGATGGTGGGCATCATCCTGGCCTTGATCTTCCGCGGTATCTTCATCGCGCTGGGCGCGGTCGCGATCAACCAGTTCTCCTGGGTGTTCTACATTTTCGGCCTGTTCCTGGTGTACACCGCGTGGAACCTCGCCCGTGACACCGGCCACGAGGACGACGGTGACAACGCGGTCGTCAAGTTCGCCCGCAACCACCTCACGCTGACCGACAAGTGGGACGGCCTGAAGCTGTGGATCAAGGAGGACGGCAAGCGTCTGATGACGCCGATGTTCCTGGTGATCGTCGCGCTGGGAACCACCGACCTGATCTTCGCGCTGGACTCGATCCCGGCGATCTTCGGCCTGACGCAGGAACCGTATCTGGTGTTCACGGCCAACGTCTTCGCGCTGATGGGGCTGCGGCAGCTGTTTTTCCTGCTCGGCGGGCTGCTCAAGCGGCTGGTGTACCTGTCGCAGGGGCTCGCGTTCATCCTGCTGTTCATCGGCGTGAAGCTGTTCCTGCACGCGCTGCACGAGAACGAGCTGCCGTTCATCAACGGCGGTGAGCACGTCCCGGTGCCGGAGATCCCGACGCTGCTCAGCCTGGGCGTCATCGTCGTCACGCTCGTCATCACGACCGTGCTGAGCCTCATGAAGACGCGGGGCAGGAACGCCGACCAGGTGGACGAGGCGCAGCGCAAGATCGAGGACGACGGCAAGAAGTCCTTCGACTCGCACTGATCGCAACTTTCGACAGGGCACGGGTGACCGCCTACCGTGACTGCGGTGCGGCTATTCGTGGCGGATCGTGGTGAATGGGACGAGTTGACCGACGGCGACCGTCATGTCGTGCGGGTGTCGGCTCCCGACCTGCAGGAGGCGCGTCGCGCCCGGGCCAGGATCCGGGCCGGTGCCGACGACGTCGCGGTGATCCTCGACGTGACGGTCGCGGTCGGCGCCGACTTCCGGTCGGCGCGCTCGGCCTTCGAGCCCGACGCCGGTGACGGCACAGTGCGCTACGCCGGCACGATCGACGGGCTGGCCGGGCTGATCGCCGACATCGAGATGGCCGACGTCGCCGACGGGGTCACCCTGCTCGCGGCCGGTCCGCGCCAGGATCTGCGGGCGCTGGGGCGCGACGTGCTGGCCCGCCTGGCGTTGCGGGGTCAGCCGAAGGCGAGCTGAGTCCGGAGCCGACCCCGTCGATTCAATCCCTGCATCACTGGGCCGAACTTTTGACTTGGACAGGCATGGATTGCGCGCCCTAGCGTGCAGGTATGACTTCCACCGTCTCGTCGACCGACCTGACCGGCCAGATGCTGATCGCGGGCACCGCGGTCCACGGCACCGGAGCCGAGATCCGCGGCTTCGATCCGACCCGGGGCGCGGAACTCGAACCGGCCTACCGGCACGGCGAGGCCTCTCACGTCGAGGCCGCGTGCGCGGCGGCAGCCGAGGCGTTCCACGCCTATCGGGCCACCTCCTCGGATCAGCGGGCGCGATTCCTCGAGGGCATCGCCGACAACATCGCCGCGATCACCGACGACCTGGTCCACCGCGCCCACGCCGAGACCGGCCTGCCCGAGGCCCGGCTGACCGGTGAGGTCGGCCGCACCACCGGGCAGCTGCGGCTGTTCGCCTCGGTGCTGCGTGAAGGCAGCTGGAACGGCGCGCGCATCGACACCGCACAACCCGACCGCACACCTCTGCCGCGCCCCGACCTGCGGCAGCGCATGGTTCCGCTGGGTCCGGTGGCCGTGTTCGGTGCCAGCAACTTTCCGCTCGCCTTCTCGGTCGCCGGCGGCGACACCGCCTCCGCGCTCGCGGCGGGTTGCCCCGTGGTGGTCAAAGCGCACGACGCCCACCCGGGCACCTCCGAACTCGTCGGCCGCGCGATTTGCGCCGCCGTCGCCGACGCCGGGCTGCCGCCCGGCACCTTCTCGCTTCTCTACATACCCGGCCCGGGACTGGGCACCGCCCTGGTCACCGATCCGCGCATCAAGGCGGTCGGGTTCACCGGTTCCCGCGCCGGCGGGCTGGCGCTGGTCGCCGCGGCGGCCGCCCGCCCCGAGCCGATCCCGGTCTACGCCGAGATGAGCTCGATCAACCCGGTGTTCCTACTCGGCGGTGCGCTCGCCGGCCGCGGCGCCGAGATCGGGCGCGCGTTCGTCGGATCGCTGACCATGGGATCCGGGCAGTTCTGCACGAATCCGGGCCTGGTCATCGCGATCGACAGCCCCGGTCTCGACGCCTTCACCGCCGCCGCCGCAGAGGCGTTGAGCGCGTCCGCCCCGACCGCGATGCTGACCCCGGACATCGCCGACAACTATCGCGCCGGCGTCGACGCGCTGTCGGGTGAGGCCACGCTGGTGGCTCGCGGTTCGGCCGACGGCGACGCCGCGGTCTCCTGCCGCGCCGCGCTGTTCAGCACCGACGCGGCCGGCCTGCTCGGCTCAAAGTCGTTGCAGGCGGAGGTGTTCGGCGCATCGAGCCTGATCGTGCGGTGCGCCGACCTCGACGAGATGAAGACCGTCGCGGCCAACCTGGAGGGTCAGCTGACCGCCACCCTGCACATCGACGACTCCGACGTCGCCCACGCCGGTGAGCTGCTGCCGATCCTCGAACTCAAAGCCGGACGCATCCTGTTCAACGGCTGGCCCACCGGCGTCGAGGTGTGCCACGCGATGGTGCACGGCGGCCCGTTCCCCGCCACGTCCGACTCCCGCACCACATCGGTCGGCTCGAGGGCCATCGACCGCTTCCTTCGTCCCGTCTGTTACCAGGACGCACCGAAATCGTTGGTGCCCAGCGCGATCGCCGACGACAACCCGGACCGACTGTGGCGCCGGGTCGACGGCGAACTCACCAAAGACTGACCGACGCACCATCAACCGAGGAGTATCCATGCCCGCCGCGCCGCTGACTGGCGTCCTGTTCTTCCCCGTCACCCCCTTCACCGCAGCCGGTGAGGTCGACACGGACCTCCTGGCGCAACACGTCGCCAAGGGTGTCGATGCCGGACCGGGAGGCGTCTTCATCGGTTGTGGCACGGGCGAATTCCACGCCATCGACCCCGCCGAGCTTCGCACCATCGTCCGGACGGCGGTCGAGGTGGTCGGCGGCCGGGTGCCGGTGTACGCGGGTGCCGGCGGCTCCCTCGCCCAGGCCAAGGCCTTCGCCCGCGCCGCCGCCGAGGCCGGCGCCGACGGCCTGCTGCTCCTGCCGCCGTATCTGGTCGAGATGCCCCAAGCCGGGCTGGTCGCCTACACCCGCGAGGTCAGCGCCGTCACCGACCTGCCGGTGATCGTCTACAACCGCAACAACGCCCGCTACACCGAGGCCTCCGCCGTCGAGGTGGCGAAGATGCCGAAGGTGGTCGGATTCAAGGACGGCACAGGCGATCTCGATCAGGTCGCGCGCATCGTCCGCGCGGTCACCGACGCGCTGGAGCCGACGGGCAAGCCGTTCCAGTTCTTCAACGGACTACCCACGGCGGAGGTGTCGCAGCAGGCGTACCGGGCCATCGGGGTGACGCTGTACTCCTCGGCGACGTTCGCGTTCGCGCCCGAACTCGCGCTGGCGTTCTACCAGTCGCTGGAATCCGGAGACGAGGCGCTGACCGCGGCACTGCTGCGGGAGTTCTTCCACCCCCTGGTGCGCTTGCGCGACACCGTCCCCGGTTACGCAGTCTCGCTGATCAAAGCGGGTGTGACGCTCGAGGGCATCGACGCCGGCCCGGTGCGCCCGCCGCTGGTCGACGCCGCCGCCCGCGACGTCGAGCGGCTCACCGAGATCCTCGCCGCCGGCCGCACCGTCCTCGCCGAAGCGCTCGCGGCCGAAGCGGTGCACTGATGGCCGACCGGGTGCGCATCACCGGCGCGCGGATCACCCCGGTCGCATTCGTCGACCCACCGTTGCTCAACACCGTCGGCGTGCATCAGCCGTACGCGCTGCGGGCGATCATCAGGCTCGACACCGACGCCGGCGTCACCGGACTCGGCGAGACCTACGCCGACACCGCACACCTGGCCCGACTCGAAGCCGCGGCCGAGGCGATCGTCGGTCAGGACGTGTTCGCGCTCAACACGATCCGCGCGTCGATCTCGGAGAAGCTGGGCGGCGACCGCACCGGGGACAGCACCGGCCTGGCGGGCATGATCACCTCGGCCAGCGTGGTCGACCGGGTGTTCTCCCCGTTCGAGGTGGCCTGCCTCGACGTACAGGGCCGGGTCGCCGGGCGGCCGGTCTCGGACCTGCTCGGCGGGGCGGTGCGCGACGCCGTGCCGTTCAGCGCCTACCTCTTCTACAAGTGGGCCGCCCACCCCGGTACCGAACCCGACGGCTGGGGGCAGGCGCTGCACCCGGACGAGATCGTCGCCCAGGCCCGCCGCATCATCGACGAATACGGCTTCACCGCAATCAAACTCAAGGGCGGGGTGCTGCCGCCCGAGGAGGAGGTGGCGGCGATCGAGGCGTTGCACGCCGCGTTCCCCACCCACCCGCTGCGACTGGATCCCAACGCCGCGTGGACCCCCGAGACGTCGGTGAAGGTGGCCACGGGGCTGGCCGGAATTCTCGAGTACCTCGAGGATCCGACACCGGGACTCGAGGGAATGGCCGAGGTCGCGCGGCAGGCGCCGATGCCGCTGGCCACCAACATGTGCGTGGTGGCGTTCGACCAGCTGGCGCCCGCGGTCGCGCAGGACTCGGTGCGGGTCGTGCTCTCCGATCACCACTACTGGGGCGGTCTGCAGCGCTCGCGGCTGCTCGCCGGCATCTGTGACACGTTCGGCCTCGGGCTGTCGATGCATTCCAACAGCCACCTCGGGATCAGCCTGGCCGCGATGGTGCATCTGGCCGCGGCCACCCCGAATCTCACCTACGCGTGTGACACGCACTGGCCGTGGAAGACCGAGGAGGTGGTCGAGGACGGTGTCCTGCGCTTCGTGGACGGGTCGGTGCCGGTGCCGACCGGCCCCGGGCTCGGCGTCGAGATCGACGAGGACCGCCTGGCCGCGCTGCACGAGCAGTACCTGCGGTGCCGCATCCGCGAGCGCGACGACACCGGGTACATGCGCAGCATCGACCCGGGATTTCAGGCGCTCAGCCCACGCTGGTGACGGCGTGGCAGCATTAGAGTGATGCTCTCGAGGCCGCACCGGCGCGGCAAGTGATGCAAGGAGCGCATCGATGTTCTCGCTGTCCCGGCTGTCCTGCTTCATCGCGGTGGCCGAAGAGCTCCATTTCGGCCGGGCGGCGGAACGGCTGCACATGACACAGCCGCCGCTGAGCCGGCAGATACAGCAGCTCGAGAGCGAACTCGGCGTCCACCTCATCGACCGCACCACCCGCTCGGTCACGCTGACCCCGGCGGGCGTGGCGTTCCTGCCCGACGCACGGCGCATCCTGCAGCTCGCCGAGGGCGCGGCGCTCAACGTCAAGCGCGTGCCCGCAGGCGACCTCGGGACCGTCGTCGTCGGCTTCACCGCGGCGTCGGCGCACGCGGTGCTCCCGCGACTGCTCGACAAGGCGCGTGAGCAACTACCGGATGTGAAACTCGAACTGCGCGAGATGGTTTCGGCGGCGCAGCTCGAAGCGCTGATGACCGGCGAACTCGACCTCGGAATGGGGCGGCCGCCGCTCAAGCGGCCCGGCATCGTGTCCCGGCCGCTGCTGCACGAACAGTTGATCGCCGCGCTGCCCGCCGCCCATCCGCTGGTCGAGGTGGAGCGGCAGCTCACGCTCAACGACCTCGACGGCCAGGACGTCGTCATGCATTCGCCGGTGGAGGCGCGGTACTTCCACGAACTGCTGATCAGCACCTTCACCATCGCCGGAGCCACACCGCGCTACGTCCAGTTCGTCACGCAGGTGCACACCATGCTGGTGCTGGTGCGCTCCGGCATCGGCATCGCGCTGGTCCCCGCATCGGCCGCCACCCTGCACCCGCAGGGCGTCGTCTTCCGCTCGATCGGCGCGTTCCGGGAGCGGCCGGTCGAACTCGACGCGGCCTGGCGCGGCGACAGCACCAACCCCGCACTGCACCGGTTGCTGCGCGACGTGCTGCCGCCGCGCGAGTGGACCACCGACGACCTGGTGATCGACACGCTGCGTTAGAGACGGGCCCCCATCGGCCGCGCCGGCGGTAACTTTCCCTCATGAGGGTGGGGATCGTCGGCGGTGGCTTCGCCGGACTGGCAGCCGCCATCGCCTTCCGGCGCAACGGCCACGACGTCACGGTGTTCGAGAGGACGGCGGGGCCGTCGGCCGCCGGCGGCGCCATCTCCCTTGCCCCGAACGCACTCACGTGCCTCACCGTGCTCGGGGTGCGCAAGCACATCGCGACGCGGTGGTCCGATGCGCCGGCGACCGTGCGCGCGGCGGACGGGCGCATCCTGGTTCGCCGCACCCTCGCGCAATTCACCGGTGGAGACGAGTACGCGACCGTGCCGCGAAGTCAGCTGATCGCCTGGCTGACCGCGGAGCTGCCCCCGCAGTGCGTGCGGTACTCGCAGGCCGTGACACGGGTCAGCGCCGACGGCGCAGTCCACGTCGAACCTGGCTGTCACCGATTCGATCTCGTCGTTGGCGCAGACGGGGCACGTGGGGTGACCCGGCGGTCGCTGTGGCCCGACGCACCTCCGCTTCGATTCACCGGTATCAGCGGATGGTCCTGGATCGTGGAGCGGGAGCTCGACGCCGGCTTCGGTCCGATCTGGGGCGCCACAGCGGATTTCGGCATCCTGCCCCTGGCCGACGGACGCACGTACGTCTACGGCGCCGCCCGTGGCCGGGACGCCGATCTGCACTCCTTCCGCGACTGGCCCTCACCGCTACCTGAGTTGATCGACGCCGCGGCGCCCGACAAGCTCAGTACACCGGAGATCCACGAAGCGCGGCCACCGCGCCGACTCGTACGCGGCAAGGTGGCGCTGATCGGCGATGCCGCGCACACCATGCGTCCCACCTTCGGGCAGGGGGCAGCGCTGGCGATGGAGGAGGCGATCACGCTCGCCTATCGCGGCACGTCCGCTCTGCAACAACGGCGGCCGAGAATGCTGGCACTGTACGGCGCGTCGAAGGCCGGGTCATACTTCGCGACGCCGGGTGTCCGGTCGCTCGAGAGCCTGCGCAACGAGGCGTTACGACTCGCTCCGGATCCGCTCTTCGGTTTCCTGGCGGGGTCGGTGAGCCGCTGGCGGCCCCGATTCGGCTGGGCCCAAGGCTAAATCGCCTGCAGCGCCTTCTCCAGCGACCGGTCGATCCGCTCCCGGTCTTCGCCGAGTCCGACGAGCGTGTCGAACACCAGCGGGGCGAGTATCTGCGTCAGGCCGTGGTCCTCGTGGCCGAAGAAGCCGGCGATTTCGAGGAGCACGGCGCCGTGGGTGATGCTCCACAGCCGCCCGGCGATCACCGACACCCCGTCGTCGCGGATCCGCCCGCTCTCGATCATCCGGCCCACGACGTCGAGGAGGGCCTCGAACGAGACGGCGAATTCCTCGCGGTCACTGCTGCTTCCGGTGGTCGTCAGGTCGGTGTGGTGCCGGTTGAGCGACGTCGCGAAGGTGCCGAACATCATCTGGTACCGCTCCGGATTCGCGAGCGCGAACTCCCGGTAGCGCAGGCCCATCACGATGAAGTCGGCGACGGGGTCGTCGGTCCGCGGGATCTCGGTCAGTGCCCGGGTGAAACGGGCGAACGCCTCGCGGGCGATCGCCTCGACGACTCCGGTCATCCCGCGAAAGTGGGTGTACACCGCCATCGTCGAGGTGCCTGCCTCGGCGGCCAGGCTGCGCGCACTGAGCGCCGTCAGGCCGTCGCGCTCCACGAGCCGCACCCCCGCCTCGACGAGCGCCTGCCGGACGTCACTCACTGTTGCCATCGCCTCATAACGGTGTTATACCTGACGGACAGCTCATAATACTGTTATCGGGAGCGCACCGTGGGCAATCGCTACCTGGAAGACGTCTTCGCGCCGCTGGCGCAGGAGCACACACTCATCGATCTCGAGGTCGAGGGTGAGATTCCCGAGTACCTCGACGGCCGGTATCTCCGCAACGGCCCCAATCCGATCGGTGAGGTCGACCCGCTGCTGTACCACTGGTTCATCGGCGACGGGATGGTGCACGGCATCCGGATCCGCGACGGGAAGGCCGAGTGGTACCGGAACCGCTGGGTGCGTGGACCGCAGGCCGCCCGCGTCCTGGGCGAACGGCCGCCCCGCGGGCATTACGGAGGGTCGCCGATCGGTGCCAACACCAACGTCATCGGACACGCCGGGAAGACCCTGGCTCTGGTGGAGGCGGGGCTGGCGAACTACGAACTGACCGACGAACTGGACACCGTCGGCGTCTGCGATTTCTACGGAACGCTGACCGGCGGCTACACCGCCCACCCGAAACGCGACCCCGACACCGGTGAGTTGCATGCCGTCTCCTACAGCATGAGCCGCGGCAACACCGTGCAGTACTCGGTGATCGGCGCCGACGGCAGGGCGCGGCGCACCGTCGACATCGAGGTCACCGGTAGTCCGATGATGCACGATTTCTCGCTGACGGAGCGCCATGTCGTCTTCTACGACCTGCCGGTCACCTTCGACGTCCGGCAGGCCACCGCGATGACTGTGCCGCGCGGCCTACGCCTCCCGGCCCGACTCGTGTTGTCCGCACTGATCGGACGGGTGCGGGTGCCGGACCCGGTCTCCGCGCGCCAGCCCCTGCCCAAGGAAGCCGACCGGCGCTTCCCGTATTCGTGGAATCCGCGGTACCCCGCCCGTGTCGGTGTGATGCCGCGCGACGGCGCTGCCGCCGACGTCCGCTGGTTCGACGTCGAACCCTGCTACGTCTTCCACCCGATGAACGCCTACGAGGACGGTGACACGATCGTGCTCGACGTGATCCGGCACCCGAAGATGTTCGCCACCGACCACCTCGGCCCCAACGAGGGCCCGCCGACACTGGACCGCTGGACCGTCGACCTCGCCGACGGCAAGATCCGCGAGTCCCGCATCGACGACCGCGGCCAGGAGTTCCCGCGAGTCGACGAGCGACGGGTGGGTAAGCGCCATCGCTACGGATACGCCCCGGCGGTCGGTGACCGCCCCACCGGTTCGGACATGCTGATCAAACACGACCTCGCGGGCGGCGGCACCCTGACGCGGTCCTTCGGTGACGGGAAAGTGGTGGGCGAGTTCGTGTTCGAGTCCTCATCGCCGGACGCCGCCGAGGACGACGGTGTACTCATGGGCTACGTGTACGACCGCTCCACCGATCGCAGCGCGCTGGCGATCCTCGACGCGCAGACGTTGCAGGACGTCGCCGTCGTCAGACTGCCGCACCGTGTGCCCGCCGGCTTCCACGGCAACTGGGTGCCGAGCGCGCGCTAACGCGCGGCCGCAGGCACCTTGACCTCTGGCACCGGTGTGACCAGTTCGCCGGTGCGCAGGAACGATTCGAGGTTGCGCAACGTCAGTTCCTCCATCGCCGCACGCGTTTCCAGTGTGCCGCTCCCGACGTGCGGCAGCAGCACGACGTTGTCCATCGCCAGCAGCGCATCGGGCACACGCGGCTCGTCGGCGAACACGTCGAGCCCCGCACCGGCGAGGCGGCCCGCGGTCAGCGCGTCGACGAGCGCCTCCTCGTCCACCACGCTTCCGCGTGCGATGTTGACCAGGTAGCCGTCCGGCCCGATCGCATCGATGACGTTGCGGTCAACCAGATTTCGCGTTCGGTCGCCCCCGGCGGCCGCGATGATCAGCACGTCGACCCGACGGGCCAGCTCCAGCGGCGAGTCGACATAGGTGTACGGTGAATCCACCACAGGGCGGCGGTTGTGGTAGCTGATCGGGCAGCCGAATGCGGTCAACCGCGTGGCGATCGCGCTGCCGATGCGGCCCAGTCCGATGACGCCCACCTTCTTGTGGCTGATCTGGCGGGTGAGGGGGAAGTTTCCCTCGACCGGCCAGCGGCCCGCGCGGACGTACCGGTCGGCAGCCGAGAAGCGGCGGAGCACGTCGATGGTGAGCCCGACCGCGGTATCCGCGACGCAGTCGGTCAGCACGTCCGGGGTGTTGCTGACCGCCACGCCACGCGCGACGGCGGCGGGGATGTCGGTGGTGTCGTAGCCGACGCCGAAGTTCACGACCGCGCGCAGATTCGGCAGCCGTTCCATCAGTGCCGCGTCCACGCCGGTGCGGCCGGACGTCACGACGGCGCCGACCTCCCGGCCGTGTTCGGCGAGGAACGTCTCCCGCTCTTCGGCGTCCACGGGCAGGGCGAACGCGTCGTACGTGGAGCGCAGCGTGTCGGCGAGCGACGGCTTGAGCGGCCCGACCTGCAGGACGCGGCGGGCGGCGGTGGCGGCGGTTTCGGGCACGGCTCTCCTCTGGTGGCTTCAGCGCCACCGTAAGCCGGGCTGCGAATACCCGTCCAACACGGAAATAGCATGGGTTGATACGGAACCCGCATGAATGCCCTGTTGGGCGCACATCGGATGTATCAGCAATGGTCACCACGCAAAAAATCCGCAGATCAGCGGTGGTGGAGGCGGCTGTTCAGCGTTTCCGACCGGCCCGCGATCGGCGCCGAAAGCCGCCTTCTCGGCCGGTCGAGGCGGGTTGACGCCCTCTTCCGCGCCTCCCTAGCGTGTGTCTGCGGTCACATACCGCATCCACATACGTGGACACCACATCAACGGAGGTGCCATGAGGCGCTCAGCCCCGACGCCGCGGCGAGCACACCGCGTGCTGGCCGCGACCGCCGCCGCGGCCTCGACCTGCGTGCTGGCTGCCGGCTGCACCGTCGCCAACTCCGGCCACGGCGGCTACGACCCGGACACGCTGCGCATCGTGCTCCAGCAGGAGCCGCCGACGCTCGAGCCGTGCGAGAGCTCGCTGACGTCCACGGGCATCGTGGTGCGCTCCAACATCACCGAACCGCTCATCGAACGCGACCCGAACACCGGCGACCTACAGCCGCTGCTGGCCACCGGCTGGCGGCAGAGCTCGGACACCGAGTGGACGTTCGACATCCGCCCCGGCGTGACGTTCTCCGACGGCACCCCCTTCACCGCGACCGATGCCGCCTTCTCGATCGACCGAGCGGTCAACTCGGACCTGCAGTGCAATGTCGACGGTTACGTGTTCGGCGACGAGAAGCTCGCGCTGGACGCGCCCGACGACACCCGGCTGACGGTCACCACCGAGACCCCCGACCCGATTCTTCCGCTGCGGTTGTCCTTCGTCGAGATCGTGCCGCGCACCACGAGCATGACCGAGAAGGTGCGCGAGCCGATCGGCACCGGACCGTTCGCCATCGAAGACTGGGAGTACGGCCAGAAGCTGGTGCTGCACCGCAACGACACCTACTGGGGTGACGCCCCCGCCTTCGCCCGGGCCGAATACCAATGGCGCAGTGAGGGCAGCGTCCGCGCAGCGATGATCACCAACGACGAGACCGACATCGCCACCGGCCTCGGTCCGGAGGACGGCGCCGGCGATCTCGGAGTGCCGTTCCAGAACAACGAGACGACCGCGCTGCGCATGCAGGCCACCGAACCGCCGCTGGACGACATGCGGGTGCGTCAGGCGATCAACTACGCCGTCAACCGCACCGGCATCGTCAAGGCGCTCTTCCGCGGGCTCGGCGACCCGGCCTCGCAGCTGATCCCGTCGGGTGTGGTCGGCTACAACGCCGAACTCCCGCTGTGGCCGCACGATCCGGACAAGGCCCGGACGCTCGTCGACGAAGCCCGCGCCGACGGTGTACCCGTCGACCGCGAGATCCGGCTGATCGGGCGCACCGCCCAGTTCCCGAAGATCGCCGAGACCATCGAGGTGCTGCAGAGCGAGTTCTCCGACATCGGGCTCAACGTCAAGATCGAGATGATGGACACCGCGGGTCAATTGCAGTACCAGCTGCGGCCGTTCCCCGCGAACACCGGCCCGTACCTGCTCATGATCATGCACGGCAACCAGGCCGGGGACGCGGCGTTCACCATGGATCAGTACATGCTCAGCGACGGCCCGCAGAGTGCCTATGGGACAACTGAATTCGACGAGAAGATCCGGGCGGCCGAAGCGCTGACCGGTCAGGCACGCCAGGACGCCTTCGCGGAACTGTTCGCCGAGGAGCCGCAGGAGATCATGCAGATGGCCTACATCGCCCACATGAAGGGCATCCTCGGCAAGTCCCCGCGCGTGGACTACACCCCCAATTCGGCAACCGGCGACGAGATGCGTCTGGCCGAGATGCGGCCGGCCGGCTCCGACCGCACCGACGCCCAGTAAAAGAGAAGGGCCGCAACCATGTTCCCGTTCGTCCGGCGCCGGATGTACACCAGCGCACTGCCGTTGATCATCGTGCTGCTCGGGGTCTTCCTCCTGGCGCGCCTCACCGGCGACCCCACCAACCTGTATCTGCCGGAATCCGCCACGGCCGAACAACGCGCGCAGTTCGCCGAGCAGAACGGACTCGACCAGCCGCTGCTCACCCAGCTCGGCGACTACTTCCGCGGTGTCCTGCACCTCGACTTCGGCACCTCGCTGCGCACCGGCGAATCCGCCTCGGAGATGGCGTTGCGCGCCTTCCCGCCACTCTGCAGCTCGCGCTGGTCACCATGCTGCTCGCGATGGTCGGCGCCGTGGTCATCGGCTGCTGGGCGGCCTACCGGCCCAACTCGCTGGCCGACCGGTTCTCCAGCCTGCTGTCCATGACCGCGGCCAGCATCCCGGACTTCTGGTTCGCGATCACCGGGGTGTGGCTGTTCGCGGTCCTGCTGGGGTGGCTGCCCACCTCGGGCACCGAGAGCGGCCTGTCGTGGATCCTGCCGATCGCCACGCTGATGATCCGGCCGCTGGGCGTGCTGACCCAGGTCGTGCGCGGTGCGATGGTCTCCGCGCTGTCGGCGCCCTACGTGCGGCTGGCCCGCAGCAAGGGCGCCAGCGACTTTCGCGTCGTGACCCACCACGCGCTGCGCAACGCCGCGGCACCCGCCCTCACCGTCGCCGGCGATCTGGCCGTCGGGCTGATCAACGGCGCGGTGGTGGTCGAGGCCATCTTCGGCTGGCCGGGCATCGGGAAGCTGATGATCGACGCGATCCTGCAGCGCGATTTCGCGGTCCTGCAGGCCGCGGTGCTGCTCACCGCCGTCAGCATCTTCCTGCTCAACATCCTCATCGACGCCTGCTACGCGCTGCTCGACGCACGCGTCCGTGAACCGGCCACGGTCTAAGGAGATCACCCATGAGCACTCAACTCGACCTGGTCCCCGTCAAGCCGACCACCGCGATCGTCGGGGAGCCGGGCACCGGCAAGACGCGAAAACGCGCTGGCGCCAAGTGGTTCCGCCTACTGGTCAACGACCGGGTGGCGGCGCTGGCGGCGACCGTCCTGGGCCTGGTGTTCCTCACCGCCCTGTTCGGACCGATGCTGATGGGGGATCTGGCCACCCGCATCGACCTCGACAACTCCAACCAGGCGCCGTTCACCCTGGCGCACGGCTGGGCCAACATCCTGGGCACCGACCCGCTCGGCCGCAGTATGCTCGCCCGGCTCATCGTCGCCAGCCGCACCACGCTGTCGGTGGCGATCCCCGCCGTGGTGATCAGCGCGGTGGTCGGCTCCATCGTCGGGATGTGGGCGGGCTACCACCGGGGCTGGCGTGAGACCGTCGCCATGCGCGTCGCCGACGTCATCATGAGCTTCCCGTCGCTGCTGCTGGCCGTCGTCGTGCTCTACGTGTTCTCGCCCAGCGCCGCCAACATCGTCCTCGTGCTGGCGATCACCCGCATCCCCGTCTACCTGCGCACCGCCCGCGCCGAGTCCGCCGAATTGCAGAGCCGGTTGTTCGTCGACGCCGCACGGACATTCGGCGCGAGCGCGACCTCGATCATCATGCGCCACGTCGTGCCGATCGTGCTGCCCACGCTGCTCACCGTGGCCACCCTCGACTTCTGCTACGTGATGCTCGCCGAGAGCTCCCTGAGCTTCCTGGGCATCGGGATCCAGCCGCCCGACGTCAGCTGGGGCCTGATGGTGGCGCAGGGCCGCACCTACCTGCACACCGCCTGGTGGCTGTCGTTCTTCCCCGGCCTGGCGATCGTCATCACCACCGTGTCGGCCACGATCCTCGCCGCCTGGGCGCGCATCGCGACCGACCCCGCCCAGCGGTGGCGCCTCACCGTCCCCCAGAAGCGGCTGTCCCGCTTCACCAAGACCGCCCACCGAATCTGAAAGAGGGCATCTCTCTATGACCGCACTGGCAGACCACATGCCCGCCGGGAAGGTCGACTCCGGCCCGGCCCTGGAGGTCGACGGGTTGAGCGTCGACATCCGCACCATCAACGGCACGGTCCGCGCCGTCAGCGACGTGTCCTTCGAGGCCCGCCGCGGCGAGACACTGGCTCTACTGGGCGAATCCGGCTGCGGGAAGTCGATGACGGCCACCGCGCTGGTCGGCCTGCTCGAACCCGTCGCCGAAGTGGTCGAGGGATCCGCCCGGCTCGCGGGCCGCGACCTGTTCGCTGTCGACCGCAGCACCCGGCGCAGCCTGGCGGGCACCGAACTGGCGATCGTCTTCCAGGACGCGCTCACCGCGCTCAACCCGCTCTACACCGTGGGCACCCAGCTCGCCGAACCGTTCCGGATCCACCAGGGGATGAGCGCCAAGGAGGCCCGGCGCAAGGCCGCTGAACTGATGGCGCGCGTGGGGATTCCACAACCCGAGTCCCGCCTGGACTCCTACCCGCACCAGTTCTCCGGCGGGATGCGGCAGCGGCTTCTGATCGCGATGGCCGTCGCGCTCAACCCCAGCGTCCTGATCGCCGACGAACCCACCACCGCACTCGACGTCACCGTGCAGGCCCAGATCATGGCGCTGCTGCGCGACCTGCGCGCCGAATTCCACATGGCCGTCGTGCTGATCACCCACGACCTGGCCCTGGTGGCCGAAGAGGCCGACCGGGTGGCGGTCATGTACGCCGGGACCATCGTCGAGACCGGACCCGTGGCCGAGGTGTTCGGCAACCCGAAGCACCCGTACACCAAGGGCCTGCTCGACTCCGTGCCGGTCAACGCGGTCCGCGGTGAGGAGCTCAAGTCGATCGGCGGCGCCCCGCCGGATCTGCACTCGATCCCTGCCGGATGCGTGTACTCCGAGCGGTGCCCCATCGCGCGCGAGATCTGCACGACGACCCGGCCGCCGTTGGCCGGCTCCGCCGGCTCAGGCCCGATGGCCGGCTCCGCCGGCTCACGCCCGATGGCCGGCTCCGCCGGCCGGCGCGCCGCGTGCCACTTCCCCGAGGAGGTCCAGAATGTCTGAGCAGTTGCTGACCGTGCGAGATCTGCGCAAGTCCTTCCGCGTGCCCGGTGCCGGCAAGAAACGGCTGGGTGCGCTCGACGGGATCAACCTCGACCTGGCCCGGGGTGAGACTCTGGGCCTGGTCGGCGAATCCGGCTGCGGTAAGTCGACATTGGCGCGCACGCTGATGATGCTCGAGCGCCCCGACTCGGGAACCGTCCGATTCGACGGCATCGACCCGTACACACTGCGCGGGAAAGAGCTGCTGACGTTCCGCCGGCGCGTGCAGATGGTCTTCCAGGATCCCTACGCCTCGCTGAACGCCCGCATGTCGGCCGGCGAGATCATCGCCGAACCGTGGCGCACCCACCGCTCGCTGTATGCCAACCGGCGTGACCGCGACATGCGCGTGCGCGGTCTGCTCGACCTCGTCGGCCTCGGCGCGAAGGCCGCCGACAAGTATCCGCAGGAATTCTCCGGCGGTCAGCGGCAGCGCATCGGCATCGCCAGGGCGCTCGCACTCAACCCCGATGTGATCATCTGTGACGAACCGGTGTCGGCGCTCGACCTCTCGGTTCAGGCGCAGGTGCTCAACCTCCTCAACGAGCTCCAGCAGCAGCTGCAGATCTCCTACATCTTCATCAGCCACGACCTGTCGGTGGTGCGCCACGTCGCCGACCGGGTGGCGGTGATGTACCTGGGCCGCATCGTCGAGCACGGCGGCACCGAGCCGGTGTTCGACCGCGCCAACCACCCCTACACCGCGGCGCTGATGTCGGCCGCACCCAAACTCGACGCCGCTCAGCGACGCGAACGCATCCTGCTGCGCGGGGAAGTGCCCTCCCCGCTGAACCCGCCGTCCGGATGCCGCTTCCGCACCCGCTGCTGGCGTGCCACCGACGTGTGTGCGACGGCGCCGCCGCCCGCGGCGGTCGACCCGCTGGCCGCCGGCCACAGTGCCGAGTGCTACCACCCGATGCAGAGCGAGGACGCGAATGCGGTCACGATGTCGGCGTGAGCATGTGGGAGTACTCGGTGATCGCCGCGGCCATCGTGCTGGCCTCGTGCATGCAGGCGTCGATCGGATTCGGCATGGGCATGCTGGCGGCGCCGGTCGTGGCGATCGTCGATCCGGCGCTGATCCCCGCGACGCTGATCATGCTGGCCACCATGGTGACGGTGCTCGTGGTGCTGCGCGAACGGCAGCAGATCGACCTGGCCGGGACGGGTTGGGCGCTGGTCGGCCGGGTGCCGGGCACCGTCGCGGGGGCACTGCTGCTGGCCGCACTGCCCGAACGGGCCTTGGCGATCGCGCTGGCCGGCGTGGTCCTCGGCGGGGTGGTGCTCACCTCCGTCGGCTGGGCTCCGGTGCCGCACCGCCGCAACCTGGTGGTCGCCGGGGCGGCGTCCGGTCTGCTCGGCACCGCCACCTCGATCGGCGGGCCGCCGATGGCGCTGGTGTGGCAGAAGGTCACCGGTGCGCGGTTGCGCGGCACCATGAACGGGTTCTTCCTCGTCGGCTCGGTGCTGTCGGTGGCGGTGTTGGCGGCGACCGGGGCCGTCGGCTCGCACACGTTCCGGGCCTTCGCCCTGCTGATGCCGGCGTGCGTCGTCGGCTACGGGCTGTCCCGCCTGGTGAACCGCGTGCTCGATCAGCGCAGGCAGCGCTGGCTGGCGATCGGGGTGTCCACGATCGGTGCCGTCGTGCTGATCACCCGGCAGGTGGTCGGGTTCTGACGAACGGGGGTGGCGGTGTCCATACGTGATCTCGACCCGGCGGATCCTGCGAAGGTGGCGGTGCGCTCAGACATGTCGGTGCGCAAGGTGAAGTCGGCGGTGCGCACCGTCGAACTGCTCGAATACCTTGCCGCACGGCAGGACCGGCCCGCGCGGATCCGCGAGATCTGCACAGCGCTGGACATGCCGCGCAGCAGCGCGCACGCCCTGCTGCGCACGCTCGTCGACCAGGGCTGGGTGCGTTCGGACCCGTCGGGCACGCAGTACGGCATCGGGGTGCGGGCGCTGCTCGTCGGCACCAGCTATCTCGACTCCGACCCCTACCTCCCGGTGATCGCGCCGTTCCTCGACGACCTGCGCCGCGACCTCGACGAGACGTTCCACATCGGCCGGCTCGACGGCACCGACGTGGTGTACCTCGCCACCCGCGAGTCACGCCAGTACGTGCGCACCACGAACAAGGTGGGCCGCCGTCTACCGGCCCACGCGTGCGCGTTGGGCAAGGCGCTGCTGGCCGAGCGCTTCGGCGCCGAGCGCGACGCGGCGATCCCGGGGGTGCTCACCCCGCTGACGCCACGCACGCTCACCGACCGCGAGGCTCTGGACGCGGCGCTCGACGAGGCGACGATCCGCGGGTACGCCACCGACGACGAGGAGAACACCCCGGGCGTGCGCTGCTTCGCGGTCGCGCTGCCCTATCTGCGGCCCGCGCAGGACGCGATCAGCGCGTCGGTGCCGGTCCACCGGCTGAACCCCGAACGGGAGCGTGAGATCGTCGACGCGCTGCGCATGGTGTGCGACAAGGTGACTCGCGTGGTGCGTCCACTGGCCAACGGCGACAAGTGGTTCGCCGGATGAAACTCTTCCGAGAGAACAACGACTCTGAGGTGAAACCATCATGACCTCGTCACATCGCACCCCCGTCGTCCGCGACATGAACGTCGTGCCGGTGGCCGGCCACGACAGCATGCTGCTCAACCTCAGTGGGGCACACGCACCGTTCTTCACGCGGAACCTGGTGCTGCTCACTGATTCCGACGGGCGCACCGGCGTCGGCGAGGTGCCGGGCGGGGAGGCCATCCGGCGCACCCTCGAGGATGCGGCCACGCAGGTCGTGGGCACGCCGGTGGGGGACTACCACGCCACCCTGTCGGCGATCCGGCGCGCGTACGGCGACCGGGACAGCGGTGGCCGCGGCGCGCAGACCTTCGACCTGCGGGTCACCGTCCACGCCGTCACCGCCGTGGAGTCCGCCCTGCTCGACCTGCTCGGCCAGTACCTCGAGGTGCCGGTGGCCGCGCTGCTCGGCGACGGCCAGCAGCGCGACCGCGTGCCGGCCCTGGGCTACCTGTTCTTCGTCGGGGACCGCAACCGCACGGACCTGGCGTACCGCAGCGCCGCCGACGAGGACGCGGACGCCGACGAGTGGCTTCGGATCCGCCACGACGAAGCGCTGACCCCGCAGGCCGTCGTCCGGCTGGCCGAGGCCGCCCGCGACCGCTACGGATTCCGCGACTTCAAGCTCAAGGGCGGCGTGCTCGCGGCCGCCGACGAGGCCAAGGCCGTGATGGCGCTGGCCGACCGGTTCCCGGACGCACGGATCACGTTGGACCCCAACGGCAGCTGGCTGCTCGCCGACGCCGTGCGGACCTGCCGGGAACTCGGCGACGTGCTGGCCTACGCGGAGGATCCGGTCGGACCCGAAGGCGGATTCTCCGGCCGCGAGGTGATGGCCGAGTTCAAACGGGCCACCGGGCTGCGTACGGCCACCAACATGATCGCGACGGACTGGCGCGAGCTGGGGCATGCTGTCAAGGCGAACGCGGTCGACATCCCGCTGGCCGATCCGCACTTCTGGACCATGCACGGCTCGGTGCGCGTCGCCCAACTGTGCGACGCGTGGGGTCTGACGTGGGGGTCGCACTCCAACAACCACTTCGACGTCTCACTGGCGATGTTCACCCACGCGGCCGCGGCCGCACCGGGCGACATCACGGCGATCGACACGCACTGGATCTGGCAGGACGGCCAGCGGATCACCAAGGAGCCGTACGTGATCGCCGACGGCCACCTCACCGTTCCGGACCGCCCTGGCCTCGGCGTGGACATCGACCACGAGGCGCTCGCGGCCGCCCATGACCTGTACCTGCGCGAGGCGCTCGGCGCCCGCGACGACGCCACGGCCATGCGCTTCCTGGTGCCGGGCTGGACCTTCGACAGCAAGCGCCCGGCGCTGCACCGGTGATGCCGATGAAGATCGTGGTCGCCGACACCAACCTGATCCCGCACCGACAGCGGTTCTGCGACGGCCTGCCCGACGGCGCCACGGTGGTGTGGGCGGACCCGGCGGATGCCGAGACGCTGCACGACGCCATGGTCGACGCGGACGTGTTCGTCGGCGGCCGGTTCCCCGCTCATCTCGCCGCGGCGGCGAATCGGTTGCGAATGGTCCACGTCGCGGGCGCTGGTACCGACAAGATCGACTTCGACGCGCTGGGCCCCGAAGTGGTGGTTGCCAACACCTTTCACCACGAACAGTCGATCGCCGAATACATCGTCGCCACCGCGGTGCTGCTGCGCAGGCAGTTCCTGATCCAGGACCGCGCGCTGCGCACCGGCCGCTGGGCGACATCGGTGTACGACAGGTCGATCGCCCAGCCCGCAGCGCTGAAAGACGCCCGCGTCGGATTCGTCGGCTTCGGCCACATCGGCAGGCGCGCCTGGGAGGTGTTGCGTGTGCTCGGCGCCGACGGCATCGCGGTCACCGGCAGCGGATCGCTCGACGCCGCGGCCGAAGGTCTGCGGTGGACGGCCGACACCGGCGACCTCGGACGGTTGATGTCCGAGTCCGACGTCGTGGTGGTGTCGGCGCCGCTGACCGAACGGACCGTCGGGATGATCGGCGCCGACGAACTGCGCGCGCTCGGACCGGACGGTGTGCTGATCAACGTGGGTCGCGGCCCGCTGGTCGCCGAAGATGCCCTCTACGAAGCGCTTTCGGCCGGAACCATCGCGGGCGCGGCCATCGACGTGTGGTATCAGTACCCCGACGGCGACGGAGTCGGCGCCCCGAGTCGGCTGCCTTTCGGCCGGTTGCCCAACGTGCTGATGACCCCGCACTCCTCGGGCGTCACCGGCCACACGTTCACCGGACGCGTCGACGACATCGTGGCCAACATCGGCCGGTTGCAGCGCGGAGAACCGCTGCGCAACGTGGTCAGCCGCTGACTCACACCTCGATCGGCGGTTTGAGCCGTTCCATCGTGTACTGCCGGTTGCGGCGGGCCGCCCACGAACTGGCGGCCACCGACGCCGCCAGGATCCCGGCGAGCACCGCCACCGCCACGCCCAACCGGGCATCGACACCGCCGACCGTCAACTGACGCAACCCGTTCACCGCATACGTCATCGGGTCGACCACGTGCAGCGCCTGGAACGGTTTCGGCGTGGTCTCCACCGGATAGATGCCGCCCGCCGAGACCAGCTGGAACATCAGGAACGCCAGCGTGACCACCCGGCCCACCGCCACCCCGAACACCGCGTTGAACGCCTGGATGAGCGCCAGGAACGCCGCGGCCACCAGCATCAGGAACAGGACCGTGCCCAGTGCATGCGTGGCCTTGAGGCCCACGCCGAAGTGCACGACCAGATACATGACGACCACCTGACAGAACGCGATGAGCAGCGCCGGCCAGTACGAGGCGAGCACCACCCGCAGCGCGCCGAGACCGTTGACGATCGGCCGGGACTGCAGCGGCGTCAACAGCATCCAGATGATCAGCGCGCCGATGAACAGCGCCAGCGGCAGGAAGAACGGCGCGAACCCGGTGCCGAACGTGGGCGCCGGGTTCTCGACGACCTGATCGACGGCGACCGGCTGAGCCAAGGTCTGCGCGACCTGCGTGCGCTGCTGCTCGGACCACTGCGGCACCTGCGCGGCGCCGTCCCGCAGGCCGGTCGCCAGTTCCACGCTGCCGTCCCGCAGCCGACCCGTGCCGTCGGCCAGCGTGGCCGCACCCTGTGACACCTGGGTGCCGCCGTCGGCCAGGGCGACCAGCCCGCTGTTGAGTTGGCCGGCGCCACTGCTCAGTTCGGCGGCGCCGTCGCGCAGGCGCTCGACGTCGGCGCGCAGCCCGCCGGTCAGCGCCCGGGTGAGGAATGTCCGCAGGGAACTGTTCGGATCGCCGAGTTCGGCTTCGAGCGCAGCCGCCTTGTCGCGCAGCGTGATCAGGCCCTGGTCGGTGGTCGGGTCGGCGTTCTGCGCCCGCAGCAGCCGCTGGGTGCCCGCCAGGGTGTCGCCGAGCGCGCGGACCGTAGGATCCGGGTTCGCCCGCAGCAGCCCGACCACCTGGTCGACGATGACGGCCGCCTGTGCCTGGTCGATGTTCAGCGACGCGATACGGTCACTCGCCTGGCGCACCAGCCCGCTCACGTCCGAGGCGAGCGCACCCACCTCGTCCGGGTTCAGTCCCAGCCCGCTGACCCGGTCCAGCACGGTGAGCAGCGGATCGGTTGCGGTACTGATCCCGTCGGACAACTGCTCGGCACCCGCCGCCAGCGTCGCCGATCCGTCGCGGGCGGTCACCAGACCCTCTGCCAGTTCGGCGGATCCGGACGCCAGGCGATGCGCGCCGTCGTCGGCCTGCACCAGCCCGTCGCGCAACTGGTCGGCGCCGTCGGCGGCCCGCTGCAATCCGGCACCGGCGTCCTGCACGCCGTCGAGCACCTGACCGACCGTCTGCTGACCGATCGCCGCGTCCACCTGGTTGGCCACCTCGCGGGCGGCGTTCTGCCCGATGATCGAGGAGAGATAGTTGTTGGTGTTGTTGTAGGTGAACCGCAGCTGGGCTTTTCGCGGACGGTCACCGGCCGGTGACGCGACCGCGACGCTGAAGTCGGCCGGGATGGTGATGCTGAAGTAGTAGCGGCCGTCCTTGACGCCCTGCGCGGCGTCGGCCGCCGACGTGGGGTGCAGGTCGAGCTGGCCGGAGGACAGCAGCGCCCCGGCCACCTGATCGCCCGCGTTGACGTGCCTGCCCCCGGTCTGCGCGCCGGCATCCTCGTTGACCAGCGCGACGGGCAGCTTGTTCACCTCTCCGAAGGGATTCCAGAACGCCCACAGATACATCGCGCCGTACAGCAGCGGCATCAGCACGATCGTCACGAGCGCGATGCGGGGCAGCGTCCCGCGCGAGTAACGCTTGATGTCGGTTCCCAACGAGAATCCCGCCAGCATGGTCATTCGCCTTTCTGGCCGTGCACGAGGTCGGCCCGGGAGGTGTTCTCGACGACGAGCTGTGCCCGCACCGCATCGCTGGTGACGCCGTTGACGGTGGCGGTGACGACGGTCTGGTCTCGGCCCAGTTCGATCAGCCTCTGCAGCAACAACTCCCGGTTGCGGTCACTGGTGACGTAGTCCAGGTTGCCGACCACGAGAAGCGGTGGCCGCGCAGTGTTGGCCAGCGCGATGCGCAGCAGCAGCCGGTCCAGTTCGGTCAGCTCTTCGACGTACTCGGTGAGCGGCGGCAGCGGCAGGTCACCGAACACGGGCGCGCACACGGCGCGCAGGTCCGCGGCACCGGCACGGCGGACGAATCGGTACCAGGGCGCGTTCCACCGCAGCTGCTCGGTCACCGCGTCGCGCACCGTCACCGATTCGGAGACCTGGTCGAGTTCGTCGATGCCGGCGATGGCGGCCAGTGCGAAGATGCGCCGCGGTTGGGTGACACCGAACACCGACAGCGTCCCGCGCTGCGGCCGCATCCGTCCCGCCAGCGTGAGCAGTAGCGCGGTCCGCCCGGAGCCGGCCGGGCAGACCAGCACGCTCACCCCGCCCTCCTCGATGTCGAGGTCGACGGGGCCGTAGACCGGACCCCACGGACCGGACACCGTGAGCCCCCTGGCCACCACCACCGGTTCCGGCGAGTCGGACATACGACCTCCTAGTGCGGTGTCACGCGTCTGGACTCAAGGACAACACGGTGATGTCCGGCGGCGCACCGATTCGCACCGGAGGGCCCCAGAACCCCGCGCCGCGGCTCACGTACAGCTGTGTGTCGGCGACCGTGGAGAGCCCCGCGATCGCGGGTTGCACGGCGCGGACGGCGTAGTGGAACGGCCACATCTGCCCGCCGTGGGTGTGACCGGAGAGCTGCAGGTCCACCCCGCGCGCGGCCGCCTCGGACACCATGATCGGCTGGTGCGCCATCAGCACCGTCGGCCGCGATGGGTCGAGAGACCCCAGGGCGCGGTCGAAATCCGGTGCGTCCGAATGGTTCTCGCCGGCCAGGTCGTTGACGCCGGCGAGGTCGAACGCCGCGGCGCCGCGCCGGATCGCCGTGTTCTCGTTGCGCAACGGCTGCACGCCGAGGCGTTCGAGCTCACGCAGCCACGAGAACGGATCCTCGACGAAGTACTCGTGGTTGCCGGTGACGAAGAACGTGCCCTCGGGAGCGCTCAGGTCCCGCAGCGGTTCAGCGGCGGGGCCGAGTTCCGCCACGGTGCCGTCGACCAGATCGCCGACGATCGCGACGAGGTCGGCCCCGGTCTCGTTGATGATCCGGACGAGCCGCTCGGTGTGCGCGCGGCCCGCCAGCGGTCCGAGGTGGATGTCGGACACCACCGCGATGCGGAAGCCGGCGAAGGCGGGGTCGAGCCGGCGCAGCCGGATCGGCACGGTCTGCACCTGAGGCGGACCGAGTGCGGTGGCCGCGCCGAACCCGACCAGGCCGACCGAGGCGGCGCCGGCCGCCACTGCCCCGGCACGGGCCAGGAACAGGCGTCGGTTCACCTCGGGCGACGACGCGGCCGGCGCGTCGGCGGGGACGGGCGGAGGCGTCCCGCGGCGCACCCAGCGGCGGAACACCAGCCGGACCGGTTCCAGCACCAGCAGCGCCAGCAGCAGGTAGGCCGCCAGGCCGAACCAGAGATAACCCGGCCAGGCGGCCCACGCCGCCTCCCGCACACCGACGGTCCTCGGCAGGATCAGCGCCGCCATCAGCAGCGCGAGGCACCCGAGCAGTACAACGGTCAGGATCCGGCGGGTGCGGCCCGGCCGGGTGGTGTCCTTGACCAGCCGCTTCCACAGGTAGAGGTGGATGAGCCCCAGGATCGAGGCGAGGACGACGAGGAACATGTCAGCCGGCGACGCTCGGCGTGCCCTGCGCCGCGAACCGCACCTGCACCCAGTCGTTGCCGACGCCGCGCCGCCGTGAGGTCTCCCATCCGTCGTACACCTGACCCTTGCGGCCGAACGTCGCCGGGCGGTGTTCGGCGGCAGCCCGGGTGATCAGGTTCTCCTTCTCGGCGAACAGCTCGTCGTTGGCCCACCCGACGGCTCCGCCTGCCGCGCGGGAAGCGAGGTCGGGCAGCGCGAGGAAATGAGGATGCGGGGTGCTCACCCGCGCAGCGTAGGGGAGATGCTCACCAGTTGTGGTAGCCGCCTTCGGGGCCGAGCATCCGTTCCAGCCGCGCGCGGTTGATCCGGGCCAGTTCGTTGCGGACCACCTTGCGCTCGGTCTCGTGGTCGTTGAGCAGGCGGTCGTTGATGGTCGCCAGCACATCCTGGGCGCACAGACCGTTGACGCACATGACGAACCCGAACCCGAAACGCACCAGATAGTGGCGGGAGGCCGCGCTGAGCTGCTCCATCACCTCAGGCCGCTCGTCGAACACCGCGCACTGCTCGGCCGCGGACTTCTCACTGCCGGGGCGGCGGCCGACGTCCGGGTAGGCCTGCAGGATCGAGTCGATGGACTCCTCCGACAGCGCGAACAGCAGCGCGTCGGCCTCCCGGAACAGCGCGTCGTGATTCGCGAACGGCCGGGCGCGGGCCAGATCGGCGGCGAGCGCCACGCTGCAGCAGCATTCGTACACCGCGTGCACGGCGCGGCGGAACGGCATCTCGTTGAAGGCCGCGAGGCCAATGCCCTGATGCATCAGCATGGGCCCATGATCGAAGCGTCATGGCACAGCCGCGTTACGCCGTGTTACGGGCGCGAAAATTTCGGTTAGTGGCCTTCGGTCTTGAACCGTTCGAACGAGCGCTGCACCTCGGCCTCGGCCGCCTCGCGGCCGGTCCAGTCGGCGGCCTTGACGTACTTGTTCGGCTCCAGGTCCTTGTAGTGCACGAAGAAGTGCTTGACCTCTTCGAGCACCTGCGCCGGGACGTCGCCGAGATCCTGGATGTGGTCCCAGCGCTTGTCGCCCGCGGGCACGCAGAGCACCTTGTCGTCCCCGCCGGCCTCGTCGGTCATCTGGAACATCGCCACCGGCCGCGCCTCGACGATGCACCCGGGGAACACCGACTCCGGCAGCAGCACCAGCGCGTCGAGCGGATCGCCGTCCTCGCCGAGCGAGTTCTCGATGAACCCGTAGTCCGTGGGGTAGGCCATCGAGGTGTAGAGGTAGCGGTCCAGCTTGAGCCGGCCGGTCTCGTGGTCCACCTCGTACTTGTTGCGCGAACCCTTCGGGATCTCGATGACGACGTCGAACTCCACCGCAGTCGGCTCCTTCGCGTGTTTTCAGCCGGGGGGTCGTCGGGTGACGACGCGGGTCCACAGTAAACGAGCGATACGCTGCTGTTGGCGGGGTGGTTCGGTCACCCCTCATTCGACAGCAGGAGTGTTATGCGGCCCACCCGGTGGCGGCGATCGACCCGCGCGGTGGTCGGCCTCGTCGTGCTGGTGCTGGTGGCGGTCGTCGTCGCGGTCGCCGCCGTGCTCACCACCGGCCGCAACACCGATGCGCAGGCGGCCAAACCGCTGCCCGCCCCGGCCACCGCGAATCCCGCCGTCGTCCCGGTCGCCGACACCGCGCCCGCTCCCACCAACGCCGGACTCGCCGCCGCGCTGGCTCCGGCACTGGCCGATCCGAACCTCGGCGACCTGGCCGGGCGGGTCACCGACGCGATGACCGGTGAGCGGCTGTGGGATCAGCGCGCCGACGTCCCGATGCAACCCGCGTCGACGAACAAGGTGCTCACCGCCGCCGCTGCGCTGCTGACACTCGACCGCGAAGCCCGCCTCACCACCACCGTCGTGGCCGGCGACCAGAAACGAGACCCCGGTCTGGTGATCCTCAAGGGCGGCGGCGACCCGACGCTGTCCGCGGCACCGCGCGGCACCGACACCTGGTACAAGGGCGCCGCCCGCATCAGCGACCTGGCCGATCAGGTGCGCCGAAGCGGTATCGAACCGACCGCGGTGGCCGTCGACGTCAGCGCCTACACCGGCCCCGACATGGCCCCCGGCTGGGATCCGCTGGACATCCCGGGCGGCGACATCGCGCCGATGGTGCCGGTCATGCTCGACGCGGGCCGCACCCAGCCCGTCACCGAGGAGTCGCGGCGCTCGCCCACCCCGGCCGACGACGCCGGGCGCGCACTGGCCACCGCACTGCGCATCGACCCCGCGACCGTGCGGGTACTGCCCGGGCCGTACCGCGGCGGGCGCCAGATCGCGGCCGTGCAGTCACCGCCGCTGATGGAGCGGCTACGGGTGATGATGAACGCCTCCGACAACGTGATGGCCGAGGCGATCGGCAGGGAGGTGGCCGACCAACTCGGGCGGCCGCAGAGCTTCGAGGGCGCCACGCAGGCGGTGCTGGGGCAACTGCGCAAGGCCGGCGTCGACACCAGGGACGCCCGGCTGTTCGACTCCAGCGGACTCTCGATCGACGACCGGCTGACCGCGCTCACCCTCGACGAGGTGATCACCATCGCCGCGGGTGACGAACAGCCCGCACTGCGGCCGCTGGTCGACCTGCTGCCGATCGCCGGCGGCAGCGGCACACTGTCGAACCGCTATCTCGACACACCCGCGGGCCGCGACGCCGCCGGCTGGCTGCGTGCCAAGACCGGATCGCTCACCGGCACCAACTCGCTGGCCGGCATCGTCACCGACGCCCGCGGCCGGGTGCTGACCTTCGCGCTGATGTCGAACAACGCCGGCCCGACCGGGCGCACCGCGCTGGATGCGCTGGCGGCCACGCTGCGGGCGTGCGGGTGCGGCTCATGAGCGGATCGAGCGCGGAACTGACCGTCGGGCGCACCGTGGACTGGCGGTTCGCCGCCACCGTCGGCGCCAAACTGGCCCGACCCGGACCGCCCGCCACCGACTACACCCGCAACCAGGCCCTCGAACAGCTCGCCGCGGCCGCACGGGAGGCCGAGCTGCCGGTGCGCGAGGTCACCGGCCTCAACGAAGGCAACGCCGTCACCGAGGCCCGCATCGTCGACCGCCCCGGATGGATCCGCGCCGCCGCGCAGTCGATGCGGGTGATGACCGGCGGCACCGACAAGCCGAGCGGTTTCGTGACCGGCCGTGTCACAGGGGCGCAGACCGGTGCGGTGCTGGCGTTCGTGTCATCCGGCATCCTCGGCCAGTACGACCCGTTCGCCGAGGGCGGCGGCGAACTGCTGCTGGTGTGGCCCAACGTCATCGCCGTCGAACGTCAGCTGCGGGTCTCGCCCTCCGACTTCCGGCTGTGGGTGTGCCTGCACGAGGTCACCCACCGCGTGCAGTTCCGCGCCAACCCGTGGCTGGCCGACCACATGTCGTCGGCGCTCGCCGTGCTCACCAAGGACGGCGGCGACGACGTCACCGAGGTCGCCGCGCGACTGGCCGACCACGTCCGCAACCGGCATACCCAGACCGACCCCAACGCGAGCGGCGTGCTGGGCCTGATGCGCGCGGTGCAAGGCGAACCGCAACGGCGCGCACTCGACCAGCTGCTGGTCCTCGGCACGCTGCTCGAAGGGCACGCCGACCACGTGATGGACGCGGTCGGTCCGGCCGTCGTGCCGTCGGTCGCCACGATCCGGGCCCGGTTCAACCAACGACGTCAGCGCAGACAGCCGCCCGTCCAGCGCATCCTGCGCGCGCTGCTCGGCGTCGACGCCAAGATCAGCCAGTACACCCGCGGCAAAGCGTTCGTCGACCACGTCGTGTCCGAGGTCGGGATGCAACGGTTCAACACCATCTGGTCCGGGCCCGAAACCCTGCCGCTCCCAACAGAAGTCGACGAGCCGCAGCGATGGATCGACCGGGTGCTGTAGCCGTGCTGCGCGCCGAGGTGGCCGGGTTCGCCCGCCGCCACATGTCCGGACAACCGCGGTGGTGTGTGGCACTGTCCGGCGGAGCCGATTCGCTGGCGCTGACCGCGGTGGCCGCCGACATCCTGCCCACCACCGCGCTCATCGTGGACCACCGGCTGCAGCCCGGTTCGGCCGCCGTCGCCGAGACCGCGCGGGATCAGGCCGTGCGGCTGGGCTGCGTCGAGGCGCGGGTGCTCGCCGTCGACGTCGGGTCCGCCGGCGGTCCGGAGGCCGCCGCCCGCACCGCCCGCTACCACGCGCTGCGCGCCGCCCGCGGGGACGCCCCGGTGCTGCTCGCCCACACCCTCGACGACCAGGCCGAGACGGTCCTGCTCGGGCTCGGCCGGGGTTCGGGTCCACGGTCGATCGCGGGGATGCGGGTGTGCGACCCGCCGTGGTACCGGCCCCTGCTCGGGGTGCGGCGCGCGGCCACCGTCGCCGCATGCGCCGAACTCGGCCTCCAGCCGTGGGCTGACCCGCACAACACCGACCCCCGCTACACCCGCAGCCGGTTGCGCACCGAGGTGCTGCCGCTGCTCGAAGACGTCCTCGCCGGCGGAGTGGCCGGGGCGCTGGCCAGGACGGCGGCCGCCCTGCAGGAGGACAACGACACCCTCGACGCGCTGGCCGAGCAGGCGTCGGCCGAGGTGACCACCGGCGCGGGCCTGGACACCGCGCGCCTGGCGAGCCTGCCCGGCGCCATCCGGCGACGGGTGATCCGCGCCTGGCTCATCGCCGGCGGTGCCCGCGGGCTCACCGACACCCAGATCCAGGGCGTCGACGCCCTGGTGAGCGCCTGGCGCGGACAGGGCGGGGTGGCGGTCCCCTCGGAGCTGGCACGTCAGCGCCTGATCGCCGGGCGCCGCGACGGGATGCTCACCCTGCACCGTGAGCCGGTGTAGGACAGCCGCGTTGGTTCCGGCCGTCAGGGCATGGCACCCTTGGGTCGTGCCTGCGCATTCAGCCGACCTGTACGAGGGCGACATCAAATCGGTGCTTCTCTCGGAGGAACAAATCCAGACCCGCACGGCCGAGCTCGCTGCGCAGATCGCCGACACCTACCGCGACGCCGTCCTCGAACACGGGGAGGACCTGCTGCTCGTCACGGTGCTCAAGGGCGCCGTCATGTTCGTCACCGATCTCGCCCGCTCGATCCCGCTGCCCACCCAGCTGGAATTCATGGCCGTCAGCTCCTACGGCTCCTCGACATCGTCGTCGGGTGTGGTGCGCATCCTCAAAGACCTCGACCGCGATATCAACGACCGCGACGTGCTGATCGTCGAGGACATCGTCGACTCAGGGCTGACCCTGTCGTGGCTGCTGCGCAACCTCGCGACCCGGCAGCCGCGGTCGCTTCGGGTGTGCACGCTGTTGCGCAAACCCGAGGCGGTGCGCGCCGACGTCGACATCAGCTACGTCGGCTTCGACATCCCCAACGAGTTCGTCGTCGGCTACGGCCTGGACTACGCGGAGCGCTACCGCGACCTGCCCTACATCGGCACGCTGGAACCGAAGGTGTACAGCGGCGACTGACCGCCTCAGGCGAGCTCCCAGATCACGGTCACGCTGAACCCGACGGTCTGCTGGCCGGGCTCGAGCGGCACCGCCATGGCCGCCTCGCCGCGCGGCATCGGGGTGGGCGGCGCCGCGCCGCCGGACTCGGCGATGGAGATGACCTTGCCGAGCTCCAGACCGGACAGTTCGGCGTACTGCTCGGCGCGCGCCTTGGCGTCCTGGAACGCCCGCGCCCTCGCGTCACGGATCAACTCAGAATCGTCCTCGATGGAATAGCCGACCGAGTTGATCCGGGTGGCGTCGCCGCCGGTGCTCACGATCAACGCCAGTGCCTGCGACGCCGCGCTCAACTCGCGGATCTTGACGTCGATCGAGTTGTTCGCGCGGTATCCGATGATCTCGGTGCCGTCGGCGCCGAACTGCGGTTGCAGGCTGACCTGGGTGGTGCTGATGTCCTCGCGGGGGATGCCCGCGCCGACCAGCGCGTCGATGACCGCCTGCTGACGTTCACCGGACTGGTTCATCGCGCCGGTGACGTCGGCGGCGATGGCCTCCATTGCGACGTTGGCGGTCAACGTATCCGGGGTGCCCTGCACCTCGCCGGAGCCGACGACGGTGACCTGTCGCACCTCCCCGGACCCGCCGGTGGTGGGCCCTGAGTTGGCGTCGCACGCGGCCACACCGGCGACCGCCAGAGCCGCCGCGACGAGGGTGAGCAACCGGGTCTTCGCGCGCACAGCGATCGGCATGCCAGGCACCCTACCGTCAGGGAGTGACCAAGATCTTGCATTGCTCCTCGGGTCGGGCGAGCGCATCGAAGGCCTCACCCACGCGGTCGAGGCCGACCTCGCCGGTGACCAGCGGGGCCACGTCGATCGTGCCCTCGGCGATGGCGCGCAAGGTCTCCGCGAATTCCGCCGCGTCGTAGGCGAAGACGAACTGCACGGTGAGTTCCTTGGGGGCGCCGTAGAACGGCACCAGCGTGTCGGGTTCCATGCACACCCCGGCCACCACGACGCGGGTGCGGGCGGGGGCGCGGCGCAGGATGTCGTTGAGGACGCCGGGTGCGCCGACCGCTTCGAACACCACCGCCGGTGTGATGCCCTCGAAGGGGGAGCGTTGCGCCGGGTCGACGGTGTCGTGTGCGCCCATCGTCTGCGCCAGGCGGCGGCGGGTCTCCGAGTAGTCCGCTGCCACAACGTGTTCCACCCCGCGTAGCCGCAGCGCGGCGATGATCGCCATTCCGATCGGCCCGCAGCCCAGCACCAGCGCGGACTCATCGCGGGTGATCGCCGACTTGTTCGCCGCGTGCAGACCCACCGCCATCGGCTCGGTCAGTGCGGCGTGGCTCGGGTCCAGCCCGTTCGGCACCGGCAGCAGCAGCGGCGCCGACAGCAGCATGCGTTCGGCGTATCCGCCGATGACGGTGTTGGAGTAGACGATCGGCGCGACGCCGGTCGCGGACAACAGCACAGGGATGGAGGTCACGACGGTGCCCGGCGGCGGCGCGTCGGTGTCCGGGCCGGAACCGAGCACCTCCGCGGAGATCTCGTGACCCATGAACACGTCGGCGGACAGGTCGACGGGTTCGCCCAGCTCGGGCATGCCCTCCATCTGTGCCCCGGCGGCCAGCGCGTCGGCGCCGTGGGAGGCGAAGTGCAGATCGGATCCGCAGATGCCACACGCCTTCACCGCGACCAGGACCTGCCCCGGACCGGGAACCGGTTCGGGCACGTCGTCGCGCAGCACCATCCGGCCGCCGCGCAGCACCGCCGCGCGCATTACTGCGTATCCGACGTCAACTCGTCGGTGTGCTCGGTGATCGCCTTGACGATCGCGTCGCCGGCCCGGCCGAGGAGCTGGTCGCGCATGCCCTTGGCCCAGTCGTGGGAGGCCCGGGGTGCGGTCAGCTGACCCTTGAAGTGCGGCATCACTTTTCGCGCGAACAGATCGTAGGAGTGGTAGGTGGCCTCCGGCGAGGCCCAGTCGTGGCCGAGCAGCAGCAGCGTCCCGAAGCCGCCGGATTTCTCCAGCAGGTCGTCGATGTAGGCGATCGCGTCGTCGGGTGTGCCGATGCAGCAGTTGCCCTGCGCGGCGTACTCCGCGACGAATTCGCGTGGTGAGCGTTCCCCCTCCACGCTGTTCGACAGCGGGACGAACCCGGCCGCTCCGAAGTAGTTCGCGAAATCGGCCAGCCCGTAGGTGCAGTCGTCGATCGCCTGCTCGCGCGAATCGGCTAGGTGCATGATCGACAACACCCGCCAGTCGCCCCGATCCGGTTCCGGCCGGCCGGATTTGGCGGCCTGGTCGACGACGATCTGCCACGTCGACTCCAGCGCCGCGAACCCGCCGGGCACCGACATCGACAGCGACAGCAGCGACGTGCCCAGCGCACCCGCCAGCCGCGGACCCGACGGCGAGATCATCGCTGCGGTGGAGATCTCGGGATACGGCCAGGTGTAGGGCCGGATGTGCAGGTGGGCGTCGCGCAGCGTGAACCAGTCGGTCTCGCGGGTGATGCGTTCGTCGGGTGCGGCGCGCAGCAGCGCGAGGATCGCCTCGAGCGACTCCTGCATCATGCGGCGCTGCTCGACGGGGTCGAGCCCCATCATGTAGGCGTCCGACGGCAGTGCGCCCGGGCCGGTGCCGAACATGACCCGGCCGCGGGTGAGGTGGTCGAGCAGCACCCAGCGGTCGGCCACCATCAGCGGATGGTGGTACGGCAGCGACACCACACCGGTACCGAGGCGGATGTGCCTGGTGCGTTCGGCCGCCGCCGCGATGAAGACCTCGGGACACGAGATGAGCTCGTAGCCGCCCGAGTGGTGTTCGCCGAACCACGCCTCGTCGAAGCCGAGGCGGTCCAGCCGCTCCACCCGCTCCATGTCGTATTCCAATGCGACGGTGGGGGATTGGCCGACCGGATGGAACGGGGTGATGAATACACCGAAGTTCAGCGGTTTGGCGGTCATGACAGCTCCAATCCGGACAGATGTTCGAGCAGCAGGGTGTTCACCTCGTCGGGGCGTTCCTGCTGCAGCCAGTGGCCTGCGCCGTCGAGCAGCACCTCGCGGTACTCGCCGGTGACCAGATCGGACACCCGGTGGCGCGGGGTGAAGCTCAGCACCGGGTCGGCGCTGCCCGCGATGAACAACGTCGGCACCGTGACGGTCGGCGCCGGGGTGCGCTCGGTCAGCTCCCAGTTGCGGTCGAAGTTGCGGTACCAGTTCAGCCCGCCGGTGAATCCGGTGCGGGTGAACACCTCGGCGTAGTGGTCGAACTCCGCCTGGCTCATCCACTCCGGCAACGGGGGCAGCGGCTTGTCGACGAGTTCGGTGGCCGGGGCGGTGAATCCCTCGAGCGCCAGCATGCGCTGTAGGGACTGCCGCGGGTCCCGGCCGAGGTCGGCGTCGGCCACCCCGGGTTCCTGGAAGTACAGGATGTAGAAGAAGTGGTCTCCGAAGGTCTTGCGCCAGATCTGCGTCGGGGGGTCGGACGCGCGCGGTACGGGCGGCACGCTCAGGTTCACCAGGCCCGCCACCCGGTCGGGGTACAGCAGCGCGAAGTTGGTGACGACCGGGGAGCCCCAGTCGTGTCCCACCATCACCGCCCGCCGCGCACCGACGTCGTCGAGCAGTCCGGCGAGGTCGCCGGTCAGCGCGACGATGTCGTAGTCGGTGATCGCGTCCGGGCGCGACGAGTCGCCGTAGCCGCGCTGATCGGGCGCGATGACGTGGTAGCCGGCCTCGGCGAGCACCGGGAGCTGGTGGCGCCACGAATATGCGAGTTCGGGGAAACCGTGGGCGAGGACGACGACGGGCGCACCGCGTTCACCGGCCTCCACGACATTCAGGCGGACGCCGTTGGTGTCGACTGACCGTTCGGTCGGGGTGATCACGGTCTCACCCAAGCACACGGGTCCGCGCGGCGGAAGTAGTTTGGATACGGCCGTGTCCACTTCGGAGTTCGCCGTCGGACGGTGCCCATGGTTGCCTCCGGCGAGCCGTCGGGAACAACGGAACGTTGGTCTAGCGGTAGCCTGAACTGATCCCAGCTGCACGTATCGGAAGGACGTGGCCCGGCGGACACGCTGCGGGCCTAGGAGAAGATGAACCGGAAAAATGTGATCCGCACGCTGATCGTCATCGCGGTCGTGTTGTTGCTGGGCTGGTCGTTCTTTTATTTCAGTGACGACACCCGCGGATACAAGCCCGTCGACACCTCGGTGGCCATCGCGCAGATCAACGGCGACAACGTCAAGAGCGCCCAGATCGACGACCGCGAACAGCAGCTGCGGCTGGAACTGAAGAGCGGCAACGGCGACACCGAGGACAGCGACAAGGTCCTCACCAAGTACCCGACCGGGTACGCGGTCCCGCTGTTCGAGTCGCTGCAGGACAAGAACGTCAAGATCAACACCGTCGTCAACCAGGGCAGCGTGCTCGGCTCGCTCCTCATCTACATGCTCCCGCTGCTGCTGTTGGTCGCGCTGTTCGTCTTCTTCTCCCGGATGCAGACCGGCGGCCGGATGGGCTTCGGTTTCGGCAAGTCCCGCGCCAAGCAGCTCTCGAAGGACATGCCCAAGACGACGTTCGCCGACGTCGCGGGTGTGGACGAGGCGGTCGAAGAGCTCTACGAGATCAAGGACTTCCTGCAGAACCCGTCGCGCTACCAGGCGCTGGGCGCGAAGATCCCCAAGGGCGTGCTGCTCTACGGCCCGCCCGGCACCGGTAAGACGTTGCTCGCGCGCGCCGTCGCGGGTGAGGCGGGTGTCCCGTTCTTCACCATCTCCGGTTCGGACTTCGTCGAGATGTTCGTCGGCGTCGGCGCGTCGCGCGTCCGCGACCTGTTCGAACAGGCCAAGCAGAACAGCCCCTGCATCATCTTCGTCGACGAGATCGACGCGGTCGGCCGCCAGCGCGGCGCCGGCCTCGGCGGCGGCCACGACGAGCGCGAACAGACGCTCAACCAGTTGCTCGTCGAGATGGACGGCTTCGGCGACCGCCAGGGCGTCATCCTGATCGCGGCCACCAACCGCCCCGACATCCTCGACCCCGCCCTGCTGCGACCGGGCCGGTTCGACCGGCAGATCCCGGTCACCAGCCCCGACCTCGCCGGCCGCCGCGCCGTGCTGAAGGTGCACTCGCAGGGCAAGCCGATGGCCGGTGACGCCGACCTCGACGGCCTGGCCAAGCGCACCGTCGGCATGTCCGGCGCCGACCTGGCCAACGTCATCAACGAGGCCGCCCTGCTCACCGCGCGCGAGAACGGCACCGTCATCACCGGTCTGGCACTCGAAGAGGCCGTCGACCGGGTGGTCGGCGGACCCCGCCGCAAGAGCCGCATCATCAGCGAGCACGAGAAGAAGATCACCGCCTACCACGAGGGCGGCCACACCCTGGCCGCCTGGGCGATGCCCGACATCGAGCCGATCTACAAGGTGACGATCCTCGCGCGCGGCCGCACCGGCGGCCACGCCGTCGCCGTCCCCGAGGACGACAAGGGCCTGATGACCCGCTCGGAGATGATCTCCCGGCTGGTGTTCGCGATGGGTGGCCGCGCCGCGGAGGAACTGGTGTTCCGCGAGCCCACCACCGGCGCCGTGTCCGACATCCAGCAGGCCACCAAGATCGCCAGGGCGATGGTCACCGAATACGGCATGAGCTCCAAGCTCGGCGCGGTGCGCTACGGCACCGAACACGGCGACCCGTTCCTCGGCCGCACCATGGGCACCTCGTCGGACTACAGCCACGAGGTCGCGCAGATCATCGACGACGAGGTCCGCAAGCTCATCGAGGCCGCACACACCGAGGCGTGGGAGATCCTCACCGAGTACCGCGACGTCCTCGACACGCTGGCCGGTGAACTCCTCGAGAAGGAGACGCTGCACCGCGTCGAGCTCGAGGCGATCTTCGGTGACGTCAAGAAGCGGCCGCGCCTGACGATGTTCGACGACTTCGGCGGCCGGGTGCCGTCGGACAAGCCGCCGATCAAGACACCCGGCGAGCTGGCGATCGAACGCGGTGAAGAATGGCCGCGCCCGATGCCCGAACCCGCGTTCAAAGCGGCGATCGCGGCGGCCAGCAAGGCCGCCGAGGAAGCCAACCGCCAGAACGGGTCGAACGGTTCCAACGGCTCCAACGGCGGACCCAACGGGGCGACGCAGCCGGACTACGGCGCGCCCGCCGGCTGGCACGCCCCGGGGTGGCCGCCGCCGCAGCAGCCGTCGGGTCAGCAGGGTGGCTACTGGTATCCGCCTCCGAACCCGCCGGGCTGGCACGATCCGCACCGGCAGCAGCCGTATCCGCCGTACCAGTCCTACCCGCAGCCCGGTCCGCGGCCGCAGGGTGGCCACCCGCCGCGCGACCCGCAGCAGGAGCAGGGACGCGACGGCGACCGTCCAGGTGACCGCCAGAACCCGCCTGCGCAGAACTGACAATTCCACAAGGAGGCCTCGATGACGCGGTCGCACAACTCGACCACGGTGAACATCGCGGATTTCGATCAGCAGCGCGCGGAGGCAGCGGTGCGCGAACTGCTGATCGCCGTCGGGGAGGACCCCGACCGGCACGGGCTCATCGACACCCCGGCGCGGGTGGCGCGTGCGTACCGGGAGATGTTCGCAGGCCTCTACGTCGACCCCGACGACGTCCTCAACACCACCTTCGACGAGCAGCACGACGAGATGGTGCTGGTCAAGGACATCCCCATGTACTCCACGTGTGAACACCACCTGGTGGCGTTCCACGGCGTCGCCCACGTCGGGTACATCCCGGGTGTGGACGGCCGCGTGACCGGGTTGTCGAAGCTGGCGCGGGTGGTCGACCTCTACGCCAAGCGGCCGCAGGTCCAGGAGCGGCTGACCGCCCAGGTCGCCGACGCGCTGATGCGCAAACTCGACCCGCGCGGGGTCATCGTGGTGATGGAGGCCGAACACCTCTGCATGGCCATGCGCGGCATCCGCAAACCCGGCGCCACCACCACCACGTCGGCGGTCCGCGGCCAGTTCAAGACCGACAAGGCTTCGCGCGCCGAGGCGCTGGATCTGATCTTGCGGAAGTGAGCGCCGCCGGGGTGCAGGTGATGGGCGTCGTCAACGTCACCGAAGACTCGTTCTCCGACGGGGGTCTGTTCCTCGATGCGGGCCGCGCCGTCGCACACGGGATGGCGCTGGCCGCCGAGGGCGCGGCGATCATCGACGTCGGCGGGGAATCGACCCGCCCGGGCGCGACCCGGGTGGACCCCGACGTCGAGATCGCGCGCATCGTGCCGGTCGTCGAAGCGCTCGCGGCGGCGGGCATCACGGTCAGCATCGACACCATGCGCGCCCAGGTGGCCGGTGCCGCACTCGAACACGGCGCCGCGATCGTCAACGACGTGTCCGGCGGCCGGGCCGATCCGGACATGGCGCGGGTGGTCGCCGAGGCCGGGGTGCCGTGGATCCTGATGCACTGGCGCGCCGTCGATCCCGACCGCCCGCACCAGGTGCCGGTCTACGGCGACGTGGTCAGCGAGGTGCGTGCCGAACTGCTGGCCGCAGTGGACGCCGCCGTCGCCGCGGGCGTCGACCCGCTGAACCTGATCATCGATCCGGGCCTGGGGTTCGCCAAGACCGGGCAACACAACTGGGCACTGCTCAACGCGCTGCCCGAGCTGGTGGCCACCGAGATCCCGGTGCTGGTGGGCGCTTCCCGGAAACGTTTCCTCGGCGCCCTGCTCGCGGACGCCTACGGTGCGGTGCGTCCGCCCGACGGCCGGGAGACCGCCACGGCGGTGATCTCCGCGCTGGCCGCGCTGAACGGAGCGTGGGGAGTGCGGGTGCACGACGTGCGCGCCTCGGTGGACGCCCTGAAAGTGGTCGGGGCGTGGGAGGGCGGTGGCGGTGTCTGACCGGATCGAGCTGCGCGGGCTGACCGTTCGCGGTCACCACGGCGTCTTCGACCACGAGCGCCGCGACGGACAGGACTTCGTCGTCGACCTGACGCTGTGGCTGGACCTCACCACGGCCGCGGCCAGCGACGACCTCGCCGACACCGTCGACTACGGCGGTTTGGCGCAGCGGGCCCACGACATCGTGGCAGGCCCGCCGCGCGACCTGATCGAGACCGTCGCCGCCGAGATCGCCGACGACGTGATGCGCGACGACCGCATCGAGGCCGTCGAAGTGGTCGTCCACAAACCGGAAGCGCCGATACCGCTGAGCTTCTCGGACGTCGCGGTGGTGGCGCACCGGACCCGCGCACGTGACGAGCAGGAGCGCAGATGACACGAGTCGTGCTGTCCATCGGGTCGAACGTGGGTGACCGGTTGGCGCGGTTGCAGTCGGTGGTCGACGCCCTCGGCGACGCCGTGCGGGCGGTGTCCCCGATCTACGAGACCGAGGCGTGGGGCGGCGTCGAGCAGGGCGCGTTCCTCAACGCGGTGCTCGTCGCCGACGATCCGAATCTCGACTGCTTCGCGTGGCTGCGCCGCGGGCAGGAGTTGGAGCAGGCCGCCGACCGGGTGCGCGGACAGCGCTGGGGACCGCGCACCCTGGACGTCGACATCATCACCTGCCACGACGGCGACACCGAAATACGTTCGGCGACAGCGGAACTCACGCTACCGCATCCGTACGCGCATCTCCGCGCGTTCGTTCTGACGCCGTGGCTCGCGGCCGATCCGGAGGCGACGCTGACGGTGGCGGACACGATGCGGCCGGTGTCGTTGTGGCTGGAGGAACTCGACCCCGCCGAGCGCGCCAGTGTCCGGCTCACCGGCCTGACGCTGCACACGGAGCGTGCGGCCGGCTGATGGGCCCGACCCGGAAACGCGACCTCGCCGCCGCGGTGCTGCTGGCCGGCATCGTCGGCTACATCGCGGCGGTGCTGGCCTATCCGCGACTGTTCCCGCCGATCACACTGTGGACCGGGTTGTCGCTGCTCGGCGTGGCCGTCGCGATCGCGCTGTGGGGCGTCAACGTGCGCAACAAGATCCGCGACGGAGAGATCGGCGACGGGCCCGGCCGCCTGCATCCGCTCGCGGTGGCCCGCTCGGTGGTGATCGCCAAGGCGTCCGCATGGGTGGGCGCGCCGGTGTTCGGCTGGTGGACGGGCATCCTCGTTCAACTGATTCCGCAGCGCGGTGCGTTGCGGGCGGCCGGTGAGGACACCGCAGGCGTGGTGGTCGCGGCGGCCAGCGCGCTTGCGCTGATGGTTGCCGGTCTGTGGCTTCAGCATTGCTGCAAGTCGCCGCCGGAGCCACCCGAGGACCCCGACGCCGCGTCGGACTGAACGCTTTCGCGGGCCGGCGGTCGAATCGCCGCGCGGGTCGACACGCTCGATGACCTGTGGCGGGTACAGTCGGCCCATGACTGTCCTGCCCCGCGGACCGCGCGCCCGGCGCGGCAATCGCAGGCCGGGCTGGATGCTGCTGACAGTGTTGCTGGTGCTGGCGATCCTGGCAAGTTCTGCGCTGGTGTTCACCAACCGGGTCGAGCTCCTCAAACTTGCCGTCATCCTGGCGTTGTGGGCTGCGGTGGCCGCGGCATTCGTCTCGGTGATCTACCGCCGGCAAAGCGATCACGACCAGGCCAAGGCGCGCGATCTGAAACTCGTCTACGACCTTCAGCTCGACCGGGAGATCTCGGCGCGGCGCGAGTACGAGCTGACCGTCGAATCGCAACTGCGCCGCGAGCTGGCCTCCGAACTGCAGGCTCAGGCCGCCGACGAGGTGGCCGCGCTGCGCGCCGAGCTCGCCGCGCTGCGCACCAATCTGGAAATCCTCTTCGACACCGACCTGGCGCACCGGCCGGCCATCGAACACGACCGCACCACCGTGCGCGCCTACAGCGACTGGGCGCCCGACAACGAGACCACGGGCCGCGTGAGCAGCAGTCGGCTCGACGCGATGCTGCGCGCCGACGACATCGACCAGAGTGAATCGCGCACCGAGGAAAGCCCGATCATCGACGTGCCGGCCGAACCGCAACCGCCCGAGCCGGATTGGGTGCCGCCACCCGGATTCGGTGGCGCGCACCGCCGCCCCTCGGAGCCCGAGCCGCAGACAGCGGACCGCGGCGGCAGGCGGCGCCGCGTCGAGGAACCGGCGGCACCGATGCAGGCCGCCCCGCCCCCGCCGCCCCCGCGCCCGGAACCCGCGCCCGCCCCGGAACCGGAACCCGAACCCGAACCGGACACCGACCCGGGTATCGCATCGCAGCCCCAGCCTTGGCAGCGCCCGGCGCCCGAGCCGGAGCCCGAGCCGGAGCCCGCACCCGTCGGCGGCTGGCAGCCGGCACCGGCCGAGGGGCAGTGGATTCCGGCGGGCGCCCCCGGAAGTCACTGGGTGGCTCCGCAGGTCGAGGAGGGGGCGCCCCAGGAGTACGTCGGGCGCAGGCGGGCCCAGGAGCCCGCCCCAGAACCGGCGCCGGAACCCCTACCGGAACCCGGCACCCTTGCGGAGTCCGAAACCGTTGCCGAACCCGAACCGGCAGTGGCGTCCACGCCCGAACCGCGCCGCGGCAAGCACTCTGCTGACGCCGGTGAACCTGCCCCGGCTGCCGAGACGCCCGCCCTCGGGCCCGTGTTCGGCCCGCGGGAGGAGACGCCGGAGGAGGCGCACGCCCGGCGTCGCCGCAGCATCGAGGACACCGGCGGGCAGTCCGTCGCCGAACTGCTGGCCCGGCTGCAGGCGAACCCGACCGCGGGCGGCGGTCGTCGACGCCGGGAGCCGTGAGCTAATCTGCTAGCGACCGTCCGGTACCTGCGCGTGCAGGACCGGAACGTAACGAGAACTCGAGACTTGCGAGGTCGCCTGCAATGGAGCAGCCCCCTGCGCCGTCGTGGGGTCCGCCCGACGGACTTCGCCCGGCCCGGCTGTCGGTCGGCATCATCTCGGCCGGCCGCGTCGGCACCGCGCTGGGCGTCGCACTCGAACGCGCCGGACATGTCGTCGTCGCGTGCAGCGCCATCTCCCGGGTCTCCCGGCAACGGGCCCAGCGCCGGCTGCCCGACAGTGCGGTGCTGCCGATCCACGACGTCGCGGGCCGCGCCGAACTGCTGCTGCTGGCCGTTCCCGACTCCGAACTCGCTGCCGTGGTCTCCGGCCTTGCAGCCACCGGTGCGGTGCGCCCCGGCGCGATCGTCGCCCACACCTCGGGTGCCAACGGCGTCGGCATCCTGGCACCGCTGACCGAACAGGGCTGTATCCCGCTGGCCATTCACCCGGCCATGACGTTCACCGGCGCCGACGAGGACATCGCGCGGCTGGCCGACGCGTGCTTCGGGGTGACCGCCGCCGACGACGTCGGCTACGCGGTCGCCCAGTCGCTGGTGCTCGAGATCGGCGGCGAGCCGTTTCGGGTCAGAGAGGACGCCCGCCCGCTGTACCACGCGGCGCTGGCGCACGCAGGTAATCACGTCACCACCGTGATCCTCGACGCGGTCGAGGCGTTGCGGTCCGCACTGTGGGGGCAGGAACTCTTGGGACAGGAACTCGTAGGGGACGCACCGGGCGGAATCGCCGAGCGGGTGATCGCCCCGCTGGCCAGGGCCTCGCTGGAGAACGCACTGCAGCGCGGTCAGGCCGCGCTGACGGGGCCGGTCGCCCGCGGTGACGCGGCCGCGATCAGCGCCCACCTGCGGGCCCTCGCCGAGGTGGATCCGCAACTGGCAGAGGCGTACCGCACCAACTCGCTGCGCACCGCGCAGCGCGCCCACGCCTCCGACGACGTCCTCGCAGCGCTGGCGGTGCAGCCATGACGAACCGTCGTCCCACCAAATTCGCCAGGGGCGAGCTGAACGTCTACAGCTCCCCGCGCGACGTCGCCGACGTCACCCGGGCGCTGCGCACCACCGGCAGGCGGGTCATGCTCGTCCCCACGATGGGCGCACTGCACGAAGGCCACCTCACGCTGATCCGCGCGGCCAGACGCGTCCAGGGTGCCGTGGTGATCGTGTCGATCTTCGTCAACCCCTTGCAGTTCGGTGCGGGGGAGGATCTCGACGCCTACCCGCGCACACTCGACGAGGATCTGGCCCTGCTCCGTGAGGAGGGGGTGGAGATCGCGTTCACCCCGACGGCCGCCGACATGTACCCGAACGGCACCAGAACCTCGGTCCATCCTGGTCCGCTCGGCGAAGACCTCGAAGGTGCTTCGCGCCCCGGCCATTTCGCCGGTGTGCTCACCGTGGTGTGCAAGCTGCTGCAGATCGTGCGGCCCGACCGCGCGTTCTTCGGTGAGAAGGACTACCAGCAGCTGGTGCTGATCCGGCAGATGGTCACCGACCTCAACATCGACACCCAGATCGTCGGGGTGCCGACGGTTCGCGAGGCCGACGGGCTCGCTCTGTCCTCGCGCAACCGCTACCTCGACGAGGTCGAGCGCGAACACGCCGGAGCGCTGTCGGCCGCCCTGCTGGCCGGGATGTACGCCGCGTCCGGCGGTGCGGCCGCCACGCTGGACGCCGCTCGGGCCGTACTCGACGAGGTTCCCGCGATCGAGGTCGACTACCTGCAGGTCCGCGATCCGATGCTGGGTCCGGCGCCGTACGAGGGTGCGGCTCGCCTGCTGGTGGCCGCCCGGCTGGGCCGGACCCGGCTAGTGGACAACATCGCCGTCGACATCGGCGCCTCGAGCGGTATCGACGGTCATCCGCGGGTCGGCTCGAATGATCACGAACTGCCCTGGAGGAACTGATGTTTCGCACCATGCTGAAGTCGAAGATCCACCGGGCGACCGTCACGCAGGCCGATCTGCACTACGTCGGTTCGGTGACCATCGACGCCGACCTGATGGATGCCGCGGACCTGATCGAGGGGGAGCAGGTCACCATCGTCGACATCGAGAACGGCAACCGGCTGGTGACCTATGCGATCACCGGTGAGCGCGGGAGCGGCGTGATCGGGATCAACGGCGCCGCCGCCCATCTCGTGCACCCCGGGGATCTGGTGATCCTGATCGCCTATGCCACCATCGCCGACGCCGAGGCGCGGGCGTACCAGCCGCGTGTGGTCTTCGTCGACTCCGGCAACAAGCAGGTCCACCTCGGCACCGACCCGGCTCTCGTGCCGGACACCGCCGCCGGCCTGATGTCGCCGCGGTAGCGCCGTGCTGCTCACCATCGACGTCCGCAACACCCACACCACCGTCGGGCTGATCTCCGGATCGGGCGACCACGCAAAGGTGGTGCAGCAGTGGCGGATCCGCACCGAAGCCGAGGCGACCGCCGACGAACTCGCGCTCACCATCGACGGTCTGATCGGCGACGACTCCGAACGCCTCACCGGGTGCGCCGGGCTGTCGACGGTGCCCTCGGTGCTGCACGAGGTCCGGCTGATGCTCGAACAGTACTGGCCGTCGGTGCCGCACGTGCTGATCGAACCGGGTGTGCGCACGGGCATCCCGCTGCTGGTCGACAACCCCAAGGAAGTCGGGGCCGACCGGATCGTGAACTGTCTGGCGGCCTACCACCGGTTCGGCACCGCGGCCATCGTCGTCGATTTCGGCTCGTCGATCTGCGTCGACGTGGTGTCGGCCAAAGGCGAGTTCCTCGGCGGTGCGATCGCACCGGGCGTCCAGGTGTCGTCGGACGCCGCGGCAGCCCGGTCGGCGGCGCTGCGCCGCGTCGAACTGACCCGGCCGCGCTCGGTCATCGGGAAGAACACCGTCGAGTGCATGCAGTCGGGCGCGGTGTTCGGCTTCGCCGGTCTGGTCGACGGCCTGGTCAACCGCATCCGCGAAGACGTCGACGGGTTCTCCGGCGCCGACGTCGCGGTGGTGGCCACCGGACACACCGCGCCGCTGGTGCTCCCCGACGTGCACACCGTCGCGCACTACGACCGCCACCTCACCCTCGACGGGCTTCGCCTGGTGTTCGAACGCAACCGCGACAACCAGCGCGGCCGCCTGAAACCGGCCCGCTAGCGCGATTTCGGCGTGCGCAGTTGCGCCTGGCGCGACCCGCCACGCCGAAATCGCTAGAAGAACGTGCGGATCAGGTCGACCACCCGGTTGTCGTCGTCGACCACCGGGATCATCGGCCACTTGTCGAACGTCGTACACGGATGCGAGACGCCGAATCGCAGCCAGTCGCCGACGCGCACCTCCACTTCGCCGAGCGCGAGGTAGGCGTGCTGATCGTTCAGCTTGGTGACGTGGCCGCCACGCAGCGTCTTGGGCACCGGCAGCCCCTGGTCGAACGACACGTCGCGGCGGCCCATCCCCACCAACGCCAGCCCTGCCTCCGGGTGGGAGAGGACCTGCGCCCACACGCTCATCGCCGGGATGAGGCCGCCCGCGCCGGCGTCGCGCAGGGGTGAGGTCCGTTCGTAGAGCCCGTCGTCGTGGGTGAGGTAGCAGCCGCTGCGCACCACGGTGCGCACGGCCTGCCCGGCCGGCCAATCGCCGGTCAGCACGTCGGCGACCCGATCGAAGTACGTGCTGCCGCCTGCGGTGACGAGTACGTCGTCGGTCTCGAACGCGCCCGCCAACCGCACCACCGCGGCCCGCATGTCCGTCAGGTAGCCGGTCACCGCGGCCAACGCCTCAGCCGTCACGTCGTGTCCGCGCGCGGCCTCGTAGCCGGCGACCCCGACCAGGCGCAGCTGCGCGGAGGCGACGACCGCCCGCGCGACCGCATCGACCTCGTCGGCGGTGCGGCACCCGGTGCGTCCGCCTGCCATCCCGACCTCCACGCACACGTCGAGTGGGCGCTCGGAACCGGTCAGCGCCGTCGACATCAGCTCGACGCCGCGCACCGAATCCACCCAGCACACGACCCGGAAGTCCGGGTCGGCGTCGAGCTCGCGGGACAGCCACGCCACGCCCGCGGCGTCGACGACCTGATTGGCCAGCAGTACGTCACGGACGCCGAACGCGCGCAACACCCGCACCTGGCCCACGGTCGCGACGGTGACCGCGGTGGCACCGGCGTCGAACTGGCGGGCCAGCAGCTGGGGGGCCATGTGCGTCTTGCCGTGCGGCGCGAGCTCGACCCCGCGCCTGCGGCACCAGCGCGCCATCGTGACCAGGTTGTGAGTGAGCGCCGACGCGTGCAGGACGCACACCGGACCGACCACCCCGGCGCCGAACAATTCGGGTAGCCGTTCCCGGATCTGCGCGGGTGTGGCACCCCACCATTCGGCGGGCAGCCCCTTGAACCGCCAATCGAGCGGCTGATTCGCCAGCGCCGCGACGGCGTCGTAGTCGATGGGGCTGCGCATGTGTTCATTAAAGGCGGGGCGGTTGCCAGCGAGCGGCAGCACGGTCGCGGCGTGTGAGGCGGATGGTGAATGCAGCGTTAAGCTGGCACCCCGTGAACCCGACCGCCGGCGCCGACAATACGCCCGACATCGACCCTGACATCCCCGAGCAGTTCCGCATTCGTCAGGCGAAGCGGGAACGTCTCCTCGCCGAGGGCCGCGACCCCTATCCGGTGGTCGTGGCGCGCACGCACACCCTCGCGGAATTGCGTGCCGCATTCGCCGATCTGCCGACCGACACCCAGACCGGGGAGATCGTCGGCGTCGCCGGCCGAGTGGTGTTCGCCCGCAATTCCGGGAAGCTCTGTTTCGCCACCCTGCAGGAGGGGGACGGAACGCAGCTGCAGGCCATGATCAGCCTCGCCGAAGTCGGCCAGGAATCCCTCGACAATTGGAAGGCCGACGTCGACCTGGGCGACATCGTGTTCGTGCACGGGCAGGTCATCAGTTCGCGCCGCGGTGAGCTGTCTGTGCTCGCGGATTCCTGGCAAATCATCTCGAAGGCGTTGCGTCCGCTTCCGGTGGCGCACAAGGAGATGAGCGAAGAGGCCCGAGTCCGGCAGCGTTACGTCGACCTGATCGTGCGGCCGGAGGCGCGCACCATCGCCCGCCAGCGGGTGGCTGTGGTGCGCGCGGTCCGCAACGCCCTGGAGCGGCGCGGATTCCTCGAACTCGAGACGCCGATGCTGCAGACCCTGGCCGGCGGCGCCGCGGCCCGCCCGTTCGTCACGCACTCGAACGCCCTCGACGTCGACCTGTACCTGCGCATCGCGCCGGAACTGTTCCTCAAGCGCGCGCTGGTCGGCGGTTTCGAGAAGGTCTTCGAGTTGAATCGCAACTTCCGGAACGAAGGCATCGATTCCACGCATTCACCGGAATTCGCGATGCTGGAGACTTATCAGGCTTACGGCGACTACAACGATTCCGCCGTCGTGACCCGCGAGATTATTCAGGAAGTCGCCGACGAGGCGATCGGCACGCGCCAAGTGCCATTGCCTGATGGCACGGTCTATGACCTGGATGGCGAGTGGGACTCGCTGGAAATGTATCCGTCGCTGTCGGCCGCGCTGGGTGAAGAGATCACTCCACAGACCCCTGCGGATGAGCTCTGGGCCATCGCCGACCGGCTCGGTGTGGAGATTCCGCGAGATCGCGGCTACGGCCACGGTAAATTGATCGAAGAACTGTGGGAACACACTGTCGGTGAACACCTCTGGGCACCGACGTTCGTTCGTGATTTCCCGGTCGAGACGACTCCGCTGACCCGGTCTCACCGCAGCATTCCGGGGGTGACGGAAAAGTGGGATCTCTATGTCCGCAAGTTCGAGTTGGCGACCGGATACTCCGAACTGAGTGACCCGATAATCCAGCGGGAGCGATTCGAGGCCCAGGCCCGCGCGGCCGCCGCGGGTGACGACGAGGCAATGGTTCTCGACGACGATTTCCTCGCCGCATTGGAGTACGGGATGCCACCGGCCACTGGTACCGGAATGGGGATCGACCGGTTGTTGATGGCGTTGACCGGACTGTCAATTAGAGAGACAATTCTGTTCCCGATTGTTCGGCGTCACAGCAACTGAAGTCCTGTGAAGGAAGCGTTGTTGAATGGTGTAGGTTCGTATGGCACATTGGAGGCCGAGATTCGGTAGCCGAAAACTATCCACCAAGCGCAGGTAGAAGGGTCAGTGTGAACTGATGGCGAAGAAAGTCACCGTCACGTTGGTCGATGATTTCGACGGTGAAGGTACCGCCGATGAAACGGTCGAATTCGGACTCGACGGAGTCAGCTACGAGATCGACCTCTCGAGCAAGAATGCGAAGAAGCTGCGCGAAGACCTGAAGCAGTGGGTCGACGCCGGACGCCGCGTCGGCGGTCGCCGCCGTGGCCGCGCCACCGGGCCGACCAGGGGCCGGGGCGCCATCGACCGCGAGCAGAGCGCCGCGATCCGGGACTGGGCCCGCCGCAACGGCCACAACGTGTCGACCCGCGGCCGCATCCCCGCCGACGTCATCGACGCCTTCCACGCCGCCACCTGATATCCAGGCGGTTCAACGGGCAACGCCGACCGGCGTTGCCCGTTCGCGTCTACGCACCGGTGCGTCCCGGCTTTCGCTGGTGGCGAACCGATCGATGCCCCGCACGGGAAACGAATCGCCACACCGTCGCGTTGACATGGTCAGCAGCGGGAACAGGGCGAACGGCGCGGCACACGCGGCACCGGAAGTCCTGACCGCCGAGGCGGTACGTACCGCCAACCACGGCGCCCGATGCAGCCGCCCGATAGAGTGGACGGCAGGTGTACTGGAGTCAGTGGCAGTGCCAGTGGTGAGGCCTCTGAGCTGCGTACGCCACCTATGCGATGGAGAGCAGGTAACCACCGATGTTCGAACGTTTCACCGACCGTGCCCGCAGGGTCGTCGTCCTGGCTCAGGAAGAAGCCCGGATGCTCAACCACAACTACATCGGCACCGAGCACATCCTGCTGGGACTCATTCACGAGGGTGAGGGCGTAGCGGCCAAGTCACTGGAGTCGCTGGGCATCTCGCTGGAAGGCGTGCGCAGCCAGGTCGAGGAGATCATCGGCCAGGGCCAGCAGGCGCCGTCCGGCCACATCCCCTTCACCCCCCGCGCCAAGAAGGTGCTCGAGCTGTCCCTGCGTGAGGCGCTGCAGCTCGGCCACAACTACATCGGCACCGAGCACATCCTGCTCGGGCTCATCCGCGAGGGTGAGGGTGTCGCCGCCCAGGTCCTGGTCAAGCTCGGCGCGGAGCTCACGCGCGTGCGCCAGCAGGTCATTCAGCTGCTGAGCGGCTACCAGGGCAAGGAGTCCGCGGAGGCCGGCACCGGCGGCCGCGGCGGCGAGTCCGGCAACCCGTCGACCTCGCTGGTGCTCGACCAGTTCGGCCGCAACCTCACCGCCGCCGCGATGGAGGGCAAGCTCGACCCCGTCATCGGCCGCGAGAAGGAAATCGAGCGGGTCATGCAGGTGCTGAGCCGCCGCACCAAGAACAACCCGGTGCTGATCGGCGAGCCCGGCGTCGGCAAGACCGCCGTCGTCGAGGGCCTGGCCCAGGCGATCGTCCATGGCGAGGTGCCCGAGACGCTCAAGGACAAGCAGCTCTACACCCTCGACCTCGGCTCGCTGGTCGCGGGCAGCCGCTACCGCGGTGACTTCGAGGAACGCCTCAAGAAGGTGCTCAAGGAGATCAACACCCGCGGCGACATCATCCTGTTCATCGACGAGCTGCACACGCTCGTCGGCGCGGGTGCCGCCGAGGGCGCGATCGACGCCGCCAGCATCCTCAAGCCGAAGCTGGCCCGCGGCGAGCTGCAGACCATCGGCGCCACCACCCTCGACGAGTACCGCAAGTACATCGAGAAGGACGCCGCCCTGGAGCGCCGCTTCCAGCCCGTCCAGGTGGGCGAGCCGACCGTCGAGCACACCATCGAGATCCTCAAGGGTCTGCGCGACCGGTACGAGGCGCACCACCGCGTCTCGATCACCGACAGCGCGATGGTCGCTGCCGCGACGCTGGCCGACCGCTACATCAACGACCGGTTCCTGCCGGACAAGGCCATCGACCTGATCGACGAGGCCGGCGCCCGCATGCGGATCCGCCGGATGACCGCTCCGCCAGACCTGCGCGAGTTCGACGAGAAGATCGCCGACGCGCGCCGGGAGAAGGAGTCGGCGATCGACGCGCAGGACTTCGAGAAGGCGGCGAACCTGCGCGACCGCGAGAAGCAGCTGGTCGCCCAGCGCGCCGAGCGGGAGAAGCAGTGGCGTTCGGGTGATCTCGACGTCGTCGCCGAGGTCGACGACGAGCAGATCGCCGAGGTGCTGGGCAACTGGACCGGTATCCCCGTGTTCAAGCTGACCGAGGAGGAGACCACCCGTCTGCTCCGCATGGAGGACGAGCTGCACAAGCGGATCATCGGCCAGGAGGACGCCGTCAAGGCCGTCTCGAAGGCGATCCGCCGCACCCGTGCCGGGCTGAAGGACCCCAAGCGCCCGTCGGGCTCGTTCATCTTCGCCGGTCCGTCCGGTGTCGGTAAGACCGAGCTGTCCAAGGCGCTGGCCAACTTCCTGTTCGGTGACGACGACGCGCTCATCCAGATCGACATGGGCGAGTTCCACGACCGGTTCACCGCGTCGCGGCTGTTCGGTGCCCCTCCGGGGTACGTCGGCTACGAAGAGGGCGGCCAGCTCACCGAAAAGGTGCGCCGCAAGCCGTTCAGCGTCGTGCTGTTCGACGAGATCGAGAAGGCCCACCAGGAGATCTACAACAGCCTCCTGCAGGTCCTCGAGGACGGCCGCCTCACCGACGGTCAGGGTCGCACGGTCGACTTCAAGAACACCGTGCTGATCTTCACCTCGAACCTCGGTACGTCCGACATCTCCAAGGCGGTCGGGCTGGGCTTCACCAAGGGTGGCGGTGAGAACAACTACGAGCGGATGAAGCAGAAGGTCAACGACGAGCTGAAGAAACACTTCCGCCCCGAGTTCCTCAACCGCATCGACGACATCATCGTGTTCCACCAGCTGACGCAGGACGAGATCATCAAGATGGTCGACCTGATGATCAGCCGGGTCGGCAACCAGTTGCGGGCCAAGGACATGACGATGGAGCTGACCGACAAGGCCAAGGCCCTGCTGGCCAAGCGCGGGTTCGACCCCGTGCTCGGTGCGCGGCCGCTGCGCCGCACGATCCAGCGCGAGATCGAGGACCAGCTGTCGGAGAAGATCCTGTTCGAAGAGATCGGACCCGGTCAGCTGATCACGGTCGACGTCGAGAACTGGGACGGCGAAGGCCCCGGCGAGGACGCCAAGTTCACCTTCTCGGGTGGGCCGAAGCGCACCGAAACCGCGCAGCCTGACCTGGCTCAGGCCGGCGCAGCCGAATAACGACGAGTCGCGAACGGGCGGTCACCTTCGGGTGGCCGCCCGTTTCGTCGTCCGGGGGCGGCGTGGCGGCCGACAGGGTGGCGGCGCGATTCCTCCCCGCAGTGCTTAGGATGTGCGATGTAATCGGCAGGCGAAGGAATCTGGTGAGAATCCAGAACGGTCGCGCCACTGTGAGAGTCAGACCCGACGCCTGCTTCACCCCATACGGGACGCGAAATCCCGGGAAGGAACCCTGATGACGTCACCGCAAGCCCACAAGACCCGGGTACCGGCCATCGACCTGTCGGCCACGCGTTCGGCGGTCTGGCTGTCGGCCACCGCATTCCTCGCGCTGCTGGTGCTCTACTTCCTCGGCTTCGATCAGGGGGCGACGTCGGTGTTCGGCGACAACACCGCCATCCACGAGTTCATTCACGACGCTCGCCATCTCCTCGGCTTCCCCTGCCACTGACCGATCCGGCAGGCAGACAAGTCAACATGGAGAAACAGATCATCGGGCGCGGCCTCCTGGCCGGTGCCCTCGCCGCCGTGGTCGCCTTCGTCTTCGCGCGGATCTTCGTCGAACCCGTCATCGAGCTGGCCATCGCCTACGAGGACGGCGTCGGCGCCGCCCATGAGGCCATCGAGCACGCGGGTGCCGGCCACAGCCACGGCGGGGACGGCGGCGGGTTCTCGCGCGCCGTGCAGATGAACATCGGTATGGGCTTCGGCGTGCTGGCGTTCAGCGTCGCGATGGGCGCGCTGTTCGCGATCGTGTTCGCCGTCGCGTACGGCCGGGTCGGTGACGTCTCGGCCCGCCTCCTGTCGCTCTACGTCGCGGGCGGCATGCTGCTGAGCCTCTACGTGGTGCCGTCGCTGAAATACCCGGCGAGCCCGCCCGCGCTGAGCCTCGACGAGACGCTTCGGCAGCGGACGCTGCTGTACCTGCTGCTGGTCGTGCTGTCCGCCGCGCTACTGGTCGGCGCGGTCTGTCTCGGCCGCCGGCTACGGGACCGGCTGGGCACCTGGAACGCCACGCTGGCGGGTGCGGGCGCCTACATCGTCGCGATGGCCGTGCTGATGCTCGTCCTGCCCGGCATCGACGAGACGCCGGGGCCGCTGCGCGACGACGGGGGCGTCATCGTCTACGAGGGCTTCCCGGCCGACGTCCTCTACGACTTCCGGCTGTACTCGCTGGGCACCCAGGTCGTGATGTGGGCGACGATCGCGCTGGTGTTCGCACCACTGGCGGCACGGCTGCTCGACCGGCGGCGTGAAGTCCTCCGGACGTGAGTGAGGTCGTCCGGCTGACGCTGGTGTCGCACGCCATGACCGACGCCGTGTCGGCCGGACGATTCCCCACCGACGAACCACTCAACGCCCAGGGGCACCGTCAGGCCGACGCCAGCGTGGAGCTGGGGCCAACCGACGCCGCCTACTGCGGACCGGAGAAGCGCACCAGGCAGACCGCCGAACTGCTCGGCCTGCAGGCGGTCGTCGAACCGCTGCTGGCCGACCTGGACTGTGGCCGGTGGCGCGGTGATGTCCTGGGCGGTGTGGAGCCGGCGGAGCTGGCCATCTGGCTCACCGAACCCACCCAGGCGCCGCACGGTGGGGAATCGGTGATCGACGTCGTCGAGCGGGTGCGGCGCTGGATGGACTCGTTGACCAACCAGCGCGGTCGGCTGGTGGCGGTCACCCATCCCGCCGTCGTGCGCGCCGCGATCCTCGTGGCGCTCGACGCGCCGGCCCGGTCGTTCTGGCGCATCGACGTCGCGCCGGTGAGCCGGACCGTGCTGCACTTCCGCGGGCACGCCTGGACGCTGCGCTCGTCACTCTGATCTGGCGCGGCTAGTCGGCGACCGGCACCATCGCGAACGTCTGGCGCACGATGGCCAGCAGCCAGCTCGCCGCGGTCGAGCTGCGGTAGCGCGGCCAGTTGAGCTGGAAGCTGACCACCCAGGGCTGACCGGTGTGGTCGACGGCGTACCAGCTGAACGTGAGATCGCCCGGCAGGTTGCCGCCCTTGGCGCCGATGTACGGCCATTTCGCGCGGTCGAGTTCGACCCCGGGGATGGCCGACAGGATGTCCTTGACGGGCGCGGCTTCGCCGACCGCCGCATCCTGCAGCGCGGCGTGCACACGGCAGATGTCCGATGCGCTGCCGTACCACTCGGCGCCGTACTGGGATGCGGGGGTGTGGGTGCGGGCCGGGTCCGGTTCGTAGGGACGGGCGTCGGTCTGCTTGAGCAGCGCGGCGCGACCCTGCGGATCGGCCTGCTTCCACTGTTCGCGCAGATCGGGCTCACCCCAGCCGACCGAGAACATCTCGTGCATGGTCGGGAACGGCGTCATGCTGGCCGGATCGTGGTGCCCGCCCGCCTTGAGGGCCTGCTCCACCGCGCCGGTGCCCACGCGGCCGATCAGCAGATCGGTCGCCATGTTGTCGCTGGCCGAGATCATCTCCTGCGCCGCCGTGCGCACCGACACCGTCGCGCCCGGGGGCATCTGCTCGAGCCGCGACGAACCGACGGCCTTGGCGCGCTCGGTGATGGTCAGCGCATCGTCCCAGCCGACGGTGCCGGCCTGCACGGCGTGCGCGACGGCCAGCAGGACGTAGAGCTTGAAGATCGACGCCAGCGGCAGCGACATCTCGGTGTTGGTGCCCGCCACCGGCTGGCATTTGCCGACGGGTCCACTGCGGTCGACGCGGGCCACCTGGTAGGAGTAGCGCGCACCGGACTCGCCCAGCACGGCGTCGATGTCGGACCACTTCTGGATCGCCGGCGGATGCAGCGTCACGTCGAAACGGTCCACCAGACCGTTGTCGTCGGTGCGCAGTTCGATGTCCTGGGCGGCCCCGTACGACGTCTTGACGTGCAGGGTCGCACTGCCCGCGCGGATGTCCACCCCGGTCGCGGTGATCGGGCGGTCCCACCACAGGTTGCCCATGGCGTCGATGACGTGGTCGACCTGGTCCTCGACGGCCATCGTGCGGACGTTGACGTCACCGATGGGCCAGTCGGAGTTCACCATGTCCATGGTCTGCTTGGCGCGCAGACCCTGGGGTGTGGTCGTGCCGATGTGTGCGCCGTAGGCGGCGTCGGCCGGAGCGGTGCCGGCGTCCCCGCATCCGGACGCTAGGGAAACGACGAGCGCGGCAGCGGTCACCAGGCCGGTGGCCCGGCGCGCCTGCCGCGTCGCGTCAGCCCTTGTCGCCGGACCCCGCAACGTCCAGCACGACCTCGAACTCGAGCAGCGAGGCACCGGTCGCAACCGGGTTGGCGGCCTGACCCTTGTGGGCTTCGATGGCGGGACCGGTGGCCCACGCCTGGAACGCCTCGTCGGACTCCCACTGCGTGACGACGAAGTAGCGGTTCTCACCCTTGACCGGCCGCAGGAGCTGGAAGCCGAGGAAGCCGGGCTGGTTGTCCACGGCGTGTGCGCGGTGGGCGAACCGCTTCTCCAGTTCCGGACCGGCGTCAGGCGGGACCTCGATTGCGTTGATCTTCACCACAGGGTTCTGGCTGGGCATGCCGCCAGGTTACCGGTTGGTCTGGGCAAGATGAGCAGATGGACACCCCACTGCTGACCCCTCGAGGCGGCGACGGCGCGCCCCTGGTGCTGGTGCACGGCCTGATGGGGCGGGGCAGCACGTGGGGCCGTCAGCTGCCGTGGCTCACCGGACTCGGGGCGATCTACACCTACGACGCTCCGTGGCATCGCGGTCGCGACGTGGTGGACCCGCATCCGATCAGCACCGAACACTTCGTGGCCGAACTCGGCGATGCGGTCGCCGCTCTCGGCCGTCCGGCCACGCTGATCGGGCATTCGATGGGCGGTCTGCACGCGTGGTGTCTGGCCGCCCACCGTCCCGAGCTCGTGACCGCGGTGGTGGTGGAGGACATGGCGCCGGACTTCCGCGGCCGCACCACCGGACCGTGGGAGCCGTGGCTGCACGCGCTGCCCGTCGAGTTCGAGACCGAACAACAGGTGTTCGCGGAATTCGGCCCGATCGCCGGACGCTATTTCCTCGAGGCGTTCGACCGCACCGCGACCGGGTGGCGTCTGCACGGCAGGCGCCGCCACTGGATCGACATCGCCGCCGAGTGGGGGCTGCGCGACTACTGGGAGCAGTGGCGGCAGCTGCGGGTGCCCACGCTGCTGCTGGAGGCGGGTAACTCGGTCACCCCGCCGGGGCAGATGCGCCGCATGGCCGAATCCGGTTACCGGACAACATATCTGCAGGTTCCCGGCGCCGGCCACCTCATTCACGACGAGCAGCCGCAGGTGTACCGCGACGCGGTCGAGGCATTCTTAGCGACGCTCGCCGAGCGCGCCTGAGGACGGCCACGTCGGGTGCTCCTCGAAGCGGGTGCGGATCGCGTCGAGGTCGTGCTGGACCCGGTGGAAGTCGCGGTCCTCGTCGCGTCGGCTGTCGAAGCGGCCCGCCATGGGGGCCCACACCCGGAACTGGTCGAGCTCCCAGCGCAGGATCCCGGCGCGGCGCGCGGTCCAGATCAGGACAGCGCCCAACGCGAACGGGCTGATCACGATGAGGGAAATCAGTGCTGTACTCATGGCAGATATCTTTCGCCGGGTGACTTTCCGCCAACAGTGGCAGCACTGACATCTTGGGCTAATATGCTGCCATGGCGTTGAAAAGCGTATCGACACTGGTGCTCGACGGTCTAGCGGTTTTCGAGTTCGGCGTCATCTGCGAGGTCTTCGGAATCGACCGCTCCGCGGACGACGTGCCCAACTTCGACTTCAAGGTCTGCGGACCGGTGGCCGGCAAAGCGGTACAGACATCGATCGGGGCACAACTGGTGCCCCAGCACGACTTCGGCGATCTCCTCGGCGCCGACCTGGTGGCCGTGCCCGCGATCGCCTCGGGCAAGAACGGCTACCCGCCGGAGGCGCTCGAGGTGCTGCGCGCCGCCGCGGCGAGCGGTTCGATCATCCTGACGGTCTGTTCGGGGGCGTTCGTCGTGGGCGCGGCGGGACTGCTCGACGGCCGGCCCTGTACGACCCACTGGATGTACGCCGACCTGCTGGCCCGGACGTATCCCACCGCGCGCGTGGACCGCAACGTGCTGTTCGTCGACGACGGCAACCTCATCACCAGTGCCGGGACCGCGGCCGGTATCGACGCCTGCCTGCACCTGGTGCGCCGTGAACTCGGCAGCGAGGTCACCAACAAGATCGCCCGCCGCATGGTGGTCCCGCCGCAGCGTGACGGCGGCCAGCGCCAGTACATCGAGCAGCCGATCCCGGTCAGGTGCTCGGAACGCTTTGCGCCGCACCTGGACTGGATCGTGGCCAACCTGGACAAGCCGCACACCGTCAGCACGCTGGCCCGCCGCGCGAACATGTCGGCCCGCACCTTCGCCCGCCGCTTCGTCGAGGAGACCGGCACCACCCCGATGCAATGGGTGACCGATCAGCGAGTCCTCTACGCGCGCAGGATGCTCGAGGAGAGCGACCTCGACATCGACCGCATCGCCGAGCGGTCCGGGTTCGGCACGGCCACGCTGCTGCGCCACCACTTCCGCCGGATCATCGGGGTGACCCCCACCGATTACCGCAGGCGGTTCTGCTGCGCCGACAGCCCCGCCGAGCAGACCGCCTGACGATTCGGCGCGCTAACCGCGCCCGGGGGTGGCCGAGGTGTCGCGCAGCGCGTCGACGGCGATGTGACCCTGACGGAACAAGGCCTCCATCGCCGCGCCGTCCACCGGGCGCGACAGCATGAAACCCTGCGCCCGAGGGCAACCCAGTTCGAGCAGCGTCTTCGCGGCCGCGACGGTCTCGACACCCTCCGCGACCACCTCGAGGCCGAACGCGTCGGCCAACGCCAGGATGGCCCGCACGATCGCCAGATCGCCGGCGTTGGCGCCGAGGTCGCGGACGAAGCCTCGGTCGATCTTCACGGTGTCGACGGGCAGCGACTTGAGGTGGGTGAGCACGCTGTAGCCCGTGCCGAAGTCGTCGATCGCGATGCGCACGCCGACCTCCTTGAGCGCGGCCAGCGTGTGCCGGGTGGCCTCGATGTCCTGGACCACCACGCTCTCGGTGATCTCCAGGCACACCGCGGAGCCGTCCAGCCCGAACTCGGCCAGGGTGCCGTCGACGGTGGCGGCGAAACCGTCCGAAACCAGTTGCACGGGTGAGACATTGACCCGCAGGATGGCATCGGTCGCGGTGCCCCGCGACCGCCAGCGGGCGAAGTCCGCGCACGCCGACCGCATCACCAGCCGGCCGAGTTTGCCTGCGAGATTGATGGATTCGGCCACCCCGATGAACGATTCGGGCAGCAGCAGACCCCGGGTCGGGTGCCTCCAGCGGACCAGCGCCTCGGTGCCGAGCACCTTGCCGGTGCGCATGTCGACCTCGGGCAGGTAGTGCAGCACCAGCGCGCTGCTGGCTTCGTCGATGACGCCCTCGAGGTGCAGCTCGATGTCGTTGCGGATGGCGTGCTGTGAGGCCATCTCGGTGGTGAACACCGCGGTCTTGCTGCCGCCGGTGCTCTTCGCCGAGAGCGCGGCCTGATCGGCGCGCCGCAGCAGATCCGACGTGGTGTCGTGGCCGGGGGCGCCGACGGCCACCCCGATGCTCACTGTGCGGGCCAGCATTTCGCCGTCGATCACCACCCTGCGCTGCAACCACGTCTGCAGCCGGCGCGCGAAGCTCTCGGCGGTCGCGACGTCCATCGGCCCGTCGGGCACCACCACGAATTCGTCTCCGCCGACGCGGGCGATCACCGCGGGCCGCTCGGTGCCCGCCCGCAACCGCTCGGCGAACATCTTGATGAACTGGTCGCCCGCGTTGTGGCCCAGGTAGTCGTTGACGGTTTTGAGTCGGTCGAGGTCGAGGAAGAGCACCGACACCGGGCCGGGCCGGCCGTCGGAGAGTCGATCGTCGAGGTGCGCCATCAGCGCCCTGCGGTTGAGCAGCCCCGACAGGTCGTCGTGCTCGGCGAGGTACTGCAGCTGCTCTTCAGCGGCGATACGCGCCTGCAGCTGGGCGAAGAGCGTCGCGATGGTCTGCAGCGCGTTCTGCTCCTCGGTGGTCCACTCGCGGTCACCGATCTTGATGAAGCCGAGGATGCCCGAGGTGATCTCACCCGACAGCAGCGGGACGCAGGCCATCGACACCGACGGCACCCCCCGGCCCTCCTCGATGCGGCGCTGGTAGTCGTCGTTGTCCGGTTCGGGCCGCACGATCAGCGGCTTCTTGAGGTACTCGGCCTGCCGGAAGATGGGGTCGGCCTCGGAGAAATAAATCACCCCGATCGGATCCGGGTCGGGGATGTAGTCGCGGATCGGCCACTCGGCCACCAGCTTGGTGGCCTTGATGACGTGGTCGTTGTGACGCAGGAAGCTGAAGTCGACACCCAGGTGGTCGACGACGTCGGCGAGTACCCGGGTGCAGCTGGCGATCACGTTGGTCGCGGTAGCGGCCATCAACTCCGCCGCCGCCGCGGTGACGACCTGATCGAGGCTGCGGGTCATGTGCTCACGGTATCCCGCGCACGCGCGCCCGGGTGAGTGACCGCGTTGGTACGCGGGCGTTCACGAACCTTCCCCCGCGAGTGCGAAGCGGCCGTCGGCGGTCTGTTCGACGAGGCCGTCGACCAGCAGCGAGTCGAGGGCCCGGTCGCGCTGGGCGGGGTCGGCCGTCCACGCTACGTCCAGTTCGGCCCTGGTGACGGGGAACTCACTGCCGCGCAGCACATCCAGCAGCCGGCCCCGCACCTGGCGGTCGGTGCCTGCGTAGCGCTGCGCGCGCCGTGCCGGTGCCGTCGCCGCCGGATATCCGAGCGAACGCCACGTGCATGTCCCCAGCGGGCACAGGCCGCACCGCGGCGCGCGGGCCGTGCACACCGTCGCGCCCAGTTCCATCAGCGCGACCGAGAAGCGCGGTGCGTCAGGGCCTTCGGGCAGCAGGGCCGCGACGTCGACGAGATCGCGGCTGCTGGCCGGGCTGTCGGCGCGGCCGTGCACCGCCCGCGCGACGACCCGGCGGACGTTCGTGTCCACCACCGGAACCCGCTGCCGGTAGGCGAAGCAGGCCACCGCCCTGGCCGTGTAGGCGCCGATACCGGGCAGGCTCAGCAGCACCTCCACGTCCGAAGGCACCTCGTCACCGTGCTCGGCCGCGATCACCGTCGCGCACTCGTGCAGACGCTTCGCGCGGCGCGGATATCCGAGCTTGCCCCACGCCCGCAGGACGTCGGCCGCGCCGGCCGCCGCGGTCGCCGACGGGGTCGGCCAGCGCGCGATCCAACTCAGCCAGACGGGTTCGACACGGGACACCGGTGTCTGCTGCAACATGAACTCGCTCACCAGGATCTGCCAGGGCGTCACCCCCGGCCGGCGCCACGGCAGGTCACGCTGTTCGCGGTCATACCACGCCAACAGGTCGGCCGGATCGATCATCTCTCAACCATTCAGGCACAATAAGCGCCATGCCGAATACCAGCCCGGTGACCGCATGGAAGGCACTCAAGGAAGGCAACGAGCGCTTCGTCGCGGGTAGGCCCCAACACCCGAGCCAGAGTATCGAGTACCGCGCGAGCCTCGCCGAGGGCCAGCGGCCGACGGCGGTGGTCTTCGGCTGCGGCGACAGCCGGGTCGCCGCCGAGATCATCTTCGACCAGGGGCTCGGCGACATGTTCGTGGTCCGTACGGCCGGCCACGTCATCGACTCCGCGGTGCTCGGTTCGATCGAGTTCGCCGTCGCGGTGCTCGACGTGCCGCTGATCGTGGTGCTCGGCCACGACAGCTGCGGTGCGGTGAAGGCGACGCTGTCGGCGCTCGACGACGGTGTGGTGCCCGGCGGATACGTGCGTGACATCGTCGAACGGGTCACCCCGTCGATCCTGCGGGGTCGCCGCGAAGGGCTCACCCGGGTCGACGAGTTCGAGGCGTGCCACGTCAACGAGACGGCCGTGCAGTTGCAGGAGCGCTCCAGCGCGATCGCCGAACGCATCCAGTCCGGCACGCTCGCCATCGCCGGCGTGACCTACCACCTCGCCGACGGCCGCGCCCAGCTGCGCGAGCATCTGGGCGACATCGGCGAGGTCTGACCCCCGCTTCACAGCGCGACACGCCGGGTAACGTCGGACGACTGATCTTGACCAGGCCTTACCTTGGTCATGTGCTGGATCTCGAACCGCAAGGCCCTCTGCCCACGCAGATCTATTGGCGACGCCGGGCGCTGGCGCTGGGCATCGCGGTGGTCATCATCGGGGTCGTCGCCGCAATCGTGGTGATGGTGGTGTCGGGCGGTTCCGGCGCGGAGACGAAGAACGCCGACCAGCAGTCGGCGGCCCCCGCCGAGGCCGCGCCGACGCCGCTGCCGGGGGAGAACCCCGAGGTCAAGACCCCGATCGTGCCGCCGCCCCAGCAGGCGCCGCCGCCGACCCCCACGCCCACCGCCGCCGTCACACCCCCGCCGGTGCTGCAGGAGGGCGACGACTGCCCGGATTCCACGCTCGCCGTCAAGGGCATCACCAGCCAGCCCGAGTACGTCGTCGGCGACCAGCCGAAGTTCACGATGGTCGTCACCAACATCGGCCTGGTGGCCTGCAAGCGCGATGTCGGCGCCGCCGTCCTCGCCGCCTATGTCTACTCGCTGGACAACACCAGGCTGTGGTCGAACCTCGACTGCGCGCCGTCCAACGAGACGCTGGTCAAGACGTTCGCCCCGGGCGAGCAGGTCACCACGGAGGTCACCTGGACCGGGATGGGTTCGGCGCCGCAGTGCCCGCTGCCGCGTCAGCCGATCGGCGCCGGCACCTACAACCTGATCGTGCAGCTGGGCAACCTGCGGTCGTCACCGGTGCCGTTCATCCTCGCTCCGTCCGCACCGCCCGGTCAGGCGCCTGCCCCCGGCGCGCCCGGCGCCCAGCCTCCCGGCCCCGGCGTCGGCTGAGTTCAGGCCAGCCGGTCGGCGATCGTCGACTCGGCCAGCAGGGACAGACCTTCCCTGATGTGGCGCGCCCACATCGAACCGATGCCCTCGACCGACTGCAGGTCGTCGGCGCTGGCGGCGAGCAGACCCTGCAGCGAACCGAAGTTGCGCACCAGCAGGTCGACGTGGGCGAACTGCAGCCGCGGTATGCCTGCCATGGCCCGGTAGCCGCGCGAGCTCATCGCCGAATCCTGCGCCTCGAGCGTGGACGGATAGCCGAAGACCCTTGCCAGCGTGGTGAAGTCGAGTAGCTCGTTGTCCGACAGCGAGTCCAGTTCCTCGAGCGTCGCGCTGACCTGTGCGGGAGTCGGCGGGTCGGGGTTGGCGTGATAGTCGCGCACGATCAGCTCGCGGGCGTTGTCGTTGTCGCCGACGAGTTCTTCGAGCTGCAGCTTGAGCTGGCGTCCGTCGGTGCCGAGTTCGACCACGTCGGCATCGATTTCCAGGCTGATCCGCCGCACCATCTCCAGCCGCTGCACCACGGTCATCACGTCCCGCAGCGTCACGAAGTCCTCGATCTCCGCGGTCGACAGCTGCCGGCTCACCTCGTCGAGGCGGGACTTGTAGCGCTCGAGCGTGGCGATCGTCTGGTTGGCGCGCGACAGGATCGTCGGGGTGTCGGGAACCACGTGCCGCTCACCGGCCACGTACACGGTCACGATGCTCATCGAGTGGCTGACCGAGATCACCGGATAACCGGTCTGGATCGCGGTGCGCTCGGCGGAGCGGTGCCGGGTGCCGGATTCGTCGGTCGGGATGGACGGATCCGGAACGAGCTGGACGTTGGCGCGCAGGATGCGGGTGCCGTCACTGGACAGCACCACCGCACCGTCCATCTTCGACAGCTCGCGCAGTCGGGTAGGGGCGTAGCGCACGTCGAGTTCGAATCCGCCGTCGCAGATCGTCTCGACGCTGTCGTCGTAGCCCAGCACGATCAGCGCGCCGGTCCGGCCGCGCAGGATGCGCTCCAGCCCGTCGCGCAGCGGTGTCCCCGGTGCCAACCGGCCGAGTGTCTCCCGCAGCGTCGGACGGGCCAGCTGGACGACATTGCTGCCCGTCCTGGCGGTCTTCACGGCCATTGTTCCTCCCGGGCGCGCTGCCTGCTCTTCGCGCAAGCGCTCATCGGCCGCCATTGTCCGCGATGCGGTACAGCACCTGCAACGCCGCCGAGATGTTCTGAGCCGGAAGCAGCCGCAGCCCCTTCGGCACCGTCAGCGTTCCCGGCGGGACGACGGCGCTGGTGAACCCGAGGCGGGCGGCCTCGGCGAGGCGGCGGTCCATCCCCGTCACGCGGCGCAGATCGCCCGCAAGGCCCAGCTCGCCGATCACCACGGAGTTGGCGGGCATCGCCCGTTCGTTCCTGGCCGAGGCCATCGCGAGTGCGATCGCGAGGTCCGACGACGGATCGGTCAGTCGCATCCCGCCGACCGTCGACAGGTAGATGTCGCACGGCCCGACCTGGAGTCTGGTGTGTTTGTCGAGGACCGCGGCGATCATCGCGGCGCGGGCGGAGTCGATGCCGCTGACGGCGCGGCGGGGGTGAGGTCCGGTGGGCTGGCCGACCAGCGCCTGCACCTCGCCGATGAGCGGCCGCTTTCCGTCGAGCGTCACGGTCACCGCCGTGCCCGGCACCGGGGTGTCCCGCTGGTCGCGGAACAGCCCCGACGGGTCGGCCACGCATTCGATCCCGTTGTCGTGCAACTGGAAACAGCCGACCTCGTCGGCGGCGCCGAAGCGGTTCTTCACACCGCGCACCATCCGCAGCGTCGAGGCGCGGTCGCCTTCGAAGTGCAGCACGACGTCGACGAGGTGTTCGAGCGAGCGCGGCCCGGCGATCGCGCCGTCCTTGGTGACGTGGCCGACGAGCACCATCGCGATGCCGCCCGGACCCGCTGCACCCTTGGCGTACTGGGTCAGTGCCGTGGTGACCGCGCGGACCTGGGTGACGCCACCGGTGACCCCGTCGGCCTCGGTGGTGGACATCGTCTGCACGGAGTCGACGACGACGAGGCTGGGCGCGACGGCGTCGATGTGGCCGAGTGCGGTGGGCAGATCGGACTCGGCGGCGAGGTACAGCTCGTCGTGGGTGCAGCCGGTGCGCTCGGCGCGCAACCGCACCTGACCCGCGGACTCCTCACCGGTCAGGTAGAGCGCGCGGCGTCCGTTCGCCGCCCAGCGGTGCGCGACCTCGAGCAGCAGGGTGGACTTGCCGACGCCCGGATCGCCGGCGAGCAGGGTCACCGAACCGGGTACCAGCCCGCCGCCGAGGACTCGGTCGAGTTCGCTGATCCCGGTCGCATCGTGCGTGGTGTGGCCGGGGTCGATGCTGCTGATCGGGACCGCGGGGGAGTTGGGAGCGACCGCCCGCCGGGCGGCGGACCCGGCGATCGCGGCGACCACCGCGACCTCCTCGACCGTCCCCCAGGTGCCGCAGTCCGGGCAGCGGCCCACCCACTTGGCGGTGATGTGCCGGCACTCCGAACAGCGGTACTGAGAACGTGCCTTGGCCACGGGACGACGTTATCGGGCAGTGCCGACAGAACGGGCCGGCGGCCGGCCCGGGTTCTCTCGTGTCGCGGTGTGGGTCAGTGTCCGCCGGAGTGCTCGGAGCCGCCGCCGCCGCTGTCGTCGCGCCGGGGTTCCTCGCCGGCCGAAATCGGCACCTGGACGGTGACCTCGCCGCTGCGCTGGAAGGTGAACGTGAACGGGTAGGTCAGCCCGTTGGTGATGGGCTTGGACAGCGTGACGTCGACGGTCAGCGGTTCGGCCGGTTGGACGCTCTCCAGTGCGGCGGTCTGCCCGTCGGGCTCACCGGCGACCAGGACACCGTTCGGGGCGATCGTGGCGTCGCCGCGGACCGGCGCCGAACCGATGTCGGTGCGGATCGACACCAGCTTGTCGGGCTGGTCGGCCGACTCGTTGGCGGCAACGAACAGCAGCTCGGCCTCGCTGCCCGGGCGGACGTAGTCGGAGGTCTGCGGCGCGCGCAGGTGCACGTTGCGCAGCGCGATGTCGCCGACCCCCGCGTTGACGCCGTTGACGGCGGGCGCCTGGGTGGCGGTCTGGGAGATCTGCCCGGCTCCGCAGGCGGTGAGGGCGAGGGCCAGCCCGCAGGCCGCCAGCCCGGAGGTGACGGCGGAAGCGCGCGGATGGATGCGGTTCACTCAAGCCTCCTGCAGGGGGTCGCCCAGCTGTCGTTCACAGTTCGACTATGCAGAGTAGTAGGTGAGGGTCGACGGTGACCACGGCGGGGACTCGGTGATGATCGCGGCGGGCCGCGGGGCGTGAGACGGCGCACACTCGAACGGTGTTGCGCGGCACCTGTTGCGGCGTCGCAAGCGGCCGGTAACGGCGTTCTCGATCGTTACCCTGTTGCACGAAAAGGGCACCCTGTCAACCCTTGATCTTCACCCGCAGTGCCCCTGACCTGCGCAGTTGATCCGCACGTGTCGGCGGCCCGTGTTAGCATGGACACGTGAAAGGGGCTCGAAACTGATGATTTTCAAGGTCGGAGACACCGTTGTATATCCCCACCACGGTGCTGCATTGATCGAAGCGATCGAAACCCGAAGCATCAAGGGCGTGCAGAAGGAGTACCTCGTCCTGAAGGTCGCCCAGGGCGATCTCACCGTTCGAGTGCCTGCTGACAACGCCGAGTACGTGGGCGTGCGCGACGTGGTCGGGCAAGAGGGTCTCGACAAGGTTTTCCAGGTGCTGCGCGCACCGCACACCGAGGAGCCGACCAACTGGTCTCGCCGGTACAAGGCGAACCTGGAGAAGCTGGCCTCCGGTGACGTGAACAAGGTGGCCGAGGTCGTCCGCGACCTGTGGCGCCGCGACCAGGAGCGTGGGCTGTCCGCCGGCGAGAAGCGCATGCTGGCCAAGGCTCGGCAGATCCTGGTGGGCGAACTCGCACTCGCCGAGAACGTCGAAGACGAGAAGGCGACCATCATCCTCGACGAGGCACTTGCCGCCGCGTCCTGACGCTGAATGACCACAGTGGCCGTTGTTCCGGCCGCGGGATCCGGTGAACGGCTCGCGGCCGGAGCGCCAAAGGCCTTCGTGAATCTGGCCGGACGGCCGATGCTCGAACGCGCCATCGCCGGGCTCCGGGAGTCCGGGGTGGTCGACAGCATCGTGGTCGCGGTCCCGCCGAATCGCACCGACGAGGCGAAGCTCGTCTTCGGCGGTGAGGCGCTCATCGTCTCCGGCGGCGCCGACCGCACTGAATCGGTGAGCCTGGCGCTCGCCGCCGTGGGCGACGCCGACTTCGTCCTCGTTCACGACGCCGCTCGTGCGCTCACCCCGCCCTCGTTGGTGGTCCGCGTGGTGCGGGCGCTGGAAGCCGGACATGGCGCGGTCGTTCCCGGGCTTCCGGTCGCCGACACCATCAAGGCCGTCGACGCGAACGGCGCGGTGCTCGGCACGCCCGAGCGGGCGGGGCTGCGTGCGGTGCAGACGCCGCAGGGTTTCCACATCGACGTGCTGCGTCGCGCGTACGCGCGGGCGGGCGATGGCGGCTTCACCGACGACGCTTCGATGGTCGAACAGGCCGGCGGGCAGGTGCAGGTCGTCGACGGCGACCCGCTGGCGTTCAAGATCACCCATCCGCTGGATTTGGTGCTTGCCGAGGCGATCCTGGCCGGCGAGGTGACCGCTCGATGACCCTGCCGCGGATCGGGCTGGGCAGCGACGTCCATCCGATCGAAGCGGGCCGGCCGTGCTGGCTGCTGGGCCTGCGGTTCGACGGCGCCGACGGCTGTGCCGGGCACTCCGACGGTGACGTCGCCGCGCACGCGCTGTGCGACGCGCTGCTGTCGGCGGCCGGGCTGGGCGACCTCGGTGAGGTCTTCGGCACCGGCAGACCGGAGTGGGAGGGCGTGAGCGGCGCCGACATGCTGCGCCACGTCCGCAGCCTGCTGCAGGAGGCGGGCCTTCGGGTCGGCAACGCGGCCGTCCAAGTGATCGGAAACCGGCCGAAGATCGGGCCGCGGCGGGCCGAAGCCCAGGCATTGCTGTCTGAACTGATCGGCGCCCCGGTGTCGGTTTCGGCGACCACGACCGACGGGCTGGGGCTGACCGGCCGGGGCGAGGGTTTGGCCGCGATCGCCACTGCTCTCGTGGTCGATGCGGATCAACGGCATATAGGCCGGTAAGCTGGCCCGTCGTGACCGATCGCGCAGAAGCCGGCCGGTCGGCGACATCGCCGACGGGCCTGCGGCTCTACGACACCATGGCGGGTGCCGTGCGCGATTTCGTGCCGCTACGTGCCGGGCATGTCTCCATCTATCTCTGCGGGGCGACTGTGCAGGGCCTCCCGCACATCGGCCACGTCCGCAGCGGGGTGGCGTTCGACGTTCTGCGGCGCTGGCTCACTGCCAAAGGGCTGGACGTCGCGTTCATCCGCAATGTCACCGACATCGACGACAAGATCCTCATCAAGGCCGCCGACGCGGGCCGGCCGTGGTGGGAGTGGGCGGCCACCTACGAACGCGCCTTCACCGCCGCGTACGACGCGCTGGGCGTGCTGCCGCCGTCGGCCGAACCGCGGGCGACCGGGCACATCACCCAGATGGTCGAGCTGATCGATCGCCTGATCGACCGCGGGCACGCCTACACCGGTGACGGGGACGTCTATTTCGACGTCTCGACGCTGTCGGACTACGGCAAGCTCTCCGGGCACCGCATCGACGACGTCCACCAGGGCGAGGGCGTGGCCACGGGGAAGCGCGATCAGCGCGACTTCACGCTGTGGAAGGGCGCCAAACCGGGCGAACCGTCCTGGCCCACCCCGTGGGGTCGCGGCCGCCCGGGCTGGCACACCGAATGCGTCGCGATGTGCGAGGCGTATCTCGGCGCCGACTTCGACATCCACGCCGGCGGCATGGATCTGGTGTTCCCGCACCACGAGAACGAGATCGCCCAGGCCGAGGCCGCCGGCGACGGGTTCGCCAACTTCTGGCTGCACAACGGCTGGGTCACCATGGGCGGCGAGAAGATGAGCAAGTCGCTCGGCAATGTGCTCTCGATTCCCGCTGTCCTGCAACGGGTTCGGGCCGCGGAGCTGCGCTACTACCTGGGCAGCGCGCACTACCGGTCGATGCTGGAGTTCTCCGAGAACGCACTGCAGGACGCGGTCAAGGCCTACGCCGGGGTCGAGGACTTCCTGCACCGCGTCCGCACGCGGGTGGGCACCGTGGTGCCCGGCGAGTGGACGGCGAAGTTCGCCGCCGCGCTCGACGACGATCTGTCGGTGCCGATCGCGCTGGCCGAGGTGCACGCCGCACGCGCGGTGGGCAACCGCGCGCTGGACTCCGGCGACCACGAGACCGCGATGGCGCAGGCCCGGTCGATCCGCGCGATGATGGGCATCCTCGGCTGCGACCCGCTCGACGAGCGGTGGGAGTCACGCGACGAGACCTCGGCGGCGCTGAGCGCGATCGACGTGCTGGTCCGGTGGGCGCTCGACAGCCGCACCGAGGCCCGCAACCGCAAGGACTGGGCGACGGCCGATCAGATCCGCGACCGGCTCAAGGAGGCCGGCATCGAGGTGACCGACACCGCCGACGGTCCGCAATGGTCGCTGCTCGACGGCGACAGCAAGGATGCCTGACGATGGCGGGTAACTCGAAACGCCGTGGCGCGGTGCGCAAAGCGGGCACCAAGAAGGGTCCGACCGTCGGCTCGGGCGGCGTGCGCCGCCGCGGGCTCGAAGGTCGTGGCGCAACACCGCCCGCCCACGAGCGGCCCCACCACCCGGCTGCCAAGCGTGCGGCCAGGGCGCAGAAGCAGCAGCAGCGGCGCCCCGCCCGTAAGACCGACGAAACCGAACTGGTGTTGGGCCGCAACCCGGTGGTGGAGTGCCTGCGCGCCGAGGTCCCGGCCAGCGCCCTGTACGTCGCGATGGGCACCGAGGCCGACGAGCGGGTGACCGAGGCCGTCCAGATCGCCGCCGACACCGGCATCCCCATCCTCGAGGTGCCCCGTCCCGACCTGGACCGTATGAGCAACAACGCCCTGCACCAGGGGTTGGCGCTGCAGGTGCCGCCGTACGACTACGCCCACCCCGACGATCTGCTGGCGACGGCGAAGGCCGACGGCGCTCCGGCACTGCTGGTCGCGCTCGACAACATCTCCGATCCGCGCAACCTGGGCGCGATCGTGCGTTCGGTGGCGGCGTTCGGCGGGCACGGGGTGCTGATCCCGCAGCGACGCTCGGCGTCGGTGACCGCGGTCGCGTGGCGTACCAGTGCCGGTGCGGCAGCGCGCCTTCCGGTCGCCCGGGCCACCAACTTGAACCGCACGCTCAAGAGCTGGGCCGACGCCGGCCTGCAGGTGGTCGGTTTGGACGCCGACGGGGACACCACGCTCGACGAACTGGACGGCGCCGGGCCGATGGTGGTGGTCGTGGGCTCCGAGGGCAAGGGGCTGTCGCGCCTGGTGCGCGAGCACTGCGATGCGGTCGTGTCGATCCCGATGGCCGGACCGACCGAATCGCTCAACGCGTCGGTGGCCGCCGGTGTGGTGCTCGCCGAGATCGCGCGCCAGCGCCGCAGCTGACTCAACCTTCTGCGTCGAGACGACGGTTGTTGACCGATTTCGGCCGGAAACCGTCACCAACAGTAGTGTCGGGGCGCACTACGCTCCGATCACCCGGAGCCCCACCCACAGACCGGACACCGCCGCGACCAGGGTGAGCGGCACCGTGCACAGCCCCACCCCGCTGAACCGCAGCACGCCGGTGGGCACGTCGGCGCGGTGGACGACGTTGCGCCACAACAGGTTCGCCAAGGATCCGACGTAGGTGAGGTTGGGACCCACGTTGACCCCGATCAGCACGGCCAGCACGGCCGCCGGGCCGGCGACGCTCACCAGAGGCAGCAGCACGAGGACGGCGGGCAGGTTGTTGACCACGTTGGACAGCACCGCCGCCACGGCCGCGACGCCCAGCAGCGCGACGAAGCCGTCGCCGTCGGGGAGCATCGATCGCATCGCCTCGTCGAGGCCGTGGCTCATCACCGCCTCGACCACCACGCCCAGGCACAGCACGAACGCCAGGAATGGCACGTTGGCCGACCGCACGATGCCCGCCACGGTGCTGCGGCGCTGCGCCAGCCCCCGGACGCCGAGGACGACCGCACCGCCCAGCGCCGCCCACGCCGGTGACACGTCGAACACCGAGGTCACCGCGAAACCCGCCAGCGTCAGGCCCAGCACGAAGAGGACGAACATCGGCATCTCGACGGCGGGCAGCGGTTCCGCGGGACGGGGCGCAACAGCGAGGTCGCGGGCGAAGAGCGCACGCAGCACGACGTATTCGACGAGGATCGAGGCCAGCCACGGCAGGGTCATCAGCGCGGCGAAGTGGGTGAAGGACAGTCCGGCGGCGGTGAACGCCAGCAGGTTGGTCAGGTTCGACACCGGCAGCAGCAGCGATGCGCTGTTGGCCAGGTGTGCGGTGGCGTAAGCGTGCGGGCCGGCCGGGATGGCCAACGTGCGGCAGGTGGCCAGCACGACCGGGGTGAGCAGCACGACCGTCGCGTCGAGGCTGAGGATCGCGGTGGTGCCGGTCGCGATGACGAACACCACGGCCAGCAGCCGCCTCGGATCGCCCGCCCCCGACCGCGCCATCCAGACGCCGGCGGCGTGGAACAGGCCGGCGTCGTCGCACAGCTGCGCGAGGACCAGCACCGCCGCGAGGAACCCGACGACCGGCGCGAGCCGCGCCACCTCGGCCGCGGCGTCGTCGACCGAGATCGCTCCGGTCGCGATCAGCAGCCCGGCGGCGGGCACCGCGACGACCGCCTCGGACCAGCCGCGGGGCCGCACCGACGCGAAGGTGAGCACGGCGGCGAGCAGCACCAGCGCAAGGAACACCGAGGGTCCCCGTCAGCGCCAGGGGTCGTCGGACTGCCACAGCACGGGCAGATGCAGCGCGACGCCGTCCTCGTCGGCGAGGCCGGTCAGCACCCGCATCGTGGCGTCGAGGTCGTCGGCCACGTACGGCAGGGCGCGCAGCGGCTCGTGCAGCGGCCGGAAGAAGTCGTCCCAGTGGATCAGCACCACGCGGCGGGCGCCGACCGCGCGGACGGTCTCCGTCCAGTACTCCCGCAGATAGCTTTCGGGTTGCCGCCCGAGCTGCCCGACACCGAGGTAGACCGCGTCGGCGTGCCTGCCGCTGAGCGCGCCGGGGACGAACCCCGCGCTGCCGACGATCAGCAGGGTGCGCGCGGTCGGCCGGTGACGCAGCAGGAGCGACCACGCCTCACCGCAGCGGTAGGCCGACGCCCTGACCGGTGGGGTGACGGGCCGCTCGATCGCCCCCGGGAAGCGATCCGGCGGGCAGTGTCCGGAGTCGACCAGGGTGAGGTCGTAGGCGCCGAGGGTGACGGTGTCCCCGGAAACCACCGTGTGCACCCGATTCTCCGGCAGACCGTGGCCGCGCCCGAGGTGTGCGGCCGAGGCGCCGCCGACGAGCACGGCGCCGGTGCGGTCGGCGACGAGCGCGGAGTCGAGCGCGTGGTCGAAGTGGGTGTGGACCGGCAGCACCGCGTCGAGCCGGTCGACGCGCAGACGTGACAGGCAGCCGTCGACCCGTGGTGGCGACGGGGCGACGCGGCCCAGTGCGACCTGCAGCAGGCCGGGGCGGGAGAAGAAGCCGTCGGTCAGCACCGCCGACGAACCGTCGTCGATCAGCAGGGTGGTGACGCCGGCCCAGGTCACGGTGAGGGTGGAGTCCGCGGTGGCGGCGGGTGCGTCGAACCATCGCCCGTGGTCCCGTAGATCGGGCCGGCCGGCTCGCACGCGCATCCGCCCACTCTAGGCGCGACCTCCCGCGGTCCTGCCGTAGCGGCGATGGAACTTCTCGACCTGACCGGCAGTGTCGAGGGTGCGCCGCGATCCCGTCCAGAACGGGTGCGACGCCGCGCTCACGTCGACGACGACCAGGGGATAGGTGCGGACTCCGTCGGGGGTCTCCCACTCGATCGTTCTGGAACTGGTGATGGTCGACCGGGTCAGGAAGGCATCACCGGTCAGCGCGTCCTGGAACACCACCGGGTGGTAGTCGGGGTGGATGCCGGGCTTCATCGTCGATCTCCTTCTCCGCGTAGCGAGTTGGTGGGGGCGGTCTCGTCGAGCTGGTCGCACGGATCTTCGTGCCAGTCGCCGAACGGGTCGTCGTACGCGGTCCACGTCTCGGGCCGGGCCAGCTCGTCGTCGGTCAGCAGCGCACGCGACAGCACGCGCTCGACAGCCTTCGGCTCGGCGCCGCACACCAGGACGGTCAGCGCGATGTGGCGGTCGCCGAAGCGCTGATCCCACTGCAGCGCCGCGAGTGCGACGCGTTCCGGTGCGGCATAGGCCCTCTGGTGCTGGTCCATGGCCGCGAGCCACCGACCGGCGTGGCCGACGTGCAGACCGCCGCCTGCCGATTCGATCCACACGACCGCATCGGGCTGGCTGGCCAGCCAGGCACGGCCGCGGATGCGCACCACGCCGTCGAGGAGGTCGTCGATCGCCTGATGGAGGCGCTCGGGGTGGAACGGGCGGGCGGCGTTGAACTCGACGATCGTCACGTCGCCGTCGGCGCGCAGCGGCGGTTCGCCGGCCAGCAGCGCATCGTGCGGGTTGTGCCCACGTCCGCGCCGCGCATCGGGTTCGAGGTTGGCCAGGGCGGTGGCGAGTCGGTCCGTGCCGACGGTGATCCGCGCCCGCGGTGAAAGCCGGCGCAGCACGGCCAGCGTCCGACGGTCCGGTTCGGTGAGTACCAGCACGTCGGCGAATTCGGCCTGGCCGACGACCACCTGGGCGACGGTGCGGTTGTCGTCGAGGTCGTCGTCACCGAGCGCCTGGGCGAGCCAGACGGCGACGTCCACGGTCGTCACCACCGCTTCGATGGACACGTCGCGGGCGGCCGGTCCGTCGATGTGACCGGGGCCCACGTGGACCGCGACGTTGTCGATCGCCCAGCACACGGGTTCCGGTTCGAGCCAGGGTGCGAGCTGCACGACGATACGGGTGACGTCGTCGCGGTGGTGCAGCAGGCGCAGCAGTACCAGCAGGTCGTTGCGCGTCGTGCAGCCCACGCATCCCTTGGTGAGTTCCAGCGGCCATTCCGAGATGAGTGTCCGGCCGTCGCGCTGGGTGGCGACGGTGCGGACCACCACCTGACCGTCGAAGCGGTGGCTGATCACCACGGTCCCGGGGGCCGCCATCAGGACGTCGCACACCGCGTTCGACTGACCCTGCCCGGCAACGACGATCACCGGAGTCCGCATCGCTTCCTCCCACTGTTGAGAATCATTTTCAATAACCGGCTGCCTACGCTACAGTCCCGATCGAGCGTTGTCGAAAACCGTTTTCAATTACTTCGGGAGGAACCTCATGTCCGCGCACTGCCAGGTCACCGGCCGCTCGCCCGGCTTCGGTAATCGGGTGTCGCATTCGCACCGTCGTACGCGACGGCGCTGGGACCCCAACATCCAGACCAAGACCTACTACGTGCCGTCCGAAGGCCGGCGGGTCACGCTGCGCGTGAGCGCCAAGGGGATCAAGGTGATCGATCGCGACGGCATCGACGCCGTGGTGGCGCGCATCCGCCGAAAGGGCGTGAAGATCTGATGGCGCGCAACGAGATCCGCCCGATCGTCAAGCTCAAGTCCACCGCGGGAACCGGGTACACCTACGTCACCCGCAAGAACCGCCGCAACGATCCGGACCGTCTGGTGCTGAAGAAGTACGACCCCGTGGTGCGGCGCCATGTCGACTTCCGCGAGGAACGCTGATGGCGACGAAGGGCAAGATCGCCCGCAACGAGCACCGGCGGCGGCTGGTCGCACGGCACGCCGAACACCGCGCCGAACTCAAAGACGTCATCCGCAGACCGTCGTCGTCCGCGGCGGAGAAGGCCGCCGCGATGGCTGCGCTGCAACGGCTTCCTCGAGATGCCAGTCCGGTACGGCTGCGCAACCGCGATTCCGTCGACGGCCGTCCGCGCGGGCACCTGCGCAAGTTCGGGCTGTCCCGCGTCCGGGTCCGTGAGATGGCGCACCGCGGTGAGTTGCCCGGTGTGCGGAAAGCGAGTTGGTGAGTCGATGGCTAAGAAGAGGGCACCGAAACGACGGACGCCGCTCAAGGAACCGGTGCGGCAGAAGCGCAATCCCCTCACCGCGCGCGGGGTGACGACGATCGACTACAAGGACACCGCGCTGCTGCGCACCTTCATCTCGGAGCGCGGCAAGATCCGGTCCCGCCGGGTGACCGGCCTGACGCCCCAGCAGCAACGGCAGGTCGCGGTGGCGATTCGCAACGCCAGGGAGATGGCGTTGTTGCCGTTCGTCGAGGATCGTCGCTAGGCGGGCTGGGCGGCCGAGGCCCGGGCGCTGCGCACCCCCGCGGCCGCGGCGCCGAGGCAGGCCAGCGCGACGGCGCAGGCGAACCACGGGAACACCACCACGAGCTCCCAGCGCGTCGCGGCCCAGCCGGCCAGCAGGGTCGGCACCGCCATCGCCGAATAGGCCAGCAGGTAGAACGCCGACATGGTCTCGCCGCGCTTACCCGCGGGCACGACGTCGGACAGGTGGCGCAACGATCCGCCGAACCCCAGCCCGAACGTCGCGCCGAGCAGGGCCGCCGCCACGAACACCAGCTGCCAGTGGTGGGCCAGCAGCACCGGGATCGTGACGAGCAGCGCGATCGCCATGCCGAGGTCGCCGATGACGGCGGAGTGGCGGGCGGGCACGCGGGTGGCCGCGAGTTGGGCCAGCGCCGCCGCGAACGCCGTCGTGCCGACCACGGCGCCGCCGAAGACGAGGTTGTCGATGTGCGTCTGGCGGGCCGCCAGCGAGGGGTAGAGCGACAGCAGCACACCGAGCACCGACCAGGACGCCATCGCGCCCAGCGCGGAGAACCAGAAGTCGCGCCGGATCTCCTGCGGCACGGCGGGTCTGGCCAACCGGATGCGGCCCCGGGTGCGGGCGGTGTGCGGTTCGCGCAGCGCGACGAGTCCGGTGCCGACGATCAGGCAGAGCACCGCGACGACGGCATACGGGGTGCGCAGCGGATGCGGTGCGTACTGGGCCAGCAGGGCGGACCCGAGGATCGCGACCGTCATCCCGATGTTGAAGCTCACGCCGGACAGCTGGCCGGTGCGCACGCCGTGATGGGGTCGCAGGTCAAGAAGTGCGGCGGCGCCCGCGACGACGATCGAGCCCACCGCGGCGCCGTGGATGGCGCGCGCGAGCAGCAGCAGCGCCATGCTGTCGGCGATCAGGAATACGCCGAGCCCGACCATCAGCGCGATCAACGCCGCGATGAGCACCGGCTTGCGGCCGACGACGTCGGATATCCGGCCGGACACCAGCACCGCGCCGAGCGCGGCGACGGCGTAGACCGCGAAGATCATCGTCGTCGCCAGCGGGGACAGGTGCCAGTTCGCCTCGTAGAGGCCGTACAGCGGGGCGGGCACGCCGGATACGCCGAGCGCTACCCCGCTCAGCACGAGCAGCAGGGGATAGGCCCACCGTTGCGTCTCGTCACCGATTGAACGGTCGAATGCCACCATCACAGCCTTCCCGGGGTAGGTTTGACGGACATCGAACCCAACCGAGAGTACGCTGGGTTTGACGGACATCAAACTTGCGTGGTGAAGGACACTCTGATGGCGGACGACACGCTGACCGCCGCCCCGGTCGGCTCTGTTCAGCAGGTGCTCGGGGCGCTTCACGACCCCGTCCGCCTCGAGGTCGTCCGGCGGCTGCACAACGCGGGCACCGCGATGCAGTGCGGTGCGCTCTACGACGGCATCAACAAGTCGACGGCCACCCACCACTTCAAGATCCTGCGCGAGGCCGGTGTCACCGAGCGGTTGGTGATCGACGGGCTGACCTATCAGCGGCTCCGTCGTGACGAGGTGGAGGCCGCGATGCCGGGGCTACTCGACAGCGTGGTGGCGAGCGCGAATCGGCAGGCCGGCGCTAGCTGAACGGGGCTAGGGCGACGCCCTCGGCGGTCAACCGGTCCCGCACGGCGGTGGCGATCTGCACCGCTCCGGGCGAATCCCCATGCACGCACACTGAATTCACCGAGATGTCGATCGTCGACCCGTCGATCGCGGTGACGTTCCCGGCGGTCACCATCGAGATGACACGGTCGGCGATCTGCTCGACGTCGTGGAGCACCGCACCGGGTTCGCGTCGCGAGACCAGTTGTCCGTCCGGCTGATACGCCCGGTCGGCGAACGCCTCGGCGACGGTCCGCAGGCCCAGTTCCGCCGCTTCGGCGAAGAACACCGAACCCGACAGCCCCAGCACCGGCAGCCCCGGGTCCACCGCGTGCACCGCGGCCGCCACCGCCCGCGCCTGGTCGCGGTTGGTGACGATCGAGTTGTACAGAGCGCCATGAGGTTTGACGTAGGAGACGGCAGAGCCCGCCGCTTCGGCCAGCGCCGAGAGCGCCCCGATCTGATACATCACGTCGGCGGTCAGATCCTCGGGGGTGGCGTCGATGAACCGCCTGCCGAAGCCGGCGAGATCCCGGTAGCTGACCTGCGCGCCGATGCGCACGCCGCGGGCGGCGGCGGCCCGGCACACCCTGGCCAGGCCGGCCGGGTCGCCGGCGTGGAATCCGCACGCCACGTTGGCCGAGGTGACGATCTCCAGCATCGCGTCGTCGTCGCCGAGCGTCCACACGCCGAAACCCTCACCGAGGTCGGCGTTGAGGTCGACGGCTGCTCCGGACACGTCGCCCAGCCTAGTGCCGGATCGACGCGTCGAGATCGACGCGGTGATCGGCCGCGCTGACCACCCCGGCGTCGTGGGTGGCGGCCACCACCGTCGTCCCCGCCGCGGCGAACCGGCGCAGGTGGCCGATCACCATGGCGCCGGCCGCGTTGTCGAGCCCGGTGGTCGGCTCGTCGAGCAGCAGCAGCGGCGCCTGCTGGGCGAAGGCCTGGGCGAGCAGCACCCGCTGGCGCTGCCCGCCGGACAGTTCGCCCAGGCTTCGATGCCGCAGCGCGGTCAGTCCGAACTCCTCGAGCCACTGGTCGACCACGGCGTGATCGGCACGGGTCGGGCGCCGCAGCAGGCCCAGTCGCCGCCACCGGCCCATCATCACCGCCTCCGCGGCGGTGATGGGGAACGTGTCGGTGACGTGGCTGCGCTGGACGGCGAGCGCGACGTTTGCGGTGCCCGTCTCGACCGTGCCCCGGACCGGCCGAAGCACACCGGCGAGCAGTCCCAGCAGCGTCGACTTCCCCGCACCGTTCGATCCGGTGACCGCGGTCAGCGCACCCGGAGTGATCGACACGTCGAGATCCCGGAACACCTCGGTGGCGGGGTAGCCGAACGCGATCCCGCGCACGGCGATCGCGGTTCTCGGCGGCGCCGCCGTCATCCGTCTGTTGAAAATGGTTTTCATTACTGCTAGAAGTGTACGCCATGACCTACTGGCTGACCGCACCGTTCGAGGCCGACGTCGTCGTGCGAGCCTTGGCGGCCGGCGTCATCGCCGCCTGCCTGTGCGCCCCCGTCGGATGTTGGGTGGTGTTGCGCGGCAGCGTGTTCCTGGGCGACGCGATGACCCACGGCATGCTGCCCGGCGTCGCGCTCGCGGCCCTGCTGGGTGCGAATGTGCTCGTCGGCGGCTTCCTCGCGGCGGTGGCGATGGCGGTCGGCGTGGCCGCGGTGGGCCGATCGTCGAAGCTCTCCTCGGACACCAGCATCGGGCTGCTGCTCGTCGGCATGCTCGCACTCGGCGTGGTGATCGTCTCCAGGTCGCAGAGTTTCGCCGTCGACCTCACCGGATTCCTGTTCGGTGACGTGCTGGCCGTCCGCACCGGCGATCTGGTCACGCTGGGCGCCGCGCTGGCCGTCACCCTCGCGGCGGTGCTGGTCGGTCACCGCGCGTTCGTGGCGGTCACATTCGACCCGCGCAAGGCCACCACGCTCGGCCTGCGTCCCGACCTCGCGATCCCCGCACTCACCGTGTTGGTGGCGATCGCGATGGTCGCGTCGTTCCACGTCGTCGGCACGCTGCTGGTACTGGGCCTGCTCATCGCCCCGCCGGCAACGGCCCTGCTCTGGGCGCGGTCGATTCCGCGGGTGATGGTGCTGGCCGCCGTGATCGGTTGCGTCGCGGTGTATCTCGGTCTGCTCATCTCCTGGCACGCCGATACGGCGGGCGGCGCGACGATCGCGGGTGTCGCGGTGCTGATGTTCTTCGCCTCGACGGTCGCCAGGCGGATCGTCGCCGCGTGGAAGCCGGTGACCGCGGTCGCGGCGTCGGCATGCTTCGTGGCGGGGTGCTCCGGTGGGGCCACCGAATCCCCGCAACCGCCCGCCGTAACCGGGGGAGACGAGGTCGTGGTCGAGGGGGCGCGCGAACTCGACGGACCGCTGACGCGTCTGGTCCTCGTCGATCCGGCGTCCGGGGCGACAGCGGTCTACGACGCCGTCGACGAAACCGAGACTCCCATCGGCGATTTCGGGCCGGTAACGTCGATCGACGACGACGGCCGCTTCGCGTACCTGCGGACCGGCGCACGCACCACGATCGTGGACGCCGGCGCATGGACCTTCGACCACGGCGACCACTACCACTACTTCGCCACCGAACCCGCGGTCGCCGGAACCCTCGACGTGCCGGCAGCCTCGGTCAGCGCTAACAACTCGGTGGCTGCGGTCGAGACCACCGGGGGTGCCGTCGAGGTGCTCGACCGGGAACGCCTCGGCCGACGGGCGGTCGAGACGACCGGGGTCGACGGCGACGTCGCCGCCGCGGCACCGCTCGGCAGCCGCCTCGTCACGGTCGACCCGGCCGGCCGGGTGCGCGCCACCGCCGACGGCGAGACGATCGATGTCGACGCCCGGTGTCCCGGCGTCAGCTGGGCGATGGCGTCGCGCCGTGCGGCGGTGTTCGGTTGCGCGACAGGTGCACTGCGGGTCGCGGGCGGCGATGGCACGCCGACCGCGACGACGATCCCGTACCCAGCGGATGCGCCCGCCCAGCGGCCGGCCACCGTGACCCACCGCGACCGCGCCGACGTCTTCGCCGGCATCGCCGCCGGCCACGTGTGGGTGCTCGACAGCAGGCAGCGGTCCTGGGTCCTCATCCCGGCCCCGGACGCGGTGGCGGTGAACACCGCCGGGGACGGCACGGTACTCGTCCTGCACCGCGACGGCACCCTGGCCGCCGTGGACGTGACGACCCGCTCCGAGACCGCGCGCATCCCGTTGCTCGACGGCGTGCGCCCCGACGGCCCGGCCCCGGTCGTCGAGATCGATTCCGACCGCGCGTATGTGAACAACGCCGCGGCGCGCGAGGTGTACGAGATCGACTACGCCGACGGGCTGCGCATCGCGCGTACGTTGCGCACCGAGGTGTCACCGGGCCTGATGGTCGAGGCCGGCCGGTGATCCGACGGTGCGTCGCGTGGATACTCACCCTCAGCGTCGCCGCACTGACCGCCTGTGACACAACACCATCGGCGCGCGAGATCATCGTCACCACCAACATCATCGGTGACGTCGTGCGCAACGTGGTCGGCGACACCGCACCCGTACGGGTGCTGATGCAGCCGAACGCCGACCCGCACTCGTTCGCGCTCTCCGCGCAGGACGCGGCCGCGCTGTCGACCGCGAGTCTGATCGTCTCCAACGGCCTCGGCCTCGAGGAGGGCATCGCCCGGCACGTGCAGACCGCGGCCGAGGACGGGGTGCCGACACTGGCCGTCGGTGACCGCATCGATCCGATCCGCTACACGCAGGGCGACTCCGCCGGTGCACCGGATCCGCACTTCTGGATGGACCCCCGGCGCATGATCGCCGCCGTCGACGCCGTGGCGGAGACCGTCAGCCGCGAGGTCGAGGGCATCGACGCCGCGGCCGTGGACCGCAACGCCGAACGCTATCGCGAGCAACTGCGGGCGCTCGATGCGTCGATGTCCCAGCAGTTCACCGGGATCCCGGCCGATCGCAGGAAGCTCGTCACCAACCACCATGTGCTCGGCTACCTCGCCGACCGGTTCGGTTTCGCGGTCGTCGGTGCGATCGTGCCGAGCGGCACCACACTCGCCGCGCCGAGTTCGTCGGACCTGCAGTCGCTGGTGTCGGCCATCCGATCGGCGCGGGTGCCCGCGATCTTCGTCGATTCGTCACAGCCCGAGCGGTTGGCGCGGGTGCTGGCCGAACAGGCCGGGGTCCGGGTGCGGATCGTCGCCCTCTACACCGAATCCCTCAGTGCGCCTGGCACACCCGGCGCCACCTACCTCGACATGATGCGCGCCGACACCGACGCCATCGTCAACGGCCTGCGCTGAACGCCGGCCAACCCGTGAATCGAAGGAGCGATATGAACAGTCAGCGGTGGATGTACCGCGTCGGCGCGGCGACCGCCACGGTGGCCGCACTGGCGGCGTGTTCGGACAGCGGTTCGCCCGCACCGCAGGCGCAGGCCCAACCCGTCAACGAGCCCCTGGTCGCCACGTACGACGGCGGGCTCTACGTCCTCGACGGTGAGACGCTCGAGGTCGAGCAGGACATCCCGCTCGACGGCTTCCTGCGGGTCAATCCCGCCGGCGACGACGCCCACGTCCTGGTCACCACCGACGAAGGATTCCGCATCCTCGACGCTGCCCGCGGACAACTGACCGACCACACGTTTCCCGCCGCCGACGCCGGCCACGTCGTGAACCACGGCGAACACACCGTGCTGTTCGCCGACGGGTCGGGTGAGATCACCGCCTTCGATCCGCACGCGCTGGAGAACGGCGGGCTGCCGGAGACCGAGACGTTCACGACGCCGCAGGCCCACCACGGGGTGGCGGTGATCCTGTCCGACGGCACCCTGGTGCACAGCATCGGCGACTCCGAGAAGCGCACGGGGGCCGTGGCGATGCAAGGTGGTCGCGAGATCGCCCGCAGCGAGGAATGCCCCGGCATCCACGGCGAGTCGGTGGCCGCCGACGAGGTGGTCATCCTCGGGTGTGAGAACGGCGTGCTCGAGTACGCGAACGGAAAATTCACCAAGATCCCGAGCCCGACGCCCTACGGGCGGACCGGGAACACCCGCGGCCACGAGGATTCGGCCGTGGTGCTCGGTGACATGAAGGTCGATCCGGACGCCGAGTTGGAGCGCCCGCAGCAGTTCGCGCTGATCGACACCGCCACCGACCGGCTCGAGGTCGTGCAGATGCCACCAGCGGTGAGTTACTGGTTTCGGTCGCTGGGCCGGGGTCCGCAGGCCGAAGCACTGATCATGGGGACCGACGGAAAGCTCTACGTGTTCGACCCGGTCACCGCGGACATGGTCAAAGCCGTTCAGGTGACGCAGCCGTGGACCGAGCCGGACGATTGGCAGGACCCCGCCCCCGCGGTGTTCACCCGCGAGGACGCGGTCTACGTCACCGATCCCGCGGCCAAGCAGATCCACCTCGTCGACCTGCAGGCCGGGACCGTCACCGCGTCCGCGACGCTCGAACAGGCACCGAACGAGCTCAGTGGCCCCGTCGGCCACGATCACTGAAGTCGACTGGCTACCAGCGATTTTCGCTGATGAACTCGGCCAGTGGGCGGGTATACGCCCACTGGTCGAGTTCGAGTTGGGGGCGCTCGGGGAACTCCGGCACCGGCCCGAGGCAGAGCACCGCCACGGGGTCCGCACCGTCGGGCATCCCGAGCAGGCCGGCGAGCCGGCGCGGGTCGAAGATCGACACCCAGCCCATGCCGAGGCCCTCGGTGCGCGCCGCCAGCCACAGGTTCTGGATCGCACACGACACCGACGCCAGATCCATGTGGGGCAGCGTGCGCCGGCCGAACACGTGCTGTTCGCGGCCCTCACGCAGCGCGACCACGAGCAGCTCCGCACAGTCGAGAATGCCCTCGACCTTGAGCGCCAGGAACTCCTCACCGCGCGGGCCGAGCGCCGCCGCGGTGCGGTGGCGTTCCTCGTCGACCAGGGCGTGGATGTCGCGCCGGACGGCGGGATCGGTGATGCGGATGAAGCGCCACGGCTGCATCAGCCCGACGTTGGGGGCGGCGTGCGCGGCGGCCAGCAGGCGGGTGAGGACGTCGTCGGACACCGTCTCGCCGGCGACGAACCGCCGCATGTCGCGGCGTTCGGCGATGGCGCGGTACACGGCGTGGCGTTCGGCGTCGGTGAACGCGTGGTCGGTCACGGCGCCAGCTTAGGGATGGCACGATCGGAGAGGTGACACGCGCCGACGTCCTGATCACCGCGGCGGAACTGGCCGAGCACCTCGCCACCGGACGCCCGGTCACCGTCCTCGACGTCCGTTGGGAGCTGGCACGCCCCGATGGCCGCGAGGCCTACGCCCGCGGCCACGTGCCCGGCGCGGTCTACGTCTCCCTCGACGACGAGCTGAGCGACCACACGGTCGCCGGACGTGGCCGCCATCCGCTCCCCACCGGAGCGTCGGTCGAGGCGGCGGCCCGCCGGTGGGGTGTGCGCGACGGTGTCCTCACCGTCGTCTACGACGACTGGAACCGCGCCGGTTCGGCGCGCGCGTGGTGGGTGCTGACGGCGGCGGGTGTCGATCGGGTGCGCATCCTCGATGGCGGGCTGGCCGCCTGGGTCGCGTCCGGCGGAGCGCTCGAGACCGGTCGGGTCACGCCGTCGCCGGGTGACGTCCGCGTCATCCACGACGACCTGTACCGCGGCGCGCTGCCGACTCTGACGGCCGACGACGTCGCGCAGTTCGACGGACTGCTGCTCGACGCCAGGGTGCCGGAACGGTTCCGCGGCGAGGTGGAACCGGTCGACCCGGTGGCCGGGCACATCCCCGGCGCCCAGAACGCACCGAGCACCGGGCTGCTCGACGCCGACGGTGTGTTCCGTGCCGATGCCGCGCTGCTCGACCGCGCGAGCCGCGCGGGACCCGTCGGCGCGTACTGCGGATCCGGGGTCACGGCGGCGGTCCTGGTCGCGGCGATGCGCGCCGAGGGTGTGGAGGCGGCACTGTTCCCGGGCTCATGGTCGCAGTGGTGCGCCGAACCGGAGCGCGCGGTGGCCACCGGGGCCTGACCGGCCCGAATCGCATCTGGAAATGCAAACCGTTATCGTTAATCGGTGATCCTCAGCCCCCGACGTCTCCTGGTCGCCGGCCTCGCGGCCACGGTCCTTTCGTTCGTGACCGTCGCATGCTCGGGTGGAGAGCAGCCCGCCCCCACCGCGCAACCCAGCGGGGACTGCCCGGCGGAGCCGCTGTCGGTGGTGGTGAGCGTCGACCAGTGGGGCAGCATCGTCTCCCAGCTCGCGGGCGAGTGCGCCACCGTCAACACCGTGGTCTCCGGGTCCTCCGTCGATCCCCACGACTTCGAACCCGCCCCCAAGGACGCGGCACTGTTCGAGGACGCGCAGTTGATCGTCGTCAACGGCGGCCACTACGACGAGTGGGCCACCAAACTGGCCGCCGGATCGGCGCCGGACGCCCCGGTGATCGACGCGGTGGAGCTCAGTGGCGGCGCCGCGCACGCCGAGGAGTCCAACCCGCACGTCTGGTACAACCCCGCCGCGGTCACCGCCGTCGCCGATGCGGTCACCGCCGAATTCGCCAAGCTGGCCCCGGCCGCCGAGGACTACTTCACCGAACGACACGCGGAATTCGGGGATTCGCTCGCGACCTACCACCAGATCGTCGGCTCACTGAAGGCCACCGCCGGCGGTAAGACCTACGCCGCCACCGAGAGCGTCTTCGACGAGATGGCCGCAGCCGTCGGGTTGGTCAACCGCACCCCGCCCGGCTACCAGGCCGCCGCCGCACATGAGAGCGACCCGTCGCCCGCCGACCTCGACGCGTTCCTGCGGCTGCTGGGAGATCGCGGGGTCGACGTGCTGATCTACAACGTGCAAACCGAAGGGTCGGTGCCGCAACAGATCCGGGCCGCCGCCGAACAGGCCGGTGTGCCCGTCGTCGAGGTGACCGAGTCCATGCCGCCCGGCGCCGACTCGTTCGAGTCATGGCAGGTCGGCCAACTCTCCGCGCTGGCCGAGGCGCTCGGTGTCGGCGGCTGAGCCGGCGCTGACGTTCCGCGGCGTCAGCGTCGTCCGGGGCCGTCGCACGGTCTGGTCGCAGGCTGACTTCGACGTGCCCGCGGGCGGGGTCGTCGCGGTCATCGGCAGCAACGGGGCCGGTAAGACCACGCTGCTGCAGGTGGTGCTCGGCCTGCTCACCCCCGCCACCGGCCGGGTCGAGGTGTTCGGGAAGCCGCCGGGTGCGCTCAACGGCCAGATCGGTTACGTGCCGCAGAATTACGGGTCGAACCCGGGCGAGGCCGTCCGCGCCCGCGATGCGGTCATGCTCGGCCTCAATGGGCACCGCTGGGGGCTGGGGCTGGCCTCGCGGGAGGATCGTGCGCGCGTCGACAAGGTGCTCGCCGCCGTCGACGCGACGGCGTTCGCCGACCGAAGGCTCTCCCAGCTGTCGGGTGGGCAGCGCCAACGTGTCGCGCTCGCCGAAGCACTGGTCGGCCGTCCCAAGATGCTGATCCTCGACGAACCGCTGGCCGCGCTCGACATGCGCAGCCAGCACGAACTCGTCGCGCTCGTGAAGACCGTCAACGCCGAATTCGGTGTCACCGTGCTGGTGGTCGCCCACGACCTCAACCCGCTGCTACCGATCCTCACCGGCGCGATCTACCTGCTCGACGGCCATCCGCACTACGACTCGCTCGACGGGGTGGTCGACGAGAAACTGCTCACCCACCTGTACGGCGCCGCGGTCGAGGTGGTGCACACCCCACAGGGTGATCTCTACGTGCGGAGGATGCGGTGACCACGACCGTGGTGGCGCTGAGCTACCAGGACAACTGGTGGCAGATCCTCTCCTCCAGCTTCATGCGCAACGCGCTGGTGGGCGGCACCATCGTCGCGCTGGCCGCCGGGCTGATCGGCTACTTCGTCGTCGTGCGCAACACCGCGTTCGCCGCGCACGCGCTCGCCCACATCGGGCTGCCGGGTGCGACAGGCGCGGCGCTGCTCGGGCTGCCGGTGGTGTTGGGTCTCGGCGTGTTCTGCATCGGCGGTGCCCTGGTGATCGGGGCGCTGGGCAGACGGGCGGCCGACCGGGAGGTCGCGACCGGCACGGTGCTGGCGATGGCGACCGGCCTGGGCCTGCTGTTCAACTCCTTGGCGACCCGCAATTCAGGGACGTTGACGAACGTCCTGTTCGGCAACCTGCTGGCGATCACCGGCGAACAGATCGTGTCGTTCGCGGTGCTGCTCGGCGTGCTGGCGGCCGGCATCGGCGTGATCTACCGCCCGCTGTTGTTCACCTCCGTCAACGCCCAGGTGGCCGACGCGAAGGGGGTTCCGGTGCGCGGACTCTCGGTCGTGTTCATGGTGCTGCTCGGCCTGACGATCACGATGGCGGTGCAGGCGGTCGGGACGCTGCTGCTGTTCGCGTTGGTGGTGACGCCCGCCGCGGCGGCGATCATGCTGACCGCGCGGCCCGCGGCGGCGATTGCGCTGTCGACGGCGATCAACCTGGTGGCGGTGTGGGCCGGCCTCGCGCTGTCCGCGATGTTCAACGCCCCGCCCAGCTTCATCATCGTGACGATCGCCTGCGGTGTCTGGGCGGTCGTGTGGGCGGTCGAACGCGGGCTGCGTTCGTCTGCCGACCGCGTGCTGGTGACGTGACCGCGGCCGCATCGGCTAACGTCACAGAGCATGTCCAGGAGTCCGGAGCCGCGACGGCACGCGACCCTGGCCTCCCTCGCGGCCGAGCTGAAGGTCAGCCGCACCACCATCTCCAATGCGTACAACCGACCCGACCAGTTGTCGGCCGAACTGCGTGAGCGCATCTTCACCGCGGCCAAACGGCTCGGCTATCCCGGGCCCGATCCGGTGGCGCGGTCGCTGCGCACCCGCCGGGCGGGTGCGGTCGGCCTGGTGATCACCGAACCGCTGAACTACTCCTTCAGCGATCCGGCCGCACTCGATTTCGTTGCCGGGCTTGCCGAATCGTGTGAGGACGCCGGGCAGGGCCTGCTCCTGGTGGCGGTCGGGCCGAATCGCAGTCTGGAGGACGGTTCTGCGGCCGTGCTGGCCGCGGGTGTCGACGGTTTCGTCGTCTACTCCGCCAGCGACGACGATCCGTACCTGCCGGTGGTGCAGCAGCGGCACCTGCCCGTTGTGGTCGTCGACCAGCCCAAGGATGTTCCCGGCACGTCGCGGGTCTGCATCGACGATCGTGCCGCGATGCGCCAGATCGCCGAATACGTTCTGGGGCTGGGCCACCGGGAGATCGGGTTGCTGACGATGCGGCTCGGTCTCGAGCGGCCCGACGGCAGCAGGCCCACGGTGGCAGACCCGGAACGCCTCCGCACGCCCCACTTCCATGTCCAGCGCGAGCGCATCGCGGGCGTGTACGACGCGGTGGCCGCGGCCGGACTCGACGAGCGCGCGGTGACGGTCGTGGAGAGCTACGAGCACCTGCCGACCTCCGGCGGGGCGGCCGCCGAGGTGGCGCTGGCCGCCAATCCGCGGCTGACGGCGTTGATGTGCACCGCCGACGTGCTCGCGCTGTCGGCGATGGACTATCTGCGCTCGCGCGGGATCTACGTGCCCGGTCAGATGACGGTCACCGGTTTCGACGGCATCCCCGATGCGGTGCGCCGCGGGCTGACCACCGTGGTGCAGCCCAGCATCGAGAAGGGGCGACGCGCCGGCCGGTTGCTGCACGAGCCGCCGCGCGACGGGCTGCCGGTCATCGAGGTGCTCGACACCGAACTGCTGCGCGGTCGCACCGCGGGCGCCCCGTCCTGACCTCTCACCCCGTCCGGCGACCGTGCGTGTCTGCACCCGCCACACCGCGGAAACGTCAGCAGTTCACGCCCGCTCGGCACGTCGCGAGCGCCACGATTGCACCGCCGGCGCCAGCGCGTCAACGAGCATCGGCAGCTGCGGCGCCATCGCCAGACACGCCACCGAGGCGAGTAGCGCCGCCGACTCCGTGACCGCGAGCACCCGTTCGTCGAGCGCGCGCAGACCGAGCCCGACGGCGGCGGCGTCGTAGGCGGCGTGGCCCTCCGGCCCGACGAGCGCGAGGTCCGATTCCACCGCTCCCAACGTGACCAGCTCGAAGTCCGACCAGTATTCGCCGGTCGCGGTGGGAATCATGTTGTGGAACGGCGCATCACCGTGGATCGGCTGGACGTCCACGCCGGGGAATGCCGCCTCGAACCCCGCCCGGGACGTGAGCACCGGTGCGAGGTGTTCCCAATCCTGCCGCGCGCGCTGTACATCGGCGGCGTCGAGCAGGCCGGGCTGGTGCTCCAGCTCGGTGAGCGCCGCGGGTATGTAGGTCTCGAACTGCGTGAAGAACCCGAGGCCGCCGCCGTCGTACTCGCGCAGTGCGGCGTGCAGCCCCGCCGTCGACGCGCACCGCTGCGCCAAGTCCGGCTCGCCGTCGCTCACCGCGTCGAGATACTGCCAGAACGTCATGGAGAAGCCATCGAGCACAACGGGTTCGCGGGGCACCAGGGGACTCGGCGGCACCACCGGCAGTCCGCGGTCGGTCAGCCAGCCCGCCACCGACAGCTCGGCGCGCTGCTGCGCCGTCTGCCGCTCGGGGGACGAGCGCACCGATGCGGGCAGCACCGTCGGCACCCGCACCACCACCGGCGACGGCGCCAGATGGACGATCACGGAGAAGACGTCGTAGAGCACCCGCGGCTCATCGACGTGCAGGCCGAGGTCTCGACCGGCCGCCGTCGCCGCGGTGACGGCGCGGGCGGTGCGGGCCGCCAGGTCGTCGGAGGTCAGCATCAGCGGTGGCGCCGGGCGGCGAGCAGATACTCCAACGCCTCGGCCACGTGCTGCGGTTCGCCCACCCGGTAGGCCGCCGCGGTCTCACCGGGCCCGACCTTCACCCCGATGTCCCCGTCGCGCATCCGGCGGAACGCCTTCTCGTCGGTCACGTCGTCACCGAGGAACACCACCGCCGACGCGTCGTGCTGATCGCGCAGGATGTCGACGGCTTGGCCCTTGTCGGTGTGGATGACGGCGAACTCCTTGACCGCCTTGCCGTCGGTGACCTGCGCATCCCACTGCGCCGCAGCCTCGTTGGCGCGTCGCATCGCCGCCTCACCGTCGGCCGGTGAGGCGTTGCGCACGTGCAGCGCGACGCTGGCGGGCTTCAATTCGACTGTGGCGCCGGGGAACTCCGCGGCGATGGCGTCGAGGGCGCCTTTGATCTCGACCAGCAGGGCCCGAGCCCGCTCGTCGATCGGCGAGACGAATCCGGTGTCGAACTCCGAACCGTGGCTGCCGACCAGGTGCACGCGGTCGGACACCCCGGAGAGCTCGCGGAGCACGGCGAGCGCGCGGCCGGAGATGAGCGAGACGGTGGTCGCGGGCAGCGCGGCCAGTTCCTCGAGGGCGGCGGCGGACGCGGGTAGCGGCCGGGCGTCGGCAGGGTTCGACACGATCGGCGCGAGGGTGCCGTCGTAGTCGCAGGCGATCAGCAGGCGGGGGAGTCGCGCGGCGCGGTCGAGCGCCCGGCGCAGATCTGTCGGTAAGCCGTCGGCCACGCGTCAGATCTTAGGGCGGTCACCGTCGCCGATGAGCAGCCGCACCGCCAGATCGAGCCGTTTGCTCACGTCGGTGGCCGAGGCGCGGCGGGTCAGCCACGCCAGCAGGTTCGACAGCCAGACATCGGAGATGACGCGGGCGATGTGGTACTGGTCCTCGGTGGGTTCGCCGTCGCTCATCGCGCGGGCGAACATCGAATCCATCAGCTTGCCCACGTGATCAACCTCACCGGCCGCCGACGCGTCGGCGAAGACGAATGCACGCGTCATCGCCTCGGTGAGCAGCGGGTTGCGCTGCATGGCGCGGTTGAGCTTGCCGACCATGAAGTTCAGCCGCTGATACGGCGTACCGCCCGCGAGTGCCGCCCGGTCGGTCTTGGCGTCGATCCGCTCGAACTCGCGCCCCAGCGCCGACACCAGCAGGTGCACCTTCGACGGGAAGTAGCGGTACAGGGTGCCGACGGCGACGTCGGCGCGTTCGGCCACCGCGCGCATCTGCACCGCCTCGTAGCCGCCCTTCGAGGCGATCGCCAGCGTGGCGTCGAGGATCCGCTTGCGACGTTCCCGCTGTGCCTCGGAGCCGAGTTCGGACTCGGCGAGCACCGCCACGTTCATCACCTCACGTGGCCGTGAGCCGGAGCCCGTCTCGCGGGATCGCGAGTCGGAACCCGACGACGGGCTGGTGTGTGCTGGCATCGAGGCCTCGGACATGCCGTGTGACGCTCCTTCATCGTGCGTATCCCCCCAAAACGATACGCATGTCGGGCTCCGTTTTCTCACCTCGGCATCGGCGCGGCAGCGACGTGTCCTGCTGCGATGCCGGTCGACTTGACGGTTGAACGCTGGCACCATTAGAACACGTTCTAGTGAGGAGTATGAGCCTTCTCACCCAACGCGAGGAGTCCGGAAATGACCCAGTCGCTGCTGTCGGGGTCCGGCCCCGGCACCGACGAGCAGTTTGCTGCCCGCGAGATGGTGCGCGACTGGGCCGCCGCCTCCCGGGCGGTGGAGGCCGCGCGTGAGGTGGAACAGGGCGACTCCGAGGCGTGGCGCCGCGCGTACGCGGGGTTCGCGGAGCTGGGCATTTTCGGCGTCGCGATCCCGGAGGAGCAGGGCGGCGCGGGCGGCACCGTCGAGGATCTGTGCGCGATGGTCGACGAGGCCGCAGCGGCGATGGTGCCCGGGCCGGTCGCAACCACCGCGCTGGCCACGCTGGTGATCACCGACGAGGCGCTCCTCGAGGCGTTGGCATCGGGCGCACGCACCGCAGGCGTGACGCTGGCGGCCGACGTGACCGTCGAAGGCGGCACCGCATCCGGGGTGGCGGCGCAGGTGCTCGGCGCCGAACCGTCCGGGCTGCTGCTGCTCCCCGCCGGGGATGCGGTCGTGCTCGTCGACGCCACCGCCGACGGGGTGACGGTCGAACCGCTGACCGCGACCGACTTCTCCCGCCCGCTGGCCCGGGTGGTGCTCGACAGCGCCCCCGTCACGACACTCGACCTCAGCGCGGGCCGGCTCGCGGATCTGGCCGCGACGCTGCTCGCGGCGGAGGCCGCCGGTCTGGCGCGCTGGCAACTGGTCACCGCCACGGACTACGCGAAGGTCCGCGAACAGTTCGGTAAGCCGATCGGCAGCTTCCAGGCGATCAAGCACATGTGCGCCGAGATGCTGTTGCGCGCCGAACAGGTGTCGGTGACGGCGGCGGACGCGGCCCGCGCCGTGACCGACGGCGACGACCGGCAGCTGAGCATCGCGGCGGCGGTCGCAGCCGCCGCGGGTATCGACGCAGCGAAGGCCAACGCCAAGGACTGCATTCAGGTCCTCGGCGGCATCGGCATCACCTGGGAACACGACGCACATCTGTATCTGCGGCGCGCATACGGCATTTCGCAGTTCCTCGGCGGCCGCTCGCGGTGGCTGCGCCGCATCGCCGACCTGACCCAGCAGGGCGTGCGGCGCGAGCTGCGCATCGACCTCGACTCGGTCGACCACCTGCGCCCCGAGATCAGCGCGGCGGTCGCGCAGGTCGCGGCGCTGCCCGAGGACCAGCGCCAGCCCGCGCTCGCCGAGGCCGGTCTGCTCGCCCCGCACTGGCCGAAGCCGTTCGGCCGCGCGGCGTCCCCGGCCGAACAGCTGCTGATCGACCAGGAGCTGGCCGAGGCGGGGGTGTCGCGTCCCGACCTCGTCATCGGCTGGTGGGCGGCCCCGACGATCCTCGAACACGGCAGCCCCGAACAGATCGAGCAGTTCGTTCCCGCCACCCTGCGCGGTGAGTTGTCCTGGTGCCAGCTGTTCAGTGAGCCGGGCGCGGGTTCGGACCTGGCGGCGCTGCGCACCAAAGCCGTTCGCGTCGACGGTGGTTGGAAGCTCACCGGCCAGAAGGTGTGGACCTCGGCGGCGCACAAGGCGCACTGGGGTGTCTGCCTGGCGCGCACGGATCCGGACGCCCCGAAGCACAAGGGCATCACGTACTTCCTCATCGACATGAAATCGCCGGGCATCGTGATCCGCCCGCTGCGCGAGATCACCGGTGACGAGCTGTTCAACGAGGTGTTCTTCGACGACGTGTTCGTACCCGACGAGATGGTGGTCGGACAGGTCAACGACGGGTGGCGGCTGGCCCGCACGACGCTCGCCAACGAGCGGGTCGCGATGGCAGGCGGTACTGCGCTGGGCAATCCGATGGAGGAACTGCTGCGGACGGTGGCCGAACAGGGGCTGGATCCGGCCGACGAGGACCGGCTGGGACACCTGATCCTGACCGCGCAGGTGGGCTCACTGTTGGATCAGCGCATCGCGCAGAAGGCCGTCGGTGGGCAGGATCCAGGTGCGGAGTCCAGCGCGCGCAAGCTGATCGGCGTGCGTTACCGGCAGGGCCTGGCGGAGTTCCGGATGGACCTCTCCGAGGGCGCGGGTGCGGTGGTCAACCAGCCGGTGCACGACTTCCTCAACACCCGCTGCCTGACCATCGCCGGCGGTACCGAGCAGATCCTGCTGACCCTGGCCGGTGAACGGCTGCTGGGGCTGCCGCGGTAGCTCAGCCGAAGGTGGTCTGCGCGCAGGCGTCCGGGGTGGTCAGGTTCACCCCGGAGTAGACCACCTGGATGTGACTGCACACGATGAACGCCGCCTTGACGGCCGGCTGGCCGGTGGTCCACTCGGTGGGCATCGAACTGCCGTCGATCCGGTAGCGCTCGATCGGCCCGCCACCGAACGAGGTCACCGAGATCTCGACGTCGCGCAGCGACTTGTACATCTTCGAGAGCACGTTGTTGTGGTTGGCGCCCTTGACTTCTCGCGGAGTCCCTGAGGGGGCGCTGTACTCGGCTTCCTGCCAGACGTCGCGGTCGTTGCTGCGCAGCGTGATGGTCTGCCGTGACCATGCGTCGCCGGGCAGCCCGGTCGGCCCGCCGGGCGTCAGCAGGTTCGTGCTGGTGTTGAACGAGCACCGGTTGCCGACGCAGTCCGCGTTGACGTGCATCTCGATCTTGGTGGCCGGGTCGACGGCGATCGAGCTCTGCGCCGAGTTCGACGCGGCCGCGGCCGTCGCGGGCTGGGGGAGAAGTGCCGTCAGCAATGCCGCCGCACTTACTGCTGCGAGCCGGTTCATCGTGTTGAAGTTAGCCCTTCGCTACTCGTCGTAGGTGACTTCGACCGAATCCGACCGCGGCACCGCCTGGCATCCCAGGATCAGGCCTTCGTCGAGGTCGGACTGTTCGAGGACGTCGTTGATCTCCATCTCCACCTCGCCGCTGCGCTTGAGCACCGCGCAGGCGCCGCAGTGGCCCTCGCGGCAGGAGAACGGTGCGTCGAGACCCTTGTCCAGCAGCACGTCGAGCAGTTTGGCGTTGCGCGGCCAGCGCACCTCGTGGGTCTGCCCGTCGAGGGTGACCACCGCGGTGGCCGGGCCCTCGTCGCTGTCGTCCTCCTCGATGACGACCGCCGCGAACGGGTCGGACTCCAGCGATTTGAACACCTCGATGTGGATCTTGTCCGCCGCGGTGCCCGCACTGGTCAGCGCCTCTTCGGCGGCGGCCATGAACGGGCCGGGCCCGCAGATGTAGGCGTCGTGGCCGGTGTAGGGCGCGGCCAGGCCGGCCAGTGCGGCCGCCGACGGCAGGCCCTGCACCGATTCGAGCCAGTGCACGACGGTGAGCCGGTCGGAGTACTTCGCGCTCAGCTCGCGCAGCGTGCCGGCGAAGATCACGTTGGACTCGTCGCGGTTGGCGTAGACCAGCACCACCTTGCCGCTGCCCTCGACGAGTGCTGACTTCAAAATCGCCATCATGGGGGTGATCCCGCTGCCCGCGGCCAGCAGCAGGAAGTCGGTGTCCAGCGACTTCGGCACGAAGGTGCCCGACGGCGCCAGCACGTGCATCCTCATGCCGGCGTGGGCGTTGTCGCACAACCAGTTCGAGGCGTAGCCGTCGGCGGTGCGCTTGACCGTGACGGTCAGCGGATCGTCGGTGAACGGCGAACTGCACAGCGAATAGCACCGCGCGACCGATCCGGTCCGATCGCTGGGCACCCGCAGGGTGAGGAACTGCCCGGGCGAGTAGCGCAGCCGCTCGGCCGGGATGTCGGGGCCGCCGGACGGCGTTCTGAACACCAGTGAGCGGGCGTCGGCGGTCTCCTCGACGACGTCGGCCACCTCCAGTTCGAGCACGTGGCTACCGAGTGGCTCGTCGGTCACGTCTGAAACCGCCCTTTCCGTCATAACTAGAACAGGTTACAGAAATGAGCTTCCGCAGGTCCAGCCGCTGCAGCGTCGGGCTGCTCGACACAAATCGTAACGTGTTCTAATCTTTCTACAGCCCCGTTTCAGTCCCCATCTTGGAGGCAGGCAAGTGACGTCCATTGAACAGCGCGACGCGCAGGCGGTCCTCAGCGGCATCGACGACCTGCTCCCCACCCTGCGCAAGCGCGCCCCGGAGGCCGAGGAGCTGCGCCGCCTGCCGGACGAGACGGTCAAGGATCTCGACGAGATCGGGTTCTTCAAGCTCCTGCAGCCCCAGCAGTGGGGCGGGATGCAGTGCGACCCCACGCTGTTCTACGAGGCGGTGCGCCGCCTGGGCAGCGCCTGCGGGTCGACCGGCTGGGTCGCGTCGATCATCGGCGTGCACAACTGGCATCTGGCCCTGTTCGACCAGAAGGCCCAGGACGAGGTCTGGGCCGACGATCCGTCCGTGCGGGTGTCGTCGTCGTATGCGCCGATGGGCGCCGGAACCGTGGTCGACGGCGGCTATCTGGTCAGCGGCGCGTGGCAGTGGTCCTCGGGTTGCGACCACGCCACCTGGGCATTCCTCGGCGGTCCCGTGATCAAGGACGGTAAGCCCGTCGACTTCGGCAGCTTCCTGATCCCGCGCAGCGACTACCGCATCGACGACGTGTGGAATGTGGTCGGGCTGAAGGGAACCGGCAGCAACACGGTCGTCGTCAAGGACGTCTTCGTCCCCCGGCACCGCTTCCTGTCCTACAAGGCGATGAACGACCGCACCGCGGGTGGCCTGGAGAACAACACCGCTCCGGTGTACAAGATGCCCTGGGGCACAATGCATCCCACCACCATCACGGCCCCCATCATGGGGATGGCCTACGGCGCGTACGACGCTCACGTCGAGCACCAGGGCAAGCGGGTCCGGGCGGCATTCGCCGGTGAGAAGTCCAAGGACGATCCGTTCGCCAAGATCCGCATCGCCGAGGCGGCCAGCGACATCGACGCCGGCTGGCGTCAGCTGATCGGCAACGTCGCCGACGAGTACGCACTGCTGCAGGCCGACAAGGAGATTCCGTTCGAGCTGCGCGCGCGGGCCCGGCGGGACCAGGTGCGGGCGACGGCCCGGGCGATCGCGTCGATCGACCTGCTGTTCGAGGCGTCGGGCGCGACCGCGCTGAACCTCGACGCGCCGGTGCAACGGTTCTGGCGTGACGCGCACGCCGGACGCGTGCACGCCGCCAACGAACCCGAGCGCGCCTACCTGATCTTCGGCAACGACGCCTTCGGCCTCCCGCCGCAAGACACGATGGTCTGACCGGGCGCGATGACCTCCTACATCAAGCAGACCGAGACGCAGGTCGAGATCACCTTCGAATCCACCTCGCGCTACGCGCAGGTGCGTGACGACATGCGCCTGCACTACCACGAGGCCGGGGTGAGTCACTCCGAGACCGTGGTGCTGCTGCACGGCGGCGGGCCGGGCGCGTCGAGTTGGTCGAACTTCTCGAAGAACATCGAGGTCCTCGCACGCCACTTCCACGTGCTGGCCGTCGACCAGCCGGGTTACGGCCACTCCGACAAGCACACCGAACACGAGCAGTACAACCGCTACAGCGCCACCGCACTGCTGAACCTGTTCGACCACCTCGGCATCGAACGTGCCGCGCTGGTGGGCAATTCACTCGGCGGCGGCACCGCGGTGCGGTTCGCGCTCGACAACCCGGACCGGGCAGGCCGGCTGGTCCTGATGGGGCCGGGCGGGTTGAGCGTCAACCTGTTCGCGCCGGACCCCACCGAGGGTGTGAAGCTGCTCGGCCGCTTCACCGCGGACCCGACGCGCGAGAACATGGAGAAGTTCCTGCGCATCATGGTGTTCGATCAGAAGCTGGTGACTCCGGAACTGGTCGAGGAGCGGTTCGCGATCGCCAGCCGGCCCGAATCGCTGGCCGCGGCCCGCGCGATGGGGATGTCGTTCGCCGGGCCTGATTTCGAGCTCGGCATGATGTGGCGCGAGGTGTACAAGCTGCGCCAGCGGGTACTGCTGATCTGGGGCCGCGAGGACCGGGTGAACCCGCTCGACGGCGCACTGGTGGCGCTCAAGCAGATCCCCCGCGTGCAGTTGCACGTCTTCGGTCAGTGTGGACACTGGGCGCAACTCGAGAAGTTCGACGAATTCAACAAGCTGACCATTGATTTCCTGGGAGGCGAACGATGAGCATCCGGTCTCTGGGCTACCTGCGGATCGAGAGCACCGACGTTCAGGCATGGCGTGATTACGGCCTGAAGGTGCTCGGGATGGTGGAGGGCAAAGGGCCCACCGAAGGTGCGCTGTACCTGCGGATGGACGAGTTCCCTGCGCGCCTGGTCATCGTGCCGGGCGAGAACGACCGGCTGCTGCAGTCGGGTTGGGAGACCGCCAACGCCGCAGGCCTGCAGGAGATCCGCAACCGGCTCGACATCGAGGGCACCCCGTACAAGGAGGCCACCGCGGCCGAACTCGCCGACCGCCGCGTCGACGGGATGATCACCTTCGACGATCCGTCCGGCAACACCCTCGAGGTCTTCCACGGAGTCGCACTCGAGCATCGCCGGGTCGTCAGCCCGTACGGCCACAAATTCGTCACCGAGGAGCAGGGCCTCGGGCACGTCGTGCTCACCACCCGCGACGACGCCGAGACGCTGCACTTCTACCGGGACGTCCTGGGCTTTTATCTGCGCGACTCGATGCGGCTGCCGCCGCAGTTGGTCGGCCGACCCGCCGACGGTGCGCCGGCGTGGCTGCGTTTCCTCGGGTGCAACCCGCGCCACCACAGCCTGGCGTTCATGCCGGGCGAGACGCCCAGCGGCATCGTGCATCTCATGGTCGAAGTGGAGAACGCCGACGACGTCGGCCTGTGCCTGGACCGGGCGCTGCGCCGCAAGGTGAAGATGTCGGCGACCCTCGGCCGCCACGTGAACGACAAGATGCTGTCGTTCTACATGAAGACCCCCGGTGGCTTCGACGTCGAATTCGGTTGCGAGGGGCTCGAAGTCGAGGATGAGTCCTGGATCGCCCGGGAGAGTACCGCGGTGAGTCTGTGGGGCCACGACTTCAGCGTCGGCTTCAAGTAACACATGATGGCTTCCGACGGGGACGCCGCAGGCCCGGTGATCGATCCGCGCACGTTCCGCAACGTGCTCGGCCAGTTCTGCACGGGTATCACGGTGATCACCACCATGCACGACGGCGCGCCGGTCGGATTCGCCTGTCAGTCGTTCGCGGCGCTGTCGCTCGAACCACCGCTGGTGTTGTTCTGTCCGACGAAGGTGTCGCGGTCGTGGAAGGCCATCGAGGCCAGCGGCCGGTTCTGCGTGAACGTGCTGCACGAGAAGCAAAAGGACGTCTCCGCGCGCTTCGGCTCGCGCGAGCCCGACAAGTTCGCGGGAATCGATTGGGCGCCGTCGAAATTGGGGTCACCGGTCATCGACGGCACCCTGGCGCACATCGACTGCACCGTGCATTCGGTGCACGACGGCGGTGACCACCTGGTGGTGTTCGGCGCGGTCCACTCGCTGTCCGACGTTCCGAAGAAGAAGCCGCGTCCGCTGCTGTTCTACCGGGGCGAATACACCGGCATCGAACCCGACAAGAATTCGCCCGCCCAGTGGCGCGACGATCTCGAGGCGTTCCTCACGGCCACAACGTCGGACACCTGGCTCTGATCCATGACATATTGACGTCCGTGCAGAACACGAGCGTCGTCTGGCTGTCCGCCGCAGCCTGCGCCCTCCTGGTGACCGTCGGGTGCTCCGAGAATCGCCCGGGTGCAGCCGAAGTGGCGCCCTCATCCACTGGGCCGGCGGCAGCGGAGCAGAACGCCGCGGCGGAATCGTCGGGAGAGATGACCGTCGTCTACGAGGACGCCACCACGCCGGAGGCGGTCAACGGCCGCAGGATCCTCACCGACAGCGGACTGCTGGAGGCGCTGGCGACCGACATCAACGAATCGCTTGTCCTGCCCGAGGACGTCCGCCTGGTCGGCGCGCAATGCGATGAGGCGAACGCGTTCTGGAGTTCGGACGACCGTACGATGACGATCTGCTACGAGGACGCCGACTCCAGCCACACCACCTTCGAGCGGGCCGGTGACGACGATCCGATGGCCGCCACACTCGGTGCCGAGCGCGCGACCTTCTACCACGAACTCGGCCACGCCACCCTGGACCTGTACGACCTGCCGTTCACCGGCCGCGAGGAGGACGTCGCCGATCAACTGGCCGCGGTGCTGCTGCTCGAACCGGACGACAACGGCACTATCGACCCGGCCGACGTCAGCGCCGCGGTCGCTTATGCCCGGATGTTCGAGGCGAACAGCGAACAGGACGGCGGCGCGGCCGAGGACTTCCCGTTCTGGGATGTGCACGAATACGACCTCGCGCGGATGTACAACTTCCAGTGCTGGATCTACGGGGCCGACCCGCAGGGCAACGCGTTCATCGTTGACGAGGGTCTGGTGCCCGAGGATCGGGCCGACTCCTGCGAGGGCGAGTTCGACCGGATGTCGCGTGCCTGGTGGGACATGCTCGACCCACATCTGCGCGACGGTTGACAGCAATACCGCAGTTTCGGTGACCCGAGGGTGGGGGTATGCCGACGGTGCATCGGCCGAACCGGTCGACTGCGAACCGAAGGAGTACACATCGTGAGCGGTACCGACAAAGCCAACAACAAGATCGAGGATCTCGGCGGCAAGGCCAAGGAGGCGCTGGGTAAGGCCACGGGCGACGAGAGCACCGCGAACGAGGGCAAGGCCGACCAGTCGAAGTCCAGCCTCAAGGACGCGGGCGAGAAGGTGAAGGACGCCTTCAAGAAGTAACCGGCACGCGCACGGACATCTGACGGCTACGGCCACCACCGTCGAGGTGGGCGTTCGGGGATTGCGCGCGTGATCGCGTCGACCCGGTCGGCGTCGATGCCCCACGGCTCGTCGAGCCCGAGGCGGGTGTCGATGTCCCAGAGGACGCAGTCCTCGCCGGGCCGTGCGACCAGCGACCACGCGATGACGGTTCTGCGTAATTGCTCTTCGACCGGGTCGGCACCCGCCGCGACCGCGGCGGGTGCCCCACCCTCGGGGTGGTGGTGCAGGAAGCAGCCGTAGGCCTGCGCGCAAAAGGCGGCGTACCGCGCGGTGCACAGTATGAAGCCGTGCCAGGCTTCGTCGACCGCGCGCGACGGCATCCCGATCACCTCGCCATCCCACAGCGCGGGCGCGCAGCACCGAAGCCATTGCCGCAAACCCGTCACGACGAGCTCGCGCGGCTGCCACGGGCAGGTCTTGAACACGGCTGACGGCAGATCGAGTTCCGCCACCGCCGTGCTCACTTGATCGAGCCGATGCCTGTTGCGGCGCAGCACATTTTCACTGTAGGCGGCGGCATCGAAGCGGCGTACGCTTTGGCCATGAGCGCCACGGGAGTGGTGGTCTCCATCCTCGGGGTGATGGCGTTGCTGGTCATCACGTCGATCTTCGTCGGTCGCTACCGGCGGGCCCATGATGGCTCGGCGGCCGACATTCGCGACCGCTGGACGAGCGGGTACGGGGGCGGCGAAGGAGGCGGCAGCGGCTGCGGAGGCGGGTTCGGCTGCGGAGGAGGCGGCTGCGGCGGAGGAAGTGGCTGACCGTGACCGGGGCGCTTCTGGTCGCATCCACCCTGGCCGTGATCGCGTTGTCCGCGGCGGGCTTCGCGTGGCGGCGTCGACGAGCCCGCCACCAAAGCGCATATGAGCGCTATCGACGCGCCGTCCCCTATCTCCTGAGTGACCGGCAGATGTTGCGCGAGAAGCGATTGGCCCGCGCGCGGAGACGGCAGCGATTCTGGGCGGCCGGATCGGCCGGCGCCGTGGGCGGCTATTACTCGGACGGCGGAATCCCCTCCGATGGAGACGGTGGTGGGTGTGGCGGCGGAGGCTGCGGCGGCGGGGGCTGCGGCGGCGGGGGTTGTGGCGGCGGCGGGAGCTGACTGTCAGGGCGTGCCGAGCAGGACGTCTCGCTGCTCGCGCACGCGCGCCTGAATGGCCTCCACCACCGCGGCGACCTCCGGTCTGCGCAGCGTCTCGCCGCGGGTCACCAGCCAGTAGGTCAAGCGCACCGACACCGTGCGCGGCAGGACGCGGACCAGATCGTCGTGGCGGTCGGCCATGAAGCAGGGCAGCAGCCCCAGACCCGCAGCCGCGCGGGTGGCCTCGACGTGTACGAAGACGTTGGTCGAGGTCACCGACTCCCGCATGGCCGGGGCGAACCCGGTTGCCGAGTCGAGGTCGTCGACCTGCAGCATCGAGTCGATGAAGTAGACGAGCGGATAGCGGGTGAGGTCGGCGACGTCGCTCGGGGCGCCGTGTTCGGCCAGGTAGTCGCGCGCCCCGTAGAGGCCGAGGCAGTAATCGCCCAGCCGGATCGCCTGGGCGCGGTGCACCTGGGGTTCGCCCACCACCACTTCGATGTCGAGGCCAGAGCGCTGCTGCGACGCGCGGCGGGTCGTGGCCACGATCTCGACCGCCACCCCGGGATGGTCGCGCTGCACGAGCGCCGCGGCCGGCGCGACGATGTAGGCGCTGAACCCATCGGTCGCCGATATCCGCACCACCCCCTCCAGCGCACGCCGTCCGGCCGGGTCGACGGTCAGTGAGCGCACCGCCGACTCGACGGCTTCGGCGGCCCCGAGCGCTTCGCGGCCGAGGTCGGTCAGCTCCCAGCCGCCGGCCACCCGGGCGACGAGTCGGCCGCCGAGCGACTGTTCGAGCGCGGCGATGCGCCGCGAGATCGTGGTGTGGTTGAGACCCAGCTCGTCGGCCGCGGTGGTGTAGCGGCCGGATCGCCCCACCGCGAGCAGGACGAGGAGGTCGTCGGCGCTCGGCCGGCGCCCGGACATCGCCGTCATGTGTGCAGTTTTGCAGATCGTGGGTGCGGACTTGCCCATTGCCGCCAAGGAAACCTGCATGAATACTCACCTGTATGTGTGGCCAGTCACACCCAGGACACCGCTATGTCCGTGGTCATGAATGGAGCCGGCGATGAGCGCCCAGATACCGACACAACCCGACACCAGCCCGCCGGGATCGATCCCGACCGGCCTCAAGCGCGTCGTCGTCGCCTCGATGGCCGGCACGGTCGTCGAGTGGTACGAGTTCTTCCTCTACGGCACCGCGGCCACGCTGGTGTTCTCGAAGGTGTTCTTCTCGGAGACCACCAGCGAGCTCAACGCGATCTTCCTGGCGTTCGCGACCTACGCCGTCGGATTCGTCGCACGCCCACTGGGCGGTGTGGTGTTCGGCCACTTCGGCGACAAGCACGGCCGCAAGAAGCTGCTGCAGTTCAGCCTGATCCTGGTCGGCGCCGCCACGTTCCTGATGGGCTGTCTGCCGACCTACGGCCAGATCGGCTACTGGGCGCCGGCGCTGTTGGTGGCGCTGCGGTTCATCCAGGGCTTCGCCGTCGGCGGCGAATGGGGCGGCGCTGTGCTGCTCGTCGCCGAGCACAGCCCGAACCGCGAGCGCGGCTTCTGGGCGAGCTGGCCACAGGCCGGCGTGCCGGTGGGGAACATGCTCGCGACTGTGGTGCTGCTGGTGCTCACGGCGACGCTGCCCGAGTCGGCGTTCCTGTCGTGGGGCTGGCGGGTGGCGTTCTGGCTGTCGGCGGTCGTCGTCCTCATCGGGTACTACATCCGCACCAAGGTCACCGACGCGCCGATCTTCGTGGCCGCCCAGCAGGAGGTGGAGCGGGCCAAGTCCACCTCGTACGGCGTGGTCGAGGTGCTCAAGCGCTACCCCCGCGGGGTGTTCACCGCGATGGGTCTGCGCTTCGCGGAGAACATCATGTACTACCTCGTGGTCACGTTCTCGATCACGTACCTGAAGGTTCAGGTGGGCGCGGACACCAGCGACATCCTCTGGTGGCTGCTCGCCGCGCACGCCGTGCACTTCCTCGTCATCCCGCTGGTGGGCCGGTTGTCCGACCGCGTCGGACGACGTCCGGTGTACATCGTCGGAACCGTCCTCGCCGGCACCTGGGGCTTCTTCGCGTTCCCGATGATGAACAGCGGTCAGTACCTGGTCATCATGGGTGCGATCATCCTCGGCCTGATGATCCACGCGCTGATGTACTCGCCGCAGCCGGCGATCATGGCCGAGATGTTCCCGACCCGCATGCGCTATTCCGGTGTCTCGCTGGGCTATCAGGTCACCTCGATCGTCGCCGGATCGCTCGCGCCGCTCATCGCGGTGAAGCTGCTCGACATCTACGACTCGTCGGTGCCCATCGCGCTCTACCTCGCGGCCGCGGCCGTGATCACGCTCGTGGCTGCGCTGTTCAGCCGTGAGACGAAGGGTATCGACCTGGCCGATCTCGACGTCGCCGACCGCGAGGATCTGGCCCGGACCGCAGCGGCGAAAACCGGTCGCGCGTGAGCGATCTCGCCGGCCGCGCCGCACTGGTGACCGGCGGTGCCAGCGGGATCGGTGAGGCGTGCGTGCGCGAACTCGCCGCCAGGGGCGCCACCGTCACCGTCGCCGACCGCGACGAGGCCGCCGCCACGGCACTGGCCGACGAGGTCGGCGGAGTCGCATGGGTGGTCGACCTGCTGGACGTGTCGGCGCTGGAGACCCTGACGCTGGACACCGACATCCTGGTCAACAACGCCGGCGTCCAGCGCATCGACCCGATCGTCGACTTCGCGCCGGAGAACTTCCGGATGCTGATGACGCTGATGGTGGAGGCGCCGTTCCTGCTCATCCGCGCGGCGCTACCCCACATGTACGCCCAGCAGTTCGGGCGGATCATCAACATCTCGTCGGTGCACGGGCTGCGCGCCTCGGAGTACAAGGTCGGCTACGTCACCGCCAAGCACGCGCTGGAGGGGTTGTCGAAGGTGACCGCTCTCGAGGGCGGGCCGCATCAGGTCACCAGCAACTGCGTGAACCCCGGCTACGTGCGGACACCGCTGGTCACCAAACAGATAGCCGATCAGGCCAAGGTGCACGGCATCGGTGAAGATGACGTGGTGACCGAGATCCTGCTCAAGGAGAGCGCCATCAAGCGACTCGTCGAACCCGCCGAGGTCGGATCGCTGGTGGGCTGGCTGGCCTCACCGCAGTCCGGCATGGTGACCGGGGCGGCGTACACCATGGACGGCGGATGGAGCGCCCGGTGAACCAACCGCAGTGGGTGCCCACCGAGGACGACATCGCGGGGGCGCGCGTCACCGACTTCGCGCGCTTCGTACACGAGCGCACCGGCGCCGACGTGTCCGACTACCACGCGTTGTGGCAATGGTCGGTCGACGACCTCGCCGGCTTCTGGGGTGCGCTGTGGGAGTACTTCGAACTCGGCGAACCGCCCACCGAGGTGCTCGCCGACGCGGCGATGCCCGGAGCGCGCTGGTTTCCGGGGACACGGCTGAACTACGCCGACCAGGTGCTGCGGCACGCCCGCACCGACCGGCCTGCCATTCTCTACGTCGCCGAGGGCGGCGAGGTCACCGAGGTGTCCTGGGACGAGATGCTGAGGCGCGCAGCCGCATTCGCCCGCACCCTGCAGTCGATGGGCGTCGGGCCGGGCGACCGCGTCGCGGGTTATCTGCCGAACGTGCCCGAAGCCGTCATCGCCTTCCTGGCCACCGCGAGCATCGGCGCGATCTGGAGCGCCTGCGGACAGGACTACACCGCCAAGGCCGCACTCGACCGGCTCGGACAGCTCGAACCGGTGGTCCTGATCGCCGCCGACGGCTACCGCTTCGGCGGCAAGACCCACGACAAGACCGCCGACGTCGCCGCACTGCGCGCCGGGCTGCCGACGGTGCGGACCGCCGTGCTCGTGTCGCGGATCGGAGCGGACGCGCCCGGCTCCGACTGGTTGGACTGGGCGGCGGCGACCGCTGACGGCGGAACGCTGCAACCGCTCGCCGTCGACTTCGACCACCCACTGTGGGTGCTGTACTCCTCGGGGACGACGGGGCTGCCGAAGGGCATCGTGCACGGACACGGTGGCGTGGTGGTCGAGCACCTCAAAGCCGTTGCGCTGCAATCCGACATCGGCGCCGGCGACACGTTTTTCTGGTTCACCAGCCCGAGCTGGATGATGTGGAACTTCCAGGTCGCCGGTCTACTGGTCGGTGCGACCATCGTCTGCTACGACGGCAGCCCGACGTATCCGGCTCCCGACACGCTGTGGCGCATCGCCGCCGAGGTGCGCGCGACGGTACTGGGCACCAGCCCCGGCTACGTGCTGGCCTGCGACAAGGCCGGTGCCGTACCCCGCAAGGACCACGACCTGACCGCGCTGCGCACCGTCGGCATCACGGGTTCGTCGCTACCGCCGAACTCGGCACTGTGGTTGCGCGACAACGTGGGTGAGCACGTGCAGGTGGCGTCGATCAGCGGCGGCACCGACGTGGTGTCGGCGTTCATCGGCGGCGTCCGGACCGTTCCGGTGTGGCCGGGCGAGCTCTCCGCGCCCTACCTCGGCGCCGCTGTCGAGGCGTGGGACACCGCGGGTAGGCCCGTACGCGGTGAGGTCGGCGAACTCGTCGTCACCAAACCGCTGCCGTCGATGCCGGTGAAGTTCTGGAACGACCCCGACGGAAGCCGTTACCGCGACGCCTATTTCGAGATGTACCCCGGGGTCTGGCGGCACGGCGACTGGATCACGGTCACCGACCACGGCAGCGTCATCGTGCACGGACGGTCGGATTCGACACTCAACCGTCACGGTATCCGGATGGGCAGCGCCGACATCTACCAGGCCGTGGAGCGTATGTCGGAGGTCGCCGAGGCCCTGGTGATCGGCGCGGAGCAACCCGACGGCGGCTACTGGATGCCGCTGTTCGTCACGCTCACCGACGACGCCGAACTCACCGACGACCTGAAGGACCGGATCTGCCAGACGATCCGCACCGAGGTGTCGCCGCGGCACGTCCCCGACGACGTCCTGCTCGCACCCGGCATCCCGCACACGCGCACCGGGAAGAAGCTCGAGGTGCCGATCAAGAAGCTGCTCCAGGGCGGCGACCCGGCGCGCGTGGTGGAACCCACCGCGGTCGACGATCCGACGCTGCTGGACTGGTACGTCACGCAGCGGCGAAAGTGACGCTGTCGATCCTCAGCGCAGCCAGGCTCCGATCCGGTCCAGCGCCTCGGTGATGTCGGCGGTCGGCCCCGCGAACGACAGCCGGACGAACGAGCCGCCGTGCGCGGTATCGAAGTCGATTCCCGGTGCGATCGCCACGCCCGTCTCGGCCAGCAGCGTCGAACAGAACGACAGCGAGTCGCTGGTCAGATGCGAGACATCGGCGTAGACGTAGAACGCGCCGTCGGTGGGCGCCAGCCGGTCGACGCCGACGGACCGCAGTCCGTCGAGCAGCAGGCGGCGGTTGTCGGCGTAGTGCGCCAGGAGCCCGTCGGCCTCGGCGATCGACTCCGGCGTGAACGCGGCGACCGCGGCGTGCTGCGCCAGAGCGGGCGGGCAGATGGTGAAGTTCCCGGTCAGCCGGTCCACGGCGCGGCGCAGCTCGGCCGGCACCAGAAGCCAGCCCAGCCGCCACCCCGTCATCGCGAAGTACTTGGAGAAGCTGTTGACCACCACCGCATCTCGCGACGTCTGCCACGCGCAGCTGGTCGCGGGTGCGCCCTGGTAGACCAGGCCGTGGTAGACCTCGTCGCTGACCAGCCGGACGCCGGTCTGTTCACACCACCTGGCGATCGCGGCCAGTTCTTCCGGGGCGATCACGGTGCCGGTCGGATTCGCGGGGCTCGCGACGATGACGCCCTGAACCGGCGGGTCGAGTTCGGCGAGCATGGCGGCGGTCGGCTGGAAGCGGGTCTCTGCGCCACAGGGGATCTCGACGACCTCGCAGCCGAGCGCGGTCAGGATGTTGCGGTAGCAGGGGTAGCCGGGACTGGCGATCGCCACCCGGTCACCCACGTCGAAGCAGGCGAGGAACGTCAGCAGGAACCCGCCGGACGATCCGGTGGTGAGGATGACGTCGTCGATGCCCACCGTGAGGCCGAACTGGTCGGCGTAGCGGGCCGCGATCGCGGCGCGCAGTTCCGGGATCCCGAGCGCGACGGTGTACCCCAGTTGGTTGCCGTGCAGTGCGGCGACGGCGGCGTCGCGGACGGCGGTCGGCGCACCCGCGCTCGGTTGGCCTGCCGACAGGTTGACCAGGTCGCCGTGGGTGCGCTGACGTTCGGCGGCGGCCAGCCACACGTCCATCACATAGAACGGTGGGATGCCGGCGCGCAGCGCCACGTGGTCGTTCACTACATCGAGGCTAGAACACTTGAGCTTCGAGCCGGCGCAGCTGCTCGCGCGGCGACCCGAACAGCTGCGCGCTGCCGTGCGCCCGCTTGAAGTACAGCTGGATGTCGCTCTCCCAGGTGATCGCGATACCGCCGTGCATCTGCACGGCCTCGGCGGCCACCGCGGTGAACGCCTCGCTGGCCGAGAACCGGGCGAGCGCCGCCGCCGTCGGGGAGGGGTCGCCGAGCGCTTCGTCGACGACGGCCTTGGCGGACTGCACCTTCACGTAGAGATCGGCCATCCGGTGCTTGAGTGCCTGGAAACTGCCGATCGGCCGACCGAACTGCACGCGGTCCTTCGTGTACTCGACGGTCAGTTCGAGACAGCGGGTGGCCGCACCGATCTGCTCGACCGCCACGAGCAGCGCCGCGATGTCCGCCAGGCCCGGGTCGGTGCCGATCTCGGTGGTCTGCCCGGGCTCGAGGCGGGCCAGCCGGCGGGTCAGGTCCATCGCCTCGAGCTTGTGCGCTTCGAACGACGTCCACCGCGAAAGCCGTCCGTCCGCCACGCCGATCACCACGTCGGCGACGTCGCCGTTGACGACGTAGCCGGGGTCGAACGCCACCGCCCCGATCTGCGTGCCCTCGGCCAGCGCTCCGAGCGCCTCGGCATCCGGCTCGTCGGCCGACAGCAGCGCCAACTCCGCCAGTGTCGTGCCGAGCAGCGGGGTGGGCACGAGGTTCCTGCCGAGCTCGGCCAGCACTACCGCCGCATCCGCGAGTTCGCCGCCCGCACCGCCGAGCGCCTCGGGTACCACCAGTGCGGCCGCACCGACCTGCTCGCACAGCAGTCGCCACAGCGATTCGTCGTACCCGCGCTCGGAGGTCATCGCCTCCCGCACGGCGGCCGGCGACGCGTGCTTGTCGACCAGCGCCGCCACGGTCTCGCGCAGCAGTTCGCGTTCTTCGCTCATCAGAAGGCCTCCAGAACCCGTGCACGGTGCCACGTCGGATCTCCCCACGCCGAGCGCAGCGCCTGCACCCGCAGCAGCCACAGCGACAGGTCGTGTTCGTGGGTGAAGCCGATCGCGCCGTGTGTCTGCAGCGACGAGCGGGCGGCCAGCAGCGCGGCCTCGGACGCGGCCACCTTTGCGGCGCTGACGTCCCGTGGCGTGTCGGCCGATCCCTCACCCAGCGCCAGCGCGGCGCCGTACACCAGCGGACGCGCCAACTCGATCGCGATGTGGACGTCGGCCAGCTTGTGTTTGATCGCCTGGTACGACCCGATCGCCCGGCCGAACTGGTGACGTTGCTTGGCGTAGTCCACGGACTGGTCGAGCATCGACTGCGCCGCCCCCACCAGTTGCGCGGCCGTCGCCAGCGCCCCGAACTCGAAGGCGCGGTCCACGTCGGCGTCGCGCCCCGCACCGGATGTGCTCACCTCGAACAGCTTTCGGCTGGGGTCGACGGACTCGTGCGAGGCTGTCGCGCTGGCCTCGCTGACGGTCCCGTCCTGCGCGAGCAGGATCAGACCTGAGGTCTCGGCGTCGACTGCGCGCGGCACGAGGGGCGGCATTGCGACGGTGACGACGAGTTCGCCTGCGGCCAGCGCGGCGCTGCGCTCGTCACCGCGGAGCAGGACCGGCGCGACCGCAACGGATTCCACCACCGGACCCGGTACGCACCAGCGGCCCAGCCGCTCGGCGGCGACCACCAGGTCGACCGGTGTGGCGTCGATACCGTCGTGCTCTTCGGCGACCATCAGTGCGGTCACCCCGAGATCGGCCAGCGTGGCCCACACCTTGCGGCCGGGCGCGGTGTCCCCGTCACCCCATGCGCGCACCGCGCCGGGCACGTCGGCGCCGGTCAGTGCCGCGTCGATGCTGGCGGCGAAGTCCCGCTGCTGATCGTCGAGTTCGAAGTTCACTTCGCTTGCCCTTTCGGCTCGCGGGGCAGACCCAACAGGCGCTCGGCGATGATGTTGCGCTGGATCTCGTTGGTGCCTGCGTAGATCGGGCCCCCGAGGGCGAACAGCAGACCATCGGTCCACGGGTCGGCCAGCTCACCGTCGGCGCCCCGCAGGTCCAGCGCCGTCTGGTGCAGCGCCACATCGAGATCGGACCAGAACACCTTGGTGACCGACGATTCCGCGCCGAGTTCGCCGCCGGCCGCAACGCGGGTCACGGTGCCGAATGTGTGCAGGCGGTAGGCCTGCGCCTTGATCCACGCGTCGGCCACCCGCTCGGCATACGCCGGATTGCGATTCTTCTTCCATTCGGCCACCAGCCGTTCGGCGGGCGCGAGGAACCGCGCCGGGCTGCGCAGCGACATTCCGCGCTCGTTGCTCGACGTGCTCATCGCCGCGCGCCAGCCCTCGTTGACCTCGCCGATGACGTCGTGGTCGGGGACGAACACGTCGTCGAGGAAGATCTCCCCGAATCCGGTGTCGCCGCCGAGCTGGGCGATCGGGCGGACGGTGACGCCGTCGGCCTTCAGGTCGAACATGACGTACGTCAGGCCCTTGTGTCGCTGCGCGTCCGGGTCGGAGCGGAACAGGCCGAACGCCCGCTCCCCGAACACCGCCCGGGAACTCCAGATCTTCTGCCCGTTGAGTAGCCAGCCGCCGTCGGTGCGGGTCGCCGTCGACCGCAGCGACGCCAGATCGCTGCCCGACTCGGGCTCCGACCAGGCTTGCGCCCAGATCTCCTCACCGCTGGCCATCTTCGGCAGCACCCGGTCGAGCTGTTCTTCGGTGCCGTGCGCGAACAGCGTCGGCGCCAGCATGGACGTCCCGTTGGCGCTCGCGCGTCCGGGCGCCCCGGCGCGGAAGTACTCCTCCTCGAACACGATCCACTGCAGCAGCGTCGCGTCGCGGCCGCCGTAGCGTTCCGGCCAGCTGATCACCGACAGGCCCGCGTCGAAAAGCACCTTGTCCCAGCGGCGGTGCTGTTCGAACCCCTCGGCGTTGTCGTAGGACTTCGTCGGGAAGTCGTCGCGGTGGGCGGCCAGGAACTCGCGCACCTCGGCGCGGAAGTCCTCGCTTGCGTCGTCGAATGTCAGGTCCATTCAGGCTCTCTTCCTCAGGAGCGGTTTGACGACCTTGCCGCCCGGGTTCCGGGGCAGCACGTCGAGGAACTCCACCGAACGCGGTGTCTTGAAATTCGCGAGATGTTCGCGCACGTAGGCGATCACGGTCTGTTCGTCGAGCGTCACACCCGGTTTCACGACGACGAACGCCTTGCCGACCTCACCGAGCCGCTCGTCGGGCATGCCGATCACCGCCGATTCGGCGACGCCGTCGAGGCGGGCCAGCACCTGCTCGATCTCGGCGGGGTAGACGTTGAACCCGCCGCAGATGTACATGTCCTTGAGCCGGTCGGTGATGCGCAGGTTGCCGTTGTCGTCGACGGTGCCTACGTCGCCGGTGTGCAGCCAGCCGTCGGCGTCGATCGTGGCGGCGGTCGCCTCCGGATCATCGAGATAGCCGAGCATCACGTTCGGTCCGCGCAGCAGCACCTCGCCCGCCTCGTGCTCGTCAGCGGAGTCGATGCGCAATTCGAAGTCGGCGATCGGCCGCCCGCACGTGGTCGCGACGGTGACCGCGTCGTCGTCGGCCCGGCACATCGTGCCGAATCCGCTGGCCTCGGTCAGCCCGTAGGCGGTCAGCACGATGTCGATGTCGAGTTCGGACTGCATGCGCTCGATCAGCACGACGGGGACGACGGCGGCGCCGGTGACCGCGAACCGCAGCGAACTCAGGTCGTACGCAGCGCGGTTCGGGTGGTCGAGGATCGTCTGGTAGATCGTGGGCGGCCCGGGGAGCACGGTGATCCGCTGCCCGGTGACCGCAGCCATCGCCTTCTCGGGGTCGAAGGTCAGCTGGGGGATCAGCGTGGCGCCGGTCTGCAGGCACGTCAGGATGCCGGCCTTGTACCCGAAGTTGTGGAAGAACGGGTTGATGCACAGATAGCGATCGGCGCTGGTGAGCTGTCCGCATTCGGCCCAGGCCGCCGAGGCGTCGAGGGACTGCCGGTGCGCGCACAACACGCCCTTGCTGCGGCCGGTGGTGCCCGAGGTGAACAGGATGTCGGACACATCGTCGGGCCGCACGGCCGCCGCCCGCTCGTCGACTGCGGCGAGATCGACTCCGCGCGAGACGAATTCGTCCCATGTGCCGTCGTCGGTGTCGATCGGAACCCGCACGATGTGCCGCAGCGCGGGCAGAGCGGCGCGGTCCAGGTCGGCGGTCCGGTCGGCGCCGAGGAACTCGCCCGCCGCGATCAGCAGGGGTGCGGCGGTGCGGGCAAGGATGTCGCCCGCCTCGCTGGCGGTGTAGCGGGTGTTGAGCGGGACGAGGACGCCGCCCGCATAGCTCGTGGCCAGACACGCCACCACCCAGTGCCAGGTGTTGGGGGACCAGATCGCGATGCGGTCGCCGGGGGCGATGCCGAGGTCGATCATCGCCGCCGCCGCCCGTCGCACCTCGTCGCGCAGTTGCGTGTAGGTGAGTCGGCGGTCGTCCGTGACGACCGCCTCGTGGTCGCCGTACTGCTGGGCGATCCGGTCGAGAACAGCGGGGATCGTCCTCGGGGCGGTCGTCATCGATGCTCCCTCTAACAAAGCAAGTGCTTGGTAGGTTAGCCTACAGGGGTGATAGAGGTCCAGGAGTTCCGGGCCGAGGTCCGGCAGTGGCTCGCCGACAACCTGGTCGGCGAATTCGCCGCGCTCAAGGGGCTGGGCGGGCCCGGCCGTGAGCACGAGGCATTCGAGGAGCGGCTGGCGTGGAACCGCCATCTCGCCGCGGCGGGTCTGACATGTCTGGGGTGGCCGGTCGAGCACGGCGGGCGCGGCCTGTCGGTCGCCCACCGCGTCGCGTTCTACGAGGAGTACGCGATCGCCAACGCCCCGGCGAAGGTCAACCACTTCGGTGAGGAACTCCTCGGGCCGACGCTGATCGCCTACGGCACGCCCGAACAGCAGCAGCGTTTCCTGCCCAAGATCGTCGACGTCACCGAGCTCTGGTGCCAGGGCTACTCCGAACCCGGCGCAGGCAGCGACCTCGCGAACGTCGCGACCACCGCCGTGCTCGACGGCGACCAGTGGGTCATCAACGGGCAGAAGGTGTGGACGTCGCTCGCGCACTGGGCGCAGTGGTGCTTCGTGGTCGCGCGCACCGAGAAGGGCTCGAAGCGCCACGCCGGTCTGTCCTACCTGCTGGTGCCGCTCGACCAGCCCGGCGTCGAGGTGCGCCCGATCATCCAGCTCACCGGCGACTCCGAGTTCAACGAGGTGTTCTTCGACGACGCCCGCACCGACGCCTCGCTCGTGGTGGGGGAGCCCGGTGACGGCTGGCGCGTCGCGATGGGGACGCTGACCTTCGAACGCGGCGTGTCCACGCTCGGCCAGCAGATCGAATACGCCCGCGAACTGTCCGGGGTCGCCGATCTCGCGAAGAAGACCGGCGCCGCCGACGATCCGCTGATCCGCGAGCGGCTCACCCGGTCGTGGGCCGGCCTGCGCACGATGCGGTCGTATGCGCTGGCGACGATGGACGTGGAAGGTGCCGGGCGGGCCGCCGGAGTGGATAACGTGTCGAAACTGTTGTGGGCCAACTGGCATCGTGAACTCGGCGAGATCGCGATGGACGTGGCTGGTATGGCGGGCCTGACATTGACCGAGGGCGACTTCGACGAATGGCAGCGGCTGTACCTGTTCTCGCGTGCCGACACGATCTACGGCGGGTCGAACGAGGTGCAGCGCAACATCATCGCCGAGCGGGTGCTCGGCCTACCGAGGGAGCCCAAGGGATGAGCGATCTTTCCGTCGCGCCGAAGGAGATCGACGGCCACGGTCTGCTGACCGGCAAGGTCGTGCTGGTGACCGCCGCCGCGGGCACCGGCATCGGGTCGACCACCGCGCGGCGCGCGCTGCTCGAGGGCGCGGACGTAGTCATCTCCGACTACCACGAGCGCCGGCTGGGCGAGACCCGCGACCAGCTCACCGAACTCGGTCTCGGCAAGGTCGACTCGGTGGTCTGCGATGTCACCTCCACCGAAGCCGTCGACGCGCTGATCACCTCGACCGTCGAAAAAGCCGGCCGGCTCGACGTTCTCGTGAACAACGCCGGCCTCGGCGGCCAGACACCGGTGGTCGACATGTCCGACGACGAGTGGGACCGCGTGCTCAACGTGACCCTCACCTCGGTCATGCGCGCCACCCGCGCCGCGCTGCGCTACTTCCGCGACGCCGACCACGGCGGCGTGATCGTCAACAACGCCAGCGTGCTGGGCTGGCGGGCCCAGCACTCGCAGTCGCACTACGCCGCGGCCAAGGCCGGGGTGATGGCGCTGACCCGGTGCAGTGCGATCGAGGCCGTCGAATACGGGGTGCGCATCAACGCGGTGTCGCCCAGCATCGCCCGGCACAAGTTCCTGGAGAAGACGAGTTCGGCGGATCTGCTCGACCGGCTCTCCGAAGGCGAGGCGTTCGGCCGCGCCGCCGAACCGTGGGAGGTGGCGGCTACGATTGCATTCCTCGCCAGCGACTACTCCAGCTACCTGACCGGCGAGGTCATCTCCGTTTCGAGCCAGCACCCGTGAGCACCCCCGCAGCCAGCCAGCCGCCGACCCGGCGCGACGAGCTCCTCGAGCTCGCCGCGACGATGTTCGCCGAGCGCGGGCTGCGGGCCACCACGGTGCGTGACATCGCCGATTCGGCGGGCATCCTGTCGGGCAGCCTGTACCACCACTTCTCCTCCAAGGAGGAGATGATCGACGAGCTGCTGCGCGGGTTCCTCGATTGGCTGTTCGAGCGGTACCACCAGATCGTCGAGACCGAGCCGAACCCGCTCGAACGGCTCAAGGGCCTGTTCATGGCGTCGTTCGAGGCGATCGCCTCGCGGCACGCCCAGGTGGTCATCTACCAGGACGAGGCCGGACGGCTCTCGTCGCAACCGCGCTTCTCCTACGTCGAGGAACGCAACCGCGAACAACGCAAGATGTGGATCGAGGTGCTCAGCCAGGGCATCGCGGAGGGCTACTTCCGGCCCGACATCGACGTCGATCTGATCTACCGCTTCATCCGGGACACCACGTGGGTGTCGGTCCGCTGGTACCAGCCGGGCGGCCCGCTCACGGCCGAAGAGGTCGGCAGGCAGTACCTGTCCATAGTCCTCGGCGGAATCACCGCCAACAGTACTGAAGGAGAAACACACCATGCCTGAGGCGTACATCATCGACGCTGTGCGGACGCCCGTCGGCAAGCGCGGCGGCTCGCTGGCCCACGTGCACCCGATCGACCTGGGCGTGCACGCGTTCCGCGGCATCTTCGATCGCGTCGACGTGGATCCGGGCGCGGTCGACGACGTCATCGTCGGCTGCGTCGATGCGCTCGGCGGACAGGCGGGCAACATCGGCCGCAACGCGTGGCTGGCTGCCGGCTATCCCGAAGAGGTGCCCGGCGTGACCGTCGACCGGCAGTGCGGATCCAGTCAGCAGGCGATCTCGTTCGGTGCCCAGGCGATCATGTCCGGCACCGCCGACATCATCCTGGCCGGCGGCATGCAGAACATGAGCCAGATCCCGATCGCCTCGGCGATGGTGGTCGGCAAGGAGTTCGGATTCACCTCGCCCACAGGCGAATCGGAGAACTGGCGGCACCGCTACGGCGACGAGGAGATCTCGCAGTTCCGCGGCGCCGAGCTGATCGCCGAGAAGTGGGACATCTCCCGTGAGGAGATGGAGCAGTTCGCCTACACCAGCCACCAGCGGGCGTTCGGCGCCATCCGCGGCGGCCACTTCGACAACGAGATCATCCCGGTGGGTGACTTCGGTGTCGACGAGGGCCCGCGGGAGTCGACGCTGGAGAAGCTCGCCTCGCTCAAACCGCTCGCCGAGGGCGGCCGGTTGACCGCAGCTGTGGCGAGCCAGATCTCGGACGGGTCGAGTGCGGTGCTGCTGGCCTCAGAGAGCGCAGTGCAGGCTCATAACCTCAAGCCCCGCGCCCGCATCCACCACATCAGCGCCCGCGGCGCCGACCCGGTCTTCATGCTGACCGGCCCCATCCCCGCCACCCGTTACGCGCTCGAGAAGACCGGGCTGTCGATCGACGACATCGACGTCGTCGAGATCAACGAGGCGTTCGCCCCGGTGGTCATCGCGTGGCTCAAGGAGCTCAAGGCCGACCCGGAGAAGGTGAACCCGAACGGCGGCGCGATCGCGCTCGGCCATCCGCTCGGCGCGACCGGCGCCAAGCTGTTCGCCACGATGCTCAACGAACTCGAGCGCACCGGCGGCCGTTACGGTTTGCAGACGATGTGCGAGGGCGGCGGCACCGCCAACGTCACGATCATCGAGCGGCTCTAGTCTCCTTCGCGGGAGAAGGTGTCAGTGGTCGTGGACGACGACGCCGCGAATGATCCGACCGGCGAGCATGTCGTCGTAGGCCTCGTTGATCTCGCCGAGTTTGTATTCGTGGGTGACGGTCTCATCGAGCAGCAGCTTGCCTTCGCGGTAGAGGCTGAGCAGACGCGGGATGTCGGCGCGTGGATTGGCTTCGCCGTAGAGGCTGCCCAGTAGCCGCTTCTGGAACAGCGTGAACATCGCCATCGGCAGCGTCGGGGTCACGTCGGCCATTGCGGCGATACCGGTCAGCACGACGGCACCGCCCTTGCGGATGATGTCGAGCGCCTCGCCGATCATGTGACCCTCGACCAGTCCGACGGTCAGGATCGCCGAGTCGGCCATCACCCCGCGCGTCAGCTCCGCGACGAGCGCCGTGGCTTCGGCCATCGACGTCGCGAAATGGGTGGCGCCGAACTCGAATGCCTTCTCGCGCTTGTCGGCGACGATGTCCACCACGACGATCTTCTCCGCCCCGGCCAGCCGGGCGCCCTGGATCGCGCCGCTGCCCACACCGCCGCAGCCGATCACCACCACGGTGTCACCGGGGGTGACGTCGGCGGTGTTGACCGCCGAGCCCCACCCGGTGGTCACCCCGCACCCGATCAGGCACGCTCGCGACAGCGGCAGGTCGTCGTCGATCTTGACCACCGATGCCTCCGACACCACACCGTACTGGGCGAACGTGCCGAGCAGCAGGGCGACGTTGACGTCGACGTCGCCGATGTGGCGCCGGTAGGTGCCGTCGAGCTGGGTGCCGTTGAGGATGTACGCGCCCAGGTCGCACAGGTTCTGGTGCCCGCTGGCGCACCAGCGGCAGCGCCCGCAGGCCGGCAGGAACGACGCGACGACGTGGTCGCCGGGCGTCAGATCGCGGACGCCCGGGCCCACCTCGGTGACGATGCCGGCGCCCTCGTGCCCGCCGATCACCGGCATCGGACCGGGGAAGTCACCGGTGCGGGCGTGGTGGTCGGAGTGGCACAACCCGGTCGCCTGGAACGACACGAGAACCTCGCCGTCCTGCGGCGGGTCGAGGTCGACCTCTTCGACGGTCCAGTCGCCGTTGACTTCCCACAGCACCGCTGCATCCATCTTCATGCGGGGAGTGTAGGAAGGGCGTACCGATGATCACCGGCGTTTGGCTATTGCGCGAGCGCCAGCCCGCCCAGCGCGATGATCCAGCTCGCGAAGCTGCCGACCAGGAAGTACTCGGTCACCTCGTCGATGCCGATCCCCAAATCGCCGTTGCCGTTCGCCTTCGCCTTCTGGGCGTTGATCTCCGGGAACCGGATGATGCTCTTGGCGGCGACGACCGCGGTCGCGGCGGCCAACTGGCCGGCCAGCCCCAACCCGAGGATCAGCAACCGTTCCATCGGCCCGAGGAGTCGGCCGCCTTTGAGCCGGTCCGACGGCTGCGGTTGTCCGGCGGGTTTGACCGCGCCGACCGACCCCAGCACCAGCCGCACCAACTGGTTGCCGGTGACCAACTGCAGCAGGATGACGGCCACCACCATCAGCAGCCGGTCGGCGGTCAGCCCGCCGACCCCGGGCAGCTGAGTCCACTCCGCCCACCGGCCGACCGGCCCCGCGACGTCCGAAGCCCACCCGGACAACACGATCACCAGTGCGGCGCCCGCACCCAGCGCGAGCAGCGGCGCCCATGGACGGTGTCCGGTGCGTTCGGCACGCGCCCCGAGCACCTCCCAGGCGATGCCCGCCGCGCAGGCGATCACCAGGAGGGGGATGTCGCCGCGGTGCCACAGGCCGGCCAGGAGCGCGCAGCCCACGACCGCGGCGGGGACGACCACCACGGGCAGCCACGCGCGCCGCGTGATCCGCCGGCACATGTCGGCGAGTCCGATCGCGATCAGCAGGACGGCCAGCGCGCTCATCGCACACCGCGCAGATAGGCCGAGGTCAGCACGAGCAGATCCAGCCCGTCGCGGCCCGCGCGCTGGGACACCGCCGAGGCGCTGACGTGCTCGGCGGCGGCGATGTCCTTCTTGCTGCGGTTGCTCAACAGGCCCTTCAGAATTCTCGTCGACCGGTCATCGAGTGATCCAAGCAGGTGGTCCCGACACAGCAGTGCGGCGTTGACCGCGTCGACGTCCGGTCCGGCAGTGTCCGCGGCCCGCCGGTACGACGTGCGCACCGCGGCGAGGCCCGGTTGACGCTGCGCGGTCGCGGTCCACTCGATCGCCTCGCGCGCCGCCCACCACCCCGGGCCGTCCTGGATGCCGGTTTCGGCGTCGAGCACCGTGACCGGACCCCAGCCGATGCCGAACCGGATGTCGATCTCGGGGGCCACGGCCAGCCGGATGCCCAGCGCGGTGTCGATCGCCGCGCCGACACTCGGCTGGGCGCCCTGGAACTCGTCGCCCACGGTGAACGCGAATCCGGCGGCGGCGAGTGCGGCCCTCAGCTGACGGTGCAGTGCGCGCCGGTCGGGTGCTCGACGGGACGCCACGACGTCGCCGATCACCGCGGCCTTCACTGAAGGCTGTGGCTTAACATCCGCCATATGAAGATAATAGCTTAATTATCGAAAAATTCAGCTATCTGCTTCACGGAGAAGAGGTCACTCAACGAGCGCGGTCGCCGCCCGCAGGTGTTTGACGGCGTCGTCCACGATCGACGGAACCAGCTCGGCGCACGAGGGCAGATCGTCGAGGATGCCCGCCACCTGGCCGGAGGCGAGCACGCCGGCTTCGGTGTTGCCGTCGACCAGGCCGGCCTTGAGCAGCATCGGGGTGTTGGCCGCCATCACCACCTGCGACCACGTCAGCTCTTTGCCGTGCCGCATCGCCAGCCCGTCCTTGACCATCGAGCGCCACGTCATGCCCGACATCTTCTTGAACTTCTGGGCGTTGCCCACCGCGGCGGCGAATCCCCGCACGGGTGAACCGCTCTCGAGCTTCTCCACCAGTCCGGTCCGCAGCACCCGGTGCGGCATACCGTCGACACGGGTCGAGACGACCGTGCCGTCGAGCGCCGCCTGCAGGTAGCGCTGTTTGACGGCATCGGGCACCGTCGAATCCGACGTCAGCAGGAAGCGGGTGCCCATGGCGACTCCCGCGGCGCCGTACGACAACGCCGCCGCCAGGCCGCGCCCGTCGAAGAAGCCACCGGCGGCGATCACCGGCATCCCGGTGTCGGCCACCGCGTCGAGTACCGACGGCAGCAACAGCGTCGTCGCGATGGGGCCGGTGTGACCGCCGCCTTCACCGCCCTGCACGATCACCGCGTCCGCACCCCAGCCGGCGACCTTCTTGGCGTGCTTGGCCAGCCCGACGGACGGGATGACCACCACGCCGGCCTCTTTGAGTCGCGCGATCAGGTCCGGCTTGGGTGCCAGCGCAAACGAGGCGACCTTCACGCCCTCGCGGATCAGCAGGTCGACACGTTCGCCCGCGTCGCCCGCGTCGGCGCGGATGTTGATGCCGAACGGTTTGTCGGTGGCGGCCTTGACCTTGGTCACCGCGGTCTGCAGTTCCTCGAGCGTCATGGTGGCCGACGCCAGAATGCCCAGCCCGCCCGCATTGGAGGTCGCCGACACCAACCGGGCCCCGGCCACCCAGCCCATGCCGGTCTGCACGACGGGATGGTCGATACCGATCAGCTCCGTCAGCGGCGTCCTGAGCCGGGTCACGACCGGATTTCCCTGTCGCGCAGCGACTTCGGATCGATCACCTCGCGGATGAGGCGCAGCTCTTCGTCGGACGGCAACCGTGTCACCTCGGCCGAATCGAGCCCGTGCACCTCGAAGGAGGTGTTCTCCGCGACCTCGGCGGCCTCCACGCCGGGATGCAGGGAGACCGCGCGCATCTGGTGGTCGGGTCCATTGAAGTCGAAGACGCCGAGGTTGCTCACCACCCGGAACACGTTGAGGAACCGGTAGGCGGGGTTGTCGGGATCCACCTTGTCCCAGCCGACCCCGGAGACGATGTCGACGGATTCGCCGAACACCCGCTTGCTGTGCCCGCCGACCCAGTAGCTGGTGGCGTGGTTGATGGTGTTGCCCGGTGCGCCGCGCACGCCGAACATCTGTCGCTTCGGATGCTGGATCGGACCGAAGGCGGACAGGTTCTGGTTGCCGTAGCGGTCGATCTGGTTGGCGCCCATCACGACGTGGCGCCGCCCCCATGTCAGCGTCTCGAACACGCGGCCGAACGGCATCCAGCCCTCGATGGCGCCCGTCGCGCCGAGCGCGGTGGTGTCGGCGAGCAACCGGGCTTCGCCGTCGGTCAGCAAGATGTCCGGCGAGAAGGTCAACCGCGCGAGGCGGGCACCGACCGACACCATGTTGGCCATCGGGCTGACCATGATCTCGCCCGCGTCGCGGAACAGTTCGGCGCACGCGACGGCGCACACTTCGGCACGGGTTGCGGAGGTCGTCTGGCCGGTCATGCGTTCTGCTCCTTGAACTTGCGGACCGCGGCCTGGTAGTCGTCCTCGCCGCCGGACAGGTACGTGTTGACGAACTCGGCCCAGGTGTCGTCGGACGCGGCGGCCTCGGCGTAATGGCGCTGGAACTTCTCGTCGCGGCGGTAATCGGGTTCAGCGGTGGTGAAGTGGGCGCCGCCCGGTGCTTCGACGACGGAGTCGACCATCATCCGGTTGACCAGCAGTGCCTGCGGCGGGACGGCCTTGACCAGTTCCTCGGTGGACACCACCCGCTCGACGCTCAGCAGCCGCTTCCGTGCGGACATCAGGAACAGGTCGTCGAAGTAGGGATCGATACCGGTGTAGGCCGCGTTGCCCTGGGCGTCACCGAGATTCAGGTGCACCAGGGCGACGTCCAGGTTCAACGCGGGCATCGCGATGAGTTCCTCGTAGCCGTCTTCCGGCGGGCTGGAGCGGAGCGACCCGGGGATGGAGCGAGTCGGGTACGGCGAGCGCACCGTCTTGAGCTCGTCGCCCCAGAACGTGCGGACGTCACTGCCGAGGCCCGCGCGGATCGGCAGGAACGGAAGGCGTTGCGCCGCAGCCTGCAGGCCGCACCGCAGCATGCCCTCGTCCATCTCACGCGCCTCGATCGATCCGCTGGTGCGGGCCTTGGCGAACCACGGGTCGTAGAACGGCGGCGAATCCAGCGACACGAAACCGTAGTAGACGCGCTTGACCTTGCCGGCCGAGCAGAGCAGGCCGAGGTCCGGGCCGCCGTAGGTGACGACGGTGAGGTCGGTGACGCCGGTGCGCAGCAGTGCGCGGACGAACGCCATCGGCTTACGCCGGGAACCCCATCCACCGATCCCGATGGTCATCCCGCTCTCGACGACGGCGACCGCCTCGTCGAGGGTCGTTGTCTTGTCGGTCATTTGGCACCCTTGTCTGTCCCCGCGAACGCATCGCGGTGCTCGTCGGATACGCCGGCCAGGTTCAGTTCGAACGTGAAGCCCTGTTCCATGCGGTAGCTGGAATTGACGTGTTGGACGTCGATCAGGTTCAGCGCTTCCTTCGCGGCGCGGATCACCCGGGTGTCCTTGGCGGCGATGTCGCGCGCCACCCGCAGCGCGGCCTCGTCCAGGTCGGCCCGCGGCACCACCTCGTGCACCGAACCGAAGTGGTGCAGGGTGTCGGCGCTCACGGTCGCCGCGGTGAAGAACAGTCGGCGCATCATGTGCTGTGGCACCAAGCGCGACAGGTGGGTGGCGGCACCGAGTGCGCCCCGTTCCACTTCGGGCAGGCCGAATTTCGCGTCGTCGGAGGCGACGATCACGTCAGCGTTGCCGACCAGGCCGATCCCACCGCCGACGCAGAAGCCGTTGACCGCGGCGACGACGGGCACCTCGCACTCGTAGACCGCCCGGAACGCGTGGAAGCAGCCGCGGTTGGCGTCGATGAGCGCGGTGAATCCCTCGGTGTTCTGCATCTCCTTGATGTCGACACCGGCGTTGAAGCCCCGGCCCTCGGCCCGCAGGATCACCACGTGGGTGCTGCGGTCGCGGCCGGCGGCGGTGATGGTGTCGCCGAGTTCGAACCAGCCGCGCGAGGGAATCGCGTTGACGGGCGGGTAGTCGACGGTGACCGAGACGATGCCCGGCTCCACGGTCTTTGTGGTGATCGGCATGCAAACTCCTGGGGTCGCTACCTAAGCAAGCACTTGCTTGGTACGCTAGCACAGTGAGCGACGCCGCTGGAATCAAACTCGGACTCGACGGCCTCGTAGTGCTGGTGACCGGAGGTGTGCGCGGGGTCGGCGCAGGCATCAGCGCCGTCTTCGCAGCTCAGGGCGCCACCGTGGTGACCTGCGCGCGTCGACCGGTCGAGGGCAGCCCGTACGAATTCCACGCCTGCGACATCCGCGATGACGATTCGGTCAAGACCCTGATCGAGGGCATCGTCGGCGCCCACGGCCGTCTCGACGTCGTGGTCAACAACGCGGGCGGTTCGCCCTTCGTCCCCGCCGCCGAAGCCTCCGCTCGGTTCAGCACCAAGATCGTCGAACTGAACCTCCTGGGCGCCCTTTCGGTCTCGACGCACGCGAACGCCGTCATGCAGACCCAGGAGTCGGGCGGCTCCATCGTCAACATCACCAGCGTCAGCGGCCGACGGCCCACGCCCGGCACCGTCGCCTACGGCGCCGCCAAAGCCGGTGTGGAGAACATGACCACCACCCTCGCCGTCGAATGGGCGCCCAAGGTGCGGGTGAACTCGGTCGTCGTCGGCATGGTCGAGACCGAGCAGTCCGAACTCTTCTACGGTGACGCCGACTCCATCGCCGCCATCTCCCGCAACGTGCCACTGGGCCGGCTGGCCAAACCCGCCGACATCGGCTGGGCCACGGCGTTTCTCGCCTCGAACGCGGCGTCCTACATCAGCGGCGCATCGCTCGAGGTGCACGGCGGCGGCGAACCCCCGCACTATCTGTCGACCACCACCGCAGACATCAAACAGTAAGAGGAGACAAGACATATGGGACTGCTCGACGGCCGCGTGGTCATCGTGACGGGTGCGGGCGGCGGCATCGGCCGCGCGCACGCGCTGGCATTCGCCGCCGAAGGGGCGCGCGTGGTGGTCAACGACATCGGTGTCGGGCTGGACGGATCCCCGGCCGGCGGCGGCAGCGCGGCGCAGAGCGTCGTCGACGAGATCACCGCCGCCGGTGGGGAAGCCGTCACCAGCGGCGCCAACGTCGCGGACTGGGCGCAGGCCGAGGGCCTGATCCAGACGGCCGTCGACTCCTTCGGCGGGCTCGACGTCCTGGTCAACAACGCCGGGATCGTGCGCGACCGGATGTTCGCCAACACCAGCGAAGAGGAGTTCGACGCGGTCATCGCCGTCCACCTCAAGGGGCATTTCGCCACCATGCGGCACGCCGCGGCGTACTGGCGCGCACAGTCCAAGGCCGGCAACAGCGTCGACGCGCGGATCGTCAACACCAGTTCCGGCGCCGGTCTGCAGGGCAGCGTCGGCCAGGCCAACTACAGTGCCGCCAAGGCCGGTATCGCCGCCATGACCCTGGTCGCCGCGGCCGAGATGGGCCGCTACGGCGTGACCGTCAACGCGATCGCACCGTCGGCCCGCACTCGGATGACCGAGACGGTGTTCGCCGACATGATGTCGACTCAGGACGACGACTTCGACGCCATGGCACCGGAGAACGTCTCACCGCTGGTGGTGTGGCTGGGCAGCGTCGAGGCCCGCGACGTCACGGGCAAGGTGTTCGAGGTCGAAGGCGGCAAGATCCGCGTCGCCGAGGGGTGGGCGCACGGTCCGCAGGTCGACAAGGGTGCCCGCTGGGATCCCGCCGAACTCGGGCCGGTCGTCAAGGACCTGCTCGCCAAGGCGCGCCCGCCGGTGCCCGTCTACGGCGCCTGAGCGTCACGGCTCGCAGACGACGATCGGGATGACGCGGTCCGTCCACGACTGGTAGTCGTCGAAGTTCGGGTACATCGCGGTGAGCTTCGGCCAGTAGTGCGCCCGCTCCTCCTCGGTGGCCGCCCGCGCGGTCAGCGCCAGCACCTCGTCCTTGATCTGCACCTGCACTTTGGGATTCGCCCGCAGGTTGAGGTACCACATCGGGTGTTTGTCGCTGCCGCCGCGGGAGGCGACCAGGATCACCCGGTCACCGTCGCGCAGGAAGAGCAGCGGGCTGACCCGCGGTTCACCGGTCTTGCGGCCCATCGTGGTCAACAGGGCGACCGGCGCCTTCCCGAAGGTCCCGCCGACGCGGCCGCCAGTGGCCTTGTACAGCAACGTGTTTCCACGCGACATCCATTTGATGAAGAAGTCGGCGGCTGGTGAGTTCAATCTGCTGGGCGGTGACTTCGGCATCCTGGTCTCCTATGCTCGGTGGATGGACACGGTTTCGGACACCGACCGCATCGCCGCGGCCGACGCCTATATCTCTGCGTTGGCGACCCACGACGCCGCCGACATACCCTTCGCGCCGGACTGCGTCCGCTTCGAGGTGGGTCTCAAGACCGGATTCTCGGCAAACCATCTGCGCCGCAGCCTGACTCGTGGACCCCAGTACCAGGTCATCGCCGCCACGACCGACCGGACCTTTCACGTCGCGGGCGACGAGGTGCATGCGACGTTCACCGTCGTCACCAAGGCCCGAGTGGCCGGACGCCGCGTCGTGGCCCACGTCGACGAGACCTTCCTGATTCCGGCCTCAGACGGTCTGATCCACCACATCCGGGCGCGGATCCGGCCGGCTCTACGCAGGGAGTCCGAGTAGTCCGCGACCGGCGCGACCGCTAGATCCGCTCGATGATGGTTCCCGTCGACAGCGCCCCGCCCGCGCACATGGTGATGAGCGCGGTGGATTTGTCGGTGCGCTCGAGTTCGTGCAGCGCCGTGGTGATCAGCCGGCTGCCGGTGCTGCCGACGGGGTGACCGAGCGCGATCGCGCCGCCGTTGACGTTCACGCGGTCCATGTCCGGTTCGTGCACGCGCGCCCATGACAGCACCACGGAGGCGAACGCCTCGTTGATCTCGACGATGTCGATGTCGCCCATCTTCATCCCGGCCTTCTCGAGCACCTTGGACGTCGACTGCACGGGGCCGTCGAGGTGGTAGTACGGCTCCGCGCCGACCAACGCCTGGCTGACGATGCGCGCCCGCGGCGTGAGACCCAGGGCGCGTGCCTTGTCTTCGTCCATCCACAGCACGGCGGCCGCACCGTCGGAGATCTGCGATGACGTGCCCGCGGTGTGGATGCCGCCCTCCATGACCGGCTTGAGCTGCGACAGGCCTTCGAGGGTGGTGTCGCGCAGCCCCTGATCCTTCGACACCGGTGCGCGGTCGGACGTCGGCTGCTTGTTCTCGTCGAGCACCGGGGCGACGATCGGCGAGATCTCGCGGTCGAACCGGTTCTCGGCCCAGGCCTGCTTGGCCTTGGCCTGCGAGGCGAACCCGAACTGGTCGATGTCCTCGCGGGTGATGCCGCGGCGCTTGGCGATGCGCTCGGCGGCCTCGAACTGATTGGGCATGTCGATGTCCCACGACTCGGCGCGGATCTTCGACCGGTCGGGTCCGGCGTTGGCGCCGAGCCCGACCCGGCTCATCGCCTCCACCCCGCAGGCGATACCCATGTCGATGGCGCCGGCCGCGATCAGCCCGGCGATCAGGTGATTGGCCTGCTGGCCGCTGCCACACTGGCAGTCGACGGTGGTGGCGCCGACGTGGTCGGGCAGCCCGGCCGTCAGCCACGCCACGCGGGTGATGTTGTTCGACTGCTCGCCGTACTGGGTGACGCAGCCGCCGATGATCTGTTCGACGTCGCCCGCGTCGATGCCGGCCTTGTCGACCAGCGCCTTCTGCACGGCGCCGAGCAGTTCGGTCGCGTGCAGGCCCGACAACCATCCGTTCCGCTTGCCGATGGCGCTGCGGGTGGCTTCAACGATGACAGGGTTACCCATTCCGCCAGGCTAGAACACGTTTCATTACTCTGACAAGCGACGATGCATCCACGCCTTTGATCTGCGCAGAAGGCATGTTTCAATGGTCGCAATCGGCACTAGACCACGTTGTGTATTGAGGAGCTCCACTCATGGCCTGCCCGAATATCCCCGAGAACTTCGATTTTCTCGACCCCGATGTGAATCTCAAAGCCCTGCCCGTCGAGGAGCTCGCCGAACTGCGCAAGTCCGAGCCTATTCACTGGGTCGACGTGCCGGGTGGAACCGGCGGATTCGGTGACAAGGGGTACTGGCTCGTCACCAAGCATGCCGACGTCAAAGAGGTGTCCAAGCGCAGCGACGTCTTCGGCAGCTCGCCCGACGGTGCCATCCCCACCTGGCCGCAGGAGATGACGCGTGACGCCATCGACCTGCAGCGCAACGTGCTGCTGAACATGGACGCACCGCAGCACACCCGGCTGCGCAAGATCATCTCGCGCGGTTTCACCCCCCGCGCGGTCGGCCGCCTCGAAGACGAGCTCAATCAGCGCGCCCAGAACATCGCCAAGACGGCGCTGGCCAACGGGCAGGGCGACTTCGTCGAGCAGGTCTCGGCCGAACTGCCGCTGCAGGCCATCGCCGAACTGCTCGGGGTGCCGCAGGACGACCGGGACAAGATCTTCCGCTGGTCCAACGAGATGACCGGCGGCGAAGATCCCGAGTACGCCGACATCGACCCTGCCATGTCGTCGTTCGAGCTGATCACCTACGCCATGAAGATGGCCGAGGAGCGCAGCAAGAACCCGACCGACGACATCGTCACCAAGCTGATCGAGGCCGACATCGACGGCGAGAAGCTCTCGGACGACGAGTTCGGCTTCTTCGTGATCATGCTGGCCGTGGCGGGCAACGAGACCACCAGGAACTCGATCACCCACGGCATGATCGCGTTCTCGAACAACCCCGATCAGTGGGAGCTCTACAAGCGGGAGCGCCCGGAGACCGCCGCCGACGAGATCGTGCGCTGGGCCACGCCGGTGTCGGCGTTCCAGCGGACCGCGCTGGAGGACGTCGAACTCGGCGGCGTCAGCATCAAGAAGGGGCAGCGGGTGGTGATGTCCTACCGCTCGGCCAACTTCGACGACGAGGTCTTCGAGAATCCCCATACGTTCGACATCCTGCGCAACCCGAACCCGCACGTCGGCTTCGGCGGCACGGGTGCGCACTACTGCATCGGCGCCAACCTCGCGAAGATGACGATCAACCTGATCTTCAACGCCGTCGCCGACAACATGCCCGATCTCAAGCCGGTCGGCGAGCCGGAGCGGCTACGGTCGGGATGGCTCAACGGCATCAAGCACTGGCAGGTGGACTACACCGGCGCCGGCGGGCCGGCAGATCCGGCACAGTGCCCCGTCAGCCACTGACGCTGACGCCCACGGATCAAGGAGGATTCGGGTGGATTTCAGTCCCAACGAAGGGCAGCAGGCTGTCGCCGATGTGGTGACGTCGGTGCTCGAACGCGACAACAGCTGGGACGCCTTGGTTTCCGGCGGTGTCACGGCGCTCGGCGTACCGGAGCGCCTCGGCGGTGACGGGGTCGGGCTGGCCGAACTGGCGACCGCGCTGACCGAGATCGGCAGGCACGGCACGATCAGCCCGGCACTGGCCACCATCGGCCTCGGGCTCCTGCCGCTGCTCGATCTCGCCTCGGACGCCCAGCAGGACCGCTACCTGGCGGGTGTCGCGAAGGGCGCGATCCTGACGGCGGCGCTCAACGAGCCGGGTGCGTCGCTGCCCGACCGGCCGGCGACGACCCTGGCCGGTGGCCGCCTCAACGGCACGAAGGTCGGGGTGCCGTACGCCCAAGCGGCGGAATGGATCCTGGTGAGCGCCGACTCCGGCGTCGTCGTGGTCTCGTCCCGGGCCGAGGGTGTCCAGGTGACCAAGACGCCCACGTCGAACGGCGGCGACGAGTACGCGGTCACGTTCAGCGACGTCACCGTCGACGACGCCGATGTGCTGGCCGATGCCTCCGCCCACCGCGTGAACGAGCTGGCCCTGGCGGCCACCGGGGCGTTCGCGGCCGGTCTGGTGGCCGGTGCGTTGCGCCTGACCGCCGACTACGTCGCCAACCGCCACCAGTTCGGGCGGCCGCTGTCGACGTTCCAGACCGTGGCGGCCCAGCTGGCCGAGGTCTACATCGCCTCGCGCACATTGGATCTGGCGGCCACCTCGGTGGTGTGGCGGCTCGCCGAGGGGCGGGACGCCGACGGGGACCTCGAGGTGCTGGGCTACTGGCTGACCTCACAAGCTCCGCCGGTCATGCAGACCTGCCATCACCTGCACGGCGGTATGGGTATGGACATCACCTACCCGATGAACCGCTACTACTCGACGATCAAGGACCTGGCCCGGTTGCTGGGCGGTCCGTCGCACCGTCTGGATCTGGTGGGAGCCTGACATGGGGCGAGCGAAGCGACGGGAGAAATAACGATGTTCATCGACCTGACCCCCGAGCAGCGGCAGTTGCAGGCCGAACTGCGGCAGTACTTCTCCACGTTGATCTCGCCCGAAGAGCGCGAGGCCATGGAGACCGACCGGCACAACGAGGCCTACCGCGCGGTGATCAAGCGGATGGGTTCCGACGGCAAGCTCGGTGTGGGCTGGCCCAAGGAGTTCGGCGGACTGGGCTTCGGCCCCGTCGAGCAGTCGATCTTCGTCAACGAGGCCGCCCGCGCCGACGTTCCGCTGCCCGCCGTCACACTGCAGACCGTCGGCCCGACGCTGCAGGTGTACGGCACCGAAGAGCAGAAGAAGAAGTTCCTGCCCGCGATCCTCGCCGGCGAGGTGCACTTCGCGATCGGCTACTCCGAACCCGAGGCCGGCACCGACCTGGCATCGCTGCGCACCTCGGCGGTACGCCACGGCGACGAGTACATCGTCAACGGCCAGAAGATCTGGACGACCGGCGCCCACGACGCCGACTACATCTGGCTGGCAGTGCGCACCGATCCGGAAGCGGCCAAGCACAAGGGCATTTCGATCCTGATCGTCGACACCAGGGATCCCGGCTACTCGTGGACGCCGATCATCCTGTCCGACGGCGCCCACCACACCAACGCCAGCTACTACAACGACGTCCACGTGCCTGCCGACATGCTCGTCGGCGAGGAGAACGCGGGCTGGAAGCTGATCACCACCCAGCTCAACCACGAGCGCGTCATGCTCGGTCCGGCGGGCAAGGTCGCCGGCATCTACGACCGCGTGCACGCGTGGGCCTCGAAGCCGGGCTCCAATGGCGTGACCCCGCTCGAGAACGACAACGTGCGACGGGCGCTGGGGGAGATCCGGGCGGTCTGGCGGATCAACGAACTGCTCAACTGGCAGGTCGCCGCGGCGGGGGAGACGATCGCGGTCGCCGACGCCGCCGCCACGAAAGTGTTCTCCACAGAACGGATTCAGCGGATCGGCCGGCTGGCCGAGGAGATCGTCGGCGCGTATGGCAACCCCGCCGAACCCGATACGGCCGAACTGCTGGAATGGCTGGACAGCCAGACCAAGCGCAACCTCGTCATCACCTTCGGCGGCGGGGTGAACGAGGTCATGCGCGAGATGATCGCGGCGTCGGGCCTGAAGGTGCCGAGGGTCCCGCGGTGATGAGCGCCTGCGGGAAGAACAGAGGATCATGAGCGCGCCGCAGGACCTGCAGCCGGACATCGAGAAGATCAAAGCCGAGGGGCGAAGCGAGCCGCGCGCCGGCCGGGATCCGGTGAACCAGCCGATGATCCACCACTGGGTGGATGCCATCGGCGACAAGAACCCGATCTACGTCGACGAGCAGGCCGCCAGGGCCGCCGGACATCCCGGTATCGTGGCGCCGCCGGCGATGATCCAGGTGTGGACGATGGGCGGCCTCGGTCAGGGGCGCTCGGACGACGACCCGCTGTCGAAGATGATGCAGCTGTTCGACGACGCCGGCTATGCCGGGGTGGTCGCCACCAACTGTGAACAGACCTATCACCGGTATCTGCAGCCGGGCGAAGAGCTCACCATCCACGCCGAGATCACCGACGTGGTGGGGCCCAAGCAGACCGCGCTGGGCGAGGGGTACTTCATCAACCAGCTCATCACGTGGACGGTCGCCGACGGTGAGACTGTTGCCGAGATGAACTGGCGCATCATGAAGTTCAAGCCGCGGGCCGACGACAAGCCCGCCGGAGGGCAGGAGCGCAGCGACCGGGGAAGTTACGCGGTGCCCGACGACCTCGACCCGGACAAGCTCATGCGGCCCGCGTCGTCGAAGGACACGCAGTTCTTCTGGGACGGCGTCAACGCCCACGAGTTGCGGATCCAGCGCCGTCCCGACGGGACGCTGCAGCATCCGCCGGTGCCCGCGGTCTGGCAGGAGAAGGATGCTCCGATCGACTACGTCGTGGCCTCCGGCAACGGCACCGTCTACAGCTACGTCGTGCACCACGCGCCGAAGGTGCCCGGCCGCAGCCTGCCGTTCGTGATCGCGCTCGTCGAGCTCGAGGAGGGCGTGCGGATGCTCGGCGAGTTGCGCGACATAGACCCCAGCGAGGTGCAGATCGGAATGCCCGTGCGCGCAAGGTACCTCGACTTCCCGGACAGTGACATCAGCCCCGCGTGGACCCTGTACGCCTGGGAGCCGGCCCGGTGAGCGCCCCCGCCCTGGAGGTCGGCGCCACCCTGCCCGAGCTGAAGATCCACGGCGACCCGACGTTCATCGTCTCGACGGCCATCGCGACCCGCGACTACCAGGACGTGCACCACGACCGGGACAAGGCGCAGGCCAAGGGTTCGAAGGACATCTTCGTCAACATCCTGACCGACACCGGTCTGGTGCAGCGCTACCTGACCGACTGGGCGGGTCCGACGGCACGGATCAAGTCGATCGGGCTGCGCCTGGGCGTGCCGTGGTACGCCTACGACACGATCACGTTCACCGGTGAGGTCACCGCCGTCGACGACGGCGTCGCCACCGTCAAGGTGGTCGGCGCCAACAGTCTCGGCAACCACGTCATCGCCACGGCGACACTCGAACTGGGGGACCACTGATGCTGTCCGGAAAGGCGGAGCTCTCCGGAAAGGCGGCGATCGCGGGCATCGGCGCGACCGACTTCTCCAAGAACTCGGGCCGCAGCGAGTTGCGCCTCGCCGCCGAGGCGGTGCTGGACGCGCTGGACGACGCCGGTCTGACGCCGGCCGATGTGGACGGCCTGGTGACGTTCACGATGGACTCCAACCTGGAGACCGCTGTCGCGCGGTCGACCGGGATCGGCGAGCTGACGTTCTTCAGCCAGATCGGTTACGGCGGAGGGGCGGCGGCGGCCACCGTGCAGCAGGCGGCGCTGGCCGTCGCGACCGGGGTGGCGGAGGTTGTGGTGGCGTACCGCGCCTTCAACGAGCGCTCGGAGCACCGGTTCGGTCAGGTCATGACCGGACTGACGGTCAACGCCGACTCCCGCGGTGTCGAGTACAGCTGGTCCTATCCGCACGGGTTGAGCACGCCCGCCGCGTCGGTGGCGATGATCGCCCAGCGCTACATGCACGAATACGGCGCCACCAGTGCGGACTTCGGGGCGATCTCGGTGGCCGACCGCAAGCACGCCGCCAAGAACCCGAACGCCTACTTCTACGAGAAGCCGATCACCATCGAGGACCACCAAAACTCGCGGTGGATCGCCGAACCGCTGCGGCTGCTGGACTGCTGCCAGGAGACCGACGGCGGCGTCGCGATCGTCGTCACCACTCCGGAACGGGCAAGGGACCTCAAGCACCGGCCGGCGATCATCGAGGGGGCCGCTCAGGCCGCCGGCGCCGACCAGTTCACCATGTACTCCTACTACCGCGACGAACTCGGGCTGCCCGAGATGGGCCTGGTGGGCCGTCAACTGTGGGAGCAGAGTGGATTGACGCCCGCCGACATCCAGACCGCGGTGCTCTACGACCACTTCACGCCGTACACCCTGATCCAACTCGAGGAGCTGGGGTTCTGCGGAAAAGGCGAGGCCAAGGACTTCATCGCCGGCGGCGCCATCGAGATCGGCGGCCGGCTGCCCATCAACACCCACGGCGGCCAGCTCGGCGAGGCCTACATCCACGGGATGAACGGCATCGCCGAAGGTGTCCGCCAGCTGCGCGGCACATCGGTCAACCAGGTCGACGACGTCGAGCACGTACTCGTCACCGCAGGCACGGGCGTGCCGACCTCGGGGTTGATCCTCGGCTGAATTCCCGTCGGTGCACCCGCCAGCTACGCGGTAGAGTTTGCTGGCAGGTTGTCGACATTGTGCCGAAAAGGGGGCCGTGCGCGTGGGGATCATGCCGGACAGCAGTCCGTACGGCTCGCAGACCGTCACGGGTCCGGGGTGGCCGAACGTCGACGAGGAGACTCTCGCCGCCGCCGCCGCGTCATACGAGGCCTTGGCGGCGAACCTCAGCGGATCGGTCGTGCCGCAGCAGCAGGGGCAGATGATGAAGCTGTCCGACGTCTGGGAGGGCGGCGGCGCCGTGGCCGCGACCGGCGAAGCCAGCACGATCATCGGCGGACACGAGGCGAATGCGGCGCACGCGGCCGCGATCGCGGCCAAGCTGCGGGAGATGGAAGTCGCGGTCGTGCGGACCAAAACCCTGGTGAACACGGTCGCCCAGGAGACCCAGCACGAATGCGAGGCCATCCAGGCGCTGCCGTTCAGCAACACCCAGGAGCTGGTGCAGAGCCGCATCAAGATGGGGTTGTCACAGAACATCGCGCAGGTCACGGCCAGCTCGACCGAACTGGCCAACGTCTTCGGCGTGCCGCCCAGCATCCCCACCCCCGGCGCCCCGCCGACGGTCCCCGGCCAGCAGGCGGCCCAAGACGCCGCCAAGGAGGCCGGCCAGGCCGGTGGGCAGTCCTCGCAGCAGGGGATGCAGATGATGACGCAGATGGCGTCGATGGCCGCCCAGCTGCCGCAGCAGTTGGGGCAGATGGTCAGTCAGGCGCCGCAGCAGTTGATGCAGCCGCTGCAGCAGCTGTCCCAACCGCTGCAGCAACTGACGTCGATGTTCGGGCAGGGCGGTAAGGCCGACTCCCTCGGCGCGGCCGGTCTGCCGTTCTCGTCGTTCTCCAACCATCCCCTGGCCGGCGGTTCCGGAGCCGGCGGCGGCAGCGGGATGATGCGCGCCGCGTCGTTGCCCGGTTCAGGAGGTGTCTCTGCGCAGACGCCGTTGATGGCCGGCCTGGTCGGCACCAACGCGGTGTCCGTCGCGCCGGCGGAGCCCGTCGTCGCGGGCACGGCGGCGGTCGGCGGTGTGGCACCGGTCGCCGCGGGCGCGGGCGGCATGGGCGGCATGGGTGCGCCGATGGGGATGATGGGCGGCCGCGGGACGAGCGGCGGCACCACGACCGCCGGCCTCTCCGGGCCGCCGCCCCTGGAGTACGACCTCGACGAGGATGTCGACGATGAGTGGTGACACGTTCGTGAGAGGAGTCGGCCGCTGATGGATCCGCTGAAGAAGCCCGAAGGGATCTCGTGGGACGCGGCGACCGTGCAGTTGCCGGAGATGCCGATGATCCCTCCGGGCCAGGACGCGATGAGCGCGACCATCAGCGCGGTGCTCCCGACGCTGGCCGCGCCGCTGGTCGCCAATGTGGCTGCGCTGCAGGCGAAAGAAGGCATGTTCTCCGGCAAGCTGACCGCTGCGCAGTCCGCCTATCAGAATGCCGACGACTCGGGCGGGCAGGCGGTCGGTCAGATCACCAGCATGCTCGGACAGCTCGGCCAGATGGGTGGCCAGGCGGCCGGGCAGGCCGGCGGCGGAGGGCAAGGCGGCGGGATGTTCGGCCAGATGATGCAACAGGCGATGCAGGCCGCGCAGCAGTTCGGCGGTCAGGCCGGCGGGTCGCAGGGCGCCGGTGGTGCGCCGCCGGCGGCCGCCGGTCAGCCAGCACCGGGCGCCGCACCTCAGCCCACCCAGCCACCGCAGGCAGCGCCGGCGCGGGAGGGTGAACCCGGGCACACCGACGCGCAGCAGCGCGACGAGGAGCGCAGGCGCGACGACGAGCAGCGGACACCGCTTCTGCACGCCGAAGGCGCAGCCCCGGGGGAGGGTTCGAACGCAGGCGTGGCGCCCGTCCCGCCGCAGGCGCCTGCCACGGACGCCGAGATCGAAGACCTCGCGCGCCGGATGCTCTAGTCGCTTCTTGACTCTCCCCTCGGGGGAGACCTCACGCTCGGGTCATGACAGTTGACGAGAGCACCAGGATGATCAGGACGGCTTGGGTCGATCTTCCGGAGGCGGTCAGGACGTATCTGATCGCGCACCGGGTTCGTGACGTGGCCACCGCGATCACCGTATTCACCGACGATGCCGTCGTGACCGACGAAGGGCACACCTATCGCGGGCGGGACGAGATCGCCGCCTGGCTGGGTAACGCGGGCAGCGAGTACACCTACACCACCGAGTTCACCTGGGCCACGATGATCGACGCGGACCATGCCGACGTGGTGCAGCGTCTGGAGGGCGACTTTCCCGGCGCCGTGGCCGATCTGCACTTCCGGTTCACGCTGGACGGTGCGCTGGTCCGTCGCCTGGTGATCGAGCCGTAGTCCGATGACGAGGAACTGGTTCATCACCGGTGGCACACCGGGTGGGTTCGGCATGGCCTTCGCGGATGCGGCTCTGGAGCTCGGCGACCGGGTGGTCCTCACCGCCCGCAGACCCGCCGAGCTTCAAGAGTGGGCGCGCGGCTACGGCGACCGGGTGCTGGTCGTCCCGCTCGATGTCACTGACACGAAGCAGGTGCACGAGGCGGTGAAGACGGCCGAGACGCACTTCGGTGGTATCGACGTGCTGGTCAACAACGCCGGCCGCGGCTGGTACGGATCGATCGAGGGGATGGACGACGCCGGCGTGCGCGCAATGTTCGAGCTGAACTTCTTCGCCGTGCTCTCGGTCGTGCGGGCGGCCCTGCCGGGGATGCGCGCCAGGGGCAGCGGCTGGATCGTCAACATGTCGTCGGTGGCGGGGCTTCGCGGCACCACAGGCTTCGGCTATTACAGCGCAACGAAATTCGCGATCGAGGGTGTCACCGAGGTGCTGCGCGAGGAGGTGGCGCCGTTCGGCCTCCAGGTGATGGCGGTCGAACCGGGGGCGTTCCGCACGCGCGCCTACGCCGGTTTCGCCGACGAGCCCGTCCGGGAGGCGCTCACCGAGTATCGGCCCATGTTGGAGGCGGTGCGCGACGCGATGGTCACCCAGGACGGCGCGCAGCCCGGTGACCCCGCTCGCGGCGCCCGCGCGGTGATCGCCGCCATGGCCGAGAATCCACCACCGCGGCGATTGGTGCTCGGAAGCGACGGTTTCGACGTCACCGTGGCGACACTCGAGGAGGCGCTGGCCGAGATCCGCGACCACGAGGCACTCTCCCGGGGCGCCGTCTTCCCCGCCCCGTAACACCAGCCCCGCGGCACCACAAGCTCCTATACAGACGCTGCGATACGTAATATATTGCATATCGACCGAGCGACGACGACGAAGGGCAACGACAGATGAACAGATCGGTACTCGCCACGCTGGGCCTGCTGGCCGCGGCGGCCATGACCGCGGGATGCGGTGGTGCGGCCGCCGAACAGCCTGCGGCGGCGGAGAACAAGCCCACGGTGGTGCTGGTGCACGGGGCCTTCGCCGACTCCTCGAGCTGGAACGGCGTCATCAAGATCCTCGAGGACGGCGGCTATCCTGTCATCGCGGCCGCCAACCCGCTGCGCGGTCTGCAGGCCGACGCCGACTACGTGCGAAGCGTGCTGGACAGTGTGTCCGGTCCGGTGGTCTTGGCAGGTCACTCATACGGCGGATCGGTGATGAGCATCGCCGCGGACGGTCAACCGAACGTCAAGGCGCTGGTGTACGTCGCGAGCTTCATCCTCGAACAGGGCGAGAGCACGGGGGAACTGGCCGGCAAGTTCCCCGGAGCGCAGCTCGGTCCCGCGCTGCGCACGGTGAAGTACCCACTGCCCGACGGCGGGATGGCCGATGACCTCTACATCCGGTCCGGCGAGTTCCGACGGGTGTTCGCCGCGGACGTGCCCGCCGACGTCGCAGCGCTGATGGCCGCCACCCAGCGGCCCATCGCCGCTGCCGCGCTGGAGGATCCCGCCACGAAGACCGCATGGAAGGCCATCCCCTCGTGGAATCTGGTCACTCTGAAGGACCTCGCCATCCCCGCCGACTCGATGCGGTTCATGGGGGAGCGGGCCAACGCGCACAACGTGGAGATCGACGCCTCACACGCCGTCACGGTCTCCCAGCCCGCGGCCGTCGCCGATCTGATCGACACGGCCGCGGGCGCCAGCACCACCTGACGGGTCAGCCCTGCACCGTCGCCGCGAGGTGAAACACCGGCCAGCCGATCTCCGTTCGCCACCTCGCCGGATCGGGGGTGTCACGCGGTCCCACCCGGTAGATCTCGTGGATCGGCCCGGCGACGGCCAGGGTGTGCTCGACCACCCAGGCGCCGAGACGTCCGTAGGTGACGTCGATGTCGTCGTGCGGGCCGGGGTGAACGGCGACGGCCAGGTCGGCCGGCGGCAGCTCGACGACCTGGATCCGCCCGGATTCGCGGGGCGCGCGGACCGGGCGGAAGACCGTGAAGGCGCCGGCGCCGTGCGTGAACAGCTCGTTCGCGTACTGCCCGCCAGGTGGTCCGGTGCGTTCGGCGGGCGGGAAGGCGGCGTCCAGTTCGTCCATCGCGGTGTCATACCAGGCAAGCGACTCGTCGAGCGAGACGTGGCCGGTGATCGCCGCGACCGTGCGGGCGGAAAGTGAGCGCAGCTCGACGTCGAGGCCGGCGGGGTGTGGGCGTATGAGCCGCCGCAGTGATACGACGGCCGCCCGGGTGCGGTCCAATTCGGCCTCCAGCCGCTCGAGGTGGCCCGCGATCACCTCGGCCCGGTCCTGGGGGTCCTCGGTGCCGAGGATGACCTCGACCTCGGACAGGGGCACGTCGAGCTGACGCAGCCGCTGAATCACCTGCGCGGTGGGGATCTGCTCGGTCGCGTAGTAGCGGTAGCCGGTGAACGGGTCCACCGTCGCGGGTTCCAGAAGTCCGGCCTCGTGGTAGCGGCGCAACGTGCGCACGCTCAAGCGCGTCACCGCGGCGAATTCGCCGATGGTCAGTCCGGAACGCATGGCATAGGGCTCCTTTGGCGTTCTCCACGAGGGAGACCTCACAGGCGAATGCAATCTATCGACGAAAGGACGGAGATGCACCTGCAGCGAGATAGGACGATCGACATGCCTGACGAACATTACGACTACGTGGTGATCGGCGCCGGGTCGGCGGGTTGCGTGATCGCCGCCCGGCTCTCGGAGGACCCCGCCACCCGGGTGCTGCTCCTGGAGTCCGGCTCGGCCGACACCCGACCCGAGATCGCCGCGCCGCCGGCATGGCCGGCGCTGTGGGGCACCGAGGTCGACTACGCCTACCGCACCGTCCCGCAGATCGGTACGGGCGCACTCGTCCACAACTGGCCGCGCGGCCACACCCTCGGCGGAAGCAGCAGCATCAATGCCATGGTGCACCTGCGCGGACACCCGGACGACTTCGACAGCTGGGCTGAAGAAGGTTGCACCGGTTGGGATTACGCGTCCGTACTGCCGTACTTCATGCGCACGGAGTCGGTCACTGGCGGCGATCCGCGCTACCGCGGCACCGCCGGCCCCCTGTCGCCGGCGCCGGCGTCAACCCTCGACGCCAATCCGCTGTCACAGGTCTTCCTCGACGGTGCGGCCGCCGCGGGATTTCCGCTGACCGACGACTTCAACGGCGCCACCGCCGAGGGCGCAGGCTGGCACGATCTCGCGATCTCCTCGGGCATCCGGCAGAGCGCCGCGGTGGCCTACCTGCACCCGGTGGCCGGGCACCGGCCCAACCTCACCATCTCCACCCGGTCTCGTGCGCACAAGCTGATCATCGACGGAACCCGTTGCAGAGGAGTCGAATTCGAGCGAAACGGCGAGGTCGTGACCGCCTACGCCGACGCGGACGTGGTGGTCAGCGCCGGTGCGGTCGACTCACCGCGGCTGCTGCTGCTGTCCGGAGTCGGGCCCGCGGCTGAATTGGAGGCGGTCGAGGTCGGCGTGGTGCACGATCTGCCCGGAGTGGGCCGCAACCTGCACGACCATCCGCTGTGCGGGGTCATCTATGAGGCGGCGCAGCCCATCCCCGCGGGGCGCACCAACCACGCCGAGGTGTCGATGCTGTGGCGCAGCGACGAAGCGGCCGGCGGACCCGACATGCAGCTGATGTTCATCCATGTGCCGTTCCACCCGGCCCACCTCAACGCCCCCGCGAACAGCTTCACGTTCGGGGTGGCCATCGTGCCCGAGGCGCGCGGTTCGGTGCGTCTAGCCGGACCGGGTCCCAACGCCGCGCCGCTGATCGATCCGAACTACCTGGGGGCAGAATCCGACGTACGCCGGATGCTGCACGGCGTGCATATCGCGCGCGAAATCGCCGCCAGCGCACCGTTCGCGCCGTGGCGTGGGCCCGAGGTGCTACCCGGGTCGGGTGTGACGGAGGAGTCGGCGCTGCGCGCGTTCCTGGCCCGCGCCACCAGCACGTACTACCACCCGGTCGGCAGCTGCGCGATGGGCGTCGGGCCGGATGCGGTGGTGGATCCGGAGTTGAAGGTGCATGGCTTGACCGGGTTGCGGGTGGCCGACGCCTCGGTCATGCCGAGGGTGGTGTGCGTCAACACCAACGCCGCAACGCTCATGATCGGGGAGAAGGCCGCCGACCTCATCCGGGCAGGGGCCTGACCAGCGGTGATATACCATACGTTGCATGCCAGTGCCGGTTGAGCGGGGAAAGCACACCCGGTCACTGCTGCGTGATCAGGCGTACGTCTCGATCCGCGACGCCATCGTCAACGGGACCCTGGCGCCGGGCGAGAAGCTGCGAGATCCGGAACTCGAGGAGTGGCTGGGGATCAGCAGGACCCCGATCCGGGAGGCGCTCGCCCGATTGGAGGTCGCCGGCCTCGTGCACACCACACCCGGCCGGTCCACGGTGGTGTCGTCGATCGAACAGCAGGCGGTGCTCAACGCGCAGAGCGTCGCCGCCGCCATGCACGCTCTCGCGGTACGCACCGCTGTTCCGATGATGGGCGACGAGGAGTTCGAGGCGATGGCGCGCGCCAACGCACACTTCGCCGACGCGTTGTCGCGCGGCGATGCCGAGGCGGCGATCCGAAGCGACGACGACTTCCACAGCGTGGCAGTGGTGGCGTGCGAGAACGACGTGATCGCACAGGTTCTCGAGCAGGTCACCCCGGTGCTCCGGCGGCTGGAACACCTGCGGTTCTCGTCGCTCTCCGGCCGTGACTCGATCGCCCAGCACGAGCAGATCATCGAACTCTGCCGTGACGGGGACGCGGTCGCGGCGGCTGACGCAACCGAACGCAACTGGCAGACCCTGTCGCAAATTGTCGAGCAGGCGGACGATCACGCGGACGACTGACGTCGCGCTCAGCAAATTTTCGAGCAGTAGATCAAGATCGAATTTCGGCGGTCGTGATCAAGCGCGCGGTGGCGATGACCCCCTTGGGCGACGAGAGGCAACCCTAAGAATTACTCACTTTGCCGCGCATGTCCGACCGTCGGCCGGTCAGCGATCGCCCGACTACCCATCTTCAGCTGCGCATTCTTGACTATGCAGGAAGTGTCAGGCTCGGACACGAACTCCCATCAGCGCTTACGTCAATACGAGATCCGGACGGGCTAGTTCGACCTAGTTCCTTTGGGAATCTTTGCGGACTGTACTCAAACGTGACGGTTGACCGCGTTGCTGGCAAATGCCTAACATTGGCCCACCCCAGAAGGGCACAACCGAATAAGTGGGGGTTACCACAGAGGGGAACCGGCCGACAGCGGTAACACGCGGCCATCCTTGGTGCGGAGTTCGAAGGGGGCTCCACCCCGGCCTGAACGCGGTGAGCGCTCATGCCGGTTTTCGTCACCCGCAGTGCAGTCTTGGCTTGACAGCCGAAGTGCGTGCGTCCGATCGCGACCTCAACAGACATCACCTCTCGCGTCGAACACAACTTGGAGTCGAGACCATGGCTCAGTCACCGTCAATGAACAATCAAGAGCGCCAGGACTATTCAGCCACGAGCCCTTGGCTCCGGGCGCCGTACCGGCCCCCGACGCTGATTGCGGAGAACCGAAGCGCGGCCTCAGCCGTCGGCCATGCGCGGGCAGATGTGCTGGCCGCCGCGACTCACGCTCACCTCGCGCCTCGCGTCCACCAGGATTTCACTGTCGAACAGCGCAGCCAACTCCCCGACGCGAGGTTCCTCATCGTCGACGATTGCACGTTGCACCGGGAGAATCTGGCGACCGTCTTCGTCGTTCGGGGCGCCTCCAAGTTGGCCGTGGCATGGAACCTCACCACCCTCTGTGCCGCGCTGAGCGAAGCCACACCGGAGATCGTCCTGGTGAACATGGGCAGCCGCGAGAGCGTGCAACTCCTCCGCTTCGTCAGGGAGACGTGTCCCGCCGCGAAGGTCATCGTCGTCGGGATCCCGGACGACGACGAGTGCCAGATCATCGCATGTGCCGAGGCGGGCGTCGCGGGCTATCACATGCGGGCCGAGTCCCTGGACGAGTTGTTCGCACTGATCAGGAGGGTCGCCACCGGCGAGGCGGTGTGTTCGCCTCGAATCTCCGCGATGCTGCTGCGCCGGCTGTCGGACCTGGCCGCCCAGCGGCAGCCCGTCTCGAGAGAACTAGTTCTGACCACGCGTGAGGCCCAGATCCTTCGCATGCTCGAACTGGGCCTTTCGAACCGCGACATCGCCGCAGACCTGTGTATCGCGGTACACACGGTGAAGAACCATGTGCACAGCCTGTTGCACAAGCTGGGTGTCAGTACCCGCGCCGAGGCTGCCGCACTCTCGCGCACCATCGGATACACCGAGATCGCTCACGGGAACTAGTTCCGGGGCCACCGGAAATTTCGCTCCGATGGTCCATGTACGGCAGTGCGGCGGACATCAATAGTGAAGAAATGTTCCGGGGCGCAACGCAGTACCTTCCCAGTCGATCGTTCATCGTCCTCGCGGGATCTCGCTCATCTCGTATTCCGTTCGCGGGACGTCGAATTGACATCGCGTCCTTCACCACCTCAGCGGTGCTCGGGGATGCACACGCCTGGCCGCAGTACGCGCATTCACCGGACTCGGAGATGCGGACATGTGCGGCATAGTCGCGTGCCGCACCAGCCGGCCGGCCGTCGAGTATCTACGCGTTGCCCTGCGCCGTCTGGAATACCGAGGCTACGACTCCGTCGGCGTGGCACTGCGAACCGTGACCGGCGACGTCGCCCGGCTGCGTACCACCGGCCGGATCAATGCCCTTGACCAGCTGGTCGACCAGTGGGCCGGCACCCGACTCGACGGGGCAGGGCTCGGCCACACCCGATGGGCAACCCACGGTGCGGTGACCGAGGCGAACGCCCACCCGCACACAGACTGCACCGGACGGATCACCCTGGTGCACAACGGCATCGTCGAGAATGCCGACGAACTCAGGGATGAGCTTCGTGCAGGAGGCCACCGGTTCGCCACTTCCGTCGACAGTGAGGTGCTGTGTCACCTCGTCGAGCATGCCCGAGCACGGTGCGGTGATCTCTTCGAGGCGGTCGAGCTGGCGTTGTCCAGGGTGAAGGGTTCCTGGGCGCTGGCCGCGATGGAGGCGCAGGCCGGCCGCATCGTCGTGGCGGCCAACGGGTCCCCGCTTCTGGTCGCCCACGCGCCGCATGGTGATTTCGCGGCGAGCGACATCGGGGCTATCGCGGAGTGGGTCGACGAGTACCGGGTGCTCGACGACGGTGATGTCGTCGAGTTGGCCGCAAGCGGCCGGTGGAGCCGTCGGGGCGGGGTCGCCGGCCAGCGCCCGGCGGCCATCAAGTGCACGTGGCACGCGTGCGATGCGGACCGCGCCGGTTACGCGGACTTCATGGCCAAGGAGATCGATGAGCAGCCCGAAGCAGTCAGCAGAGTGCTCGATCAACTCGGCGGCGGCATCGCCACCGGCGAGCTCTGGGCGGGGCTCGGGTTACCTCCTTTCACCCGCCTGCGGGTGATCGGATGCGGGACATCGCTCAACGCGGGACAGGTGATCGGCCATGCGGTACGCCGACTCGGAGGAATCCCGACGGCGATCACTGTGGCCAGCGAAGCGGCCGAGGAGATCCCCGACGCCTCCCAGCTCTGCCTGGCGATCAGTCAGTCCGGCGAGACAGCCGACGTGCTCCACGCGATGGAATCCACTGCGGTGTCCGGCTCGCCGGTCGTGGCTCTGACGAACAATCCGCATGCGACCCTGGCCCGTCGCGCGCACGCTGTCGTCGAATGTGCCGCAGGCACCGAGATCGGAGTCGCCGCGACCAAGACGTTCGTCTGCCAGATCGTAGCCGGTGTGGCGCTGATGATCTCCGCCCTCGTCGCAACGAACCGGCTGGCCTCCGCCACGGCGAACCGACTGGTCGACGATCTGCGGCGACTCCCGGATCAACTGTTCGCCGCGGCGACGGTCGCGAAATGCGTCGTCCCGCCGATCGTCGACCAAGTCGGAACGGCCACTGGCTTCATCTTCCTGTCGCGCGGGGCTGGTCTGCCCTACGCCGCCGAAGGCGCACTCAAGCTCAAGGAGCTCTCATATCGCTGGGCCGAGCACTATCCGGCGGGTGAGCTCAAACACGGTCCGCTCGCGCTGATCAGCACGGGCACCCCCGTGGTGGTCATCGACAACGGTGATCCAAAACTCGCGCTCAACATGGCAGAGGTCCGCGCACGCGGCGGCCATGTCGTGTCCATCGGTCCGGCCGGCTGTGACGTGCCCCTCGCCGACATCCGGCAGCAGCCCTGGGGTCCTCTCGAAAGCGCTGTTCCGCTACAGATCTTCGCGCGGAATCTGGCGCTCGCCCTCGGACGCGACGTCGACAAACCCCGCAACCTGGCGAAGTCGGTGACGGTGGAATGAGCACAACCGGAGGCACAGGCACTGCGGCGTTCACCGGACCATGCCTCGGCACGCAGGGCGCCCGCCGCCCCAGCGCCCTGCGTGCCGGCCTGATCGCCAGCGGCGTGGCGTTCAGCGCTTCCCTCATCCTGTCGTCGATCGAGCGCCCGGTGAGGGACTTCGACCTTCCGCTGCCCGGACTGGGCCGGGGGGACGGCGACCGCATTGTCGAGATGTTCTCGGATCAGCTGCGCGGCAACTTCATCGGCGAAGCGCGGCTGGCCGCGGTGACAAGCATGTTGACAGCACCCGGGCATCCCGCCCTCGACGCGCGGCAGTTTCTCGACTACGTGGCGCGCGAGATCCCGGAGATCTACCGATCCGATGGGCCTCATCCGCCCGCAGGCGCGAACACCCCGATGTGGGTGGCCCCCGCACCGGCCGCCGCCGAGTATCAGGTGCCTGCCTTCACCGGCGGAGGCGGCGGCAGCCCCGGGACCTGGTCGCCGCCACCCGGTCAAGCACTGCCGACGTTGGTCGATGTCACCGTGTGGGTTTGGGATGTCATCACGCCAGATCTGGGCGGCTCGGCCACTCAGGAGCCGCCCGCCCCGCCGATCGTCGAAGTACCGCAGACGCCGGCGACACCGACGGAGACAGTGACGACGTCCAGTCCGACGAGCGCCGAATTCGAGCCACCGTCGACCGTCCCGGACGACGGTGGAGTGTCCAGTAAGGAGGTCGAACTGCCGGATCCGCGAAGCGGTGACGACTCCGAAGAGGACGCGGGCGGCGGAATCGCCGACGACGACGGCGGCGCGGACGAGAACACCAACGTCAACAACGGTGGCACGAACGAGGACTCCGGCGGGTCGGACAACCAATCGGACGGGACGTGAGAGCGATGCCTGCCGGTGGGCCGTTCAGTCCGGACGGTTCGGCGTCGACGATCACGAAAACAGGGGGTGTATGACACATGCGGTCTTTCGTCACCGGCGCGGCCGGTTTCATCGGTTCTCATCTCGTCGACCGTCTACTGGCAGAGGGCCAGCAGGTGGTCGCGATCGACAACATGCAGACAGGATCACGCGCGAACCTCGACAACGCTTTCCGGTACAACGAGGGCAGGGCCGGTCGATTCACGTTCCTGGAGCTCGACGTGCAGGCGCCCGAGTTGTCCGGTGTCGTCGCCGGCGCCAATCCGGACGTCATCTACCACCTCGCCGCGCAGGTCGACCCCCGCAGGTCTGTCCTCGACCCTCAGTTCGATGCCCGGAGCAACGTCCTGGGGACCATCAATCTCTGTGAAGCCAGCCGCCGCGGCGGGGTCAGGCGGATCGTGTATGCGACATCCGGCGAGTGCCGATACGGACTCCTCGGCCCGATGGAACCGGTCGACTTCGGTCACACCGATCCGCAATCCCCCTACGTCGTAGGGAAGCTCGCCGGCGAGATGTATCTCCGCGCCTACGCCCAGATGTACGATCTCCGGCCGATCTGTCTTGCGTTGCCCGAGGTGTACGGACCTCGCCAGCGGTTGTGCGGGGGTGGTGTCGTCACTGTCTTCGGCAATTCCCTGATCACCGGCGCTCCTCTCGGCACCTACCGGTCTTCCGGCGTCGACGAGTACCTCTACGTAGACGACGTGGTGGAGGCATTCCTGTGCGCGGGGGGTGCTGCGATGAGCCTCACGGGGACGTACGACATCCGCACCGGACGACACATCAGCGTCCCCGAACTGCATGCCCGAATCTGTGCTGCGCTTGACGAGGCGCCGTTACAAAGCGTCCGGGTGACGGGCGATGACGATCTACCGGGCGGCGAATTCTGTTGCAGCGAAACCTGTGAGGATCTCGACTGGAGACCCGCCGTCGACATCACCGAAGGCATCCGCCGGACGATGCAATGGCTTCGTGCCACGCTCGAGCCCGAGCTGCCGGCACTCGTGAGCGCGTGAACAGGCCCATGATGATCGAGCGCGAGGCGACCGCCGTCGTTGATCGTCCGACGACGGGACACCCGGGCCAAGACGGGAGCGATGGCTCACTTTCCGCGCTGCCGGACGGTGAGGGGCGCACCACGACCGAGCTCGACGCCGTGCCGGGCGACGTCACGACGGCTGCGAGCACGAGCAGCCTGCCCGCCCGGTTACGCTGGCAGCGAACGTATATCGCCACGCTCCGCATCTCTGACGCGATCGTGGTGTGCGCAGCGGTGCTCGCAGCGCAGTACGTGAGCTCAACTCATCACCCGACCCGTCACTCGCTGCTCACCGGCGGTCTGGTTGCGGCTGTCTGGCTGCTCGGCCTCGTGTGCTTCCATGCCAGGTCGTCGACGGTGATCGGAACGGGTCTGGAGGAGTACCGCAGGCTGTTGGCTGCGTCGATCGGGGTGTTCGGCGCGATCGCGATGCTGTCCCTGGTCTTGAGTCTCGACATCCCACCGGATTACGTGATTGTCGCTTTACCTGCAGGCATCCTCGGTCTGCTGTCGAGCAGATGGCTCTGGCGCAGGCATGTGGCCCGAGAGCGAGCGCGGGGCAAGTACCAGACGTGTGTTCTGGCAGTCGGTGTCGGCGACGCGGTGGTCGACCTCGCCAGCGAGCTCCATCGAGACCCGGAGGCGGGTTACCGCGTCGTCGCGGTCGCCATACCCGGCTACGGGCCCCCGCGAGGTGAGCACCTCGAGATCGCTGACTGGGCCGTCCCGGTCATCGGTGGTGAGACGTACATCCTGGACGCCTTGGCGACGTGCGGTGCCGACACCGTGGCGATCGCCGGCGCCGAGCACTTCGGAACTCGTGGAATTCGCAGACTGATGTGGGATCTCGAGTCCATGGGCATCGATCTGATGCTGTCGTCCGGCGTTGTCGACGTCGCGGTCTCCCGGTTGGTGATGCGGCCGGTGGCGGGGCTGCCAGTGCTCCATGTCGAGAAGCCGCAGTACCGGCGCGCGACGGTCTTCTGCAAGCGGGCCTTCGACATCTGCTTCGCGACAGCGGCGCTTGCGATCTCGCTGCCGATCCTGTTGGCCGCGGCCATCGCAATCAAGATCGACAGCCGCGGCCCGGTCTTGTACCGGTCTGAGCGCATCGGGATCGACGGGAAACCCTTCTCGATGCTCAAACTGCGCACCATGGTCGTCGACGCCGAAAGCCAGTTGATCCATCTGCTGGACAAGAACGAGAACAACGGTCCGATGTTCAAGATCCGGGAAGACCCACGGGTGACGTCGGTCGGCCGGTCGCTGAGGCGATTCAGCGTCGACGAACTGCCGCAGTTCGTCAACGTTCTCCGCCGGGAGATGAGCGTCGTGGGTCCCCGGCCGCCATTGCGGTGCGAGGTGGACACCTACGACAGCGATGTACGCCGCAGGTTGCGCGTCGATCCCGGGATCACGGGGCTGTGGCAGGTCAGCGGGAGGTCGGATCTGTCCTGGGAAGAATCTGTTCGTCTGGATTTGTGGTACGTCGACAATTGGTCGTTGGTCGAGGACATTTTGATCATCGCCAAGACTATGCGGGCAGTATTCACACGCTCCGGAGCTTATTGACCAGGTCCGTATAACGGCGAGACGGTTGCGCTGATGCGCACGCCGATCCTTTTGCTGCGTGTAATTCAAGCAACCGAGCTGTCCTGTCGTAATACGGTATAGAAGCTGTTCACGACCGCCGTGGCGCGACTGTTGTTGCCATAAAGATATTCGATAAAGCAAAAATAAAGTTCGCCAAGAATTCCTAGTGAGAATTCCGTTCGTCTGTTACGTTGGGGTCCTGTCGTCAGTGGGGGCGGCGAATCGATTTCCACATCAGAAATCGACAAACTCCAGAAAATCAAATTCTGCGGGAGGTGCATGGTCATGTCGGCTGAACTGAGGGTGCGTTCGGAGCGGTGCAGAGAAGAGACGTCTCACCGGGACGCGCTCGGCCGGGTCGAGGGCTGGTTGCTGCACAGCGGCATTCAGATCGAGTACGGCGAACAGCAGGGCGGGATAGCCGGCTGGTTGGACGAGAACGGACAGCCCGACTTCGTGTACCTCGAGATCGCCGGGTACTACATGACGGCGATGGCCTGGTTGGCCTCTGGTGGCGCGATGAACGCCGACACCGCCCCGCTCGCTCGCTTGCGCGCTCAGCGGGCGGCCGGTTGGGTCGCGCGCTCGATGTCCAGCCGCCGGGGCGTGCCCACTCGCCTGTACCTGTCGGGTGAGCGGACCGACTGGCGGAATGACGGTCTGTTCTCCTTCGATCTCGCCATGGCCTCGCGCGGAGTCGCCGCCACCCGGCACCTGTCCGGACGGCAGGAACATCGAAAAGCCCTGAGCGCCTTGTGCACGACGATCGAGCGAATCTCGGAATCGGCCGACGTGATGCGGTCCCACGAGCTGGTCCGTCCCCCGTTCGAGGAACTGCCGGAACGGTGGTCGACCAGATCCGGTCCGCATCACCTCAAGGCCGCTGCAGCTGTGTTGTTCGTCCCGGAACGAGTCGTCGGCCGCGCAACGGTCGACATGGCGCAGCGGACATGCGAACACTGGGCGCGCAGGCTCTGGGCGGGCGAATGGTCCTGCCAGGAGCTCCATCCCCGGTTGTACGCGCTCGAGGGCATGCTCATGCGCACAGGTGGCCGCGACGGCGACGGCCTCCGTGTCGTCGAGCGACTCTTCGCCGAGTTGATGGACGTGCAGGCGTCCGATGGCACATTGCCGGAAACCCTCGACGGCGGCAAGGTGCGCTCCGATGTGATCGCACAGGCTCTGCGCATCGGACTCCTGCTGCGAGGACGGGAGTACCTCGCCGGTTCGATCTGGAGTGAGCGCCTCGATCGACTGGCTGATGCGCTCCTGCCGTTCGTGCAACCCGACGGCGGCGTGCGCTTCGCCCGCGACCAGAACATCTCCAATACCTGGTGTGCCATGTTCGCCCACCAGGCGCTCGCCCTCCGGGCCCGCGCCGAGACGTCGGAACCCGTGCCTGCCGCGGCATTCGAATTGCTGGTGTGACCGCGATGATCGACCGAGGCGAACACCCGGTCACCCACCTGATCGAGCCGACCGGCTACGCCGGCGTCTTCCAACACACGTGCCAACTCGCTCTTGGGCTTCGGCGGGCCGGTCGACAGGTGGTGCTCCACACCGGACACCAGCACGAGGCGGTCAGCCTCGACGGCGTTGAGCTGTGCACGTGCTGCTGGTGGCCCCGCCCGGATGGAGAGCGGCGGATCGAAGCCGGTGCCCGCCGGGCCGAGACGGCGAGCCGATTGGCCGGACGGACTCTGCCGCATCTGTTGCGCTCTGCCACAGCAGGTTCGGTCATGCACCTGCAGGGCACGGCAGCATCCGGAGGGCTCAACCTCCTTGTGCTCGGAGCGGCGCGGAAGGCGGGGCATCGCGTCGTCTACTCACCTCATGACGTGTTCACCCGCCGTGGTGCGGTGGACGGCGCGCTACTGCGGCTGGCGTACCGGCCGCCACATGCCATCGTGGTCTACTCGCGCGCCGATCGGCAGCGCCTGCGAGAACAGGGAGTTCCCGCGAACCGGATACATCTGTCACCTCTGGTTCAGTTGGTGCCCAGCCCGTCAGTGGCGCAGCTGTCCAAGTGGCGGCGGGAATGGCGAGCCGGCGATGCCGACCGCGTGGTGCTGTTCGCCGGGTTCATCCGTCCCGAGAAGCGCCTCGACGTGTTGATCGAGAGCGCCCGGACCTGGCCCCCCGGGCGACGGCTCGCTGTGGTGGGACCGGACCGGGGCGCGTGGGATCAGTGCGCCCAGACCGCCAAGGCCCACGGCGTCGACATCTCCGCCCGGCTCGGGTTCGTGGACATCGACGACTTTGCGGCCGCCATCTCAGCGGCCGACCTGGTGGTGGTGCCCTCGGAGAGGGCCAGCCAGAGCGGGGTCCTGGCGCTGGCGCGAGAGCTGAAAACGCCCACCGTCGCAGCCGATGTCGGTGGTATGGCGGAGTTGGCGTGCCGCACGTTCAGAACCGGTGACGTAGCCGGACTCAGTAGGGCCATCAACGCCGAGCTCGCCGAAGGCCATGCCCAGGGCGGTTCCGGGGCGGGGGAGTCGGACGCGATCGGTGCTCATCTTCGCGCTTATGGGGACAGCAGACATGACACGACATAGTTCGCGAAGCCTCGGCACCCGGGAGATCTTGCGCTGGTGGCCGGTGCTTCTCGTACCGACGCTGGTCGCCGTGGGCGTCACCATGTGGACTCTGCAACGGCAGGAGCCGTCATACCGGGTCACGACGACTTTGATGGTGGTTCCGCTGGCGCAGTGGGACGAGACCTTCATCGGCACCAGCATGGTGCGTGACTCCGGTGACGCGAGCATCACCGCCGGGACGATCGCTGCCGACCTCGACACCTACCGTGCCGCGGCGGTGGTGGCAGATTACCTCGGCGGCGAAGCGACGGCGGAGATCGTCGACGCCGGCGTCGAGGTGTCAGCGGTCGAGAACTCGAACCTCATCGAGATCGTGGCCACCGCAACTGATCCCGAGAGCGCACTGAAGTTGTCCGAGGAGTTCGCACACGCGACGCTCGCGGATCGATGGCGGGCACTCGCGGCTGAACTCGACGAACGCATCGCCGTGATCACGCCGCTTGCCGCTGCTCGTCCGGATTCCAGTGAAGCCGCCATGCGCCTGGACACGCTCCGGATCGTTCGTCGGGGCGGAGTCGATCCGACACTGCAGATCAAGTCGACGAGCCCCGTGGTGCGCGATGACCCGCTCCCGGTCGGAGTGTCGATCGCCGTGGCGATCGCCGCCGGCTTGTTCATCGGGTTGGTGGCCGAATACGCGATGGTGCGCCGGCGCGGCAGAACTGAGCCGGCAATCGAGGAACTGACCGACGGCGATCAACCCGCGCACACCTGCGCCCACAACGGAAGGCGGTGAAAAATGCCGAGGCTCATGGGCATGCCCATCCACGACGTCACCATGAACGAGGCTGTCGACCGCGTCATCGACGGTCTGGCGAGAGGGCGCGGTGGAACCGTGATCACGCCGAACATCGACATCCTGCGGCAGTACCGGTCCTCGCCCGACCTGCGAGAGGTCTTCGAAGGCACCGATCTCCTCGTCGCCGACGGTATGCCGCTGGTCGTCTCCCTACGCTTGCAACGCACGCCGGTGCCCGAGCAGATCACCGGTACTGATCTGCTCTGGGCGGTCTCCACGGCAGCGGCGGCGCACGGCCACACCGTGCTGCTCGCGGGTGGACTCCCGGGTGACGCGGACCGCGCCGCCGAGGCGCTTCGCCGACGCAACCCGGAATTGCAGGTGCAGACCTACCCCTGCTACGTGCAACCAGAGGCAGAAGCGCAGCAGGTCGCCGAAATGTCCCGTGCGGTCGTCGAATCGCGGGCCGACATCGTCTTCATCGGCCTGCCGTTCCGGACGCAAGTGACCACCATGGCGCTTCTGCGCGAGGAGATGCCGGCAACGTGGTTCTTCGGTGTCGGTTCCAGCTTCGAACTCGTCAACGGCGATCGTGCGCGGCCACCGCGCTGGGTGCAGCGGATGTGCATGGAGTGGGCGTGGCGCCTGACCAGCCAGCCGCAGTTGTGGCGCCGCTATCTCGTCGACGGGATGCCGATCGCCGCTCGCCTGGTGATGTCGGCGCTCCGCACCAGGTGGCAACGACAGCCGATCCCGGTGCCGGCCTCGCCGAGCCCCGTGAGCAGTGGCTGACTGCCGTGGCAACGGTGTCGGGGACCGGATCGGCGCACGCCGTGAACGGACGTGCGCTGCTCTCTTCGGCGGGCTGGATGGCAGCTAGTCACGTCGTGGCGCAGGGCGTCGCGTACGGGTCGTTGGTCCTGCTCGCGAGGTGGCTGTCGCCCGATGTCTTCGGCACGATCGCGGTGGGGACCGCCATCGTCTACTTCGCGGTCCTCCTCATCGACCGCGGTACGTGGGGTGGGATCATCGTCCAGCCAGAGCTGGACAGGGACATGCTCGCACGGGCCTTTCGACGGTGCCTGCGCACCGGCATCGTGCTCGCCGTGGCCATGGTCGCCGCTGCGCATGCCGTCGTCGACCAGTTCGCCAGCGGGGGTGACGCGGCCGCGGTCGCCGCCCTGGGGCTGTGCCTGCCGTTGCACGCGATCTCGGTGGTGCCCATGGCCGTGCTGCAGAGGTCGATGCAGTTCCGCCGGCTCGGTGGGCTCAACGCCGCCGCGAACATCTTGTCCGCGGCAGCCGCTCTGTTGATGGCCATGGCCGGGTTCGGAGTGTGGGCGCTGGTTGCTCGCCAGGTCCTCTTGTCCGGTGGACTCGCCGTGATGTCGTCGGTGTTGTGCCTGAGGACCTTTCGAGCCGAAGGACTCACCGCGGACCGACGCCGACCGCACCTGAGGCCCGCCGACCAGGAGCGGTGGTTCTTCGTGTTCGCGGTCACGCTGGTGCTCACCCTGAATCTCGACTTCCTGGTGCTGGGTGAATCGGCGAACGCCACTGTCGTCGGTCTGTACTCGCTGGCCTTCACGATCGCCATGGCGCCCTGCATCCATCTCTCGGACCAGGTCGGCAAAGTGCTCTTCGCCGCCGCAGCCACCGCTCCGGAAGCCGTCAGACAGCGCACAGAGCAAGCAGTGCAATTGATGTCGGCGCTGTTGCTCCCGCTGCTTCCGGTAGGCATCCTCGCCGCGCCGTCGGTCCTGCCCGCCGTCTTCGGTCCGGAATGGGAACCGATGGTGGTGCCTTTTCAGATCCTCCTCGCAGCCGGCGTCGGCCACGCCATCGTCAACTGCATCGGTGAGGCGCTCTCCGGATGCGGTCACATCGCGTTCCGCGCCAAGGTCATCGTCGCGCGCTGCGTCGTGACGCTGCCCCTTCTCGTGGTTCTCGTGGCGTTCGACGGTATGCGCGGCGCCGCTCTCGCGCAGCTCATCTCGCTGCTGGCATACGCGGCGATCTACGCCACCGCCGGTGCGCGACGGGCCGGTACCACACCCGCTGCCCTGTGGCGTCGGCTGCGCCCGATCGCGTTGACAGTCGGCTTGCAGACCTTCGCCGGGTGCGCGGTTCTCCTTGCGATGGGCGGTTCCGGGGACGCGGGGATGACAGCAGCCTGTGCCGCAGGGGCGGTCGGGTTGACGGTGGGTGGGCCGCTGCTGTTCCGACGCGTCGGATCGGTGCGGGCGCGATGATCGGAGCACTCGAAGCCCCCGGGTCTGACCACCCCCGGGTCACACCGGGACAGCTCAGCCGCTGCATGGGAGCGGCGTGTGCCGCCGCGGCGGGCTTCGGTGTGCTCTTCCCCGTCGCGCCCGGCGCGGCCATCGAGGTGCTCGTGCTGATTCCTCTGGCCTTCGCAACACCCGTGGCGGCACTGTCGGTGCTTGTTCTCATCACCGCTCTGGTGCCGTTCGAGCTCCAAGACGACCTGGCGGTCGTCGGCGGACGCGACCAACCGGGCTTGCTGTTCGTCGATGCGTTGCTGGTGCTGGGATTGCTTCGCGTCCTCTGGCTACTGATGCGTAGGCGGCTCGAATTCGACCTCCCTCTGATCGTCGGCAGCATCGCCCTGCTGATCTGCTGCGCGGCGCTCGGCTGGGGTGTCGCGCAGGGCGGCGCGCTGAGTGAGGCCGGACACGAGGCTCGTCGCGTCGTGATGGCGGTGGGCGCGTTCATACTCGCCTGGCCGTTGATGGCGGATCGATCGACGCGCCGGCGGATGATCCGGATGCTCCTCGTGCTGGGTTTGGCGCTCCCCCTCTGGGGATTGGCGCAGTGGATGTTCGAGATCGGGTACGTCAGCTCCGGTGACGCCGGCGTGCGCATGGGGAACGACCTCGTCGTCGGAAGCAGAGGGATGCTGCAGGGCGGCATGTTCGGCTATCCCCTCGCCATCACGTTCGCCTGGGCCGCACTGTTGTCCGGTCGCGTGCGCACATCAGCCGGGCAAGCGCTCCTCGGCGGCATCCTGATCCTCAACGCGGTCTGCCTGGTGCTGACATATGAGCGCACCATGTGGCTCGTCACGGTGCTGCAATGCGTTGTCGTCGTGGTGATCTACGGTGCTGCGGCGATCGGCCCGGCGGTCAGATGGGGGGCGATGGGACTCGGGGCACTGGTGTGTCTGTCCATGGCCGCTCCTGGTGAAGCGCTGATGGCAGTCAAGCGGTTGATGACCGTGTCAGAGGTGTCGACGGACCGTTCCTACAGCTATCGCGTCATCGAGTCCGAGGCGGCGATTGACGAGATCACGGCTCGACCGGTCACCGGGTCCGGGCTCGGCGCCACCATTACCTGGGAAAGTCATGGGGTCTTCGCGCCGATGATGACATCGTTCATCCACAACGGATACCTCTGGCTGGCCTGGAAATTCGGCGTACCGGTTGCGGCCCTGGTGGTGCTGATCATGGTGTCGGCGATCATGCGACGAACCCACCACGACGGCGATTGGCGATGGTCGACGGTGTCGGTGGCCAGCAGGGCATCCTTGGCCGGTTTGGTGCTCATCCCGATCACGTTCCCGGTCTTCAACGTCCTCGGGGTCACCCCGCTGCTGGGGTTCTTCCTGGCGGTCTGTTTCGCCAGGAGGCCCGCTGAACCTCCGCAGTCGATGAGGTGTGACCGATGACGGATCCAAGCTCGCTGACGTCCGCTGTCCGGCGGGCCGCGCACCGCGCGGTCGACGGTCTCGCCGGTGGGCGCTTCGGGTCCATCGACGGCGTCCGTACCGATCAGCCCCTCGTCGCGTTGACGTTCGACGACGGCCCCGATCCCGAGTGGACCCCCCGGGTGCTCGAGACCCTCGCGCGCAACGCCACCCACGCCACCTTCTTCATGCTGGTGCAGAACGCGCGCCGGCATCCACACCTGGTACGGCGCGCGGTCGCCGAAGGACACGAGGTCGCCCTGCACGGTCCCGACCACCGCAGCCTCGCCGGTGCACGGCGGCGCGCGACGCGCATGGTGCTCGGTCACGCGGCACACGAGTTGCGGGCGATATCCGGGGCGCCGGTGCACTACTTCCGACCGCCGTTCGGCGATCTCACCCCCGCGTCGTTCCTCGCGATACGGGATGCCGGGTTGGCATGCGTGGTCTGGGATCTCGACAGCCTGGACTGGCGCGGTGGCGACGAGCGCCTGGTGGCGACCGAGGTCGTCACCCGGACGGTACCCGGCAACATCGTCCTGCTCCACGACGGTTGCGCGGGTGAGGGGCGACGCGACTTCGACCGCGCGAAGGCGCTGCAACTGGTACTCGACGGATTCCGGCGACGTTCGCTTCACAGCACCACGCTCTCCGCCCTGTTCGCGTCCGGAAACACCCACCGCACGGTGTGGTTCAGCAGATCTCATGTGTCCAGCCCGAAGGGAGTCCCGGCGTGATGGCCAGCATCTCCGGCGACGACGGCGCCGACATCGACATCGTCATACCGACCCGTGACAGGCCGGCGCAGCTCGCCACCACACTCGAGGCGCTGCGGAATCAGAGCTGCGACCGGCTCCGGGTGATCGTCGTCGACGACGGCGGACGCACCAGGGCCGAGAACCTCGTCCCCAACCAACTGCGTCGATCGATGCCCATCCGATTCATCCGCAACGAGGAATCGATCGGCCCCGGCGGGAGCCGCAATCGTGGTGCCGAGGCGTCAGGGGCGCCCTACATCGTGTTCATGGACGACGACTGCATCGCTGATCGGGACCTGATCGCCCGGCACCGAGCTGCGCTCATGGCCGGGGGTCCGACGGTCTCACTCGGTCCGATTCTGTCCCCGCCCGGACAGCGGCTCCCCGTCTGGACTCATTGGGACGCTGACCGATTGGGCAGGGAGTACAGGCGACTCGCGACTGGAGAATCCCAACCCGGGTGGCGGCATGTGTACACGGGCAACGTAGGCCTTCGCCGAGACGATTTCGTGGCCGTCGGCGGCTTCGACACTCGCTTCGCCAGGCAGGAGGACGTCGAGCTCGGCCGTCGGCTGGCCCGGTACGGTTGCCGCTTCACCTTCGACCCCGCGGCGATCGTGTGGCACGACAGTGACCGGACGCTGCGCGGATGGTTGCGAATCCCGGTGTACAGCGCGCATTTCGACGTACTCATGGACCAGCTCGTGCCGGACTCTCGTCTGTGGGAGGTCCACGACGAACTGACGGCCAGGCACTGGGCGTTGCGGGCGACGCGTCCGTTGGTGCGCATGCCGCTGGCCCAGCGAACCGCGGTCGGGGCAGCGGTAGGGGCGGGGTGCCTCCTGCACGCCGCGCGCCTGGACCGAGCCGCGTTGGCCGCGTTCAGTCTGGTGTGGGACCTCACCTACAACCAAGCGCTCGCGGACGCGACATTGCCCGGCGTTCGACAGGGGTCATCGCTGTGAGGCCGCTGGCCGTCATCGGCATCGTGGTGGCCGCGATCGTGGCGTTCTCTGTGACGACGACGAACGTGGCGTGCTCGGACGCTCCAACGCCCGTTCAGCGAGGGTTGGTGCTGCCGACCTGGGAGCGAAACGGCTACTCCACCACCGACACTGCCAAGGCGATGCAAGCGATCACCTCTGTGGGCGCCAACTGGGTGCAGGTCGTCCCGACGTGGTATCAAGCCACGCGCACGTCGAGTGACCTGGAGCCGAACGAGAGCACCGTGACCGACGACGACCTCCGCCACGTCATCGGTCTCGCCCGGGTCCGGGGCCTGAAGGTCCTACTGAAGCCGCACGTCGACCCGATGGACGGCACTCATCGCACCCGCATCGAACCGAGTGACCCGGACGCCTGGTTCCGCTCGTACCAACGGTTCATCACCCACTACGCCGACATCGGGCGAGAACTGGGTGTCGAAGAGTTCGCCGTCGGCACCGAATTGCGGAGCCTTTCCGGTAACCGGGCGGACTGGCTGGCCGTGGTGCAGGCCGTGCGCAGCCGCTACCGGGGCCCACTGGTGTACGCGGCCAATCACGATGAGTATCAACAGGTCACCTTCTGGGACGCCGTCGATCTCGTAGGTATCGACGCCTACTGGCAGCTCAGCCCAGAGCCGACCGCGGATGTGTCGCGGCTGCAGGCAGCGTTCGCACCCATCTGCGACCGACTCGCGGAATTCTCGCGCCGAGTCAACCGCCGGGTCCTGTTCACCGAGGCCGGCTACCCCAGCCAGACCGGTTCCGCGGTTCAACCCTGGGACGCCTCACCGGGTGCCCAGCCGGCCGGTGAGGAGCAGGCCGCCGCGTACGAAGCCCTGCTGAGAACCTTCACCGGTCAACCCTGGTGGGCGGGCGTGTTCTGGTGGACGTGGACAGTCCAACACGTTCACCACGTCGACCCCCCGCAGTCCGTGGGCTTCTCGGTTCAGGGCAAGCCCGCCGAATCCGTGTTGCGCAGGTGGTGGGCCGGGGTCCCCGGCGCCGCCGAGAACGAGCCGTCCGGCAGATAGATGGATGTCATGCACGCTTTCACTACGCCAGTGCCCGCGAGGATGTCGGGGCGACCAACGGTGTGGCTCCTCGGCGGAACCCGACCAGAGGCGCTGAAGTTGGCACCGCTCGCCACGGCGCTCGACCGACAGGGGCTCGTGCAGGGGGCTATCGTAGCGACCGGCCAACACCCGTCGTTGTTCCACAGGGGACTTTCGACATTCGGACTGCGGCCCCACCGAGAACTTCATCCGCACCGAAAGAGCGGCACACAGTCAGAATTGGTTGCCCAGCTCGCCGATCACTTGGATCGAGAACTCGAAGCTGATCCGCCCGCGGCGGTGGTCGTCCAAGGCGACACGTCGAGCGCTCTGGTCGGAGCGATGGCCGCCTTCTGGCGCCGGATCCCTGTTGTGCACCTCGAAGCCGGCCTGCGGTCGCACGACTTGGCGGCCCCCTTCCCCGAGGAGGCCAATCGCCGGATGATCGGGCAGATCGCCGCTCTGCACCTCGCGCCCACACCGGCCGCAGCGATGAACCTCCGCGCCGAAGGGATCGAAGCCGACCGCATCGAGGTGATCGGCAACACGGTGGTGGACGCGGTGCTGGCATTGGCCGGCCGAACCGAGTGCTTCGCCGAACCCGCCCTGGCGGCTGTCGAGCAAGCCGTGACATACGGGCGGCGGCTCCTGCTGGTCACGGTGCACCGCCGCGAATCCTGGGGAGAACCGTTGCGCACGGTGATGCACGCGGTGCGGGAAGTTCTCGACGCGCACCCCGACACCGTCGCCGCGCTTCCCACGCACCCGAATCCGTCGGTGCGCGCCGACGTGCTGTCCGTACTCGGGCACGACAACCGCGTCGTGGTCACCGAACCACTGGACTACCCGGATCTCGTTCGCCTGCTGGAACTGTCGACTCTGGTTCTGAGTGACTCCGGAGGTATCCAGGAAGAGGCGCCCACCTTCGGGGTACCGGTGCTGGTGCTACGGGAGCGAACGGAGCGACGAGAGGCGATCGAGGCGGGCTGCGCACTTCTGGTGGGCACAGATCGACACCGGATAGTCGCGGCGGCCAACCGGCTGCTCACCGCCGAACAGCTGCCACGTGCGCATCGCGGTTCGCGAAACCCGTTCGGGGACGGTAAGTCAGCAGACAGAGCGGCAATCGCCATCGCCCGGATGGTGGGCCTGCCGGTGATGCCGATGGCCTCCTTCGAGCCGGATGCAGGCCTCGGGGTCGATGAGCCGATCTCCCACATCCACCCGGTCATCAACCGGTGCTGAAGGACGAGAGAACATGACCCACACGATCTTCGACACCGCGAACGCCGGCAGGGCAAGCGACGAAATCGTCGGTGGTGTGCTCTCCGACTTCTTCGCCGCTGCGGAGAAGTGGCCCCACCGCGCCGCGATCGTCCACAACGGCACAGTTCTCACCTATCGGGATCTGGTCGAGCGGGTCCACCAGTCCGCCATGCGGGACGAGGCGCTCCGGCCTGGCGGCACAGGGCGGTCCCGCCGGATCGGCGCGCTCGTCTCGCACACACCGGCGATGGCGGAACATCTGCTCGGGGTACTGCACGCCGGCGGCACCTACTGTCCCATCGACGCCGCGCTCCCGCCCGCGCGACGAGAGTCGCTCGCAGCTGCCCTCGGCGTCGACGACGTGATCGATCCGGCCGACACGCCGCGGGCGGTCGGACTTGCGGTCGACGCGGGCATCGACATGCAGCGTTCGAGGTGGCGCAACGACGCGGCGTATGTGCTCTGCACCTCGGGCTCGACCGGGACACCGAAGCCCGTGGTGGTGTCGCGGCAGGCTCTAGCCGTGACGGTCCGGGCCCTGCGCCGGATCTTCGGGCTCGTCCCCGGCGACCGGGTGCTCCAATTCGCCTCGGTCAGCTGGGATACCTGCCTGGAGGAGATCCTGCCCGCGCTCACCGCCGGCGCGACCCTGATCTTCGACGACGCGGCACACTCGGGATCCTTCCGGTCATTCGTCCGGCTGTTGGCGGAACAAGACGTCACCGTCCTGGACCTGCCGACGGCGTTCTGGCATGAACTCGTGCTTTACCTGCACGAGGAGCCCGCTCTTCTGCCCGACAGCGTCCGGCTGGTGGTGATCGGCGGCGAGCGGATCGATCCGACCCGGCTGCGGCAGTGGCGCGACCTCGATGTGGGCGGGGTTCGGTTACTCAACACCTACGGATGCACCGAGACGGCGATGGTGACCCACGCGGTGCAGTTGAGCGGGCCCGGCACCGAGCCGGGTGTTGCGGCAGACGCTGAGGCGCCGTTGGGGCGCCCGTTACCCCATGTGGGTGATCACGTCACCGCCGAGGGCGAGTTGCTCGTATCGGGTCCGTCACTGGCCACGTGTTACCTCGGGATGCCGGAGGCGACCGCGACGGCCTTCCCGGTCGTCGACCACGGCTCCGGGCCGACACGGTGGTTCCGCACCGGTGATCTGGTCGTGCGCGGTGGGACCGGCTTGCTGTATCCCCGGGGTCGCGCTGACGAACAGGTGAAGGTCCGCGGTGTGCGGGTGCATCCGGCCGAGGTGGAAGCGCAGCTGATGACGCATCCCGCGGTCTCGGCCGCTGTCGTCGTCGGTGAACAGTTGCTCGGCAGAACGTCGTTGACCGCTTACGTCGTGTGCGCCGGAGTGACCACGGCGGGGGAGTTGAGACGTCATCTGCGTGGTCGGCTGCCCGGGCAGTTCGTGCCCGCGCAAGTGAAATTCGTTGCTGCACTGCGTTACACGGCGAGCGGCAAGATCGATCGTGCGGCAACTCGACGTGCCGCGGAATCCATCGACAATGAAGGAGTCAATCAATGAGCATCGACAACATCGTGGACATCTTCCGGAGAGTCCTCAACACATCCGAGGTCGGCACCAACTCCGACTTCTTCGAGCTCGGGGGTGATTCACTGCTCGCCACCCGAGTGCTCAGCGCGATCGCCAGGGAGTCCGGGACGGAACTGACGTACGAGGACATGGTCGACGGCCCCACGCCTGACGAGTTGTTCGCCAGAGTCGCAGCGGTGGTGTGATGAGCAGGGAAAGCATGCGCGTCGTCGTCGTGGGGGCCGGTCTTGCCGGACTGACCGCAGCCATCGACCTGGCCGCGGAGGGCGCCGATGTCACCGTGCTCGAAGCCCGTGACCGGGTCGGCGGGCGAATGCACGGCATCCGCATGTCTACGGGAGTCGTCGCCGACGGCGGCGCTGCATATCTGGGCGTCCGACACACCGAGTTGCTCGCGCTGATACGCGAATACGGACTACATCTCGCGAGCACGGCGATGACCGGGGACAGCACTTTCCTGATAGCGAATCAGCGCACCACGACCGCTGGTCGGGTGCCACCGCTGGACGCCGTGGCGCTCGGTGGTCTGTTCGACCAGCTGGAGGACCTCGTCGCACGCGTCCGGCCAGAGGCGCCGTGGCGAAGTGCGGATGCGCAACGTCTCGACCGGCTCTCGGCCGCACGATGGCTCGCGGAGTCGGTGTCTCACCCGGACGCGCACACGTTCTTCCCACTGTTCCTCGGTGAGATGATGGCCGCCGATCCGGCGGCGATATCCGCCCTGCACATGGCTTTCTATCTGCGCTCCGGGGGAGGTATCCGGTACCTGAACGCGTTCGAGGGCGGGGCCCAGCAGTGGCGCATCGATGGTGGAGCGCACCTGCTGTGTCAGGCTCTCGCCGAGCGAGTGGGTGACCGGTTGACGCTGCGCCGCCCGGTACGCGCGATCGAGCAGGACGCGGATCAGGTGGTGATCCATTGTGACTCGCCGGATGCCGACGCACCGTCGCAGTATCGAGCAGATCGGGTGGTCGTCGCCATACCGCCGCTGCTCGCGCAGGGTATCCAGTTCCGGCCCGGTCTGCGGACACCGCGGGCGACGGCGGCCACCGGCAGAGGGTGCGCGGTGAAGGTCCACCTCGACTATCCGGCGCCGGTCTGGCGCGAACATGGCCTGTCGGGGTGGTCGGTGAGTACCGACGGCCCGTTGTTGTCCACCGTCGACGACTCACCGCCGGACGACTCCGCCGGAGTGCTGACGGCGTTCGTCACCGGCGCTGCCGCGTCGGAATATTCGGCACTGTCGACAGCCGAGCAGACCGATGCGGCGCTGACGCACACGCGCCGGCTCTTCCCCCGGTTACCGGCGCCGACGAGATGCACGGTGACGGACTGGCTCGCCGAAACCTACAGCAGGGGTTGTTACGCGGCGCTGTTCGGGCCCGGCGACTGGTTGCGGCTCGGACCGACACTGACCCAGCCACACGGCCGAATCCACTGGGCGGGCACCGAAACCAGCCTCGAGTTCTTCGGGCTCATGGAGGGAGCGATTCGGTCCGGGCGCCGAGCCGCCGCCGAGGTCGCCAACGCCGAAACTCCGTCCTCTCCGCGAAAGGTTCTGACGCCATGACCGCAACATTGTTCCAAGGCGTCGGCGCCGGTTTCAGCGCCGCAGCCGACCAGCCCTACAACTACGTCAGAAAACAGTTGTGGGAACCGGATTGGCGCCGCTATCCGGGGTGGTCGGCCGTGACCGACTCGCAGTGGCGGGATCCGCAATGGCAGCGGTCGCACTCCGTGAAGAACATCGCGCAGTTGCGATCGGTGGTCGGGGATCTGCTCGACGAGCGGTTCTATGCCGACCTGGCCGCCGACCAACAGTATTGCGCCACGATGTCGATGCTGCTGCCACCGCAGATGCTGAACACCATGGCACCCGAGTGCGATCCCGACGGCGGCGACTTCACCGAGGCCTTCTACGCCGACCCGATCCGGCGTTACATGCTGCCGGTTCGCAGCGACCGCGAAATGCTTTGGTGCTCACACCCGTACGCCGAGCGTGACTCCTTGCACGAGAGCGACATGTGGGCCGTCGAGGGCCTGACTCATCGATATCCGACCAAGGTGCTGGCCGAGCTGCTGTCGACCTGCCCGCAGTACTGCGGGCATTGCACACGGATGGATCTGGTCGGCAACTCAACCCCGACGCTCAGCAAGACCAGGTTGACTCTCCAGCCGGCTGACCGGCAGGATCGCATGCTCGAATACCTGCGAGCCACACCCACGGTGCGTGACGTCGTCGTCTCCGGCGGGGATGTGGCCAACGTCCCGTGGCCACGGCTCGAGTCGTTCGTCATGCAGCTGCTCGAGATCGAGAGCATCCGAGACATCCGGTTGGCAACGAAGGCGCTGGCCGCACTACCGCAACACTGGCTGCAGGACAACGTGATCGAAGGTGTCAGTCGCGTGGCACGCACTGCTGCCGCACGCGGCGTCAACGTCGCGTTGCACACCCACATCAACCACGTTCAGTCGGTGACCCCTCTGGTCGCGGCGGCGGCGCGCGCACTACTCGACGCGGGGCTCCGGGACGTACGCAACCAGGGGGTGTTGCTGCGCGGGGTGAACGCGACAGCCGCCGACCTTCTCGACCTGTGCTTCGCGTTGCAGGGTGAGGCCAACATCCTGCCCTACTACTTCTACATGTGTGACATGATCCCCAACGCCGAGCACTGGCGGACGTCCCTGTGGGAAGCGCAGCAGCTGCAGTTGGAGATCATGGGATATCTCCCCGGGTTCGCGACGCCGCGACTGGTATGCGATGTTCCGTTCGTCGGCAAACGGTGGGTGCATCAGGTGGTCTACTACGACCGGATTCGCGGTGTCTCACACTGGAGCCGGAACTACCGCACGGGTCTCGACGGAGCGGACGCCGACGCGCTCGACCGGGTCTACCCGTTCTACGATCCGATCCACACCCTGCCGGCGTCGGGGCAGGCCTGGTGGCGGCAGGCGTGCGATGGCGGTCCCCACCCGGTCGGCCATGCGGGTGGTGACGTCGGGCGACTTTCGCCGTGCGGGGCGGGCGTCCCCTGAGATGGCTGCCGAGCTGACCCCGATAACGGATCGGGACGTACCCGCGGTGGCGGACTTCCTGCGCGCTCACCTCGATCACCGGGTGCCCTGGGAGACAACGCTTTCGGCGGTGCCGTGGAAAGGCGGGGGGCCCAACCACGGGTTCATGCTGCGGGATGGGCGGCACGTCGTCGGCACCTTGTTGGCGCTCTACTCGGAACGTCTGGTATCGGGACGCGTGGAGCGGTTCTGCAACATGGGCTCCTGGTGTGTGCTGCCCGACTACCGGTCACGGAGCATCCTGCTGATCAAGGCGTTGCTGGCGCAGGACGGCTATCACTTCACAGTGTTGTCACCTGACGACGGCCCGCAGGAGATCCTTGCCTGGCTGGGTTTCCGATTCCTCGACACCTCTGCGGCGTTCGTTCCCAACCTGCCGTGGCCGACCCCACCCGGCCGGATGACCGTCAGCACCGACCCCGCCGTCATCGGACGGACCCTCGCAGGCACGGACCTCGAGATCTACCGGGATCACGAGCGAGCGCTCGCGGTGCACCATCTCGTCGTCGTTCGGGGCGCCGAGTCCTGCCACGTCATGTACCGGGTGTTCCGGCACAGAGGGGTGCCGGTGTACGCGGTCGTCCTCCACGTCAGCAATCCGGACCTGCTGCTCGGCGCGTGGAAACCGTTGACCCGTCATCTGTTGTTGCGCCGCGGTCTGGTCGCGACACTGGCCGAGCTACGGATCGTCGGACATATGCCGCCGTTCGCGTTCGCGTTGAACGACAGGCCGAAGATGTACCGTAGCGCGGCTCTCCGGCCTGACCAGATCGATTATCTGTACAGCGAACTCGCCTGTGTGCCGTGGTGACCGGGCGTCGAGAGGAGTGATGAAACGATGGCATCGGTGATCGGCGCGGCGGTGGTGCTCGCCGTCGGTGTTGCGGCGTTCCTACTTCTTCTCCTGGGGCTCGACGTCGCGATTCTCATCAAGTTGCGGTCGAGTATCCCGCAGGAGCCACTGTGGGAAACGCACCCTCACGTCGACGCCCTCGACGGCACGTGACAGCCGCCTAGGCAGGAACCAGCTCCACCCCGGACAGCGCCACGGCGTTGTCGCGGCTCGGCGCGGTGATCGTGGCGACCAGTGCATCGCCGTGCTTCCACACGTTCGCGCGCAGCGTCTCACCCGGGAACACCACACCTGCGAACCGGGCGCCGTACGAGGCCACCCGAGAGACGTCCCCGTCGAGGAACTCGTCGACGATCGCCTTGCACGCGATGCCGTATGTGCACAGGCCGTGCAGGATGGGCCTCGGGAAACCGGCTGCCGCAGCGAATTCCGGATCGGAGTGCAGCGGGTTGCGGTCGCCGCACAGCCGGTACAACAGCGCCTGCTGGGGCAGGATCGGCAGATCGATCTCCGCGTCGGGCGCCCGCTCCGGCGGTTCCACCGACGTCGACGGGCCCCGTTCGCCACCGAATCCGCCCTCGCCGCGGGCGAAGATGGACCGCTTCTGCGTCCACAGCAGCGTGCCGTCCGGATCGGTGACCGTGGTCTCCGACCAGATGACCGCCGCCTTGCCCTTGTCCCAGATGTCGGTGAACCGGGTGACCGCGATCCCGGTGCCCGAGGCCGGGATCGGGCCGGGCACGCTCACGGCTTCGCTGGCGTGCAACACCTTCGACAGCTCGATGTCGATACCGGGGAACTTCACCGACGGCGGTTCGGTCATGTGGAAGCTCTGTGCCACATTGCCGAAGGTGGGCAACACCTGCGGAGTGTTGTCCACCAGGTACCGCAACTCACGCTGATCCATCGGGTCGACGCCTGCGCCGAGTCCGAGGTGGTAGAGCTGCACATCGCTGCTCGTCCACGAGAATTCGGCGGGTGGCAGTTCGGCGCCCAGCGCCTCGTCCAGATTGATCGGCATGGTCAGTTCTTTCCCGCGAGGTGCAGCGCGGCTAGGTATCCGAAGGTCATCGCCGGTCCGATCGTGCCGCCGGGGCCGGGATAGGTGTGTCCCATGACCGGTGCGCTGACATTGCCCGCGGCGTACAGACCTTCGATCACCGAACCGTCGTCGCGCAGCGCCCGGCCGTGCACGTCGGTGCGCACCCCGCCCTTGGTGCCGAGGTCGCCGGGAACCATCTTCGCCGCGTAGAACGGTCCGTGACTGATCTCGCCGAGGTTGGGGTTCGGCTTGTTCGTCGGGTCGCCGTAGTAACGGTCGTACGCGCTCTCACCGCGGTGGAAGTCCGCATCGACACCCGTGCGGGCGAAGCCGTTGAACCGCTCGATCGTCGCGGCCAGCGCATCGGCCGGCAGTCCGGCCTTCTCGGCCAGCTCGGCGAGGCTGTCGGCCTTGACGATCACCCCGGACTCCAGCCACTTGCGCGGAATCCGTTGACCGGGTTGAAGTCCGGCGAAGATGTAGCGGTCGCGATACTGCTGGTCGAAGATCAACCACGCCGGGATGTTCTCGCCGGGCCCGGGGCCCTGCCCGTAGCGGCCGCCGTACATGTGGTGGCACGCCTCGACATACGGCATCGACTCGTTCATGAACCGCTTGCCCGACATGTTGACGATGATCGACCCGGGGGAGTTGCGCTCCGAGAGGGCGAACCACGGCGCGTCGACCAGCGGGACCGTCGGGCCCCACCAGGCGTCCTCCATGACATCCAGTGCGGCGCCGAGCTTCTCGGCCGCCAGGATGCCGTCGCCGGTATTCGCCTTCGCGCCGACGGTCCACTCGGTGGTGATCGGCGCGCGCTGATACTTCACCCGCATCTGCTCGTTGTGCTCGAAACCGCCGGACCCCAGGATCACCCCTCGCCGCGCGCGGATCAGCTTCGGTTCGTCGCTCTCCGGAGCCGTCATATCGCGCACGTAGATCCCGCGGACCACACCGTCCTCGACGTACAGATCGGTCAGCGCGGTGTTGAGCAGCACCGGAACCCCGGCCTGGCGCAACGCGATGCGCAGCGGCGCGATCAACGCGCGCCCCATCCCGACGAGGTTCTTGCCGGTGGCGTTGGCCCAGACGGAGCGGACTCCGACCTTGAGGCTCCGCAACACGCCGCGGGGATGGCGTTTGAGCTGGTTGAGCCGCACGTAGTCCTGCTGCATGACCACCATGTTCAACGGCACCTTGCCGTACGGCGGTTCCAGCCCGGGCAGGTCTTCGCCGAGCTTCTTGGCGTCGAACGGCTTGGGCTCCACCGAGCGTCCCGTCGGCTTGCCGCCCGGGGTCTCGGGGTAGTAATCGGAGTAGCCGGGCACCCAGCACAGCTTGAGCGGCGAGTTCTTCAGCACGAACGACAACATCTCCGGCCCGCGCTGCAGATAGGTGTCGATCCGCTCCGGCTCGACCACGTCGCCGATGATCGCGTGCAGGTACTGACGTGCCGCCTCGGGGGTGTCTTTGACCCCGTCACGCTTGAGGACTTCGTTGTTCGGGATCCATACGCCGCCACCTGACCGCGCAGTGGAACCCCCATAGTGCGGAGCCTTCTCAACGACTATCGTCGAGAGACCCTGATGAGCTGCGGTGAGGGCGGCGACCATGCCGGCGGCACCGCTGCCCACCACGACGACGTCGTACTCCTGTCCGGTCATGTAGAACACGTTATAGAATTGCCCGGCCGACCCACAACTGCGCCGGTCGACGAAACGAGGGGACTTCACCTAGATGCTCAGTTCAGCGGTACGTGAGCAGCTCGCCGCCGACCTCGCCCAAGCCGAGCGCAGCCGGGTGCCGACCACACCCTTGACCGACCGCCACGCCGACATCGATGTCGTCGACGCCTACGAGATCCAGCTCATCAACATCCGCCAGAAAGTCGCCGAAGGCGCCCGCATCATCGGCCACAAGGTGGGTCTCTCGTCGGAGGCGATGCAGAAGATGATGGGCGTCGACGAACCCGACTACGGCCACCTCCTCGACGACATGCAGGTCTACGAGGACAAGCCGGTGCAGAGCGCGAACTACCTCTATCCGCGCGTCGAGGTCGAGGTCGGTTTCATCCTCGCCGACGACCTCCCCGGCGCGGGCTGCACCGAGGAGGACGTGCTCGCGGCGACCGCGGCGTTCGCCCCGGCGATCGAGCTGATCGACACCCGCATCACCGATTGGAAGATCAAGCTCTGCGACACGATTGCGGACAACGCCTCGTCGGCGGGCTGGGTGCTGGGCGAGGCGCGAGTCTCGCCGAAGGACATCGACATCAAGTCCATCGACGCCGTGCTCACCAACAACGGTGAGACCGTCGCCGAGGGACGCAGTGATGCGGTGCTGGGCAATCCGGTCACCGCGGTGGCGTGGCTGGCCCGCAAGGTCGAGGGTTTCGGGGTGCGCCTGCGCGCCGGGGACATCGTGTTGCCGGGTTCGTGCACGCGTGCGATAGATGCACCTCCCGGCAGCCATTTCGTGGCCGACTTCGCCGGGTTAGGTTCAGTAAAGCTGAGTTTCGAATAGGGAGAGGCATATGCCGGAGAAGCTTCAAGTCGCGATCGTCGGGTCCGGCAACATCAGCACCGACCTGCTCTACAAGCTGCAACGGTCGGAGTACCTCGAGCCTCGCTGGATGATCGGCATCGATCCCGAGTCAGAAGGGCTCGCCCGCGCCCGCAAACTCGGGTTGGAGACCTCGCACGAGGGCGTCGACTGGCTGCTCGCCCAGGACGAGAAGCCCGATCTGGTCTTCGAGGCGACGAGCGCCTACGTGCACAAGGCCGCCGCACCGCGCTACGAGGAAGCCGGGATTCGCGCCATCGATCTCACCCCGGCCGCGGTCGGCCCGGCCGTCATCCCGCCGGCCAACCTGCGTGAGCACCTCAACGCCCCCAACGTCAACATGATCACCTGCGGCGGACAGGCGACCATCCCGATCGTCTACGCGGTGTCGCGTGCGGTCGCCGAGCAGGGGTCCACGGTGCCGTATGCGGAGATCGTCGCGTCGGTGTCGTCGAGCTCGGCCGGTCCCGGCACACGCGCCAACATCGACGAGTTCACCAAGACCACGAGCAAGGGCGTGGAGACGATCGGCGGCGCGCGGCGCGGTAAGGCGATCATCATCCTCAACCCGGCAGATCCGCCGATGATCATGCGCGACACCATCTTCTGCGCGATCCCCGAAGACGCCGACCGCGACGCGATCGCCCAGTCGATCCGCGACGTGGTCGCGGAGGTGCAGACGTATGTGCCCGGTTACCGCCTGCTCAACGACCCGCAGTTCGACGACCCCTCCATCAACTCCGGCGGGCAGGCTGTGGTGACCACCTTCGTCGAGGTCGAAGGCGCCGGTGACTATCTGCCGCCGTACGCCGGCAATCTCGACATCATGACGGCGGCCGCCGCGAAGGTCGGCGAGGAAATCGCGAAGGAATCCCTCTCTTTGGCAGGAGGTGCGCAGTCATGAGCACCAGAGACATCTTCTTCAACCCGATCTGGGACGTGCGGATGACCGACACGTCGCTGCGCGACGGATCGCACCACAAACGCCACCAGTTCACCGCCGACGAGGTGCAGGCCATCGTCGCCGCACTGGACACCGCCGGCGTCCCGGTCATCGAGGTGACGCACGGGGACGGTCTCGGCGGGTCGAGTTTCAACTACGGCTTCTCGAAAACGCCTGAGCAGGAACTGATCAAGCTCGCCGCCGAGACCGCTAAGGAAGCCAAGATCGCGTTCCTCATGCTGCCCGGCGTGGGCACCAAGGAGGACATCAAGGAGGCGCAGAACAACGGCGGGTCCATCTGCCGGATCGCGACCCACTGCACCGAGGCCGACGTGTCCATCCAGCACTTCGGGCTGGCACGCGAACTCGGACTGGAGACCGTCGGCTTCCTGATGATGAGCCACACCATCCCGCCGGAGAAGCTCGCCAAGCAGGCGCGCATCATGGCCGACGCCGGCTGCCAGTGCGTCTACGTCGTCGACTCCGCGGGCGCGCTGGTGCTCGAAGGAGTGCGCGACCGGGTCGCCGCGCTGGTCGCCGAACTGGGTTCGGATGCTCAAGTCGGTTTCCACGGCCACGAGAATCTCGGCCTGGGCGTGGCCAATTCGGTCGAGGCCGTCCGGGCCGGCGCCAAGCAGATCGACGGCTCGTGCCGCCGCTTCGGCGCCGGCGCCGGCAACGCGCCGGTCGAGGCGCTCATCGGGGTGTTCGACAAGATCGGCGTCAAGACCGGCATCGACTTCTTCGACATCGCCGACGCCGCCGAAGAGGTCGTCGCACCCGCGATGCCGCAGGAATGCCTGCTGGACCGCAACGCGCTCATCATGGGCTACTCGGGGGTGTACTCGAGCTTCCTCAAGCACGCCATCCGCCAGTCGGAGCGTTACGGCGTCCCCGCACACCAGCTCCTGCACCGAGCCGGCCAGCGCAAGCTGATCGGCGGTCAGGAAGACCAGCTCATCGACATCGCGCTGGAGATCAAGCGCGAGCAGGAGGCGGCGGCGACGTCCTAGGCGGATCGGGCGCGCACGCGCCGGAACAGCCACACGGCGATCGCCACACCGACCGCGGTGAACACGACGAACTGGTAGCGAGACAACCAACCGGACACCGTTTCCCACTGTCCGCCGAGGTGGTAGCCGGCCACGATCAGCAGGCTGTTCCACATCGCGCTGCCCAACGCCGTGAGCGCGATGAACCGGATGACCGGCATGCGCTGCAGACCGGCCGGCACCGAGACGAGGCTTCGGACCACGGGAATCATGCGGCCGAACAACACCGCCTTGGTCCCGTGCCGGTGGAACCAGTCCTCGCTCTTCGCCAGGTCGTCGGCGGAGAACAGCGGTAGCCGCTCGGCCAGCCGATAGACCCGGTCGCGCCCGAAGAGGACGCCCACCAGGTAGAGCAGCACGGCGCCGACGACGGAACCCGCGGTGGTCCAGGTGATCGCCTCGAACAACGTCATGTCTCCGCGGGCGGCCGCGAAGCCCGCCAGCGGCAGGATGACCTCGCTGGGGATCGGTGGAAACAGGTTCTCGGCGGCGATCGCGACTCCCGCGCCGATGCCGCCCAGCCGCTCCATCAGCTGCACCGCCCACCCGGCCGCTCCGCCGATCTCGGGTGACGTGCTCGCGACGGCCGTGGCATCCATGGCACCGACAATAGATAAGCGATCAGTCGGCAAACGGTGACGTCACCGGCGCTGCGGCGCTGCGGCACAGCGTCGCCGCGGCGCGCCGCTAGTCTGTGGTGCGTCGCCGCTTCCTGCGGGGGCACGCTGAACCCAGGTTCGGCTCCACCGCGACATCGGAGACGCCCTGAACGACCCGGTGACAGTGATCGTCCGCCCGCGAGCGCGGGGGATGATCCATCTCGTCTCGGCGATCGTGGCGGTCCTGGCCGGCGGGGCGCTGGTTTCGGTGGCATGGCGCGGAGCGGGTGAGTCCCGGGCCGGCTGGGCGGCGCTGATCTACGTGGTCGCGATCATCGCCATGTTCAGCATCAGCGCGACTTATCACCGCGTGCGATGGACGTCGCCTGCCGCCGAGAAGTGGATGATGCGGGTCGACCACTCGCTGATCTTCGTCTTCATCGCCGCCACCTACACGCCGTTCGCGGTGCTGGCGATGCCGCCGGACGTCGGGATCCGGCTACTGGTCGTCGTGTGGACCGGGGCGCTGGCCGGTGTCGCCCTGAAGATGGTGTGGCCGTCGGCACCCCGCTGGGTCGGCGTACCGCTCTACCTGATGCTCGGATACGTGGCGCTGCTGTTCGCCGAGACGCTGCTGGCAGGCGCGGGCTTCGCCGCCGTTGCCCTGCTCGTCGCCGGCGCCGTGCTCTACAACGTCGGGGCCGTCTTCTACGGTGCACGCTGGCCCAACCCCTGGCCCGCGACCTTCGCCCACCACGAGTTCTTCCACGCGTTCACCGCCGCCGGGGCCGTCTGCCACTTCGCCGCCATCTGGCTGGTCATCCAGTAGTCGGACCCGCCGGGCACGATGGGTCCCATGCCGACCCGTGATGACGCCCAGGCGCTGCTCGAACAACTCGCCGGTCCGCAGGCCACGCTGCGCGACGACCAGTGGACCGCGATCGAGGCGCTGGTGATCCACCGACGTCAGGCGCTGGTCGTGCAGCGCACCGGTTGGGGCAAGTCGGCGGTCTACTTCATCTCCGCCAAGCTGCTGCGGGCCGCCGGCCGCGGACCCACCGTGATCGTCTCGCCGCTGCTGGCCCTCATGCGCAACCAGGTCGCCGCCGCCGAGCGCGCCGGCGTCCGGGCAGCGACCATCAACTCCGGCAACGTCGCCGAATGGGAGGACATCCACGCGCGCGTGCAGGGCGGCGACCTCGACGTCCTGCTGGTCAGCCCGGAGCGGCTCAACAACCCCGACTTCCGCGACGCCGTCCTGCCGGCGCTCGCCGCCGACGCGGGGCTGGTGGTGGTCGACGAAGCGCACTGCGTCTCGGACTGGGGCCACGACTTCCGCCCCGACTACCGGCGCATCCGCACGCTGATCGCCGAACTCGGCAAGGACATCCCGGTGCTGGCCACCACGGCCACCGCCAACGACCGGGTGGTGGACGACGTGGCGGCGCAGCTCGGTGTCGGCGGGCGCGACACGCTGGTGCTGCGCGGTGGGCTGGACCGCGAGTCGCTGCGGCTGTCCGTCGTGCAGGCGGGCAACCCCGCGCAACGCGCCGCGTGGATCGCCACGCACCTCGGCGAGCTACCCGGCTCGGGCATCGTCTACACGCTCACCGTCGCGCAGGCCCACGACATCGCCGGGCTGCTCCGCGAACACGGCCACGCCGTCGCCGCCTACACGGGGTCCACCGACCCGACCGAACGCGAACAACTCGAGGCGGACCTGCTGGCCAACCGGGTCAAGGCGCTGGTCGCGACGTCGGCGCTCGGCATGGGTTTCGACAAACCCGACCTCGGCTTCGTGATCCATCTCGGTGCGCCGTCCTCGCCGATCGCCTACTACCAGCAGGTGGGCCGCGCCGGCCGCGCCACGTCCAGTGCGGAGGTCGTGCTGTTACCCGGGCGCGAGGATCAAGAGGTCTGGCGCTATTTCGCGTCGGTGGCGTTCCCGTCGGAAGCGATGGTGCGCAGCGTGATCGGGGCTCTCGAGACCGACCGGCCGCAGTCGACACCCGCTCTCGAGCCGCTCGTCGACCTCAACCGCAGCCGCCTGGAGATGGTGCTCAAGGTGCTCGACGTCGACGGTGCGGTGCGGCGGGTCAAGGGCGGATGGGTCGGCACGGGTCAGCCGTGGACCTACGACGAGGAGCGCTACCGCAAACTCGACGAGGCGCGGCGGCGTGAGCAGCAGGCCATGCTCGACTACCAGAGCACCGACGGCTGCCGGATGGCGTTCCTGCGCCGTCAGCTCGACGACCCGGACCTGCGCGAGGGCGACCGGTGTGGGCGGTGCGACAACTGCACGGGCACCCGGCGGGCAGCGGAGGTCGACACCGCCGCGGCCGAGGACACCCGCCGCAGGCTGATGCGCCCCGGCGTCGAGCTCAGCCCGCGCAAGCAGTGGCCGTCGGGACTTGCCAAGCTCGGGTTGGACCTCAGTGGCCGGATCCACGACGGCCCCGCGACCGGCCGGGTGATCGGCAGGCTGACCGATCTCGGCTGGGGTGCGCGCCTGCGCCGGGTGCTCGACGCACCCGGCGGTGAGGTCACCGACGACGTGGTCCGCGCCGCCATCGACGTGCTGGCCGCCTGGGAGTGGCGGACGCGTCCGGTCGCGGTGCTCGCGATGGATTCGGACACCCGCCCGGTACTGATCCGGTCACTGGCCGCCCGGCTCGCCGAACTGGGCCGGCTCACTGATCTCGGCACGTTGCCGTACCGGCCGGGCCGGCGTCCCGTCACGGCCGCGAACTCCGCGTATCGCGTTGCGGCGCTCCATGACTCGTGGGTGGTGCCGTCGCTCGACGGAGTGACGGGTCCGGTGCTGCTGGTCGACGACCTCGCCGACACCGGCTGGACGATCACCATGGCTGCGCGGGTGGTCCGCGCCGCGGGCGCTTCCGAGGTGCTGCCGTTCGCGGTGGCCGCCGTCAGCTAGCCGGCCGGGTCGCACGGCGGGGCGGTCAGCGCTGCAACCTGTGCCGGGCGACTTCGGCCGCGCCGTTTCCGGTGATGAGCCACAACGTCGTCAGGCTGGTGACGAGGTCGTCGACGGAGACCTCCGCGCGGCCGTCGAGGAACGCGAGTATCGCATCGGCGGTCCCGCCGACGATGAAGGCGGGGGCGACTTCGGCGAGCGGGTCTTTCTCCAGCTCGACCCCGTGGATGCTGCGCGCATGGCCCACCAGCACGGCCGTCAGTCCACGCATCACGCTGCCTCGATGATCGTGCAGGACAGGCGAACTGGCGACTCCGCCGAGGAGGATCCGTCCTCGTCGGGGGTCGTCCACCAGGGTGCGCACCAGCGCATCGACAGCCGCTCTGGCCTGCGTTTCGAGCGGTTCGGCGGACGTGGCGGCCACCGCGGCCATGGTGGCGGCGCGGACCTCGTCGGCGATGGCGTCCACAGCGGCCGTCGCCACCTCGTCGAGGCCGGTGAAACTCTCGTAGAAGTACCGCTTGTTCAAGCCTGCGGCGGCGCAGAGTCGGTCGACGGTGATCGTTCGCCAATCGTTGGCGGCGATGGCGTCGATCGCGGCGTCCAGCAACCGGGCGCGCCGAAGCAGGCGGCGGGAGTCGGCGGACTGTCCGCCGTAACTCCGGCCCGGGGTGTCTGTCACCAGAGAATGGTCCCACTCCGGGCCTGCCCCGACCGAGGGGTGTCTTGACAGGGTGCAACACTTCTGGCACGGTCTCGTACCAGATGATCTGACACCACCTCGTGCCAGAACGAGTCGACAGGAGTGCTCGTGAGTCCTTCGCCCGCCGCTGCCCAACCCGTCAGCCCCGACGCCGACTCGGCCGGAATGCCCGCCAGTGATTCGGTGCTGGACGAACTCCGCGAAATCGCCGGCCACACGCCGGGTTTGGCGCGCCGGCTGGCATGGGACTACCTGCGCGAACTCGGTGGCCGGGCTCGGCACGACCAGCTGGCCGAGTTGTTCGCCCGGGGTGAGGCTCCCGACGGGCCGTACGGCGCGATGGAGGGGTTGATCGTCGGCAGACTGTTCGGAATCCCCGAAGCGCAGTTGGCCAATCCACTGATGAAGATCGATCCCACGTGGCGCGGCAAGACCTTCGACATCGAGGCGGGTACCGGGTTCAACCGGCTCAGCCCGTTGGCGAGATACACACTGCGTGCCGTGGCGCCCCTGTACCGCGGCATGCACCGCGCCGGCGACGAGGTCGTGGGATTCGAGTTCACCCACCGCATCGACACGGCCGCGGCCGCACCGTTCAATCGAGTACGAGCGCTCGATTATTCACCCGCGCGGTATCGCAACCCGAGCCTGCGCACATTTCCGATCAAACGGACCCGAGACGAACTCGTCGAGTTGCTGCCCGGGCTGTACCTGGGCCGCGCGCTGCTGACGATGCCGGACGGGGAGGTTCGGCTGATCGCCTACTTCGCGTTGCGCGAGTTCAGCGACGAGCACCGCGCGCGGTCATGATCGACCTCGACGGAGCCGTCGTCTGTGTGACGGGCGCGGCGCGGGGGATCGGCAAGGCCACCGCGGCGGAACTGGCTCGCCGCGGGGCCCGCGTCTGGATCGGCGACATCGACACCGACGAGCTGCACCGGACTGCCCGCGAGATCGGCGCGCGCGCTGCGGATCTCGACGTCACCGACGCGGCCAGCGTCGCCGCCTTCCATGCCGTCGCCAGCATCGACGGCCCGCCGGCCATGCTGGTCAACAACGCGGGTATCCAGCTGATGGGGACGTTCGCCGAGCAGAAGCTGGAGCTGTACCACCGCGAGGTCGCGATCAATCTGGTCGGCGTCATCAACGGGATGCACACCTTCTTGCCCGGCATGCTCCAACGCGACGCCGGGCACATCGTCAACGTGGCCTCGATGGCGGCCAAGGTGACGACGCCGGGGATCTCGGTCTACTGCGCCACGAAGTACGCGGTCGCCGCGCTGTCCCGCGCGGTCCGCGCCGAGATCAGCTCGAGTGCAGTGACTCTGAGTACGGTGATGCCGACCGCCGTGCACACCGAACTCACTGCGGGCGTGGCACTCGACCTGCTACCCACCCGGCAACCGGAGGACATCGCCACCGCCATCGCCGACAGCGCACGTCGTCCTCGCCGCGAGATCACGGTTCCCCGCTGGCTGGCGCCGATGGGAACCCTCGAGGAGGCCGCGCCCGAACCGCTGATGCAACGGCTCAAGCACCTTGCCACGCTACGTCGCCCGCCGGGGCATTACGACGAGTCGGCACGGCGGCGTTACCTCGACCGGATCGGCCGATGACGGCCACGGTCCCGGCGATGTCGGCCGCCAAACTGCGCCTGCAGTCCGCGACGGCCGGTGTGACGTCGCGCTATCCCAGCCGCGACCAAGCCCTGGCCGTTCCGCCGGCTGGTTCGCACCTCAAGCCCGTCATGGGCAACTACGGTTTCCCGGTCCTCGGGCACGTCATGAGTTCACTCGTCGAACCGCTCGAATTCGCCCGCGCGCGCTATGCCCGCTACGGCCCGGTGTCGTGGGCGGGCGGGATCGGTTTCCGCGTCGTGCAACTCATGGGCCCCGAAGCGCTCGAGGCCGCGTGGATCAACAAGGACAAGGCTTTCTCCAGCACGCGCGGCTGGGCACCGGTGATCGGACCGTTCTTTCACCGCGGCATCATGCTGCTCGACTTCGACGAACACCGCGACCACCGCCGGATCATGCAACAGGCGTTCACCCGCAGTGCCCTGAACGGATACCTGGACCTCATGCGCCCCGGCATCAAGCGCACGGTCTCCGCCTGGCCTGCGACACAGCGCTTCCCGTTCTACGCCTCGGTCAAGCACCTGCTTCTCGATCAAGCCGCCGAGGTGTTCGTCGGCGCCCGGCTGGGGGCGGAAGCCGATCAGCTCGCCGCCGACTTCCACGACACCGTCTGCGGCGGCCAGGCGCTGATCCGCGCGGACGTGCCGGGCGGGGCATGGGCGCGCGGCCTGCGTGCACGCGAACGCCTGGAACGCTACTTCTCGGCCCGGCTCCCGGCGCGGCGAGCCGGCGAGGGTACCGATCTGTTCTCCATGCTGTGCCGCAGCCGAAGCGAGGACGGGGACCGCTTCACCGACGCAGACGTCGTCAACCACATGATCTTTCTGCTGATGGCCGCCCACGACACCAGTGCCATCGCGGTCTCCATGCTCGTCTACGAACTCGGCCGCAACCCGTTGTGGCAGGACCGGTTACGCGACGAGGCCCTCGCCAACCCCGACGACGAGCTCACACTCGACGCCCTCGACGGATACCCGCTGCTCGACGCCGCGTTCAACGAGATCCTGCGGATGTACGCGCCGGCCGGCACGCTGTTCCGGCAGGCGATCGCCGACACCGAGGTCGCCGGGCACTACATACCGCGCAAGAGCCAGGTGGCGATCAACGTCTACGCGTCCATGCGGCTGGCCGACTGGTGGCCCGACCCCGATCGGTTCGACCCGGCACGCTTCCTGCACGGCGCCGACGCCGGGCCCGTACACCGCTACGCGTTCGCGCCGTTCGGCGGCGGTGCGCACAAATGCATCGGTCGGCAGTTCGCCGACATGAACGTCAAGGCGATCATGCATCAGCTGCTGCGCCACTTCGATTGGCAGGTGCCCGTCGGCTATCACCCTCCGATGAGTTGGGGGACCGGTCCGACGCCGGCAGACGGATTACCGATCACCATGCGGCGGCGCTTCTGATCGGTGTCAGGACGGTTTCGCGCCGCCGAGTTGTCGCGTCACCGCATCGGCGGTGGCGACCATCGCGCGGGCCCGCTCGGTGATCTCGTTGTCGGTCAACGACGTTCCGATGTGCATCGACGCGACCATCACCTGACGCTGATAGTGGTCGTACACGGGTGCGGAGATGACGTTGATGTCGTGCCGCCTGCGGCCGGTCGAGTTCTCACTGCGCAGATAGACACGTTCCCCGATGTCGGACACCAACTCTCCGAGCAGAGCGCGCAGTTCGTCGGGCAGGTTGGTCGACATGCCCGCCATCAGCGAGTAGAGCCGGCGGCCGCCCGGGGTGAGCCGCTCGACCAGGTATCCGTCCGCGCGGCACTGGGCGATCATGCGGTTGAGCCGGTCGGTGTCGGTGCGCAGCGGCAGGGTCGGCTCCTTGGCCAGCCAGGCGCGGGTGGCCTCGTCGTCCCACAGCACGAACATGAGCCCGACGGGCGGCGCGAACGGATAGCTCTGGCCCACCTCGACGCCGGGCCGGGCGCCGGCCGGGGCGACGAGGTCCAGCAGCGTGATGCGGTCGTCGATCACCCCCGACAGCGCCACGGTCACGTCGAACCGCGTCGACAGCCTGCGTAGCTCCTCACGCGCCGCCGGGCTGACCCGCAGCGATTCCTGGGCTTTGTGGCCCAGCGTGATCAGCGACGGGCCCAGCCGGTAGGTCTTGTCGACGTCGCGCACCAGATAACCGGCCTCGGCGAGCGCGGTGACGATGCCGAGGCACGTCGGCTTGCTCAGCCCGACGCGGCGGGCGAGGTCGGAGACGCCGAAGCGCTGGTCGGGGCGGCCGGCCAGGAAGTCGAGTATCCGCACGACGCGCTCCGTGGGCGGCGACGTCCGGCCGGTCGAGTCGGGGCTGACCATGGCGGGAGGCTACCTTCCGGTCCATATATGGAACAAGGCGGTCAGCATGTTGACTACTGCTAGAACGCGTTCTAGTTTCGAGCCGTGTTCTCCACACCGCTGGCCGAGGCGATCGCCGAAGCCGAACGACTCGTCACCGAAGCACCGTTCATCGAATCCGAGGCCGACCTCCTCGAGGGTCTGCAGTATCTGGCCGGCTGCGTCGCGGCGTGTACGCACCTGGCGTTCGACTACGACCGCGACCATCCGTTCATGCAATCCGGCACCGGGCCTTTCACCAAGATGGGCCTGGACAACCCGGACGCGCTGTACTTCGGCACCCGGGTGCAGCCCGGGCGCGAGTACGTGGTCACCGGCAAGCGCGGCACCACCACCGATCTGGCGTTCCAGATGCTCGGGGGCGAGTACACCGACGACAACGTCCCACCGAGCCAGGCGGCGTTCGACGATCGCGAACTCGACATCGCCGAAGACGGGACGTACGAGTGGCGCGTGACGCCGAGCAGCCCGTCGCAGCTGGTGGTGCGGGAGGTCTACAACGACTGGTCGGCGCAGCGCGGCCACATCGCGATCGCGCGGACCGACACCGCGGGCACGGCGCCGCCGCCGCTGACCAGGGAGCTGATCGAGAAGCGGTACTCGGTCGCGGGTAAGCAGCTGGTGCAGCGGGTCAAGACGTGGCTGCAGTTCCCGCAGTGGTTCTACGACACGCTGCCGGTGAACACCATGGTCGCTCCGCGGCTCACCCCCGGTGGGCTGGCCACCCAGTACTCCTCGGTGGGTCACTTCGACCTGGCGCCCGACCAGGCGATGATCATCACGGTGCCGGTCAGCGACGCGCCGTACATGGGTTTCCAGCTCGGCAGCCTCTGGTACATCTCGCTGGACTACATCAACCACCAGACGTCGCTGAACGGCACCCAGGCGCAGGCGGATCCCGACGGCAAGATCCGCATCGTCGTGTCCGACGCCAACCCCGGTGTCACGAACTGGTGCGAAACGCTCGGCCACCGCAAGGGTTATCTGCAGTTCCGCTGGCAGCGGCTGTCGCGTGAGTTGACCGAGGCCGACGGTCCGACCGTCGAGGTCGTCGACGTCGACAAGGTGGCGGAAGCCCTGCCGCACCATGACACGAACAAGATCTCCGACGAGGATTGGCGCGCCCGCATAGCGTTGCGCCAGCAGCAGATCCAGAACCGGATGGTGGGCTGATGAGCGCGATGCGCAACGGCTTGCTGGAGAACAAGGTCGTCGTCATCAGCGGCGTCGGGCCCGCGCTGGGCACCACGCTCGCACGACGGTGTGCGGAAGCCGGCGCCGATCTGGTGCTCGCGGCGCGGACCGTCGAGCGGCTCGAGGACGTCGCCAAGCAGATCACGGACCTCGGCAGGCGCGCGGTGGCCATCGGCACCGACATCACCGACGATGCGCAGGTGACGAATCTGGTCGAGCGCTCGCTGGAGGCCTACGGCAAGGTCGACGTACTCATCAACAACGCGTTCCGCGTCCCGTCGATGAAACCGTTGGCGAACACCACGTTCGAGCACATCCGCGAGGCGATCGAGTTGACCGTGCTCGGCGCGCTGCGGCTCACCCAGGGCTTCACGCCGGCGCTGGCCGGCTCAGGCGGTTCGGTGGTCAACGTGAACTCGATGGTGATCCGGCACTCGCAGGCCAAGTACGGTGCCTACAAGATGGCCAAGTCCGCGCTGCTGGCGATGTCCCAGTCGCTGGCCACCGAACTCGGCGAGCAGGGCATCCGGGTGAATTCCGTTGCCCCCGGATACATCTGGGGTGACACGTTGAAGAGTTACTTCAACCACCAGGCCGGCAAGTACGGCACCACCGTCGACGAGATCTACAAGGCGACCGCGGCGGCCTCCGACCTCAAACGGTTACCCACCGAGGACGAAGTGGCCTCGGCGATCCTGTTCATGGCCAGCGACCTGTCCAGCGGGATCACCGGGCAGACGCTCGACGTCAACTGCGGGGAGTACAAGGCGTGACGCGCACCAACGTCGGCACCGTCGAGGATCTGCACGCATCGGCGACCAAGGCGTGCGGGCTCGACGACTTCGGCACCGACGACGACAACTATCGCGAGGCGCTCGGGGTGCTGCTCGACTCGTACGCCCGAGACGCCGATCTCACCGAGGTCGGCAGCAAGATGTCGCGCTTCTTCCTGCGCAATGCCCTGGTCGCCCGGCTGCTGTCCGAGGCGGCGTGGAAGCAGCATCCCGAACACGCCGACGTCACGATCGAACGGCCGATCTTCGTCACCGGTCTGCCTCGCACCGGCACCACGGCCCTGCACCGGCTGTTGACCGCCGACCCCGCACATCAGGGCCTCGAGTTGTGGTTGGCCGAATTCCCGCAGCCGCGCCCCCCGCGCGAAACCTGGTCACAGAACCCGGTATTCGTCGAACTCGACTCCCGGTTCCAGAAGGCCCACGAAGAGAACCCCGACTACACCGGTCTGCACTACATGACCGCCGACGAGGTCGAGGAGTGCTGGCAGCTGCTGCGGCAGTCACTGCATTCGGTGTCCTACGAGACGCTCGCCCACCTGCCCACGTACTCACAGTGGCTGGCCCGGCAGGACTGGACCAAGCCGTATGAGCGCCACCGGCGCAACCTGCAGCTGATCGGTCTCAACGACGCCGAGAAGCGTTGGGTGCTCAAGAATCCCAGTCATCTGTTCGCGCTGGACGCGCTGTTCGCCACCTATCCCGACGCATTGGTGATCCAGTGCCACCGGCCGGCGGAGACCATCATGGCGTCGATGTGCTCGCTGGCCCAGCACACCACCGCGGGGTGGTCGAACACATTCGTGGGCGCGCAGATCGGTGAGGACTCGATGGAGACCTGGTCGCGTGGGCTGGAACGCTTCACCGCCGAACGGGCCAAGCAGGATCCAGCCCAGTTCTACGACATGGACTACTTCGCGTTCATCGACGATCCGGTCGCCGAGGTCGAGCGGATCTACCGGCACTTCGGGCTGCCGTACACCGACGCCGCACGCGAGGCGATGGAGACCAGCCACGCGGAGAGTCAGAAGGGCCCGCGGGCACCGAAGCACACGTACTCGCTGGCCGATTACGGGCTGACCGCCGAACAGGTCAAGGAGCGCTTCGCGGGTCTGTGATGCGCACGTAGTGCATGGTCGCGGGTGAGCCACCCGCACAAGGGACGCGGGCGATGCCCGCGTCCCTTTTCGTCGTCTGGATGCGCTCGGGGCTATCCAGGCGACGAGGGGGCGCACCTACCCACGTCGACGCTCCATGCCCGTCCAAGTGGTGTGCATCACGTTGCGCGCAGTGCGATGGCAAAAATTGACGTGTTTGCAACTGATGGCGCTGATCAGGCATTTGCAAGCGCTACTACGTTGCTGAAACAGCTTTTCTATGTTCGTAAAAGTTCCAATTGATAAGAATCTGCTGAGTGGCGCTATGGTTGATGCCGGTCATAAGCGCAGGTAAACCGGGCTATCGTCCGGTTCGCGCATGGTGTGTGTCCGCAGGGAGGCGCCGCCTTGCCGACATCTCTTAGGACCCCTTGAGGAATTGCTTGACCGTGCCATCAGCGGGTGGTAGCGTCCGTCACGCGTCGCAATCCACTGGTTTCAGGAAAGTGGCGAAGATGTGCTCACCTGAAGATCAGGTCGAGCCGGGTCAGGGGTTTCAAGGGGTCGCGGTGCACTCGAACGAGGTGTGTGCGCATAGGCCTCATCACTCCGCTGCCGGCTGTGACTCGACGAGGTTGTTGCCTACCGTTCACGGCTTCCGAAGGATGAATATGCCGATTACCTACGAACTTCCCGCCCTCGACGCCGTCACCGACACCGCGCAGCCCCTACAACGCGTGGGGATCGTCGGACTGGGCTATGTCGGGCTGCCCACCGCGCTGGCGATCGCCGAATCCGGTGTTCCCGTACTGGGGTGCGACATCAGCGAAGCGCGCATCGCCGCGATCAAGTCCCGGCAGGTCGATCTGCTGCACGACAAGCTGGTGAGCCTCGATCGGCTACTCGAGTCCGACCTGCTCGACTTCACCACCGAACTCACCGGGCTGTCCGCGGTGGACACCGTGCTCATCTGCGTTCCGACACCGGTCGACAGCCACCTCGTCCCCGATCTGACCGCCCTGCGCGCCGCGTGCGCCACCGTCGTCGACGCCGCCCGTCCAGGTCAGGCCATCGTGCTGACGTCCACCACGTATGTCGGCTGCACCCGCGAACTGCTCGTCGAACCGCTGGGGCGACGCGGACTGGTCGCCGGCCGCGACGTTTTCGTGGCGTTCAGTCCGGAGCGGATCGATCCCGGCTCTCCCGCACATCTTCCCGAGCAGACGCCTCGCGTCGTCGGCGGCGTCACCCAAGCCTGCGCCACCCGCGCCACGCAGACCCTGATCAGGTCAGCCGCCTCCGTCCATCAAGTGTCCTCGCCCGAGGCCGCCGAGCTGACCAAGCTGCTCGAGAACACCTTCCGCGCGGTGAACATCGCGCTGGCCAACGAATTCTCCGATGTGGCCAACAATTTCGAGGTCGACGTCATGGAGGTGATCTCGGCCGCGGCGACCAAGCCGTACGGGTTCATGCCGTTCCGGCCGGGACCCGGTGTCGGCGGGCACTGCATCCCCTGCGATCCGCACTATCTGCTCTGGCAGCTCAAGGCCACCAAGCTGCCGTCACCGGTGACCGAGGCGGCGATGGCGTCCATCGCCTCACGTCCCCAGGCCGTGGTGAACCGGGCGCAGGAACTGTTGGCCGACAGCGGCCGTCCGCTCGCCGGCTCACGCATCCTCGTCGTCGGGGTCGCTTACAAGCCCGCGGTGGCCGATGTGCGCGAGTCGCCGGCCCTGCACATCATCGAGGAACTGCACCGCCGTGGAGCCGAGGTCGCCTTCACCGACGCCATGGTGGACAGCGTGTGGACGTCCTCGGGACAGCTTGTGCGCGAGAATGATCCGGCCCAGCAGGACTGGGACCTCGTCATCGCGCATACGCTGCACCCCACGGCCGATCACGCCTGGCTCGCGACCGTCCCGCTACTCCTCGACGCCGCCTACGGGCTCCCGGAACTGCCGCAGCGGAGGGTGCTTTGAGCACGATCGCTCCGGAATCAGTTTCTGTAGCAGGCCTTTCCGAACAGCGGGTACCCCGCACCATCGCATTCGCCCAGTGGGTCGACGCCCAACCTGCCGATGTCCGCCACGGTCTGCGGCGGGTGCTGGTCCTCACGGCGCTCATGCCCTTGATCGTGCTGCTCGCGGTCCAGGCGCCGCTGCTGCCGGAAGGCACACTGCTGCTGGGCTATGGGATGCTGGTCCTGACCGCGACAGTCTCGATGATGTACCTCGGGTTCGCGCGCTACGAGGACCCCAGCGTCCACCCGATCAAGTCCGGCAGCCGGGCACGTCTGTTCCGGGGCGCGACGGACGACCACGACTTTCCCGCGCTGCCCGCCCTGCCGACCGTGAGTCTGCTGGTCGCGGTCCGCGACGAGCTGGACGGGATCGAGCAGTGTGTGCGCACCATGGTCGGGTCGCGCTACCCGAACCTGGAAGTCATCGTCATCGACGACGCGTCGACCGACGGGACACCCGACGTGCTTCGCCGCCTGGCCGCCGAACTGGATGTCACGGTCATCTTCAAAGAGGTCAACGGCGGCAAGAAGCACGCCCTGACCGACGGCGTGCGGATCGCCTCGGGAGACATCTTGGCCTTCACCGATTCCGACTGCATCCTGGACCCCGACGCCTTGGCGCGCTGCGTGCGCGCACTGGTCACCAACCCCCAGCTCGGCGCGGTGAGCGGTCACGCCCGTGCCCTCAACGCCGAGGACACCGTGCTGACCCGCGCGCAGGACACCTGGTACGACGGCCAGTTCCGGGTGGCCAAAGCCGCAGAGGCGACGTTCGGCAGCGTGACATGTGTGTCGGGGCCGCTGGCCGTGTTCCGCCGCGACGCCATCGTGAACTACCTGCCGGCGTGGGCCAACGACACGTTCCTCGGCCGCGAATTCCGCTTCGCCACCGACCGGCAACTCACCGGCTACGTACTCGGTCAGGTGTGGAAAGGCCGCGACCTCAAACGCCGGTACGCCGACGACCCGCTCGTCGCCGACCACGACTACGCCGAACGCCCGTGGCGCGTCGGGTATGTGCGGTCGGCCCGCGTGTGGACGACGGTGCCGGCACGCTTCCGCCCATTCCTCAAACAGCAGGTGCGGTGGAAGAAGAGCTTCATCCGGAACCTGTGCTTCACCGGTTCGTTCATGTGGCGGCGCGGATTCGGCGCCGCGGCCCTGTTCTACGGGCACGTGCTGTTCGTGGCGGTGGCGCCGTTGATGGCGGTCCGCCACCTGGTCTGGGCGCCCGCGCACGGTCTGTACTTCCTCACCCTGCTCTACCTGTGCGGCGTGCTGACGAAAGGGTTCGCCTGGGCCATGGCCTTCAAACTCTCGAACCCCGGCAACCCCCTCTGGCGATACCGGCTGCTGATGGCCGCGCTCGGATCCCTGTTGCTGTCGTGGCTGTTGCCGTACTCGCTGGCCACCATTCGCAAGGGCACGTGGGCGCGAGGTGCGCAATGATCCGCCGACTGAGAAACAGGCTCTTCGACCTGGTGTACGTCGGCGTGGGTGTCCTGATCTTCCTGGTCGTGCTGACGAACGGGACATTCTGGTGACGCTGCTCCGGCGGGTATCGCTGCGCGTGCTGTTCGCACTCCTCACGGCCGCGCTGATCGCCACCCCGTTCGGCGTGGCCTGGTATCTGCATGTGCTGGGACTGCAGGTGAGTGAACAGTTCTCGACACCGGCCGTCGTACTGGCGGCCGACGAGGACACCTTCGCGCGCGTCCTGCGCTCCGAATTGCCCGGTCGCACACCGCCGGTCGTACTCGCTTACCACGACGTGCGGCCGATCGAGCCCGACGACGAGGAGCCGCACTCCGGGGAGTATCCGCGTCACCACTTCGTCGTCACCCCCGAGGCTTTCGATGCGCAGCTCGCCGCGCTGCGCGCCGCCGGCTACACCTCGCTCACCTCCGATCAGTACGTCGACTACCTCGCCGGCGGTGTGGTGCCGGAGCGGTCGGTGCTGATCACCTTCGACGACGGCACACACGGTCTGTGGACACACGCGGACAAGATCCTCGAACGCCATCAGATGCACGCGGTGTCGTTCCTCATCACCGGCAACGTCGGCGCGAATCGCCCGTATTACCTGTCGTGGCAGGAGATCGAGCGGATGGCGCAGTCGGGCCGGTGGGATTTCCAGTCCCACACGCGAAAGATGCACGCACGCTTACCGGTCGACGCCGCCGGAGCGCTCGCCTCCGAGATGACGCACCGCCGCTGGCTTCCGGGGAAGAACCGGCTCGAGACCCTCGAGGAGTTCGAGACCAAGATCCGGAGAGATCTGCGCGGTTCGGTGCAGGACATCGTCGACCACGGGTTGCCGCGACCGACGTTGTTCGCCTTCCCGTTCTCCGAGGGGTTCAGCGACAACGCCGAATCGAGCGATCCGCGGGCCGCGGCCGTCGCGATGAGGGTCATCCATGAATTCTTCGTGGATGCCTTCAACAACGCTCCGCCGCAACCGCTGCCGGCCGGCGCCCGCGCGGCCGCCGTCGGGATGACCGGACGGATCGAGCTGACCCTGGACTCCACCGTCGACGACCTGCTCACCGCGGTGCGGGCGCACACCCCCGTCACGCCTGCGCAGGCGCCACCGTCGCGGCGCCCGGACCTGTGGACCGAGCTCAGTGACGACACGCCGGCAGCGGTCACCGCCGAGGGCGACCGGGTGCGGATGCGTGGCCCTGGGCGATGGTCGGGCATCGCGTACGGCCGTCAGGCCACGGCGGACTGGGCTTCCTACACCGCATCGGCCACCGTGCGCGGGTTGTCCGCCCGCGGAGTGGAGAACGCCGCGCTGATCGCCCGCGTCGGCACCGGCGAGGAGGTCTCGACCCAGGTGAGCGCGGACTACCTGCGGGTGTCGATCGGCCTCGGGGCGAAGCCGAGGGTGGTCGAGCAGCTGCCCCTGGCGCGCCGTGACGCGCACACGGTGGCAATGCGGGTGTCGCCGACCGCGATCGACATCGTCGTCGACGGCTCGGTCCGGGTGACGGTTCCGGCCGCCGGAGGCCCCGGCGCGTACGGCGGCATCGGACTGAGCAGCTCACGGATGACGGAGTCGGCGCCGTGGCCGGTCTTCACGAACCTATCGGTCACCGCGGGCCCGGAACTGCCGAATGTGCAAGCGGGAGTGGGTCGTCCGGTTCGTGGGTGAGCGGCCCTCAGTCGGCCTCTGTCACGCGTAGATCGTCGAAGCGCAGTTCGGCGTTGTCACCGCGGATCCCGACGCCGCCCGCGCGCAGCGGCGGGCACCCCACGCCGCTGTCGATCGCCGTCACGGTGTGACCGTCGCGGTCCGCTGAGATCATGACGGACCCGTCCGGCTGATCCCGCACCGCAACCGAGATCTGCTGCCGGCGACCGAACGGTATCGGTGCGTCCGGGACGACGGCGCTGAGGTCGAGGTAGCGGCCGCCGTTGGATTCGCCGCCCGCGCACTTCTTCTTGATGATCATCGTCGCATCCCGGCGGTCCACGCTGACCGCGTACAGCTGCCGCTCGGACTGGTAGCGCACCCAGATGTGCGCGCCGTCGAAATGCTGGGCGGGCGTCCGCGCGGTCGTGACCAACCGCTCGACGTCGAGCCGCAGCGATACGTCGATGTCGGTGAAATCGCGTCGTACCGAGACCATTCGGAACACCGCGGAGCCGGTGTCGCCCTCGCCGCGACCGTCATCGGGTATCCCGGTCCAACCTTCCCCGCGGTCGTGGAGCAGCGTGCCGCTGGTCACCACCCAGCTCGATGCGTCGTCGCCGGCGAACGAGTCCTCGAGCAGGGGCTGCTGCGACGCGCACCCCGTGGCGCACAGCAGCGTCACCACGCCGGCGATGCCGCCGAGTGCCGGCCACGCGTGCCGGATCGTGTCAGCCGTCGCCGGGGGAGGGGGCGGTGGAGCTCTCCTCCAGACACCCCTCGGCCACAGCGTGTTTGATGCTGTCGGCCAGTTTCGGGCAGGCCCGGGTACGGGCCGGCTGGCCGCCCGCCTCGCGGATCTCGGAGAAGTGCGCACAGCGCTGCGAGGCCTCCGAGTTCCACTGCACCGACGTGTGGCCGCGTCCGAGCTTCTTGACCATCACCGCGACATGGCAGAACCGGCAGTCCACCGACACCAGACCGGAGTTCAGGTAGCGCTCACGGTCCCGCCGGGTGGCCTCGCGAACCGCGACCGCCCGCGGATCGTCGTCGGGGAACGTCGGCGCCTTCGACCAGCTCTTGCGGCCACCGGTCGACGGCTCCGGGTGGTCGTCGTCGTCATGGGCGCCGTGCAGCAGGAGCATCGACCGGGCCAACCGGTCGACCTCGGCCTCCTGCTCCTCCGGTGAGGTCATGACGTCGGCTGTTCGGCTTTCTCGGCCTCGCGCCGCTTGAGGTTCTCTTCGACCTCGCTGTTCCAGTACTCGTTGGCCGCGGTGGTGTCGACCTCGATCTCGAAGCGGTCGGTCATCTCCGGCGTCACATCGGCGGCGTCGACGTAGAACTGCTGATACCACCGGCGGAGCTGGTAGACCGCCCCGTCCTCTTCGACCAGCAGCGGATTGTCGATGCGGGTCTTGTGCTTCCAGATCTCCACGTCCTGCAGGAAGCCCTTGCTGACGCCGTCGGTGAACGTCCGCGACAGCTTGTCGGTCATCTTCTCGTCCATGCCCTTGGGCTTCTCGACGATGACTCCCCACTGCAGCACGAACGAATCCTGCGTGACCGGGTAGTGGCAGTTGATGAGGATCGACTCGGCCTTGTAGCCGCCGTAGTTGTTGTGCAGCCAGTTGATCATGAACGACGGGCCGAAGTACGACGCCTCGGAGTCGAGGTGGGCCTCCCCGTAGGTGGTGCCCATGTCGTTGACGTCGGGGCGGCCCACGTTGTGCAGGTACTGGCTGGCGATGTGCCCCTCGAACACGTTCTTGAAGTACGTCGGCAGCCCGAAGTGGATGTAGAAGAAGTGCGCCATGTCCGTGACGTTGTCGATGATCTCGCGGCAGTTGGCGCCCTCGATGAGGATCGAGTTCCACCGCCAGTCGGTCCACTCGTCGCTGGCGAACTCCGGGATTTCCGGGATGCGCACCTCCGGCGGCGGCGGGTTGCCCTCGTGGTCGTGCCAGACGAACAACAGACCGCTACGCACGTCGGTGGTCCAGGCGCGGGTTCGGGCCAGCCGCGGGGTCCGCTTGGCGTAGGGCACGAGCTTGCACTTCCCGTCGCCGCCCCAGCGCCAGTCGTGGAACGGGCAGGCCACCTCGTCGCCCTTGACGGTGCCCTGGGACAGATCCCCGCCCATGTGCCGGCAGTAGCCGTCGAGGATCTTGACGTCGCCCTTGGAATCGGCGAACACGACCAGCTTGGTGCCGAAAGCCTCCACCGAGTGCGGTTTGCCGTCGACGTAGTCCTTGACCGGTCCGAGGCAGTGCCATCCCCTGGCGTAGCGGTCAGGCAGCGTTCCGGTGTCGATTTCGCGGATGCCGCTGTGGGCGGTGTCGGTGGTCACCTGTCGCCTCCAAAGTCCTGGCCTCGAGATCCGGCCCTCTAACTAGAACACGTTACAGTTTGCTCCGCTGCTCTCGCAATAATTCGCGCGTGACCTGCCGCATACCCGTCCGGCCGACATCCTGAACGGCCGTCATCTCCGCGGCGCCAGCCCCGTCCGAAGTGCGATCTGCTGCATCTTCCCGACCGCGATGACGTACTCGTCGGTGGTCGCGTCGCCGGGTGCGCTCTCGAACTGCAGCCTGACCAGCGCCGGGCCGTGAGTGAACAGCAGCAGGGTGGCGGCCTTCGTGCCATCGGCGGACATACCGACGACCATCGTGCCGTCGGTGCCGACCGGCGCCGGACGCGGAACACCGCCGACGACGACCTTGCCCACCTCGGACAGCGCCTGTCGCAGGGTGCTGGTCGCGGTCGGCGCGTCGGGGTAGATCGCGATGGTGTCCGAGACCGCGCGGGTGTCCTCGGCGTTCACGAACAGCACGCTGGCACCCGGCAAGCCGCCGGGATTCAGCGTCGTCGACCGCATGGAGAAGACGTCCTCGTCGTCGCTGATGTCGGCAGCCGCCAGGAGCAGGTGGCTGTAGTCGGCGTCGTCGCTTCCGGATTCGGTCCGCGCGGTGGTCGGAGCGGCCGTCAGCGGTGGGGCAGTGGACACCGGCTGGCCGGCTCCGGGCGGCGCCGAGGGCTTCGCATCCGAGCAGCACCGCGCACGTCGACGCCACGAGCACGGCGGCGGACGACGACCTCATTGCTGTGTGACAGCGGCGTTTGTGCACTTCGTGACCCCCTGGTCGCGCATACCCGCCCGTGGTGGCCGGGAATCGTCGATTGCGGCAGGGCCGCGGCCGTACGGTAGGACGATGCGAGTCGGTCAGGTGGCGGCGCTGTGGCGATATCCCGTCAAGTCACTCGGTGGCGAGGCACTCGAGCAGCTGGAGTTCGGTCCGCGTGGGGTGCACGGCGACCGGCTGTGGGCGGTGCGTGACGTCGAGCGCGACATCACCGCCACCGCGCGCCGGCTGCCGGTGTTGCTGACCGCCACGGCGCGATACTGCGCGCCGATCGCGGCCGATGCCGGTCCGGGAAACGCGCCGGACGTCGAGATCACCTTCCCGGACGGCACCGTGCTGCGCTCGGACGATCCCGCGGTGCACGCCAAACTGTCCGAACTCGCCGGCCGCGAGATGCGGCTGACCGCGCTGCCGCCCGCGTCCGACACCAGCCTGCACCGGCTGCGCCCGACGGACCCCGCCAACTCGCCGATCGCGTCATTGCGCTCGGATTTCGGGATCGCCGACGGGCAGAAGCTGCCCGATCTGTCGATGATGCGGATCTCGGACCTGACGCTGCTCGCACGGTACTCGACACCGCCGGGGATGTTCGTCGACCTGGCGCCGGTCCACGTGATGAGCACCGCCAGCCTGGCGACCATCGGCGCCGAGCTGGGCGAGGCCGCGCTCGACGTTCGCCGCTTCCGCCCCAACGTGCTGCTCGACGTGGACGACCCGGGCGACGGACTCCCCGAGTCGCACTGGACGGGCGGGCACCTCACGCTCGGCGGGGTGGTGCTCGAGGTGACCATGCCGACCATCCGCTGTGTGATCCCGAGCCGAGCTCAGGCCGGCCTCGAGGTCGACCGCAGGATCACCAGGGCGGTCGCCGAGCGGGCGGATCGATGTCTGGGCAGCTACTGCTGGGTCGACTCCGGCGGTGCGGTGAATGTCGGCGACGAGGTGGCGTTGACACCGCACCGGCACAGCGTGCTCGCCGACGCCGCCAGACGCGGCAAGCGCATGGTGTTCGGACTCGCCACCGCGGTGGTGGACCGGGTGACGCGCTAGGGGCTCGTCTCGGCCCAGGCCGAAGCTACGTCTGCTGCCACCCCGAATGGATGTAGGTGTCGGCGAACCGCTTCATCGAATCTTTCTTCTTGTCCAGCGGGGCGTCGAAACTCAGCCCGTCGAACATCCACGGGATCACGATGTTGTCGGTGACCCCGGCGTCGGCGAGTTCGCGGTGACCGTCGACGCCGAACTTGTCGATGCACACCGCCTGGTACTCGAACGGCTCACGGTCGCGACCGAATTCGGCGCGCAGCGCGTTGAGCTTGCCGATCGTCTCGGCCAACTGCGCACCGGTCATCATCGCGCTGGTCCAGCCGTCACCCACCCGCGCCGCACGTCTGAGCGCGACGTCGGTGTGGCCGCCGACATAGAACGGCACCGGCTCCGACGGGGCCGGGCTCATCTGCAGCCGGTCGAAGTCGAAGAACTCGCCGTGAAACTCGACCATGCCGCCGGCCAGCACGAGCCGGATGACCTCGATCATCTCGTCGACCCGTTTGCCGCGCCGCGCGAATGGTACCCCGCACCACTCGAATTCCTCCGGCGCCCAGCCGATCCCGACACCGAACCCGAACCGGTTGCGGGTCAGGTTCGCGACCGAGCCGACCTGGCGGGCCAGCAGCAGCGGGTTGCGCGAGCCCAGCTTCATCACGTTGGTGTAGAACCGCAGCGTCGAGGTGACCGCACCCATCGCCGCGGCGGCGATCAGCGGATCCACCCACGGCGTGTCGGCGTTCCACATCCGCGAACCGTCGGGGGTGTACGGATAGTCGGCGGCCTGCTTCTCCATGTAGAACAGCGAATCCGGCAGCGCGATCGCGTCGAAGCCGACTTCTTCTGCGGTCCTGGCGATCTCGACCAACTCATCGACAGGGCCCATCGCGATGCTGACCGTGTACTTCATGGTCACTGTTCGTCGGCGGCTTTGTCGCTGGCCACGACCCACATCGAGTAGTACTGGGAACCACCGCCGTACGCGTGGCCGAGCGCCTTGCGTGCGCCCTCGACCTGGTGCTCACCGGCCTTGCCCATGACCTGGATCGCGGCCTCGGCGAAGCGGATCATGCCGGAGGCGCCGATCGGATTCGACGACAGCACACCGCCGGACGGGTTGACCGGCAACCGGCCGCCGATCGCCGTCTCGCCGGCCTCGGTCAGCTTCCACCCCTCGCCCTCGGCGGCGAAGCCGAGGTTCTCCAGCCACATCGGTTCGAACCAGGAGAACGGGACGTAGATCTCGGCGACGTCGATCTCGTCGATCGGGCTCTTGATCCCTGCCGCGGCCCACAGCGCCTTGGCCGCGTCTCGGCCCGCCTGCGGGTTCACCTGGTCGCGACCGGCGTAGGCGAGCGGTTCGGTGCGCAGCGCCGTGGCGTGGATCCACGCCACCGGGTGTCCCTCGGCCACCCGGGAATCCGCGGTCTCCTCGTCGCCGATCACCAGCGCACAGGCGCCGTCGGACGACGGGCACGTCTCGTCGAAGCGGATCGGGTCCCACAGCATCTGCGAGCCCAGCACCTTCTCCAGCGTGATGTCGGGCTGATGCAGGTGGGCCAGCGGGTTCTTCGCGCCGTTGAGCCGGTCCTTGACCGCCACCATGGCGCCGATGTGCGTCGGGGCGCCCGACCGGCGGATGTAGGCCCGCACGTGCGGTGCGAAGTAGCCGCCGGCGCCGGCGCCGACCGGCTTGGTGAACGGCACCGGGATGCTCAACGCCCACATGGCGTTCGACTCCGACTGCTTCTCCCACGCCATCGCCAGCACCCGGCGGTACTTGCCGGACTGCACCAGGCTGGCGGCCACCACCGCGGTCGAGCCACCCACCGATCCGGCGGTGTGCACCCGGATCATCGGCTTGTTGGTGGCGCCGACGGCGTCGGTGAGGAACAGCTCGGGCATCATGACGCCCTCGAAGAAGTCCGGCGCCTTGCCGAGCACCACCGCGTCGATGTCGTCCATCGTGAGGCCGGAATCGGCCAGCGCCCTGTCGATGGCCTCGCGCACCAGGCCGTTCATCGACACGTCCTGACGCTTGGCGACGTACTTCGTCTGGCCGGTGCCCAGCACCGCTGCCTTGTTCTTCGCCATCATCTTCTCCTCTTCGCGCGAGCGCTCATCAGCCGTTCTTGCCGTCCCGTCCCTCGAGGACCGCGACCAGGTTCTGTTGCAGCGCAGGGCCGCTCGTGGCGTGGGCGAGTACCCGCTGTGCCGAGCCGTCGAAGATGTGGCGGGCGGCGAAGCCGATGCGCTCGAGGCCCGCGGAGAACATCGGATTGGCGGCCAGCGTGCCGCCGGACGGGTTGATCGTCGTCGAATCCGACAGCCCGATCGCCTCTTTGAGGATGAGGTGCTGGTGAGTGAACGGCGCGTAGATCTCGGCCACGTCGATGGAACCGGTGTCGCCGCCGGTGGCGGCCTGCGCGGACACGGCGGTCGACGGTGAGGTGGTCAGATCGCGGGCGCCCAGGATCGGGGTCTCGATGCGGTGCTCGAAACCCGTGATCCAGGCGGGGTTCTCGCGCATCTCGCGGGCCCGGTCGCCGGCGGCCAGCACGATCGCCGATGCACCGTCGGTGATGGGAGCGATGTCGTGACGGCGCAGGGGTTCGGCGAAGTACGGCCGCTCGAGGAGTTCGTCGATGCTCGTGGCCGGCTTCTCCGAATCCGTCCGCCCGCTGACGGCGAAGGAGTCCAGCGCGACCTGCGCCATCTGCTCGGCGGTCCACTTGCCGGCATCCAGGCCCAGCCTGGCCTGCAGGCCCGCGATCGACACCGAATCCGGCCACAGCGGCGCGACGGTGTAGGGGTCGGTCTGCAGAGCCAGCACCCGGCGCAGTGTGCCGGCGCTGGACTTGCCGAAGCCGTACACCAGCGCGGTCTCCACCTCGCCGGTGAGGATCTTGATGTAAGCCTCGTACAGCGCCCACGCGGCGTCCATCTCGACGTGCGATTCGTTGATCGGCGGGACAGCACCGATCGAGTCGATCGCCGAGATGAACGAGAATGCTCGTCCAGCAAGGTAATCCGAGGATCCCGAGCACCAGAAGCCGATGTCGGCCTTGCTGATGCCGAGGTCTTCGTACAGTTCGGCGAAACACGGCATCAACATCTCGACGCCATTGGTGGTGCCCTCGGTGCGGCGCACGTGCGGTGCGTGCGCGAAGCCCACCACTGCGATCTCTGTCATCTGGGGGTGGCCTCTCTACAGGTGATGCTTGTAGGTGTCGTATTCGGCGTCGGGCTCACCCGTCGGCCGGAAATGGCTGATGTTGTCGATGCCCAGCCCCCACTCCTCGCGGGGCTTCCACACCGCCTCGACCCGCATGCCCATGCGCACCTGGTCGGCCTCGATCTCGGTGACCAGATGCAGGAACGGGATGTCGGCGCCGTCGAGCAGGACGTAGGCCGCGACGTAGGGCGGTTTGATGCGCTGGCCGGCGAACGGGATGTTGATGATCGCGAACGTCGTCACCGTGCCCCGGTCCGGTAGTTCGACGAACTCGGTGGTGGGCCGGCCGGTGGCCGGATCCGCTTCGCGCGGAGGGAAATAAAGCTTGCCGTCTTTCCCGGTGCGCGCACCCAGCAGCTTGCCGTCCTGCAGCGCGCGCAGGAACGTGCTCTCCGGCGCCGACGCGGTGTGCTGGATCTCGATGGCACTGGGCACCACCAGCATCGTCACCGGGTCCTTGTCGGACGGTTCGCCCTCCGGTTCCGCGGCTTCTTCTTCATCGCCAAGCCGGAAGAAAGCGATGTCGGTGATCGCGCCGACGGGTTCGTCGACCCAGTGTGCGTGCACCCGCGCACCGGTGCTGATGTTGTCCCGCTCGCCCGCGTCGACCGCGTGCAGCAAGGGGGTGTCGGCGCCGTCGAGTTTGATCAGCGCCCAGGCGAACGGACGCTGCAGCGGCTGACCCTCGAGGGGTTCGGGCTGCCACGTCCAGGACACCACGGTGCCGACAGCGGCCACCGGTACGATCTCCGTCAACCGTTCGTAGGTCACCGGGTCGTATTCGGCCGGCGGCACGTGTACGCGTCCGTCGGAGCCCCGCACGCCGACAATGCGCTTCTCGCGCAGTGCGGTGAAGAACTGGCCGAGCAGTGGCCCGACCGAACGGGTGTAGTCGAAGGACAACTTCAATGGCGCCGAGAGGGGCGGTTCATGCGTCTCGATCAGCGCCGGGCTGCTTTGGCTGGCGGTCACAGCACAAAGTAGAACAGGTTCTAACTATGGTTTCAAGGGACCGTCTAGGCAGGCTAGGGAAGGCAACGCGATGAAGCTCGGACTCCAGCTCGGGTATTGGGGCGCACAGCCCCCGACCAACCACGCCGAACTCGTCGCGGCCGCCGAGGAGGCGGGGTTCGACACCGTCTTCACCGCGGAGGCGTGGGGTTCGGACGCATACACACCGCTGGCCTGGCTGGGGTCGTCGACGCAGCGAATGCGGCTGGGCACCTCGGTCATCCAACTGTCGGCACGCACCCCGACCGCGTGCGCGATGGCGGCGCTGACGCTCGACCATCTCTCCGGCGGGCGCCACATCCTCGGACTCGGCGTCTCCGGGCCGCAGGTGGTCGAGGGCTGGTACGGGCAGCGCTTCCCGAAGCCGCTGGCCCGCACCCGCGAATACGTCAACATCCTGCGTCAGGTGTGGGCCCGCGAGGCTCCGGTGACCAGCGACGGTCCGCACTACCCGCTGCCGCTGACCGGCGAGGGCACCACCGGGCTGGGCAAGGCGCTCAAACCGATCACCCATCCGTTGCGTGCCGACATCCCGATCATGCTGGGCGCCGAAGGGCCGAAGAACGTCGCGCTGGCCGCCGAGATCTGCGACGGCTGGCTGCCGATCTTCTACACCCCGCGGATGGCCGATACCTACAACTCCTGGCTCGACGAGGGCTTCGCTCGCCCGGGCGCCCGCCGCAGCCGCGAGGATTTCGAGATCTGCGCGACCGCCCAGGTCGTCATCACCGACGACCGCGCGGCGACCTTCGAGATGATGAAGCCGTTCCTCGCGCTGTACATGGGCGGAATGGGCGCCGAGGACACCAACTTCCACGCCGACGTGTATCGCCGGATGGGCTACGCCGAGGTGGTCGAGGACGTCACGAGGCTGTTCCGCAGCAACCGCAAGGACGAGGCGGCCAAGGTGATCCCCGACGAACTCGTCGACGACGCCGCCATCGTCGGTGACGTCGACTACGTGCGGGAGCAGATCAAGGTCTGGGAGGCCGCCGGGGTGACGATGATGGTGGTCAGCGCCCGCACGGCAGAGCAGGTCCGGGAGCTCGCCGGGCTGGTGTAGACACTTCTTGCGAGTTGTCTAGAACACGTTCTAGATTGACCGGATGACGGACACCACCGCCTCAGGGTCTTCGCGCGAGCGCTCATCCACCTCGCAACACACGATCCAGGACACCGTGCTCACCATGCCGGTGCGCATCCGCAAAGCCAACACCCACGTCGCGATGTTCTCCGTCGCCGCACCCGCCGCCCAGCGGATGATCGACTACTCCGGGCTGCGGGTGTGCGAATACCTGCCCGGCCGCACGGTCGTCATGCTGATGCTGGTGCGCTACGTCGACGGCGACCTCGGGCAGTACCACGAGTTCGGCACGGCCGTCATGGTCAACCCGCCGGGTTCGGAGGCGAAGGGTCCGCGTGCGCTGGCCTCCGCGGCAGCGTTCATCCACCACCTACCCGTCGACCAGACCTTCACGCTCGAGGCGGGCCGCCGCATCTGGGGCTTCCCGAAGGTGATGGCCGACTTCAAGGTCCGTGAGACGCCGACGTTCGACTTCGACGTCACCGTCGACGGCAAACTGGTGGCGGGCATCGAATTCGGCCGCGGGGTGCCGATCCCGTCGGCGGTCACCGCGCGGCCGCAGGTGCTCAAGACCTTCAGCTGTCTGGACGGCGTGACCCGCGAGATCCCGTGGGAGATGCGCAACACCGGGATGTCGGCGCGGCTCGGCGGTGCCCGGCTTCGCCTCGGTGATCACCCGTACGCGCGGGAACTCGCCGCGCTCGGTTTGCCGAAACGCGCCATCGCCAGCCAGGCGTCTGCCAATGTCGAGATGACATTCGGTGATGCGCAGGAGATTCGATGACACAGGTGCTTTCCACCAAACCCGACGTCGACCTGACCGACGGCACCTTCTACGCCGACGGGCCGGCCGCGCGTGAGGCGTACCGCTGGATGCGGGCCAACCAACCGGTGTTCCGTGACCGCAACGGACTGGCGGCGGCGGCGACGTACCAGGCCGTCCTCGATGCCGAGCGCAACCCGGAGCTGTTCTCGTCGACCGGTGGCATCCGGCCCGACCAGCCCGGGATGCCGTACATGATCGACATGGACGACCCCGCGCACCTGCTGCGCCGCAAACTCGTCAACTCCGGCTTCACCCGCAAGCGCGTGATGGACAAGGTGCCCTCGATCGAGCGCCTGTGCGACACGCTGATCGACGCCGTGTGCGAACGCGGGGAGTGCGACTTCGTCCGGGACATCGCCGCACCGCTGCCCATGGCCGTGATCGGCGACATGCTCGGCGTACTGCCCGAGGAACGCGAGATGCTGCTCACCTGGTCGGACGACCTGGTGTGCGGGTTGAGTTCGCACGTCGACGACCTGGTGATCCAGAAGCTGATGGACACGTTCGCCGCGTACACCGCGTTCACGATGGACGTCATCGCCAAGCGCCGGGCCGAGCCGACCGACGACCTGTTCTCCGTCCTGGTCAACGCCGAGGTCGAGGGCTCTCGGATGACCGACGACGAGATCGTCTTCGAAACGCTGCTCATCCTGATCGGCGGCGACGAGACGACGCGGCACACGCTGTCCGGCGGGACCGAGCAGATCCTGCGGCATCGCGATCAATGGGAGCGACTGGTCGACGATCCCGAACTCCTGCCGGGCGCGATCGAGGAGATGCTGCGCTGGACGTCTCCGGTGAAGAACATGTGTCGCACGCTGACCGCCGACACCGAATTCCACGGCACCGAGCTGAAGTCGGGCGAGAAGATCATGCTGATGTTCGAGTCGGCGAACTTCGACGAGTCGGTGTTCGGCGACCCGGACAGCTTTCGCATCGACCGAAACCCCAACAGCCATGTGGCATTCGGGTTCGGCACGCACTTCTGCCTCGGTAATCAGCTGGCCCGGTTGGAGTTGCGGCTGATGCTGACGAAGGTGCTGCAGCGGCTGCCGGACCTGCGGCTCGCCGACGACACCGCCGTCCCGCTGCGGCCGGCGAACTTCGTCAGCGGTCCGGAGGCCATGCCGGTGGTGTTCACGCCGACGGCGCGCGTGCTCGACTGACAGCCACCTCCCACCCCTTTCCCACCCGGACCGCATGGTGGGAGCCGACGCTTTTGTCATCGCCAGTTGTCAGCGATGAAGGAGCGAAAGATGAATGCTGATCACACGCAACGTGTGCGTCGGGCGGTCGGTGGCGTGATGTTGTGCGGGGGAGTCCTCGCCGCATCGCTCGGCATGGGGAGTGGGGCGGCCCAGGCCGCGGTGTCGTCCGCGCAGGCCGTCCCCGCTGCGGGCATCACCGCGGTCGGCGCCGGGTTCGCCGAGTACCGGCCCTGGCGGCATCACCCGGGCCACGGGTTCTACGCCCCGCGGCGGTACTACGCACCACCGCCGTTCTTCGTGCCACGCCCGTACGGCTTCGGCTACCACCGCTGAGGTCCCGGCGCGCCGAGCGCCTCGGCTGCGAGTTTTTTGGCTCGTTTCTCGCAGTGAGTTCACGCTCGGTGCGCCGGGCGGCCCGCAGCCGGCCGAGGAAGCCGGGTCCTAGCGCATCTTGAAGTTCGGCGCCCGCTTCTCCTTGAACGCCCGCGGGCCCTCCTTGGCGTCCTCGGACAGGAACACCTCGATACCGATCTTGGTGTCGATCTTGAAGGCGTCGTTCTCGTGCAGGCCTTCGGTCTCGCGAATCGACCGCAGGATCGCCTGCACGGCGAGCGGACCGTTGTTGTTGATCACCTCGGCGATCTCGAGCGCCTTGTCCAGAGCCGTGCCGTCGGGCACCACGTGACCGATCAGCCCGTACTCCAGCGCTTCGGCGGCGGTGATGTGCCGTCCGGTCAGCAGCAGATCGCAAGCGATGGTGTACGGGATCTGGCGCACCAGGCGCACCGCCGACCCGCCCATCGGGTACAGACTCCACTTCGCCTCGGAGATACCGAATTTGGCGCTCTCCCCGGCTACGCGGATGTCGGTGCCCTGCAGGATCTCGGTGCCACCGGCGATCGCCGGACCCTCCACGGCCGCGATCAGCGGTTTGGTCAGTCGGCGGCCCTTGAGCAGACCGTCGATGCGCGAGGGGTCGTAGCTGCCGTCCTTGAACGAGTCGCCCGGCGGTTTGGCGGTGGCGGCCTTGAGGTCCATCCCCGCGCAGAAGTAACCGCCCGCCCCGGTGAGGATGCACGAACGGATCTCCGGATCGCTGTCGACGCGGTCCCACGCCTCGACCATGATCGAAAGCATCTCGGTCGAGAGCGCATTACGGGCCTCGGGCCGATTCAGCGTCACGATCAGAGTGTGTCCGCGCTGCTCAACGAGGGCGTCGGGGCCCTTCTCCGGATTTTCTACATCGCTCACAGACCGTCCGCCTTCCAGCATCGATGCCACAGACTTGTCAGGAAATGTAACACGTTCTAATTTGGGTCCGTGGCCCTGAACATTGCCGATCTTGCCGAGCACGCCATCGACGCCGTGCCTGACCGTGTCGCCCTCATCAGCGGCGACGAAACGCTGACCTACGGCGAGCTGGAGGAGAAGGCCAACCGCCTGGCGCACTACCTGTTGGACAACGGCGTGAAGAAGGACGACAAGGTCGGCCTCTACTGCCGCAACCGCATCGAGATCGTGATCGGAATGGTCGGCATCATCAAGGCCGGCGCCATTCTGGTCAACATCAACTTCCGCTATGTCGAGGGCGAACTGCGCTACCTGTTCGACAACTCCGACATGGTCGCGCTGATCCACGAGCGCCAGTACAGCCCCCGGGTCGCCAACGTCCTGCCCGAGACCCCGAACGTCAAGACGGTGCTCGTGGTCGAGGACGGCAGCAGCGAGGACTACTCGAGCTACGGCGGCGTCGAGTTCTACTCCGCACTGGAGCAGGGCTCGCCCGAACGTGACTTCGGCCCGCGCAGCGAGGACGACATCTATCTGCTGTACACCGGCGGCACCACCGGCTTCCCCAAGGGCGTGATGTGGCGCCACGAGGACATCTACCGAGTGCTGTTCGGCGGCACCGATTTCGCGACCGGCGAGCCCATCGCCGACGAGTACGGTCTGGCCAAACAGGCCGCCGAGAACGCGCCGATGGTCCGCTACCCGATCCCGCCGATGATCCACGGCGCGACGCAGTCGGCCACCTGGATGGCGCTGTTCGCCGGGCAGACCGTCGTGCTGGTGCCCGAGTTCGACCCCGAAGAGGTGTGGCGCACCTGCGCCAAGCACAAGGTGAACCTGCTGTTCTTCACCGGCGACGCGATGGCGCGCCCACTGCTCGACGCGCTGGTCGCCCACCAGGAGAGCGGTGACGAGTTCGACCTGTCGAACCTGTTCCTGTTGGCCAGCACCGCGGCACTGTTCTCACCCGCCCTCAAGGACCAACTGCTCGAACTGCTGCCCAACCGGATCATCACCGACTCCATCGGTTCGTCGGAGACGGGATTCGGCGGTTCGAGCGTCGTCACCAAGGGCCAAACCCACACCGGCGGTCCGCGCGTCACCATCGACAAGAACGTCGCGGTGATCGACGACGACGGCAACCCGGTCAAACCCGGCAGCGGTGTGCGGGGGATGATCGCCAAGTCCGGCCACATCCCGGTCGGCTACTACAAGGACGAGAAGAAGACCGCCGAGACGTTCCGCACGATCAACGGTGTGCGGTACGCGATCCCGGGTGACTACGCCACCGTCGAGGAGGACGGCAGCGTGACGATGCTGGGCCGCGGCTCGCAGTCGATCAACAGCGGCGGCGAGAAGATCTACCCCGAAGAGGTCGAGGGGGCGCTCAAGGGCCATCCCGACGTCTTCGACGCGCTGGTGGTCGGTGTGCCCGACGAGCGGTACGGCCAGTGCGTCGCGGCCGTGGTCCAGCGCCGCGAGGGCGCCACGCCGTCGCTGGCCGAACTCGACGCCTTCATACGCAACGAGATCGCGGGGTACAAGGTGCCGCGCAAGATCTGGTGGGCCGACGAGATCCAGCGCACGCCCGCCGGAAAACCCGACTATCGCTGGGCGAAGGCCCACACCGAATCCCGTCCGGCCGACGAGACCCACGCCAATCACGTTGGAGCCAAATAGCCATGCGTACCGAACTGTGTGACCGCTTCGGAATCGACTACCCGATCTTCGTCTTCACCCCGTCGGAGAAGGTGGCCGCCGCCGTCACCCGCGCCGGTGGGATGGGCGTGCTGGGTTGTGTGCGGTTCAACGACGCCGACGACCTCGAGAACGTCCTGCAGTGGATGGACGAGAACACGCTCGGCAAGCCCTACGGCGTCGACGTCGTCATGCCGGCGAAGATCCCCACCGAGGGCACCGCGGTCGACATCAACAAGCTGATCCCGCAGAGCCATCGGGAATTCGTGGACAAGACGCTCGCCGATCTGGGTGTGCCGCCACTGCCCGAAGACGAGGACCGCAACGAAGGCGTCCTCGGGTGGCTGCACTCGGTGGCCCGCAGCCATGTCGAGGTGGCGCTCAAGCATCCGATCAAGCTGATCGCCAACGCGCTGGGTTCCCCGCCGAAGGACGTCATCGACCAGGTGCACGAAGCCGGGGTGCCCGTCGCGGCGCTGGCCGGCAGCGCCAAACACGCCCAACGACATGTCGACAACGGCGTTGACATCGTCGTTGCCCAAGGCCACGAGGCCGGCGGGCACACCGGTGAGATCGGCTCCATGGTGCTGTGGCCGGAGATCGTCGACGCACTCGACGGCCGCGCGCCGGTGCTCGCCGCCGGTGGTATAGGCACCGGCCGCCAGGTCGCGGCGGCACTCGCACTGGGCGCCTCCGGCGTGTGGATGGGTTCGGCGTTCCTCACATCGGCGGAATACGACCTGGGCCACCGCAAACCGAGCGGGGTGTCCACCATCCAGGAGGCGATGCTGCGCGCCACCTCCAGCGACACCGTCCGCCGCCGCATCTACACCGGCAAACCGGCCCGGCTGCTGAAGACGAAGTGGACCGAGGCGTGGGACGCCCCCGACGCGCCGGAGCCCCTGCCGATGCCGCTGCAGAACATCCTCGTCAGCGAGGCGCATCAGCGGATGAACGAGTCGGACAACCCGGACACGGTGTCGATGCCGGTCGGTCAGATCGTCGGGCGGATGAACGAGATCCGGCCCGTGGCCGACATCATCGCCGAACTGGTGTCGGGTTTCGAAGACGCGTCCAAGCGACTGGACGGCATTCGCGAGGGCTGATCAGGAGGTCAGCCCCTTCCGGGTGAACGGCTCGGCCTGTCCTCTGTCGACGGCTTCGTCGTGCTTGGCGGCCGCGCGGTCGAGCAACTCCATGAGCGCCGGTTCGTCGCGCACCATCTGGCGGTACTTCGGGCCGAGCGCGAGGATCTGGTCCCGCTCGTCGAGCAGCTTGCCGAAGATGCGTTCGCGTTCGGCGGCGTCGCGGGTGTACTCCGAGTCGAGGTAGGCGGTGGCGTGGCGCCGGGCGTTGTTGATCGCCGTCTGGGCCCTGCCTTTCCGGCTGAACAGGGAGGCGGCCACCGTCACGACGAGCACACCGATGATCACCGACAGCGACAGGCTGGTGCTGATCTCGGCGACCGGCACGGGCTCGCCATCGTTGATGAACGGCACGTTGTTCTCGTGCAACGCGTGCAGGATCAGCTTCACGCCGATGAAGGCGAGGATTGCGGCCAGGCCGTAGGCCAGGTAGATGAGCCGGTCGAGCAGACCGTCGATGAGGAAGTAGAGCTGCCGCAGGCCCAGCAGGGAGAACGCCGTCGCCGTGAAGACGATGAAGACGTTCTGGGTGAGGCCGAAGATCGCCGGGATGGAGTCGAGGGCGAAGAGGATGTCCGTGCCGCCGATGGCGACCATCACCAACAGCATCGGTGTCATCACCCGCTTGCCGTCGTCGATCGTGAACAGCTTGTCGCCGTCGTAGTGATCGGTGGCGGGGAAGATCTTCTTGGCGATGCGGATGATGAAGTTGTCGGCCTTGTGTGAGTCCTCGCCGCCTTCGGGCTTGAGCATGTTGCCCGCGGTGAGCAGCAGGATCAGGCCGAACAGGTAGAAGACCCAGGCGAACGTGTTGATCAGCGCGGCGCCGAGGAAGATGAAGCCGGTACGGGCGATCAGCGCGAAGACGATCCCGAACAGGAGCACCTTCTGCTGGTCTTCGCGGGGCACGCGGAAGCTCGCCATGATGATCAGGAAGACGAACAGGTTGTCGACCGACAGTGCCTTCTCGGTCACATAGCCGGCGAAGTACTCCGAACCCGCGTCCATCCCACCGAAGATCAGCACGCCCACGCCGAACAGCACCGCGATGCCGACGTAGAGGGCCGACCACACCGCCGCCTCCCTCAAGGTCGGGACGTGCGCCTTGCGGACGTGGAAGACGAAGTCGAACGCCAGGAGCCCGACGATCCCGGCGATCGTCAGTCCCCACACCCAACCCGAGACGTCCATGCGCTACCTCCAGATGCCGCTGGTCGATCGTCCGACACTTCTCACGGTCGACGGTACCGACAGCACGCCTGTCCGATTCGTTCACGACAACGGACGGCGGCGCGCCTAACGTCGGGGTATGGACATCAACGTGACCTCCGCGGTCTTCCAGGTCTTCGCTGCCGATCTCGCCCGCTCCCTGGAGTTCTACCGACTGCTCGGGCTTTCGGTGCCCGACGGCGGCGAACACGTGGTGGTCGCACTGCCCGGCGGCAACACGCTGTCGTTCGACACGGAGCAGACGATCACGGGGATGCACCCCGGGTGGACTCCGCCGGGTGGGGCGGGCCGGGTGGCCCTGGCGCTCGGTGTGGACTCGCCGGGTGCGGTGGACGAATTGTTCGCGCGCGTGACCGCGGCGGGTCACGACGGCACCTTGGCGCCGTACGACGCGCCGTGGGGCCAGCGCTACGCGACGGTGTCAGACCCGGACGGCAACTGGGTGGATCTGTTCGCGCCCCTGGCGAGCTGACCGAGCGGCACCCCGGCGAGAGCACGCACCTCGCGGTACAGATGGGGTTGATCGGCATAGCCTGCACGGGCCGCGACCCGCGCGGCAGGCAGACCCTCCCCGAGCAGCCCCATCGCGCGCCGGAACCGCAGGATTCGCCGCAGCGTGGCCGGGCCGTAGCCGTACACCGCGGCGCACTGGCGCTGCAGCGACCGCTCCGACCAGCCGGCCTCCCGCGCGACGGCCGAGACCGCGGCGCCCGAGGCCAGTCGCGCGGTGACCCGGTCGAGCACCGGCAACGGCCACGGTGCGGTCTCGCTGCGCGGCTCGCCGGCAGCGAGGGCGACGGCGATGTCGACGAGGGACCGGCCCCGAACGGTGCGGACGTCTGCGAGCGGGATCCTGGTGTTGCGCAGGTGATGTGCCGGGACGCCGAGCAGCCGCGGCAGGACGCCGGGGCGGAAGCGCAACCCGCCGATCGGTTCTGCCGCCGACGCGCTGAGATACGCCGATGAGTCCGGCCCCGCGACGACGAACCGGCCCTCCATCCAGATGAGGTCCATGCAGCCGTCCGGAAGGATCCGGGCGGGTTCGGCGGGCCCGGTGCGCGTCCATTCGCACTCGACCAGCTCGCGGAGCCGGGGCGGCGGTGCCAACTCGCGGTACCCCACATCGGCAACGTTACCGTTGCGCCATGACAGCCTCCGAACGGATCGTGCTGACCAAATGGACCCCCGGGCTGGCGGTGTTCATGGTTGCGGTCACCGCACTCCTGTGGCTGTTCCCGCTGATCTCCGCGTTCCGCGGCGGTTACAACCGGGGCGAGCAGGTCATGCTGGCAGTGGTCAGCGCACTGCTCGCCGTCCCATTCCTCTGGGTGTGCTGGCGCGTGCCGAAGGTGTTGCGCGGCATGGGAATCGAGGTGGACACCGAGGGCATCCACCCCTTCGACGGCAAGCGCGTCGACACGATCGCCTGGCACGAGATCGCCGCGGTCGGCTTCGGCGCGTACGCCGGCACCCATCGCGGCGGGACGACGCGGCGCCTCGCTGGGCTGGAGGTCTACCTGATGGACACCGCCCGCATCCACGGCCACCCTCGACTGAGTGGCGATTGGCAGGAGGTCGCCCCACCGGCGGTGGGCCTGTCGGCAGGCTGCTACCGCTTCACGGTGTCGCCGTACGGCCCGGCGGCCGCGCGTGTCGAGCAGGCGGTGCGCCGGTTCCGGCCGCAGGTGTGGCGGGGACCTTTCCTCCACCACCGCGAGGATCAGCGCCGGATCGGGTAGACCGGATCGGCGCAGTCGGTGCCTTCGGCCGACAGGTGCCGCTTGAGTACCTTGAACGTCTCGGTGCGCGGCAGGGTCGCGCTGACGCGGACGAACGACGGCCACTGCTTGGGTCCCAGATCGGACTGCTCGGCGAGGAATGCCTCGAACTTCTCGGGGTCGAACTCGGCCTCCGGTCGCAAGACGAGCGCCGCCATCACCCGGTCACCCACCGCCGGATCCGGCACAGGGTAGACCGCCACCTCGACGACGTCGTTGTGGCGCAGCAGGATCCGCTCGATCGGCGCTGTGCCGAGGTTCTCCCCGTCCACCCGCATCCAGTCGCCGAGACGGCCCGCGAAGTAGATGAATCCGCTCTCGTCGCAGTAGGCCAGATCCCCGCTGTGGTACATCCCCCCGGCCATCCGTTCGGCCTCGGCGGCGGGGTCGTTGTAGTAGCCGCGGAACTGTCCTCGCCCGTTGGGGTTGACGAGTTCGCCGACCTGTCCCGGCGCACACCGCGCGCCGGTGTCGACGTCGACGATCGCGACGTCGTCGGTGAGTGGACCGAGGGACCCCTCGGGGGTGTCGGGCGTTCTGGCGATCGCCACCCCACCCTCGGTCGACCCGAAACCGTCGACGACCTTGACGTCGAACCGGCGCGCGAACCGCTCGAGATCACGCGGCGCACCTTCGTTGCCGTACAGGATCTTCAGCGGATGGTCCGCGTCGTCGTCGCGCGGCGGGGTCGCCAGAATGTAGGACAGCGGCTTGCCCACGTAGTTGGCGTAGGTCGCGCCGTAGCGGCGGACGTCGGGGATGAACTGCGACGCCGAGAACTTGCGGCGCAGCGCCAGCGATCCGCCCGCTGCCACCCCGACGGCCCACCCGGCCATCACCGCGTTGGAGTGGAACAGCGGCATCGCCAGGTAGCAGGTGTCCGACGGGCCGAGCCCGAACCGGTCGGCGAGCATCCGCCCGGGGAACGCCACCTTCTCGTGCGTCACCCGCACGGCCTTGGGTTCGCCGCTCGTCCCGGAGGTGAAGATCAGCATGAACAGGTCGTCGGGATCCGGGCCGGCGAATCGCACCGGCGCGTCGCGGTGGGCCGCCAATTCGTCTCGCCACTGCGGGGATTCGACGTCGATGAAGTCGACGCCGTCGGGCACGTGGGCGCCGTCGTCGGCGAGCACCACCTGACAGTCGGCGCGGGCGATGTCGCGCGCCAGCGCCGCACCTCGCCGCGTCGGGTTCAGCCCCACCGGCACCAGGCCGGCGAGCGCGGCCGCGACCAGCACGCTGGAGAAGAAGGGTGTGTTGCCCAGCAGCACGCCCACGTGCGGCGGTTCGTCCGGCGAGAGCCGGGCCCGCAGCGCCGCGGCCACCGACGCCGCGGACCGGATGTGGTCGCGCCAGCAGACGAACTCGTCGCCGGCGTAGACCCCCCGGTCGTCGACGTCGATCAACGGCGCCAACAGGTTTGCGACGGTGGGTTCCGAAATCACCGTCACACCGGGGTGTCGGCCAGTTCGCGGCCGATGCGAAGCAGCTGGCCCGTCGCGCCGCCGACCGCGAACTCGGTCTGCTTGGCCGCCAGGAAGTACCGGTGGATCGGGTGGTCGGTGTCGATCCCGACGCCGCCGTGCACGTGCACCGCCGTGTGCGCGACGCGGTGGCCGGCCTCGGCCGCCCAGAACGCCGCACTCGCTACGTCGATGTCGGCGGGCAGCCCCTCCGAGACGCGCCAGGCCGCCTGGGTCAGCGTCATCCGCAGACCCTTGATGTCGATGTACCCGTCGGCGAGCCGCGCCGAGACCGCCTGGAAGCTGCCGATGGGGCGGTCGAACTGTTCGCGCTCACGGGCATAGGTGGCGGTCAGCTCCAGCGCGCGCTCGAGCACACCGAGCTGATAGGCCGCGCGGGCGAGGTGGTGACGCGCCGTCAACCACGCCAGCACCTCGGCGTCACCGACGACGCGGGCGGCGTCCACCTCGACACCGGAGAGTTCCAGGTGCCCCACGCTGCCGTGGCCCGTGGTGTCCAGCGCGCTCACCGACACACCGGTGTCTTCTGCGGTCACCAGGAAGACCTTCACTGCGCCCTCGGTCTCGGCGGGAACCAGGAAGGCATCGGCGACGGGGCCGAAGGGCACCAGCGTGCGGGACCCGCTCAACCGGTAGCCATGACCGTCTGGCCCTGAAGACGCAGCCTGCACCGGTCCCTGACCCATCTCGCCTTCGAGCGCGACGGTCAGCACCTTCGCCCCGGTCACGGCAGGCGCCGCCCAATCCTGCTGCAGCCCAGCAGTGCCGAAGGCCGCCAGCGCGCCCGCGCCGAGCACCACGGACTCCAGATACGGGACCGCGGACAGCTGGCGGCCCAGCGCGACGAGGACGGCCACCTCCTCGAGCACGCCGAACCCGCCGCCGCCCAACGCTTCCGGCGCCGTCGTGGACAGCACGTCGGCGTCGATCAGTTTCCGCCACAGCTCGCGGTCGAACCTCTGCTCGAACCCGTCGAGTTCCCGCTGATGCTCAGGGGTGCACACCGACTCGGTGATGGTGCGGACCAGTCCGCCGAGATCGTCGGCGGCTTCGGTCGTTGAAAAGTCCATGCGAAATTCCCTCTTCCCTACCGGTTGACCCGGGGCAGACCGAGCGCGACCATGCCGATGATGTCGCGCTGGATCTCGTTGGTGCCGCCGCCGAACGTGAGGATGAGGCAGGACCGGTGCATCCGCTCGACGCGACCGCGCAGCAGCGCGCCGGGGGAGCCGGGACGCAACGTGGCCGCGGTGCCCAAGACCTCCATCAGCAGGCGGTAGGCCTCGGTGGCGAGCTCGGTGCCGAACACCTTCGCGGCAGACGCGTCCGCCGGGGAGGGCGCCGCCTCGGTGGAGGCCAGCTCCCAGTTGATCAGCTTGAGCACTTCGGCTTTGGCGTGCACGCGGGCCAGGTTGAGCTGCACCCACTCCGAGTCGATGAGCCGGCGGCCGTGGGAGTCCTTGGTGTTCTGCGCCCACTCACGGACACCGTCGAGTGCGGTGAAGATCGGCTGCGCCGACACCAGCGCCACGCGCTCGTGGTTGAGCTGATTGGTGACCAGCTTCCAGCCGGCGTTCTCCTCGCCGACCAGACTCGACACCGGCACCCGCACGTCCTGGTAGTAGGTGGCGCTGGTGTCCACCCCGGACATCGTGTGCACCGGCGTCCACGAGAAGCCCTCGGCGGTGGTCGGCACGATCAGCATCGAGATGCCGCGGTGTTTCTTGGCTTCGGGGTTGGTGCGCACCGCGAGCCACACGTAGTCCGCGTACGCGATCAGGCTGGTCCACATCTTCTGGCCGTTGATGACGTAGTCGTCGCCGTCGCGCACCGCGGTGGTGCGCAGGGCGGCCAGGTCGGTGCCCGCGCCCGGTTCCGAGTAGCCGATCGAGAAATGCAGGTCGCCGGAAGCGATCTTGGGCAGGAAGAACTTCTTCTGTTCCTCGGTGCCGAACGCCATGATCGTCGGCGCGACACTGTTGATCGTCAGGAACGGCACCGGCACGTTCGCGATCGCGGCCTCGTCGTTGAAGATCAGCCCGTCCATCGGCGGGCGGGCCTGACCGCCGAACTCCTTGGGCCACGACAGCGTCAGCCAGCCGTCCTTGCCCATCTGCGCGACGGTCTCACGGTAGACGTTGCCGCGTCCCATCTCCCCGTCGTTGGACGCCAGCGCCTCGGCCCGCTCGGGCGTCATGAGTTTGGCGAAGTACGACCGCAATTCGCGGCGCAGCTCCTCCTGCTCGGGGGTGTAGCCGATACGCATCGCCGTCGTCCTCACTGTGCCGCTTGGCGCGGGCCTTGCGGCCCCCGCTGGTTCCACCCGGTTGTAACACGTTCTAGTCTTGGGGTCCAGGGCGGTGTTGTACGCATGCCGTCCCGGCGGGTCGTATTCTGACCCCGAAGTTCGGGCGGGCCGTCCGCACGGCTGTCGCGAGGAGGTTGTCATGCGCGTGGAAGTCGACCGGGATCGCTGTGAAGGCAACGCGGTCTGCGTGGGAATTGCGCCGGACCTGTTCGATCTGGACGACGAGGATTACGCCGTGGTCAAACATGATCCGGTGCCCGCCGACATGGAGGACGTGGCCGAGCAGTCGATCGCCGAATGCCCGCGAGCCGCGCTGAATCGCAGAGACTAGAGGTATTCATAAATTGACTGCTCCCAGTAACGACCTGACCGATCTGTCCGGCCGCGTCGCCGTCGTGACCGGCGCCGCCGCCGGCCTGGGCCGCGCCGAGGCGATCGGACTGGCCAGTGCCGGCGCCACGGTGGTGGTCAACGATATGGCCGGCGCGCTCGACAAGTCCGACGTCCTCGACGCGATCGCCGCCGCCGGCTCGAAGGGCGTCGCGGTCGCCGGTGACATCAGCCAGCGCGCGACCGCCGACGAACTGGTCGAGACCGCCGACGGGCTCGGCGGGCTGAGCATCGTGGTCAACAACGCGGGCATCACCCGCGATCGCATCCTGTTCAACATGACCGACGAGGAATGGGACGCGGTCATCGCGGTCCATCTGCGCGGCCACTTCCTGCTCACCCGCAACGCGGCCACCTACTGGCGCGCCAAGGCCAAGGCCGGCGACGGGCAGGTCTACGGCCGCATCGTCAACACCTCGTCCGAGGCGGGGCTCTCGGGTCCGGTGGGCCAGCCCAACTACGGGGCGGCCAAGGCCGGCATCACCGCGCTGACGCTGTCGGCGGCCCGGGCGCTCGAACGGTTCGGCGTGCGCGCCAACGCGATCGCGCCGCGCGCCAGGACCGCGATGACGGCCGGCGTGTTCGGCGATGCGCCGGAATTGCCTGCCGGTGAAGTCGACCCGCTGTCGACCGATCACGTGGTCACCCTGGTCAACTTCCTGGCCTCGCCGGCATCGGAAGCAGTCAACGGACAGCTGTTCATCGTCTACGGTCCGAAGGTGACCCTGGTGGCGGCACCGGTCGCGGAGGCCCACTTCGCGGCGGAGTCGGACGCCTGGGACCTCGCAGACCTGAGCGACACACTGCGCGGCTACTTTGCTGATCGCGACCCGGAGCGTGGATTCTCGGCAACCGCGCTGATGGAGTCACGAGACTGACAGTCTCGGTTGTCAGGGCATGCGCGGGTGCTAGAACACGTTACAGAATGATCTGGATCACACCTGCTCTGACCAGCGCAAATGAGTTAGCGATGACGGATTTTGCGGTTCTTTGACACCGCGAACGTGTTCTAGTTAATATGAGCCGGCTCACTGAGCGCATCGTACGAACCAGGGGTGGGAAGGCCGTCCCGGCGAAAATTTCCGCAATCTTCGCCGCGACCGGAGTTCGCAGCCCGACCCGAGAACGGAGCCGAGGTTGATCGAACAGCTCGCGGCGCCGGCCCGGGCGGTCGGCGGTTTCGTCGAGATGTCCATCGACACATTCGTGAAGATCTTCCGGCGGCCGTTCCAGTTCCGGGAGTTCCTCGACCAGACGTGGATGATCGCGCGGGTGTCGCTGATCCCGACGCTGCTGGTCGCCATCCCCTTCACGGTCCTGGTGGCGTTCACGCTGAACATCCTGCTGCGCGAGATCGGCGCGGCCGACCTGTCCGGCGCGGGCACGGCATTCGGCACCATCACCCAGCTGGGTCCGGTGGTCACCGTGCTGGTGGTCGCGGGCGCGGGTGCGACCGCGATCTGCGCGGACCTCGGGGCGCGCACCATCCGCGAGGAGATCGACGCGATGCGGGTGCTGGGCATCGACCCGATCCAGCGGCTGGTCGTGCCACGCGTGCTCGCCTCGACGTTCGTGGCGCTACTGCTCAACGGCCTGGTGTGCGCGATCGGTCTGGCCGGCGGCTACGTGTTCTCGGTCTTCCTGCAGGGCGTCAACCCCGGCGCGTTCATCAACGGTCTCACCGTGCTCACCGGCCTCGGCGAGTTGGTGCTGGCCGAGATCAAGGCGCTGCTGTTCGGAGTGGTCGCCGGGCTCGTCGGCTGTTACCGGGGACTGACTGTCCAAGGCGGGCCCAAAGGCGTGGGCATCGCGGTCAACGAGACCGTGGTGTACGCCTTCATCTGTCTGTTCGTCATCAACGTGATCATGACCGCCGTCGGCGTCCGGGTGCTGGTGCGGTAGCGAATATGAGCCTCCACGCGAATAAGACGCCATCATGAGTTTCGACGCCACAGTCCGACTGCGCCGCGCCTTCCGGTGGGCGCCCAGAGCCGTGGACACGATCGGCGAGCAGGCGCTGTTCTACGGCGAGACCATGCGCTACATCCCCAACGCGCTGACCCGGTACCGCAAGGAGACCATCCGGCTCATCGCGGAGATGACCATGGGTGCGGGCGCGCTGGTGATGATCGGCGGCACGGTCGGCGTCGCGGCGTTCTTGACGCTGGCGTCCGGTGGCGTCATCGCCGTGCAGGGGTACTCGTCACTGGGCAACATCGGCATCGAAGCGCTGACCGGCTTCCTGTCGGCGTTCCTCAACGTGCGCATCGTCGCGCCGGTGATCGCGGGTATCGCGCTGGCGGCCACGATCGGGGCCGGCACCACCGCGCAGCTCGGCGCCATGCGCGTCGCGGAGGAGATCGACGCCGTCGAGTCGATGGCCGTGCACTCGGTGTCCTACCTGGTCTCGACGCGCCTGATGGCCGGGCTGATCGCGATCGTCCCGCTCTATTCGCTGTCGGTGCTCGCGGCATTCTTCGCCGCCCGGTTCACCACCGTGTTCATCAACGGACAGTCGGCCGGCCTCTACGACCACTACTTCAACACGTTCCTGGTGCCCAGCGACCTGCTGTGGTCCTTCCTGCAGGCCATCGTCATGTCGATCGCGGTCATGCTCGTGCACACCTACTACGGCTACAACGCCTCTGGCGGGCCGGTCGGTGTCGGCATCGCGGTCGGCCAGGCCGTGCGGACGTCGCTGATCGTCGTCGTCACCATCACCCTGTTCATCTCGCTCGCCGTATACGGCGCCTCCGGCAACTTCAACCTGTCGGGATAAGCGATGCCAGATATCGACGCGAAACGCAGTCACGTACGCATCGCCGCCGCGATCCTGGCGGCGATCGTGGTGGCGGCCACCGTGTTCACGTACCTGTCGTACACCGCGGCCTTCACCTCGACCGACACCGTCACCGTCGTCTCGCCGCGCGCCGGTCTGGTCATGGAGACCGACGCCAAGGTGAAGTACCGCGGCATCCAGATCGGCGAGGTCAAGAAGATCGAGTACGCGGGTGACCGGGCGAAGCTGACGCTGGCCATCCGCAGCGACGAGATGCGCTTCATCCCCGCCAACGCGCCGGTGCGCATCGCGGGCACCACGGTGTTCGGCGCCAAGGCCGTCGAGTTCATCCCGCCGGAGGACCCGCAGCAGACGCCGCTGCGGCCCGGCGCGCAGGTCCAGGCCTCCGACGTCCAGCTGGAAGTCAACACGCTGTTCCAGACCCTGACCGACGTGCTCGCCAAGATCGACCCGATCAACCTCAACGCCACGCTGAGCGCGCTCGGAGAAGGCTTGCGCGGCAACGGCGACGACCTCGGCGCCATGCTGGCCGGACTCAACTACTACCTGCAGCGGTTGAACCCGAAGCTCCCCGTGCTGCAGGAGGACTTCCGCCGGGCAGCCGAGGTGACGAACATCTACGCCGACGCCGGGCCGAGCCTGGCGCGGATTTTGGACAACGCGCCGACGATCAGCAACACGATCGTCGATCAGCAGGACAACCTCAACACGACGCTGCTGGCCGCCATCGGACTGGCCAACAACGGCACCGCGACACTGGAACCGGCCGCCGACAACTACATCGCCGCCATCCAGCGGCTGCGTGCACCGTTGAAGGTGGCCGGCGAGTACTCTCCGGTGATCGGCTGTGTGCTGAAGGGAACGGTGACCGCGGTCGATCGGTTCGCACCGATCATCGGTGGTATCCGGCCGGGCCTGTTCACGTCGTCCAACTTCCTGCCCGGGTCGCCGGCCTACACCTATCCCGAGAGCCTGCCCATCGTGAACGCCTCGGGCGGTCCCAACTGCCGCGGGCTGCCCGACGTGCCGAGCAAGCAGTACGGCGGCAGCTGGTACCACACGCCGTTCCTGGTCACCGACAACGCCTATGTGCCGTATCAGCCGAACACCGAGCTGCAGTTCGACGCTCCTGCGACGCTTCAGTTCCTGTTCAACGGCGCGTTCGCCGAGAAGGACGAGTACTGATGAAGCACGACCGGACCATGCTCAACGTCGGCATCTTCACGGTGGCGATGCTGCTTGTCGCCGCAATGCTGGTGGTGGTGTTCGGCGAGTTCCGGTTCGCCTCGGGGAACTCCTACCACGCCAACTTCACCGAAGCCTCCCGTTTGAAGGCCGGTCAGGATGTGCGAATCGCCGGCGTTCCGGTCGGCACCGTCAAGGACGTCAAGCTCAACGAGGACAACACCGTCGACGTCGCGTTCGACGTCAACGACAAGTACCAGCTCTACACCTCGACCAGGGCGGTCGTCCGCTACGAGAACCTGGTCGGTGACCGCTACCTCGAGATCACCAGTGGCCCAGGGGAACTGCGCAAACTTCCCGCGGGTTCGACGATCCCGAAGCAGAACACGCAGCCGGCGCTGGACCTCGACGCACTGCTCGGCGGGTTGCGCCCGGTGCTCAAGGGGCTCGACGGCGCCAAGGTCAACGAGTTGAGCAGCGCGGTCATCGAACTGCTGCAGGGTCAGGGCGGGGCGCTGGCGAATCTGTTGGCCACCACCGGATCGTTCAGCCAGAACCTCGCGGCGCGTGACCAGCTGATCGGCGATGTGATCACCAACCTCAACACCGTGCTGGGCACGATCGACGAGAAGGGTGCGCAGTTCGACGCCAGCGTCGACCAGCTGCAGCAGCTGATCACCGGGCTGGCCCAGGGCCGCGACCCGATCGCCGGCGCCATTCAACCGCTCGCCACGGCCGAGAACGATCTGACCGAGATGCTCGAGGCGTCGCGACGTCCGCTGCAGGGGGTACTCGAGAACGTGCGACCGCTGGCCCAGCGGCTCGACGACCGCAAGTCCGACGTCAACAAGGTGATCGAACCGCTGGCCGAGAACTATCTGCGGCTCAACGCCCTCGGCGCGTACGGTTCGTTCTTCAACATCTTCTACTGCTCGGTGCGGATCAAGGTCAATGGTCCGGCGGGCAGCGACATCCTGATCCCGTTCGGCGGCCCGCCGGATCCGTCCAAGGGGAGGTGCTCTGAGAATGGCTAGACCCGACAGCACCAATCCGCTCCGCACCGGAACCTTCGGCATCGTCCTGGTGACGTGTCTGGTGTTGGTGTCGTTCGGCTACACCGGCCTGCCGTTCTTCCCGCAAGGCAAGTCGTACGAGGCCTACTTCACCGACGCGGGCGGCATCACCCCCGGCAACGACGTCAACGTCTCGGGCATCACGGTGGGCAAAGTCGACAGCGTGGAACTCGCCGGCGATGCCGCGAAGGTGAACTTCACCGTCGATCGCAAGGTGCGCGTCGGGGACCAGTCGATGGTCGCGATCAAGACCGACACCGTGCTCGGCGAGAAGTCGCTGTCGGTGACCCCGCAGGGCGCGGGTTCCTCGACGGTGATTCCGCTGGGCCGCACCACGACTCCGTACACGCTCAACACCGCGCTGCAGGACCTCGGCCAGAACGTGGGTGAGCTGGACAAGCCGCGGTTCGAGCAGGCGTTGGCGACACTGACCGACTCGCTGCGCGACGCCACTCCGCATCTGCGCGGGGCGCTCGACGGGATCACGAACCTGTCGCGCAGTATCAACGCTCGCGACGAGGCGCTCGAACAGCTGCTCGGCCATGCCAAGCGGGTGTCGGACACGCTGGCGCAGCGGTCCGGCCAGGTCAATCAGCTCATCACCGACGGCAACCTGCTGTTCGCGGCCCTCGACGAGCGACGCCAGGCGCTGAGCAACCTGATCGCCGGCATCGACGATGTGGCCGAACAACTCTCGGGCTTCGTCAATGACAACCGCCGGGAGTTCGGGCCCGCATTGGAGAAGCTCAACCTGGTGATGGACAACCTGCTGGAACGCCGGGAGCATATCGGGGAGGCGCTGCGCAGGCTGCCGCCGTACGCCACCGCGCTGGGTGAGGTCGTGGGCTCGGGCCCGGGATTCCAGATCAATCTGTTCGGCCTTCCTCCGGCCACGATCTCCGAGGTGCTCCTCGATACCTACTTCCAGCCCGGCAAGCTGCCGGACAGCCTCTCCGACATGCTCCGCGGTTACATCTCGGAGCGCCTGATCATCAGGCCGAAGTCGCCATGACACAGGGGGATTCAGTGAAATCGCGCGGCCGCTGGATGCGGGTGGGCCTGGCGGCCCTGCTCGTGGTGACGCTGGCCGTCGGGGTCTACCTGGTGTGGCCGTCGCGCACGGGCACCAAGATCACCGCGTATTTCACCTCGGCGGTCGGCCTGTACCCCGGCGACGAGGTGCGCATCGTCGGCGTGCCCGTCGGCAAGATCGACACGATCGAACCGCGGGCCGACGACGTCAAGGTGACGATGACCGTCGAGAACGGCGTGCAGGTGCCCGCCGACGCCAAGGCGCTGATGATCGCGCCGAACCTGGTGGCAGCCCGGTTCATTCAGCTCACGCCCGCCTACACGGGTGGTCCCGTCATGCAGGCCGGCGCCAGCATCGGCCTTGACCGCACGGCGGTCCCGGTCGAGTGGGACGAGGTCAAGGAGCAACTCACCGCGCTGAGCTCACAGCTCGGCCCGCAGCAGGGGTCGATGCAGGGACCGCTGAGCGCATTCGTCAACCAGGCCGCCGACACCTTCGACGGCAACGGCGACTCGTTCCGGCGGGCGCTGCGCGAGCTGTCCCAGACGGCGGGCCGTCTCGGGGACTCCCGGACCGACCTGTTCGGCACCGTCCGCAACCTGCAGGTGCTGGTGAACGCACTGTCGAACAGCAACGAGCAGATCGTGCAGTTCTCCAACCACGTGGCCTCGGTGTCGCAGGTGCTGGCCGAGAGCACCGCCGACCTCGACGACACGCTGGGCACGCTTAACCAGGCGCTGGTCGACGTGCGCGACCTGCTCGACGAGAACAACGACGCGCTGATCGCCCAGGTCGGCAAGCTGGCCGACTTCACCCAGATCCTCACCGACCACAGTGACGACATCGAGCAGATCCTGCACGTGACGCCCAACGGCCTGGCGAACTTCTACAACATCTACAACCCGGCGCAGGGCACCGTGGGCGGCCTGCTGACGCTGCCCAACTTCGCCAACCCCGTCCAGTTCATCTGCGGCGGCACGTTCGACGCAGGCGCCACCACGGACAACTACAAGCGCGCCGAGATCTGCCGCCAGCGCATGGGCCCGGTGTTCAAGCGGATCGCGATGAACTTCCCGCCGCTGCTGTTCCACCCGATCAACAGCATCACCGCGTACAAGGGCCAGATCCAGTACGACACCCCGGCCACCGAGGCCAAGGCCGAGACGCCGGTGCCGTATCTGCAGTGGCAGAACGCTCCCGGCGTGACACCGCCGCAGATGTCCGCGGAGGCGGATCTGAGTTCGCTGTTCCTGCCGCCGGGACCCGACGGCTCCCATGCCGGCGGCCCGGCCGGCGAAGCCGCCGCCCCCGCCGCGCCCGCACCGGCCCCCGCGGCGCCGCTCCCCGCCGAAGCGGGTGCCGGATGATCGGAAAGACGTTGCAGGGCAGGTTCACCCGGGCCGGCTACCGGTCCATCGCGTTGGGCGGCGGGGCGCTGCTGGTGGCGGGCTGTCAGTTCGGCGGACTGAACTCGCTGAACATGCCGGGCACCGCGGGGCACGGCGCGGGCTCGTACAAGATCACCGTCCAGCTGCCGGATGTGTCGGTGCTGCCGCAGAACTCGCCGGTGATGATCGACGACGTCACGGTCGGAAGCGTGTCCGGTATCGACGCCGTGCAGCGGTCGGACGGCACGTTCTACGCCGCCGTCCAGGTCTCACTGGACGGCAACGTCAAACTGCCCCAGAACGCGACCGCGAAGGTGGCGCAGACCTCGCTGCTGGGTAGCCAGCACCTCGAGTTGGCGCCCCCCGAGGGGGAACCGGGCGTCGGGAAACTCGAGGAGGGGTCGCAGATCCCGATCGACCGCACCGGCAGGTACCCGACCACCGAAGAGGTGCTGTCATCGCTGGGTGTCGTGGTCAACAAGGGCAATCTCGGTGCGCTGCAAGACATCACCGACGAGGCCTACGCCGCGGTGGCCGGCCGCCAGGACAGCTTCACCGACCTGATTCCGCGCCTGGCCGAGCTGACCACCTCGCTGGACCGGCAGACCGCCGACATCATCTCCGCCGCGGAGGGGCTCAACCGGTTCGCGGGAATCCTGGCGCGCAGCAAGGACAGCCTGGGCCGCACGCTGGACACGTTGCCCGCCGCGCTGGAGGTGCTCAACAAGAACCGCACGAACATCGTCGACGCGTTCGGTGCGCTGCGCAGCTTCGCGATCGTCGCGTCGCGGATACTGTCGGAGACCAAGACGGACTTCGCGGCGGATCTCAAGGATCTGTATCCGGTGATCAAGGCACTCAACGACAACGCCGACGACTTCATCAAGTCGCTGGAGTTCCTGCCGACGTTCCCGTTCCACTACAAGTACCTGCGCAACGCGGTGCGCGGTGACTACCTGAACGTATTCGTCACGTTCGACCTGACGCTGCGGCGCCTCGGCGAATCGGTGTTCACCACCTCGCTGGGCCTGGATCCGAACATGAAACGGATGAGCGAGGTCATCAACCCGCCGGACTTCTTGACCGGGTCATTGGCCAACCTGTCGGGTCAGGCGGCCGATCCGTTCAAGATCCCGCCCGGCACGGCGACCCAACACGAGGCGGCGCCCTGATGCTGACCCGGCTGACCAAACTGCAACTGTCGATCTTCGCCGTCGTCACGGTCCTGACCGTCGGCGCGATTTCGCTGTTCTATCTGCACGTGCCCGCCGCGGTCGGCATCGGCGCGTACAACGTCACGGCGAAGTTCATCGCCGGCGGCGGTCTCTACGAGAACGCCAACGTCACCTACCGCGGCGTGACCGTCGGCCGGGTGGAGAAGGTGGGCCTGGCCGACGACGGTGTCGTCGCGCAGATGCGGCTCAACAGCGGCACCCCGGTGCCGGAGAACGTGACGGCGACGGTGAAGAGCGTGTCGGCGATCGGCGAGCAGTACGTCGACCTGGTGCCGCCGGAGAAGGCGTCGAAGTCGATGCTGCGCGACGGGGCGAACATCGGCTTGGACCGCACCGCGATCGGCCAGGACATCTCGGGGCTCCTCGAGGAAGCCGACAAGCTGGTCAGCAGCGTCGGCGACAGCCGGATCCAGGACGTCCTGCGCGAGACGTTCAAAGCGTTCAACGGATCCGGTCCCGAGCTGTCGCGGTTGATCCAGTCCTCACGGCTGCTCATCGACGAGGCAAACGCCAACTACGACCAGGTGAACCAGCTGATCGACCAGGCGGGTCCGTTCCTCGACGCCCAGATCCGCAGCGGCGACGACATCCGGTCGCTGGCCGACGGGCTTGCCGACGTCACCGGCAACGTGGCGGGCGCCGACTCCCAGCTGCGCACGACCCTGCAAACCGTGCCCGGCACCACGCAGGCGGCCAACACGACGTTCGAGGGGATCCGGCCCACCTTCCCGGTGCTTGCCGCCAACCTCGCGAACTTCGGCCGCATCGGGGTGATCTACCACAAGTCGCTCGAACAGTCGCTGGTGATCTTCCCGGCACTGCTGGCAGCGCTCAACACCGTCGCGGGCGGCGTGCCGTCAGATGAAGGCGGCAAGCTGGACTTCAAGATCCACCTCAACGATCCGCCCACCTGCTCGGTCGGCTTCCTGCCGCCGACGTCGATCCGCTCGCCGGCCGATACGACGCTGCGCGACCTGCCGACCGACCTGTACTGCAAGGCCCCGCAGAACGATCCGACGGTCGTGCGCGGCGCCCGCAACTATCCGTGCATGGAATTCCCCGGCAAGCGCGCGGCCACCATCCAGCAGTGCCGGGATCCCCGCGGCTTCGTGCCGATCGGCAGCAACCCGTGGCGTGGCCCGCCGGTGCCGCTGGGCGAGCCGATCCAGGACCCCCGGATGATCCTGCCGCAGAACAAGTTCCCGTTCATCCCGCCGCAGGTCGACCCGGATCCGGGGCCGCCGCTGGTGCAGCTCCCCCCGGGTGTGCAGCCCGGTCCGGGGCCGGCGCCGCACGCGCCGTTCCCGCTGCCGGTGCCGCCCAACGAGCCCGGCGTGCCGGTGCCGCTGCCGTACTACGCGCCGCCGGACCAGGTCGTGCCGCCGTATGGCCGTCCCGCGCCTGCGCCGCCGCCACCGCCGCCGTCGCTGGCCCCGCCGCCACCCGCGGACGCGCCGCCGGTGCCGGCACCGGAACCCCCGAACGCGCCGCCGCCACCGGGCAACTCGCTCAACGGTGTCCCGCTGCCGGGGCCTGCCCTGCCCGCCGAAGCTCCGGTGGCCAGCGGTCCGATGACGACCAGTTACGACGCCAGGACCGGCGTGTTCGCCGACCCGGCAGGGGGGACTGGCGTCTACGCCCCGGGCGCTGACAAACTGGCGCCTGCGGAAAACTGGGCAGACCTGATGATGGCTCCAAGGCAGATGTGAGATGACTGAACAATCGGCTTCGACAACGAAGCCGGTGCGTCGGCGTGCGTCGCGCGCGGCCGGCCCGGCGAAAGGCAGTGCGAGCGAACCGGCCGCCGGCGGTGTCCGGGTCGAGACGCCGGCACCGATCAAGGTGCGCAGCCCGAAGCCGGCCGGTCCGCCGCCGCGGCGCCGACCGCACCGCACGCTGGTCGCGGCGGTGTCGCTGGCCGTGCTGGCGGTGGCGCTCGCGGCCGTGACGACCCTCGTGGGCGTGTGGGCGGCGCAGCAGCGCGACGCGAACGCCCGGCAGGCGCGTGACCAGCGGTTCGTCGATACAGCGTCGCAGACCGTGGTCAACATGTTCAGCTACACCCAGGACACCATCGACGAGGACGTGAACCGGTTCGTCGATGGCACCAGCGGCCCGTTGCGCGACATGCTCAGCCAGGGCAACAACGTCGACAACCTCAAGGCGCTCTTCCGCGACACCGAGGCCAGCGCCGAGGCGGTGATCAACGGTGCCGCGCTCGAGAAGGTCGACGACGTCGCCGACAACGCCGCCGTGCTGGTCGCCGTCCGCGTCACCATCACCGACATCGACGGCAACAACAAGCCGTCTCAGCCGTACCGGTTGCGGGTGATCGTCCACGAGGACGACAACGGTCACATGACCGGATACGACCTGAAGTACCCGGAGGGCGGCAACTGATGGGCAAGTGGCCGACCCGCCTGGCGGCGGTGCTCAGCGTGCTGTGCGCGACGGCGTTCGTCGCGCTCGCCGCGGTCGGTGGCTGGCTGTTCTGGGACCGGGTCGAGACCCGCGGCGCACAGCAGGCTCGCGCCGAACTGGCGCCGCTGGCGGCCGAGCAGGTGCCGAAGGTGTTCGGCTACGACTACCAGACCGTCGAGCGCAGCCTGACCGAGGCGTACACGCTGCTCGCCCCGGACTTCCGCCAGGAGTTCCGCGACCGCGCCACCAAGGACATCATCCCGCAGGCGCGGGAACGCCAGGTGGTCAGCCAAGCTCACGTCGTCGGTGTGGGCGTGCTTGACGCGCAACGGAATTCAGCCCAGGTCATGGTGTACCTGAACCGCACCGTCACCGAGAAGGACGGTAAGCCGATCTACGACGGCAGCCGGCTGCGGGTGGACTACACCAAGGTCGACGGCAAGTGGCTGATCGACTACATCACGCCGATCTAGTCACACCGCTTTCGCGTCTTCGCGGGTGTCGGCGAGCGCGTCGAGGAACGCCCTGGCCCACCGGTCGACGTCGTGGGCGAGCACCTGCCGGCGCAGTGCCCGCATCCGTCGCCGGCCCTCCTCGGGTTCCTGGTTCAGCGCCGCCTCGATGGCATCCTTGACGCCTTCGAGGTGGTGCGGGTTGGTCAGGTAGGCCTGCCGGAGCTCGGCCGCCGCGCCCGTGAACTCGCTGAGCACCAGCGCGCCGCCCAGATCGCTGCGGCAGGCCACGTACTCCTTGGCGACCAGGTTCATCCCGTCGCGCAGCGGGGTGACCAGCATGACGTCGGCGGCGACGAAGTAAGCGATCAACTCGTCGCGGGGGACCGGCCGGTGCAGGTAGTGCACGATCGGATGGCCCACGTCGCCGAACTCGCCGTTGATGTGGCCGACCTGGCGCTCGATGTCCTCGCGCATCTCGATGTAGCTCTGAACGCGTTCTCGGCTGGGCGTCGCCAGCTGGATGAAGACGGTGTCGTCCTTGTCGACGCGGCCGTCTTCGAGCAGCTCAGAGAGCGCCTCGAGGCGGACGTTGATGCCCTTGGTGTAGTCGAGGCGGTCCACGCCGAGCATGATCTTGCGCGGATTGCCCAGTTCGCTGCGGATCTCCCGGGCGCGCTGGCGGACGGCGCGGTTGCGGGCCTTGGTGTCGAGTTCCGCCGAGTCGATCGAGATCGGGAACGCCCCGACCTTCACCGTCCGGAAACCGACCTGCACCTCACCGAATCGGGACCGCACGCCCACGGTGGCGCGCGAGCTGTTGGCGCCGACCAGCCTGCGGGCCAGGTAGAGGAAATTCTGCGCGCCGCCGGGCAGATGGAAGCCGACGAGGTCGGCGCCGAGCATGCCTTCGATGACCTCGGTGCGCCACGGCATCTGCATGAACAGTTCCACCGGCGGGAACGGGATGTGCAGGAAGAAGCCGATCGTCAGGTCGGGACGCAGCATCCGCAGCATCTTCGGCACCAACTGCAGCTGATAGTCCTGCACCCACACCGTGGCGCCCTGGGCGGCGGCCCGGGCGGTCGCCTCGGCGAAGCGGCGGTTGACCTCGACGTAGCGCTCCCACCACGAGCGGTGGTAGATCGGTTTGACGATCAGGTCGTGGTAGAGCGGCCACAGTGTGGCGTTGGAGAAACCCTCGTAGTATTCGGCGACGTCCTCGGCCGACAGGGCGACGGGGTAGAGCTGGAGTCCGTCTTCTTCGATCGGGTCCTCGGGGCTGTCCGGGATGCCGGCCCACCCGATCCACGCGCCGCGACGTTTACGCAGCAGTGGTTCGAGGGCGGTGACCAGACCGCCGGGACTTCGCTTGATCGACGTACTGCCGTCGGGCAGCCGTTCCATGTCGATCGGCAGCCGATTGGCCACCACGACGAAGTCGGATTCTCCGGAGCCAACGCCTGGGTCGCCCTCCGGAGCCATTTACGCCTCGAGCTTCGAGGGACCGATACCGAGCATGGACAGGAACACACGGCACTCATCGGCATCGACGGCGTACGCGGCGACGACCTTGCGGGCTTGGCGCGCGGTGCTGTCGGCCAGCGGCTCGACGTCGCCGATTTCAGCTGGATCAGACTTGGCAGGCATGTTCCAACTCTAGGCGACTCGCCCGCCGGGCGGCGACGCGCCCACGTAGGGTGCAGCTGTGGCCAACGCCGATCAGGTGACGTACGAGACCCTTGACGACGGGCGCATCGCGCGGATCTGGCTGGACCGGCCGCAGACGCAGAACGCTCAGTCCCGCACGCTGCTGGTGCAGCTCGACGAAGCGTTCGGCCGGGCCGAGGCCGACGACGAGGTGCGGGTGGTGATCCTCGCCGCACGCGGCAAGAACTTCTCCGCCGGGCACGACCTCGGGTCGGAGGAGGCCATCGCCGAACGCGGCCCCGGGCCCGCGCAGCACCCGACGTTCCGGATCAACGGGGCGACCCGGGCGGCCGTCGCCGAGAAGATCTACCTGCAGGAGTGGCACTACTTCTTCGAGAACACGCGGCGCTGGCGGGATCTGCGCAAGATCACCATCGCCCAGGTGCAGGGCAACGCGATCTCCGCCGGGCTGATGCTGATCTGGGCGTGCGACCTCATCGTCGCCTCCGACGACGCGAAGTTCAGCGACGTGGTGGCGGTGCGGCTGGGGATGCCGGGCGTCGAGTACTACGCGCACCCGTGGGAGTTCGGCCCACGCAAGGCCAAAGAACTTCTGCTTACCGGCGATTCGATCGACGCCGACGAGGCGCACCGGCTCGGGATGGTGTCGAAGATCTTCCCGCGCGCCGATCTGGAGGACAAGACCGTCGAGTTCGCCCGCCGCATCGCCGCGCTGCCGACGATGGCGGCGCTGCTGGTCAAGGATTCGGTCAACGCCGCCGCGGACGCGATGGGCTTCACCGAGGCGCTGCGGCACGGCTTCCACATCCACGAGCTCGGCCATGCGCACTGGGCGGCGCACAACGAGAACCGCATGGCGGTCGGGATGCCGCCCGATGTTCCGGACTGGCGCGTGCTGGGCGCCCCCAAGTTGGCCCGGCGCGACGAGCCGTGACGTATAACTAGAACGCGTTTCAGTTATACGGCCTACAGACCGGAGAACTCCCTTGCAACTTTCTCAGCTGTCCCTGGCGGATCGCACCTATCTGGTCACCGGCGGTGGCAGCGGTATCGGCAAGGGCGTCGCTGCGGCGATTCTTGCCGCGGGTGGCGACGTGATGCTCGCCGGCCGCAACGCCGACCGCCTGGCCGCCGCGGCCGACGAACTGTCCGCCGCGGGCGCCGACGGCGCCGGCGAGGTGCGCTACGAGCCGACCGACGTCACCAACGAGGACGAGGCGGCGCGGTTGGTCGAGGCCGTCACCGCCTGGCACGGCCACTTGCACGGCGTCGTGCACAGTGCGGGCGGGTCGGAGACCATCGGCCCGATCACCCAGATCGACTCCGATGCGTGGCGGCGCACGGTCGACCTCAACGTCAACGGCACGATGTACGTGCTCAAGCACGCCGCGCGCGAACTGGTGCGGGGCGGCGGGGGATCGTTCGTCGGCATCTCGTCGATCGCGTCGAGCAACGTGCACCGCTGGTTCGGTGCGTACGGCCCCAGCAAGGCCGCCCTCGACCACATCATGAAACTGGCCGCCGACGAACTCGGCCCGTCCTGGGTGCGTGTCAACGGCATCCGGCCCGGCCTGATCCAGACCGACCTCGTCGGCCCGATCCTGGAGTCGCCGGAGGTGTCGGCCGATTACCGCGCCTGCACACCGCTGCCGCGGTTCGGTGAGGTCTCCGACATCGCGAACCTCTCGGTGTTCCTGCTCAGCGACGCCTCGTCGTGGATCACCGGCCAGGTCATCAACGTCGACGGCGGGCACGGCCTTCGGCGCGGGCCGGACATGTCGGGGATGTTGGAGGGTCTGTTCGGCGCCGACGGGCTACGCGGGGTGGTCTGACCGGCGTCAGGCGGTGGGGCCGGGGCCTCCGGCCTCCCAGGCGCTCAACGCACCGATCGCCGACCAGTCCAGATGCCCTCCGCCGGTCGCCAGCAACGTGAGGAACCGGTCGCGTAGCAGGCTCGCGATCGGCAGCGGAACCTGCAGGCTCTCACCGGCTTCCAGGGTGAGGCGGACGTCCTTGAGGCCGCCGGTGGCCGCGAAGCCGGCCGGTTCGAAGTCGCGACGGGCCACCAGCCCGCCGTAGGTGCGGTAGACCGGGGCGTCGAACAGCGTGGACGTCAGCAGCTCGAGGTACTCGCCGGTGTCGACGCCGCCTTTGGCGACCAATGCCATTGCCTCACCGAGGGATTCGATCACCGAGGCGATGAGGAAGTTGCCCGACACCTTGACGAGGTTGGCCGCCTTCGGTTCGGTGCCGACGACGAAGGTGCGCTGTCCGATCGCCTCGAAGACGGGCTCGAGTTCGGTGACGTCACCCGGTGCGCCTGCCGCCACGACGAAGAGATTGGCCGCGGCGGCCGCCTCCGGACGGCCGAACACCGGTGCGGACACGAACCGCTGGCCGGCGTCGGCGTGCGCGGCGGTGAGCCGTTCGGCAAGGGCCAGGCTGATCGTCGACGACGACACGTGAACGGCGCTCGGGCGCAGGGATGCGACGATGCCGTCCTCGCCGAAGGTGACCGCCTCGACGGCCTCGTCGTTGGCGAGCATTGTGACCACGACGTCGGCGTCGCAGGCCTCGGCCACCGTGCGGGCCGGCCGCGCGCCCCTGGCCGCCACGGCGTCGACCTTGTCCTGCGTTCTGTTGTAGGCGGTGACCTCGTGACCGGCGGTCAGGAGGTTGGCCGCCATCGCGGAACCCATGTTGCCCAGGCCGATGAATCCGATGCGCATGCGGCCCATCTTCCCAGGGGATTCCGCGCCGGGCAGCGCTCAGCTGCTGACGATCTCCCCGTTGCGCGTTCTCTCGGCGGCCAGGCGCACCGCGTTGACGATGCCCTGGTAGCCGGTGCAGCGGCAGAAGTTGCCGGAGAGCCCTTCGCGGATCTCCTCGTCGCTGGGATCGGGGTTGTCGGCCAGCAGCGCGGTGATCGACGTGACGAATCCCGGTGTGCAGAAGCCGCATTGCAGGCCGTGGCATTCCTTCATCGCGGACTGCACGGGGGAGAGCTGCCCGTCTGGACCGGCGATGCCCTCGACGGTGGTGACCTCTTGGCCGTCGGCCTGCACCGCGAAGATCAGGCAGGACCGCACGGCTTGCCCGTCGAGCAGCACCGTGCAGGCGCCGCACGCCCCGTGCTCGCACCCGAGGTGGGTCCCGGTGAGCCCGCAGTTCTCCCGCAGGAAGTCGGCCAGCGTGATCCGCGGTTCGACCACACCGCGGTGGTCCCGGCCGTTGACCGTCACCTCGACCGGCAGCTCATGCATGGATCATCTCCTCCGACGTCACCTGGGCGATGGCCGAGGTCAGGGCCCGCGAGACCATCGCGGCGCCCACCCGGCGGCGGTAGCTCGCCGAACCCTGCAGGTCGGCCGGCACGTCGGAGAGGGCGGCCAACGTCACCCGGCCGATCTCATCGGCGCCGATGTCGGAGAGCCGTTCCCCCACGACGGCACGTTCGCCGTCGGTGCCGCGCAACGGTGTCGACCCCAGGCCCAGCAGCCCGATCCCGCACCGGGTCACGCGGTCCTCGCCGTCGACCTCGAGCGCCACCACGGCACCGGCGATCGCGAAATCGCCGTGCCTGCGGGCGAATTCCTCGACCGCGAAACCGCACCGGCCGCTCCACACGGGGAACCGGACGGCGGTGAGGATCTCGTCGGGCGCCAGCGACGTCTCCCACAGTCCGGTGAAGAAGTCCGCGGCCGCGATGGCGCGGTCGCCGCGGGTGGATACGGCGTCGATGTGCGCGTCGAGGGCCAGCGCGACGGCGGCGTATTCGGCGGCCGGGTCGGCGTGCGCGACGGCACCGCCGAGGGTGCCGCGGGTGCGGATCTGGAAGTGCCCGATGTGCGGGGTGGCCAGCGTGAGCAGCGGGACCGAATCGGCGACCTCGTCGTCCATGCCGACCAGCGCGTGCGGGGTGGCCGCACGGACCGCGACCTGGCCGTCGACCAGGTCGATGCCCGTCAGCTCGCCGATGCGGGAGATGTCGATCAGGTGGGCGAAGTGCGTGAGGCGCATGGCGAGCATCGGCACCAGGCTCTGCCCGCCGGCCAGAATCTTGGCATCCTCGCCGAACTCGCCCAGCATCTGCGCCGCCTCGGCCACCGTGTCGGGGCGGTGGTAGGCGAACGGGGCAGCCTTCACGGCCGGAGCCGCTCGGTCGGCGACAACGAACCGAGCAGGCTCGTCAGGGCGGCCTGCAGATCCTCGGCCAGCACCGCGGCCGGATGCGCACGCCTGCGGCGGCGGCCGATCAGGAAGCCGACCGCGGTGCCCGCGGCCAGCCCGGCGACCACCGGGGCGAAGCGTTTCGCCAGCGGCACCGCCATCACCTTGAGCAGGTCGACCGAGTCGCCGGCGGCGGGCTGAGCCGCGGCGGTCGCCGCCTCCGTGGTGGGCGCCGTGGTCGCCTTCGGGGCGTCGCCGAGCACGTCGGCTTCGAGCGCCTTGGCGAACTGGCCGATGAGGTTGGTCGCGACATCGGCCAGCACGCCGCGGCCGAACTGGGCGGCCTTGCCGGAGATGGTGAGGTCGGTGTTGATCACGACATGCGTCGCGTCGCCCTCGTCCTTGAGTTGCGCGGTGACGGTCGCGGCGGCGTTTCCGTTGCCGCGGGTCTCCTTGCCGGAGGCTTTCAGCACGACCCGCTGGGCGGCGGCGTCCTTCTCCTGGAACGCCGCGACGCCCTGGTAGGACACCGTGATCGGCCCGACTTTGACCTTCACCGCGCCGGTGAACTCGTCGCCGTCGACCGACAGCAGCGTCGCGCCCGGCAGGCACGGGGCCACGCGCTCCACGTCGGTGAGCACCTCCCACGTCTTGGCGGCGGGCACTGCGACCCGGAATTCGTTGTTCAGTTCCACGGTCAGTGGTCCTCTCGTTTGCCGTGTTCGAGCAGTTCGACGATGGTCGCGGGGCTGGCGGGCAGTTGGGTGACGGTCACTCCGAGCGGGGCGAGCGCATCGTTGATCGCGTTGATCACGGCGGGCGTCGAGCCGATGGCGCCACCCTCGCCGGCGCCCTTGTAGCCGCCGACGCCGGGGCCGGGGATCTCGACGTGGCCGAATTCGATCGGCGGTACCTCGGTGGCCGTGGGCAACAGGTAGTCGACGAAGGTCGAGGACAGCGGATTGCCGTCGGCGTCGTAGACCAGGCTCTCCAGCAGCGCGCCGCCGATGCCCTGCACCGTGCCGCCGGCCACCTGACCCTCCACGACGTTGGGGTTGATCATCGGGCCGACGTCCTCGCTGACGATGTAGCGGGTCAGCGTCACCTGACCTGTCTGCACGTCCACCTCGCAGGTGCAGGCGTGAGTGGCGTTGGCCCAGTGGATCATCGCCTCCGGCGGGGAGGTGAACCGCGCCGTCGCCTCGAGGCTGGCCGACATGCCCGGCGGGAGCTGGGCGGGTTCGTAGTAGGCGCGGTACGCGATGTCGGCGAATGTGACACAGCTGTCCGGGTTTTCGCGCACATACGCCGTCGACCCGCCCAGTTCGATGTCACCGTCTTCCACTCCGAGGCGGTGCGCGGCCATCGCGACGAGCTGTTTGCGCAACACCGAACCCGCCTCACTGACGGCGCCCGCGGTCATCGGGCCACTGCGGCTGCCCTGGGTGCCGGCCCCGTACGGGGTCACCGCGGTGTCGCCCTGGATGGTCGACACATCGTCGATGTCGGCGCCCAGCGCGTCGGCGGTGAGCTGAATGACGGTGGTTTCCAGACTGTTTCCGGTCGAACCGCCGTTGACGTAGACGTTGACCTTGCCCGTGGGCTCCATCCGGATCGTGCAGCCCTCGGTGGCCAGGTGCCCGGTGGCCGCGCCCGTCGGTTCGATGTAGGCGGAGAAACCGAGGCCGATGTAGCGGCCCTGGGCCAGCGCCTCGGCCTGCTCCTTGCGGAACCCTTCGTGGTCGAGGATCTTGACGGCCTGCTCGAAGGTGTCGGCAGGGGCGACGTGGTCGTACGGCATGCCGTTGGGGTTGAAGTACGGCATCTCGTCGCCGCGCAGAATGTTCTTGCGCCGCAACTCGACCGGGTCCATCTCGAGCTTGCGGGCGGCGATGTCGAGCATGATCTCGCGGGCCAGCGTCTCGTACTGCCACGGACCGCGGTACGCGTGCAGACCCGCGGTGTTGGAGAACACCGTCTTGTAGTTGAAGCTGGCCTTGGGAACGCGGTACGGCCCGGGATAGAACATGCCGATCGCGGCGGTGGTGAGCACCGGGTACGGCGTCGGATACGCGCCGACGTCCTGGGCGAAGTCGATGTCGACGGCGAGCAGGGTGCCGTCCTCGTCGAAGGCCATGCGTGCGGTGCCGTCGACGTGGCGTGCCTGGCCGGCCGACATCAGGTTCTCGCGCCGGTCTTCGATCCACTTGAGCGCGCCGGGGACCTTGCGGGCGGCGAGCATGATGACCATGTCCTCGCGCATCGGCACGACCTTCTGCCCGAATCCGCCTCCGGTGTCGCGCATGATGACGCGTACCTTCTGGGCGGGGATGCCGAGCAGGCGGGCGGTGAAGGCGCGCAGTTCGTGCGGCGTCTGCGTGGAGGCCCACAGCGTCAACTCGCCCGTCGTGGCCTCCCATTCCACGACCAGTCCGCGCGTCTCGATCGGAACCGGCACATACATCTGCTGATAGATGTTCTCGCTGACCACACACGCCGCTGACGAGAAGGTCTCCTCGTCCGGCGGTGCGCCACCCATTCCGCCCGCGACGTTGTCCGGGTACTGGTCGTGGACGACGCACTCGGAGTTCACCGCCGTGCGGAAGTCGGCGACCGCGGGCAGCGGCTCGTAGTCCACCTCGACGGCGTCGACGGCGTCTTCGGCGAGGTAACGGGATTCGGCGACGACGAGCGCGACAGGGTCGCCGACGAACTTCACCTCGCCCTCGGCCAGCGGCGGGCGGGGGGTGTCGGGGATGTCCTTGCCTGCGACGGCGTGCCACGACTCGACGGCGTCGCCGTTGAGGTCCTCGGCGGTGAACACCGCGTACACACCCGGCATCGCGAGGGCGGCGGTCGCGTCGATGCGGGTGATGGTGGCGCGCGCGAACGGGCTGCGCACGAAGCACGCGTGCAGCATCCCGGGGCGCTGGATGTCGTCGACGAAGGTGCCACGCCCGGTGAGCAGGCGGTTGTCCTCCACGCGGGCGACGCGGGTGCCCGAGTACCGGGTGGCGACGGTGTCGGTCATCGGTGATCGCTCCATTCCGTCGGAGTGCTTCTGCGCGTAAGTGGGCCGTACGGACACGAAGCAAGAGTGCGGTTATCGTAACCGGTAACGAAGGCCCTCAAAAGAGAGAGTGACATTTCCGCACGTCATCGCGCATTCGCAGATCGGCACGCCCAGGCTGCCAGGTCGGCGGGCGGGCCGGGGCGGCTTTGGGGCAAAGCCGCCTGAGCCGCCTCGATCGCCTGACAGGCGCGGCGGGATCTGTAAAGCTGCGAGCCGTGCCGCCGACCACGAGCAGTGTCACGCCCCGCGTCGACACACAGACACACGGGCCGCGGCGGGCCTGGGCGGCCGTCGTGCTGCTCGCCGTCGTCGGCACGCTCAACTACGCCGACCGCTTCCTGCCCGCCGTCCTCGCCGAGCCGATCAAGAACGACCTGGACCTGTCGGACACGGCGATCGGCGTGATCAACGGTTTCGGGTTCCTCGTCGTCTACGCGGTGCTCGGCATCGTGATCGCCCGCCTCGCCGACAGCGGCGCCTTCGGGCTCGTCATCTCGGCGTGCCTCGGGCTGTGGGGCGCGATGACGATGGTGGGCGGCGCCGTGCAGTCGGGAGTTCAGCTGGCGCTCACCCGGGTCGGCGTCGCGGTGGGGGAGGCGGGCAGCACCCCGGCCGCACACGCCTACGTGGCGCGCAACTTCGCGCCGGAGCGGCGGGCCGCACCGCTGGCCGTCATCACCCTCGCCATCCCGCTGGCCAGCGCGGCCAGCCTGATCGGTGGCGGCCTGCTGGCGGAGTCGTTCGGCTGGCGCACCACGTTCGTCGTCATGGGCGCGGTCAGCGTGGTCTTCGCCCCGGTGGTCCTCGTCGTCCTCGGGCGCCGGCAGGCCATGCCGACGGTCGACCGTTCACCGCACGATCGCAGGATCCGGCCGTGGGACGTGATGCGCACGCCCAGCTACGTGATCATCGTCGCCGGCGCCGCGTGCATCTCGGTCGCGGGCTATTCACTCACCACGTTCGCGCCGGCCTTCCTGGTCCGCCGCCACGGGATGTCGCTCGGCGAGGTCGGCCTGCAGTACGGCGTCGCCAGCGGGATCGCCGGGATCCTCGGCCTGCTGGTCGTCGGCCGGGTCGCCGACCGGTTGGCGACCCGCGATCCGCGCTGGCTGCTCTGGCTGGTCGCGGTGATGACCGCGGCACTGCTGCCGTGCTCGGCCGCGGCGTTCGTGGTCGGCGATCCGGCGGTGTGCGTGGTGCTCATCGCACTCGCCTATGTCGTCGGCACCGCATACATGGCGCCGTCGATCGCGGCGATCCAGCGGCTGGTTCTGCCGGAGCAGCGCGCAACGGCGTCGGCGGTGTTCCTGTTCTTCGGGGCCATCGTCGGCGCCGCGGGGCCGTTCGTCACCGGCCTGATCAGCGACGCGCTGACCACGGAACTCGGCAGCCAGGCGCTGGGCCGCGCACTGCTGGTCGTGGTTCCGGCCATGCAGGTGGTGGCCGTGGTCTGTTACCTGGCGGCGAGCCGGCGCTTCCTGCGCGACGCCCTCGACCCGGTTTAGTCCCGCAGGCCGGTCAGCCGGCAGAGCGCGGCGAATCCGTCATCGCTGCCCGGCCAGTGTGCGCGCAGCGCGTCGATGCCGGCTCGGCGGGCCACGCTGCGCAGCGCGGCGGTGACGATGATCGCGTCGTCGGCGTAGCCGAGAACCGGGATGAAGTCGGGGATGAGGTCGAACGGCAACGCCAGGTAGACCATCAGCAGCGCAAGACGGACGCGCACGCCGGTCGGCAGGGACCGGTCGGCGGCGATGCGGCGGATCAGGCGCAAAGTGTCGGGCAGGATGCGGACCGCCTCGCGGAGTAGGCCGTGGCGGGGCCGCAGGACGATCAGCGCGACGACGAGCGCAAGCCAGGTGGCGGCGAGGGCGGCGGCGACCCCGAGCACGAGTTCCCACACGGTCACGGGGTCATCAGATGATCGGGTCGTCACCCGGGCGCACCAGGCGCAGCCAGCGGTAACCGTAGCCGTCGAGCCCGACCTCGAGCCGACCCTTGGCGTCGAGTTCGTGGATGGACAGTCCGTCGAGCAGATCGACCAGCCTCGATCCCTCCGGCGCGTCCGAGACCTGAATCGGCACCATGCAGCGGTCGGCACCGAAGTTGTGCAGCGCCACCATCGTCCACCCGGACTTCTCGCGACAGCAGTGCGCGAGCACCGCCGGGTTGGGCTGGTCGATCACCTCGACCGTCGACCACCCGATCTCGGGCTGCTGGCGGTAGGTGTAGATCAGGTCGCGGATGAACCACCAGAACGACCGGTGGTCATGGCGCTGGTCGGCGACGTTCACCTGCTCCGGTCCGTAAAGGCCGTCGGTGAGCGGGCGAGCCAGCTGCCGCGGGGCGGCACCGGAGAAACCACCGTTGTCGTCGCGGGTCCACTGCATGGGCACTCGCACGGCGAATCGTCCTGGTATGTCGAGGTTCTCGGCCATCCCGATCTCCTCGCCATAGAACAGGACCGGAGTCCCGGGCAGCGAGAACGCCAGCGAGTACACCATGCGCATCCGCCGCTCGTCCCCGCCCAGCATGGAGGGCAGCCGTCGGCGCAGCCCGCGACCGTAGAGCTGCATGTCCGGCTCGGGACCGAACGCGTCGAAGATCTCCTGACGTTCCGGTTCGTCGAGCTTGTCGAGCGTGAGCTCATCGTGGTTGCGCACGAAGTTCGCCCACTGGCTCGTCTCGTCGAGCGGCGGGCGGGCACGCAGCGCCTCGGCGATCGGGCCGGCGTCCCCTCGGGCGAGCGAGAGATACATGTTCTGCATTCCGATGAAGTCGAACTGCATGTTCAGTCCGTCGCCGTCGGGTCCGCCGAAGAACGTCTTCTGGTCGTCGTAGGGCACATTCACTTCGCCGAGCAGCACCGCGTCCCCGACCCGCCGGTTGACGAAGTTGCGGACATCCCCGAGGTATGCGTACGGATCGAACACGCCCGGATCGCCCGGTGCGCCGTCGCGGGCGAACAGGAACGGAACCGCGTCGACCCGGAAACCGGAGACCCCGAGCTGCAGCCAGAAGCCAAGTGTACGTGAGATTTCCTCCTGCACTTGGGGATTGGCGATATTGAGGTCGGGCTGATGCTTGTAGAAGTGGTGCAGGTACCACTCCCCGGTCTTGGGTTCCTGCTCCCAGAGGCTGTCCTCCTGGTCGGGGAACACGACGTCGGCCGGGCTCGACTCGGGCTTGGTCGCGCTCCACACGTAGTAGTCGCGGTACGGGTCGTCTTTACTGCGCCGGGCGGATTTGAACCATGGGTGGGCGTCGGAGGTGTGGTTCATGACGAAGTCGATGATCACGCGGATGCCCTTGGAACGGGCGGTGCGCACCAGTTCGACGAAGTCGCCGAGATTCCCGAGGCGCGGGTCGACCCCCAGGAAGTCGGTGATGTCGTACCCGTCGTCCTTGCGTGAGGTGGGATAGAACGGCATCAGCCACAGGCACGTGACGCCGAGATCGGACAGGTACTCCAAGCGCTCGGTCATGCCGCGGATGTCGCCGCTGCCATCGCCGTTCCAGTCGTAGAACGTCTCGACGTCGGCGCAGTAGAACACCGCGTTCTTCCACCAGAGGTCGCCGGTCTCGATCTTCCTCATGCGATCGCCGCGCTCGGCGCCGGAGCCGTCGGGGAGAGCTGGGGCAGCACATGCTCACCGAAGGCGTCGATGAACGCGGCCTGCTCCTTGCCGACGAAGTGCAGATACAGCTCATCCCAGCCTTGTTCGACGTACTCGGCGAGCCACTCGGCATGGCGACCGAGATCGGCAGAGACGCGTACCGCGCCGCCGACCTTCTCCGTCGACACCGCGCTGCCGATGACGTCGAATGCGTCGACCGTCTCGATGTCCCACGACACGGGTGGATCGAAGACGTTGTTGCGCCACTGGTCATGGGCGATCGCCATCGCCTCGTCGTCGGTGCCCGCCCAGCTCAGATGGATCTGGAGCCGGGCCGGCCCGCGCCCACCCGCCTCGCGGTACGCGTCGAGCACCCGGCGCAGCTTCTCGGGAGGCTGGTTCACGGTGATCAGTCCGTCGGCCCAGGCGGCGTGGCGGGCCGCCGTCTGGGGCGTGACGGCGGGTCCGACGAGGTCAGGTAGCACCTCGGGCAGCGTCCACAGCCGGGCGCGGTTGACCTCCACAAGACCCTCGTGGCTGACCTCCTCGCCGCGCAGGAGGCGACGGATCACCTCCACACACTCGACGAGGCGCGCGTCGCGTACCTCCTTGCGGGGCCAGGCGTGGCCGGTGATCCGCTCGTTGGAGGCCTCGCCCGAGCCCAGCGCCGCCCAGAACCGGCCGGGGAACATCTGGGCCAGCGTGGCGACGGCCTGGGCGATGATCGCGGGGTGGTAACGCTGGCCCGGCGCGTTGACGACCCCGAACGGCAGGCTGGTCGTGGCGAGTGCGGCGCCGAGGAACGCCCAGGCGAAGCCCGATTCGCCCTGCCGTTCACTCCATGGGCTGAAGTGATCGGAGGACATGCCTGCGGTGAAACCGGCGCGCTCTGCGTGCTGGACGTCCTCGAGGAGTCGGCCTGGGGCGATCTGCTCGTGCGAGCAGTGGAAGCCTATGACGGTCATGCCTCCCGGCATACCCCGAACCGGCATCCGTCAACGATCGGCCGTCAGCCTTCGTCGCCGGTACCACCCGGATCACCGCTGCCACCCTCGCCGTCACCCATGCCGGGGGCTTCGGTATTCCCGCCGGTGGTCACGCCGGGTCCCTCACCGGCCGGGGCGGTGGGTGTCTCGGGCCGTGTGGTCGCGCCGCTCTCGGGAGCCGGTGCTGCCGGCTGGGTCGGAGCGCCCGGAGCGGCGGGCGGCTGCGTGCCGGTACCACCGGTGTCCCCGACACCACCACCGCCGCCACCCGGAGCCGGGCTCGCGGGCGGAGGCGTCGTGGGGGAGGCCGGTGTGGTGGTCGGCGGCGTCGTCGTGGCAGTCGTCGGTGTCGTGGTTGTGGTCTCGCCGGAGTCCTCGCTGTTGCCGCACGCGACGGCCAGCGGGGCGAACACCATGGCGGCGCCGATCGCGACGACGCCGGTCCAGCGGCGGTAATCCGTTGTCATGTGGCACTCCTACCCGGTGAATCGATCGTCGAATCGCACGAAGGGCAAGGCGGAGACGGATTGACACGGTGCGCACAGACCGGGCCCCAGCCGGGGATAGCCACAACCGTGACATTCGTCGATGGCCACCACTGCATCACCGTCAAGCACGAGGGGCAGGTTACCCAGACCGGCGTGGATCCAACCGAGCCGAAGCAGTGGAGCCCCCTGTCAGGATTGAACTGACGACCTACGCATTACAAGTGCGTTGCTCTACCACTGAGCTAAGGAGGCAGGGGCTCTGAGTTTATCCGGTCACTCGTCGACGTCGATCACCCGTTGGGAGCGCACCGGCGTGGTCGGTGCCCGCCGGCCGAGCCTGCGACCGGGCAGCGGGATGCGGTCGGCGATGTTGCTCAGCGGATTGACCACCTGACTCAGCGAGATCACGGCCTCGCGCAGTGCTTCCACGGTCGGCGCGAGCGCCTCGAGGCCCGGCGTCAACCGGTTCAGGGTGTCGGCGACATCGGCCAGCTGTTCGAGCGGTCCGTTGCGTGCGGTCAGCTTGTCGACGAGTCCGCCTTCTGCCAGCAGCCGGTCGGCCAGACCGTCTTCGGCCAGCAGTCGCTCGATCAGGCCGTCCTCGTCGAGCAACTGGTCGACCAGGCCGCCGGGTTCGATGGCTCGCATCAGCCCGCCGTCGTCCTGCGTCAACCGGTCCAGCACACCGCCCGGCGCGGTCAACCGGTCCACCACACCGCCCGGTTTGAGCAGGCGGTCGACGGGTCCGTCCGGCGCCAGCGCGCGGCCCAGCGGCTGGTCCTCGTCCATCAGCCGGGCCAGGCGGTTCGCCCGCTCCACCGCGTCGTTGATGCCGAGCACATTCGCGAACGCGCTCGGGTTGGCCCCGATCCGGGCGTCGCCCTCGCCGAGGGTCGCTTTGACCACGCCCACGGCCGACGTGGCGACGCCCAGCCCCGTTTCTGCGAAGGCGATCCCGATGCGCGCCGGCGCCGTCGCGAGCTGCATCAGGTTCTTGCCGAGGTCCATGGACTCAGTCTAGGGAGAACGCAACCGCGAACTCACAGAGATCTCACAGCCAACAAGCAGCTTTACTCCAAGGCCGGTGCAGGACATTGAGTTGATGGCCATGGCTGCTCTGCAAGAAACCACCCCCGAGGCCCGGGTCCTCGTCGTCGACGACGAGGCCAACATCGTCGAACTCCTGTCGGTCAGCCTGAAGTTCCAGGGCTTCGAGGTGCACACCGCCTCCGACGGGGCCTCCGCGCTCGACAAGGCCCGCGACATCCGGCCGGACGCGGTGATCCTCGACGTGATGATGCCCGGCATGGACGGGTTCGGCCTGCTGCGCCGGCTGCGGGCCGACGGCATCGACGCCCCGGCGCTGTTCCTGACTGCGCGCGATTCGCTGCAGGACAAGATCGCCGGGCTCACCCTCGGTGGCGACGACTACGTCACCAAACCGTTCAGCCTCGAAGAGGTCGTCGCACGGCTGCGGGTCATCCTGCGCCGCACCGGCCGTGGCACCGAGGAGCCCAAGACCTCGCGGCTGAGCTTCGCCGACATCGAACTCGACGAGGACACCCACGAGGTGTGGAAGGCCGGCGAACCGGTCTCGCTGTCGCCGACGGAGTTCACGCTGCTGCGGTACTTCATCATCAATGCCGGCACCGTGCTGTCGAAGCCGAAGATCCTCGACCACGTCTGGCGCTACGACTTCGGCGGGGACGTCAACGTCGTCGAGTCCTACGTCTCGTACCTGCGCCGCAAGATCGACACCGGCGAGAAGCGCCTGCTGCACACGCTGCGGGGCGTGGGGTACGTCCTGCGCGAACCGCGATGAGCGCTTGCGCGAAGAGCCGAAAGCACCCGTAGTGCGCAGGGGCGTGCCCCTGCGGCTGGGTCTGGTGGCCGCGACGCTGGTACTCGTGGCCTTCGGGCTGCTCGCCTCCGGTATCGCGGTGACGTCGATCATGCGGCACAGCCTCGAGAGCCGGGTCGACCAGACGCTGCTCGACGCGTCCCGCAGCTGGGCCCAGGCCCCGCGCCGCCTGCCGGCGACGCCGGTGGAAGGACCCAACCCGGCCCGCCCGCCGTCGAACTTCTACGTTCGGGGCACCGGCCCGGACGGGCGAATGTGGACGGCGGTGAACGACCGGGAGGCCGAACCGGTGTTGCCCGCCGACAACGACGTGGGCCCCAACCCGGTCACCGTCCGGTCGGTCAACCACTCCAACGTGCAGTGGCGCGCGATGACCGTCCGCGGCCCCGGCGGGGAACTGACGACGGTGGCGATCGACCTGTCCGAAGTGCAGTCGACGGTGCGCGCGCTGGTCTGGTCGCAGGTCGGGATCGGCGCCGCGGTGCTGCTGATCCTCGGTGTCGTCGGATACGCGGTGGTGCAGCGCAGCCTGCGCCCGCTGGCGGAGGTGGAGGAGACCGCCGCGGCGATCGCGGCCGGTCAGCTGGATCGCCGGGTGCCGCAACGGGATCCGCGCACCGAGGTGGGCCGGTTGTCGTTGGCGCTCAACGGGATGCTCGCCCAGATCCAACGAGCCGTGGCGTCCTCGGAATCCTCGGCGGACGCGGCGCGCACATCCGAGGAGCGGATGCGCCGGTTCATCACCGACGCCAGCCACGAATTACGCACACCGCTCACGACGATCCGGGGGTTCGCCGAGCTCTACCGCCAGGGCGCCGCGCGCGACGTCGAGATGTTGATGAGCCGCATCGAGAGCGAATCCCGGCGGATGGGTCTGCTGGTCGAGGATCTGCTGCTGTTGGCGCGTCTGGATGCGCAGCGGCCCCTCGAACAGCACCGGGTGGATCTGCTGACCCTGGCCACCGACGCCGTTCACGATGCCCGGTCGATCGCGGCCGAGCGCCGGATCACGCTGGAGGTGCTCGACGGGCCGGGGACGCCGGAGGTGCTGGGGGACGAGGCGCGGCTGCGGCAGGTGCTGGGCAACCTGGTCGCCAACGCGTTGCAGCACACCCCGAAGAACGCCGGCATCACGGTGCGGGTCGGCACCGACGACGACGCCGCCGTGCTCGAGGTGTGCGACGAGGGTCCGGGGATGACGGAGGAGGACGCGCGGCGGGTGTTCGAGCGCTTTTACCGCACCGACTCCTCACGGGCCCGGGAGAGCGGCGGGACCGGGCTGGGGCTGTCGATCGTGGATTCGCTGGTGCGGGCGCACGGCGGAACGGTCCGCGTCACGACCGCACCCGGCCAGGGCTGCCGCTTCACCGTGAACATGCCGCGCTACAGCGACGTCCCCGTCGACGAAACGCTCTGATTCTCAGGTCAATTCGGCGAGTGCGGCCTTGATCTTGGCCTGCGCCTCGTCGAGGGACTCCGGCGACGGGTTGTTGTCGACGTTGGCGAACCCGAAATCGGTGAGGTTGTAGGCGGGGAAGACGTGCACGTGCAGGTGCGGCACTTCGAGCCCGGCGATGATGACGCCGGCACGCTCGGCGCCGAACGCCTTGACCACCGCCTTGCCGATGAGCTGCGTGACCTCCATGACGCGGCCGAACACCGCGGGCTCGATGTCCTGCCACTGGTCGATCTCGGCGCGCGGCACCACCAACGTATGGCCCTGGGTCATCGGGGCGATGGTGAGGAACGCGACGATCTCGTCGTCCTCGTAGACGAATCGGCCCGGCAGTTCTCCGTTGATGATCTTCGTGAAGACGGTCGCCATGGTCCTGAGCATAGTGAGCGGTCGGCGGTGTCCGACTCTGACCGCCGAACGTGCCAGGCGCTCAGCCGCCGATGACCTCGTGCAACTCCTCGACCGTCCACGGCGGTGAGTCGTGGTGGTCGCGAAACGCGAGGAAGCCCGGCGTGGGTCTTGGAAACTCGCCGACGAATCCGCCCGCCGCGATGAAGATCCGGCCCGTCACATCGCGCGCCCGATCACCGACCAGGTACGCATACGTCGGCGCCACGAACTCCGGCGGGCCGGCATCGAGCGCGCCCTGCAGGCTCACATCGTCCAGCAGCCCGCGGCGGTTCAGCTGTGTGACGTGCGATTCGTACTCGGGGCCGGTCGACAGCCGAGTCTTCGCGCCCGGGCAGACGACGTTCGCGCGCACCTGGTGTTCGGCCAGTTCCGCGGCGATCGCCAACGTCAGACCGTTCACCGCGCCCTTACCCGCCGGGTAACCCGTCCCGCCGTAATCACCGAGGTAGGCAAAGGAACTCGTGTTGACGATCGCGCCGCCGCCCTGGGCCACCATGCGCGGCGCGGCCGCACGGCACGTCTCGAACACCGTGCCCAGGTGGGCGTCGAGCAGATCGCGGAACTGCGTGGACGTCACGGTCAGGATCGACGACCCGTGCGGTTCGGCGGTACCGGCACAGTTGACCAGGATGTCGATCCGCCCGAATTCCTCGACGCACCTTTCGACCAGTGCGTCGGCGACCGCGGGATCGGCCGGCGAGCCGGCGTGGCCGACACCCGAGACACGTTCCGCGGCGTCATTCACCGCGTCGGCGTCGCGTCCGCTGACCACCACCCCGGCGCCCTGTGCCGAGAGCAGTTCGGCGACCGCGAGGCCGATGCCCCGCGAGCCGCCGACCACCACCGCGCCGCGACCGGCGAGCGGCTGCCCGTCGCTAATTGCCCTTGGCCTCTTCGAATGTCATCGAGTCCATGTTCCAGTACCCGCGAAGGTTCGTGATCAGGCCCGCGTCGTTCACCCGGTAGGTGAACACCCCGCGGACCGTGGCGACGAAGCCGTTCGGGAACTCGGTGCGCAACACCAGGATGTAGGCGATCTCGGTCGGCGAGCTCGACGGGAACGTCGCTTCGCAGGTGACCGTGAGCGTGTTGGGCCCGATGTTGGCGTCGTAGAACGCCGCGACGGCGTCCTTGCCGCGCACCCCGTTACCGTCCGGGTTGGTGACCGCCTCGCCGATCGGGTCCTCGATGAGGACGTCGTCGGCCATCAACGCCAGCCAGCCCTCCCTGTCGCCGGACTGCACGCATCGCCACGACGACCGCGACGCCGCGACCACCGGGGACTGCTCGACCGTTTCGGTGCTGGTATCGGTCATGGTCTACCGGTCGTCGTCCGTGTAGCGGATGACGCCGCGGATGTTCTTGCCCTCCAACATGTCCGAGTAGCCCTCGTTGATCTGCTCCAGCTTGTACTGCCGGGTGATCATGTCGTCGAGGTTGAGCTTGCCCGCCTTGTACATCGACAGCAGCTGTGGGATATCGAAGTGGGGGTTGCCGCCGCCGAAGATGGTGCCCTGCAGGTTCTTCTGCAGCAGCGTCAGCATCGCGAGGTTCAGCGTCACCTGGGTGTCCATCATGCTGCCGATCGCGGTCAGCACGCAGGTGCCGCCCTTGGCGGTGAGATTGACGTAGTTGTCGACGTCCTGGCCGTGCAGTTCACCGACGGTGACGATGACCTTCTTGGCCATCAGGCCCTGGGTGACCTCGGCGATGCCCGCGAAGGCGGACTCCAGGTCGGGGTAGGCGTGGGTGCCGCCGAACTTGAGCGCCGCATCGCGCTTCCACTCGACCGGCTCGATGACGAAGATGTTGCGGGCGCCGGCGTTGACCGCTCCCTGCAGCGCCGACATTCCGACGCCGCCGACACCGACGACCGCGACGTCGTCGCCGGGCCGGATGTCACCGGCGCGGACGGCGGAGCCGTAGCCCGTGGTGACGCCGCAGCCGACCAGGCAGGCGACCTCGAACGGGACCGACGGATCGATCTTCACGACCGAGCTCTTGTGGACGACCATGTACGGGCTGAACGTGCCCAGCAGGGTCATCGGGAAGACGGGCTGTCCCTTGGCGTGGATGCGGTGGGTGCCGTCGGACACCGCGGTGCCGCCCAGCAGGCCGGCGCCCAGATCACAGAGGTTGCGCAGTCCGGCCTGACAGGACGGGCAGCGCCCGCAGGACGGGATGAACGACAGCACGACGTGGTCGCCGGGAGCGAGGTCCTCGACGCCCGGCCCGACCTCGGTGACGATGCCGGCACCCTCGTGCCCGCCGAGCACCGGGAACCCGGCCATCGGGATACCGCCGGTCACCAGGTGGTGGTCGGAGTGACACATCCCCGACGCTTCCATCTGGATCTTGACCTCGTCCTGGACGGGGTCGCCGATCTCGATCTCCTCGATCGACCACGGTTTGTTGAACTCCCAGATGAGAGCGCCTTTGGTCTTCATCTCGCCTGCTTTCCTTCGGGGAACGTGTCGGCCACCAGCCTAGTGACGCAAGTCTCAGTGGTTCTCTCGACGCGTGTCAAACTACACACCCGCGGCCAAGGTCACCAGATCGGTACGGGGGCCTGTCCGAGCGGGTAGTAACCGGGCAGCTTCTCGCCGGCCACACTGCGCTCGATCCGCTTCTGCATACCGGCGCTCAGATCGCCGCTCTCGATCAGCTTCATGTACATCTTCGACACGTGCCCGAAGTCGAAGAAGTCACGCTGCCATTCGATCTTGAGGTCGGCGTCGAGACGGAACCAGCTGCCGCCGATGCCGTAGATCTCGTCACGGGTGCCGTCGGACTTGTTGACGATCTGCTTCCAGAAGCCGACGATCTCGCTCTGCTTCTCGTCGATCAGCACCTTCTGGTACTCGTAGTTCCAATTCTCGAGGCCTTCCATCTCCAGGCCCAGTGCGATGTCGCGGATCTCGTCCTTACCGACGCACATCACGTCTTCCTTCGGGCCGATGTTCCAGCCGTAGGTGGCGTCGTCGGTGTAGAAGTCCGCCAACGGTTTCCAGTCGCCCGCCTTCTCGGCGTCGCGGTTGACCTGCAGCCACCGCTCGACCCAGCTCTCCAGTTCGTCGCGTGTCGCCATTCTCAGAACCTCATTTCTCCACGATGGACAGTGCCCGGGTCGGGCACATGTCGACAGCCAGCTCGACGGCTTCTCGGAGCTCGTCGGAGGGTTCGGGGTCGACGATCTCGACGACGCCGCGTTTCGGTACCTTGAACACATCGGGGGCTTCCAGCTCGCACATCGCGTGCCCCTGGCACAACTCCTCGTCGAGCTCTATGCGGTAGCAACCCATATGCGTCAGTCCTTGACTCGCCTGCGGTATCGGACCTTGGCCGGACGCTCGAGCTGCACGACCATCTTCGAGTGGTCGTTGCGGTAGCTCTCGGCAGGCTGGGCCATCTCGAACTCATACTCGCGCAACAGGACCGAGAAGATCGCCTTGATCTGCATCGTGGCGAACGCGGCGCCGACGCAGCGGTGGCGGCCGGCGCCGAAGGGGATCCACGTCCACCGGTTGACGACGTCGGCCTGCTCGGGCTTGTTGTAGCGGTCCGGCTTGAACGCATCCGGATCGGGGAAGTCCTCAGGGATCCGGTTGCTGATCGCGGGCGAGGCGGCGACGAAATCCCCCTTGTGGATGGGAAATCCGGCGACCTCGAACTCGCCCTGTGCGACGCGCATCAGGATGATCAGCGGCGGATGCAGCCGCAGCGTCTCCTTGACGACGTTGTCGAGCAGCGGAATCTGGCGCAGCGCATGGAAGGACACCTCCTGGCCGTCGGCGTAGAGATCGTCGAGCTCCCGCTGCACCTCGGCGTACACCTCCGGGTGGCGGATCAGTTCGATCAGCGTCCACGACGACGTTCCGGAGCTGGTGTGGTGCCCGGCGAACATCAGCGAGATGAACATGCCGGTGACCTCGTCGGCCGAGAAGCGCGGGTTGCCTTCCTCGTCCTTGATCGACACCAGTACATCGAGCATGTCGCGGTCAGCCTTGTCCGTGGGGGGATCGGCCAGCCGCTGGTTCATGATCTCCTGCACCAGCGCAACGAGTTTCACCCGCGCCTCGTCGCGACGCTGGAAGCTCTCGATCGGCAGGTACGGGTCGACGTAGCACAGCGGGTCGGTGCCTCGCTCCAACTCGTGGTAGTACTCGGCGAACCTGTGGTCGAGCTGCTCGCGGAACTTCAAACCGATCAGACACGCCGTCGAGGTGTAGATCGTCAGCTCGGCGAAGAAGTCGAGCAGTTCGATCTCGCCCTCGTCGCCCCAGCCGGCGATCATCTTCTTGACTTCGCCCTCGATGGTGGCGGCGTGGCTCTTCATGTGCTCGCCGCGCAGCGCGGAGTTGTGCAGCATCTCCTTGCGCCGCTCGGGGCTGGCGTCGAACACCACGCCCTTGCCGAAGATCGGCGTCATGAACGGGTAGGCCTCGGCCTGATCCAAATCCTCGTCGGCCGAGCGGAAGAAGAACTCGTTGGCCTCCGCGCCGGATAGCAGGATGACGTGCTTGTCGACGAGCTGGAACCAGCCGACATCACCGCATTCCTCACGGATCCGCTTCATCAACCCGATCGGATCGGTGCGGAACTCCTCGAGGTGGCCGTGTTCTTCTTCGCCGCCGGAGACGCGGGGCACAACTGCGGTGGTCATGCTGTTTCTTCTCCCGTCGCTTCGCTCGCCCCGGAGAGCGCTTCCTCATCGACCTTCAGTTGCTGACGGTCCTTGGTCGCCGCCAGCGGGGCTTCGGGCTGCAACTCCATGTTGGCGATGAAGCCACCCCGCGGCGTCTCGGCGACGAACGTGATGGCGCGCGCCAGATCAGCGGCCCGCAGGAAGTAGTCGTGGCGTGCCTGACCCCACTTGGCCCAGTCCTCGAGCGCGGGCCCGATCAGTTCGGCGGGCAGGCTCCAGCCCATCGACGTCTTCGTCGGTCCGGGATGCACGATCGAGGCGCGTACCCCGGTGCCCTCGAGTTCCATCTGATAGTTCGTGACCATCGCGACGAGCGCGGCCTTGGCGGCGCCGTAGGCGCCCATGTGCGGGCGTTGACGCAACGCGACGTCGGAGCCGACGAAGATCAGGTCGCCACGTTGGCGTTCGAGCATGCCGGGCAGGACGGCTCCGGCGACCCGGTTGGCGCCGATCAGGTGGATCTGGACCTGGGACTCGAACTGCTCGGTGCTGATCTCGGCCAGCTTGCCGAAATACGTGTCGCCCGCCCCGGCGACCAGCACCTCGATGTCCCCGAGTTCGGAGGTGGTCTGCTCGACGCAGGCCTTCACCGAATCGGGGTCGGTGACGTCGAGGTGCACCGCGATCGCCTCACCGCCGTCGGCACGGATCTGGTCGACCAGTTCTTGGCACTTCTCTACGCGACGCGCACCGAGTGCGACCGGGAAGCCGTGCGCGGCAAGCTCTACCGCCGTCGCGGCGCCGATCCCGGAGGAGGCGCCCGCGACGAGCGCGGGTCTGCGGTCGGGCAGGGGTTCGAAGCGTGGCATGGATGGTCCTTCAGCGGAGCTGGACTGTGATCGGGAGATGGGCGAACCCGCGGACATTGCTCGAGTGGACGCGGACGGCGTTGGCCTCGTCCACTTCGTATCCACGGATTCGTCTGAAGAGCTCGGTCAGCGCCACCCGGGCTTCCATGCGGGCCAGGTGGGCACCGAGGCAGAAATGTGCGCCGCTACCGAAACTCATGAGCTTCGAGCCGATCTCGCGTCCGATCACGTAGGCGTCGGGGTCGTCGAAGACGCGTTCGTCGCGGTGGGCCGAGCCGGGCAGGAGCAGCACCACGTCGCCGTCGGGAATCGTGGTGTCGTAGAGGGTCAGCTCGCCGACCACCGTGCGGGCCAGGATCTGGCTCGAGGTGTCGTAGCGCAGCGTCTCCTCCACCCACAGCGGAACCCGGTCGGTGTCCTCGTAGACCTGGGTGAGCTGATCGGGGTTCTTGTGGCCCCAGAATGCCGCATTGGCAAGCAGTTTGGTGGTCGTCTCGTTACCGGCGATGACCATCAGGAACATGAAGCCGAGTACTTCGTCGTCGGTGAGGCGGTCACCGTCGATCTCGGCTTCGAGCAGCGCCGAGGTCAGGTCGTCGGTGAGCTTCTTACGGCGTTCGGCGACCATGTCCTGGTAGTAGACGATGAGGTTCAGCGACGCCTCGATGGCTTCCGCGGGCACGTCGGTGATGCCGTCTTCGCGGTGCATCACCCCGTCGGCCAGTGCGCGGATGCGGTCGCGGTCCGCCTCGGGCACCCCCATCAGCTCGGAGATGACGTCCATCGGCAGCTTGCCGGCGAATTCGGCGACGTAGTCGACGGTTCCGTCACCGGCCTTCTCGAGCATCGTGTCGAGGTGCTTGAGGGTCAGCTCGGTCACCCGCGGCTCGAGCTCGCGGATGCGCCGCGGCGTGAAGCCCTTCGAGACCAGGGTGCGCAGCCGCAGATGCGCCGGATCGTCCATCGCGAGGAACGACATCGTCTTCGACGCGTGCGGGCCACGGGACACGGGGTCGAGCGAGACGCCGAATTTGTTGGACAGCGTCGTGCTGTTCCGGAATCCCTGCAGCACATCGGCATGACGGGACAGCGCCCAGAAGCCCAGCTGCTCGTTGCGGTACAGCGGCGCCTCGTCGCGCAACCGCTTGTAGTACGGGTACGGGTCCTCGTGGAAGTCGTAGTCGTAGGGGTCGAGCACCACGTCGCTAGTCAGGGTCACTGGTCGTCTCCGAGCTTCTGTTCATTGGTCCTCTCCGAGACCCCGGTCATTGGTCCTCTCCGAGACCCCGGTCATTGGTCCTCTCCGAGGACGAGGCCGACGACGTAGGTCAGCCGATCGGCGATCTCGTGATAGCTGAAGGCACCGCTGCCTGCGTTGACCAGCGCGCCGAAGAACGTCATTTCCAACGCCGAAACCTTGCGCGGATCGGCGCCGGGGCCGATGGCCGAGACGATGCGCTTGTGGATCTCGGCGCCGATGCGGTCGCGCGCCGCCCGTACGGCGGCGTCGCTGTTGCTCAGCAGCGCCGTGGTGCATGCCGCCGCGACCTCGGGTTCGTCGGCGAGCATCAGCGTCATGCTCCGCAGGGCCTTGTCGACCCGCGTCGGCATGCTGTCGTTCACGTCGGTGAAGTAGGGCACCTGGCGGATGAGATCCAGATACACCTCGGCGATCAGATGGTTCTTCGACGAGAAGTATGTGTACGCGGTGGCGGGAGCGACCTTCGCGCGCGCAGCGACCGCCCGGACCGTGAGGTCGGCGTACGACGATTCGCGCAGCATCTCGATCCCGGCGGACAACACCTTGCGGAAGGTCTCCTCCTGCCGGCGGTTGCGCGGCGTCTCGGTGAGCGCCGCCACTGCATCGCTGGACACATGTCCAAGTTAGACGAACCGATGGGGGAGAGGCAAGCGCCGATTTCTGCCGGTGAGTCCTTGCCACCTCGACGGATTGGCGTCTAAGGTTCGAGGAAACAGAGCCGGACAGCTGTCCAGTGATGCGGAGTGGAGTGCGGATGTCGATACTGGCCAACGGCGAGAGCCGACTGCTCGTCGACGGAAAGCTGGTCGCGGGCAGTGCGGGGGCATTCCCGACCGTGAACCCGGCGACCGAGGAGGTGCTCGGCGTCGCGGCCGACGCGGACCTCGACGACATGGGCCGGGCGATCGCCGCGGCGCGGGCGGCGTTCGACGACACCGACTGGTCGACCAACACCGAGCTGCGCGTGCGCTGCCTGCGTCAGCTCAAGGACGCGCTGCGCGAGCACGTGGAAGAGATGCGTGACCTGACCATCGCCGAAGTCGGCGCACCCCGGATGCTGACCGCCGGGGCGCAGCTCGAAGGCCCGGTCGACGATCTGGGGTTCTGCGCCGACACGGCCGAGAACTACCCGTGGCGCACCGACCTCGGCCACGCCACCCCGCAGGGCATCCCTACCCGCCGCACCCTCGCCCGCGAGGCCGTCGGCGTCGTCGGCGCGATCACACCCTGGAACTTCCCGCACCAGATCAACCTCGCCAAGATCGGCCCGGCCCTCGCGGCCGGCAACACGCTGGTCCTCAAACCCGCCCCGGACACCCCGTGGTGCGCGGCGGCGGTCGGCGAGATCATCGCCGAGCACACGGATTTCCCGCCCGGCGTCATCAACGTCGTCACCTCCAGCGACCATGCCGTCGGCGCGCTGCTGAGCCAGGACCCGCGGGTGGACATGGTGTCGTTCACCGGGTCGACCGCGACCGGCCGCGCCGTGATGACCGACGCCGCCGCCACCATCAAGAAGGTGTTCCTCGAACTCGGGGGCAAATCGGCGTTCCTGGTCCTCGACGACGCCGACCTCGGCGGCGCCTGCTCGATGGCCGCGTTCACCGCCGCCATGCACGCGGGCCAGGGGTGCGCGATCACCACCCGGCTGGTGGTGCCGCGCGACCGTTACGACGAAGCCGTCGAGGCGGCGGCGGCCACGATGGGTTCGCTCAAGCCGGGCGACCCGACCAGCAAGCGGACCGTCTGCGGGCCGGTGATATCGGCCCGACAACGCGACCGGGTGCAGGGCTACCTCGACCTCGCCCTGCAGGAGGGTGGCCGATTCGCTTGTGGCGGTGGGCGTCCGGCCGACCGCGACACCGGATTCTTCATCGAGCCGACGGTGATCGCGGGTCTGGACAACACCGCGCGGGTGGCGCGCGAGGAGATCTTCGGCCCGGTCCTGACGGTGATCGCCCACGACGGCGATGACGACGCCGTGCGCATCGCCAACGACTCGCCCTACGGGTTGAGCGGGACCGTCTTCAGCGGCGACGACGACCGCGCCCAGGCCGTGGCCGACCGTCTGCGGGTCGGCACCGTCAACGTCAACGGCGGCATCTGGTACTCCGCGGACGCGCCCTTCGGTGGCTACAAACAGTCCGGCATCGGCCGCGAGATGGGCGTTGCCGGGTTCGAGGAGTACACCGAGATCAAACTCATTGCCACAGCAGCGAATTAAGGAGCTTCGATGGTCAACTACGGCGACGACTTCAAGGACAAGGTCGCGATCGTCACCGGGGCGGGCGGCGGTATCGGCCAGGCGTACGCCGAGGCGCTGGCCCGTGAGGGCGCCGCCGTCGTGGTGGCCGACATCAATCTCGAGGGCGCGCAGAAGGTGGCCGACGCCATCTTGGGTGAGGGCGGCAACGCGCTCGCGGTCCGGGTGGACGTCTCCGAACCGGACTCCGCCAAAGAGATGGCGGCGCAGACGCTCTCGGAGTTCGGCGGCATCGACTACCTGGTCAACAACGCCGCGATCTTCGGCGGGATGAAGCTCGACTTCCTGATCACCGTCGACTGGGACTACTACAAGAAGTTCATGAGCGTGAACCTCGACGGCGCGCTGGTGTGCACCCGGGCGGTCTACCGCAAGATGGCCAAACGCGGGGGCGGGGCGATCGTCAACCAGTCGTCCACCGCGGCGTGGCTGTACTCGAACTTCTACGGGCTGGCCAAGGTCGGCATCAACGGCCTGACCCAGCAGCTGGCCACCGAACTCGGCGGCCAGAACATCCGCGTCAACGCGATCGCCCCAGGGCCCATCGACACCGAGGCCAACCGCACCACCACGCCGCAGGAGATGGTCGCCGACATCGTCAAGGGCATTCCGCTCTCGCGGATGGGCCAGCCCGAGGACCTCGTCGGGATGTGCCTGTTCCTGCTGTCGGATCAGGCGAAGTGGGTCACCGGCCAGATCTTCAACGTCGACGGCGGACAGATCATCCGGTCATGACTCTGCGATCTGGCGATGAGCGCTCGCGCGAAGAGCAGAGCCTGAAGTACGGCTACATCGGCCTGGGCAACATGGGTGCTCCGATGGCCAGGCGGCTGACGAACTGGCCGGGCGGTCTGATCGTGTTCGACGTGCGCACCGATGCGATGACGCCGCTGGCCGAAGCCGGTGCCGCGCTTGCCGACAGCGTCGCCGATGTCGCGGCCGCCGACATCGTCAGCATCACCGTGCTCAACGGCGAACAGGTGCGCGGCGTCGTCGCCGAACTCGTCCCGCGTGCCAAGCAGGGCACCGTCATCGCCATCCACTCGACGATCAGCCCGGACACCGCGGTGCAGCTTGCGCAGGAGCTCGCGCCGCAGGGCATCCACATCGTCGACGCCCCCGTCAGTGGCGGCGCGAGCGCCGCCGAGAAGGGTGAGCTGGCCGTCATGGTGGGCGCGGAGCGCTCCGTCTACGAGCGCATCAAACCGGCGTTCAAACAGTGGGCGTCGGTGGTCGTGCACGCCGGCGAGCCGGGTGCCGGAACACGGATGAAGCTGGCCCGCAACATGTTGACGTTCACCGGATTCACCGCGGCGTGCGAGGCGATGGCACTGGCGGAGAAGGCCGGCCTCGATCTGCAGGCGCTCGGCCGGGTGGTCCGGCACAGCGACGCCCAGTCCGGTGGTCCCGGCGCGATCATGGTCCGCGAGGACATGCGGCCGCTCGACCACGCCAACTTTCTCTACGACATGTTCGTGCACACCCGCGGGCTGGGGGAGAAGGATCTGCGCCTGGCGCTGGCACTGGGAGAGGAACTCGACGTGGAGCTGCCGCTGGCGCGGATCGCCTTGCAGAATCTCGCGGACGGTCTCGGAGTGCCGCACGTGGAGTCGAGCGAAGAGGAGTAGCCGATGGACGAATTGCGCCGCAAGGGCCTCGAGAAGATGAACGAGGTGTACGGGTGGGAGATGCCCGATATGCCGGGCGACTACTTCGCGCTGACGGCTGACCACCTCTTCGGCACCATCTGGAACCGGCCCGGTCTGTCCATGCGCGACAAGCGGATCATGACGCTGACCGTGGTGACCGCGCTGGGCATCACCGATCTGGCCGAGATCCAGACGAACGCCGCGATGGCCAACGGTGAGCTGAGTGAGGAAGAGCTCAAGGAGATGGCGATCTTCCTGACCCACTACCTCGGCTTCCCGCTCGGCTCCAAGCTCGACGGGGTGGTCACCAAGGTGGCCGGCCAGCGGCGGAAGGCCGCCGAGAAGGGCCGCGGCGAAGACAAGAAGGGCAACGTCAACGCCGCGCTGAAGATGCACTCCGGGAGCAGTCTCGATGATGAGTAGGTACGCCGCGCTGTCTCGCGAAGAACTCGCCACGCTCGTACCCGAGTTGCTGTTGATCGGCCAGCTGATCGACCGGTCCGGAATGGCCTGGTGCATCTCGAATTTCGGCCGCGAAGAGATGCTGCAGATCGCGATCGAGGAGTGGGCGGCGTCGAGTCCGCTCTACACCAAGCGGATGCAGAAGGCGCTGAAGTACGAAGGCGTCGACATCATCACGATCTTCAAAGGCCTGCAGCTCGACATCGGAGCGCCCCCGCAGTTCATGGACTTCCGCTACACCGTCCACGACCGCTGGCACGGCGAGTTCCACCTCGACCACTGCGGTGCGCTGCTCGACGTGGAGCCGATGGGCGAGGACTACGTCCGCGGCATGTGCCACGACATCGAGGATCCGACGTTCGACGCGACCGCGCTGGCCACCAACCGGCGCTGTCAGGTCCGGCCGATCCACCGGCCGCCCAGGACTCCGGCGGACCGGCACCCGCACTGCGCATGGACCGTCATCATCGACGAGTCCTATCCCGAGGTGGACTTCATCCCTGCACTCGACGTGATCGGCGCCAGCCGGGCGCACTCATGCGAACTCGATCCGATCGACCCCGACGACGAGGGCATGTCCGACTACTCGGGCCCGCTGCTGTCCGACGTCGACTTCGGTGCGTTCTCGCATTCGGCGCTGGTGCGCATCGCCGACGAGGTGTGCCTCCAGATGCACCTGCTGGTGCTGTCGTTCAACCTGGCGGTGCGAGCGCGCGCGAAGGACGACACGGCGCTGGAACACTCGATCCGCACCAAGCAGCTCATCGGCATCGCCGGGGTGGCGGCGGACCGGATCCGCACGGCGCTCAACCTGTCCACCGATGCCAAGGGGGCGCTGCGGGTGCTGGAACTGCACCCGATGCTCAACCCCGCCGCCTACGTGTGGGCCGACGTCGACCCCGGCTTCCTGCACGTGCGTCGATCGCCCGCACACGACGACGGCGCGTGGATCTCACTGGTGTCACCGGCGGCCGACCTGCCGCTGCAGGCCGCTGTGCAGGCGGTCGATCCGCGTCTGCGCGCGGAGGTGTCAGGCACCGAGAGTGACTGGACGGTCCGCGTGATCGAGACCGACGAGGCGGCGAAGGAACTGTCCGAGGTGTCGGTGGTCCGCTTCAGCGGGGGAGCCGACTTCACATTCCAGCCGCGACGGTCGCTGCCGCTGACGGTCGTCTGACCTCTTCTTCCACTCCGCCATTCGCCGAGACTGCGGGGAGATCGCGTTCCAGCCGGATTTCGCGATCTCCCCGCAGTCTCGGCGCGTTCGCGTCCACGGAGCACTTCCTGCCACGGGGCGGTCAATCACTGCCAGCGGGATGAACGCCCGCTGAGCTCCGCGTTGTAGCGATCAGACCGGCCAGGAAAACCCTCCAGACCGAACGGACACGAAGAGGTACGGAAATGAACAAGTTCGGATTCGCCACCATCATCGCCGGCGGACTGGCCACCGGATTCCTCGGCTTCGCCGCCCCCGCCCAGGCCGCCCCCGCCGGCCCCGGCAACGCCGCCGACACCATCAGCTCGCTCGATGACCGCGGCTACGAGGTCCGCGTCAGCCAGCAGGGCATGAACAAGCCCCTCGACGAGTCCAGCATCGTCTCGGTGCGCTACGACAACGAAGACCGCGTCGTCTACGTCACCACCCGCTGACCCCCACCACGTCGACAAAGGGGCGCCCCGGAAGCGGGGCGCCCCTTTCTGCGTCTGAGCGGTGTCAGCGGCGCACCGCCGCGCCGACCCAGCGGCGCAGGAACCCGCGCAACGCTTCGCCGGTGCGAGGCGGGCGGCCCGGGTCGACGACGAACGACTGGATGATGCGCAACAGGTACTCGGCCAGCTCGTCGAGGTCGTCATCGCTGAACCCCAGCGCCGTCCAGTCGACGTCGAACCGGCGCACCATCGCGTTGGCGAACTGCAGCGCCACATCCGAGGTCACCGACTCCGAATGCGCATCGGCCCGGCCCGGCGTGACGAGCAGACCGATGTGCTTGTCCTTCGGCAGCCACTCCAGCGCGGTGGCGATCGCCTCGGTCACCGCCTCCTCGGGCTCGGTGAGGCCGTGCACGTGCTCGGCCAGCCGGTCGAGGAAATCCGCCGCGGCGTGCACCGCCGCTTCGACGAGCAGCGCCTCGGTGCTGGGGAAGTAGCGGTACACCGTCTGGCGGGTGACCCCCAGCGTGCGGGCGACGTCGGCGATGCTCAGGTCGGCGCCCCGCTCGTCGATGGCCCGGCCCGCCGCGGCAAGTATCCGCTCGACCGCCTCCTCGTCGCTGGCCGGCGCAGAACCCGACCAGCCGTGCGTGCGCATGCGCAGATGCTACTTGGAGAGGGCGTCAGCTCCGGTAGCTGACCGGCAGCTCCTTGACCCCGTTGATCCACCCCGACCGGAGTCGTTGCGGTTCGCCCAATTTCGCTATGCCCGGGATCTGGTCGGCCAGCTCGTTGAAGATCAGCTTGATCTCCATGCGGGCCAGGTTGGCCCCGATGCAGTAGTGCGCCCCGTTCCCGCCGAACCCGAGGTGGGGGTTGGGGTCGCGCAGGATGTCGAACTCGAAGGGACGGTCGAACACGGCCTCGTCGTAGTTCGCCGAGCTGTAGAACAGGCCGGCCCGCTGCCCCTGGCGGATTGTCACGCCGCCGAGTTCGACGTCGGTCAGCGCGGTGCGCTGGAAGCAGTGCACGGGGGTGGCCCACCGCACGATCTCGTCGACCGCGGTCTCCGGCCGCTCCCGCACGAACAGGTCCCACTGCGCAGGGTTGTCGAAGAACGCGTTCATCCCGTGGGTCATCGCGTTGCGGGTGGTCTCGTTGCCGGCCACCGCCAGCAGGATGACGAAGAACGCGAACTCGACGTCCCCGAGCGACTCACCGTCGATGTCCGCCTGGATCAGCCGCGTCACGATGTCGTCGGCCGGGCATCGCCTGCGCTCCTCGGCCATGTTGTAGGCGTAACCCATCAACTCGGCGTTGGCGACCGTCGGATCGGAGTCGAAGTCGGGGTCGTCGGTGTTCATGATGCAGTTCGTCCAGTGGAAGAGCTTCTCGCGGTCGGCCTCGGGCACCCCGATGAGGTCGGCGATCGCCTGCAGCGGCAGGTTCATCGCGATGTCGGTGACGAAGTCGCCGTCGCCCTTCTCGCGCGCGGCCGCGACGATCTCTCGCGCGGAGACCGCCAGCTTCTCCTCGAGTGCGGCCACCGAGCGCGGCGTGAACAGCCGCGACACGATCTTGCGCAGCCGGGTGTGTTCGGGGGCGTCGTGGTTGATCAGCAGCGCCTTGGTCAGGTCCAGTTGTTCGGCCGTGACGCCTTCCGGCAACCGCATGACGGCGCCCTTGGCGTTGGTCGACCACAGGTCGCCGTTACGGGAGATCGACTTGATGTCCTCGTGACGGCTGATCACCCAGTAGCCGCCGTCGTCGAAGATCGACTCCTGCTGCTCGTTCCACCAGACCGGCGCGGTCTTGCGCAGCGCGGCGAACTCGTTGACCGGGATGCCCCGCAACAGCACGTCGGGGTCGGTGAAGTCGAAACCGGCGCCGAACGGGCATCGATCCATCGTGGTCATGGGGACCGCCTTTCGGTGTGACGCTGAACACGCTCAGCAACGACCATACACTTAGACGCAACGTGTATGCCCGGGTCACGGTCTAGGGTGCTCATGTGCGCGTCCTGGTAATCGGATCCGGTGCCCGTGAACATGCCCTGCTGCTGGCGCTGCGGCGCGACCCCGAGGTGGAGGCGCTTGCGGTGGCACCCGGCAATCCCGGTACGGCCGCGGTCGCCGACCAGTACGACGTCGACGTCACCTCCGCCGATGCCGTCACCGAGCTGGCCCGCCGGATCGGTGCCGACCTCGTGGTCATCGGACCCGAGGTGCCGCTCGTGCTGGGGGTCGGCGATGCGCTGCGCGCCGCCGGGATCGCCTGCTTCGGCCCCAGCAGGGACGCCGCCCGCATCGAAGGTTCCAAGGCGTTCGCCAAGGACGTCATGAACGCCGCAGGCGTGCGCACGGCGAGCAGCGAGATCGTCGACAACCCCGGCCACCTCGACGCCGCGCTCGACCGGTTCGGGCCGCCCGCCGGTGAGGCCGCCTGGGTGGTCAAGGACGACGGGCTCGCCGCCGGCAAGGGTGTGGTGGTGACCGCCGACCGCGACGCCGCGCGTGCCCACGCCGCGGGTCTGCTCGACTCCGGCCACCCGGTCCTGCTCGAATCGTTCCTCGACGGTCCCGAGGTGTCGCTGTTCTGCGTCGTCGACGGCGACACCGTGGTCCCGCTGCTGCCTGCGCAGGACTTCAAACGCGTCGGCGACGGCGACACCGGACCCAACACCGGCGGTATGGGCGCCTACGCGCCACTGCCCTGGCTGCCCGCCGACGTCACCACCGGAATCGTCGACGAGATCGTCAAACCCGTTGCCGCCGAAATGGTCCGGCGCGGCAGCTCGTTCTCCGGCCTGCTGTACGCCGGTCTGGCGATCACCTCACGCGGGCCTGCCGTCGTCGAGTTCAACTGCCGGTTCGGCGATCCGGAGACGCAGTCGGTGCTGGCGCTGCTCGACTCTCCGCTCGGCCAGTTGCTGCGCGCCGCGGCGACCGGCCGGTTGGCCGAATTCCCTGCGCTGCAGTGGCGTGACGGCGCCGCGGTGACCGTGGTGCTGGCCGCCGAGAACTACCCCGGGCGTCCCCGGGTGGGCGACGTGATCGTCGGCGCCGACGCGGAGGGTGTGCTGCACGCCGGCACCGCCCGCCGCGACGACGGCGCCATCGTGTCCTCCGGCGGCCGGGTGCTCTCGGTGGTCGGCACCGGCGCCGACCTCGACGCCGCGCGGACGGAGGCCTACGCGACCCTGTCCTCGATCCGGTTGCCCGGCAGCCACTTCCGCCGGGACATCGGACAGGCCGCGGCCGAGGGCAAGATCACGCTCTAGGTTCGGCGGGCAGGGGGCCGACCCGGATTTCAGGCCGTCAGCAGCGGTGCCATCCAGGTGATCTCCGCCGGCAGCTGCGAACTCCAGAACCCGCCGTCGTGCCCGCCGGGGGAGAACCCGCCCGCAGGCGGGGTGGGCAGCTGATCGATGAACTGCTGCGTCGCCGAATAGAAGGGATCGGAAGTGCCGCAATCGATCCGGATCGGGATCGACGCGAACTCCGGCCGTCCCCACACGCTGTTGGCCGCATAGTCGTCGGCGCCGTCGAACGCGCCCGGGGCGGTCGCGCCCGCCGACGTCCACAGCGCCGGGCTGACCGCGCAGATCGCGGCAGTGCGCGCCGGCCCCAGCCGGGCACCCAGCAGCAGCGCGCCGTAGCCTCCCATCGACCAGCCGAGGAATCCGACGCGGGAGGTGTCGAGGCCCTGGTCGGCGAGCATGGGCAGCAGTTCGTCGAGCACCATGGCGCCGGAATCCTCGCCGGAAGCCCGCTTGTGCCAATAACTTCCACCGCCGTCGACGGCGACGACCGCAAACGGCGGCAGCCCGGCGCTGACCGCCTCGGCCAACCCCTGCTCGACGCCGCCGGCCATCACCTGGGCGGCATCGGCGCCCTTGCCGTGCAGCGCGATCACCGGGCGCAGCGCGCCGGTCTGCCCCGGCGGTCGGGCGATCGCCCAGTTCGTGCTCACCCCGCCGCGGGCGGCTGACACGAACGACCCCGTGACATAGGTCGGCGCCGACTGCGGTGGGGGCGCCGCCGCCGAAGGGACGGTGCCGAACGTGACGGCGCCCGCCGCACCCGCGGCCGTACCCGCCGCGAGGCGCAGGACGGCGCGGCGACTCAGCTGGGACATGGCGGCCATCTTGCCACCGGAACTCCGCGGCCGGATTCCCGGCTGACTTGTCTGAAGAATGGCTGGGGTTTGGGCGAAACGACGATGCCCCACCCCGGTGGCTGGCAGCATACGAAGCGTGACGGCAGCAGTCACTCCGAAAGGGGAACGCAGGCGGTACGCGCTGGTCAGCGCGGCCGCCGATCTGCTGTGCGAAGGGGGATTCGACGCCGTTCGGCACCGCGCCGTGGCGCGCCGCGCCGGCCTGCCGCTCGCCTCGACGACCTACTACTTCTCGTCGCTGGACGACCTCATCGTCAAGGCCGTCGAGCACGAGGGAAGCCGCGAGGCCGAGCGGTTGCAGCAGCGGGTCGCGGCGCTGTCCCGGCGGCGCCGTGGCGCCGAGTCCACCGCCGACGTCCTGGTCGATCTCCTCCTCGGCGATGCGCTGGGCGCCCGCGGCGGCGAAGAACTGATCTCGCGTTACGAGCGCTACATCGCCTGTGCGCGTCAACCGGCGCTGCGTGACGTCCAGCGCCGCATCCTGCGGCAGCGCACCGACGCGGTCGTCGAGGTGGTGGAGCGCTGCGGGCGGTCGGTGCGCGCGGAATTCCTCACCGCGCTGGTCTGCGCGGTCGACGGCGCCGTGGTCGCCGCCCTGGTCGGGGACGGCGACGGGCCGCGTGCCACCGCACGTGCCACTCTGATCGACGTCATCGACGTGCTCGCACCGGTGGGCTGACGGCCGGTTCGACAACGATTGCGGCAATGAGGCTGCGTCGCGGTCGTCGCTGCCCGATGATGATGACCGACCAACAGTGACGGAGGAGCCCATGAGCCAGCCAGACACGGTCGAGGCGCAGCCCGAACTGCGCCGCGTCATGGGCCCCGGACTGTTGCTGCTGTTCGTCGTCGGCGACATCCTCGGCACCGGAGTGTACGCGCTCACCGGTGACGTGGCCGCCGAAGTCGGTGGGGCAGCGTGGCTTCCATTCCTGGTGGCCTTCCTCATCGCCACCATCACCGCGTTCAGCTACCTGGAACTGGTCACCAAGTATCCGCAGGCGGCCGGGGCTGCGCTGTACGCGCACAAGGCATTCGGGGTGCAGTTCGTCACCTTCCTCGTCGCGTTCGTGGTCATGTGCTCGGGCATCACCTCGGCGTCGACGGCGTCGCGGTTCTTCGGCGCCAACCTCATCGAGGGCTTCGGGCTCGAATGGGGCACAGCCGGTGTGGCCGCCGTCGCGCTCGGATTCATGGCGCTGCTGGCGGCGGTGAACTTCCGGGGAGTCGGCGAGAGCATCAAACTCAACGTCGTCCTGACGATCATCGAGGCCACCGGCCTGATGCTCGTGCTGTTCGTCGGGTTGTGGGCGTTCACCCGCGGCGGCGACGTCGACTTCTCCCGCGTCGTGGCCTTCGACACGGACGACGACAAGAACGCGTTCATGGCCGTCACCGCCGCCACGTCACTGGCCTTCTTCGCGATGGTCGGGTTCGAGGATTCGGTGAACATGGCCGAGGAGACCAAAGAGCCGGCCAAGACGTTCCCGAAGGTGCTGCTGACGGGTCTGACCATCGCCGGCATCATCTACATGCTCGTCGCCGTCGTGGCCGTCGCCCTGGTACCGGTCGGCACGCTCGCCGACAGTGACACGCCGCTGGTCGAGGTGGTCAAGGCCGGTGCCCCCAACCTGCCCATCGACGAGATCTTCCCGTTCATCTCGATGTTCGCCGTCTCCAACACCGCGCTGATCAACATGCTGATGGCCAGCCGCTTGATCTACGGGATGGCCCGCCAGCATGTGCTTCCGCCGGTCCTTGGCAGAGTGCACCCCCGCCGGCTGACGCCGTGGGTGGCAATCCTGTTCACGACGCTGATCGCGTTCGGGCTCATCTTCTACGTGAGCGTGTTCGCCAGCAGCAGCGCCATCTCGGTGCTCGGAGGCACCACATCACTGCTGTTGCTCGGCGTTTTCGCCGTCGTCAACATCGCGGTGCTGCGGCTGCGGCGCGACGTGCAGGCCACGGGCGGGCATTTCAAGACGCCGACGGTGCTGCCGTGGATCGGGTTCGCCGCATCGCTGTACCTGGTGCTGCCGTTCTCCGGGCGCCCCGCCCAGCAGTACTCCGTGGCGCTGATCCTCGTCGTCATCGGCATCGTGCTGTTCTTCGTCACCATGCTGATCAACCGCAAGATCGGCACCCGCGTCAGCGATCCGGTCCACCTGGCGGAGTAGTCCGGCCCAGGGTCGGCGTCACGATGCAGCCGGTCGTCTCGTCGCCGTAGGTGGTGACGTCGGCGGGCCGGCGCGTGGCGAACAGCGCGACGTAGGCGCACACGACCGCATCGACCGGATCCTCGGCGCGGCGCAGCTGCGATTTGCGGGTGGCCGTCGCGACCGAGTCGCGCATGCGCACCCACTCAGGGTGGCGCAAGGCGTTCAGCGGTGGGTCGGCCGTTGCGAGGGACTCGACCAGGGACATCAGCCGGAGCAGTTCAGCGCGCAGCTGCGCCACGTCGCGGCCCGGCTTCTGCTTGTACTTCAGCGTCTTGGCGAGGCCGAACAACGCCACCGTGGCGGCGTGCGGATACACCTCGATTGCGGGCCGGCCCAGGGCGTCGGCCAATCGGGCGCCGCGACTGCCCGCCGCGAACCACGGATGACCGGTGTTCGACGGATGACAACCCGCCTCGAAGGCGCGGAAGTCGCGGTTGAGCGCCGCCTCGCACGGCCGGTTGCCCGTCGGGTTCGTCACCACCAGCGGAGCGTCGATCGCCAGCACGCTCGCCTGCGCCGCATACGGGGCGAGCTGCGCCACGATGTCGGCGTCGGTCGTCGCGGCGGCGAGGTGCACCAGTGCGCCGCGGGAGTCGGCGACCGCGAGGCCGGTGGGGCTGCGCTCACCCCACGCCAGGTCGATACCGACGAAGTACACGTGGCCAGCCTGCCCGATCCGCGCCGTAAGCTGTGTGTCTGTGACGATCCCGAACGTGCTGGCCAACCGCTACGCCAGCGAGGACATGGTGGCGATCTGGTCGCCGGAAGCCAAGATCGTCGCCGAGCGCCGGCTGTGGCTGGCGGTGCTGCGCGCCCAGGCCGAGCTCGGCGTCGACGTGCCCGACGGGGTGGTGGCCGACTACGAACGCGTCCTCGAGACCGTCGACCTGGCGTCGATCGCGGCCCGCGAGCGGGTGACCCGCCACGACGTCAAGGCCCGCATCGAGGAGTTCAACGCGCTGGCCGGCCACGAACACGTGCACAAGGGCATGACCAGCCGCGACCTCACCGAGAACGTCGAGCAGCTGCAGATCCGCCGCAGCCTGGAACTGGTGCACGCCCACGGGGTCGCCGTCGTCGCGCGGCTCGCCGAGCGCGCCGTGAGCTATCGAGACCTGGTGATGGCCGGCCGCAGCCACAACGTCGCCGCGCAGGCCACCACCCTGGGCAAGCGGTTCGCCTCGGCCGCCGAGGAGACGCTGCTCGCGCTGAAGCGGGTCGAGGAACTGATCGCCCGCTACCCGCTGCGCGGCATCAAAGGTCCGATGGGCACCGCGCAGGACATGCTCGACCTGTTCGGCGGCGACACCGCCAAACTGGCCGACCTCGAACGGCGGGTCGCCGAATTCCTCGGCTTCCGAGACGTTTTCACCAGCGTCGGCCAGGTGTATCCGCGCTCGCTCGACCACGACGTCGTCTCCGCGCTGGTGCAGCTGGGCGCGGGCCCGTCCTCGCTGGCGCACACCATCCGGCTGATGGCCGGCCACGAACTGGTGACCGAGGGTTTCGCGCCCGGGCAGGTCGGATCGTCGGCGATGCCGCACAAGATGAACACCCGGTCGTGCGAACGGGTCAACGGTCTGCAGGTCGTGCTGCGCGGGTACGGCTCGATGGCCGCCGAACTGGCCGGCGCGCAGTGGAACGAAGGCGACGTGTTCTGCTCGGTCGTGCGCCGGGTGGCGCTGCCCGACGCGTTCTTCGCCATCGACGGGCAGACCGAGACGTTCCTGACCGTGCTGGACGAGTTCGGCGCCTACCCGGCCGTCATCCAGCGCGAACTCGACCGCTACCTGCCGTTCCTGGCGACGACCCGAATCCTGATCGCCGCCGTGCGGGCCGGTGTCGGGCGCGAGACCGCCCACGAGGTCATCAAGGAACACGCGGTGGCCGTCGCCCTGGCGATGCGGGAGAAGGGCCGGGAGCCCGACCTGCTCGACCGGCTGGCGGCCGACCCGCGGCTGCCGCTGGACCGCGTCGCGCTCGACGATGCGCTGGCCGACAGGCAGGCCTTCAGCGGAGCCGCCGGTGACCAGGTGGACCGGGTGGCGCAGGCCGTCGACGAACTGGTCAGTCGCTACCCGGAAGCCGCCAAGTACACCTCGGGCGCCATCCTGTGACCCGCGCGGCGGGGCTGTCGCAGATCGACTTCACCGATCTGGACAACTTCGCGAACGGCTTCCCCCACGAACTGTTCGCGGTGCATCGCCGCGACGCGCCGGTGTACTGGCACGAACCCACCGAGCACACCCCGGACGGCGAAGGCTTCTGGTCCGTCGCCACCTACGCGGAAACCCTTGCGGTGTTGCGTGATCAGGACACCTACTCGTCGGTGACCGGAGGCGAGCGGCCCTACGGCGGCACGTTGCTGCAGGATCTGCCGATCGCCGGTCAGGTGCTCAACATGATGGACGATCCGCGGCATGCGCAGATCCGCCGACTGGTGAACTCGGGACTGTCACCGCGGATGATCGCCCGCGTCACCGACGATCTGCGGCAGCGGGCCCGGATGCTGCTCGACGAGGTCGCCGACGGCGAGCCCTTCGACTTCCTCCCGCAGGTCGCCGCCGAACTGCCGATGCAGATGATCTGCATCCTGCTCGGCGTCCCCGAAACCGACCGGCACTGGCTGTTCGAGGCTGTGGAACCCGGTTTCGACTTCCGCGGTTCCCGCACGGCCGCGATCGAGCGGTTGTCGGTGGAGGACGCCGGATCCCGGATGTACGCCTACGGTTCGGATCTGGTGGCCCGCAAGCGCGCCGAACCCGGCGACGACATGCTGTCAGTGGTGGCCGCCGAATCGTGGCTGTCCGACGCCGAGCTGTACCTGTTCTTCTACCTGCTGTTCAGCGCGGGCGCCGAGACCACCCGCAACGCGATCGCCGGCGGACTGCTGGCACTCGTCGAGCATCCGGTGGCCTTCGATGCGCTGCGTGCCGACCCGGCGCTGCTGCCCACCGCCGTCGAGGAAATGGTGCGCTGGACGTCGCCCTCGCCGTCCAAGCGGCGCACCGCAACCCGTGACACCGAACTCGGCGGCCACCGCGTGCTGGCCGGGCAGAAGGTGCTCGTGTGGGAAGGGTCGGCGAACCGCGACGCGGCGGTGTTCACCGGTCCTGACGAGTTCGACATCGCGCGGAAACCCAACCCGCACCTCGGTTTCGGGCAGGGTGTGCACTACTGCCTCGGCGCCAACCTCGCGCGGCTGGAACTGCGGGTGCTGTTCGAGGAACTGCTCGCGCGGTTCTCCGCCGTGCGCCTGGTCGAGCCCGTCGAGTGGGCGCGCAGCAACCGGCACACCGGCATCCGCCACATGGTCGTGGAACTCGGGGCGTGAGACCGCCTACCCTCGGAGGCGTGGACTTCGCCAGTGGTGACGCGCACCTGCGGATTTCGGACGCGGATCGGGCCGAGGCGCGCCGATTGCTGGAACGGGCGGTCGGCGAGGGCATGCTGACGCTCGACGAATTCACCGAACGTCTCGACGTCGTGCTGGCGGCCCGCACCCGCGGCGACCTGGCCGCCGTCTTCGCCGATCTCCCGCTGCGGGTGACGCGTGAGGTGGTATCGGCCGAGCCGACCGTGCTGCGGGGCAGGATGACGTCGGTGTCGCGGCGCGGAAAGTGGGTTGCACCCCCGCGCATCGTCCTGGACACCCGGATATGCGAGACCACACTGGATTTCCGATCGGCCACCCTGCAGCACCCGGTCGTCGCGATCCACGTCGACGACTACTGCAGCACCACCGAGATCATCCTGCCTGACGACGCCACCGCGAACATCGATGCGATGCGCGCCGTCGCGGGCAGTGTCACCGTCAACGTCAGCACGGCGCCGCCGTCGCCGCGGCTGCACGTCGTCGTCGACGGTCGGGTCCGCATGGGGTCGGTGACGGTGCGGCACGCCTTCGGTGCGGCGTTGCGGCGGGCGTTCCGGTGACGCCTATTGCCCGGTCGCGTAGCGAATCGTCGCGATCACCCGCTCGGGGTACTCGGTGAGGTCGAGCCAGGTGAAGCGCAGCACGTTCCAGCCGAGCAGGGCGATGGCGTTCTGCCGCTGGCGGTCGGTCTGGAACACCTCGCTGTCGGTGTGGAAGGCCCAGCCGTCGACCTCGATCGCGACCCTCGGCACGGGGAACGCGACGTCCACCTTGTAGCCGCCGACCGGGTGATTCGTCGTCCACCCGGTGAAGTCGGCGTCGCGCAGCAGCTTCACCAGGATCCGCTCGGCCTCCGACCGTGCGCCGTCCTGCGCCGCACGCAACAGCCGGCGCGCGGCGGGCGAGCCGTACCTGCCCTTGTTGCGCAGATGCGCCCGCCACAGCTGGGCCAGTTCGACGTGGCGCTGCAGGGCGCGGTCCATAAGCTTCGCGCCGCCACCGCGTCGCACCGCCGCCTCGACCACCGTCAGCGGGAGCGCGGTGACCCGCAGGCCGTTGCGCTCGACGATGTCGCGAGGATCCAGGTCGCGGCGGCGCAGCCGCATCCCGGGACGACGGCGGTGATTGCTCACTCGTGGGACCGTCACCTCGACCGTCTCGGGGGCGAACCGTGTGACCTCGTGCCACCACGCCGCGGCCAGACCGCTGGCGGCTGCGCGAGGACCGTACGCCCAGACCGCGGCGCGTATGCGGGCGGCTTCGGTGAACGGGCGATCGTCGGCGAAGAACACTCCGGGAGAACAGCGCAGCCAGCGGCCGGCCCGCACGCGTCGTTCTACCGCGTGGCGGCTGAGCCCACACAGCTGGGCCTGCGCGAGCGTGATGACGCCGTCGTGGCGACGCAGATGGTCGTCGAGCATGTCGAATGGACGCGGTGAGCCGCCCCAACGGTTCCCTATGCTGCGATTTGTGCACGATTTCGAGCGGTGGGCGCGCGAAATCGTGCACAAATCGCAGGGCTACAGGCGGCGGGCGATGCCGGCGGCGCGCAACTCCAGGGCCGCCAGCCCGCGGATCGCCGCGACGTCCTGATTGCGCCACGCCCCGACGGGGTCGGCGTCGACGCTGACGAGTTTGGCCAGCGGCCGGTTGGCCAGCGCCCGCATCGCCAGCAGCTGCTGACCCGCGGGGGTGGCGGCCAGCGTGATCGCCGTCCACTTGCGCCGCACGAACCGCACCCGCAGGAACACCCACGGCATCGCGACGGCCAGGATCGGGGGAGCGGCGACGGCGAGCGCCAGCACCCAGGCCAGCCACGACGCGGTGTTGTCGAGGTTGTGCCCCGCGCTGGCGATGTCGAGGGCGGCGTCGCCCGCGGCCTTCAGCGGGCCGCGCAGGGCGTTGCCGAGCAGGGGCACGTCGTTGGTCTGCTCACCCGCCGATTCGAGGTTGTCGGCGATGCCGTTCGCACCGTCCTCCACCTGGCGGCCGACCTGGGCGATGGTTGCGACCGCCGAGTGCACGGCCATTCCGACGAACAACCAGATCAACACCCAGACGGCGATGACGATGTCGCTGATCAGCTGGCCGAGCAGGCGACCCGGCGTGGTGGCGTAGGGCACAAACCGCGAAGTCATGTGTGTAGATGGTGCCCGATAGGCTGACCCGATGCGCCCCGCTCTGTCCGACTACCGCCATCTGGCCAGCGGCAAGGTTCGCGAGCTGTACCGCATCGACGACGAGCACCTGCTGTTCGTGGCGACCGACCGCATCTCGGCGTACGACCACATCCTGTCCTCGCAGATCCCGGACAAGGGCCGCATCCTCACCGCGATGAGCGTGTTCTTCTTCGACCTGATCGATGCGCCCAACCACCTCGCCGGCCCACCCGACGATCCGCGCATCCCCGAGGAGGTGCTCGGCCGAGCGCTGGTCGTGCGTCAGCTGGAGATGCTGCCCGTCGAGTGTGTGGCGCGCGGATACCTCACCGGGTCGGGGCTGATCGACTACCGCAAGACCGGCACACTGTGCGGGCTGACGCTGCCGCCCGGGCTGACCGAGGCCAGCAAGTTCGCCGAACCGCTCTACACCCCGGCGTCGAAGGCGGAGATCGGCGCGCACGACGAGAACATCACGTTCGCCGACACCGTCGGGCTGGTCGGCGAACAGCGCGCCGAGCAGTTGCGGGAGCACACGTTGCGGGTCTACACCCAGGGCGCCGACCACGCGCTGACGAAGGGAATCATCATCGCGGACACCAAGTTCGAATTCGGCGTCGACGGGACCGGTGAACTGGTGCTCGCCGACGAGGTGTTCACCCCCGACTCGTCGCGATACTGGTACGCCGACGCCTACCGCGAGGGTGAGGTGCAGCCGAGCTATGACAAGCAGTTCGTGCGCAATTGGCTCACCGGTCCGGAGTCCGGCTGGGACCGCACCGCGGACCAACCACCGCCACCACTTCCGCCGGAGATCGTCGACGCGACCCGCTCGCGGTACATCGAGGCCTACGAACGCATCTCGGGCCTGAGCTTCGGCGCGTGGATCGGCGCGAGCGCATGACGGTCACGCCGCCACAGGCCAAACGCGTCGAACAGCGCCGCGAACACCACGGCGACGTGTTCCTCGACCACTACGAGTGGCTGCGGGACAAATCCGATCCCGAGGTGATCGCCTACCTCGAGGCCGAGAACGCCTACACCGAGGCGCAGACGGAGCATCTGGCCCCGTTGCGGCAGAAGATCTTCGACGAGATCAAGGCCCGCACCAAGGAGACCGACCTGTCGGTGCCGACCCGGCGCGGGGACTGGTGGTACTACGGCCGCAGCTTCGAGGGCAAGCAGTATGGGGTGCACTGCCGTTGTCCCGCAGCCGATCCCGCCGACTGGACTCCTCCGGAGCTCGACGAGAACACCACGGTCCCCGGTGAGCAGGTGCTTCTCGACGAGAACGTCGAAGCCGAGGGACACGAGTTCTTCGCGCTCGGCGCGGCCACCGTCAGCATCGACGGCAACATCCTGGCCTACTCGGTCGACACCGTCGGCGACGAGCGGTACACGCTGCGGTTCCGCGACCTACGGACCGGTGAGCAGTACGACGACACGATCGTCGGAATCGGCGCGGGCGCCACCTGGGCCGCCGACAACCGCACCGTGTACTACAGCACCGTCGACGACGCGTGGCGTCCGGACACCGTCTGGCGGCACCGGCTGGGTGCGGGCCTGCCGGCCGAGCGGGTGTACCACGAACCCGACGAGAAGTACTGGCTCGGCGTCGGCCGCACCCGCAGCGACAAGTACCTGATCATCGCGGCCGGTAGCGCGGTCACCTCCGAGGTGCGCTACGCCGACGCGGCCGACCCCGACGCTGACTTCTCGGTGGTGTGGCCGCGCCGCGAAGGGGTCGAATACTCCGTGGAACACGCTGTGGTCGGCGGTGAGGACCGGTTCCTCATCATGCACAACGACGGTGCCGAGAACTTCGCGCTCGTCGACGCCCCGGTGTCGGATCCCACCGAGGTCCGCACACTGATCGAACATCGCGAGAACGTGCGGCTCGACGCGGTCGACGCCTTCGCCCGACACCTGGTCCTGAGCTACCGCGAAGAGGCGCTACCCAAGATCCAGCTGTGGCCGCTGGGCGCCGACGGCTCCTACGGGCAGGCCGAGGACATCACGTTCGACACCGAACTGACGTCGGCGGGCCTTGGCGGCAACCCGAACTGGGATCCGCCGAAACTGCGCATCGGCGCAACGTCTTTCGTCACGCCCGTGCGGATCTACGACCTCGATCTCGCGACGGGGGAGCGGACACTGCTGCGCGAGCAGCCGGTGCTCGGCGGCTACCGTCCCGAGGACTATGTCGAACGGCGGGAGTGGGCGGTCGCGCCGGACGGCGCGCGGGTACCGATCTCGATCGTCCACCGGGTCGGTCTGCAGTTCCCCGCCCCGACGCTGCTCTACGGCTACGGCGCCTACGAATCGTGTGAGGATCCGCGGTTCTCGATCGCCAGGCTGTCGCTGCTGGACCGCGGCATGGTGTTCGCGGTCGCCCATGTGCGCGGCGGTGGGGAACTCGGCCGGCCGTGGTACGAACACGGCAAGCTGCTGGAGAAGGGCAACACCTTCACCGACTTCATCGCCGTCGCACGCCATCTCATCGCCACCGACACCACCCGGCCGCAGAACCTGGTGGCCCTCGGCGGCAGTGCAGGCGGGTTGCTGATCGGCGCGGTCGCGAACCTGGCACCCGAGCTGTTCGCGGGGTTCCTCGCGCAGGTGCCGTTCGTGGATCCGCTGACCACGATCCTCGACCCGTCGCTGCCGCTGACGGTCACCGAGTGGGACGAGTGGGGCAACCCGCTCGAGGACGAGATCGTCTACCACTACATGAAGTCCTACTCGCCGTACGAGAACGTCGTCGCCAAGGAGTACCCGCCCATCCTGGCGATGACGTCGCTCAACGACACCAGGGTCTACTACGTCGAACCCGCGAAATGGGTTGCCGCCCTGCGACACAGCAAGACCGACGGCAACCCGGTGCTGCTCAAGACCGAGATGACCGCCGGGCACGGCGGGATCAGCGGCCGCTACGAGCGCTGGAAGGAAGCCGCGTTCCAGTACGCCTGGGTGCTAGCCACCGCCGACCGCGACACCTACGGCGGCGGCCAGGTAGAGAATTTCTTCAGCGGTCCGCAGGCCTAACGGCGAGCTCATCGACGGCGGCGGGTCGGGCATCCGCGCTGCGTGCACGTTGGCCGGGAACATGACCAGCATGAGCAGCAGCAGGCACACCGCCGCGGCGACGCGCGTCGGCGGATAGAGCAGTCCCGCCGCGCCGAGCAGTTCCAGGACTCCGGTCACCGCGACGAGCGCCCCGGGTGCCGGCAGTCCCGGCGGCACGATCGCGATCATGTCCCGCCGCATGCCGGGGACGAAGTGCGCCACCCCGGTCATCACGAACATCAGCGCGAGGCCGACGGCGAGCGCCTCGGGCCAGGAATCCGTGTATGCGACGCCCAGCCATCCGACGACGCGGGCGCCCAGGCTGCCGAGAACGAGTGCAAGAAGAACCGCCACGTGCACCTCCATCTAGTCACTGTCAAGTTTAGCAGCGTAGCGCATAACTAGGCACTGTCAAGATGTCGGGATAGGATGGGCCGATGTCGAAGGGCACGTACCACCACGGGGATCTGAAAACCGTGATCCTCGCCCACGCCGCCGAACTCGTCGCCAAACGCGGCGCCGACGGCGTCTCGCTACGGGAACTCGCCCGCGCCGCCGGGGTGTCGCACGCGGCCCCCGCCCACCACTTCACCGACCGCCGAGGCCTGTTCACCGCGCTGGCCGCCCAGGGCTGGCGGATGCTGGCCGCGGCGCTGGCCGACGCCCGCCCGGAGTTCCTCAACGCCGCGAGCGCGTATGTCCGCTTCGCGCTCGAACACCCCGGCCACTACGAGGTGATGTTCGACAAATCGCTGATCGACGAGGCGAATCCCGAACTCGCCGAGGCGAAAGCGGCGGCCGGCGCCGAGCTCAACCGCGGCGTCGCCACGCTGACCGACGCCCGCTCGCAGTCCGACCCCGAGGGTGCGGCGCTCGCCGCGTGGTCGCTGGTGCACGGCTTCATCATGTTGTGGCTCAACGACCTCATCGCCACCGAAGGCGATCCGCTCGCCCAGATCGAGCGGGCCGCACAGATGCTGTTCGCGGGCTAGCGGGTGCGGTAGCGTCCGGGCATGACTGAGTCGTACCTGCTCGACATCGAGCTCAACACCCTCGACGGTAGATCGACCACGCTCAGGGAGCTCGCCGACGGCGCCGCACTCGTGGTCAACGTCGCGTCGAAATGCGGGCTGACGCCGCAGTACAGCGCGCTGGAGAAGCTCGCCCAGGACTACGGCGACCGTGGGCTGACGGTGATCGGTGTGCCGTGCAACCAGTTCATGGGGCAGGAGCCGGGCACCGCCGAGGAGATCCAGACGTTCTGCTCGACCACCTACGGCGTGACGTTCCCCCTGCTGTCCAAGACCGACGTCAACGGCCCGGACCGTCACCCGCTCTACGCGGAGCTCACCCAGACACCCGACAGCAGTGGTGAGGCGGGCGACGTGCAGTGGAACTTCGAGAAGTTCCTGCTCGCCCCCGGTGGAGACGTGGTCAACCGGTTCCGGCCGCGCACCGAACCCGACGCCCCCGAGGTCATCGCCGCCATCGAAGCCGTCTTGCCGAAATAGCCAACTGCCGTCGACGTGACGGCCACCGCCCCGACACCTCGAGTCGTCACACTGCGGATGTGGCAGGACAACTGGTCGTCTCCATCTCCCACGTCAGCGCCCGCACCCTCGGCGACGTCGCGGACTTCCGCGCCGCCCTCGACGCGCGCGGTGTGCCGACGTCGTTCCTCGTCGCCCCGCGCCTCAAAGGTGGTTACCGGCTCGACCACGACCTGCCGACCGTCGAATGGCTCCTGGGGCGACGGACGGCCGGAGACGCGATCGTGCTGCACGGGTTCGACGAGGCCGCCACCAAAAAGCGACGCAGCGAGTTCGCGTCGTTGGCCGCCCACGAGGCCAACCTGCGGTTGATGGGCGCCGACCGGGTGCTCGAACACCTCGGATTGCGCACCCGGCTGTTCGCCGCACCGGGCTGGACGGTTTCGCAGGGTACCTCGATCGCTCTGCCCCGCAACGGCTTTCGCCTCCTCGCCGGATTCAACGGCGTGACCGATCTGGTGCGCGGCACGACGGTGCGGGCCCGTGTGGTCGGCATCGGCGCGGGGTTCGTCACCGAACCGTGGTGGTGCCGCACCGTGGTGCTCTCCGCCGAGCGGACCGCCCGTCGTGCAGGCATGGTGCGACTCGCGGTCTCCGCCAAGCAACTCAGCCGTCCCGGCCCCCGGCAGGCCGTGCTGGACGCGGTCGACCTCGCGCTGATGCACCAGTGCGCGCCGCAGGTCTACCGGTGGGAATCCGGCGCAGCGCTGCAAGACGCCGCCTAGAACTGCGTGCCGTTCTCCTCCTCGAGAACCTGGAAGTCGGTGTCGGTCATCTCGCTCAACCGCCCGTAGAAGATGCCGCGCGCACTCGGGTCGATGATGCCCTGGTGGATCGGCACCGCATGGGTGGGTGCGACCGCGCGCAGATAGTCGACCGCCTCGGAGATCTTCATCCAGGGCGCCGCCGCGGGTGTCGCGAGCACGTCGACCGGTTCGCCCGGTTCGAACAACGCGTCACCGGGGTGCATCAGCCGGGCCGGGTGGTCCCCGTCGCCGATGAGGTACGAGATGTTGTCGATCTCCGGCAGTTCCGGGTGGATGATCGCGTGCCGGCCGCCGACGCCACGCACCTGTAGATGTCCGACGGCGAATGCGTCACCGGCGTGCACCGCCTGCCACGCGCCGCCGAGCTGTTGCGCAGTCTGCGGATCGCAGTACAGCGCGGCCTGCGGGTTCGCGTCGAGCAGAGCGGGCAGCCGGCTGGTGTCCGCGTGGTCGGGGTGCTGATGGGTGATCAGGATCGCCGACAGACCCGTGATGCCCTCGAATCCGTGCGAAAACGTGCCCGGATCGAACAAAACCGTCGTCTCGGCGCCGGAACCGTCGGAAAAGCTTGCGAGTAGGCATGAATGGCCGAAATGGGTCAATTGCATGGCTATATTGTGGCGCTCAGGCGGGGGCCGGTGGTGGGGGTTTCGAATGCGGTTGCTGTTGGCGGCGGTGTTGGCCGGTTGCGGCTTCGCGTTGGCCACCCCCGGCGCGGCGACCGCGAACCCGTTGGACTGCCCGCCCAGTTGCGACCGGATTCCCCGCTCGGCGTGGATCGCGCCGATCTCGATACCGCTCTACGACGTCTACCGCTGGCCGGAGCTGTCGACCGTGTCGGTCACCGCGGTCACGCCGCGGTTCCGGTTCGAGGAGACGTGCGCCGCGCCGGGCCTCGGCGCCGATGACCCCCGCACGTGGGCGATCGCGGCCCGGGCCGAGGTCTCCTCGCCGGACCGTCAGTGGAACCTGCGAGCCCAGGTGATGCACTGGCGCGGCGAGACCTGGCGCGGAGGCCAGCTGGCGACATCGGTGTTCGACGACGCCGTCGCGAAGCTGCGGGCCTGCCAGCTCGGCGCCCCCGCGATGTCACCGTCGTTGACCACGGCAGAACCGACGAGGATGGCCGCCGTGGCGAGCGGCCCCGATCGCTCGGTGCTGCACGAGTACCTGGTCGTCGACCCGCGCAACAGCACCGTCACCGAACTGGCGCTGTGGTCTTCGGCACAACCCTCGGTGCCCTGGCGTGCGGTTACGGACGCGTCCGTGCTCGACGCGCTGGCCACTCCGCTCTGCACCGCCTACATCGGGTCATGCCGGTAACCGGCGACCTGCCACGACACCGGTAAAGTTGTCGCCGTGGCAAAGGTGGTGGTGCACGTGATGCCCAAGGCAGAGATCCTCGACCCTCAGGGTCAGGCGATCGTCGGCGCCCTGGGACGTCTCGGTGTGACGGGCGTCTCAGATGTCCGGCAAGGCAAACGATTCGAATTGCAGATCGACGGCGACGTCACGGACGAGACGGTGGCCGAGATCGCCGAATCGCTTCTGGCCAACACCGTCATCGAAGACTGGTCGGTCACCAGGGAGGACGCATGAGTCCGCGGGTGGGGGTGATCACCTTCCCGGGATCGCTCGACGACATCGACGCCGCACGCGCGGTGCGGCTCGCCGGTGGTGAGCCGGTCAGCCTGTGGCACGCCGACGCCGACCTCAAGAACGTCGACGCGGTCATCGTGCCCGGCGGCTTCTCCTATGGCGACTACCTGCGGGCGGGCGCCATCGCGAAGTTCGCGCCCGTGATGGGCGAGGTCATCCGCGCCGCCGAGCAGGGCATGCCGGTGCTCGGGATCTGCAACGGTTTCCAGGTGCTGTGCGAAGCGGGCCTGCTGCCGGGGGCGCTGACCCGCAACATCGGCCTGCACTTCATCTGCCGCGACACGTGGCTCGAGGTCGCCTCGAACACCTCGGCGTGGACCACCCGCTACGAGACGGGTGCCGATCTGCTCATCCCGCTGAAGTCGGGGGAGGGGCGTTACGTCGCGAGCGAGAAGGTGCTCGACGAACTCGAGGGCGAGGGCCGGGTGGTGTTCCGCTACCGCGAGAACCTCAACGGCTCGATGCGCGACATCGCGGGGATCAGCTCGGCCAACGGCCGCGTCGTCGGCCTGATGCCGCACCCGGAGCACGCCACCGAGGCGCTCACCGGCCCGTCCGACGACGGACTGGGACTGTTCCTGTCGGCGCTCGACGCCGTGCTCACTGTCTAGCTCTCCTTCACGACGCGGCCGGCGCGTAGTCGGCTCCGCCCCGGAACTCTTCGGTGAGCTCGACGAGATCGTCGAGGTACCGCAGTGCCTCAGCACTGCTGAGCGCGGCGTTCCGGAAGAACAGGCAGTGGTCGATGCCACCTTCTGCGAGTGTGGCGAGTTCGTGCTTGTTCAGCGGCGCGATGGCATTCAGGCGCTCGGTTCCGCGGAAACCGCGTTGGTCTGCGCCGATGAGCGTCACCGGGATGTAGGACCGTCCCTGATCATCACCGCGGCGGCGTAATTCGGCCACGTCGGCAACCAGATCCTCAGGGGTGCTCGGAAGATTGGGCGCCCAGCCGTCGCCGTACTCGAGTACCCGGTTGAACACCGTCGGTCCGTTACCGCCCACCAACACTGGGACGTGAGGCCGTTGCGTCGGCTTCGGCCACGAGTAGACGGGGTCGAAGGACACGTACTCTCCGTGGAACTCCGCCTGCTCCTGCGTCCAGATCTGTTTCATGGCCAGCACTCGTTCCCGCATCAGGGCCATCCGCGTTTTCGGGTTCGTGCCGTGATTGACCATCTCCTCGCGCAACCAGCCGGCTCCGACGCCGAGCTGGAGCCGACCGCCGCTGAGGTAGTCGAGGGTCGCCACCTCCTTGGCCAGTGTGAGCGGATCACGTTGCACCACCAGCGTGATTCCGGTACCCAAGGTGAGACGGTCGGTGACCATGGCTGCCGCACTCAGCGCGATGAAGGGGTCGAGCGAGCGCAGGTAATCACGCTGAGGCAGATCGGTGTCCGGGGGAGGGGGCGCGGCCACGGGATAGTGAGTGTGTTCGGAGACGAACAAGGAGTCGAATCCCCGTTCCTCCAATGCCACGGCGAGTTCATCGGGCCGCAGACCTTCGTCGGTGAGAAATGTGCTTACGCCGAACTTCATTCGCGCGCCCTCTCGAAGACCATTGTGAAGCAACGGTTTCAGTGCCCTGTCCACCTGCGTCCCTCGGACAGGAGTCACCGCCATGGAGACAGCCTGAGCCAACGCAACCGGCTCTGACAGGGTTGCGTTATCCAATGTCTCTGACCACCACCATGGCCACCGCCCGGTTGGCGCACGCGTAGCATCCCCACGTATGACAGTCGGCGATGGCCGGTCCGCGGAAGCGGCTGCGACTGTGTTCGACCGGCGGGCGGGGTTGCGCGAGTTCCTCAGGTCGCGGCGCGCCAGACTCTCTCCCGTCGATGTCGGGTTAGCGCCGGGCGGGCGGCGTCGCACCCCGGGTCTTCGCCGAGAAGAAGTGGCCACCCTGGCCGGGGTGGGCGTCTCCTGGTACACCTGGCTCGAGCAGGGCAGGGATATCTCGGCGTCTGCAAGTGTGCTGGACGCGGTCAGCGCAGCTCTGCGCCTCAGCGAGTCCGAGCGCGCACACCTCCACCTGCTCGCCGGAGCCAGTCCGCCGGTCGGTGGGGATGTCGACGACAGCCCTGTGCCACCGGAGCTGCTGCAGCTCGTCGCAGCATGGGCCCCGCGTCCGGCGATGCTGCAGGACCGTTACTGGAATCTGTTGGCCATCAACTCGGGAACCCGCGAAGTCTTCGGCTACTCCAGCGCAGACCACAACTGTCTGATCAGCTTCTTCACCAACGAGCGGTACCGGGGCGCGTATGTGGAATGGTCGGCGGCCGCTCCCGGGGTGGTCGCCGCTTTCCGTGCCGATGCCGGCCGCTACCTGGGGGACCCCAACTTCGCGGAGATCGTCGCCCACTTGAGTTCCGTGAGTCCCGATTTCGCGGCAATCTGGAACCGCCACGATGTCGGTCCTCATCAGCAGGCTGTCAAAGCGGTCCGTCACCCGGTGGCGGGCGAGCTCGTATTCGACAAGACCACCCTCACGGTCACCGACCACCCGGAATGGCACCTCGTGTTGTACAACCCCCGTCCGGAAACCGGAACAGACACCCGGCTGTCGGCATTGATGGGTCAGTGACGTCTCCGGTGCCGTGTGCCGGACAACCACGCGCCACCCACCGATTGGCGAACAGGATGAACCGCATCGGAGACCCTGGTGCCACTGGCCCGTACCGCACGCGTGAAGATTGAACGATGCCAGCGAGCCCCCAGAGCCTGTGCGCCTTCATCGATGCCTCGCCGTCACCGTTCCACGTCTGCGACACCGTCGCGAACCGGCTGCGCGAGGCCGGTTTCACCGAACTCTCCGAAGGCGACGAGTGGCCTTCGGAGGCGGGCGACCACTTCACCGTGCGGGCCGGATCGCTGGTGGCGTGGCGGGCCGGCGCTGACCCGCGCGCACCGTTCCGCATCGTCGGCGGTCACACCGACAGCCCCAACCTGCGCGTCAAACAACACCCCGACCGATTCGTATCCGGTTGGCGCGTCGTGGCATTGCAGCCCTACGGCGGTGCCTGGCTGAACTCCTGGCTCGACCGCGATCTCGGGATCAGCGGCCGGCTGTCGATCCGGGTGGGTGACGGCATCGAGCACCGGCTCATCCGTATCGACGATCCGATTCTGCGGGTGCCGCAGTTGGCGATCCATCTCTCCGACGACCGCAAGGGAGTGACGCTCGATCCGCAGCGCCACGTGAACGCGGTGTGGGGAGTGGGCGGCGCGGCCGGATCCTTCCTCGGGTATGTCGCCGACCGGGCCGGGGTTTCCGAAGACGCCGTCCTCGCCGCGGACCTGATGACCCACGATCTGACGCCGTCGACGCTGGTGGGCGCCGACCGGGAGCTGGTCAGCGCGCCACGGCTGGACAACCAGGCGACGTGCTACGCGGGCCTCGAGGCGCTGCTGGCGGCGCAGCCCGACGGCGTGGTCCCGGTGTTGGCGCTCTTCGACCACGAGGAGGTCGGCTCCACCTCCGATCACGGAGCTCAGTCCGAACTACTGCCCACGGTGCTGGAGCGGATCACCTTGGCTGCCGGCGGGCATCGTGAGGATCTGCTGCGGCGGATGTCGGGATCCATGGTGGCGTCGGGCGACATGGCGCACGCGACTCATCCCAACTACCCGGAGCGCCACGAACCCGGCCACCTGATCGAGGTCAACGGCGGACCGGTGCTCAAGGTGCAGCCCAATCTGCGATACGCCACTGACGGCCGCACCGCGGCGGCGTTCGCGCTGGCGTGCGCCCAGGCCGGCGTCCCCATGCAGCGCTACGAACACCGCGCGGATCTCCCGTGCGGATCGACGATCGGCCCGATGACGTCGGCGCGCACCGGGATCCCCACCGTGGACGTCGGTGCGGCCCAGTTGGCCATGCATTCGGCGCGAGAACTCATGGGTGCAGACGATGTCGCGGCCTATTCCGCATCGTTGCAGGCGTTTTTGTCACCGGCCTGATCTATCGTCGGCGCCATGGCGATGACTGTGGAGATGATCACTGTCGACTGCACCGACCCCGACGTTCTGGCGGCCTGGTGGGCCGAGGCCGCCGGTGGCGAGGTGAGTGCTTTCGCGCCGGGCGAGTTCGTCGTCGTCATACGAGAGAGCGGACCGCGGCTGGGCTTCCAGAAGGTGCCCGATGTGACCCCCGGCAAGAACCGCGTGCACGTCGACTTCACCGCGGGGGACGTCGAGGCGGAGGTGACGCGGCTCGTCGGGCTGGGTGCGTCGGAGCGGGGCAGGCACAGCTTCGGTGCGGACTTCAGCTGGGTCGTGCTCGCCGATCCGGAGGGCAACGAGTTCTGCGTCGCAGGTGCCTGACCCTCAGCTGTGTGTTTGCTGGGAGGTCTCTGGTGCGTCGGCATCGGCGAGTGGCGCCAGCTGACGGCGGCGGAAATACTCAGGTTGCGTCCGCAGAGACTGTGACCTGAATCTTCGGCGACGTTCCGCGCGAACAGCAAATGACGGTTGATGAGGGAAGGTAACCCTGGCGGTCGGCAGCAACCGTTGGTTCGACGAGCTCACCAAAAGGTGTCATCGAAGCCTGTGTTCTGCGTCCCGTGCTCACTCCGGGCTGGAGCTCACGACACGTGCGCCGGGACTCCGGCGATCGGGGAGCCGAAGGTCCAAGATCATCCGATCAGCAAAATCAGCGCACCGTCTGACCTGCCGATCGGAAAACGGCAGGTCGTTGCGACCGCAACCGGATGCCTTACTTGCTATCGCAACGGTCTCTCAGTTCGTTCTCAGCTGTTTTTCATGTTTTCTCAGGTGCGTGTTACCTTCGTCACAGCGCGATGAAGGTTGCTGAGGGGAGCGGTCGTGGCGAAGCATCGGAACAGGCACGTGGGTAGGCGGATGAAGAAGGCCGCCGTCATGGGCGGTGTCGCGGCGACATCGGCCGCGATGACGATGGGGCTGACGGCTCCGTCGGCAAGTGCGCTCCCGCTCATCGAGGCGCGCGCGGTCAGCGCGGACGTGCAGAACCTGGCGCTCACCGACGCGCTCACTCTCGGGCCGCTCCTCGAGGCGCTGGGCGTGAACCTGTCGTCCATCAACGGTCCGCTCGACGCGCTGGAGTTGGCCGGCATCAACCTGGTCACCACCGGCCCGCCGTTCGGGCTCGCCGCGCTGTTCGGGCTCAACCTGGGGTACGTGCCGGCATTGCCGCCGCTGATCGTCGATGAGGTGACCGGCACCGACACAGTGGTCGACGGTGCGGCACTCGCCGCGGTGCTCGGTCCGCTGCTGTCCCAGCTTCTGGGCCCCGCCGGTGGCGCACTGGCGCCCGTGCTGGGCGGGATCCTCGGTGGCGCCCGGGTTCCGGTCGTGATCGGATTCGGGCTCGGTTCGCTGGCGGCCGGGATCGCCTATCCGCAGATCGCGGAGTACTTCACCGAGACGGATCCGTCGCCGCGCACGATCCTGCCGCTGATCCTGCTGCGCAACCCGGGCCGCGCTGACGGCGGCATCGTGGCGCGGGCGTTCCCGCTGCTCGATCCGTTCCTGCGGATCTTCGGGTACGACAGCGTCGTCACGCCCGAGGTCGAGAGCAACGGCAGCATCCTGCCGTCCCCGTTGCCGCCGCCGTTCCCGCAGAACAATTCGTTCATCCCGATCAAGATCGATGCCACCGTCGAGTACGACACCCTGTCCGACTTCCCCTCGTGGCCGAACCCCTTCTCGCTGGTCAACTCCGGGGCAGCGTTCCTCTTCCCGACGTACATCCTGCGGGGCGCTGATGTCGGCGCGCTCGGGGACCAGATCGACGTGACCGGACTGCTCGGTGAGCTGTTGAGCCCGACCGGCGGCACGCCGAACATCTTCCTCACGGTGCCGGTCGATCGCCTACCGGTCCTGGAGCCGTTCCGCTATCCGACCGACATCGCGAACTTCTTCACCGGTGGCGTCTTCGGCTTCACCAACCCGTTCGCCGACGCGATCGAGCCGGCGCTGAAGATCCTCACCAACCTGGGCTACACGAACGTCACCCAGGACATGACCGACCGGCTGAACCCGTATCCGCGGGACTTCACCGACAACTTCGGTGACGGATCGCTGGTGAACGGCGAGCCCGGCGGCGTGCCGTTCTTCACGGTGCCGCAGAACGTCGACTGGGGTCAGGTCCCGGGGGACCTGGCAGAGGCGTTCTTCGCCGGCGTCCAGGATGCGTTCTTCTACGGCGGAATCCCCGGCGTGCGTGGGCCGCTCGGCGGAGTCGCCAACCCCATCGCGGTCCTGGCGGATCTGCTCGGCCTGCCCAGCGGCCTCGGCGGCCTCGCCGACCGGATCCCGGGTCTGGGCGACGCGCTCGCCGATCTGCAGGAGACGATCGGGGACGTCCTCGACGACCTCGATCTCGACCTGCCGGGTCTGCCGAACCCGCCAGGGCCGATCACCGTGCCGAACCCCCTCCAGCAGGGCGAGGAGGAGGCCAACCTGCTGAGCTCAACCCCGGGTTCAGAAACGTTGCAGCGCAACGCATCCGTCGACAGCATCACCCCGACGGCCAAAGGCGCCCCCGACACCGTCGAAGGCAACGCCGAGACGGGTGAGCAGAGCGGTGACCCGGCCGCGGTCGTGCCTGAAGAAGGCGGCGGCTCGGGCGCCACCACCGGTCCTCAGCTGCGCGGCGGCCAGTTCGGCACGGCGCTGCGCGAGGCCGGTGAGCGGGTGGAGGACTCGATCAACGAAGCGGGCAAGCGGATCAACGACGCCGTCGTCGGCACCCAGAAGACGCTCACCAAGGTCTTCACGCCGAAGAGGCCCACGGTCAAGCAGGACGACGCACCGCAGACCGACACCACCGCCAACGACGCGCAGAACGAGAACGACAACAACGACGAGGCGGCCTAGCCGCCTCACGCGAGACACAAGGCCTCCTGCCGCCGGCCATGAGGGGGACAGAGCCGGACCGGCAGGAGGTCTTGTCGCGTGTCAGGGCGCGAACCGCCACAGCCTGGAAAGATCGCCGCCGTGCTGCTGTCTCTCGTCGCGGTCTCCGCCGTGCTCGCCGGGTGGGCGGTGCTGGCCCGCCGCATGGAGCTCTGGCGCCTCACCGCGCCGATGGTGATCGTCCTGGCCGGTGTGGTGATCGGCCTCGCGACCTCCGACCGGGTGGCCGACACCCTCAACACCGAGATCGCCGAACACGTCGCCGAGATCATCCTCGCCATCCTGCTCTTCGTCGACGCCACCGATGTGCGAGGTGGCCTGCTCGGCCACGAACCGAAGGCCGCCCTGCGGATCCTGTTCGTCGCGCTGCCGGTGAGCATCGGCACCGCCCTGCTGTTCGGATTGTGGCTGCTGCCCGGTTCCTCATGGGCCGTGCTGCTGGTGATCGCCTGCATCGTCGTGCCGATCGACTTCGCGCCGGTGTCGTCGATCCTGCGGGACCGGCGCGTGCCCGAGCGGGTGCGCAACGTGCTCAACGTGGAGGCCGGCTACAACGACGGCATCGTGTCGCCGCTGTTCATCTTCGCGCTGGTGCTCGCCGACCAGGACACCCGCGTCGACACCCCGCTGCAGGCGCTGGAGGCGGCGGTGCCGCAGGCCGCCAAAGCCATCGTCATCGGCCTGACGGTCGGCGCCGCCCTCGCGCTTGCGGCCAACGCCGCGCAGACCCGCGGCTGGATGACCATCCAGTCCAAGCGGCTCGTGCTGGTGGCCGCGCCGCTGCTGGCGTTCGGGCTGAGCCTGGCGATCGACGGCAACGGATTCGTGTCGGCGTTCGTGTGCGGGATCGTCTTCAAATACCTGCGTCACTCCGACGACATCCGGCGTGACCTCGAACTCGTCGACGACGTCGGCTTCCTGCTGGCGGTGGGCATGTGGTTCGCGTTCGGGGCGACGGCCGTGGCGATACTCGAGGACGGGGTGCCGATCGGCACGGTGGTGTTCTGCCTGGCGGCGCTCACCGTCGTGCGCATAGGCCCGGTGGCCGCCGGCCTGATCGGCACCCGGTTCAGCCTGCCGGAACGACTGCTCGTCGGCGGCCTCGGCCCCCGGGGCACCACGTCGATCGTCTTCGGCCTGCTCGCGTTCAACGTGCTGGACGGCAGCGACGAGACCACCGTGGGGTTGGTGGTCGTGCTGTGCGTTCTCGGCAGCGTCATCCTGCACGGCGTCACCGCGCCCGCCGCCGCCCACACCTACGCCGCGCGGGAGGGTTCCTCCCGCGACGAGGAGCACAGCCGCCCGGGGAAATAGACTGTCTGCGTGACGCAGGAGCTTGCCCCCACGCTGGACACCGTCGAGCGTGCCGCAGCCACCCCAGACCAACCGCAACCGTTCCGTGAACTGGGCCTCAAGGACGACGAGTACCAGCGCATTCGCGACATCCTCGGCCGCAGGCCCACCGACGCCGAGCTCGCGATGTACTCGGTGATGTGGAGCGAGCACTGCTCGTACAAATCCTCCAAGGTGCATCTGCGTTACTTCGGGGAGACCACCACCGATGAGATGCGCGCCACGATGCTCGCCGGGATCGGCGAGAACGCCGGCGTCGTCGACATCGGCGACGGCTGGGCGGTGACCTTCAAGGTCGAGTCCCACAACCACCCGTCCTACGTCGAGCCCTATCAGGGCGCGGCCACCGGCGTCGGCGGCATCGTCCGCGACATCATGGCGATGGGCGCCCGTCCGGTCGCGGTGATGGACCAGCTCCGCTTCGGCGCCGCCGACGCCCCCGACACCAAGCGGGTCCTCGACGGCGTGGTGCGCGGCGTCGGCGGCTACGGGAACTCACTGGGTCTGCCGAACATCGGCGGCGAGACCGTGTTCGACCCGTCCTACGCGGGCAACCCTCTCGTCAACGCGCTGTGCGTCGGCGCGATGCGCAAAGAGGACCTGCACCTCGCGTTCGCGTCGGGCTCGGGCAACAAGATCATCCTGTTCGGTGCGCGCACGGGCCTCGACGGCATCGGCGGCGTGTCGGTGCTGGCCAGCGAGACCTTCGGCGGTGACGAGGGCAGCGGCCCCGGCCGCAAGAAGCTGCCTTCGGTGCAGGTCGGTGATCCCTTCATGGAGAAGGTGCTCATCGAGTGCTGCCTGGAGCTGTACGCGGCGGGTCTCGTCGTCGGCATCCAGGACCTCGGCGGCGCCGGATTGTCCTGTGCGACATCCGAACTCGCATCCGCCGGTGACGGCGGCATGCACGTCGACCTCGACCAGGTCCCGCTGCGCGCGGCCAATATGACGCCCGCGGAGATCCTGTCGAGCGAATCGCAGGAACGCATGTGCGCGGTGGTCACCCCCGACAACGTCGAGGCGTTCCTCGCGGTCTGCCGCAAGTGGGAGGTGCAGGCACGGGTGATCGGCGAGGTCACCGACGGGGATCGGCTGGTCATCACCTGGCACGGCGAGACCGTCGTCGACGTGCCGCCGCGCACCGTCGCCCACGAAGGACCGGTGTACGAGCGCCCCGTCGCCCGGCCGGGAACCCAGGACGCGCTGAACGCCGACACCTCGGCCGGGATCCCGCGGCCCACCACCGACGACGAGCTGCGCGCCACCCTGCTGGCCATGGTCGGCAGCCCGCACCTGTGCAGCCGCGGCTACATCACCGAACAGTACGACCGCTACGTGCGCGGCAACACCGTGCTGGCCGAACACGCCGACGGCGGTGTGTTGCGCATAGACGAAGCCACCGGACGCGGAATCGCCGTCTCGACCGACGCCTCCGGGCGCTACACCGCACTCGATCCGTACACCGGCGCCCAACTCGCGCTCGCGGAGGCCTACCGCAACGTCGCGGTCACCGGCGCGACGCCGGTCGCGGTCACCAACTGCCTGAACTTCGGCTCACCGGAGGATCCGGGCGTCATGTGGCAGTTCAGCCAGGCGGTGCGCGGACTCGCCGACGGCTGTGCGGCCCTTGGCATTCCGGTGACCGGCGGCAACGTCAGCTTCTACAACCAGACCGGAAGTACCGCCATCCTGCCCACCCCGGTGGTGGGTGTGCTCGGGGTGATCGACGACGTCAAGCGGCGCATCCCGACCGGGCTCGGTACCGAACCGGGTGAGACGCTGATCCTGCTCGGCGACACCCGCGACGAATTCGACGGGTCGATCTGGGCGCAGGTGACCGCAGGCCACCTCGGCGGCCTGCCCCCCAAGGTCGACCTCGAGCGGGAGAAGCTGCTCGCCGACGTGCTCACCGCCGCGTCCCGCGACGGGTTGGTGTCCGCCGCACACGATCTCAGCGAAGGCGGCCTGATCCAAGCGGTGGTGGAAGCCGCCCTGGCCGGCGAGACCGGATGCCGCATCCTGCTTCCCGAAGGCGCCGACCCGTTCGTCGCACTCTTCAGCGAGTCGGCCGGCCGGGTGCTGGTCGCGGTGCCCCGCACCGAGGAGAGCCGGTTCCGGTCGATGTGCGAAGCACGCGGCCTACCCGCCACGCGCATCGGCGTGGTGGATCCGGGCAGCGACGCGGTCGAGGTGCAGGGCCACTTCTCGGTGACGCTGGCAGAACTGCGCACCACCTCCGAGGGCGTGCTGCCCGGACTGTTCGGGTGAGTTCGCAGACCGACCAGACCACCGGTGACGTCGTCACCGACACTCCCGAACGCCCGCGGCGCCACCCCCTGCTCATCTGGGCATGGGGTCTGGTCCGGCTGGACTTCACCGGCATCGCGTGCGGCGCACTGTTCTTCTGCCTGTCGCTGACCCCGTCACTGCTGCCACGCGGCTGGCTGTTCCAGGGCCTCATCGGCGGCCTGAACGGCGCGATCGGTTACGGCATCGGGGTCTTCATCGCGAAGATGTTGTCGCGCTTCGTGGTACGCGGCCGCGACTGGCGGCCGCCGCCACGTCGCACGCTCCATGCCCTCAAGGCCGGCATCGTCGCGCTCGCGCTGGGGGCCAGCGTCCTGATGCTCATCCCGGCGGCCGCCTGGCAGCGGCAGGTCTCGGCCGAGATGGGTCTACCGGGCCCCGATACGCCCGGCTATCTTCGCGTGCTGGTGATCGCCGCACTGGTCGGCGCGGTCTGCGTGGCCGTCAGCCGCGTGGTGCTCGACTCCATCAAGACCCTTGCCCGCTGGCTCATCCGGAGGTGGCGGCTCAGCGACGAGATGGCCCTGCTGATCGGCACCGCGGCGATTGTGGTCGTCCTCATCACGCTGATCAACGGCGTACTGCTGCAGGGGTTCCTCGCCGGCGCCAGTCGCGTCTTCCAGCCGCAGAACACCACCACCCGCGCGGGCGTCAGCCAGCCGACGGCACCCGAACGTTCCGGCAGCCCCGCGTCTTTCGCGGCCTGGGACACCCTGGGCTACCAGGGCCGCAACTTCGTCGGCACCGGACCCGATGTCGACGACCTCGAGCGGGTCAACGGCAGACCGGCCCGTGAACCGATCCGCGTCTACGCCGGCCTGCAGACCGCCGACACCGACGAACAGCGGATCGCGGTGGTGCTCAGCGAGCTGGAACGGACCGGGGCGTTCGACCGGGAACTGCTCGTCATCGTGCCCACCACCGGAACCGGATGGGTCAACCCGGTGGCCGCCCGCGCGCTGGAGCTGATGTACAACGGCGACACCGCCATGGTGGCGATGCAGTATTCGTACCTGCCGAGCTGGATTTCGTTCCTCGGTGACCAGCAGAAGTCGATGGAATCGGGTCGCATGCTGATCGACGCCGTGCAGCAGCGGTGGGCGCAGCGCCCGCCGCAACAACGGCCGCGGCTCGTGCTCTACGGCGAGAGTCTGGGATCGATGGCCGGCCAGGGTGCGTTCGGCTGGCTGCCCGACATCGCCGATATGGGATTCTCGTCGGTGCTGTGGGTCGGGCCGCCCAACGCCAGCCCACTCTGGCGGGCGATCACCGAACGGCGCGACCCCGGCACCCCCGAGGTGCAACCGCGCTACGACGGCGGCCGCACCGTGCGGTTCTCCCAGGCGGCCGGCCCGGCGGAGATCGCCCGCGACACCGCCGCGCCGTGGCAGGGCACCCGCGTGCTGTTCCTGCAGCACTCGTCGGACCCGATCGTGTGGTGGTCGCCCGACCTGATCACCTCCCGCCCCGACTGGTTGAGCGAACCGCCGGGACTGGACCGCACCGCCTCGATGCGCTGGTACCCCATCGTGACGTTCTGGCAGGTGAGCGCGGACCTGACCAACGCCTCCGCGATGCCCGGCGGGCACGGACACAACTACGGCGAATCCGTCCTCGACGGCTGGGCGGCGGTCGCGCCGCCGCCGGGCTGGACCGCCCGCGACACCGAACGCATACGTGCGGCACTGCGGGATTCCGCCGACGACGACCGAGCCGCATCCTGATGCGCCGCAATCAATTCGAAGCCCTCGCGCTGGCCGGTGCGCTGGTCGTGCTGAACGGTGTGGTGGATCCGCGCCTGCCCCCACGACGAGCCGTCGCCGTGCGCGCGGTGTTCGGCGCGGCGCTGGCGGCGGCCACCCGCACACAGCTGGGGTTCCGCCCGCCCGCGCTGACGAGGGGTCTGCGGACCGGCGCGGTTGCGGCGGCCGTGGTGGCCGCGGGGGTGGTGGCCGCCGGCGCGGTGCCCGCGGTGCGCGCGGCGATGGCGGCGCGCGATCTGCCGGATGCGCCCGTGCGGTGGCTGCTGCTCGACATTCCGCTGGGCACGGTGTGGCCCGAGGAGGCGGCTTACCGCGGCGCCCTCGGACAGCTCGGCGCCCAGGCGTTCGGACCGACCGGGGGACGGCTGCTGCAGTCGGTGGCGTTCGGGCTGTCGCACATCGCCGACGCCCGCGGCGCCGGCGAACCCGTCGTCGGCACCGTGGTGACCACCGGGGTGGCGGGCTGGGTGTTCGCGCTGCTCGCCGAGCGCTCCGGCAGTCTGGTCGCCTCGATGTCGGCCCATCTGGCCGTCAACGAGGCGGGTGCGCTCGCCGCGCTTCTGGTGCAGCGCCGCGGCCGACACCGCTGACATCGGCTTTGGGACACTGGCTTCATGCCCGCCCGCCGCACCGCCGACCCGGCGCAGACCCGCGCCGCGGTGTCCGCCGTCGTCGACTGGCTACGCGACGACACCGTCGCCGCACCCGACCGGGCCACGCTCGCCGAGGCGGTCCGGCTGACCGCCCGCACCGTCGCGGGACTCGCGCCCGGCGCCAGCGTCGAGGTGCGGGTGCCGCCGTTCGTCGCCGTGCAGTGCATCGCCGGACCCACCCACACCCGCGGCAATCCGCCCAATGTGGTGGAGACCGATCCGCGGACGTGGCTCCTGGTCGCCACCGGCCTGCTGGCGTTCGGCGACGCGGTGGACAGCGGCGCGCTGCGGCTGTCGGGGTCCCGTGCCCCCGAGGTGGCCAACTGGCTGCCCGTCGTCTCGCCGACGTGACGTGTCCCACGACACGTCGCGGATTCCCGTAACCGGGTATATGGCCCGTAGACTGAAGCCGTCACCCACAGCCCATCTGGGAGCAGCCATATCGTGATCGGACACGACGACATCGAGCCCGAGAATGACCCCCGCGAGGAATGTGGCGTCTTCGGCGTCTGGGCCCCGGGCGAGGACGTGGCCAAGCTCACGTATTACGGGCTGTACGCGCTGCAGCACCGCGGCCAGGAAGCCGCGGGCATCGCCGTGGCCGACGGGTCACAGGTGCTGGTGTTCAAGGATCTCGGCCTGGTCAGTCAGGTCTTCGACGAGCCGACACTGGCCGCCATGCACGGCCACGTGGCCATCGGCCACTGCCGCTACTCGACCACCGGATCCACCACGTGGGAGAACGCCCAGCCGGTCTTCCGCAACACCACCGCAGGCACCGGAGTGGCCGTGGGCCACAACGGAAACCTGGTCAACACCACTGAACTCGCCGCCCGCGCGCGCGAGGCGGGACTGATCAACGGCCGCACGCCGGGTGCGGCGACCACCGACTCGGACATCCTCGGCGCGCTGCTGGCCCACGGTGCGGCCGACGCCACCCTCGAACAGGCGGCGCTCGAACTGCTGCCGACCGTCCGCGGCGCGTTCTGCCTGACCTTCATGGATGAGAACACCCTCTACGCGGCCCGCGATCCGTACGGTGTGCGTCCGCTGTCGCTGGGCCGCCTCGACCGCGGCTGGGTGGTGGCCTCCGAGACCGCCGCGCTCGACATCGTCGGCGCCTCGTTCGTCCGCGACATCGAACCCGGCGAACTGCTGGCCATCGACGCCGACGGCGTGCGCTCCACCCGCTTCGCCAACCCCACCCCCAAGGCCTGCGTTTTCGAGTACGTGTACCTGGCCCGCCCCGACAGCACGCTGGCCGGTCGCTCCGTGCACGCCACCCGCGTCGACATCGGCCGGCGGCTGGCCAGCGAGATGCCCGTCGAGGCGGATCTCGTCATCGGCGTCCCGGAGTCCGGCACCCCGGCCGCCGTCGGCTACGCCCAGGGCTCGGGCATCCCCTACGGCCAGGGCCTGATGAAGAACGCCTATGTCGGCCGGACATTCATCCAGCCGTCGCAGACCATCCGTCAGCTGGGCATCCGGCTCAAGCTCAACCCCCTCAAAGAGGTGATCCGCGGCAAGCGGCTGATCGTCGTCGACGACTCGATCGTCCGCGGTAACACCCAACGCGCGCTGATCCGGATGCTGCGGGAGGCCGGGGCCCTCGAAGTGCACGTGCGGATCGCCTCCCCGCCGGTGCGCTGGCCCTGCTTCTACGGCATCGACTTCGCCACGCCGGCGGAGCTGATCGCCAACGGCGCCGAGGACGAGGACCAGATGCTCGAGGCCGTCCGGCGCGCGATCGGCGCCGACACCCTCGGCTACATCTCGCGGCAGGGCATGATCGCCGCAACCGAACAGCCCGCCTCCCGGCTGTGCTCGGCATGCTTCGACGGCACCTATCCGATCGAGTTGCCGGGGGAGTCGGCCCTGGGCAAGAACGTCATCGAGCACATGCTCGCGACGGCCGCCCGCAGCGGGATCCCGCTGGAGAAGGTCGACAACGACAACGCCTCCGCGCTCAGGCGCCCCTGACGCCTCCGGCGTCGTGACGTCCCTAGCGCTTCCCGGCCCACTCGGGGTCGCTGGGCAGCGGCTCCTGGCGCAGTGCGGCCGCCACCGCCTCGCGGTACGGCGTCAGACCCTTCTCCGGTGGCCGGATCACCGAGTCGATCGCGTGGTCGCCCATGACCGCGTCGCATTCCAGCGACTCGACCAGCGGCCGCGCCAGCCCCGCCGGCATCGGCGTCACCAGGCCCACCCACCAACTAGCGATGGTCGGGGTCAACCCCGGCACCACCACGAGGAACCGCCGCCGCAGCCCGGCCTCCTCGGCGTAGACCTGCATGGCCTCGCCGTACTCGAGGACATCGGGCCCGCCGATGTCCCAGGTCCGCGACGAAGGCACCGGCGCCGTCGCCGCCTCGACCAGATAGTGCAGCACGTCGTCGATCCCGATCGGCTGGATCTTGTTGTGCACCCACTTGGGCGTCGTCATCACGGGCAGCCGGTTCGTCAGGTGCCGCATCAGCTCGAACGAGGCCGAGCCCACGCCGATGACGATCCCGGCCTGCAGCACCACGGTCTCGATGCCCGAGTCGATGAGGATCTCGCCGACCTCGGTGCGGGAGGTGAGATGGCGCGACAGTTCGGCGCCACTGGGATGTAACCCGCTCAGATAGACCAGGCGGCGCACACCCGCCTTGCGTGCCGCGGCCACCACGTTGCGCGCGGATTCGGCCTCCTCGGCGACGAAGTCCTTCGAGGTGCCCATGGAGTGGACCAGGTAGTACACGACGTCCGTATCCGCGAAGGCCGTCACCAGCGAGTCGGCGTCCGTCAGATCCCCGCGCACCACCTCGGCCTGCGAGCGCCAGGGCGCGTCGTCGAGCTTCTCCGGGGTGCGCGCCATCGCACGGACCTGCAGCCCTCGGTCGAGCAGCGCCGGTACCAGCCGGCCACCGATGTACCCGGTGGCGCCCGTCACCAGGCAGCGAATGTTGTCAGCCACAGCAGTTCTCCGTCCGTCTCACCGTCTCGCTCAGTGATTCGGAGCCGGTACGCGCACGGATGACCGCCAAACGGGTCAGGCAAACCCGCAACCCGGATCGGGCGCATCGTCGGCGAGCGGCGCACCGGCCGGATTGATGTAGAGCACCTGCAGCACCAGGGGGGTCGGGCCGACGTTGCGGCCGATGTGCACATACCCCGGGCCACCCTTCTCGGTGATGTCCTGGCCGGCGACGTACACGCCGTCAACCGAACAGTCCGCCCGGTTGTGCAACAGCACCCCCTCCTTGACCGTCGCCAGCAGCTGTCCGGGATGAGCATGCCAGCCCGTGCTGCCACCTGGGGCGATGGTGATCTCGCGGAAGACGTAGTCGGTTCCGCCGTCGGTCACCTGCCACAGGATGACGCCGTTGGTGTCACGGGACGGGGTGGCCGACACGGGCGCCGCCAGAGCCGTCGACGCCGCCAGAGTCACCGCCGCGGCCGACAGGGCGAGACGCAAGGGGTTCATGCGCGCCAACGGTGTCACACCCGGCTCCCGCCGTCCTGGCGAAACGCCCAGGCTGTGATGACGGACGGCATTTACCGTCGCGCAGCCCCGACCGGTAGCCTTTCCCTCGATGACCGAACGCGCCGAACAACACGGCATTTCCTACGCGTCGGCCGGTGTCGACATCGAAGCCGGTGATCGTGCCGTCGAACTCTTCAAGCCGCTGGCCGCGAAGGCCACCCGCCCCGAGGTACGCGGAGGGCTTGGTGGGTTCGCCGGCCTGTTCGCCCTGCGCGGCGGATACCGCGAGCCGGTGCTCGCGGCCTCGACCGACGGCGTCGGCACCAAGCTGGCCGTCGCCCAGGCGATGGACAAACACGACACGGTCGGGCTCGACCTGGTCGCCATGGTCGTCGACGACCTGGTGGTCTGCGGCGCCGAACCGCTGTTCCTGCAGGACTACATCGCAGTCGGGCGTACGGTGCCCGAGCGGGTCAGCCAGCTCGTGTCCGGTATCGCCGAGGGCTGCGTGCTCGCCGGCTGTGCGCTGCTGGGCGGCGAGACCGCCGAGCATCCCGGCCTGATGGCCCCCGACCACTACGACATCTCGGCGACCGGTATCGGCATCGTCGAGGCCGACGACGTCCTGGGCCCCGACCGGGTCCGGCCGGGCGACGTCATCATCGCGATGGGATCCTCGGGCCTGCACTCCAACGGATACTCACTGGCCCGCAAGGTGCTGCTGGAGATCGACCGGATGAACCTCGCCGGCCACGTCGAGGAGTTCGGCCGCACGCTGGGTGAGGAACTGCTCGAGCCCACCCGCATCTACGCCAAGGACTGCCTGGCCCTGGCCGCCGAGACCCAGGTCCGCACGTTCTGCCACGTCACCGGTGGCGGGCTCGCGGGCAACCTCGAGCGCGTGGTGCCCAACGGTCTCATGGCCGAACTCGACCGCGGTACCTGGACGCCCGCGCCCGTGTTCCAGATGATCGCCCAGCGCGGCCGCATCGAACGCACCGAGATGGAGAAGACGTTCAACATGGGCGTCGGGATGGTCGCCGTCGTCGCGCCGGAGGACACCGACCGCGCACTGGCGATCCTGACGGCCCGCCACATCAACTGCTGGACGCTCGGGACGGTCAAGAAGGGCGGCAAAGACGAGCCGCGGGCACTGTTGGTGGGCCAGCACCCGCGGTTCTGATCAGCCGGAAGGGCTAGCGGCGCCAGTCGTCCTCAGGTGCCCACTCGTCGGCTACGCCGTCGCTGTGGTCGCCGTCGACGGGATCACCACCCGCCAGCTCGCGCTGGAGCCGTTCGAAATCAGTTTGAGGCGAGCTGTACTTGAGGTCGCGAGCGACCTTCGTCTGCTTCGCCTTCGCCCGGCCGCGGCCCATAGGGGACCCCCTCGCGCAATAACGGAGCGGCCCCAAGATGAAGGCGGCTCCGATTCTCCGATGTCGTTATTGTCCTGCCCACACTTTACCGTGCCCGGACGGCATCTGCTGGCAGGCCCTGGTCTGCGGTGACCAGACTCACCGAGCGCCACCCCGAAGTCGCTCCACGGCAAGCCGGCCCGCGCCCACGTGCTCGGTGGCCGGCAGCGAGTCGGCGTCGATCACCGCGGTCGCCTCGACGCCTCCGCCGGTGGTCAGCGGGGTGTCGGCGGGCAGTCCGCGTTTGACGAGCGCGAGCGCGACCGGACCGTCGTCGATGTGCTCGACGACCGTGCCGACGCGTCCGACGGTGCGGCCGCCGGCCAGCACCGGATCGCCGGTCGACGGGCGGTCGGTGGTGCCGTCCAGCTGCAGCCGCACCAGCATGCGGGGCGGTTTGCCCAGGTTGTGCACGCGCGCAACAGTTTCCTGGCCGCGGTAACAGCCCTTGTCCAGGTGCACCGCGCTGCCGATCCAGCCGACCTCGTGCGGGATCGTGCGCTCGTCGGTGTCGACGCCCAGACGGGGCCGCAGCGTCGCCACCCGGTGCGCCTCGTATGCCCACACCCCGGCCGGCCGGACGCCCGCCGCGGTGAGCCGGCCCTGCCAGTCGGCGACCTGGTCGCGCGGCACCACGAGGTCGACTTCCAGCCCCGCTGCGGGCAGGCGCCGCAGGAAACCGCCACCGGGCAGGGCGACCGCCGCCGATTCGGCCGGTAGTGAACGCAGGCCGAGGGCGTCGAGGACCGGCGTGTCGGCCAGCGCCGGACCCAGCAGGGACAGCACCGCCAGGTCGGCCGGCTCGATCGCCACATCGGCCCAGAACACCATCTTGCGCAGATAGGCCAGCAGCGGTTCACCGCGCCACGGTTCGGTGTCGAGGTACAGGACGCCGCCCAGCTCGGTCTGCCACCAGTGGTCTTCGACGCGGCCCTGGCCGTCGAGGCTCAGGTTCTGGGTGACCGTGCCGTCGGGCTGCTCGCTGACGTGCTGGCTGGAGATGGTGTGCAGCCACGACCGGCGTTCGCCGCCCGTCAGCGAGAGGACGGCGCGGTGCGAGCGGTCGACGAGTACGGCGCTGTCGGTGGCGGCGCGCTGCTCGCCGAGCGGGTCGCCGTAGTGCCACACCGCCCCGGCGTCCGGTCCGCCTTCGGGCACGGGAACTGCTGACATACGTCAACTCTACGGGTCTACGCTGATGGGCCATGGCGAGCGGACCGGGTGTGATCGTCACCCTCGACGGTGCATTACACGACGCGCAGATACCCCTGTTGCATGCCGACGACCTGGCCGCCGTGCGCGGGGACGGGATCTTCGAAACGCTGCTGGTGCGCGACGGCAGACCCTGTCTGCTGGAGGCGCACCTCGGGCGGTTGACCCAGTCGGCGCGGCTGATGGAGTTGCCCGAGCCGGATCTGCAGCAGTGGCGTTCGGCGGTCGCGACCGCGGTGCACCGCTGGACTGTCGACGGCGGCGCCGAAGGCGTGTTGCGCCTGGTCTACAGCCGCGGGCGTGAAAGCGGCGGAGAGCCGACGGCATTCGCCACGATCGGTGCGTTGCCGGCCCGGGTCGCCGCTGCCCGCCGGGACGGGGTGGCTGCGCTGATGCTGGCGCGCGGTCTGCCCGACGAGGCCTCGGACCTGCCGTGGTTGCTCGCCGGTGCGAAGACGCTGTCGTATGCGGTCAACATGGCCGCGTTGCGGCACGCCGAGAAGCACGGCGCAGGCGACGTCGTCTTCGTCAGCTCCGACGGCCACATCCTCGAAGGCCCCCGCTCGACGGTCGTGATCGCCACCGAGATGGAGGGTGGCGGGCTCGGCCTGCTCACCCCGCCGCCGTGGTATCCGATCCTGCGCGGCACCACCCAGCAGGCGCTGTTCGAGGTGGCCCGCAACAAGGGTTACGACTGCGACTACCGGGCGCTGCGGCCCGGTGATCTTGTTGCCGCCCAGGGTGTTTGGCTGGTGTCGAGCATCACACTCGCGGCCCGCGTGCACACCCTGGACGGGGCCGCGCTGCGGCCGACGCCGCTGGCCGCGGAGATGGCCGCCCTGGTCGACGCGGCCATCGTCAGCGATCGCTGAGGGCGAAGCGAAATTTCCTTGTCGGTGCCGGCATCCGCGGGTACGGTCGCTCGTACACAGGGAAGGAGGTGGTCCGACAAATTGATTGACTTATGGACATGTGAGGTGGCTGCCCGCTAGCAGCACCGGGGGAGTTCAGCACTCACCTGAGTGCGCTGGCGAATTCCCCGCAGTCACCCGGCCCCCGAGCCCCTCGGTCCGTCCAACCAGGAACCAAAGGCTCGGGGGCCGCCCCATATCCAGGGGCGGCCAAGCCGCAGTAGATCTTTCGCTCAGCCCGGACCCGGTGCCAGCGACGCGCACTCTTTCAGCGCCTGGTCCCACGCCGCTCGGTCGACGCCGGCGGGCGGACCGGTGTTCGGACCCGGTGTGGCGGGCACCCCGTGCGCGTTGAGGCAGTCAGCGTATGAGCCGTGACCGTTCGGGCTCGAGGAGGTGTCGGGTTCCGACGGCGAGTCCTCGGCCGCGCACGCGGCCAGCATCCCCGCGGCAGCCAGGGTTGCCGTGATCATCCGCAGCCGCACTAGCCCGCGAACCTCGACAGCCGGGCCGACAGGTGCGGGACCAGGCCGCCGTCGGCATCCACCCGTTCCTCGACGTACGCCAGATCGCCGCCCTCGACGATTCCGTAGAGCCGTTTGGCGCCGCCGACCAGCACGCCGGACTTACTGCGCGCCAACGCATCGGTCACCAACTCCCAGGAGGACTGGCTGCGCGGTTGACCGTAGAACAACTCGACATAGCCGGCCGAATGCGCCAGCAGCAGTTCGATCGCCTGCGATTCGGACGGGTCGCCGGGATCGTTGACGAAGCGCCAGAATCCCGTCTCGCGCAAACCCACTCGGTCGTAATCCCCGGACTCGGTCAGCCGCCAGGATCGCGCCTCCCAGTTCAGGTAGTCGCCGCCGTCGTGCGAGACGACGATCTGCTGACCGAATCGGTAGTCGCCGTGGGGCCCGCGGCCCTCGCCCTCGCCGCGCCACACACCGACCAGCGGCAGCAGCGCGAGCAGCGCGTCATTGAGGTCAGCCCCCTCGCGCAGGTTCGCGGTGTCCGCGGGCAGGGGCAGGTCGTCGAAGACCGGGATGTTGCGCGCCGCGGTGATCTTGGCTCGCTCGGCGGCGTCCGCTACGGCTCGGTCGCCGGAGGTCGAGAAAATGGAGCCGGCGGCGTCGTCGGGTTCGTTCGGCGCGGTCACGACTCGTCGGTGATGAGGCGGTACACCGCGTACAGCGCGAACCACGTGATCACCAGCGTGCACACCACCAGCAGGATTTCGTAGAACAGGACCACGAACCCAGTCTAACCGCAGGACGCAGGCGGTTGGCGCCCGGCCGGTCAGCCGATCTTGTACTCGAACTGCGGGCAGAACGCCCCGGTCGCCGCGCCGATGAAGACGCCGGCCTGGTAGTCGGTCCAGTCGGTGACGCTGAGGAGATCGCCCACCTCGTCGGCGAAAGTGGCGCCGTTGCTCCAGTCCGTGCACACCGCATGACCGGTGTCGAGGACCGCCGGGGTGTCCACCGCCTCCCACACGATGCCCTCGTTGCGGATGATGGTGAGGAAGTCCTCCTCGGGCCCTGCCGCCGCTACGGGTGCGGTTGCCAGCGCGAGCGCGCTGAGGGCGGCGACGGCCGCGGATATCCGAGTCACGTTCATGGTCGGTCCTGTTCACCGGGGACATTCCGCGATATCGCGGAACCTGATGACATCCTGACCGACAGCTGTGCGTCCCGCGGCCGTTTCGCTAGAAATGTGCGCAGCCGTCAATACGCACGCCGGGGCGTAGAGCGCCCCGGCGTGGCATGACCGGATCGGTCAGGCGACCTTGACGTCGACCTCGTGGATGCCGGCACCGGACGGGGCGACGGTGGCGTCGCCGTTTCCGATCTTCGACAGCGCGCGCAACGTCCAGGTGCCCGGAGCGGCGAAGAACCGGAAGTCGCCGGTCGCCGACGCAACCACCTCGGCGGTGAACTCGTCGGAAGCGTCCAGCAGACGCACGAACGCGCCGCCGACGGCCTGACCCGACCCGTCCACCACACGACCGGTGATCACGGTTTCCTTCTCCAGATCGACGCTGGCGGGCAGTGCCAGGCCTTGCTTAGGAGGAGCGCACATAACTAACTTCCCAACTCGATCGGGGCCCCCACCAGGGAGCCGTATTCCGTCCAACTGCCGTCGTAGTTCTTGACGTTCTTGTGTCCCAGCAGTTCCTGCAGCACGAACCAGGTGTGCGAGGAGCGCTCACCGATGCGGCAGTAGGCGATGGTTTCCTTCTCGCCGTCCAGGCCGGCGTCGGCGTAGATCTTCGCGAGATCCTCGTCCGACTTGAAGGTGCCGTCCTCGTTGGCGGCCTTGCTCCACGGCACGTTGATGGCCGTCGGGATGTGGCCCGCGCGCTGGCTCTGCTCCTGCGGAAGGTGCGCCGGGGCGAGGATCTTGCCGGAGAACTCGTCGGGCGAGCGCACGTCGACCAGGTTCTTCTCGCCGATCGCGGCGATGACCTCGTCGCGGAACGCCCGGATGCTGTTGTCGGGCTGCTTGGCGGTGTAGCTGGTCGCCGGGCGGGTGACCGACTCGCTCGACAGCGGGCGGCCGTCGAGTTCCCACTTCTTGCGGCCGCCGTCGAGCAACTTGACGTTCTCGTGGCCGTAGAGCTTGAAGTACCAGTACGCGTAGGCGGCGAACCAGTTGTTGTTGCCGCCGTAGAGGATCACCGTGTCGTCGTTGGAGATTCCGCGGTCACTCAGCAGCTTGGAGAACTGCTGGGCATCGACGAAGTCGCGCCGGACCGGGTCCTGCAGGTCGGTCTTCCAGTCGAGCTTGACCGCACCCTCGATGTGTCCGGTGTCGTAGGCCGAGGTGTCCTCGTCGACCTCGACGAACACGGTGTTCGGCGCGTTGAGATTGCTCTCGGCCCAGTCGGTGGTGACCAGGACGTCGGAGCGAGCCATCGATGATCCTTTCGGTTGCGGGGTGATCGAAGTCATACAGGGGTGGAGACCCGGCGGAGCCGGGCGGCGAGCGGGTAGAGCCGGCAGCCCAGGCAGATGCCGAAGGCCGCGTTCAGGAACGCCGCTAACAGAGCGAACGCGGTGGAGGCCAGACCGACCGCGGGCAGTCCCGTGGCGAAGCCGATCGTCCCGGCGACGGCGAAGACGAAGCCGACGAACTGAGCGAACTTCAACGGCGGCACCGGTTCCCGCTCGGTGACCGGGCCCAGCCGCGGTGCGATGAACCGGCCGAACACCATGCCGTAGGGGTGTGCGCGGGGACCGCGAACGGCGCCGATCGCGAAGACGACGGCCTGCAGCCCCAGGATCACCGCCGCGGCCGGTGCGCTCACCGCGGAGACGAGCAGCGCCACGACGAGCACGGCGGTGGTGAGCCAGGCGGCGAACCGGGGGCCACGCACGTCGACCTGAGAGACCGCCCGGGCGGCATCTATGTGCGTGGACATGGCGTGATACTCCTGTTGCGTTGGTGGTCTGGTGGCGGACATGCCAGATCGACTGATCCGCACGAGCGCGCGTCGCGGCGCGACTGCGCTCAGCAGCTACAACAACAGCAACAACCCGCAACGCGGCACAGATCCACTGCGCGGCGCTTGGTGAGCGTCAGCTCGAGGCGGGTGAACACGCCGACAGCTTACCCAATGACAGGGTGATCAAGCCAACAGCGGTTCGAGCACCGACCGCAGGTCAGCGACCTTCGGTACACCGGAGGTGCGGTAGCGCGGATGCCCGTCGGCATCGAAGATGATCGTCGTCGGCAGCGAGAGCACCGAAAGCCGCCGGGCCGCTTCCGGATTGGCGTCCAGATCGATCTCCACATGCGAGACCGCGGGCAGCTCGCGGCAGACCTGGTCGACCACGCGGCGCACCGCGTCGCACGGCCCACACCACACCGCGCTGAAGTGCAGGACGGTCGGGCCCGTGTCGGACAGCCCGAGCCCGGAGGTGTCGATGTTCGCCGCGGCGGCCTCGGCCTTGAGCAGGCCGGCGCGCAGGTTGACCAGCCGGCCGACCACGAACGCGACCCCGAACACGGCGATCAGGACCGCGATCACGACGATCCACGACGAGCTCATGACTGCCTGAACCCGTCGAGTGTGATGGTCATGTTCTCGGCGATGCCCTCGATGATGACATCCGAACCGCGCGCACCCTGTGCGGTCGGCGTGATCGCGAACGGCAGTGTCATACCCGGCATCGTGCCGCTGAACGCCTCGAGCACCGCGGCGGTCTTGTCGTCGGGTACCGCCTGCTCAGCGGTGCCCGCGCCGGTCAGCACGTCGGTGGCGGTCATCACCAGGGTCGTCTGGTCGGGTCCGCTGACGGAGAGGTCGACGGCCACCGACACCCGCTCGTCGAAGCCCGCCGACTCCGGCGTGCCGGTGAACACCACACCCTTGTTGCTGGAGATCCCGGATTCGGTGGTGCCGCCGGTGGCGTCGTTGGTCTCGCCGGTCGGGGCTTCGACGAGCAGATCGGGGATGCCGATGAAGCGGCCGAGGTGGGTGGAGTCGACGATGACGCGGCTCTCCACCTTGGCGACGGGCATCGCGGCGTCCGGCCGGATCAGCCATGACGCGTCGCTCAGGTCGACGTCGTGCAGCGTCGCCTCCAGTGAGGCCTTACCCACCACGGGGTGATCAACGCCACTGGCCCGGATCTCCATCTCGCCGTAGTGGTGGTCCATCGCCTGGGTGATGAACGGGAACCCGATGATGCCCACCCACGGGTCGAAATCGAGGTTCGCGACGGTCCGCAGGGCGCGTGACCAGCGGTATTCGGCGTAGATGGCGGCACCGAAGTCGGCCCCGACCGCGCCGACGACCACCGCGGTCACCGTCGCGACGAGCCCGATCAGCACCTTGCGCATCGCCACATTCTGGCCTACCCGTAAGTCGGCTAAGGACTTGACGCGGCCCATTTGCCGCAGTCGCGCTATCGTTACTTGACCAACGGCCGGTAACGGCCGCGTGTCAGGCACAAATCTGGGAGATCACCACAGACATCGACGTCGGGCGACGTCCCCGGAGCGCTGGAGGGCCTGTGGATCTGCTGCTGTTGACCGTCGACCCGCATCCCGAGTCGGTTCTGCCGTCATTGTCACTGCTCGCGCACAACGTGCGCGCCGCCCCGACCGAGGTGTCGTCACTGCTGGAAGCCGGCACCGCCGACGTCGCGATCGTCGACGCCCGCACCGACCTGGCCGCCGCCCGTGGACTGTGCCGCCTGCTGGGCACCACCGGCACGTCGGTTCCGGTTGTCGCCGTGGTCAACGAGGGCGGCCTCGTCGCCGTCAACCACGAGTGGGGACTCGACGAGATCCTGCTGCCCGGCACCGGCCCCGCCGAGATCGACGCGCGGCTGCGACTGCTGGTCGGCCGCCGCGGCGGGGTCGCCAACCAGGAGAACATCGGCAAGATCAGCCTCGGCGAACTCGTGATCGACGAGGGCACCTACACGGCCCGGCTGCGCGGCCGGCCGCTCGACCTCACCTACAAAGAGTTCGAACTGCTCAAGTATCTCGCCCAGCACGCCGGCCGGGTGTTCACCCGCGCCCAGCTGCTGCAGGAGGTGTGGGGATACGACTTCTTCGGCGGCACCCGCACCGTCGACGTCCATGTGCGCCGGTTGCGCGCCAAACTCGGGCCCGAGTACGAGTCGCTGATCGGCACCGTGCGCAACGTGGGCTACAAGGCGGTGCGGCCGGCCCGCGGACGCCCGCCCGCTCCGGAGGCCGACCTCGCCGACGACGAGGACGATTACGAGACGCCCGACAGTGTGCCGTCGTCGCTGGCGGACCCGCTGCGGGCGCCGTGACCGCTCTGGTGTGGCGGACGGAACTGACCGACGAGGAGCAGGACCGCATCCGCGAGGTGATCGCCGCCGCCACCCGGGCCGACGGGGTGGCGCCGGTGGGGGACCAGGTGCTGCGTGAGCTGCCCGCCGACCGGACCCGGCACCTGCTGGCCGTCGACCACGGTGACGATCAGGTGGTCGGCTATCTGAACCTCGCCCCCGCCTCGGACACCGCACCGCCGATGGCCGAACTCGTCGTGCACCCCGATGCCCGACGGCGCGGCACCGGGGCGGCGATGGCCCGCGCCGGGCTCGCCGAAGGCGGTCCCGATGCCAGGATCTGGGCGCACGGCAACCTCGACGCCGCCCAGGCGACCGCGCGCACACTCGGCCTGAAGGTGGTGCGGGAACTCCTGCAGATGCGCCGCCCGCTGACCGATTTGCCGCCGGTCACGGTCTCCGACGGTGTCCGTCTGGCCACCTACGCCGGACCGGAGAATGACCGGGAGTTGTTGCGGGTCAACAACTCCGCGTTCTCCTGGCATCCCGAGCAGGGCGGCTGGACCGACGCCGACATCGCCGAACGGCGCGGCGAGGCGTGGTTCGACCCCGAGGGCCTGTTCCTGGCGTTCGACGAGAACACCGGCGCACTGCTCGGCTTCCACTGGACGAAGATCCACGGACCCGACCTCGGCGAGGTCTACGTCGTCGGCGTCGACCCGGGCGCGCAGGGCCGCGGACTCGGCGCCACCCTCACGCTGGTCGGCCTGCACCACCTCGCCGACCGGTTGTCGGATTCCCCGCAGCCGACGGTGATGCTCTACGTGGAGGCCGACAACGCCGCGGCGGTGAAGACGTACCGACGCCTGGGCTTCGACGTCCACAGCGTGGACGCGGCCTACGCCGCCCCGACCGGCAACCTGTGAGATCACTGAACCTGTTCACTGGCCGTTAACCCGCGATCCCCGGACTGTCCACCAGCGCCGCATACGTTGCCGGAGAGTTCGAGCCGTCAACGGAAAGTGGGATAAGTGAAGCTCAACAGCATGGGCCTGGTGTGGTCTGCGACGGCGATCGCCGCGTTGACACTGAGCGCCTGCGGTAGCGACAACAACGCCGGGACCGCCAACACCACCGGAGCGTCCGGCACCGGATCTGCCAGCGCCGCGGAGTGCGGTGGCAAGAACTCCCTGACCGCCGAGGGCTCGACCGCCCAGCAGAACGCGATCGCCGTGTTCAACCAGGTGTGGGGCCAGAAGTGCGCGGGCAAGAACCTGTCCTACAACCCCACCGGTTCGGGCGCGGGCCGCGAGCAGTTCGTCGCCAACAACGTCGACTTCGCCGGCTCCGACTCGGCGATCAAGGAAGAGCAGGCCGAGCAGGCCGCACAGCGCTGCGGCGGCAACCCGGCGTGGAACCTGCCGCTGGTCTTCGGCCCCATCGCGCTGGCCTACAACGTCGAGGGCGTCGAGGACCTCGTCCTCAACGGCGACATCCTGGCCAAGATCTTCCAGGGCCAGATCACCACGTGGAACGACCCGGCCATCGCCGGGCTGAACCAGGGCAAGACCCTGCCCGACACCCCGATCACCCCGATCTTCCGTTCGGATTCCTCGGGCACCACCGACAACTTCCAGAAGTACCTCGCCGCGGCCGCCCCGCAGACGTGGACCAAGGGCGACGGCAGCGAATTCCAGGGCGGCGCGGGCGAGGGCGCCCAGAAGTCCGCGGGTGTGGCCCAGGCCGTCCAGGCGACCCCGGGTGGCATCGGTTACGTCGAGAAGGGCTTCGCCGACCAGGCGGGCCTGCCGTACGCCCAGATCGACAACGGCGGCGGTGCCGTCGAGCTGACCGACGAGACCGCCGGTAAGGCCATCGACGCCGCGAAGTTCGCGAGCGAGGGCAACGATCTGACCCTTGACCTGAAGTCCCTTTACGGCACCAAGGAAGCCGGTGCATATCCCCTGGTCCTCGCCACATACGAGATCGTCTGCTCCAACGGCTACGACGCGGAAACGGCCGCCGCAGTGAAGTCCTTCCTCACCGTCGCCGCCAACGACGGACAGGGCGGGCTCTCCTCGGCCGGCTATGTGCCGCTGCCGGACCGCTTCAAGGAGCGGTTGCTGACCTCCATCGACGCCATCGGCTCGACTGCCTGAGCCTGGTGGCGCCGCGACACGACAACGGTGAGGATGGGATGCGAATCCGATGACCGACAGGGTGGATGTGACATATCCCAATCCGACGGAACGGGGATCGGGCGAGGCCGTGTCCGCGCCCTTCCCCGAACCGGAACCTATCTCCACCGACCCCTCGCGCAACGCCAGAGTGCGGTTGGGCGACCGGGTGTTCCGGGGCCTCGCGGAGGGGTCCGGCGTCCTGATCGTCGCGATCATCGTGGCGATCGGGCTCTTCCTGCTGTGGCGCGCGGTCCCGGCCCTGGCGCGCAACGAGGCGAACTTCTTCCTCTACGGCGGTAACTGGGTCACCACCGACACGTCGGCGATGCAGTTCGGCATCCTCGACCTGCTTCAGGTGACCGTGTTCGTGTCGGTGTTCGCGCTGGTGCTGGCGATGCCCGTCGCGCTCGGCATCGCGATCTACCTGACCAACTACGCCCACAAGCGGGTGGTCGGCCCGCTGGGTTACATGGTCGACCTGCTGGCCGCGGTGCCGTCGATCATCTACGGCGTGTGGGGGCTGTACGTGCTGGCCCCGGTGATCAAGCCGTTCGCGGTGTGGCTCAACGACACCCTCGGCTGGCTGTTCCTGTTCCAGACCGGCAACGCGTCGGTGGCCGGCGGCGGCACGATCTTCACCGCGGGCATCGTGCTGGCGGTGATGATCCTGCCGATCATCACCGCGGTCACCCGCGAGGTGTTCGTGCAGACGCCGCGCGGCCAGATCGAGGCCGCGCTCGCGCTGGGCGCCACCCGCTGGGAGGTCGTGCGTACGACGGTGCTGCCGTTCGGCATGTCCGGCTACATCAGCGGCGCGATGCTCGGCCTCGGCCGCGCGCTCGGTGAGACGATCGCGCTGCTGATCATCCTGCGCGGCACCCAGCAGGCGTTCGGCTGGTCGCTGTTCGACGCCGGCTACACGTTCGCCAGCAAGATCGCCGCGGCGGCATCCGAGTTCAACGACCAGTACAAGGCGGGCGCCTACATCGCCGCCGGCCTCGTGCTGTTCATCCTGACGTTCGTGGTCAACTCGCTGGCCCGTGCCGCGGTCTCCGGAAAGGACAGGTCCGCATCGTGACGACGACTTCGGCACTCGACAGCCCAGTCAAGGTCCCCACCTTCCAGGGCGTCAGCACCCGGCGCAAGATCACCAACAACGTCGCCACCGTCCTGGTGACCGCCTCCGTGCTGGTCGCGATCGTCCCGCTGCTGTGGGTGCTCTACACGGTGGTGTCCAAGGGCATCGGCGCGGTGACGTCGTCGACCTGGTGGACGAACTCACAGGCCGGGATGACGGCATTCCAGGCCGGCGGCGGCGCCTACCACGCGATCGTGGGCACCGTCCTGCAGGCGCTGATCTGCGCGGTCATCTCGATTCCGGTCGGCGTCTTCGTCGGCATCTATCTGGTCGAGTACGGCGGCGGCACGCGCCTGGGCAAGGTCACCACGTTCATGGTGGACATCCTCACCGGTGTGCCCTCGATCGTGGCGGCACTGTTCATCTACGCGCTGTGGGTGGCGACGCTGGGCTTCGAGCGTTCGGGTTTCGCGGTCTCGCTGGCCCTGGTGCTGCTGATGATCCCGGTGATCGTGCGGTCCACCGAGGAGATGCTGCGGGTCGTGCCGATGGACCTGCGCGAGGCGAGTTACGCACTGGGCGTACCGAAGTGGAAGACCATCTCGTCGATCGTGGTCCCGACGGCGCTGTCGGGCATCGTGACGGGAATCCTGCTGGCGCTGGCCCGCGTGATGGGTGAGACGGCGCCACTGCTGATCCTGGTCGGCTACGCGCAGGCGATGAACTTCGACATGTTCGGCGGCTTCATGGGATCGCTGCCCGGCATGATGTACGACCAGACCTCGGCCGGCGCCGGCGCCAACCCGGTGCCGACGGACCGCCTCTGGGGTGCGGCGTTGACGCTCGTCGTCTTGATCGCACTGCTCAACGTCGGCGCGCGGTACCTCGCCAAATTCTTTGCCCCGAAGAAGATTTAGGAGTTCCTGACATGGCCAAACGGCTGGACCTCAAAGACGTCAACATCTACTACGGGTCGTTCCACGCGGTCGCCGACGTGTCGATGTCGGTGCCGCCCAGGAGCGTCACCGCGTTCATCGGCCCGTCGGGCTGCGGCAAGTCGACGGTGCTGCGCACCCTCAACCGCATGCACGAGGTCATCCCCGGCGCCTACGTCAAGGGATCGGTGCTGCTCGACGGTGAGGACATCTACGGCGCGGGTGTCGACCCGGTCGGGGTGCGCAAGACCATCGGCATGGTGTTCCAGCGGCCGAATCCGTTCCCCACCATGTCGATTCGCGACAACGTGGTGGCGGGCCTGAAGCTGCAGGGCGTCCGGAACAAGAAGACCCTCGACGAGGTCGCGGAGCGTTCGCTCAAGGGCGCCAACCTGTGGACCGAGGTCAAGGACCGGCTCGACAAGCCGGGCGGCGGTCTGTCCGGCGGTCAGCAGCAGCGGCTGTGCATCGCGCGTGCCATCGCCGTGCAGCCCGACGTGCTGCTGATGGACGAGCCGTGTTCGGCGCTCGACCCGATCTCCACGCTCGCGATCGAGGACCTGATCGCCGAGCTCAAGCAGGACTTCACGATCGTGATCGTCACGCACAACATGCAGCAGGCCGCGCGGGTGAGCGATCAGACGGCGTTCTTCAACCTCGAGGCCACCGGCAAGCCGGGCAAGCTGATCGAGATCGACGACACCGAGAAGATCTTCTCCAACCCGACGCAGAAGGCCACCGAGGATTACATCTCCGGTCGCTTCGGCTGATCGTCCCCGCACACGACACCGGCCCCGAGGATTCTCGGGGGCCGGTTCGCGTCGGGGGCCGCTCAGTGCGGTGTGGTGATGACCTCGTCGACGGGGTAGGCGCCGGTGACCTGGAAGATCACCCGGCGGGCCACCTCGACGGCGTGGTCGGCGAAGCGTTCGTAGAACCGGCTCAACAGCGTGACGTCGACGGCCGCGGTGACACCGTGCTTCCACTCGCGGTCCATCAGCACGGTGAACAGGTGACGGTGCAGATCGTCCATCGCATCGTCTTCCTCCTGGATCCGCGCGGCCTTCTCGGGGTCGCGGGTCTCCAGTACCTCCTGGGCGGCGTTGCCGAGTTCCACGGCCACCCGGCCCATTTCGGCGAAGTAGCCGTTGACCTCTTCGGGCAGCACGTGCTGCGGGTGCCGGCGGCGGGCGATCTTGGCGACGTGCAGCGCCAGCGCGCCCATCCGGTCGACGTCGGCGACGATCTGGATGGAACTGACGACGGCGCGCAGATCGCCGGCGACCGGCGCCTGCAGCGCCAGCAGGACGAACGCGGCCTCCTCGGCGCGGGCGCTCATCGTGGCGATCTGATCGTGGTCGGAGATGACCTGTTCGGCCAGCACGAGGTCCGCCTGCAGCAGCGCCTGAGTCGCGCGTTCCATCGCCCCGCCGGCCAGACCGCACATCTCGCCGAGCTGATCGGTGAGAGCCCCTAGTTGCTCGTGGTACGCGGTTCGCATGGAGCAAGCCTAGAGGTTGTGACGGTGCATCGTCACGACGACGCGGATGAACTGAAGGTGAATGCCACCTGCCCAAACGCCGCCCGGGGCGTCACTCACACGTGGTATCGGCCGCGTTGGTGACGTTGAGGTCCTCGGGCAGCGGAGCGGGCGTGCTGCCGGTGTCATGTAACACGTTCACCTGTACCGGCGAGCCGCTGGGAGTCGGCGCGGCGACGGCGTTGAAATCGCTGCCGAGCACCACCTGGACGATGTCGCCCATCCCGGTGACGCGTTCGATCGTCGGATTCTGGAACGACGACGCGACCGTCGCCGCGGCCTGTTCGTTGCCGGGGGAGAAGAACACCGTCGTCGCGTTGAGCTCGCTCGGGTAGTCGTCCGGGGTGGTGACGTTGAACCCGTGCTGCTGCAGGGCGTTGGCCGCGGTGGCGCCCAGGCCGGTCTGCCCCGTCGAGTTCGACACCTGGACCGTGACGTCCTGCGGTTCGGTGGTGACCGCGTTGACCAGTTCCGCGGTCGACTGGTCGTCCTGTGCCGGGGCCTCGGCCTCGGGGTTCGACGTCGTCGACTCCGGGGTGCCGGGCACCGGGGTGTTGTCGGCGTTCTTCTCGCCGGGCAGCGGGTCGTCGTTGATGATCGCGTCGAACAGGGCCCGCATGTCGTCGGTGCGCGGGGTCTCGTTGCCCCACTCGTCGGCGTAGCCGGTGGTCGGCACGGTCACGAACGTGATCCGCCCCGCGGTCACCCCCTGGATCGACTGGCCGAGCGTCACCAGGTCGCGGGTGTCGATGTTGTCGACGTAGCTGTCGTCGATGAACATGTTCACGACGTTGTTCAGCTTGGACAGCGAGAAGAACACCTCTTTGGAGATCAGCGAGCGCAGCAGCGACGACAGGAACCGCTGCTGGCGTTTGATGCGGCCATAGTCGCCGTTGATCTCGGTCGTGACCTGCCGGGCGCGCACGTAGTTGAGCGCGGTGTGCCCGTCGACCATCTGGCGGCCCGCCGTCGACAGCACCGTGCCGAGTTCGTAGTCCTCGAGCGGTTCGGTGCTGCAGACCTCGACGCCACCGAGGGCGTCGACCATCTTCGAGAACCCGGCGAAGTCGACGGCCATGAAGCGGTTCACCGACAGCCCCGACAGCTTCTGCACCACCTTGACCAGGCACTTGGGGCCGCCGACCGCGTAGGCGGAGTTCAGCTTGTATTCGGTGTAGACCGTCTCGCGCCCGTACATCGGCGACTCGGGATCGGTGATCGGGCCGTACGCACCCGTCTCGGGGTTCCACGGCTCGCACTCCATCGGATCGATGGACAGATCGCGGGGGAACGACACCGCCACCACGCGTTTCCGGTTGGCGGGGATGTTGACCAGCATGACGGTGTCGGAGCGGGCGCCCGCGGCGTCGTCGGTGGTGCCCGCGCCCATGCCGCTGTTCTCGCCGATGCGGCTGTCCACGCCGACGATCAGGAAGTTCTCGTCGCCGAACTGGGCGTTGGGATCGAGGATGTCGCGGCTGTCCTGGTCCAGCGCGGACACCCGGTTCATGCTGTTGTTCTTCGAGGACTGCCACTGCCAGGCGCCGCCGGTCAGCACGAGGGCGAGCACCGCCAGCAGCGCGGCCGCGGCGCGCCCGGCCAGGATGACCCGGCGGCGTCGGTGCGGTTCGTCGTCAGCGATGACGGCCGTGTCGTCGCCGATCCGGTACGGCGGCACCCGGTCCCCGGGTTCGTCGGCCAGCAGCGGCAGTTCCTCGGCGTAGGCGCTGGTGGCCGCCGGAATGATCTCGGTGTCCTGACGGTCCGGATCGCCGGGTGCGTGGATCGGCTCCAGGATCGGTTCGACGATCGGCGCAAGGATCTCGGTCGCGGGGGCGGGCGGCTCGGCTTCGGCTTCCGGCTCGGGCTCGGGGTCCGGCTCGGGGTCGGGCTCGGCGCGCCTGCGCTTCGGCGTGACCTCGGCGGGTCCGGTGCCGTCGCCGTTGAGCTTGGCGATCAGGTCGGCGACGGTCACCACCCCCCCGGTGTGGCTGCCCGTGGATTCCTCGTCGGTCTCCTCCGGTGCCACCGGCTCGGGTTCGGCCGCGCGCCGCTTCAGCGGTTCGCTGCGCTCCCACGGCGCGGCACCTGGTGATCGCTGCGACGATCGGGTAAGCCATTGGTTGTCCCAGTCGGACCGTGGCTCGCGGGGACGCCGAGGGTCAGGAGTGGCATCAGCACCTGGGCTGTCGCCGTCACTCATGTCCAACCGGCCTCCGACTCTGTCCAGCGTCGCGAACGCGCGCAGTGCTCACTGTCTTGTAGCAGCACAACCGGAACTCCGCCACCGGAGCCGGGCTGCAGCGAGACCCACATCGTACTGAGCGATCCTGTGAGGGATCCAGCCGGCGAACGTCTCGACCGCGTCTCGGTATGGCGTCGGGCGTCGCGACCGGTCAGCCGCCGGAGTGCATGACGTCCGCACCCGCGGGCACCGTGCAGTCGTCGGGGTCGGCCAGCCAGCCCTCGGGAAGGGACACCGAAGCCGCCGAACCCTGCCGTCCACGCGGACCGGCCGCCGCGGCCGGGAAGGGGACGTCGGGGTCGAGCTGGTCGAGCAGTGCGGAGAGCTCGGCGCGGGTCTTGACCAGCGCGAGCGCGCGGCGAAGGTCCGATCCGGCCGGGAATCCGTGCAGATACCAGGCCACGTGCTTGCGGATGTCGCGCATCGCCTTGTCCTCACCGAAGTGGTCGGTGAGCAGTTCGCCGTGCCTGCGGACGATGTCGGCGACCTCGCCGAGCGTGGGCGGCACCGGCAGGGGGCGGCCGGTGAACTTCGCCGACAGCTCGGCGAACAGCCACGGCCGGCCCAGGCAGCCGCGGCCGATCACGACGCCGTCGCAGCCGGTGGCGGCCATCATCGCCACCGCGTCGTCGGCGTCGAAGATGTCGCCGTTGCCCAGCACCGGAACGGAGGTCACGTGCGCCTTCAGCGCGCCGATCTGGTCCCAGTCGGCGGTGCCGGAGTAGCGCTGGGCCGCGGTGCGCGCGTGCAGGGCGACGGCGGCCGCACCCTCCTCGGCGGCGATGCGGCCGGCGTCGAGGTGGGTGTGGTGGTCATCGTCGATGCCGATGCGGAACTTGACGGTGACGGGGATGTCGGTGCCCTGAGTGGCGGTGACTGCGGCGCGCACAATCTGCCCGAAGAGCTTGCGCTTGTAGGGCAGCGCGGCGCCGCCGCCGCGCTTGGTGACCTTGGGGACCGGGCAGCCGAAGTTCATGTCGATGTGGTCGGCCATGCCCTCGTCGGCGATCATCTTCGCCGCGGCGTAGGTGGTGGCCGGGTCGACGGTGTAGAGCTGCAGCGATCGCGGCGACTCGTCGGGCGCGAACGCGGTCATGTGCATGGTGACCGGATGACGCTCGACGAGCGCGCGGGCAGTCACCATCTCGCACACGTACAGGCCGCTGACCGTCCCCGCCTTGGCGATCTCGAGCTCACGGCACAGGGTGCGGAAGGCGACGTTGGTGACCCCGGCCATCGGTGCCAGCACGACCGGGCTGGGCAACGCCAGCGGCCCGATCCGCAAGCCGGATCGGGCCGTGACGGCGGGTGGGGCTACGACGCTGATGACGCGAGGACCTTACTGGCCTTCTTCTCGGCCATCTTGGCTTCGCGCTCGAGACGCTTCTGCTTGGCGTTCTCGAACTTCTCGCAGGCCTCCTTGAGCTCCTCGACGAGCACGCCGAGGTCGTCGCGCATGCGGGCGGCCTCACCGGTGAAGTCCTCACGCTCGAAGATCCGCCACTTCTTGAGCACCGGCATCACCACGTCGTCGAGGTGGATCCGCGGGTCGTAGACGCCGCCGACGGCGATGATCACGGCCTTGCGGCGGAACTCGGGCACGGTGTACCCGGGCATCTTGAAGTTGCGCAGGACCCGGTGCAGCGAGTGCATGGCCTGATCGGGCGCGATCTCGAAGCCGGCCTCGGACACGTCGCGGTAGAAGATCATGTGCAGGTTCTCGTCGGCCGAGACCCGCTGCAGCAGCTGGTCGGCGACCGGCTCCGCACACGCCTTGCCGGTGTTGCGGTGCGAGACGCGGGTGGCGAGTTCCTGGAAGGTCACGTAGATGACCGAGTCGAACAGGCTCTCGGCGAACAGGTCGCCCTGCTGGTTCTGGCCGGGGGAGAAGCCGCGGGTCATCTGCTCGACGCGCAGTTCCTCCAGTTGCACGGGATCGACCGCGCGGGTCACGACGAGGTAGTCGCGCAGGGCGATGCCGTGCCGGTTCTCCTCGGCGGTCCAGCGGTTCACCCACTGACCCCAGGCGCCGTCCATGCTCATGTTCATCGCGATCTCTCGGTGATACGACGGCAGGTTGTCCTCGGTGAGCAGGTTCTGCACCATCGCGGTCTGCGCGACCTCCGAGAGCTTCGACTGCTCGGGATCCCAGTCCTGACCGCCCAGCGCGTAGTAGTTCTTGCCGTCCGTCCACGGGATGTAGTCGTGCGGGTTCCAGTCCTTGCGCATCGTCAGGTGCCGGTTGAGCAGCTTCTCGACGACCGGCTCCAGCTCGTGCAGCAGGTGCAGGTCGGTCAGGTTCTCGTGCATCGGTGCTCGTCCTCCTCGCGGTGCAGAGCTCGTCGGAGTTATCTGTACCTGTTGGTTGCACTCAATATATGTGTGTACTCCGGTGACATCAAGTTCCCTCGTGCGAGTGTCACGCGGGTCACCGACGCCGGCCCCACGCATCCGGGACCACGTTCTCCGGGCTCTGCGACGTCCGTTCGGAGTACCCCCGATCGGGGGCTGCCACGCACCGGTGTCAGTGGCTGGCAACCCTGCTGAGCAGCATGTCGACGCAGTAGTCGATGAACTGTTCGCGGGTCGCGGTCAGCCGGCCGTCGAGGTAGGCGGTGAACAGGGCGGTCAGCGCGCCGATCAGCCCGGTGGCGACCATCGCCTGCACTGCGGGGTCGGTGATGCGGGTGAGCTTGCGCTGCACCAGGTCGATGAAGTTGGGCATCCACTCGGCGCCCGACTGGGTGAGGATCGGCTCGGACGCCGGCGCCAGCAGCAGTACCCGGCCGCGGGTGGGGTCGTCCACCATCAGCGCCACGAAGCGTTCGACGGCGTCGCGCGGCGTCTCGGCATGGAGCAGGGTCGACATCGCGCGGGTGCAGACGTCGTCGTAGACGGCGCGGACGAATTCGTCGCGGTCGACGAAGCTCTCGTAGAAATAGCGTTCGGTCAGCCCGGCCTCCCGGCACACCGCGCGCACGGTCAGCACCGACCCGCCCGCATTGCCCAGCAGCGTCACGCCTGCGGCGATCAGTTCGTCACGGCGCAACGCCTGGCGGTCCTGCAGAGGGACCCCGGACCAGCGTCCGCGTCGTTGACCGGAAGACACATCGCTCCTAAGCTCATCTCTGACAACGCGTGTAGTCAAAGTTCGTCACTGACGCCGACAGGAAGTGCACCAGTGAGCCAAGATACTTCTGCGGTACCCCTCGCGGCCAGCGAATCCGCCCCCCTGGCGAGTGGATGTCCGGTGACGTCAGGCGGTTACGACGGCCCACCTCCGCTGGGTCCCGACTCGCTGACATGGAAGCTGTTCGGGGACTGGCGAGGCCTGCTGCAGGGCCCGTGGGCGGGGTCGATGCAGAACATGCATCCCCAACTCGGCGCCGCCGTGCAGGAGCACTCCATCTTCTTCATGGAACGGCTGCCGCGACTGCTGCGCTCGCTGTACCCCATCGGCGGAGTGGTGTTCGACGGCGAGCGTGCCCCGCAGACCGGCGCCGAGGTGCGCGACTACCACATCGGCATCAAGGGCGTCGACGATCAGGGCCGCCGCTACAGCGCGCTGAACCCCGACGTCTTCTACTGGGCGCACTCGACGTTCTTCATGGGCACGATCCTGACCGCCGAGCGCTTCGGCGACGGCCTCACCGAAGACCAGAAGCGCCAACTGTTCGACGAACACATCACCTGGTACCGCATGTACGGGATGAGCATGCGGCCGGTGCCCGAGACGTGGGAGGAGTTCTGCGAGTACTGGGATCACATGTGCCGCAACGTGTTGGAGAACAACTGGGCGGCGCGCGAAGTGCTCGACCTGTCGACCATGCCGAAACATCCGTCGCTGCAATGGGTTCCGGACTGGATGTGGAAGCTGCACCTCAAGGTGCTCGGACCGTTCGCGGTGTGGGTGACCGTGGGCCTGTACGACCAGCCGGTGCGGGATCTGATGGGCTACAGCTGGTCCCGCCGCGACGAGCGGCTGCACTGGTTGTTCGGGCGTGTCGTCAACCTGACGTTCAAGCTGCTGCCCGAACGCAGGCGCTACCACCCCCGGGCCCGGTCCGGCTGGGACCGCGAGGGCGGCAGGCTGCCTGCCGACCACCCGCTGGTCCACACGCCTGCCCGTAACCTGCCGCCGGTCGAGTACCGCGACAGCCCGATGCACTACTGCCCGAAGGTGTAAGCGCGCCGCCGCCGCCCGTTCAGGTCACGGCACGAACCCCGCGAGCGCGGGCGCCAGGGTGGCGGTGAACTCCTCCGCGGGCGTCGCCAGCAGGGACTTCACGAACCGCGTCTCATCGTCGGCGAGCACCTCGAACGCCCCGGTGGCGACACCGTCGTAGGCCTGGGCGACGACACTCTCCGGGGTGACCTTGGGAACGTCCCAGCGCGCGGACATCGCGGTGTCGATCATGCCGACGAGGAGTCCGGTGACGGTCGTGCCCTGGCCGGCGAGTGCGGTCCGCAGTGCGTTGGTCGCCGACCACGCGGCCGCCTTCGACGCGGCGTACGCGGTCGGCAGCGGCAACCACGCCGACAGCGACAACACGTTGAGGATCGCCCCGCCGCCGTTGGCCGCCAGCACCGGCGCGAACGCCTTCGCGACCCGCACGGTGCCCAGGAAGTTCGTCTCGAAGATGGCGCGGATGACGTCCTCGTCGAGCGTCAGCACGGAGTGGTCGTCGGCGGGGGCGATGGCGGCGTTGTTGACCAGCAGATCGACGTCGGACGCGGCGCCGGCGGCCGTGGCGATCGATGCCGGATCGGTGAGGTCGAGGGGGAGCGGTACGACGCGCTCGTCGTCCCACCGCCGGGGCCGGCGCGCCGTGGCGTACACGCGGCGCGCGCCGCGGTCGAGTGCCTGCTGGACGAACTCCGCGCCCAGGCCGCCGTTGGCGCCGGTGACCAGCACTGTTCTGTCGTCGAGTCGTTCGGTCATGTCGCTTCCTCCGGGGATCTACACTAAGTGGGGACTGTCCCCAATTGCATTATGTGGGGAGTCTCCCCATTTCGCCACTCAGGAGGTGTGTGACATGCCGGCTGCGCCCGCGCGCCGTATACGTGCCGACGCCCAGCGCAACCGCGAGGCGCTCCTGCGCGCCGCCCGCGAGACATTCGCGGCGGACGGCATCTTCGCGCCGATCGACGGCATCGCGACCGCGGCGGGGCTGGGCAACGCGACCCTGTACCGGAACTTCCCCACGCGTGACGACCTGTTGGCCGCCGTCATCGAGGACAGCGTGTGCGAGTTGCTGGCCGAGTCGGAGGCATTCGAGCGCGACCTGGACGCGGACGCGGCACTGCGCGAGTGGCTCTACCAGCTCGCCTGGCGCCTGCGGATCTGGCACGACCTGCCGACGTGCATCGCCACCGCCTACGACGACGACGCGTCGCCGGTGCAGACGGTGTGTGCGCGACTCACCGAACGCACGGCGGTCTTCCTCGAGCGGCTCCGGCGCGAGGGCGGCGCCGCCGCGTCGGTCACCGCCGACGATCTGTTCCAACTCGTCACGGCCGTCTCGTGGGCCGTCGACCGGTTCGGCGACGATCCGGAGCGGGCTCGGGAGCGGGTGGCGCTGGCGACCGCCGGGGTGTTCCTCCGCTGAGGCCGCGCCGAAACTGCGGTGAGAGCACGGAAATCGGCCGCAACGCAATCTGTCAGCAGTCTCGGCGACGACGGTGCTCGCACGTGGTGCCCCCACCAGGGCTCGAACCTGGGACCTGCGGATTAAAAGTCCGTAGCTCTACCAACTGAGCTATAGGGGCGCGGTGCACAACAATACTGCGTCGGGTGCCGACCCTGGTTTTGGGTTTGGGCTACCGGTGTCCTAAGCTATCGAAGCTCCCAACGGAAGCGTTGCGAGTACCCCGGAGGAATTCGGATTAGGCCCCCATCGTCTAGTGGCCTAGGACGCCGCCCTTTCACGGCGGTAGCACGGGTTCGAATCCCGTTGGGGGTACGCGACGCGGAGACGCGGAGCACACAGTAAGGCCCTGTGGCGCAGTTGGTTAGCGCGCCGCCCTGTCACGGCGGAGGTCGCGGGTTCGAGTCCCGTCAGGGTCGCCATCACGGCGAGGCATGAGGCTCTCAACGGGCCGGTGCCTTCCGGCCAGGTAGCTCAGTTGGTACGAGCGTCCGCCTGAAAAGCGGAAGGTCGCCGGTTCGATCCCGGCCCTGGCCACCACGACCACGACAGTGGTCCATCCCGTGTCCCCTCCATCCCAGCCGTACGATTCTCGCTGAGATGACCGTGACAAGCGAAGCCCCCGGCGCGGTGGAGGACAGAAACAACTTCCGCCAGCGGCTCCTCGACGCGCTCGAATCCTCGATCGCCGAGGACGGCTACCAGAGGACCACCGTCGCCGACATCGTGCGGCGTGCCCGTACGTCGCGGCGGACCTTCTACGAACACTTCGACGGCCGGGAGGCCTGCTTCCTCGCGCTGCTCGCCGAGGCCTACGCGGGCCAGGTGCAGCAGATCTCGGCCGCGGTCGACCCCAACTCGCCGTGGCGGGTCCAGGTGCGCCAGGCCATCGAAGCGTGGATCTCGTCGGCCGAATCGCGTTCGGCGCTGATGCTGAGCGCCACCCGCGACCTGCCGGCCATCGGCGCGGCCGCCCGCGATCTGCAGCGCGAGGTGACGGAGAACTTCATCACGATGGTGCAGGCGCTCGGCGACACCGACGAGTTCCACTCCGCGGGGATCGGACCCGTCTCCCGCCAGCGCGTCGTGATGCTGCTCGGCGGCCTGCGCGAGCTGACCGCGATCACCGTCGAAGACGGCGGCCGCATGAGCGACATCACCGACGAGGCCGTCGCCGCCTCCATCGCGCTGCTGCGGCCCGACCCCGCCTGACCGTCACACCCCGACGGCGCGTTCGAGTTCCTTCAGCGAATCCTCGAGGTGGCCCAGCAGCCGCTGCAGATGCGGCACGCTGCCGCGGGCGCCGACCAGTCCGAAGTCGAGGTTGTCGCCGTTGTTGGCCATCGTGATGTTCAGCGCCTGCCCGTCCAGCGCGATCGAGAACGGGTAGTTCCCGTCGAGGCGGGCGCCGCGCCAGTACAACGGCACCCGACTGCCCGGCACGTTGGAGATCACGATGTTGAACGGCGGGGGAGCGGCCGAGACGAAACCGGGCACCGCACCCAGGCCCAGCGGCGCGATCATCGACGCCGACAGCGCCAGCTGCTGCACCCGCGGCAACTGGGTGAACACCTGCTTGTTGCGGCGCATCGAGGTGCTGATGGTGTCGAGGCGGCGGCCCGGATCGTCGTCGTCGGTGGCGAGGTTGCACAGCACCACCCCGGTCATGTTCCCGCCCGCGTCGGCTTCCTCCTCGGTGCGCAGGCTCACCGGCACCATCGCGATCAGCGGCGCATCCGGCAGCGCGTCCTGCTCGATGAGGTAGAAGCGCAGCGCGCCGGCGCACATCGCGAGGATGACGTCGTTGACCGTCGCGCCGGTGGCCTGTTTGACCGCCCGGATGCGCTCCAGCGGCCACGACTGTGCCGCCACCCGGCGGGCCCCGCCGATCGGCACGTTGAACATCGTCCTCGGTGCGCCGAACGGCAGCTGCAGTTGCTGTTCGAGCAGTGCCGCCCGCGCCAGTCCGAGCGTCGAAGGTGCCAGTGCGGCAACGGCTCCCACGCGATCGCTGACGTTGCGCAACAGCGATTTGGACTCGTGCTGCTCGGTGCGCCGTTTGTACGGCAGGTTCCACGGCACCCGCACCTGGGTGTCGTCGGGATCGGTCGACAGCGTGCGCTGGGTCAGCTTCAGCGCCGACACCCCGTCGATCAGCGCGTGGTGGAACTTCACGTACACCGCGAAGCGCCCGTCGCTGAGCCCCTCGACCAGGTGTGCCTCCCACAGCGGCCGGTGGCGGTCGAGCAGCCCGCCGTGCAGCCGCGACGTCAGCTCCAGCAGTTCGCGCACCCGCCCCGGCGTGGGCAGTGCCGAGCGGCGCAGGTGGTAGTCGAGGTCGACCTCGTCGTCGACGGCCCACGTGAGATTGGCGACGCCGCCGAGCAGGGTGCCCGGGTGCTTGCGGAAGGTCTCTTGGAAGTCGGTCTGCTCGACCATCGCCTGATGGATCTCCCGGAGGAACTCCGCGCCCGAGATGCCGTCGGGGGGTTCGAACAGCTGTAGCCCGCCGACGTGCATCGGATGCTCTCGTGACTCGGCGAGCAAGAACATCGAATCGGTCGGCGAGATCAGCTTCATCGCAATCCCTTCGGTTTGTGGACCTCCTTTGTATGCCCCCAGGTAGCTGCGAGCAACGTTTTGGTCGATGCAGACCGGGAACATCTGAGCGCATGGCACTGAGCGTGGCCGTCACGGGACCCACCGGGGATATCGGCATTTCGGCGATCGAGGCGCTGGAGGACCACCCCGACGTCGGCCGGATCGTCGGAATGGCCCGGCGGCCGTTCGATCCCGCCGAGCGGGGCTGGACCAAGACGACTTACCGGCAGGGCGACATCCTCGACCGGGACGCGGTCGATGCACTCGTCGCCGACGCGGACGTCGTCGTCCACCTGGCCTTCATCATCATGGGTTCGCGCGACGAGAGCGCGCGGATCAACCTGGCGGGCACCCGCAACGTGTTCGAGGCGACGGTCGCGGCGAAGCGGCCGCGCCGGCTGGTCTACACCTCGTCGGTCGCCGCCTACGGCTACCACTCCGACAACCCGGTGCCCATCACCGAGGACGTGCCGCCGCGCGGTTCGTCCGAGCACTACTACTCCGAGCAGAAGGCCGCGTGCGAAGCCGCGCTCGCCGAGATCACCTCCGGATCCTCACTCGAGGTGTTCGTGCTGCGGCCGTGCATCGTGGTCGGGCCGAAGGCGCCGGCCCTGGCCGACGCGATGCCGTGGAATCAGCTGCCCGGTCCGGTGCGGCGGGTGACCCAGGCGCTGCCGCTGCTCAAACCGCCGTTCCCGGATCCCGGCACTCCGCTGCAACTGGTGCACCACGACGACGTCGCGGCGGCCATCGCGATCGCGGCCACCACCAACGCGCCGCCCGGCGCCTACAACATCGCCGGCGACGGGGTGCTGTCGATGTCCGACGTCGCCGACGCGCTCGGCGCTCGTCCGGTGCGGGTGCCGCGGATGGCGGCGGTGGCCACCTCCGAGGTGATGGCGCGGCTGCCGTTCGTGCCGTCGGCGCTCGAGTGGTTACACGCGGGCCGGACATCGGTGGTGATGGACACCAGCAAGGCCAGGCAGCAGCTCGGCTGGACACCGAGATACACTGCGGCCGAAGCGCTTTCGTCGCTGGCCGCGACCATCCACTAACGGTTACTGCGAGTCGTCTCCGGTGTCGGCGGGTCCACCCGGGGTGGCGCCGCCCTCGCTGGACCAGTCGACGCGGTCGCCGGCGCCTTCGGCCGGATCGCTGATGACGTCGTCCCTGGCGTTGTCGGGACCCTTGTCGGATTCGGTGGTCTTCGGCTCATCGCTCACGCCCGGCTGAATACCCTGCCCGGACCGGCCGGAAACGACGCGCTCACCTGGCGCGCAGCTGCTGCACCCAGTCCGACGGCACCCGGCCCCGCGGACCCGGAGCGGGTTGGTCGGCCGGATGGCTCTGCGGATCGGCCAGCGCCGGACCGTCGTAGTAGGTGTCGGTCTCGAAGTTCCAGAACCAGTCCTCGCCGGGCTCGAACGACCGGATGATCGGATGGCCCGTCTCCCGCCAGTGCGCCGAAGCGTGCCGGGCCAGCGAATCGTCACAGCACCCGATGTGCCCGCAAGCCGCACACCGGCGCAGGTGCACCCACCAGCCGCTGTCCGCTTCGCATTCGGCGCAGCCGGTTCCGCTCGGCACCGCCGCGGGATTGATCGCCTCGGTCATACCCGGCGAGCCTACGCCGGGCGTAGGGTCGCCGCTGTGGCCATCCGTGAGTCCCGCGAGGTCGTGATCGAGGCCCCGGTCGACGAAATCCTCGCCGTCATGCTGGATCTCGAGGCCCTGCCGCAGTGGTCGTCGGCGCATCGCAGTTCGGAGGTGCTCGAGCGCGACGCACAGGGCCGGCCGGTACGCAGCCGCGCCACGGTCGCGACGGTCGGCATCACCGACGACCAGGAGATCGCGCTGACCTACCACGACGACGGCTACAGCTGGACGCTGCTGCGCTCCACCTATCAGCGGTCCCAAGACGCCCGCTACCGGCTCATCCCCGACGGCGACCGGACCCGGGTGCGCTTCGAGGTCACCGTCGACCCGATCATGCCGATGCCCGGATTCCTGTTGCGCCGCGCCGCCAGGGGCGTCCTGGACACCGCCACCCTCGGACTGCGTCAACGCGTGCGCGAGGTACGCAAGCGCGGCAACTGATCCCGCGACGGCGACGCGGTCGCTAAGGTCACCGCATGGCAGTCAGCGATAAGCGCGAAGTCGTCATCGAAGCAACGCCGTCCCAGATCCTCGACGTCATCGCCGACGTGGAGTCCACACCCTCGTGGTCGTCGCAGTACCAGAGCGCCGAGGTGCTCGAGACCCACCCGGACGGCAGGCCGCACCGGGTGAAGATGAAGGTCAAGGCGGCGGGGCTGATCGACGAGCAGGTCGTCGACTACACCTGGACCGACACCTCCGCGAGCTGGACTCTGGTCAGCGCCGGGCAGCTCAAGAGTCAGGACGCCACCTACACGCTCACCCCGGACGGCGACAAGACCAAGGTCCGGTTCGAGATCACCGTCGACCCGTCGGTTCCGCTGCCGGGCTTCGTCCTCAAGCGGGCGATGAAGGGTGCGATGGAAACCGCGACCGACGGTTTGCGCAAACAGGTTTTGAAGGTGACGAAGGGTGGCACATAGCTTTCCATGGCCATCACCGAATCCCGTGAAGTCGTCATCGAGGCAACGCCCGACGACATCCTCGACGTCCTGTACGACCTCGAGTCGCTGACCGAGTGGTCCTCGGCGCACCAGGAGGTCGAGATCCTCGAACGCGACGAGGAAGGCCGGCCGAAGCGCTCCCGGCAGGTCGTCAAGATCGTCGGCGTGAGCGACGAGCAGGTGCTCGACTACACCGTCCACGACGACGGCGTGGGCTGGACCCTGGTGAGTTCCAAACAGCAACGCGCGCAGGACGGCCGGTACACGCTGACCCCGGAAGGCGACAAGACGAGGGTCCGCTTCGAGTTGACCGTCGACCCGACGGTGCCGCTGCCGGGCTTCCTGGTCAAGAAGGGCGCCAAAGGGCTGATGGAGACGGCCACCGACGGCCTGCGCAAGCGGGTGCTGAAGGTGAAGGGCTGACATTCGGGACTTCGGTCCCTAGCCAACGCCGCCCGATCGCGGTGCAATGGTGGCATGGCGAACGAGACACCGGTCGGTCCCGTCACCGCGCTGACCGAGGACGAGAGCTGGGCGCTGCTGTCCTCGATGGCGCTCGGGCGACTGGCCATCAGCGTCAGCGGACAGCCCGACATCTTCCCGGTCAACTTCGTGGTGCAGCGCCGCACGATCCTCATCCGCACCGCCGAAGGCACCAAGCTGGCGGCCGCGATGACCAACGGGCAGGTGGCGTTCGAGGTCGACGACCACAATGTCGAGCACGCGTGGAGCGTCGTGGTGAAGGGCCGCGCGAAGGTGCTGATGTACGCCGACGAGATCGCCGACGCCGAACGCGCCCAGGTGATCCCCTGGACCGCGACCGTCAAGCGCCGCTTCCTGCGGATCACCCCGACGTCGATCACCGGCCGGCGGTTCCGCTTCGGGGGCGAACCGGTCGACGCCGTCGATTTCGGCTGAACCCGCCGGTAGCCGGGCGCCGGTCACTATCTTTGGGCCATGGCCGTTCGCGCATCGCGTGAAGTGGTCTTCGACGCCCCGCCGGAGGCCATCCTCGACGTGCTCGCCGACGTCGAGTCGCTGCCGGACTGGTCGTCGGTGTACAGAAGGGTCACGGTGCTCGACCGGCATCCGGACGGGAGACCGCGACGGGTCAAGGCCACTCTCCGGCTCATGGGCGTCACCGACAACGAGATCATCGAGTACCACTGGGGTCGGCACTGGGTGGTGTGGGACGCCGAGGACACCTTCCAGCAGCGCGGCCAGCACGTCGAGTACAACCTGACGCCCGAAGGGGACCGCACCCGCGTGCGGTTCGACGTCATCGTCGACCCGTCCGCGCCTCTCCCGCAGTTCCTGGTCAAGCGGGCGAAGAAGATCGTGTTGCACTCCGCGACGGAGGGGCTGCGCAAACGGGTGATGAGTCGAAGTCACGCTGAGTGAAAGGGAACACCCTCCGCACTCCGGGGGTTTCTCACTGACATGCCGACAGGACTCGTCATCAACCCCCACCCGGCCGCCCCCAACGCGGTCGACGATGCGATCGCCCAGGCCGCCGCGGCCCACGACCTCGGCGTGCGCCAGATCTGGGTGCCGCAGCGCGTCGATTACGACGCGATCGCCCTGGCCGGGCTGATCGGTACCGCCGTCCCCGGTCTCGGCGTGGGCACCTCCGTGGTCCCGATCAACCCGCGCCACCCGCTACTGGTCGCGTCGGCGGCGCAGACCGCGCAGGCCGCCTCCCACGGCAACTTCAGCCTCGGCCTCGGACTCGGCGCCCACCAGCCCGAGCGGCTGGCGTTCGGAGCGGCCTGGCCCGATCCGGTCGGCCGGCTGCGCGAACACCTCACCGTGCTGCGCTCGATCTTCGACACCGGAGCGGTGGAGTTCCACGGCGAGCACCTCAGCGCCGCCCCCGAGTGGCCGGTGACGGTGCCCGGTGGCACCCCATCCCCATCTACGTCGCCGCCATGGGCCCCAGGGCGCTCCGGGTCACCGGTGAACTCGCCGACGGCACGCTGCCCTATCTCGCCGGCCCGCGCACAATCGCCGAGTTCATCGAACCCACCATCGCCAAGGCCGCGGCCGACGCCGGCCGGCCCGCCCCGCGGATCGTCGCGGTGGTCCCCGTCCTGGTCGCCCGCGACGTGGACACCGCGCGCGACGCGGTGGCCGCCGAACTGAGCTTCTACGACACCATCCCCTCGTACCAGAAGGTCATCGCCCGCGAGAATGCCTCAGCCGCAGCAGAACTGGCGGCGGTCGGGGCCCCCGACGCGGTGGTCCGGCAGCTGCGGCGTTACGCCGACGCCGGCGCGACCGACGTGGTGCTCACCCCCGTCGGCCGGTCCGACGCCGCATCGCTGGCGGCGCTACGCGAAGTGGCGGCGTCGTTCTAGCGGCGCAGCACCTGCAACCGCCGGATCGCCTCGTCCAGCGTGTCGTCACGCTTGCAGAACGCGAAGCGCACCAAGTGGTTCCACAGATCGATGTGCGGTGACTGCGGATCGCAGAACGCCGACATGGGAATCGCCGCGACCCCGGCCCGCTCGGGCAGCTCCGCGCAGAACGCGGTGCTGTCGCTGTAGCCGAGCGGTCGCGGATCCGCGCACAGGAAGTAGGTGCCCGCGCTGTCGTGGACGGCGAAGCCCACGTCCGTCAGCGCCGCGCCGAGTCGGTCGCGCTTGGCCTGGAACGCGTCGCGCAGCGCGCTCACCCACGCGTCCTCGTGGTCGAGGGCGTGGGCCACGGCCGGCTGGAACGGGGCACCGCCGACGTAGGTCAAATACTGTTTGGCCGCGCGCACGCCGGCGATGAGATCTGCTGGGCCACAGATCCATCCGATCTTCCAGCCGGTGACGTTGAACATCTTCGCCGCGCTCGAGATGGTCACCGTACGCTCGGCCATACCCGGATAGGCCGCCAGCGGACGGTGCCGGTGACCGTCGAAGACGAGATGTTCGTAGACCTCGTCGGTGATGACCAGCAGATCGTGTGCGACGGAAAGTTCGGCGATCGCCGAGAGTTCGGCGTCGGAGGCCACCATTCCGGTGGGGTTGTGCGGCGTGTTGACGATCAGCGCCCTGGTGTCCGGCGTGATCGCGCGGCCGAGGGCGTCGACGTCGATCGCGAAACCGCGGCCGTGCTGGGTCATCGGCACGGCCACCCGCCGGCAGCCCGCCATCGCGATCACCGGTGAGTAGGAGTCGTAGAACGGTTCGATGAGCAGCACCTCGGAGCCCGGCTCGACCAGGCCGAGCACCGCGGCGGCGATGGCTTCGGTGGCACCCGCGGTCACCAGAACCTCGGTCTCCGGGTCGTAGTCGACGCCGTAGGTCCGTTTGCGTTGCGCCGCAATTGCTTCCCGCAGCGGGGCGATGCCGAGCCCGGGCGGGTACTGGTTCACCCCGTCGGAGATCGCCTTTCGCGCCACCTCGAGCATCGACGCCGGACCGTCCTCGTCGGGGAAACCCTGTCCCAGATTCACCGCGCCGATACGGGCGGCGAGCGCCGACATCTCGGCGAACACCGTCACCGCGTACGGCCGCAGCCTCGACACCGTCATGGTCCCGAGCGTAACGACGGGAATGAAACCGGGCGTCGCGACGTCTGCACCCAACGTGGCTTTCAAATTCGATGATGACGCAACCCTGCTCGCACCGCTGCAGGTCGGTGACACGTTCGCCGCGAACCGAGTGTTCATGGCGCCGCTGACCAGGTCCCGCGCGCAGGCCGACGGCACACCGTCCTACCTGGCCGCGCAGTACTACGCCCAGCGCGCGTCGGCAGGCCTCATCATCACCGAGGCGACCGCGGTGTCGAAGGACGCCAACGGCGCCTACGTCAACACCCCCGGCATCTACACCGACCGCCACCAGCAGAAGTGGGCGGACATCGCGTCCGCGGTGCATCGCGAGGGCGGCCGCATGTTCATGCAGCTGTGGCATGTCGGCCGGATGGGCCACCCGGACATCAGCGGGGTGCACCCGGTGGCGCCGTCGGCGATCGCCGCGAACATGACCGCGCACACCCCCACGGGGAGGAAGCCGCTGGTGGTCCCGCGGGCGCTGGAGACCGAGGAGATCCCCGGCATCGTCGCCGACTTCCGGGCCGCCGCCCGCCGTGCGGTCGACGCCGGCATGGACGGGGTGGAGATCCACGGCGCCAATGGGTACCTGCTGCACGAATTCCAGTCCGACGTGGTCAACCAGCGAACCGACGCCTACGGCGGATCGCCCGAGAACCGGGCGCGGCTGACCGCGGAGGTGGTGGAGGCCGTGGTCGACGAGATCGGGGCCGGCCGGGTCGGGCTGCGCATCTCGCCCGGAAACGGCGTCGGCGACGTGCAGGAGAACGATCCGGTCGCGACCTACGAGGCGCTGCTCGACCGGATCGCCCCGCTGGGCATCGCGTACCTGCATGTGCTGATCGATCCGACCCTGACGACGTTCGGGGCGATCCGCGCGCTGTGGCCGGGGGTGTTCGTGCTCAACACCGGCCGCAACACCGGCACCGACTTCTGCCAGCTGGAGAGCTTCGCCGAGTGGGGTGCGGTCAGCGCGGTCGCCGTCGGCCGGTCGTACCTGGCCAACCCCGATCTGATCGACCGGCTGGTCCTCGGGGCGGAGCTGAACGAACCGGATGCGGCGACGTTCTACGCACCCGGCCCGGTCGGCTACATCGACTATCCGACGCTGGCCGAGCTGGAGGCCCGCGAGTCGGCCTGAGTTCGCCTCGCGAGCAGACACAGAATCGTGTCGTGACAGGCGCGGGAGCGCGATCTTGCGTCTTCTCGGCGCGGATACGGACCGGCCAACCAACAGGTTGGTTTAGGCTGTTACGCTCGCGCACATGTCTGAAGAAGCCTTCATCTACGAGGCGATCCGCACGCCTCGCGGCAAGCAACGCAACGGTTCGCTGAACGAGGTCAAACCGCTGAACCTCGTCACGGGCCTGATCGACGAACTCCGCCGCCGCCACCCCGACCTGGACGAGACGCTGATCAGCGACGTCATCCTCGGCGTGGTATCGCCGATCGGCGACCAGGGCGGTGACATCGCCCGGACCGCCGTGCTGGCCGCGGGCCTGCCCGACACCACCGGCGGCGTGCAGCTCAACCGGTTCTGCGCCTCGGGCCTCGAAGCGGTCAACACCGCCGCGCAGAAGGTGCGCTCGGGCTGGGACGACCTGGTGCTCGCCGGCGGCGTCGAGTCGATGAGCCGCGTGCCGATGGGCTCCGACGGCGGCGCCTGGGCGACCGACCCGGAGACCAACTACCGCATCGGCTTCGTGCCCCAGGGCATCGGCGCCGACCTGATCGCCACCATCGAGGGCTTCTCCCGCGAGGACGTCGACGCCTACGCCGCGCGCTCGCAGGAACGCGCGGCCGCGGCCTGGTCCGGCGGCTACTTCGCCAAGTCGGTCGTGCCGGTGCGCGACCAGAACGGTCTGGTCATCCTCGACCACGACGAGCACATGCGGCCCGGCAGCACCGTCGAGAGCCTCGGCAAGCTCAAGACCGCGTTCGACGGCATCGGCGCGATGGGCGGCTTCGACGACGTGGCGCTGCAGAAGTACCACTGGGTCGAGAAGATCAACCACGTCCACACCGGCGGCAACAGCTCCGGCATCGTCGACGGCGCCGCCCTGGTGCTCGTCGGCAGCGAGAAGGCCGGCCAGTCGCAGGGGCTGACCCCGCGCGCCCGCATCGTGGCGACCGCCACCAGCGGCTCCGATCCGGTCATCATGCTCACCGGCCCGACGCCGGCGACCAAGAAGGTGCTCGACCGCGCCGGACTGACCGTCGACGACATCGACCTGTTCGAGCTCAACGAGGCATTCGCGTCGGTGGTGCTGAAGTTCCAGAAGGACCTCGACATCCCCGACGAGAAACTCAACGTCAACGGCGGCGCCATCGCGATGGGCCACCCGCTGGGCGCCACCGGCGCGATGATCACCGGAACCATGGTCGACGAGCTCGAGCGCCGCAATGCGCGGCGCGCGCTGATCACGCTGTGCGTGGGCGGCGGCATGGGCGTGGCCACCATCATCGAAAGGGTTTAACGACCATGGCTGAGAACACCATCACGTGGGAGCAGGACGACGACGGCATCGTCACCCTCACGCTGGACGATCCGACCGGGTCGGCTAACGTGATGAACGACCACTACAAGGAATCGATGCACAACGCCGTCGAAAGACTTGTGGCCGAGAAGGATTCGATCACCGGCGTCGTCATCACCAGCGCGAAGAAGACCTTCTTCGCCGGCGGTGACCTCAAGAGCATGATCAACGCCGGCCCGGACGACGCGGCCGACGTGTTCGCCAACGTGGAGGAGATCAAGGCCGACCTGCGCAAGCTCGAGACGCTGGGGAAGCCCGTCGTGGCCGCCATCAACGGCGCCGCGCTCGGCGGTGGCCTGGAGATCGCGCTGGCCACCCACCACCGCATCGCCGCCGACGTCAAGGGTTCGGTCATCGGCCTGCCCGAGGTCACCCTCGGCCTGCTGCCCGGCGGTGGCGGCGTCACCCGCACCGTGCGCATGTTCGGCATCCAGAAGGCGTTCATGGAGGTGCTCTCGCAGGGCACCCGTTTCAAGCCGGCCAAGGCCAAGGACGCCGGTCTGGTCGACGAATTGGTCGGCAGCGTCGAGGAATTGGTGCCCGCCGCCAAGGCTTGGATCAAAGCCAATCCTGAGGCGCACACCCAACCCTGGGATGCCAAGGGCTACAAGATGCCCGGCGGCACCCCGAGTTCACCCGGCCTCGCCTCGATCCTCCCGTCGTTCCCCGCGCTGCTCAAGAAGCAGCTCAAGGGTGCGCCGATGCCCGCACCGCGCGCCATCCTCGACGCCGCGGTCGAGGGTGCGCAGGTCGACTTCGACGCCGCCTCGCGCATCGAGAGCCGCTACTTCGTCTCGCTGGTCACCGGCCAGGTCGCCAAGAACATGATCCAGGCGTTCTTCCTCGACCTGCAGACCATCAACGGCGGCGGTTCGCGCCCCGACGGCATCGCCAAGCAGGAGATCAAGAAGATCGGCGTGCTCGGCGCCGGCATGATGGGCGCGGGCATCGCCTACGTCTCGGCGAAGGCCGGCTACGACGTGGTGCTCAAGGACGTCAGCCTCGAGGCCGCCCAGAAGGGCAAGGCCTACTCGGAGAAGATCGAGGCCAAGGCGCTCGAACGGGGTCGCACCACGCAGGAGCGCTCCGACGCGCTGCTGGCCCGCATCACCCCCACCGGTGAGGCGGCCGACCTGAAGGGCGTCGACTTCGTCATCGAGGCCGTCTTCGAGAACCAGGACCTCAAGCACAAGGTCTTCCAGGAGATCGAGGACATCGTCGAGCCCAACGCGCTGCTCGGCTCGAACACCTCCACGCTGCCGATCACCGGTCTGGCGACCGGTGTGAAGCGCCAGGAGGACTTCATCGGCATCCACTTCTTCTCACCGGTCGACAAGATGCCGCTCGTGGAGATCATCAAGGGCGAGAAGACCTCCGACGAGGCGCTGGCCCGCGTGTTCGACTACACGCTGGCCATCGGCAAGACCCCGATCGTGGTCAACGACAGCCGCGGCTTCTTCACCAGCCGCGTCATCGGCACCTTCGTCAACGAGGCGCTGGCGATGCTCGGCGAGGGCGTGGAGCCGGCGAGCATCGAGCGGGCCGGCAGCATGGCCGGCTACCCGGCGCCGCCGCTGCAGCTGTCCGACGAGCTCAACCTCGAGCTGATGCAGAAGATCGCGACCGAGACCCGCAAGGGCGCCGAGGCCGCGGGCGGCACCTACGAGCCGCACCCGGCCGAGGCCGTGGTCAACAAGATGATCGAGATCGGCCGCCCGTCGCGGCTGAAGGGCGCCGGGTTCTACGAGTACGTCGACGGCAAGCGCACCGGTCTCTGGCCGGGTCTGCGGGAGACGTTCGAGTCTGGCAAGGCCGACATCCCGCTGCAGGACATGATCGACCGGATGCTGTTCGCCGAGGCCATCGAGACCCAGAAGTGCCTCGACGAAGGCGTGCTGACCTCGACCGCCGATGCGAACATCGGCTCGATCATGGGTATCGGCTACCCGCCCTACACCGGCGGGAGCGCGCAGTACATCGTCGGATACGAGGGTGCGCACGGCCGCGGCAAGGAGGCCTTCGTGGCCCGCGCCCGCGAGCTGGCCGAGCGCTACGGCGACCGGTTCACCCCGCCGGAGTCGCTGACCAAGTAGCCGCTGAAGCGCAAATACCCTCGGAATCAACAAAGGTCCGAGGGTATTTGCGTTCGTATCGATAGACTCCCGCGGGTGGCGATGAAGCCGTGGGATGGTGATCGGCCTCAGACCCCGCGCACAGTGATCGAGCGTAGCGACATCGAGGCTCGCGGGTTGTCCTTCACGTTCGCCACCGAGCGCATCACTGCACCCACCGACTGGTGCAGTTTCGACGCCGGCAACCACCTGATGTACGTGTACCGGCACGGCGCAATGCGCTCGATGGAAACGCTGCTCGACTGGGGGCCGTCGGGCCGGATCCCGCCGAGTGCGGGCGACATCTGGTGGAAGCCCGCGGGCATTCCGTGCTCGGCGCTGGTCCAGGGCGACGTGGCCGGATACTGCGAAATCGCCATACCCGGTCGCACGATCGGCGATACGGCGTTGATCCCGCGGGTCAAGTACAAAAACCCACTGGTCCATCACCTGGTCGAGGAGATCCACAGCGTCGCCGGGCGCGACGATGTCGTCGCCCGCCTGCTGACGGAGTCGCTCGCCGAGACGCTCCGACTGCTGATCATCGACACCTACACCGCCGCACCGCAGGTCGCCCGCCCCGATCGGACCACCCTGGATCAGGCCACCCGATCGCTGATCATGGAGTATCTCAGCGACAGCCTGGACACCGAGATCACGCTGGACACGCTGGCGGAGTTGGCGGAGATGCCTGCGGGTGCGTTCATCCAGGCCTTCCGCAGGACGTTCCACACCACGCCTTATCAGTTCGTGCTGGATCGTCGCATCGCCCATGCCAAGACCCTGCTGCTGACGACCTCCCGGTCGATCACCGAGATCGCCGCCGCGGTCGGATTCTCGACTCCAAATCACTTTGCCACCGCCTTCAAGCGTCGAGTCGGCGTCTCGCCGCGCGTGTACCGCCTCGATGCCGGAGCCAGCGTTGACGTGGACAAACCGTCACAGGGTCGAGAGCGGAGGCGATAGCGAGCCGTCGCGCTGCCAGGCTTGATCTTCGCGCGAGCAAGTATTGGAACGTGTTACAGAATGTGAATGTGGCCCGGCTTGCCCTTCGCTACCTTCGCTCGGTCAGTGATCGCTGACACACCCATGTGAGCAAGAAGGAGACCGAGTTGCAGCTCGCACTACGGCCCTACGTGACCGCCGGCGTGGCGATCGTCGGGGCCAGCGTCATCGCAGCCACGCCCATCACCGCGGCGGCACCGGATATTCAGCACCGCGCGGTGACGCTGTCGGCCGCGGTGCAGACGCTGGACCTGCCGAGCCCCGCTGACATCACCCCGTTCGCGGCGGCGTTGGCCGACTCTTCGTTCGTCAACCCCATCACCCGATGGGCCGAGGTGTTCGAGTTGACGGCCAGCAATCTGACCGAGCTCTTCCAGAACGCCGCCGCCGAGCCGTTCCCGGTCCTGCGCCAGATCATCGAAAACCAGATGTCCTACGGTGAACTGATCGGCACCTCGCTGTTGACGGTCGTCCAGAACATCATCAACACGGTGACCATCTACGTTCCGGACTATCTGGAAGAGGCCCGCGCCGAGTTCGAGGCCGGGGACATCATGGGCGTCGGCAATGTCATGTCGCGCGCCACCCTGACTGTCGCATCGAGTCTGTTCCCGATGCTCAATTTCTTCTCCATCCCGAATCAGATGGTCGGCAATCTGTCGTCCGTGCTGGAACTTCTGACCTTCAAATCATTTCGCGATGTGGGGCTGGTAGGCCAGGTCGGCATGGGCTACGTCAGCCTCGTCCAGGGCTTCGTGTCACAGGGTGCCGCTCGGATCGGACAGAACCTGTACGACGCCATCCAGGACGGCGACCTGGTGAAGTTGGCGAGCACGATCATCAACGCACCCGCCGACATCGTCAGCGCGATCCTCAACGGATCCTACGTCCCGCCCAATCGGCCCGGCCGACCCGGCAGCTGGACGTCCGGGCTCTTCAGTCCCGACCGGATGTACGCCCCGCTGCACGCGTTCCTGATCGACATCCCCCGGGCAATTGCCGCGGCGATCGCACCACCCGTCGCCGCGCCGCGCGAGACTCCCGCACCGAGGACCGCACCGGAACCGGAGGCGCTGACAGCAGCACCCGAAGGTGAAGGGGCCGAAGAGGTTTCGAACGAGGTGGCAGCGACCGTGGAGGCCGATGAGGACACCGCTGCGGCCCCGGTGCTCGACGCGGACGAAACCGTCATCGACACCGCCGATTGGGAATCAACCGAGGAGACCACGCTCGACGACGTTGTGGCGGACTCGGACGAGTCCGTCGACGACGACGCGGCGGATGACCTCACGGATCCCGCGGACACGATCGGCGACGACGCCGAGGAGACGACCGGCACGCCCGACGCGACGGACCCGGCGAGCAGCGACACGGGCACTGATACGAGCGGAGATGCCGGCGCTGAAGGAGGCACCGGCAGCGAGTGATCCGCGCGGGTCCTTCGCCGCGAGCAGACGTAAAGGTGCCCAAAACCTCGCAGTTTTGGGCACTTTTGCGTCTGCTCGCCCCGAGCGCCGTTAGCCTGGCGATCGTGGGCTTCACGGAGACCTTCGCGGCGGGCTTCGCGAGTTACGGTGAGCGGCCCTGTATCGAGTTCGAGGGTCGCTGGCACACCGGCGACGAGGTGACCGGTTACGCGGCCGCCGTCGATGCGGCCTTGCGAGAGGCGGGGGTCGACGCGCACGCGCCGATCGGGTTGGTGGTGCGCAACCGGCTGTGGCATGCGGCGACCATCGCCGGGTCACTCGCCGGCGGGCGGTGGCTGTCGATGATCTACTCGTTTCAGTCCCCGGAGGCCGTCGCTCGCGACGTCGAACAGGTGCGCCCGGCCGCCGTCGTCGCCGATGAGGAGGACTGGACGCAACCGGTCATCGACGCCGCGACGCGCGCTGTGGCATTGGGGGAGTGGCGCTTTCGCCCTCGGGTCCGCGCGTCATGACGGTGGGCACCCCGGCGCCGGCGTCCCCGTCGGCCGGGCTGTCGATCCTCACCTCCGGCACCACCGGGCCGCCGAAGCGGCAGTCGATCGGCGAGGCCGTGCTGGAACGCACGGTGTTCAGCGTGACCGGCGGACTGTTCGCCTCGCCGGACGATCCGCCTGAGCTGTCGTACTGGCCGTTCGGCGGCATCGGGGTCTGCCAGCTGATCGCCGGCTTCGCCACCGGCAAGCGCATCGTGCTGCTGGAAAGGTTCAGCGTGGACGACTGGGTGCGGGCGGTGCGCACCCACCGCATCCCCCGCGCGGGCGTGCAGCCGGCGGTCGTGCGGATGCTGCTCGACGCCGACGTGCCCGCCGGCGATCTGGCGTCACTGCAGTTCCTGATCAGCGCGTCGGGTCCGCTCGATCCGGCGACCCGCCTCGAGTTCGAGCAGCACTTCGGCATACCCATCCGCTTGGCCTACGGCGCAACGGAATTCGCCGGGTCGGTGTGCGCGTGGACCCCCGAGATGGTCGAGCGGTTCGGCGACGCCAAACGGGACAGCGTGGGCCGTCCGCTGCCCGACACCCAGGTGCGCATCGTCGACCCGGACACCGGTGACAAGGCGCCCACCGGGCAGCGCGGTGTGCTCGAGGCGCGGATCGCCGCGCTCTCCCCGGACTGGATCCGCACCACCGACATCGCCTCGATCGACGCCGACGGGTTCGTCACCCTCCACGGCCGCGCCGACGGCGCCATCATCCGCGGCGGCTTCAAGATCCTGCCCGAGACGGTGCGCCAGGTGCTGCTCACCCACCCGGGCGTACGGGACGCCTGCGTGGTCGGTGTGCCCGATGACCGGTTGGGGCAGGTGCCCTTCGCCGCGGTCGAACCCGCGCGGGGACAACCGGTTCCGGAATCCGACGAACTGCGCGAGTGGGTGCGCGCCGCCTTACCCGTGCACCACGTGCCGGTCGCGGTCGCCGTCGTCGACGATCTGCCGCGCACGCCTTCGCTCAAGGTGCGGCTGCCCGACGTGGCGGCCCTCTACGAGGCCGTTCGGGTGAACGGCTGACAGCGCGCCACCGCAGCGGTGCCGCCGCGGTCCGTCAGAACGAGCCGAGGTCCGACGACAACCAGTGCTGCGGGCGAAGGTGGATCACCACGCTCTCACCGTGTTCGCGGCGGGCCATTTCGAGATAGGGCTCCACCGCCTCTGGCGGCAGGTAGCGCTTGGTCACCTCGACAAGCTGATCGTCGGTGGCGGGTTCGATGCGGCTGACCGGTCCGTCGACGGCGACATAGCGCACCGTGGGCTCGACGCGCTCGACCATCAGGGAGAAATGGCCGGCCGCCTCGATCAGCCGGTGTTTTCGTGAACCGGCTCCGGTCAGCACCCACGGCTCACCGCCGGGGGAGTACTGGTACCAGACCGGTACGGTCAACGGGCCACGGTCCGGTCCGGCGGACACCGATAGCGCGGCGACGTGTGGTTCGGCGAGGAACTGTTCGCGGTCGTCTTTCGATAGGGCCATGTTCGCGAGGGTAACGACGCCCACCGACACTGTCCGCAAGTCGCCGAAACGCCCGGGTACGGGGCTACAGTCGGGTGTCATGCGCTTCGGACTGTTCATTCCGCAGGGTTGGCGGCTCGATCTCGTCGGCATTCCGGCGGCAGACCACTGGCGGGTGATGTCAGACCTGGCGGCCTACGCCGACCGCACCGCCTGGGACTCGCTGTGGGTGTACGACCACTTCCATACCGTCCCGGTGCCGACCGACGAGGCCACCCACGAGGCGTGGTCGCTGATGGCCGCCTACGCGGCGACCACGTCGCGGATCAGACTCGGCCAGATGTGCACCGCGATGAGCTACCGCAACCCGGCCTACCTCGCCAAGGTCGCCGCCACCGTCGACGTCATCTCAGGCGGCCGGGTGCAGATGGGGATCGGCGGCGGCTGGTACGAACACGAGTGGCGCGCCTACGGATACGGCTTCCCGCCGGCCGGCGCCCGGCTGGGCCGGCTCGACGAGGGTGTGCAGATCATGCGGGACGCCTGGCGTGACGGACGGGCCAGCCTCGACGGTAAGCACTATCAGGTCACCGACGCGATCGTGCAGCCGAAGCCGCTGCAGGAGAACGGGATCCCGCTGTGGATCGCCGGCGGCGGCGAGAAGGTCACCCTGCGGATCGCTGCGAAGTACGCGCAATACACGAACTTCACCGCCGAACCCGCCGGGTTCGAGCACAAGTCCAAGGTGCTGGCCGACCACTGCCGCGATGTCGGCACCGACTACGACGCGATCGTGCGGTCGGCGAACTTCAACGCCGTGATCGGCGAATCCGAGGACGACGTCGCCGCCCGGGTGAAGCGGGTGCGGGAGCGGCAGGTCGCGGTGGCGAACGAGGAGGCGGTCGACGCGATGCTGTCCACGGCGACCGCCCCCGAATCGGCCAGCGGCACCCCCGATCAGGTGATCGAGAAGCTCGCCAGGATGCGCGATCTCGGATGCGAATACGCGATCCTCTACTTCCCCGAAGCCGCCTACGACAGGACGGGTATCGAGATGTTCGAACAGCAGGTCATCCCGGCACTGAGCTAGCCTGGTAGTGCAGGATCCGCCAGTCGTCGTCGCGCCGGCCCACGACCACGCCGAGATGCAGGCGCACCGTCGGCCGGTCGGTGTACGCGAAGTCCGCGCTCAGATAGCCCAGCACGAGATCGTCGGTGAGCGTTCGGGTTTCGAGCACCTGGTACGTCACCGTCATTCCGGGTGGCTGAGAGTCGTAGTAGTCCGCGACTCCCCGGCGGCCCACGCTGTACGATCGCAGCCCCTGGAAGATCGCGTCCTCGTCGAACGCCGCGGCCACCCGCTGCGCGTCGTGGCTGTCGATGCCGGCCCGCCACTCGTCCATGACGCGGCGGACGACCTCAGTGCCCGGCACTTTGACCACCGTCCACGTGCAGGATCTCGCCGGTGACGAACGGGGCGTTCTCGAGATAGAGCACGGCGTCCACCGCGTCGTCGATCTCACCCATGCGGCCCGTGGGGTTCAGCCCCGACAACGCCTCGTAGGTCGAGGGGTCGTGCATCGGGGTGCGGATGACGCCCAGCGCCACCGCGTTGACCCGGATCCCCTGCTGCGCGTACTCCACCGCCAACGCCTTGGTGGCGGCGTTGAGGCCGCCCTTGGTCAGCGACGCCAGCGCCGAGGGCACCTGCGAATTCGCCTGGTCGACAAGGCTGGTCGAGATGTTGACGAGGTGGCCGCCGCGGCCCATCGCCGCGACCGCGGCACGCGAGACCTCGAAGAATCCCCTCAGGTTCACCCCGGTGACTGCGTCGTAGTCGGCGTCGGTGTACTCGGTGAACGGCTTCGCCACGAAGATGCCCGCGTTGTTCACCACGGTGTCGATGCGGCCGAACCGCTCGAGTGCGGCGTCGACGACGCGTTGCCCGACTCCGGCCTGCGCGATGTCCCCCGGCACGGTCAGAACCATCGGATCGTCGCTGTCGGCGATGTGGCGTGAATTGGCGACGACGGCGTAGCCGAGCCTGCGGTAGCGCTCGAGCAGGCCGGCGCCGATGCCCTGGGAGGCGCCGGTGATGATCGCGACGCGGGTGGTGATGCTGGTGGTGTGCTGTGAAGTGGTCATGCCCTCGTCAACACGCACCGGTTGGGGGACGATGCTCCGTCGGAACGATCGCTTCCCTCCCTACTGGGAGGCTGCGGCTACTACGCTTCTGGCCGTGGAGCTGAGGCAGCTGCGCTACTTCGTCACCGTCGCCGACGAGTTGAACTTCGGTCGGGCGGCGGAGCGCCTGCACATCGCGGGCCCGTCGCTGTCCCAGCAGATCAAGGCGCTCGAACGCGACCTGAAGGTGACGCTGTTCGAGCGGGACCGCCGATCCGTCGCGCTCACCCCGGCAGGTGCGGCACTGCTGCCCGACGCCCGCGCGCTGGTCGCGCAGGCCGACGAGTTGCGCAGGCGTGCATCCGGTTTGGCGGTATCGGACCCGGTGCGTATCGGATACGTGAACTGGTGCCCGACCGACTGGGCACAGCGGGCCGCCGGGGTGGCGCAGCTGCGCGTCGACACCTGGGTCATGCCGTCGCACACCCAGGCCGCCCGCGTGGCCGACAACAGCCTGGACCTCGCGATCTGCTGGGTGCAGAACGCCGACCTCGACGCGTTGGGGCTCGAGGCCCGGTTGCTCGGGGTGGACCGGTTGTACGCGCTGCAGGCCGGCGCCGACGAGGCGCCGGTGGCAGCGGCCGACACCGTGGTCATGGTCGATGCCGACGCGCAGCGGTGGTCGTCGTGGAACCGCTACGGCGAACAGTTCGCCGCGGCGACGGGGGCACGCGTCATGCGTACCGACGACGGCGGCGTCACCGGACCGACGTTCTTCGAACACGTCCGGCTGCTCGGGCGTCCCGTGCTGAACAATCCGAAGGGCCAGGACGTCGCGCTGCCCAGGGGTCTGGTGCGCCGCCCGGTGGTCGACCCGGCGCCGCTGTGGACGTGGTCACTGGTGTGGCGGCGTGGCGAGGCCGACGCCGTGGTGCACGCCGTGATCGACGAATTCACCCGTGGTGTCGGTGATCTCGGGTTGGCCGAGCCGTCGGTGTGGCTGCCCGACGACGATCCGCATCACCCCGGCGGCCACGGCGGCGGCTAGCACCACCATCGCGCCCACCAGCAGGGCGGGCCGGAACCCGTGGTGCAACACCGGCGCCACCGCCACCGGGCCGAGGATCTGGCCGGCCGAGTACCCCGCCGTCAGCAGGGCGACCGCCCGCGGATAGCGCAACACCCGCCCGGCGGCCAGCGCCAGCGTGCTCACTCCGACGAAAGTGCCGCCGAACAACACGGCGCCGGCGAGTGCGGCCGTCACCCCGCCGAGCAGACCCGCCGCGGCGATCCCGCCTGCCTGCACGCACAGGGCCGCGGCGAGCAGCGCCGGGTGACTCCACTTGGCGCTCAGCGCAGCCCACAGCGCCGCGGACGGCACCGTGGCCAGGCCGACCGCCAGCCAGACGCCGCCGCCCAGCCAGCCCGGTGCGTCGTCGGGGACGGCCGCCACCAGGAACGTGCCCGCGATGATGTACCCGATGCCTTCGAGCGTGTAGCTGAGCAGCAGCAGTGTGAACACCCCGTGCGGCGGGCGGTGCGCGGCCGAACCGTCCGCCGTCGCGGTATCCGCCGGAGAGACCATCGTCCACGCCGCGGCACCGAGCACGGCGGCCACGGCCGCGGCGCCCCACCACGCCAGCTTCCAGTCATCGAGGGCGAGGACGAGCACCGCCGACAGCGCGATGCCCGCACCCACTCCGCCCAGACCCCAGCCGGCCAGGTGGGCCGGGCGATCGTGCAGATGCTCGAGCATGGTGTTGACCGCGATGACGAACACCAGCGCACTGGCGACCCCGGCCAATCCGCGCAGCAGCATCCACTCGGTCACGCCGGTGGCCAACGGCATGGCGGCGAGGCCGGCGATCAGCGCGATCAGCGAGGCCCGGCACAGCGACACCGACCGGGCGAGCCGCGGCGAGAACGTACCGACCAGCGCGCCGGCGAGGTAGCCGGCGTAGTTCGCGGTGGCCAGGCCGGCCGCGGTGTGGGCGGTGACCCCGGCCTGTGCGGTCATCAGCGGCAGGATCGGCGTGTAGACGAACCGTCCGACTCCCATCGCGGCCGCCAGTACCGCGGCCGTGCGTGCGACATGGGCATGGTGTTGCATCCGCCCATCGTGTGACGCCACGGCGACCGGCGGCCACGATCAGATCCCTCGCAGGTGTGAGGCTGCGGCTAACGTGAACGCCGCGCTGAACTGATTGCCCTCACAGGAAGCGGGAACAAACAACCCATGGAGAAGATCTCACTCACGGCCCTGGTCCGCGAACACCTGGAGACCGCCCGGTCCCACAGCAGCGGTCGCAGTGCGCACACCGTCTACGGCGGCCACGAGCACTCGCTGCGGCAGACGCTGATCGCGCTGGCCGCAGACCAGGACATGCAGGAGCATGAGGCCCCCGAGGAAGCCACGCTGCAGGTGCTGCACGGCCGCGTCCGGCTCGACTCCGGCGACGCAGGCTGGGAGGGCATCGCCGGCGACCTGATCGTCATCCCGAAGACCCGGCACGGATTACACGCGCTCGAGGACTCCGCGGTGTTGCTGACCGTGATGAAGGCCGTCGGACCGCACGCCTGAAAAGAGGTCAGGGACCGGCGATGATCTTCGGCGGCGCGGGGGGCGCGGCCGGAGCGGCAGGCGGCGGCGGATCGAAGTACCCGGGCGGCGGCGGCCCGTCGATTGAGTAATACCCCTCGGGCAGCGGTGGACCGGTGACCTCGGGTCCCGGGGCGGGCGCGAGAGCCGGCGTCGAGGACTCCGGGGCGGTGAAGGACGTGTAACCCGGCGGCAGCGGGGGTGGGGGACCGGCTCCCGGCGGTGGCGGGGCCGCCACCGGCATCTGGCCAGGCATGCCCATGCCGTAGGGATCGCGGGCCTGATGCCAGGCGTCGCGCAGGAAGCCGAGCGGCCCGTCGCCCGAACCGTAGACGGGGTTCTGCACCTGTGGCACCGGCGGCGGCCCCACCGGTGGCGGCGCCGGAGCGGGAACCGGGCCGGGCACCGGCGGCGGGGCGGGCTGCGCGAAGGCGGGACCCGCCAGACCCAGCGCGCCCGCGCCGACGGCCACGCCGGCCAGCACCAGCTTGGCCGCGCGTGTGGTGGAGCCGGCGCGGATGCGCTGTCGTCCGATCATGGGTGTGAGGCTAGCCGATGGCCTCAGATCGCGGGTCCCAACAGATCGTCGGCGTCCTTGATGACGTAGCCGTAGCCCTGCTCGGCGAGGAACCGCTGCCGGTGTGCGGCGTATTCGGCGTCGAGGCTGTCGCGCGAGACCACCGAGTAGAACACCGCGCCGCCGCCGTCGTGCTTGGGCCGCAGCAACCGGCCCAGCCGCTGCGCCTCTTCCTGCCGGGAACCGAATGTGCCCGAAACCTGAACGGCGACAGAGGCTTCCGGCAGGTCGATGGAGAAGTTCGCGACCTTGGACACCACCAGAGTCGAGATCTCGCCGCGGCGGAACTGGTCGAACAGCGCTTCGCGTTCGGCGGTCTTCGTCGACCCCTGGATCACCGGGGCGTCCAACTCCTGACCCAGCTCCTCGAGCTGGTCGAGGTAGGCGCCGATCACCAGCGTCTGTTCACCCTTGTGGCGTTCGAGGATCGACCGGACCACCGCGATCTTCGTGTGCACGGTCGAGCACAGCTTGTAGCGCTCCTCGGGTTCGGCGACGGCGTAGAGCATGCGCTCGTTGTCCGTCATCGTCACCCGCACCTCGATGCACTCGGCCGGCGCGATCCAGCCCTGGGCCTCGATGTCTTTCCACGGCGCGTCGTAACGCTTGGGCCCGATGAGGCTGAACACGTCCCCTTCGCGGCCGTCCTCGCGGATCAGCGTGGCGGTCAGTCCGAGCCGGCGGCGCGACTGCAGATCGGCCGTCATCCGGAACACCGGCGCGGGCAGCAGGTGCACCTCGTCGTAGATGATCAGGCCCCAGTCGCGGCTGTCGAACAGCTCGAGGTGGCGGTACTCGCCCTTGGTGCGACGGGTGATCACCTGATACGTGGCGATCGTGACCGGGCGGACCTCCTTCTTCTCGCCGGAGTACTCGCCGATCTCCTCCTCGGTCAGGGACGTGCGCGCGATCAGTTCGCGCTTCCACTGCCGCCCCGCCACCGTGTTCGTGACGAGGATGAGCGTCGTGGCGCCCGCCTTGGCCATCGCCGCGGCGCCGACGAGTGTCTTACCCGCGCCGCACGGCAGCACCACCACACCGGAGCCGCCCGACCAGAACGAGTCGGCGGCCATCTCCTGGTAGTCGCGCAGCTGCCAGCCATCCTGCATCAGGTCGATCGGATGCCGCTCGCCGTCGACGTAGCCGGCGAGGTCTTCGGCCGGCCAGCCGATCTTGAGCAGCATCTGCTTGACGCGGCCGCGCTCGCTGGGATGCACGATCACCGTGTCGTCGTCGATGCGCGCGCCCAGCATCGGGGCGATCTTCTTGTTGCGCAGCACCTCTTCGAGCACCGCGCGGTCCAGGCTGACCAGCACCAGCCCGTGCACCGGGCTCTTGACCAGCTGCAGCCGGCCGTAGCGGGCCATGGTGTCGACGATGTCGACCAGCAGGGGCTGCGGCACCGCGTAGCGGGAGAACGACACCAGGGCGTCGACCACCTGCTCGGCGTCGTGACCTGCGGCGCGGGCGTTCCACAACGCCAGCGGGGTGATGCGGTAGGTGTGGATGTGCTCGGGCGCACGCTCCAGCTCCGCGAAGGGGGCGATCGCCGCGCGGGCCGCACCGGCCTGCTCGTGATCGACCTCGAGCAGCACCGTCTTGTCGGACTGCACGATCAAAGGACCGTCTGTCATAGCTCCATTATTCGTTCTCGGCCGACACCACCGAGGTCACGCGGTGAATCGCGAATTCGCGCACCCGCCCGGATGCCGGATCGTAGGCGGTCAACTGGCCGCCGCGGACGTTGACCGGGGCCACCACTCGCTGCGTGGCCACCCCCGCAGGGTCCACGTAGCCGATCACCACCGACGTCTGCTGTAGCGCCGCTTCCTGCAGCTGCGTTATCGCAACGCCGGGATCGAGCCGCATGTTCCCGGTGGGTGCGGAGGCGACCTTGCGCAGCACCGCGACGATCGCGCCCAGCGTCTGCCCCGTGGGTGTCGGCGACGGCCGGTAGACGCGCCGCCGGCCTGGGGCGGGCACCCGCGCACCGCGCGAGCGGATGTCCACGATCGCACCGGAGGCGTCCTCGGCGGCGGGCGCGAACCCGGCGGCGCGCAGGGCGGCGAGCACGTCGGCGATCGGGGCCTGCGACACCGCCACCGTCGGCGCCAGCAGCCGCAGCTCCACCACGTCGGTGGCCGGCGCGGCGACCGCCTGGGCCAGCAGCGCCGCATCCTCACACCGCACGAACGACGCGGCCATCCCGACGCGCAACTGGCCGTGGCGGCGGGCGACGTCGTCGATCAGATACGTCAGGCCCTGCGGCACAGGCGTTCGCGAATGCCGGCCGAAGAACGAGTGCAGCTCGCTGGCGGTCTTGCCGGTGTCGAGCGCGCGGCGGATCGACGCCTCGCTGACCCGGTACACCATCGCCGCGCCCGCCGACTCCACGGCGGCGACGGCGGCCAACTGCTCGGCCAGGTCCCGCTCCAGCGGGCCCGGGACGACGACGGTCAGATCGGCCTGGACGAGGAAGTGGTCGATGGGGGCGGGCAGCACCTTCGCCATGGCCGCCACGACGTCCTCGGGCGGATCGCCGGCCAGCAGCCTGCGGGTGGGTGTCGCGATCGCGCCGCGGCCCACCATGCCCAGCGCGTGCGCTTCGGTGAGCAGACCGTCGACGGGCTCGGGCTGCAGCCGGACCGCCCAGCGCGGCCTGCGCCAGATCATCGCCCGCGACGCCGACGCCGCATCCACCCCCGAGCCGGCGGGCAGGTCGGCCAGCACCGACAGCAACAGCCTCCGGTCCAGCGGGGCGGCTGTCGAGTACAGCGAATCCGACAGCGCCGCATATGGTTTCCCGTCGGGCCCGCGGCTGCCGACCAGCCCCGGCCTGCCGGGCAGATCCAGCCACGTCGAGGCCAGCAGATGCCAGCGCACCGCGGTCGGTGATTCGATGAACCGGTCGGCCGCCACCGTCGGCGCCCAGAACGTGCCGGTTCCGTCGCCCGGATCGGGTTCGGGCATCCCGGCCGCCATCAGGCCGGCCGCCACCGCCACCTCCAGGATCAGGCCGAGCCGGCGCTCGTCGATGCCCGTCGACTTGGTGAGGCGTTTGAGTTCGCGCACGCCGAGGCCGCCGCTGCGCAGCTCCGGCACCGGGGCCGCCGACAGCGCCTCGAGCACCACGTCGACCTCGCGCAGCAGGTCGATGGCCGCACCGGCGGCCACGGCGTCGACGTCGCCGGTCTTGGTCGACGAGGTGACGGGGTCGGGCGGGGTCAACTCGGCGGGTCCGGGGACCTCGCCCCGCAGCACCTGGCCCACCAGGCGGGGCAGGATCACGGTGTCGTCGTCGACCTGGCGCAGCAGTCCCGCCGCGAGCAGCCGCTGCACCGGACGGTCCGGCGGAGTGCCCGGGGCGGCGTCTCTGGTGCGACCCACCGGGGACCCCTCGAGCAGACGGTCCAACAGATCGCGTTGGGCGGTGTCCAGCCCGGCCAGCATCCGCGCGATGTCCTCGGCGCGCAGGTCGGGGTTCTCCACCACGGCCTGCCCCGGGTACCACGGCAGCCCCGACACCGCCTCGGCCGCGACCCGCACCTCGTCGTCACCCCAGACCAGCGCGCGGGCGCGCAGGTCGTCGACGGCCGCGGTGATCGCGCCCTCGTCGGCGCGCGGCCCGATCAGCTCGAACAGCTTGGCCAGCGGCACCGCCGTGGTGTCGGCGTGCAACACGAGCAGCGCGTCCAGCACGGCCAGCCGCAGGAAATCGAGGTCGTCGGTGGCGGCCTTGACCGACTGCCGCGACGTCGCCCGCGCGGCAAGCGCGGCGATGGTGCCCGGCGGCGGCTGGGTCAGGTCGGGCCGCAACTCCAGCAGCCGGATCAGCCGCTCGTCGGGTAGTTGGGCCAACCAGGCGCCCAGGGGGACGCCGGTGTTCCCCCGAGTCGCTTCGCTCCTGCCCGCCGGCGGAGTGTGTGCTGTCATTGCTGACCAGCGTAAAGCAGCCGCCCGACCTCGCCATGCGCCGCAGCGTTTGCCACAATGTGGGCGTGGCTGACAAGAAATCGAAGAAGCAGTATGTCGATCCGGGGTGGCCCGCTCACCTCGACGGGGACGAGCACGCCGTGAGCGAACTCGCCACCGACCGGGTCGGGGCGCTTTCGCCCTTCGGTGACCTGACCTTCCCGCTGCCAGCCGACGATCTGCCGTACCTGCACCCCGTCACGGTCGTCAACAGATAAGTGACCGGCGGCTCGCAGCACGGGCTTTCGCACCTCGACGAGTCCGGCGCGGCGCACATGGTCGACGTCAGCGCCAAGGACGTCACCAAACGCACCGCCGTCGCAGCGGGCACTGTGCACACCCGGCCGGACGTCGTCGCGATGATCGCGTCCGGCGGGCTGCCCAAGGGTGACGCGCTGGCGACGGCGCGGGTGGCGGGCATCATGGCCGCCAAACACACCAGCGATCTGATCCCGCTGTGCCATCAGCTCGCGCTCACCGGCGTCGACGTCGACTTCGAGATCGGCGAGAGCCACGTCCGTGTCACCGCGACCGTGCGCACCACCGACCGCACCGGCGTCGAGATGGAAGCGCTCACAGCGGTCAGCGTGGCCGCGCTGACCGTGTACGACATGATCAAGGCCGTCGACGCCGCCGCCCGCATCGACGACATCGCGGTGCTGCGCAAAGAGGGCGGCAAGACCGGCACCTGGACCCGGACGCCGTGATGAGCGCTTGCGCGAAGAACCGACGATGACGGCCCGTTCCGGCCGGGTCGTCATCGCCTCCACCCGGGCCGCCGCACAGGTCTACGAAGACCGCACCGGCCCGCTGATCGTCGACTGGCTGACCACGCGCGGTGTCCACGTCCCCGCACCGGTGGTGGTGCCCGACGGCGCACCGGTCGAAGAAGCCCTGCGCGCCGCGGTCGCCGACGGTGTCGACGTCGTCATCACCTCGGGTGGCACCGGCATCTCGCCGACCGACGCCACCCCGCAGGCCACCGCCGCCGTCGTCGACTACGAACTGCCCGGCCTGGCCGAGGCGATCCGGCGGGCGGGGCTGCCTGGAGTACCGACCGCCGTGCTCTCGCGCGGCATCTGCGGCGTGGCCGGGCGCACGCTGGTGGTGAACCTCCCCGGATCTCCGGGCGGCGTCAAGGACGGGCTGTCGGTGCTCGCCGACGTCCTCCACCACGCCCTGGATCAACTCGCCGGAAAGGACCATCCGCGATGACCGCCCTCGTGCTGCGCGCCGCCGTGACCGAAACCCCGATCGACCTGGCCGAGCACGAAGAGCTGGTGGCGCACGAATCCGCCGGTGCGGTGGTGAGTTTCGCCGGTGTGGTGCGCGACCACGACGGCGGCCGCGGAGTGACCCGGCTCGAGTACTCCGCGCACCCCAGCGCCGGGCAGGTCCTGGCCGAGGTCGCCGCCGAGATCGCGGCGGACTCCGACGGGGTGCGCGCGATCGCCGTCAGCCATCGCGTGGGACCCCTCGAAATAGGCGACGCCGCCCTGGTGGCCGCTGTGGCAGCGGACCATCGCAGGGCGGCGTTCGACACCTGTTCCCGGCTCGTCGACGCCGTCAAGGACCGGATCCCGGTGTGGAAACACCAGTTCTTCGGTGACGGCTCAGACGAGTGGGTGAACTCGGCCTGACCCGACTCAGGCGGGCGGCACTACCGGAGCGGGCGCGGGGGCAGGAGCCGGAGCCGGAGCAGGAGCGGGAAGCGTCCCGACCGGGATCGGCGCCGGGCCACCCGGGGCGTCCGGAGTGGTCAGCGGCCGCTGGGTCAGCGCCAGCAGTGCGTCCGAACCCGAGATCTCCTGGGTCTGGATCGCGTGCCAGATCTCCTTGAGGTAGGTGACGTTCGGGCTCTGTCCGGGCACCTGGGCCGGGTCGACGGTGGTTCCCGGCGGCAGGTTCTGCGGGCTCGCGAGGTGCGGCACCTCGGCGGGCAGCTGAGGCAGACCGGCGGGCATTGCCGGGACCTCGCCGCTGGCGGCCTGATTGGCGGCGTCGAACACCGGCTGCGGGATGTCGACCGCGTTGAGCGCGCCCAGCGGGTCGGGGGCTGGGGCGGCGACCGGGGCGGGCGCAGGAGCCGGGGCAGGCGCGGGAGCCGGCGGAGCCGGCTGCAGCGGCGCGGGCACGCCGAGCGACCAGTTCTGCGGCTGCGGCTGATCCGGTGCCGGAGCGGCGGCGGTGTCCCAGTTCGCGGCGGCCGCGGCCACCGCGCTGTCGGCAGGCGCGGGCGGCGGGGGCAGCGGCGCGTCAGCCGGCGGGGGCAGCGGGGCACCCACGGGAGCGGGAGCCGGTGCGGCCCAGACAGCGGGTTCGACCGGGGCGGGCGGCGGAGGCAGCGGCGCGTCGAGAGGCGCCGCTGCCGGAGCAGGTGCGGGTGCCGGAGCCGGCGCGGGCAGCGGGGCCGGGGCGGGCGGCAGCGGAGCCGGGGCGGCCATCGCATCGAGCGGCGCGGCCGGCGGGGGCACCGGAGCCGGCGGCAGGGGAGCCGGAGGCAGCGGCGCAGGCGGCAGCGGGGCCGGAGCGGCCATCGCGTCGAACGGCGCGGGCGGCGGCGGGGGAGGCGGCGGAGCGAACGGATCGATCGGCGGCGGGGGCGGCAGGATGCCGTTCAGCGGCGCCGGGTCGACCGGCTGGTCGACGACGTTGCGCGGTGTCGCACCGGACAGCGGGCCGCCGCAGGAGGGCCATGCGCCCTTGCCCTGACTGGCCAGCACGCGCTCGGCGACGGCGATCTGCTCTTCCTTGGTCGCCATGTACGCGGTCGGCGCGAACTCGCTGCCGCCGTGACCGGCCCAGGTGCTCGGGGAGAACTGCAGGCCGCCGTGATAGCCGTTGCCGGTGTTGATGGCCCAGTTGCCGCCCGATTCACAGGCCGCGACCCGATCCCATTCACCGTCCGTGGCGGCCCCGGCATGGCCGGCGAGGGCGATGCCTCCGCCACCGATGACGGCGCCCGTGAAGGCGATCTTGGCGACGCTTACTGCTGAATTAGTGGGCTTGCGATGCCGTCCACTCATAAGTGCGATGGATCCTCTCGTCGGCGCCCGCGAGGTCAGCTGTCGGGTTCGGGTGGGAGAGGTCACCCGGCCGGTCTCGGTTGCCCGTTCTCGGCTTCACCCCAAGGGGCCGCTGGCGGCCCCAGGTCCTTCGGTGGACCGGTGGGTCCCCCGCCTCCATCCAGGTGGTTCGTGGTCCCCCGCTTCGACGGATGGAGCTCGGCGCTGCCGGGCGGGGCGAGCCGGCGATTGAGGTCGACCGGCCTGGGCAAGACGGTAACTGCTCACCGCGCACGCGTCACCTTTTCCCGACCTCGGCGTTTTCCGCCACAGCAAATTCTAAAGGGCCTCTAAAGGTGCAGGTTGGCGCGTCGTTTTCGCAGGTGTTCACCGGGGTGAGTCAGGCCATAGCCAGCTCGTGACCAATTCGTTATGTGACACAAATCACGGTTATCCGCCGGCGAACGGGGGAAGTACATCGAGCGTCTGGGCGTTCGACAGCGCCAACCCCGTATCCCGCACGGCTACCTCGTCGCAGAGGTAGGAACACCGCGCCAGCACCCGGCTCAGATCAGTACTGCGGGAAGCCAATTCGTCGATCACGCCCTGCACCGTCGTGCCGGCCGGCACTGTCAGCGTCTCGCACTCCGTGCCCGCGGCCGCGCGTGCCGCGGCGAAGAAGCGGACGGTCACCGCAACCGTCGTCGTGGCCGACACGTCAGCCACCGATCGCGCTCATCGGCCGGTCGGGCTGCTGGAAGCCAGGATCGTTGATGCCGTGCCCGGCGGCCTTCGTCCACATCGCCGCGCGCCACGCCTGCTCGATCGCGTCGTCGTCGGCGCCGCTGCGCAACAACCGCCGCAGATCGCTCTCCTGCCGTGCGAACAGGCAATTGCGCACCTGGCCGTCGGCGGTCAGCCGGGTGCGGTCACAGGCCGCGCAGAACGCCTCCGACACCGAGGCGATCACCCCGACCGTCGACGTGCCGCCGTCGACCCGCCACAGCTGCGCCGGGGCCGATCCGCGCGGCTTCGAGTCCGGAACCAGCGTGAAGTGTGCGCGCAGCGCGGCCAGGATGTCGGCGGCCTCCAGTGAGCGTCCGCGCTGCCACTGGTGTTCCGCGTCGAGCGGCATCTGCTCGATGATGCGCAGCTGATAGCCGTGCTCGAGGCAGTACCGCAGCAGCGAGACCGCATCGTCGAGGCCGGTGTCCGGGTCGAGGACGGCGTTCACCTTGACCGGCGTCAGGCCGGCGTCCTTCGCGGCGGCCAGGCCGGCGAGCACGTCGCGCAGCCGGTCGCGGCGGGTGATGCGCGCGAAGCGGGCCGCGTCGACGCTGTCCAGCGAGACGTTGACCCGGTCGAGGCCCGCCGCCTTGAGCGCGGCCGCCCGCCGCGCCAGGCCGATGCCGTTGGTGGTCATCGCCATCTCGGGGCGGGGCCGCAGCGCGGCCGTCGCCGCCACGACCTCCTCGAGGTGCCGCACGACCAGCGGTTCGCCGCCGGTGAAGCGGACGTTGGTGATGCCCAGGCGGGTCACCGCGATGCGCAGCAACCGGATCAGCTCGTCGGACCGGAGCAGTTGTTCGCCGGGCAGCCAGTCCAGACCGTCGGCGGGCATGCAATAGGTACAGCGCAGATTGCAGCGGTCGGTCAGCGACACCCGCAGATCGGTGGCGGCACGGCCGAAGGTGTCGACCAGAGGACCGCCGGTGGGCATGCCCGCGGCCGGGCGCTGGATCGTCGGGACACCGAGTGCTGTCACGGCCATGCGGCGGCTCGCGTGGTCGGGACCGGCGGGTCGACCGGGACGATCTCCTTGCCCAAGGGCACCAGGGAGACCGGGATGAGTTTGAGGTTGGCCAGCGCGAGCGGGATGCCGATGATCGTCACGGCCATCGCGGCCGCGGTGATGATGTGCCCGATCGCCAGCCAGATGCCGAACAGCAGCACCCAGATGACGTTGCCGATGACCGCGCCGGGGCGAGGCCCCGGCTTCTCGACGATCGTGCGGCCGAACGGCCACAGCGCGTAGGACGCGATCCGGAACGCGGCGAACCCGAACGGGATCGTGATGATCAGGACGAAGCAGAGGATGCCCGCCACCGCGTAACCCAATGCGAGCCACAGGCCGCCGAAGACCAGCCAGATGACGTTCAGTATCACTCGCATATCGGGGGCTACTTCTTCCTTCAGCGGTGGCACCAGCCTACCGATAAGGGTGTGAAGACGCCGGGTGAGTCCGAGTAGGATCGGCCTCGACGCGTCCCGGCGCAAGCGGGACGCTTTCTCATGTTGACGCGAGACGACGAGCAGGTGACGAAAGTGCCGACCGGCAGGGTGAAGTGGTACGACGCCGAAAAGGGCTTCGGCTTTCTGTCCCAGGAGGACGGCGAGGACGTGTACGTCCGGTCCTCGGCGCTGCCCGCGGGTGTCGAAGGCCTCAAGGCTGGCCAGCGCGTCGAGTTCGGCGTCGCGGCCGGCAGGCGCGGCCCGCAGGCGTTGAGCGTCACCCTCATCGATCCGCCGCCGAGCCTGAGCAAGACCCGGCGCGAGGCAGAGCGGCCCGAGCACAAGCACACACCGGACGAACTGCACGGCATGATCGGTGACCTGATCACGCTGCTGGAGAGCACCATCCAGCCGGACCTGCAGAAGGGGCGTTACCCCGACCGCAAGGTGGCCCGGCGGGTCTCGGAGGTCGTCAAGGCCGTCGCCCGCGAACTCGACGCCTAGTTCACGCCGGCGCCCGCGCCGAATGTGACGCCACTGCGGAATTCCTCGGGATTTCCCGCACCGGCTTCACGTTCGACGAAGGCGGGCACACTGCACCCATGAGCTATGTGGCCACCGGTGGCGAGTTCAACCGTGACACCGACTACATCGAAACCCGCATCACCGCCGACGGCCGCGACGGCTATCCGGTCGAGCCAGGGCGCTACCGCCTGATCGTCGCGCGCGCCTGCCCGTGGGCCAACCGCACGATCATCGTCCGGCGGCTGCTGGGCCTCGAAGACGCGCTGTCCATCGGCTTCTGCGGGCCCACCCACGACCAGCGCAGCTGGACCTTCGACCTCGACCCCGGCGGCGTCGATCCCGTGCTGAAGATCCCGCGCCTGCAGGACGCCTACTTCAAGCGGTTCCCCGGCTATCCGAAGGGCATCACGGTGCCCGCGATCGTCGAGGTGTCGACGGGGCAGGTCGTCACCAACGACTTCCCGCAGATCACGCTCGACTTCTCGACGGAGTGGACCGCGTATCACCGCGACGGCGCGCCCGACCTCTATCCGGAGAAGCACCGCGACGAGATCGACGAGGTGGCCCAGCGGATCTACACCGAGGTCAACAACGGCGTCTACCGCTGCGGGTTCGCCGGTTCACAGCGCGCGTACGAGAAGGCCTACGACCGGCTGTTCACCGCGCTGGACTGGCTGGAGGAGCGATTGACCGGTCAGCGTTTCCTGGTCGGCGACACCATCACCGAGGCCGACGTTCGGTTGTTCACCACGCTGGCCCGCTTCGATCCCGTCTACCACGGGCATTTCAAGTGCAATCGCGCGAAGCTCTCGGAGATGCCCGCGCTGTGGGGGTACGCCCGCGACCTGTTCCAGACGCCCGGCTTCGGCGACACCACCGACTTCGTGCAGATCAAGCAGCACTACTACATCGTGCATTCCGACATCAACCCGACGCAGGTGGTGCCGAAGGGTCCGGATCTGGCCAACTGGCTGACCCCGCACGGTCGGGAAGCGTTGGGCGGCAGACCGTTCGGAGACGGGACACCGCCTGGCCCGACCCGCGAGGGGGAGCGGGTGCCCGCGGACCACACCCCGCTCTAGGGCCACACCGTGCGGATGGACCACTCCGCGTGGGGCACCTCGAACACCTCGCCGGTCTCGTCCTGCACCAGCGTCATCAGCTGCACCGCGATGCCGGTGAGCCGTCCGCGCTGCGGGTCGACGGTCGGGATGGTGACGGCCAGCCGGGTGTCCGGCCGGAACAGCGATTCGGTGGTGTTCGCGGGGTCTTCGTAGACCTGCAGCAGCCGCCAGGGCGCCTCGGCGATCGCCGACGGCACCGACAGCTGCACCGGATCGCGCTCGTCGACCTGGAGTTCACCCTGGCTGCCCGCGGGCGCGCAGTCGTTCAGGTCGACGACGTTGCAGTACTGATAGGGCCCGACGCGCGTGAGTTCACCGCGCGAGTAGGCGCTGATCTCCGGGAGCATGGGCTCGTGGTCGCGGCTGAGCTGCCACACCATGAACGCGGTGGCGGCAGTCGCCAGCACCGCGACGGCCGCCAGCACGGCCAGGACGCGTTTCACTCGTAGCTCACCCCGGCGGTGTCGGTACGCCGACCTTCGTGACGGCCTTCCTGTGCGGCCAGCACCGGACGGTTGCCGCCGAACCCTGGAATCAGCGACTCACCGCGATAACTCACCACCGTCTGCGCCAGCCCGAGAATCAACACGGCCGTGATCGTAGTGAAGCCGATCCAGAGGTCGGTGTAGATGAGCACCCCGGTGGCCCCGCCGGCGACCCAGGCGAGCTGCAGCAGCGACTCCGAACGGCCGAACGCCGAGGCCCGCGACTCCTCCGGCAGGTCGTCCTGCAGCGATGCGTCCAGCGACGCCTTGGCGATCGCGGAGGCTCCGGAGGTGATGAGCGTGGCGACCGCGGCGACGAGCAGGTTGCCGGTCAGCGCGGTCGCCAGTGCGACCGCCGTCACCGCGGTGGCCGAGCGCACCACCAGCCGTGCCGGGTGGCCGAGTTCCAGGCGCGCGCTGGTCATGTTGCCGATGAAGTTGCCGATCGCGGCGGCCGCGCCGATCAGGCCGAGAATGCGCAGCTGTTCCCAGCCGGTGGCGTCGTGCGATTTCGCCACGAACGCCGGGTAGAGGAACAGGAACCCGACCATCACCTTGATCGTGCAGTTCCCCCACAGCGCGGTGATGGTGTTGCGGCCCATGGGTTGTCGGGCCTTGCCGGAGCGTTCCGACGGCGGCTCGCGGCGCAGACCGGCGCTGCCGCCGTGGTAGCTCAGCGTGGCGGGCACCTCACCGGCGGTGACCTCCACCCACTTGGGGATCCGCATGGACAGCGCCGCGCCCGCGACGGTCGCCGCCACGATGACGTACAGCGCGCCGGGCAGATGGAACAGGTTGAGCAGGTACTCCGCGCCGGCGGCGACCCCACCGCCGACCACGGTGCCGCCCAGTAACCCGAACGTGGTGAGCCGGGAGTTGACCCGCACCAGGTCGATGCTCGGCGGCAGTACGCGTGGGGTGACGGCGCTGCGTAACACCGAGAACGATTTCGACAGGACCATCATCCCGAGCGCACACGGGTAGAGCACCCACGACTCGTAGCCGCCCGCGCCGTCGTAGTTGGCGATCAGCAACACGACCAGCGCGGTGCGCATCAGGAACGACGCGGCGAGGGCCACGCGGCGGCCGTGCTGCAGCCGGTCCAGCGCCGGGCCGATGAGCGGGGCGATCACCGCGAACGGGGCGATGGTGATGAGCAGGTACAGCGCGACCTTGCTCTTGCTCTCCCCGCTGGCGGCGGCGAAGAACAACGTGTTGGCCAGCGCCACCGCCATCGCGGCGTCGACGGCGAAGTTGGCCACCACCGGCCAGGTCAGTGCGGTCAGGCCGGATTTGTCGGCGCCGTCGGCGGTGGCGGCCCGGTGCACCAGGCCGTACATCCTCGAACCCATCTCGCGGCTGCGCTGCGCGGCGGCGCGGGTGACGGTGACCTTCTCCGCCCCGGCGCCGACGCCGGGCGGCGGTTCGTCGTGGCGACCCGACGACGCCGGCTCGTCGAGCGGCGGCAGCCAGCGGTTCGCGCTCGGCATGGATCCCCGGCGCGGGCGCCGGTAGGAGCCGCCGTCGCTCGGGTAGTTCGCCATGCCGGGGTGGTCGTGGCCCGCGGGTGGCCGCGGCGGGTAATAGCGAGCGTCGCGCCGGAAATCTCCGTCACTCTCATCACGTCCGCCGGCCACGTCACGATTCTCCCTCATCGCACCGACTGGTGGCCGACAGCCGACCGGTGTGGCTTTCCGGTATCGCTCTGCGGCACTATGGGACGCGATGGACAGCGTGACCGACACCGCCGCCGACGTGGCGCACCGCCCAGCCGACCTGGAGGCGGTGCTGATGGGCGCCGTGGAACAGGCGCGCGCCGCGCTCACCGAGTTCAGCGGGCACGACACGATCGGGGAGTACCTCGGCGCCTCGTTCGAGGACCCGACGTCGGCCACCCACCGATTCCTCGCGGACATGCCCGGCTACCGGGGGTGGCAGTGGGCCGTCGTCGTCGCGGCCTATCCCGGCGCGGAGCAGGCCACGATCAGCGAATTGGTGCTGGTCCCCGGCCCGACGGCGCTGCTGGCCCCCAAATGGGTGCCCTGGCACGAGCGGGTGCGTCCAGGGGACCTCGGTCCCGGCGACCTGCTCGCGCCGCCGCGCGAGGATCCCCGGCTGGTGCCCGGCTACCTGGCCAGCGGTGATCCGCAGGTCGACGACGTGGCCGCGGAAGTGGGCTTCGGCCGGCGCCAGGTGCTCAGTCAGTTCGGACGCATCGACGCCGCACAGCGTTGGCACGACGGCGATTTCGGCCCGGGCTCGGCGATGGCGCGCTCGACGAAGCGGGTCTGTCGGGACTGTGGGTTCTACGTCCCGCTGTCCGGTTCGCTCGGCGTCATGTTCGGGGTGTGCGCCAACGAGATGTCGGCCGACGGTCACGTGGTCGATTCCGAGTACGGCTGCGGTGCGCATTCGGACACCCCGGCGCCGCAGGGTTCCGGTTCACCGCTGTACGACCCGTACGACGACGGCGTCGTCGAAGTCGCCGAGAACGACTGACTAACGCTCAGCCGCGGCCTTGATCTTGGCCAGCGATTCGTTCATTCCGGCGACGAGTTCCTGTTCGAAACTCGGCACCCCGCCCATCAGCTTGTTCACCGCCATGTTCGACACCGCGGTCACACCGTTCTCGGCGTTGCGGGTCTCCACCAGGCGGGTGCCGGTGGCGGTCGGTTGGAGTTCGTAACTCCACACCGTCTTGTTGGCGTCGACGCGGAACGCCACCTTCTTCTCCGGGACGACCTCGGTGACCGTGCAGGTGGTCGGCCATACGAGGAAGCCGCGACGGTTGAGGTTGACCGTCCTGGTCCCCGGCCGCAGCGGGCCGAGCGGCTTCATGACGCGGCACTGCGGGCTCCACTGCGGCATCCGACGCAGGTCCGACACGAGTGCCCACACTTTGTGCACCGGGGCGTCGATGTCGATCTCTGCGTGCAGCAGTGGTGCGGCCATACATCCTCCTAGGTGGGGTCGGGTACTCAGCGCAGCCCGCTCTGTGCGCCGCGGGCACCGCGGCGTACCGCGTGACGTTGCCACAGGAAGATCGACGTGCCAAGCACGCCGATGCCCAGCCCGGCGATCGTGTAGGGCCGCCACTCGTGCAGCGCGCTCACCGTGAACGCCAGCACCGTGGCGATCAGCCACGCCGCGGCGATCACCAGGATCACCGGCCACGGCTCGAGCAGCCCGGACGGCAGCGCGGGCGGCTGCGGCGGGTGGTGTTCGGGGGCGGGTTGGTCGGCCATCAATGGCCAACCTAGTGCATCGTAAAGCGGCCGTAAGAACCGTTATCAGTTTTGCTCGCCGCCTTTGGTTGGCCCTATGTAGTATTTGCTTTGTGATAGACCTCGAGTCTCGGTTAGCCGGCGATTTGTCGCTCGCGGTAGTACGGCTAGCTCGCCAATTGCGCTTCCGGCGTGCCGAATCGCCGATTTCGCTGTCGCAATTGTCAGCGCTGTCAACGCTGGCCAAGGAGGGTGCGATGACTCCCGGAGCGTTAGCTGTGCGCGAACGGGTGCGTCCTCCGTCGATGACTCGGGTAATCGCCTCGCTGGCCGATATGGGCTTTGTCGCGCGAAATGCGCACCCGGTGGACGGTCGGCAGGTGCTGGTTTCGGTGTCGCCGGCGGGGGCCGAACTCGTCGAGGCGGAAAAGCAGGCCAGCCAGGAATGGCTGCAACGGCGACTGGCTCAACTCGAACCCGAACAGCGCAAGACGCTGCTGATGGCGGCCGACCTGATGTCGGCGATGGTGGAGGAGAGCGCGTAAGCTTCGCCGCCGTGCGGAGAGCGGAGCGTTGACCACCGTCATCGACGTCGACGACCCCGCCGACCCCCGGCTCGACGACTTCAGGGACCTCAACAGCATCGACCGCCGACCCGATTTGCCCAGCGGCAAGGGGCTCGTGATCGCCGAGGGTGTGCTGGTCGTGCAGCGCATGGTGGCGTCCCGGTTCACCCCGCGCGCGCTGCTCGGCACCGATCGCAGGCTGACCGAACTCGGCGCCGACCTCGACGCCGTCGACGCGCCGTTCTACCGGGCCGACGCCGAGGTGATGGCCGAGGTCGTCGGCTTCCACCTCAACCGTGGCGTGCTGGCGTCGGCGTCGCGCCCGCCCGAGCTCACCGTCGAAGAGGTGCTCGCGGGCGCCCGCACGGTGGCGGTGCTCGAAGGGGTCAACGACCACGAGAACCTCGGTTCGATCTTCCGCAACGCCGCCGGACTGGCCGTCGACGCGGTGATCTTCGGCGCCGGCTGCGCCGACCCGCTGTACCGCCGGGCCGTGCGGGTGTCGATGGGCCACGCGCTGCTGGTGCCGTTCGCCCGCGCCGCCGGATGGCCCGACGAGCTGAACCTGTTGCGGGACAACGGCTTCACGTTGCTGGCGATGACGCCCGACCCGTCCGCCGACACGTTGGCGCAGGCGATGGCCGCGCTGGCCGTGGAGAGGGTCGCGGTGCTCGTCGGGGCGGAGGGTCCCGGGTTGACCGAGCGGGCCATGCGCGCCAGCGACCGGCGGGTACGGATCCCGATGTCGCGGGGTACCGATTCGCTCAACGTGGCGACCGCGGCGGCGCTGGCGTTCTACGAACGCGTGCGAGCGGGCTAGATTTGCTGTCGTGACGGACGAATCCACGCCCTGGGGAACGGGTTTGACGGTGGCCGCCGGTGTCGCCGCGGTGACCGCCACCGCCGTCATCGTGCTCAGCCTCGGACTGCTGCGGGTGCATCCGCTGCTGGCGGTGGGCCTGAACATGGTCGCCGTGGGCGGGCTGGCGCCGACAGTGTGGGGCTGGCGGAACCGGCCGGTGTGGCGGTGGTTCGCGTTCGGCGCCGGCGTCGGGGTCGCGGGCGGATGGCTCGCGCTGCTGGCGCTGGTGCTGGGCGGTTACGCCTAGCGCTGCCCGCTGGAGCGCACCCCGAGCAGAACGTCTTCCCAGCCCGGAACGGTGGGCCGCGCCTTGGCCTTACGGCCCTTCGCCGGCTTCGGCTCCTCGGCGACGGGTTCCTGTTCCGGTTCCGGTTCGGGCTGCGGCGCGGGGGCGGGCGTGGGCGCCGGTGCTGCGACCGGTGCTGAGACCGGGGTGTCGAAGTCCAGTTGCGCCAGCGGGGCCACCGGCCGCAGCGGCCGGGCGAAGCTCGGGTCGATGAGCTGGTAGGCGGCCTCGTCGAAGGCGGTGACCGTGCCGCCGTGCGCGCCGGGGGAGAAGCGGAAGTGGGCGACGTTGTCGGAGCGCCCGGCCTTCCACGCCACCTGCACCGTCCAGCGGCCGTCCTCGTTGCGCCAGGCGTCCCACGTCGTCGCGTCGGGGTCGAGGCCGCGGGCGACCAGTGCGGTGCTGACGGTCTCGAGCAGGGTGAGCACCGCGGGTCCGTCGGAGAGCACCGGATGGGCGGCGGTGGCGAGTTCTGCGGCCCGCGACCGCTCGAGCAGCACCGGATGCGCGAAGCGCTCGACGCGTTCGATCGGCATCCCGGAGGCGTTGGCGACCTGTTCGACGGACGCACCGGCGCGGATCTTGGCCTGGATATCCCTGGGACGCAGCACGTTGTGCACCTCGACATCGATCATGGTCTGGTCGGCCGCTCGGTTGAATCCGGCCCGGTCCCCCCGGGCGGCGGCGCGCAGTCGGTCGTCGACGCGCAGGGTGAATCGCTCTCCGGAGCCGGCTTGGCAGACGAGCGTGTCGCCGTCGACGTCGAGTTCCACGACCTTGAGTTCCCGCACCACGACCTCCTCCGGGCCCGCCGGCGGCGCCCGGCGCCGGCCCGATTAGCTGGTCAGCCTACTGCGTTACCTGCTCGTGACCGCGCTGACACGCGGCGTGGTTCACAACCGTTCGACGACCCAGTCGACGCACTGCGTCAGCGCGCCGACGTCCTCGGGGTCGACGGCGGCGAACATTGCGACCCGCAACTGGTTGCGGCCGAGCTTGCGGTACGGCTCGGTATCGACGATTCCGTTGGCGCGCAACACCTTTGCGACCGCGGCCGCGTCCACCTCGTCGCTGAAGTCGATGGTGCCGACCACCTGCGAGCGCAGCGCTGGGTCGATGACGAACGGGGTGGCGTACGACGACGCCTCGGCCCACGAATACAGCCGCTGCGACGAGTCCGCGGTGCGCTTGACCGCCCAGTCCAGGCCGCCGTTGCCGTTCAGCCAATCCAGCTGATCGGCCAGCAGCACCAGCGTGCCGATCGCCGGGGTGTTGTAGGTCTGGTTCTTGAGGCTGTTCTCGACGGCGATCGGCAGCGACAGGAAGTCGGGCACCCAGCGGCCCGACTGCGCGATCTGGTCGATGCGCGCGAGCGCCGCGGGGCTGACGACCGCGAGCCACAGGCCGCCGTCGCCGGCGAAGTTCTTCTGTGGCGCGAAGTAGTACGCGTCGGCCTGCGTGATGTCGACGGGCAGCCCGCCCGCGCCGGAGGTGGCGTCGATGACGATCAACGCGTCCCCGGAGTCCGCCGGACGCTGCACGGGCACCGCGACACCGGTAGAGGTCTCGTTGTGCGCCCAGGCGATGACGTCGACGGACGGGTCGGACTGCGGCTGCGGTGCGCTGCCCGGGTCGGCCTTGACGACGATCGGATCGCCGACGAACGGGTTCTTGGCGACGGCCGAGGCGAACTTCGCGCTGAACTCGCCGTAGGTCAGGTGCAGCGACCGCTGGTCGATGAGGCCGAATGCGGCCGCGTCCCAGAACGCGGTCGAGCCGCCGTTGCCGAGGATGACCTCGTAGCCGTCGGGCACCGAGAAGAGCTGCTTGACGCCGTCGCGCACCCGGCCCACGAGGTTCTTGATCGGGGCCTGCCGGTGGGAGGTGCCGAAGAGGTCTCCCGCGGCCGCGAGCGCGGCGAGTTGTTCGGGGCGCACCTTCGACGGTCCGGAGCCGAAGCGTCCGTCGCGGGGCTTGAGGTCGGCGGGGATCGAGAGTTCGGCCATGGGTCACCAGCGTAGTTCCCGCGAATGGGGCGCGGTAATCGACGGTGAGCCCACGTCAGCGCACCGAAATCGCGAAGCTCTCAGCAAACTCTCACAGACGCGCATGGACTTTTATCCGATACCTGCGGTACTGTGTACAGAAGACCGGTGAATGTAAACCCTTTCGGGAGGCTCTCATGGCTCGCACACGCACGGTCCGGCGGTGGCGCCGCAACATGGACGTCAGCGACGACGCGGCATACGTGGACACGCTGACCACCCTCTCCGAGGGCTCGGTGCGCCGGAATTTCAACCCCTACACCGACATCGAATGGGACACCCCGGAGTTCGCTGTGTTCGACGGCGACAAGCGGTGGATCCTGCCGGGAACCGATCCGATCGGCCGGCACCCGTGGTACCAGGCTCAGCCGGTGGAGCGGCAGATCGAGATCGGCCGGTGGCGACAGGCCAATGTCGCGAAGGTCGGCCTGCAGTTCGAGATCATCCTGATCCGCGGCCTGACCAACTACGCGTTCTGGGTGCCCAACGGCTCACCCGAATACCGCTACTGCATGCACGAGTCGGTCGAAGAGTGCAACCACACGATGATGTTCCAGGAGATGGTGAACCGCATCGGCGCCGACGTCCCCGGTATGCCGCGGCTGCTGCGCTGGCTGTCGCCGTTCATCCCGCTGGTGGCCGGCCCGCTGCCGATCCCGTTCTTCTTCGGTGTGCTCGCCGGTGAGGAGCCCATCGACCACACGCAGAAGAACGTGCTGCGCGAGGCCAAGGACCTGCATCCGATCATGGAGCGGGTCATGGCGATCCACGTCGCCGAGGAAGCGCGCCACATCTCGTTTGCCCACGAATACCTGCGCAAGCGGTTGCCCAAGCTGCCGCGCCGGCAGCGGTTCTTCCTGTCGCTCTACGTCCCGGTGGTGATGCGGGTGCTGTGCCAGGCCATCATCGTCCCGCCGAAGTCGTTCTGGAAGGAATTCGACATCCCGCGGTCGGTGCGCAAGGAACTGTTCTTCCGCGCGCCCGAATCACGGCAGTTCCTGCGCGACATGTTCGGCGACGTCCGGATGCTGTGTCACGAGACCGGTCTGATGAACCCGCTGGCAAAGCTCATGTGGCGGATCTGCCGCATCGACGGCCGGCCGAGCCGCTACCGCAGCGAGCCGCACCGCCAGCACGTCGTCACGGCGGCGTAGGGGGACGCACGCCGTGCCCCACGTCATCACCCAGTCGTGCTGCAGCGACGGGTCCTGCGTCTTCGCGTGCCCGGTCAACTGCATCCACCCCACGCCCGACGAACCCGGTTTCGCGACCGCCGAGATGCTCTACATCGACCCGGCGGCCTGCGTCGACTGCGGGGCGTGTGTCAGCGCATGCCCGGTCGGCGCGATCGCGCCGGAGGGCAAGCTGACCGACACGCAGTTGCCGTTCGTCGAGCTCAACGCGGCGTTCTACCCCGAGCGCCGGCCCGACGAGAAGGTGCCGCCGACCTCGAAGCTGGCGCCCGTGCCCGACGCGCCCGTCGTGCGGTCCCGCCCCGGCAGCCCACTGACGGTCGCCATCGTGGGATCCGGCCCGGCCGCGATGTACGCCGCCGACGAACTGATGACCCAGCGCGACGTGCGGGTCACCATGTTCGAGCGGCTGCCCACGCCCTACGGGCTGGTGCGCGCGGGCGTCGCGCCCGACCACCAGAGCACCAAGCGGGTGACGCGGTTGTTCGACCACGTGGCGGCTCACCGCGACCTGCGGATGTACCTCAACGTCGAGGTCGGCATGCACCTCAGCCACGCCGACCTGTTGGCACACCACCACGCCGTGCTCTACGCCGTCGGCGCACCCACCGACCGCAGACTCCACATCGACGGGATGGGTCTGCCCGGGACCGCGACGGCCACCGAGGTCGTCGCCTGGTACAACGGCCACCCCGACTACGCGGCCCTGCCGGTTCACCTCGGCCACCACCGGGCGGTGATCGTCGGCAACGGCAACGTCGCACTCGACGTCGCGCGCATCCTGACCACCGACCCGGACCGGCTCGCCACCACCGACATCGCCGATCACGCACTGACCGCGCTGCGCGCCTCACACATCGACGAGGTGGTGATCGCCGCCCGGCGCGGACCCGCCCAGTCGGCGTTCACCCTGCCCGAGCTGATCGGGCTGACCGCGACGTGCGAGGTCGTGCTCGACGCGGCCGATCACGAGTTGGTGCGCCGCGACCTCGCCGACACCACCGATCCGCTCACCCGCAACAAGCTCGAGGTGCTGGCCAAACTCGGGGACGCCGCCACCCCCGTCACCCGGCCGCGCATCCGGCTCGCCTACCGGCTGACCCCGCAGCGCGTGACCGGCGAGGAGCGCGCCGGCGGCGTCGAGTTCATCGTGACCGGCACCGACGAGGTGCGTCGCATCGACGCCGGCCTGGTGCTGTCGTCGATCGGTTACCGCGGCAGACCGGTCAGCGGCCTTCCTTTCGACGAGGCCACCGGGACCGTGCCCAACGACGGCGGCCGCGTCCTCGACCCGGCGACCGGCCGGCCCGTGGCGGGCAGCTACGTCGCGGGCTGGATCAAACGCGGACCCACGGGGTTCATCGGGACCAACAAGTCCTGTGCCGCGCAGACCGTGCACAACCTGGTCGCCGACTACAACGCCGGTGCGCTGGCCGCCCCGGCGGGCGGCCCCGGCGAACTGGACCGTCTGGTGCGGCGCCGGCGCCCGGAGGTGGTCGACGCCGATGGCTGGCGTGCCATCGACGCGGCGGAAGTCGCCCGCGGCGGCGAACACCGTCCGCGGGTCAAGTTCACCTCGGTGCCCGACATGCTCGCGGCCGCGGCCGCGGCGCCGACACCGACGTTCGGGCGGCGCCTGCTCGCCGGGCTGCTGCGCTGAGCTACTGTCCGCCCATTGCGGCCTGCAGTTCCTCCTGGCTGACCTCGCGGACCGGCTGGCCCATCGACCACAGGTGGCCGAACGGATCGCGCAGCACGCCGTAGCGATCGCCCCAGAACTGCTCCTCGACCGGCATCACCACGGTGGCGCCGGCGTCGACGGCCCGCTGGAATTTCGCGTCGACGTCGGTGACCTGAAGGTGGATGGTGACCGGTGAGCCGCCGAGTGCGGTCGGGGTGGACGGCTTGCCGTCGTTGTACTCGGGGAAGTCGTCGTTGAGCATCACCATCGAGCCGTTGATGTCGAGTGCCGCGTGGACGAGCTTGCCGTCCTGCCCGGGCACGCGCCCGTACTCGGTGGCCCCGAAGGCCTTGACGTAGAAGTCGATTGCGGCGGCGGCGTCGTCGACGCAGAGGTGCGGGGCGATGAACGGCGTCACTTCGATAGCCATGATTCCTCCTCGGTAGGTGGGACAGTCACCATGCTGACCCAGCCCACCGACAAATCTCATCGCGTCACACGATCGAGAACGACGGCGGCAGCGCCGCCCGGCCCGTGAGCGCCAGCAGGACCTGCGGCCCCTGCCCGGAGATGACGGCGACCTCCGCGGCCAGCCGCGTCGCATCGGTGAGCACCTCGGGCGGTGGTGCGTAGTCGACGCCGGCCGCCCGGGCGATGTCGAGACCGTGCACGGCCAGCTCGAACGTCCGCGTGGGCAGATAGTTCCGCAACCGCATGCCCAGGCCGCCGATCACCTCGATCAGCGGATCGTCGGCCGCCTCCAGATCGGCCAGCGCCCGCGTGACCAGGTCCCCGACCTTCGCCGCCGGATCCGCCCCGAGGTCACGGCCGGCCTGCCTGCCGCGCTCGGCGACGGCGGCCGGGTCGATGCCGAGTGCCGACGGGGTCACCCGCACGTAGTACTCGGCGGCGCTGACGACGTCCTCGCGCGCGGCGGAGGTCTTCAGGTAGGTACTGACGGTGATCAGCGAGCGCGAGGTGTGGCCGACGAGCGCCCGCAGATCCCACTCGCCCAGCCCGGGGCCGTCCAACGCGGCGGTGGGGATCTGCCGCACCAGCTCGGCGAAACTGTGTGCGGCAGAGGCGAAGACGTCGCTCACGGCACCGTGATTCGGTCCCAGCCCTCGACCGATTCGAGGCTGCGGGGATCGGGTCCGACGTAGATCGCCGACGGACGCACCAGCTTGCCCAGCCGCTTCTGCTCGAGGATGTGGGCGCACCACCCGGCGGTGCGCCCGCAGGTGAACATGGCCGGCATCATCGACGCGGGCACCCGCGCGAAGTCGAGGATCACCGCGGCCCAGAACTCGACGTTGGTCTCGATGGCGCGGTCGGGGCGGCGCTCACGCAGTTCGGCCAGCGCCGCCTGCTCGAGTGCGGCGGCGGCCTCGTAGCGCGGAGCCGCCAGCCGCTGGGCGGTGGCGCGCAGCACGCGCGCCCGCGGATCCTCGGCGCGGTACACCCGGTGGCCGAAGCCCATCAACTTGTCCTTGCGGTCGAGGATGCCCTTGACCACGGCGCGCGCGTCACCGGTGCGCTCGACCTCGTCGAGCATCGGCAGCACGCGGGCGGGGGCGCCGCCGTGCAGTGGACCGCTCATGGCGCCCACGGCACCAGACAGCGCGGCCGCGACGTCGGCACCGGTCGAAGCGATCACGCGGGCGGTGAACGTCGAGGCGTTCATCCCGTGTTCGGCCGCGGTCACCCAGTAGGCGTCGATGGCCTCGACGTGCTTCGGATCGGGATCGCCCTGCCAGCGGGTCATGAACCGTGCTGTGACCGTGGTGCATTCGTCGATCGACCGCTGCGGGACGGCGGGCTGGTGGATGCCGCGCGCGGACTGCGCGACGTAGGACAGTGCCATCACCGATGCGCGCGCGAGTTGGGCGCGGGCGGTCTCGTCGTCGATGTCGAGGAGCGGTCGGTACCCCCAGATCGGGGCGAGCATCGCCAGCCCGGCCTGCACGTCGACGCGGACGTCGCCGCTGTGGATGGGCAGCGGGAACGGTTCGGCGGGCGACAGGCCGTCACCGAAGCGCCCGTCGACGAGAAGCGCCCACACGTCGCCGAACGTCACCCGCCGGGCCACCAGGTCCTCGATGTCCACCCCGCGATACCGCAGCGCCCCGCCGTCCTTGTCGGGTTCGGCGATCTGGGTGGTGAAGGCCACCACGCCTTCCAGCCCCTCGACGAGGTTTTGCGGGGCGTGCTCCGGCACCGACGACGACGTCTGAGTCATGAGCCGATTCTCGCACCCGCGGCAACTAATCGGTGGACGGGTCGGCGTAGCGTTGGCCCCGTGACGGAGGCCGACAACGAGCGCTTGGCGACGATGCGGGTGGAGTACGGATCGGTGGAGAAGGACGGCAGCCCGGACCTCGACGTCGACTGGCTCGCCGACGGCTGGGTTGCGCTGCTGCGCAGGTGGTTGGCCGACGCCGAGGCGGCCGGAATCTCCGAGCCGAACGCGATCGTGCTGGGGACCGTCGACGCCGCCGGGCGGCCGGTCACCCGCACGGTGCTGTGCAAGAGCGTCGACGACTCCGGCATCACGTTCTTCACCAACTACGGCTCGGCAAAGGGTGAGCACCTCGCGGGGACGCCCTACGCGTCGGCCACCTTCCCGTGGTTCGCGCTGAGCCGTCAGGTCCACGTGCGCGGACCGGTGACGAAGGTGTCGGCCGAGGAGACCGCCGACTACTGGTCGAAGCGGCCCCGCGGATCTCAACTCGGCGCGTGGGCGTCGCAACAGTCCCGGCCGATCGCGTCCCGCGCGGCGCTGATGGACCAGCTCGCCGAGGTGACCGAGCGGTTCGCCGACCAGGACACGGTTCCGGTGCCGCCGGACTGGGGCGGCTACCGCATCGCGCCGGACGTCGTCGAGTTCTGGCAGGGCCGGGAGAACCGCGTACACAACAGGATTCGCCTCTACGCCGGCCACGTCGAGCGGTTGCAGCCGTAACGTATGGCCCCTCGGCTCTTCGCCGACACCACACCCCTGCGGTCGCGGGACTTCCGCCGGTTGTGGGTGGCCGGCATTCCCACCGTCATCGGCGCGAACCTGACGATCTTCGCGGTCCCGGTGCAGCTGTACGCGCTCACGCAGAGCTCCGCCTACGTCGGCCTGGCCGGGGTGTTCGCCCTGGTGCCGCTGATCATCTTCGGGCTGTGGGGCGGCGCGCTGGCCGACGCGATGGACCGGCGGGTGCTGCTCATCATCGCGTCCTGCGGACTCGCCGTCGCCTCGATGCTGCTGTGGCTGCAGGCCGCGCTGGCATTGAACAACGTGTGGGTGGTGCTGTGTCTGCTGGCCGTGCAGCAGGCCTTCTACGCGATCAACTCACCGACCCGGTCGGCCGCGATCCCCAGGATGGTGCCCGCCGATCAACTGCCCGCGGCGAATTCGCTCAACATGACGGTCACCCAGGTCGGCGCCATCGTCGGTCCGCTGCTGGCCGGGGTGCTGCTGCGCTGGGTCGATCTGTCCACCCTGTACCTCATCGACGCGCTGACCTGTCTGGTGCCGATCCTGGCCACCATCCGGCTATCGCCTATCCCGTCCACCGGCACCGCCGGCGGCGCGTCGCGGTGGGGCCTGGCCGCCGTGCTCGACGGCTTCCGGTACCTGGCGGGTAACCGGGTGGTCCTGATGTCGTTCGTGGTCGACCTGATCGCGATGGTCTTCGGGATGCCGCGTGCGCTGTTCCCGCAGATCTCCCACGAGAGCTTCGGCGGGCCGGTGGAGGGCGGCACGACGATGGCGCTGCTGGCCGCCGCGATGTCGGTGGGTGCCGTCGCCGGCGGGGTGTTCTCCGGATGGCTGCCGCGGGTGCGCAGACAGGGGCTGGCGGTGGTCGGGTCGATCGTCGTGTGGGGGCTGGCGATTGTCGGGTTCGGCCTCGCGTGCGGGCTGGCCGGCGGGCACACCGGGGCGGTGCTGTGGATTGCCTTGGCGTTCCTGGCAATCGGCGGCGCGGCCGACATGGTGTCGGCGGCGTTCCGGTCGACGATCCTGCAGGAGGCGGCCTCCGACGATGTGCGCGGCCGGTTGCAGGGGGTCTTCATCGTGGTCGTGGCCGGCGGGCCCCGGGTGGCCGACGTCCTGCACGGGATGGCCGCGGCGGCGGTGGGCACCACCGTCGCCGCGGCCGGGGGAGGTGGGCTGGTGGTGGTCGGGGTCCTGCTCGCGGCGGCGGTCGTGCCGGCGTTCGTGCGCTACCGGGTGGCGCCGATCCCGTCCGAGAGCGACAAAGTGTGAGCACCGGCAACTTGCGCCGGATGTCAAGATCAGTGAAATTTCGTGGCCGCGGGGCTAACATCCGGGGTGTGGCTGATCTCGACGGCGCACCGGTACCCGGCCTGCGTGAACGCAAGAAACAGCGCACCAGGACCACCTTGATCAACGCCGCGGTCGAGCTGTGCGACCGGCAGGGTTTCGAGAACACGACCGTCGATCAGATCGCCGCGGTCGCCGACGTCTCACCCCGTACGTTCAGCCGCTACTTCGCGACCAAGGAGGCGGTGGTGCTGGCGGTCATCGACGAGGTGATCGAGATCGTCGCCGTCGAACTGCGCAGGCAACCGCCCGAGCTCAGTCACATCGAGGCGATCTTCCACAGCCATGTCCGGGCGTTCAACGCCACCAAGACCGCGCCGCCGAGCGGTCTGACCGAGGAGCGGCTGCTGGCGGCGGCGCGCATCGTGACGTCCTCGCAGGCGCTCATGCACGCGTCCACCCGCTTCCGGCTCGACGCGGTGAACTCCGCACTCGTCGAACGCATGGGCACCGCACCGGACGACCGCCGGCTGCAACTGGTGGCCGCGGTGTGGGGCGCGATCATGATGACCGCCCTGGCCGACCTGGGACCGGGCATCGACTGGGGCACCATGACCGTCGATGGGATCGTGGCCCGGATCGAGGCGGCGTATGCGCAGTTCCTCGACGTCACCGCCGACGTCAAGCAGCTGGTCTGAGCAACTGCCCGCCCCCCGCAAGCACGTCCGTCACGATGGGGCTACCTTTTGTAGACGAAGGGTCTGCACCTGCGGAGCGACGATGAAGGGATTCCCGTGGCCGATAATCCGTCCAGTGCGACTGAGCACGCCAAGCTGAGCTACCCCGGCGGCGAGCTCGAGCTGGATATCGTCCCGGCCACAGAGGGTGCCGACGCCATCGCGCTCGGGTCGCTGCTGGCCAAGACCGGCTACACCACCTTCGACGGCGGTTTCGTCAACACGTCGTCGACGAAGAGCGCGATCACCTACATCGACGGCGATGCCGGCATCCTGCGCTACCGGGGCTACCCGATCGAGCAGCTGGCCGAGAAGTCGACCTTCATCGAGGTCAGCTACCTGCTGATCTACGGTGAGCTGCCGACCGCCGACCAGCTCGAGGACTTCACCACCAGGATCCAGCGGCACACCCTGCTGCACGAGGACCTCAAGCGGTTCTTCGACGGGTTCCCGCGCAACGCGCACCCGATGCCGGTGCTCTCCAGCGCCGTCAACGCGCTGAGCGCGTACTACCAGGACTCGCTGGACCCGATGGACAAGAACCAGGTCGAGCTGTCCACGATCCGCCTGCTGGCCAAGCTGCCGACCATCGCCGCCTACGCGTACAAGAAGTCCGAGGGGCAGCCGTTCCTGTACCCGGACAACTCGCTGACCCTGGTGGAGAACTTCCTGCGGATGACGTTCGGCTTCCCGGCCGAACCGTACGAGGTGGACCCGGAGATCGTGCGGGCGCTCGACATGCTGCTGATCCTGCACGCCGACCACGAGCAGAACTGCTCGACGTCGACGGTGCGGCTGGTCGGCAGCTCGCAGGCCAACCTGTTCACGTCGATCTCGGGCGGCATCAACGCGCTGTGGGGTCCGCTGCACGGCGGCGCCAACCAGGCGGTGCTGGAGATGCTCACCAAGATCCAGCAGTCCGACGGCGACGTCCGCGAGTTCGTCCGCAAGGTCAAGGACCGCGAGGACGGCGTGAAGCTGATGGGCTTCGGGCACCGCGTGTACAAGAACTACGATCCGCGCGCCCGCATCGTCAAGGAGCAGGCCGACAAGATTCTCGGCAAGATGGGCGTCGAGGATCCGCTGCTCGACATCGCCAAGCAGCTCGAAGAGGCCGCGCTGACCGACGACTTCTTCGTCGAGCGCAAGCTCTACCCGAACGTCGACTTCTACACCGGCGTGATCTACCGGGCCATGGGCTTCCCGACGCGGATGTTCACCGTGCTGTTCGCGCTCGGCCGGCTGCCCGGCTGGATCGCGCACTGGCGGGAGATGCACTCCGAGCCGGGCAAGATCGGCCGCCCGCGGCAGGTCTACACCGGGTACACCGAGCGCGACTACGTGGACTCCTCGAACCGCTAGCCGCCCTTGTTCCGCGAGCGTGCGCGTCTGCGCGTGACACGCGGCGCGAAAATCCGCGTTCGCGCACGCTCGCACCGCGACCAGCGTCACCCTTCGGTCATTTGCCATGCGAACAGTTGTAGTTTCACAATGGTTGGGTGAATGAAACCGTCGGCCTGAGCGCTCGGCGCAAGGCGATCATCCTGATCTCCTGCTGTCTGAGCCTGCTGATCGTGTCGATGGACGCCACCATCGTCAACGTCGCGATCCCGGCGATCCGCGCCGATCTGCACGCGTCACCGTCGCAGCTGCAGTGGGTGGTCGACGTCTACACCCTGGTACTGGCGTCGCTGCTGATCCTCGCGGGCGCGTCGGGGGACCGGTTCGGTCGGCGCCGCGTGTTCCAGATCGGGCTGACCGTCTTCGCCGTCGCGTCGCTGCTGTGCAGCCTGGCGCCCAACATCGAGACGCTGATCGTGGCGCGGCTGCTCCAGGCGATCGGCGGGTCGATGATGAATCCCGTTGCGCTGTCGATCGTCTCGCAGATCTTCACCGGGCGGGTGGAACGTGCGCGGGCGCTGGGCATCTGGGGCTCGGTGGTGGGTATCGCCATGTCGATCGGCCCGATCGTCGGGGGTCTGCTCATCGAGACCGTCAGCTGGCGGGCGGTGTTCTGGATCAACCTGCCGATCTGCGCGGCCGCCATCATCCTCACCGCAGTGTTCGTGCCCGAGACCAAGTCGACGACCATGCGCAACATCGATCCGGTCGGCCAGCTGCTGGCGGTGCTGTTCCTGTTCGGCGTGGTGTTCGCGCTGATCGAGGGACCGGCCCTGGGGTGGACCCACCCGCGCACGCTGGGTGCGGCCGTGGTCGCCGTGGTGGCGTTCGCGCTCTTCCTGCGCTACGAGTCGCGTCGCCACGACCCGTTCATCGACCTGCGCTTCTTCCGCAGCATTCCGTTCAGTGCGGCGACGGTGACGGCGGTGTCGGCATTCGCCGGGTGGGGTGCCTTCCTGTTCATGATGTCGCTGTACCTGCAGGGTGAGCGCGGCTACTCCGCGATGCAGACCGGCCTGATCTACCTGCCCATCGCGATCGGCGCCCTGCTCTTCTCACCGCTGTCGGGCCGGCTCGTCGGGCGGTTCGGCGCCCGGCCCTCGCTGTTGATCGCCGGCGTGATGATCACCGCGGCATCGGCGATGCTGACGTTGCTCACCGGAACCACCCCGGTCTGGGAGATGCTCGTGGTGTTCACCGTCTTCGGTATCGGGTTCTCGATGGTCAACGCGCCGATCACCAACGCCGCGGTGAGCGGGATGCCGCTCGAACGCGCCGGCGCCGCGTCGGCGGTGACGTCGACCAGCAGGCAGATCGGGGTGAGTATCGGTGTCGCGCTGTGCGGTTCGGTCGCCGGCGGGGCCCTGGCCGGTACGTCGGCGGACTTCGCCGCCGCCGCACGGCCGCTCTGGTTGGTGTGCGTCGGGCTCGGCGCCGTCATCACCGCGCTGGCGCTGTACTCGACGTCGGGCCGGGCGATGCGGTCCGCCGACCGGCTGGCGCCGCTGATCGCGGGAGACGTGGTGGCGCACGGAGCGTCTCGTGCCGCGTAACCCGCTCGCCGACGAGGTGTGGGGGGCATTGACGACCCTGGTGTTCGATCACCGGGACAGCTGGCGGCGGGCGGTGGTGGAGGAGACGGGGCTGCCGTTCAGTCGCGTCCGCGTGCTGCGCCGGCTGGGCCGCAGGCCGATGACGGTGAAAGAGGTCGCGCAGGCGGCGACACTGGACGCCCCCGCGGCGACGGTCGCGGTCAGCGACCTGGAGGAGCGGGGGCTGGTGGTGCGGGAGGTCAACCCGGCGAACCGGCGGTGCAAGACGGTGTCGCTGACCGACGCCGGGCGCGAGGTGCTGGCGAGGATCGAGGCCGTCGACGATCCGGCACCCGATGCGCTCGCCGCACTGACCGATGAGGAACTCGAGACGCTGCGGGGAATGCTGCGGAAGCTGACCAGCTGAGCGGTCAGACCCGCGTCAGCGTGACGTTGTAGAGGCGCACCCCGGCGTCGGTCGGGGCGATTTCGACGAACGTCGGGACGTCACGGATCGCATCGCCCTTCGCGATGACATTGCCCCACACCTCGACGGCACAGGGAAAAGCCTTGCAGCGCAACCAGAATCCAGGCGCGCTCTGGTACGGCGGCATGCTGGGCGCCTGGTCGACGCGGTAGCGGCCGGCCGGGATGTAGGCGGTGGCCCAGCCCTGGGCGACCTGCTCGTCGACCCCGAACAGCCCGTTGCTGCCGAAACTCGGCGTGGCGGATACGGGTGCGGCGAGCACGAGGCCGGCCAGCACCGCGGCGGTCGCGGTCGTCGCGCGGGTGGCGTTCACGCCGCTAAGCGTACGCTCAGCCGGCCAGAACAGCCATGGCCGCGTTGTGCCCGCCGATCCCGGACACCGCGCCGCCGCGCCGGGACCCTGAGCCGCACAGCAGGATTCGCGGGTGACCGGTGGCCACGCCCCAGCGCCGCGCGGGGGTGTCCAGCGGATCGTCGTCCTCGGCGAACGGCCACTGCAGCCCGCCGTGGAAGATGTGGCCGCCGGTCATGTTCAGGCTGCGCTCGAGGTCGGCGGTGGTCTTGGTCTCGATGCACAGCCGGCCCGCGGCATCCTCGAGCACGACGTCGTGAATCGGTTCGGCCAGAACCGAATTCAGCGAGGTCAGCACGGCCGAGGTCAGGGTGTTGCGCATCCGTTCGTCGTCGCCGTGCGCCAGCAGCGAGTGCGGGGTGTGCAGCCCGAACACCGTCAGGGTCTGCGCCCCCGAGGCGCGCAGCTCGTCCGACAGGATCGACGGATCGGTCAGCGAGTGACAGTAGATCTCACACGGCAGCGGGTTCGGCACTTCGCCGGCCGTAGCGCGGTCGTGGGCGGCGTCGAGTTGGCTGAGCGTCTCGTTGACGTGGAAGGTGCCGCCGAACGCCTGCTCGGCCGTCACGGTGGTGTCGCGCAGGCGGGGTAACCGCCGCAGCATCAGGTTGACCTTCACCTGCGACCCGGGCGCCGACGGCGGCGCGGGCTCACCCAGCAGTCCGGCGAGTACGGCGGGGGTGACGTTGGCCAGTACGTACCGCGCGCCGATCCGGTGCTCGCGCCCGTCCGCCCGGTAGGTGACCTCACCGTCGGGCGTGATGGCGGTGACCTCGGCGCCCGTGGTGATCTCCGCGCCGTGGCCCGCGGCGGCCGCGGCCAGCGCCCCGCTCACCGCACCCATCCCGCCGACCGGCACGTCCCAGTCACCCGTGCCGCCGCCGAGCAGGTGGTACAGGAAGCAGATGTTCTGCACCAGTGACGGATCGTCGGTGCGGGCGAAGGTGCCGATCAGGGCGTCGGTCGCCAGTACCCCGCGCACCAGGTCGCTGTGGACGGCCGCGGTGATCGCCTCGCTGATCGGTGTCGCGGTGATCGCCGCCCATGCGTCGTCGGCGCCCTCGCCGCCCCCGGCCAGCACGTGCCCACGCGCCTGCTCGCGCGTCATCAGCGGTGCGGTCAGCGTCGGCCACAGCCGTTCGGTGACGGTGCGGCAGCGGCGGTAGAAGTCCTCGAAACCCGCCTCGTCGGCGGCGGCGCCGACGGCACCGAACGTGCTCTGCGGACCGACGAGCAGCCCGGTGCTCCCGCCGGTGGCGGGGTCGGGCGTATAGGACGAATAGCGCCGTTTGACCAGGCGGATCCGGGCACCGAGGTCGTCGACGATGCGCCGGGGCAGCAGGCTCACCAGATAGGAGTAACGCGACAGCCGGGCGTCGACCCCGTCGAACGCGTGCGCCGACACGGCAGCGCCGCCGACGTGGTCGAGCCGTTCGAGTAACCGGACCCGTCGGCCCGCGCGCGCGAGGTAGGCGGCGGCGACCAGACCGTTGTGGCCGCCGCCGACGATGACCGCGTCGAATGTCGCCGACCCGGCGGCCCCGGCGTCGAAGGCGGAGCTCAGTTCAGGTAGCCCTCGACCTCGTCGGCCGGGCGCACCTGCGCTTCCTGCGGGTCCCTGCCGCTCTCACGCAGCGCGCGCCGTTGCCGCAGCAGATCCCAGCACTGATCGAGCTGGACTTCCACCGCCCGCAGCCGCTGATGCTCTTCGCTCTCGTCGATCTCGCGCTGCTGCAGCGCTTCGCGAAGCTGCTGCTCCTCGGCGACGAGCTTGTTCACCTGAGCCAGGATGTCTTGATCTGATGCCACGACTCCAGTCTGCCCGACTACCGTGAAGTGGTGACTGTGAACCCAGGACAGAAGCCCGAGATCGACTTCCCGGACGGCCCGGCCCCGGCCGAGCTGGTCATCGAGGACCTGGTCGTCGGCGAGGGGGCCGAAGCCGTGCCCGGCGCGAACGTCGAAGTGCACTACGTGGGGGTGGAGTACGACACCGGCGAGGAGTTCGACAGCTCCTGGAACCGTGGTCAGTCCATCGAGTTCCCGCTGCAGGGGCTGATCCAGGGCTGGCAGGACGGGATCCCGGGCATGCGGGTCGGCGGCAGGCGCAAGCTGACGATTCCGCCCGCGCAGGCCTACGGTCCCGAAGGCGGCGGGCACCGGCTGTCCGGCAAGACTCTGATTTTTGTCATCGACCTGCTGGCCACCCGCTAGGACCGACGAACGTGAGCTTGTGAGCGAGAAATCGCCGCAGATTCACGCATGAGCTCACGTTCGCGCAGGGTCAGCGCGGGCCGGGCAGGCGTAGTAGCAGCCGTGCCCCGCCCAGCGGGCTGGACTCGAGCGTCGCGGTGCCGCCGTGCAGTTCGGCCTGCTGCGCCACGAGCGCCAGCCCCAGACCCGAGCCGGAGTGCGAGGCGGTCGACCCGCGGGAGAACCGCTCGAACACCCGGGTGCGTTCCTCTTCGGGGACGCCGACACCGTCGTCGTCGATCGCGATCTCCACACCCGCGCGCGAACTGACCGCCGACAGTTGAACCCGCGTCGCGCCGCCGTGCTTGACGGCGTTGGCGATCGCGTTGTCCACGGCCAGCCGCAACCCGGCCGGCAGGCCGACGATGATCACCGTCGGCGCGGGAACCAGGGTCACCTCGAGGTCCGGGTAGACGCGCATGGCGTCGTGAGCGGCGCGGTCGAGCAGTTCGGTGATGTCGACGGGCACGTGGTCGTCGGCGGTGGACAGCTCACCCTGGGCCAACCGCTCGAGCGCCGAGAGCGTCGCCTCGATGCGTGACTGCGTGCGGATGACGTCGTTGACCACCTCTTTGCGCTGCTCGTCGGCGAGGTCGAGGGTGGCGAGCACCTCCAGATTGGTGCGCATCGCCGTCAACGGGGTGCGCAGTTCGTGGGCGGACACCGAGGCGAAGTCCCGCGCGGAGGCCAGCGCGGCCTTGGTGCGGTCCTGCTCCGACCAGATGCGTTCGAGCATGCCCTTGACGGCCTCGGCGATCTCGACGGCTTCCGACGCGCCGCGCACTTCGACATCGGGCGCTTCGTCGCCGGCCTCGATCTGGCGCGTCTGCTCGGCGAGGCGTTTGAGCGGGCGGACCGCGAACGCGGCGAGCAGCCAGCCCAGCAGGGTGGCCGCCCCGACGGCCAGCGCGCAGATCACGATCACCCGACGGTGCAGATTGTTGGTGTCGGCCACGGTCGCGTCGTAGGTGGCGCCGACCTCCACCGACATCGGTTCGGGGAACTGGATGTCGACGGTGCGCACCCGGTAGCGCACCCCGTCGACGTAGGTGTCGGCGTAGCCGGCGGGCGCCTCGGGCAGCACCACCTGCGAGTTGGAGGTGACCTCGCCGTCGGGTCGCCGGACGGTGATGACGACGTCCTGGTTGTTGGGCGACTTCGGGATGGTGTCGAGTCCTCGCGGCAGGAACGGGATCGCGAAGCCGGCGGCCTCGTCGAGGCGGCGGTCGAGGCGTTCCTTGCGGTCGTTGGTGATGCCGACCCACACCACGGTCCCGACGATGATCACGACGATCGCCGCGCCGATCGCTGTCGCGAACGCCACCCTGGTCCGCAGGGACGGGGTACGGCGGAAGATCCGCGACAGCGCGCTCATGGCTATTGCGTCCGGAGCACGAATCCCACACCGCGCACGGTGTGCAGCAGGCGGGGCGCGCCGCCGGCTTCGAGCTTGCGGCGCAGGTACCCGATGAACACGTCGACGACGTTGGTGTCCGCGGCAAAGTCGTAACCCCACACCAGTTCGAGCAGCTGGGCGCGGGAGAGCACCGCGGTCTTGTGCTCGGCGAGCACGGCGAGCAGGTCGAATTCGCGTTTGGTCAGATCGACGTCGACCCCGTTGACCCGGGCGCGCCTGCCGGGGATGTCGACCTCGAGCGGACCCACCTGGATGGTCTCCGAGGAGAACGTGGCCGACGAGCCGCGCCGCCGCAACAGCGCCTTGACCCGGGCGACCAGTTCGGCCAGCACGAACGGCTTGACGAGGTAGTCGTCGGCGCCGGCCTCCAGGCCCGCCACCCGGTCGTCGACGCTGCTGCGCGCGCTCAGCACGCAGACAGGGACGTCGTTGTCCATGGCACGCAGCGCGGTCACCACGCTGACACCGTCGAGCACCGGCATGTTGATGTCGAGCACGATCGCGTCGGGGCGCGTCTCGGTCGCGCTGCGCAGCGCCTCGGCGCCGTCCACGGCGGTGGAGACGTCGAATCCGGACAGCCGCAGCCCGCGCTCCAACGACGCCAGCACGTCGGGGTCGTCGTCCACCACCAACACCCGGGGCGATCCCACACCACTGTCCATGGCAGCAATCTTGCCTGATGGAGTGCGCCGACTGCGGGAACCGGGCTATCCGCCGGGGGCCGAGTCCGCCTGCTGTTGTCCGCGCAACGACCGCACCTCACCACGCAGCGCGTCGATCTCCGCGAGCAGCATGTCGATGTGTTCGGTCGTCACCGATCGGCCGACCGAGTCCTCGTCGGCCACCCGTTGCACGATCCACGACGCCAGCGTCGCGGTGATGGAACCGACCAGGCTGATGCCGCCGATCATCAGCAGCACCGCGATCCACCGCCCGGCGGTCGTCACCGGTGTGATGTCGCCGTACCCGACGGTGGTGATCGTGGTGATCGACCACCACAGCGCCTCACCGAAGCCGGTGATCTTCGCCTCGGGCGCGTAGCGCTCGTTCTCCAGGACCGCCAGCGACGCCACGAACACCAGTAGCACCGCCGCCGAGACGGTGTAGGTGACGACTCGCCCGCGGATCGCGTTGCCCACGGCGCGCTGCAGCACCGAGATCAAGATGACCAGCCGCAGCAGGCGCAGCGGCCGCAGCAGCGGCAGCAGCACCATCGCCAGGTCGAACAGGTGCCGGTAGAACCACCGCCACCGGTCGGGCGCCAGGCTGAGTCTGATGAAGTAGTCGAGCGCGAAGATCACCCAGGACACCGCGGTGACGGCGCCGACGGCGAAGTCCGCGAAACCCTTCGGCTCGGCCAGCACGTCGACGGCATACGCCCCGAGGAACACGACGGCGACGGCCGCCAGCGGCCACTCCACCCGCCGCTCCCAGGCATCCAGCCGCTGCGGGCGATTCGCGTCGTCGGTCACGGCGTCCCAACTTAACGGGGCGGGCCGCTGACCGTGCGGGAACATTTGACCTCACCTTTTGTTGAGGTTCTACGGTGAATTCCATGAACATCGAAACGGTCGCCCGGCAGACCCTCTACCGACAGGCGCACGCCCGCGGCGGGGATCTGCACTCGCTGGCGGACCGTGCGCTGCTGCGCCGCATCTGGCGCTTCGCCGGACGCCACCACCGCAGGATCGCCGCGTTCGTGGCGGTCAGCGTGCTCAGCGCGACGCTCGCGGTGGCCACACCCGTGCTGGCAGGCCGGGTGGTCGACGAGATCACCAACGGCGGCGCGCCGTCGGTCGTCGTCGGGCTGGCGGCGATCATCGCGACGGTGGCGTTCGCCGAGGCGGCCGTCTCGCTGCTGACCCGCTGGCTGTCGTCGAACATCGGCGAGGGCCTGATCTTCGACCTGCGCACGGCGGTGTTCGACCACGTGCAGAAGATGCCGGTCGCGTTCTTCATGCGCACCCGCACCGGCGCGCTGGTCAGCCGCCTGGGCAACGACGTGCTCGGCGCGCAGCGGGCGTTCTCCGACACGCTGTCCGGTGTCGTGTCCAACCTCGTCACGCTGACCTTGACGCTCGCGGTCATGCTGGCGATCTCCTGGCAGATCACGGTCGTCGCGCTGGTGCTGGTGCCGGTGTTCGTGCTGCCCGCCCGGCGGATCGGCGCGAAGATGGCGCATCTGTCGCGGGAGAGCGCCATCCACAACGCGACGATGAACACCCAGATGACCGAACGGTTCTCCGCGCCGGGCGCCACGCTGGTCAAGCTGTTCGGCCGGCCGGCGTCGGAGTCGCACGAATTCGCCGTCCGCGCCGGGCGGGTGCGCGACATCGGGGTGCGCTCGGCGATGCTGCAGTCGACGTTCATGAACTCGCTGACGTTGATGTCGGCGCTCGCGTTGGCGCTGGTCTACGGGCTGGGCGGGGTGATCGCCCTCGGCGGTCACCTGCAGGCCGGGGCGATCGTGTCGCTGGCGCTGCTGCTGACCCGGCTCTATGCACCGCTGACCGCGTTGGCCAACGCGCGGGTCGAGATCGCCAGTGCGCTGGTGTCTTTCGAGCGGGTCTTCGAGGTGCTCGACCTGGAACCGCTGATCCGCGAGTCGCCCGACGCGATCCCGGTGCCCGACGGTCCGGTGCGCGTGGAGTTCGATCACGTGCGCTTCTCCTACCCGACGGCCGAGAAGGTCTCGCTGGCCTCGCTCGAAGAGGTCGCCGTGCTCGACGACCGCGACGACGGCGAGGTGCTGCACGGGATCACCTTCACCGCCGAGCCGGGACAGATGGTGGCGCTGGTCGGGTCGTCGGGCGCCGGTAAGTCGACGATCGCGGCGCTGCTCGCGCGCCTCTACGACGTCGACTCGGGGGCGGTCCGGCTGGCCGGCATCGATGTGCGCGACCTGACGTTCGCATCGCTGCGCGACACCGTCGGCATGGTCACCCAGGACGGGCACCTGTTCCACGAGTCGATCCGCGCCAACCTGCTGCTTGCCGCACCGGACGCGAGTGATGACCAACTGTGGGAGGTGCTGCGCCGCGCCCGGCTGGCCGACGTCGTCGCCGCGATGCCCGACGGGCTGGACACCGTTGTCGGTGAGCGCGGCTACCGTCTCTCGGGCGGGCAGCGGCAACGGCTGACCATCGCCCGCCTGCTGTTGGGGAGGTCGCGGGTGGTGGTGCTCGACGAGGCGACAGCGGCGTTGGACTCGGCGTCGGAGGCTGCGGTGCAGCAGGCGCTGGCCGAGGCGCTGGCCGGCCGGACGTCGCTGGTGATCGCCCACCGGCTGTCGACGGTGCGCGCGGCCGACGTGATCCTCGTGGTCGAGGACGGCCGGATCGTGGAACGCGGCACGCATCAGCAGCTCCTCGGCCGCGGCGGCCGCTACGCCGAGCTGTACGAGACCCAGTTCGGTCCGCAGGAGTCGGAGGCGGTTGCGTGACGTTTTCCGCTGTGACGTTATCGGCTTGCCGCCGATGGGAAGATTGACTAAGTGGCCTCTCCGGACTCTCGCGCCTTGATCTCGGCGCCCGCGATCGCTGCTCGGCGGGCGCAGCCGAGAGCGAGCTCCGACCTGTGGCGGCTCCTGCCGTACCTCATGCCCTACCGCGTGCGCTGGATCGCGATGCTCGTCGTCGCGATCGCCAGCCTCGGCGCGACGATCTCGATCCCGCTGATGACCAAGGCTGTGATCGACGGGCCGGTGCGGCACCAGGATCAGCACGGGCTGTGGGTGCTCGGCGCCGCCGCGATGGGCGTGGGCATCACCGAGGCCGTGCTGTGGTTCATCCGCCGCTGGCTGGTCTCGCGCGCGACCATGGGCGTCGAGGCCGACATCCGCAAGGACCTCTACGCCCGGCTGCAGATCCTGCCGATGAGCTTCCACGGCCGCTGGCAGTCCGGTCAGCTGCTGTCACGGGTGATGAACGACCTGTCGACGATCAGGCGGTTCATGTCGTTCGGGCTGGTGTTCCTGGTGCTCAACGGTCTGCAGATCGTCGTCGTCACCGCGATCCTGCTGTCGATGTACTGGCCGCTGGGCGTGGTCGTGCTGGTCTCGATCGTGCCGATCACGTTGACGGTGCTGCACTTCCAGCGCGAGTACACCCGGCTGTCGCGGCTCGCGCAGGATCAGTCCGGCCACGTCGCCACGCACGTCGAGGAGGCGGCGCTGGGGCTGCGGGTGGTCAAGTCGTTCGGCCGGGAGGACTACGTCTACGACCGGTTCGACCGCCAGCTCACCGACCTCTACGACACCCAGGTCGGCCGGGTGTCGGTGTCGGCGAAGTTCTGGACCCTGCTCGAGATCATCCCGAACCTGACGCTGATCGTCGTGCTCGGTTTCGGCGCCTACGCCGCCGGCCACGGCTACGTCACGCTGGGCACGCTCGTCGCGTTCATCACGATGATGCTTTCGCTGGTGTGGCCGATCGCGTCGCTGGGCTTCCTGCTGTCGATGATGCAGGAGTCCTACACCGCGGCCAATCGCATCGCCGAGATCTTCGACGCGCCACGGGAGATCGCCGACGGCCCGCGCAACGACACTCCGCGCGGCGGGCGGCTGGAACTCGTCGACGTCGGGTTCCGGTTCCCCGACAGCGAGGACTGGGCCCTGCGGCATGTGAGCGTGACCGTCGAACCGGGGGAGACCCTCGCGCTGGTCGGCGCGACCGGATCGGGCAAATCGGTGCTGGCCGCGCTGCTGTCGCGGCTCTACGACGTCACCGAGGGTTCCATCCGCGTCGACGGCATCGACATCCGCGAGCTGTCGCTGCCCGCGCTGCGCCAGGCGGTCGCGACGGCGTTCGAGGACCCGACGCTGTTCTCGATGTCGGTCGCCGAGAACCTGCGGCTGGGCCGACCGGACGCCACCGACGCGCAGATGGCCGAGGCCATCGAGGTGGCCGCCGCGCAGTTCGTCTACGACCTGCCGTTCGGGCTCGACACCCGCATCGGCGAACAGGGCATGAGCCTGTCCGGCGGTCAGCGGCAACGGCTTTCGCTCGCCCGCGCCATCCTCGCCGCCCCGCAGATCCTCGTCCTCGACGACACGCTGTCCGCGCTCGACGTGCACACCGAGGCCGTCGTCGAGGAGGCGCTGCGCCGGGTGCTGCACGCGGTCACCGGCATCGTCGTCGCGCACCGGGCGTCGACGGTGCTGCTCGCCGACAAGGTCGCCTTGCTCGACAGGGTTGATCCTTTTGGGGGAACGGTCACCCACGTCGGCACGCACGCGGAACTGCTCGCCGAGGTGCCGCAGTACCGCTACCTGCTGGCCGCCGACGACGAGCTGGACGACGGGTGCGAACGCGCCGCCGACTGGGAGGACGACGCCGAGCGCGAGCGGTTGGACCACACCTACACCGAGCTCGAGGCGGCCGACGAGGCGTGCGCCGACCCGAGGTTCGTGACCTCGGAGGCCGAACGCCGATGAGCGTCACCGACTGGCGCGGACGCGTCAAGGAGAACCAGGACCCAGAAGACGGCGGAGACCTCCCGATCGACGAGAACCTGCCCCGCCGCCGCGAGGCGCGGGCGCTGCTGTGGTCGCTGCTTCGGCCGTACCGGGTGACGGTGTTCCTCCTCGCGCTCGTCGTGGTGGTGGAGAACGCGGCGCGGCTGTTGGTGCCGCTGCTGGTGCAGCGCGGCATCGACCATGGCATCCCGCCGCTGCTCGAGGGTGGGCCTGCGCGTGAGTTGATGCTTATCGTCGGCGCGCTGTGCGGGGTCGTGGTCGTGCAGGCGCTCAGCCGGATGTTCTTCCTGCGCCGTTCGGGGCGGATCGGCCAGAAGGTGCTGTTGGAGTTGCGCCGCCGGGTGTTCCGGCATTTCCAGCGTCTCGACATCGCCTTCCACGACCGGTACACGTCCGGGCGGGTGGTGAGCCGATCGACCAACGACGTCGAGGCCATCCAAGACATGCTGGAAACCGGATTCGACAGCCTGATCACCGCGGTGCTCACCTTGGTCGGTACGGCCATCCTGCTGGTGACGCTCGACGTGAAGCTGGGCCTGATGTGCCTGGCGGCGTTCCCGATCCTGGTGGCACTGGTGTGGTGGTTCCGCACCGAATCGGCCAAGACGTATCGCAAGGTGCGGGAGAGCGCCGCGCTGGTGATCGTGCAGTTCGTCGAGACGATGACCGGGATCAAGGCGGTCCAGGCCTACCGCCGCGAACCGCGCAATCAGGAGATCTTCGAGGGAATCGCCGACGAGTACCGCGAGATCAACGAGAAGACGTTCAAACTGCTCGCTATCTTCATGCCGGGGGTGAAGCTGGTCGGCAACATCACCACCGGTGTGGTGCTGCTGTACGGCGGTTCGCGGGTGCTGCACGGCGAGATGACGATCGGCACGCTGACCGCGTTCCTGCTGTACCTGCGGATGTTCTTCGAACCCATGCAGGAGATCTCGCAGTTCTTCAACACCTTCCAGTCAGCGTCCTCGGCGCTGGAGAAGCTGGCCGGGGTGCTGGCGGAGAAGCCGGGCATCCAGGACCCCGAGGATCCGGTGCGCCTGGACTCGGTGCGCGGTGAGATCTCGTTCGACGATGTGACGTTCGGGTATTCGCCGGACCGGCCGGTGCTGCCGGACCTGTCGCTGCACGTGCCCGCCGGTCAGACCGTGGCGCTGGTCGGTACGACGGGGGCGGGCAAGACGACGATCGCGAAGTTGATCGCCCGGTTCTACGACCCGACGTCGGGTTCGGTCACGTTGGACGGCACCGATCTGCGGCGGCTGTCGCAGAGCGAACTGCGCAGGCATGTGGTGATGGTGACGCAGGAGAACTTCATGTTCGAGGGTACGGTCGCCGACAACATCCGGTTCGGTAAGCCGGACGCCACCGACGACGAGGTGCGCGCGGCCGCCGAAGCCGTTGGCGCGGACCGGTTCATCGCGACGCTGCCCGAGGGCTACGACACCGACGTCGCCAAGCGCGGTGGCCGGTTGTCGGCGGGGCAGCGTCAGCTGGTCGCGTTCGCGCGGGCGTTCCTGGCGGATCCGGCGGTGCTGATCCTCGACGAGGCGACGTCGTCGCTCGACATCCCGAGCGAGCGGATGGTGCAGCGCGCGTTGGAGACGGTGCTGTCCGATCGGACGGCGCTGGTGATCGCGCACCGGCTGTCGACGGTCGCGATCGCCGACCGGGTGCTGGTGCTCGAAGGCGGCCGCATCGTCGAAGACGGTTCACCCGCGGAGCTCATCGCGAACGCCGGCGGGCGGTACGCGGCGCTGCACCGCGCGTGGGAGCAATCGCTGGCCTGAGCGATTGGGATCGCTGGTTGTGTCGCGAGACTGAAGCCACGCAGCGGCGCTCTCGCACTTTCGCTGCGTGGTTTCCGTTTCACGGACGGCTTGTCGGTACCCGCTGCCAGCATCCCCTCATGGGGAGGATGTTCATCGGCACCGAGGCGCTGGCCAGCGGCGCCGTCACACGACACGAGTTGGCGCGCTGGCACCGACGCATCTATCCAGACGTGTACTGCGCGAAGCGAACCGAACTGTCGCTCAAAGACCGCATCTACGGCGCTTGGCTGTGGTCGGGGCGACGCGCGGTGGTCGCCGGTCTGTCCGCCGCGGCGATGCAGGGGGCGCCGTGGATCGACGACGACATCCCGATCGAGTTGATCTGGAACAACTCCCATGCACCCGAGGGCCTGGTCGTCCGCAACGACACGCTGGCCGCGGACGAGGTCGAGCGCTTCGGTCGCCTGCCGGTCACCACGTGCGCTCGGACGGCCTTCGACCTCGGTCGGCGGCTGCAACGCGACGCGGCCGTCGCCCGCCTCGACGCCCTCATGTGGGCCCGTCGCTTCGCGGTCGGCGACGTCCACGCGCTGGCCGCCCGGTATCCGCGGGCGCGCGGATTGAAAGCCCTGCGTATGGCGATGCCGCTCGTCGACGGCGGTGCCGCTTCACCGAGGGAGACCTGGCTTCGCCTGCTCCTCACCGACAACGGCTACGACAACCTCATCACGCAGATCCCGATCTTCGACCGGCACGGGTTGATCGGCGTCGCCGACATGGGCTGGCCCGAACTGAAGATCGCCGTCGAGTACGACGGGGACTACCACCGCACCGACCGCAGGCGCTATGTGATGGACCAGCGAAAGCTACGCCGCCTCGAAGCGTTGGGCTGGATCGTCATTCGAGTCATCGCCGAGGACGACGTTGCCGACGTCCTCGCGCGCGTCGACCGCGCCAGGAAGCTCCGCCACACTGAACTCACGCAGGGGGTCTCCCGCACTTTCGCTGCGTAGCTTCAGTCTCGCGAGCGTCGCGACCCACGACGCACCCGCGACCGCAACCCATCACCAGCGTGGCTCGCACAGGTGGTGACACATGTTGCCGCCTGCCCGCTTCGCTTCGTACATCGCGGCATCCGCGGCCCGCACGAGGCGCTCGAGCGCCGACTCGTCGCTGCCCCGTGCCGCGCCGACCGGCGTGCACGCGGTGCCGACGCTGGCCGTCACCGGCTCCGGCAGCGCCGCGATCTCCTCGCAGATCCGCTGCGCCAGTGGGGCCGGATCGTGCGTGTCCCACACGGCGGCGACGACGAATTCCTCGCCGCCGATCCGCCCGATCACCGCGGGCGCGCCGACGACCGCGCGCGGCAGCGCACGCGCCACCTCCGTCAGGGTCTCGTCACCGGCCTGATGTCCATAGGTGTCGTTGATCCGTTTGAAGTCGTCGAGGTCGACGAGCACCATGATCAGGTGGCAGCCGGGGTGTACCGTCCCGCCGGCGAGCAACTTGGCGGTGTGGGCGTAGAAGGCCCGCCGGTTTAGTAGCCCGGTGAGCGGATCGCGGTCGGCGCGGGCCAGGTCGACGCCGAGCGCCCGCACGAGGACGTGTATCGCGACGGGCATGGCGATGTTGATCTGCACGACGATGAACAGGTCCACCACAGCCATTGCCGGGTATCCGGCCATCGCGATGCGCACCGCGGCGGTGACGCAGACCGCGGCCGTCACCAGGAAGTTGTAGAGCACGAGCGCCGGCGAGTGGAAGAACGCGATGTAGGCGGCGATGGTCGCGAACGAGATGCACCCGGTGAGGGCCCCCTGCGGATCCGGGTAGGCCAGACAGGACAACGCGATTGCGGCGTTGGACACGACCGCGAAGGCCACGGACTGGGAGTGGGTCGGCCAGCGCCACGCCCAGAGCGCCACGCCCGCGGCACCGAACGCGACCGCGGTCCACGTCATCGCGACCGGCAGGGTGCCTTGGGGTCCGTCGAACCGCAGCAGGATCAGCAGGCACACCGCGAGCGACGCGGCGATGAGCGCCATCATGATTCGGACCGCCCCGGTCATCTGGCGGGCGGCCAGATAATCGCTCATCCATTCGTAGTGGTTGCCCTGCAACCAGCGCTTCCTCGCCACCGTCGCTGCCACCTTCGCCGCCCCCGGATCGCAGCCGTCCCTGCCTCATCGCCCCAGCAAACTTCCTCAGGGTACATCGTGGCGTGGTGCCGCTCACACTTCCGCGAGAAGTGCCTCCAGCTTGTCGTTGATGTCGTGCAACTGTGAGCCGAGCATGCTGACGATCTTCTCGCGCGCCCGCTCGCTCACTCCCGCGGTGACGTGGTGCAGGATGTTGAGCCGGGCGCCGTCGAGCCAGGCCATCATCTCCGGGTCGGTGAACCACTGTAGCTGATTGCGGTTGAACGCCAACATCATTCGAAGCCAGTCCGCGGGCACGTGCGGGTAGGGCACCGGCCCGCAGAACGCGTTTCGGGTGTCGTCGTCGCCGTAGGCGGCCTCGACGTGGCCGATCACCGACGCCGAGAACGCGGGCTGGCAGGTGCGCACCGTCTGCAACGTGATCCGGTCGCCGTCGAAGACCGGCGCAGGCGCCTTGTCGCCGAGTCCGTCGGCCGTGCAGTCCACGAACAGCGCCGACGCGTCCACGTCCAGGCTCCCACCGGTGAGCGTGACGCGTCCGGGCTCGATCGCGGTCACCTGACCCAGCCGCACCACGTCGTCGATGCTCCGCAGGAGCTCCAGTTCCCCCTGCGACACGATCGCGCAGCGGTACATCGTCGGCTCGACCGACTCGTCGACCCGCAGCAGGCATCCTTTCGCCTCCAACCGGCCGAAGAGGTCGTGGAACGACGACGCATCCCGGACCGCCGTGAGCTGTGCGGTGAAATCGGTCAGCACCCGCTTGGCGAACTTCGCACCCGGCTGCACGGTCGCGCGGTCCATCAGCCACGCCTCGCGGGGCTTGATCCACGTCAATCGCTGCGGCGCCACCCCGTGGCGCAGAAGGAACACGCAGGCGTCCATCGCGGTCTTGCCCGCACCGACGATGACGTAACGGTCATGGGGAGCGCTGCGCGGCAACGCGTTCGGCGGCACACACTCGACCTTGTCGGCGACGGCGTAGGCCGGTGGCCGCATCGACGGCACCACGACATCGAGGTGGCTGACCACCGTGCGCCGCGCCGCCACCTCGAGATCCTCGCCGCCGAGCGTGCGGATCCGGCCGCCGCCGAGGTGTTCGCTCATCGGCAGGTAGGTCACCCGTCCGGACGGCAGCAGCTGCTGGCGCATCACCGTCTCGTAGTACGCGCACACCTCCGCGCCGCCGGCCAGTTCGTAGAACCCGGCGTTGGGTCCGCTCTGGTCGATCGCACCGCTGCCCAGATCGCGGGAGTTGACGCCGTAGTACGCCGACGGTTGGTGCAGCCGCACGTACGGATACGCGGTCGTCCAGTGCCCGCCGGGCGCGTGGTTGCGGTCGACGATCACCACCGTCGCATCGGATTCGGCGATCAGGGTGTCGACGAACGCCATGCCCATCGCACCCGCACCGACGACGAGGTAGTCCGCCTCGAGGGTCTGCACTATCGGACCGTGTCGAAGAACGCCGCGACGTCACCGGCGAACAGCTCGGGCTGTTCGAAGGCGGCGAAGTGACCGCCGCGCGGCATGTTCGTCCAGTGGGTGATGTGGTAGCTGTCCTCACACCAGTGCCGCGGCATCCGGATGATCTCCCTCGGGAAGGACGCCACCCCGGTCGGCACCCGGACCGGTCCTGCGCCCCGTCCGCCGGTGGCGCTCTCCCAGTACAGTCGCGCCGACGAGGCCCCGGCGGCGGTCGCCCAGTACAGCATCACGTTGTCGAGCAGCTCGTCTTTGGTGAACACGTTCTCCGGGTGGCCGTCGCAGTCGCTCCACTCGCGGAACTTCTCGACGATCCAGGCCAGTTGCCCGACGGGGGAATCGACCAGCCCGTAGCCCAGCGTCTGCGGACGGGTGGCCTGCTGCTTGAAGTACCCGGTGCCCCACTTCTGCCGTTCGGCCATCGCCGCCAGTGCGTCCTGCTCCTCGTCATCGGGGTTCTCGAGGTCTTTCGGCGGCCGCCCGATCGGCATGTTGACGTGGATCGCGACGCATCCGCGCTCGTTGCGGCCCAACTGTGTGGTGATCACCGCACCCCAGTCGCCGCCCTGCGCGCCGTAGCGGTCGTAGCCCAGATGCAACATGAGCTCGTCCCACGCCACCGCGATGCGCTCGATGCCCCAGCCGGTCGCGGCCGGCTTGCCGGAGAAGCCGTATCCGGGCAGCGAGGGACACACGACGTGGTATCCGGCCTCGTTCAGCGGTTCGATCACCTTCTGGAACTCGACGACGGAGCCGGGCCAGCCGTGGGTGAGCAGCAGCGGGAACGCGTCGGGACGCGACGAGCGCTGGTGGATGGCGTGGATCTCGAGGCCGTCGATCTGGGTGGTGAACTGGTCGAACCGGTTGAGCGCGGCCTCGCGGGCCCGCCAGTCGTACTCGTCGGCCCAGTAGTCGGCCAGCTCGCGGGTGTAGGCCAGCGGAATGCCCTGGCTCCAGTCGTCGACGCACTCGGCCTCCGGCCACCGGGTGTTGTGCAGCCGGGACGCCAGGTCGGTCAGGACGGTGTCGGGGATCGCGATGGTGAAGGGTGTGACAGCGGACACAGCTGCGATCCTCGCACGACCGGACGTCGGCTCTCGGCGACGGGACGTCAGGGGATGAGGCGCAGCAGCCGCGCCCGTGACACCGATTCGTGCCGGTTGCGGGTGCCGAGTTTGGTGGCCGCGCTGCGCAGGTAACTCTTCACCGTCTCGGTCTTCAGCGAAAGACGTTGCGCCGCCTCGGCATTCGTACAACCCATCGCGACCTGTGTCAGCACGTCGAGCTCGCGGGCGCTCAGCGAGGCGTCGGCGGCGGGTCCGTCGGTGGCCAGCGCCTGCGCCAACCGGTCGGCCAGTTCACGCAGCCGTGCGCCGTCGGCGGAGTCCGCGGCCAGCCGGCGCAGCTCGGCGTGCACCTCGCGGACCTGCTCGACACCGGCGACGCCGCTGGTCGCGTTGGCCACGGCGGCTTCCCGCAGGCGCAGCCGCCGGTCGACCTCGTCGCGGATCCGCAGTTCGGTGCTCAGGCGGCGCGCCGAGTTCACCAGGAAGTCCGCGGTCTGGTCGGCGATCGGCGAGGGCGACCGTTGCGCCCCGTAGAGCACCGCGCGGGTGTCGCCGTCGACGACCACCGGGACCGCCAGCACCGACAGGATGCCCTCGCCGAGAACGGGCCCGTCGTAGTCGTGGGTGATGGTGACGTCGCGGCGGTAGTCCGACACCGACATGGGCCGCGCCGCCACCACGGTGGCTCCGCCGAGTCCGGAGTTGGGGCGCACCGCGAGCCCGTGCAAACCGCTGGTTCGCGCGCCGACGAACTCCGTGAGCACCAGTGTCCGGTCGAACACCTCACCGCCGAACGCCACCGGCAGGCCGGTCACCGTGGCGATGCGGCGCAGTTCGGCGCGCAGCGCGTCGGCGTCGCGGGGACGCAGCATCGGCGAAACCGGCGGGCGCACGAATAACACCCTCTTTCGGGGGTAGCGAGTACATGTGTGTGACGTAGAGCATATCGGGCATGAGCACCAACACCGATCTGTACCGCAGCGCGCGTGACCAGCTGGTCGCAGTCATCGGCGACTACGACAAGGCGCTGCAGACGTTCGAGTGGCCGCGGCTCGAGGGCGCCTTCAACTGGGCCACCGACTGGTTCGACGTCATCGCCCGCGATCCGGTCACCGGCGATCGGCTGGCGTTGTGGATCGTCGAGGAGGACGGCCGTGAAGCGCAGATCACCTTCGCGCAGATGGCGGACCGGTCGGACCGGGTGGCGACCTGGCTCGAGCGGCGCGGTATCGGCAAGGGAGACCGGGTCATCCTGATGCTGGGCAATCAGGTGGAGCTGTGGGAGGCCATGCTGGCCGTCGCCAAGCTGGGCGCGGTCACCATGCCGACCACGGGTGCGTTGGGCCCGGCCGACCTCGCCGACCGCATCAGCCGAGGCGGCGCGACGGCCGTGATCGCCAACGCCGCGGACGCCGGGAAGTTCGCCGACGTGCCCGGCGACTACAGTCGCATCGCGGTCGGTGCCGCCCTCACAACGCCGGCCGGCTGGGATCGCTACGCCGACGCCTACGACGTCGTCTCGGCCGGACCGTTCGCCGCGCGCACCACCGTCGACGACACGATGCTGATCTACTTCACCTCCGGCACCACCAGCAAGCCGAAACTCGTCGAACACTCGCAGGTCAGTTACCCGGTCGGGCACCTGTCGACCATGGCGTGGATCGGGGTGCGGCCCGGCGACGTGCACCTGGCGATCAGCTCCCCGGGCTGGGCCAAACACGCGTGGAGCTGCTTCTTCGCCCCGTGGATCGCCGAGGCGACGATCTTCGTCTACAACTACGGCCGGTTCGACGCCGCGGCGCTGCTGCACCAGTTGAACCGGGCGCAGGTCAACACCTTCTGCGCCCCGCCCACGGTGTGGCGCATGCTCATCCAGTCCGACCTCGGCGCGAAGCCTGCCGGGCTGCGCGAGATCCTCGGCGCCGGCGAACCGCTGAACCCGGACGTCATCGCGCAGGTGGAGAAGGCGTGGGGCCTGACGATCCGCGACGGCTTCGGCCAGACCGAGACGACGCTGCAGATCGGCAACACCCCCGGCCAGCCCGTCCGGCCGGGCTCGATGGGGCGGCCCATGCCCGGGGTGCCGGTCGTGCTGGTCGACCCGCTGACCGGCCGGCCCGCCGACGAGGGCGAGATCTGCCTGGACCTGCGGCGGCGCCCGGTCAACCTGATGACCGGATACCTCGACGACCCTGCCCGCAACGCCTCGGTCACCGAGGGTGGGTACTACCACACCGGTGACGTCGCCCGGCGCGATGCGGACGGCTACATCACCTACATCGGCCGCACCGACGACGTCTTCAAATCCTCCGATTACAAGGTGTCGCCGTTCGAGTTGGAGAGCGTGCTGATCGAGCACCCCGCGGTGGTCGAGGCCGCCGTGGTGCCGCAGCCCGACGACACCCGGCTGTCGGTGCCCAAGGCCTACGTCGCGCTGGCCGCTGGCTGGGAAGCCAACGCCGACACCGCGAAAGCGATCATGGAGTACGCCCGCGACCACCTCGCGCCCTACCTCAAGGTCCGCCGCGTCGAGTTCTACGAACTGCCCAAGACGATCTCCGGCAAGATCCGCAGGGTCGAGCTGCGCCGTCGCGAAGAAGACAGCGCGGGGCGGGCGATCGCAACCGAGTACCGCTACGAGGACCTGGTGAGTGGATGAAAGCCTACGATGCCGGACCGACCGACACCCCCATCATCGAGCAGACCATCGGGGCGCACTTCGAACGCATCGTCGCGCGGTATCCGGACACCGAGGCGCTGGTCGAGGTGTTCACCGGCCGACGCTGGACCTACGCCGAGCTGAATGCCGAAATCGACCTCACCGCACGGGGTTTGATAGCGCTCGGGGTGCAGCGCGGTGAGCGGGTGGGGATCTGGGCGCCCAACTGCGCGGAGTGGACGGTGGTGCAGTACGCGGCGGCGAAGATCGGCGCGATCCTGGTCAACATCAACCCGGCCTACCGCACCCACGAACTGGCCTACGCGCTGGAGCAGTCCGGCGTGCGAACGCTGATCGCGGCCACGTCGTTCAAGGGCTCCGACTACGTCGCGATGGTCGACGAGGTGCGTGCCCGCTGCACCGGTCTGCGTGAGGTGATCTACCTCGGCACCGACGACTGGGGGGCCCTGCAGCGGCAAGCCGACACCGTGACGACCAGGCAGCTGACGAACTGTATGGCCGAATTGGCCGCCGGCGACGCGGTCAACATCCAGTACACTTCGGGCACAACGGGTTTCCCGAAGGGCGCGACGCTGTCGCACCGCAACATCCTCAACAACGGCTTCTTCGTCACCGAGTCCATCAATTTCGGCCCGACCGACCGGCTGTGCATCCCGGTGCCGTTCTACCACTGCTTCGGCATGGTGATGGGCAACCTCGGCTGCACCACCCACGGCGCCACCATGGTGATCCCGGCGCCGGGTTTCGATGCCGGCCTCACCTTGGCGGCGATCGAACAGGAAAGGTGCACAGCCGTTTACGGAGTGCCGACGATGTTCATCGCGATGCTCGCCCACCCGGACTTCGGCCGCACCGAGCTGTCGTCGCTGCGAACCGGCATCATGGCCGGTTCGGTGTGTCCGGTCGAGGTGATGAAACGCTGCGTCGACGAGATGCACATGACCGAGGTCGCGATCGCCTACGGCATGACGGAGACCTCACCGGTGTCCTGTCAGACGCTGATCGACGACGACCTCGAACGACGCACCGCAACGATCGGCCGGGCCCATCCGCACGTCGAGGTCAAGATCGTCGATCCGGCCACCGGCCAGACCGTCGAACGCGGTGAGCCGGGCGAGTTCTGCACCCGCGGTTACTCGGTGATGCTCGGCTACTGGAACGACCCGGCCAAGACCGCCGAGGCCATCGACGCCGAGGGTTGGATGCACACCGGCGACCTGGCGGTCATGCGGGAGGACGGCTACTGCAACGTCGTCGGCCGGCTCAAGGACATGGTGATCCGCGGCGGGGAGAACGTCTATCCGCGGGAGATCGAGGAGTTCCTCTACACCCATCCCGACATCGAGGATGCGCAGGTGATCGGCGTACCCGACGAGAAGTACGGCGAGGAGGTCTGCGCGTGGATCCGCATGAAGCGCGGCCGCCCGCCGCTGACCGCCGACGCGGTGCGTGACTTCGCCAGCGGCAAGCTCGCGCACTACAAGATCCCGCGCTACGTCCATGTCGTCGACGAGTTCCCGATGACCGTCACCGGGAAGGTGCGCAAGGTGGACATGCGGGCCGAGAGTGTGCGACTGCTCGGCCTGCACAGCGCCGATTGAGCTGCCGACGTCGGCCGGTACTGCGAGGATGGGGCGATGTCCGCCGCGCACCGGTCGGCCGTCATCGCACGGCGCGGCTGCGCGCTGGTCGCCCTCGGGTCCGCCGGTCTGCATCTGACGTCGCTCGGCCATGCCACCGTCTCGGTGTCAGGCGTGCTGCTCGCGATGATGGTCGCCGGCTGCGTCTTCTGCACCAGGGAGCTGTGGGTGGTGGGCTCGCTGCGGGCGTGGTTGGTCGTCGCGCTGATGAACATCGCGATGATCGCGCTGCACCTGCCCGCGCCCACCCATCACCACGGTGGCTCGGCGGCGACCGACGCCTCGCTCGCGATGAGCCTGGCGACGCTGTTGGCGTTGGTCGAGGTCTGCGCGGCCGCCGCGGTGCTGTATGTCCGCACCCGCCGTCTCGGCGCCGCGCTGGACGATGATCGCCGCCACTGATCGCACTGATGTTCGGATGACGCGCATAGTCGGGGGCGCGAGCGGGCATAGAACCGTCATGAGTGAAGACCCAGGCACCGCGCCACAGGAGAACCCGCAGAAAGACCAGTCGGAGTGGGTCACCGGTGACGAGCCGATGACCGGTCCGCAGCGAAGCTATCTGAACACGCTGGCGCAGGAGGCGGGGGAGGAGATCCCCGAGAACCTCACGAAGGCCCAGGCATCGGAGATGATCGATCGACTACAGCAGCAGACTGGACGGGGGCAGTGATGACCATCAGCGCAGACGACGTACGCCAGTTGCTCGGTGCCGAGGGGGAGGCCGTGCTGGTGCTCATCGAGGGCCGCGCCGAAGTGGTGACGGCCGGACAGTTGGGTTCGGACCGGTACCTGGGCGCTCTGGAAATCATCAGCCGCGATGAGCTGCTCAAACGCACGGGCGGGGCGGATCTGAGCGACCGCGAACTCGAGGAGCAGGCGGCCACCCTCAACAGCGCCGTCGACGAACTGGGCGGCTGAGTCAGGGCAGTCCGATGCGCCGGTAGCGGTCCAGTCGCCGCTGCAGCCGTGTCTCGGCAGGCACGCCGCGCAGCGCGTGCAGTTCCGCGGCGATGGTGTCGGACAACCGGTGGGTGAATTCGAGCGGTTCGTCGGCGGCGTCGGGATGTTCGCCGACGATCGCGTCGACGATGCCGTTGCGCAACAGATCCGCCGACCGCACCCCCTGGGCTGCGGCCAGTTCCGCGGCGTGGTCGAGGTCGCGGTAGACGATCGCACTGGCACCCTCGGGCGGCAGTGGCGCGAGCCAGCCGTGCAGTGCGGCCAGCACCCGGTCGGCGGGCACCATCGCCAGCGCGGGTCCCCCCGAGCCCTGCCCCATCAACACCGACACCGTCGGCGTGTCCAGCGTGACGAGATCGGCCAGGCAGCGAGCGATCTCCCCGGCGAGCCCGCCCTGTTCCGCCTCGACCGTCAGCGCCGGCCCGGCGGTGTCGATGACGAGGACCAGCGGCAGTTGCAGCCCGGCCGCCAGCGCCATCCCGCGGCGCGCCTCGCGCAGCGCCGCCGGTCCGACCATGCCGCCGACCACCCGCTGCTGGCCGAGGACGACGGCGGGCTGCCCCCCGAAGCGAGCCAGGGCGAGCAGCGTGGTCGCCGCCTCGCCGCGGCCCGTGCCCGAGAGCAGCACGCGGTCAGTGGTGCCGTGCCGCAGCAGGTAACCCACCCCCGGCCGGTCCGGGCGCCGTGACGCCTCCACCGACGTCCACGCCGGGACGTCGGGCAGCGGCTCCACCGGCGGTGCGTCGGGCGGCGGGTCCGCCGCGTCCGAGACGACGGTGAGCGCCCGGTTCAGCGTCGCGCGCAGCATGGCCAGCGGCACCACCCCGTCGATGACGCCGTGCCGGTGCAGGTTCTCCGCGGTCTGGATGCCCGACGGGAACGGTTCGCCGTACAGGTGCTCGTAGACGCGGGGCCCGAGGAACCCCACCAGCGCACCGGGTTCGGCGGCGGTGACGTGCCCGAGCGACCCCCACGAGGCGAACACCCCGCCGGTCGTCGGGTGGCGCAGGTAGACCAGGTAGGGCAGATGCGCCTGCTTGTGCAGTTCCACCGCGGCGGTGATCTTGACCATCTGCAGGAAGGCGACGGTGCCCTCTTGCATGCGGGTGCCGCCCGAGGACGGTGACGCCACCAGCGGCAGCCGCTCGGCGGTGGCGCGCCGTACCGCGGCGGTGATGCGTTCGGCGGCGGCCACCCCGATCGAGCCGGCCAGGAAGTCGAACTCGCACGCCACCACCGCGACGCGACGCCCGAACACCGTGCCCTCACCGGTCAGCACCGCTTCGTCGAGGCCGGTCGCCTCCGCGGCGGCCGCCAGGTCGGCGCGGTAGGAATCGGTCGTGGCCACCTCCAGGGGAGGGCTGTCCCAGCTGCGGAACGATCCTTCGTCCAGCACGGCGTCACGCAGCTCGAGGGCACCGATCCGGCTCACCGGGCCAGGCTAGCGGTCCCCGCACGCTGCGCCGGTGGCGAAGCGTCGCGCGCGTCGCCATAATTAGCACTCGCCGGATACGAGTGCTAGTTCGTGCCGATTGTCGACAGAAAGGAAAACCGTGAGCGGCAGCGCTTTTCTCTCCGATCCCCACGACTCTGGCGCCGACGACGTCTCGCGCCCGCTGCGCGTCGTTCTCGTCGCACCGCCGTACTTCGACGTCCCGCCCAAGGGCTACGGCGGCACCGAGGCCGTGGTTGCCGACCTCGCCGACGCCCTGGTCGCCCGCGGGCATCGCGTCACCCTCCTCGGCGCGGGTACCCCCGGTACCGCGGCCGAATTCATACCGCTTTGGGACGCAACGCTTTCCGACCGTCTCGGTGAGCCCTATCCCGAGGTGATGCACACGCTGCGGGTACGACGGGCCATCGCCCGTATTGCCGGCGACGTGGGCGCCGACATCATCCATGACCACACCTTCGCCGGACCACTCAACGCGCAGGCCTACCGTGCGATGGGGCTGCCGACCGTCGTCACCGTGCACGGACCGATCGACGACGATCTCGGGCCGTACTACCGTGAACTGGGCCGGGACGTCGGGCTCATCGCGATCAGTGACCGGCAACGTGAGCTCGCCCCAGACCTCAATTGGGTTGGCCGCGTACACAATGCGCTGCGTGTGGAGGATTGGCCGTTCGCCGCGGACAAGGGTGACTATGCGCTGTTCCTCGGCCGCTACGCGCCGTACAAGGGGGCGCATCTGGCGCTCGAGGCCGCCCATCGCGCCGGGATACCGCTGGTTCTGGCCGGCAAATGCGACGAACCCAGTGAGAAGCGGTACTTCGACGAATGTGTGCGGCCGTTGTTGACCGACCGTGATCACGTGTTCGGACCCGCCGATGCGACCGCCAAGCGCAAACTGCTGGCCGGAGCGCGCTGCCTGCTGTTCCCGGTGCAGTGGGAGGAGCCGTTCGGCATGGTGATGATCGAGGCGATGGCCTGCGGCACACCGGTGGTGGCGCTGCGCGGCGGGGCCGTGCCCGAGGTGGTGGTCGACGGGGTGACCGGCGTCATCTGCGAGGACCCCGCACAGCTGCCGGCCGCCATCGAGGCGGCCGATTCACTGGACCCGGCCGCGTGCCGGCGCCATGTGGCGGCGAATTTCAGTGTGAGTCAGTTCGGTTCGGGTTACGAGCGGATCTATCGACATGTCGTCGCAGGGGAGAAGACCCCGAGAAGCGGTGTCACGCTGCGCCGCATCCTCGCCGACCCGTACCGGCCGGAGGAGCGGACGAGCGCATGACCACCGCGCTGAACACCGGAGAGTCCGCGAGCCTCGGATCTGGCGGTGACACCGTCACACTGGTCGAAGGCGGGACGTTCTGCCTGTCCGACCGGCGCGGTGACGTCCGCGAGGGAGGGTCGCACGGCCTGTTCTTCCGCGACGCGCGGGTGTTGTCGCGCTGGGAGTTGCGGGTGGACGGCCGGGCGCCCGAGCCGCTCGCGGTGCAGACACCGGAAGCCTTCGCCGCGCAGTTCGTCATGCGCCGCGCGCCGCGACCCGGACTGGCGGACAGCACGCTGTTGCTGGTCCGCGAACGGCTTGTCGCCGACGGGATGCGCGAGACGATCTCACTGCACAACCTCGACGACGAAGCCACCGTGGTGACCATCGAACTGCTCGCCGACGCCGACTTCGCCGACCTGTTCTCGGTCAAGGAAGGTCGAGCCGCCTCGGGCGGCGCGGAGACGGCGGTCGTCGACGACGAGTTGGTGCTGCACGACCGCACCGACCTCGTGCGCGGCGTGCGGGTCACCGCCTCCGGCGGGCCGGCGGTGTCGCCGGGCGCGCTGACCTGGCGGGTGGTGGTGGCGCCCCGACAGTGCCGGCGGTTGGAGCTCACCGTGCAGCCGACGTGGGCGAACCAGAGCGTGAAGAGCCGGTTCCGGCACGGGGAGGAGCTGCAGGCCAGCGCCCCCGCCCGCAAGATCGCCGCCTGGCGCGACACCACCACGACCGTGGAGACCGACCATCCGGCGCTGATGCAGGTGCTCACCCGCACCGAGAGCGATCTCGGTGCGTTGCTGATCGACGACGACGCGGCCGGCAGGCCGTTCGTGGCCGCGGGCGCGCCCTGGTACATGACACTGTTCGGCCGCGACAGCCTGCTGACGGCGTGGATGGCGCTGCCGATTGACGTCGGGCTGTCGGTGGGAACGCTGCAGCAGCTGGCCGAGACGCAGGGCCGGCGGGAGGACCCGGTCACCGAGGAGCAGCCCGGCAGGATCATGCACGAGATCCGGCGGGGCCCCGCCAGTGCCGACGCCCTCGGAGGGAACGTCTACTACGGATCGGTCGATGCGACGCTGCTGTTCGTGATGCTGCTGGCCGAGGCGTGGCGCTGGGGCGCCGACGAGGCGGCCGTGCGGGCCCTCCTGCCGGCGGCCGACGCCGCGCTGGAGTGGGCCGAGCACTACGGCGACGGTGACGGCGACGGGTTCGTCGAGTACCGGCGCGCCACCGACCGCGGATTGATCAATCAGGGCTGGAAGGACAGTTTCGACGGCATCAACGACGCGACCGGCCGTGTCGCCACCGCGCCGATCGCGCTCTGCGAGGTGCAGGGCTATCACTACGCGGCGCTGCTGGGCCGGGCCGAACTCGCAGAAGCGTTCGACGAGGCCGCGCTCGCGGCACGGCTCCGCAGCCGCGCCGAGTCGCTGCGGAAACGGTTCATCGACGCCTTCTGGCTGCCCGACCGAGGCTGGTACGCGGTGGCGCTCGACGGTCGCAAGCAGCCCGTGGACGCACTCACCAGCAACGTCGGCCACTGCCTGTGGACCGGCATCGCCACCGACGAGCATGCCCAGCGCATCGTCGAACGCCTGGCGGACGAGGACATGGATTCCGGGTTCGGCCTGCGGACGCTGGCCACCACCATGGGCGCCTACAACCCGATGAGCTACCACAACGGCTCCGTCTGGCCCCATGACACCGCGATCGTGATCGCCGGCCTGCTGCGCTACGCACACATCAACGGCGCCGTGGAACTGGCGGAGCGGCTCGCCGCCGGGTTGCTCGAAGCGGCCGGTGCGTTCGGCGGCCGGCTGCCGGAGCTGTACTGCGGTTTCCCGCGTGCGCAGTTCGGCTCGCCGGTGCCGTATCCGACATCGTGCTCACCGCAGGCCTGGGCCAGTGCCGCGCCATTGTTGCTGGTGCGGTCCTTCCTCGGGCTTCAGCCGCACGTGCCACAGCGTCGGCTGACGGTGTGCCCGCGGCTGCCGCGGGACTGGGGCCACGTCACGCTGACAGATCTGCGGCTCGGTGACGTCACGGTCCATGTGCGCGCCGAAGGGGAGGTGGTCAAGGTCGACGGGCTGGACGATGGGTGGCAGGTGGTCACGACCGGGGCATGACGTGGCCTCTATACAGTGGCCGCATGATTGGTGTCACACGCGACGGCCATGTGCTCACCCTGGAGATGCAGCGGGCCGAGCGCCGCAACGCGCTCAACGGCGAACTCGTCGACGGGCTGCGCGAGGCGATCGAGAAGGCCGCCACCGAGGACGTCCGCGCGATCGTCCTGACCGGTCAGGGCCACGTGTTCAGCTCGGGGGCCGACCTGTCCGGCGGCCAGGGCGTCGCCGACGAACTGCCCGACAAGGCCAGGGCGCTGAACTTCGCGATCGACCGGGCGCCGGTCCCGGTGATAGCCGCGGTCAACGGCCCCGCGATCGGCGCCGGCGTCATCCTGTCGATGATCTGCGACCTGCGCGTCGTCGCGCCCGAGGCGTACTTCCAGTTCCCGGTCGCGAAATACGGGATCGCACTGGACAACTGGAGCATCCGCCGGCTGACGTCGCTGGTCGGGGCCGGCCGGGCGCGCGGCATGCTGCTGGCCGCCGAGCGGCTCACCTCCGAGGTCGCGCTGCAGACCGGGATGGCGAACCGCATCGGCACGCTCGACGACGCCCAGGCGTGGGCGCAGGAGATCGCGGGCTTCGCGCCGCTGGCCCTGCAGCACGCCAAGCGGGTGCTCAACGACGACGGCGCCTACGAGGATCCGTGGCCGGCGCACCAGGAACTGTTCGACAGGGCCTGGGCCAGCCAGGACATCATCGAGGCGCAGGTGGCCCGCATCGAGAAGCGGCCGCCGAGGTTCAAGGGGGCCTGAGGTGATGGGGTCAGCGCTGCGGTTCGGATTCGGTACGGCCTCGGTGCTGGCCGGCGGCTGGGTACTGCGGGCGCTGCAGGGCACGCCGGCCTCGCTGGGCGCCACCCCCGCCGAGATCCACCCCGTCGCCAGGCGTAGCCCGAACTACCGCGACGGCGCGTTCGTGAACCTGGAACCGGCCGCGGCGATGAGCCTGGACGCCGAACAGGGCCGGATGCTGGTGCGCGAACTGGTCACCGGACGCGACAGCGGAAAACCGGGCGCGCCGATCCCCATCGTCACACCCACCTCCTCCGACGGGGATGCGGCGGGGCTGGCGGCCTACTGGCACGGGCACTCGACCGCGTTGATCGAGGTCGACGGCTACCGCGTGCTCACCGATCCGATCTGGAGCGACCGCTGCTCGCCGTCGCGTACGGTCGGCCCGCAACGCATGCACGAACCCCCGGTGCCGCTGGAACAACTGCCCGCGGTGGACGCGGTGCTGATCAGCCACGACCACTACGACCACCTCGACATCGACACGATCCTCGGCCTCGCGCGCACGCAGCGCGCACCGTTCTGCGTCCCCGTCGGCGTCGGCGCTCACCTGCGCAAGTGGGGTATCTCCGAGGCGCGCATCGTCGAACTCGACTGGAACGAAAGCCACCGGATCGGCGAACTCACGCTCGTGTGCACCCCCGCCCGGCACTTCTCCGGGCGGCTGTTCACCCGCAACACCACGCTGTGGTCGTCGTGGGTGATCACCGGACCGCAGCACCGCGTGTTCTTCGGCGGGGACACCGGCTACACCGCCAGCTTCGCCGAGATCGGTTCGGAATTCGGGCCGTTCGATCTGACGCTGATGCCGGTGGGCGCGTATCACCCGGCGTGGCCGGACATCCACATGAACCCCGAGGAGGCCGTCCGCGCCCACCGGGACATGACCGATGTGGACGCGGGCGTGCTGCTGCCGATCCACTGGGGCACCTTCCGGTTGGCGCCGCACGCCTGGGCCGAACCGGTGGAGCGGCTGCTGTCGGCGGCCGGCCCGGCCGGCGTGCGCGTGGTGGTGCCCAAACCCGGACAGCGTGTGGAGCGTGGCGCGTCACCGCCGATAGAGCCATGGTGGCAGCTCTGAGCGGATAGCGTGACGGCTGTGACTCGCCGACTCCTGCCGTTCGTCGCCCTCGCCGCGGCACTCACCCTGGTCGCAGGGTGTGACTCCGCGCCGACCGAGGCGCCGCAGTCCACCTCGGCGAAACCGCAGTCCGACGTCCCGCCGCCGCTGGTGCCCGCGATGGCGCTGCCCGACGGAGCCGTGGACAACGCCGTCGCGAAACTCGACGGCATGGTTCAGGATCTGCTGGACAAGACCGGTATCCCCGGCATGGCCGTCGCCGTCGTCCATGGTGGAAAAACCGTGTACGCCAAGGGTTTCGGTGTCACCGACGTCAGGACAGGGGCGAAGGTGGATCCGGATACGGTGTTCCAGCTCGCCTCCCTGTCCAAACCGCTGGGCGCCACCGTCGTCGCCCACCAGGTCGGGCAGGGCGCGGTCGGCTGGGACACCCCGATCGTGTCGAAACTGCCGTGGTTCGCGCTGTCGGATCCCGCGGTCACCCAGATGGTCACGGTCGGCGATCTCTACTCGCACCGCTCGGGGCTGCCCGACCATGCCGGTGATCTCCTCGAAGACGTCGGCTACGACCGCCGAGCGATCCTCGAGCGGTTACGTCAGCTGCCGCTGGCGCCGTTCCGAGATTCCTACGCTTACACGAACTTCGGGCTCACCGCCGCCGCGGAGGCGGTCGCCACCGCCGCGGGCAAACCGTGGGAGACGCTCAGCGAGGAGGTGCTGTACCGGCCCCTGGGCATGACGTCGACGAGCTCCCGCTTCGCCGACTACGAGAAACGGCCCGACCGCGCAGTCGGGCACATCCACGTCGACGGCCGCTACGAGCCGAGCTACATCCGCAACGCCGACGCGGAAGGCCCGGCCGGCGGGGTGAGTTCGTCGGCCAACGACGTCGCCAAGTGGCTGGCCATGGTGCTCGCCGACGGTAAGGCAGGCGGTGACCAGCTGGTCGACTCCGAGGCCCTGCTGCCCGCGCTGACGCCGCAGAGCGTGTCGAGTCCGGCCAGCGAACCGGCGATGCGCACCGGCTTCTACGGGTTCGGCTTCAACGTCGGCACCTCGTCGGCCGCGCGCGTCGAGCTCAGCCACTCCGGGGCGTTCGAACTCGGCGCGGGAACGAACTTCCTGATCCTGCCGTCGGCGGACGTGGCGATCGTCGCGCTGACGAACGCGACCCCGGCCGGTGTTCCCGAGACGCTGACCGCCCAGTTCGCCGACCTCGTGCAATTCGGTGAGGTCCGGGAGGACTGGTACGGCCTCTACAACGCGGCGTTCGTCGCCATGGAGAAACCGCTGGGATCGCTGGTCGGCAAGCAGGCGCCGGCCAATCCCGCGCCGTCCGCCCCGCCCGCGTCCCTGGCGGGGGTGTACAACAACGACTTCTGGGGTCCGGCCACCGTCACCGAGGCGGGCGGTTCACTGGGGCTGCAGGTCGGGCCGGGCGGTGACGTCTGGCCGCTGACGCACTGGGACGGCAACGTGTTCACGTTCAGCTTCGTCTCGGAGAATTCCCCGCCGGGTTCGGTGTCCAAGGCCACCTTCGACGGAAACCGCTTGACGCTGGAGTACTTCGACGAGGAGCACAACGGGGTCTTCGTGCGATGAGAGTCCCGCGATGAGCGCTTGCGCGAAGAGCCGGGTCCTCCGATGACGGCGGGTCCGGCTCTCACCGTCGCCGGGCTGACCGACGACGAGGTCGCCCACCGCGTCGCCGAGGGCAAGTCCAACGACGTCCCGACGCGGGCGGCACGCACCACCTCGGAGATCGTCCGCGCCAACGTCTTCACCCGCATCAACGCCATCCTCGGCGTGCTGTTCCTCATCGTGCTGTCGACCGGTTCGCTCATCAATGGCGCTTTCGGCCTGCTGATCATCGCCAACAGTGGCATCGGCATCATCCAGGAACTGCGGGCCAAGCGGACGCTGGACAGGCTCGCGATCGTCGGACAGGCGAAACCGTTGGTGCGCAGGCGGTCCGGAACCCAGACTCTGACACCCAGCGACGTCGTGCTCGACGACATCATCGAGCTCGGACCCGGCGACCAGATCGTCGTCGACGGTGTGGTGGTCGAGGAGACCAACCTGGAGGTCGACGAATCCCTGCTCACCGGCGAAGCCGACCCGATCGCCAAAGACGCGGGCGACGCGGTGATGTCGGGCAGTTTCGTGGTGGCCGGCTCCGGCGCCTACCGCGCCACCAAGGTCGGGCGAGAGGCCTATGCCGCGAAACTCGCCGAGGAGGCGAGCAAGTTCACGCTGGTGAAATCCGAACTGCGCAGCGGTATCAACCAGATCCTCCGGTTCATCACCTACCTGCTCGTGCCGGCCGGTCTGCTCACCATCTACACGCAGCTGTTCACCACCGAAACCGGCTGGAAGCGTGCGGTGTTGGCGATGGTCGGCGCACTCGTGCCGATGGTGCCCGAGGGCCTGGTGCTGATGACGTCGATCGCATTCGCCGTCGGCGTGGTCCGGCTGGGCCGGCGCCAGTGCCTGGTCAACGAACTGCCGGCCATCGAGGGCCTGGCCCGGGTCGACGTGGTGTGCGCCGACAAGACGGGCACGCTCACCGAGAACGGGATGCGGTTGTCGGGGCTGGAAGCGGTCACCGCCGACCACGTCGAGGATGTGCTGGCGTCGATGGCCGCCGACGACACCCGGCCGAACGCCAGCATCCAGGCGATCGCCGAGGCGTACCCCGACCCGCCCGGGTGGACCGCCACCGCGATCGCGCCGTTCAAGTCCGCCACCAAGTGGAGCGGGGTCTCCTACGGCGAGCACGGCAACTGGGTGATCGGTGCCCCTGACGTGCTGCTCGACCGCGGCTCGCCGGTCGCCGAGCAGGCCGAAGAGATCGGCGCCCGCGGACTGCGCGTGCTGCTGGTCGGGTCCACCGATCTGCCGGTGGACGATCCGGCCGCCCCGGGCACCGTGACCCCCGTCGCGCTCGTCGTCCTCGAACAGCGGGTGCGACCCGACGCCCGCGACACCCTCGACTACTTCGCCACCCAGCAGGTCTCGGTCAAGGTCATCTCCGGCGACAACGCGGTGTCCGTCGGCGCGGTCGCGGGCTCGCTGGGCCTGCGCGGCGAATGCATGGACGCCCGGCAGCTGCCGCAGTCCACGGGTGAACTGGCCGAGACGATCGAGAGCCACACCACCTTCGGCCGCGTCCGCCCGGACCAGAAGCGGGCGATGGTGCACGCCCTGCAGTCGCGCGGGCACACCGTGGCGATGACCGGCGACGGGGTCAACGACGTCCTCGCGCTCAAGGACGCCGACATCGGCGTGGCGATGGGTTCGGGCAGCCCCGCCACCCGCGCGGTCGCCCAGATCGTGCTGCTGGACAACAAGTTCGCCACCCTGCCGTACGTGGTCGGTGAGGGTCGCCGGGTGATCGGCAACATCGAACGCGTCTCGAACCTGTTCCTCACCAAGACCGTCTACTCGGTGCTGCTGGCGGTTCTCGTCGGGGTGGCGGGTCTGGCGTCCGAGGTGTTCGACACCGATCCGCTGTTGTTCCCGTTCCAGCCGATCCACGTGACGATCGCGGCGTGGTTCACCATCGGCATCCCGGCGTTCATCCTGTCGCTGGCGCCCAACAACGAGCGGGCGCACACCGGGTTCGTACGGCGGGTGATGAGCGCGGCGCTTCCGTCGGGTCTGGTGGTGGGCGCCGCGACGTTCACCTCGTACCTGCTGGCCTATCAGGGCCGCGCCGCCAGTGAGACCGAGCAGACGCAGGCCTCCACCGCGGCGCTCATCACGTTGCTGGTGACAGCGATCTGGGTGCTGGCCGTGGTGGCCCGGCCCTACGAGTGGTGGCGGGTGGCGCTCGTCGCGCTGTCGGCGTTGGCGTACGTGGTGATCTTCTCGATCCCGTGGGCTCAGGAGCTGTTCATCCTCGACCCGACGAATGTGCGGACCACAGCCATGGCGCTCGGTGTCGGGGTGGTGGGCGCGGCGGGCATCGAGGCCCTCTGGTGGATCCAGGGGAGGTTGCTCGGCGACAACCGGCGGTTGTGGCGCGAACGGTAGGCTGGACCGCATGGCATTCCTCGACAAAGTGAAGAACTGGGTGTCGAAGAACCCCGACAAGGCCGGCAGCGCGATCGAGAAGGCCGGCGACCTCTTCGACCAGAAGACGCAGGGGCGCTACTCCGACAAGGTGAACAAGGCCCAGAGCGCGGCCCGCAACTACGTCGACAAGAACACCCCGCCCGGCCAGGGCCCCATCAACCCTCCGCAGCCGCCGAGGCAGCCCTGACCGATGGCCAAACTGTCCGTCTCCGTCGATGTCCCACTACCGCCGGAGAAGGCGTGGGAGTGCGCCTCCGATCTGTCGCGGTACAAGGAATGGCTGTCCATCCACCGGGTGTGGCGGTCGAAGCTGCCCGAAACGCTGGACAAGGGCGCCCAGATCGACTCCATCGTCGAGGTGATGGGGATGGCCACCCGCGTGCACTGGACCATCGTCCATTACAAGCCGCCGCAGGCGATGACGCTCAACGGCGACGGCAAGGGCGGGGTGAAGGTGAAGCTGCTGGGGAAGGTGAAGCCGTCGGAGACCGGTGACGGTTCGACCGTCACCTTCGACATCCACCTCGGTGGGCCCGCGCTGTTCGGGCCGATCGGCATGGTGGTCGCCGGCGCCCTCAAGAGCGACATCCGTGAGTCGCTGGAGAGGTTCAAGTCGGTCTTCGCGCCTGCCTAGCGACCCCCGAGGGTCTGCCGCTCCTCGTGGATGCGGACCAGTTCCCGGAAGCCCAGCCGGTGGTACTTCGGCACCGGCTGGATCCCCCACTCGTCCTGAGCCGTGTCCTTACCCTCGGCGCCTTCGGGCGGGCCCAGCGGCGGGTAGGGGTACTTGCACTCCAGGGTGTCGTCGGAGTACCGCACCTTGAGGAGTTCGCTGCAGATCTCGGTGAGGCTCAGCGTCGGGAAGCCGTAGTAGACCGCCATGAAGGGCAGCGTGAACGCACCCTCGACGACGAGTGCGACCAGGCAGACCAGTACCGCCCGCTTGATCCACTTGTGCATCCGCGCGTAGTAGGGCGTGGTTCCCGGCGGCAGGTCGTCAGGCTTCGTGTCTTCGGTGGTGGTCATGGTCGTCTCCAAATCCGTTCAGTCTGAGAAGATCTCGCGGTTGACGGTGTGCAGGTAGGGGATGGCGAGGAACGGCGTGATGTAGAAGATGTCGTAGAGCCACCAGCCGATGACGGGGAAGACGACGCCGGCGTAACGGACGTCGGCGAACATCGTCATGTTGAACACGTAGGCGCACCAGATGACCACGCCCATCCAGCAGGTGACGATCATCCACTGGTGGCCCCACCGCTTCATCTGCAGGAAACCGATCGCGGCGGCGACGCGCATCGCGAACACGGTGAGGATGAGCCCGGCCACGAAGGCCTTCTCACCCGGGGCGGCCGAACCGCCGACCAACGACTCGTTGTAGTGCCAGAAGTAGCCGGCGTCGAACATATTGCCCCACCCGACCATCAGCACCCGGTTGATGAGGGTGTGGTTGGCCACCAGATCCAGGGCCCAGCCGAGGCTGTTGAGCATGCCGTCGATCAGCACGAGGTAGCCGATCAATGTGACGATCATCGGTCGCACCGACAGGCCCGCGCGCAGCGCCTGGCGTTGCAGCCACACCCCGCGCATGAAGATCGGGAAGCCGATCAGTCCCGGCGCCCACATCCCCATCAGCGCCGCGCCGGTGATCATCCACTTGTCGGCCCGGCGCTGCGCGGCCCGCGATTCGTCGTGGTGGTCCTCGAGGCCGACCGCACCGAGCGAGGCGGCGGTCACAGGTCCCACCAACCCCTGGCGAACGACATGTAGAGCTGGATGAGGAACATCGCCAGCAGGTAGCCGTAGATGACGATCTGCAGGACGATCAGTGCCCGCTTGCGTTTGCGCTCTTGCTCGTTCACGTCGGACGTCCTCTCAGTGCGGTGAACCCGGAGTTTCTGCGGTGTCCAGGCAGGCGGCCGCGATCTCGCGCAGCCCGTCGGTGATGGCGCCGTCGGTGCTCAGCGGCGCGAGGACGCACGCGTCGGCGGCGTCCAGTTCAGTTGCCCCGGCGGCGATCAGCTGTGCCGCGCTGACCAGGACCCGGGTGGACGGCGGCTCGAAGTGGAAGGCCTCGTCCGCCGTCCGGATCGCGGTGGCGCACCGGACCAGGCGGGCGGCGGTGTCGGGATCGACGCCGGCTTCGGCGACGATCACCCCGGCTTCGCGGTCGGGCGCCAGGTAGCGCATCGGTATCGTGACGAACCGTTGCCGGAAGGACGGCTTGAGTTCCTTGAGCGAGCTGCGGTAGGCCGGGTTGTACGAGCACACGAGCATGAACGTCTCCGGTGCGCGCACCACCTCGGCGGCCCGGTCGAGGTAGAGCGCGCGGCGGTGGTCGGTCAGCGAATGCAGGATGGCCAGCGAATCGTGTCTGGCCTCGACGACCTCGTCGAGATAGCAGATCGCCCCGTTCTTCACCGCCCTGGTCAGCGGGCCGTCGGTCCACACGACATCGCCGCCGGTGACCATGAACCGGCCCACCAGATCCGAACTCGTCAGATCGTCGTGGCAGCTGATCGTCACCACCGGCCGCCTCAGCAGCGAGCCCATGTGTTCGACCAGCCGGGTCTTGCCGCATCCGGTCGGACCGGTCAGCATCACGGGCAGCCGCCGGTGGTAGGCCCGCTCGAAGAGCTGGACCTCGTTGCCGGTCGCGAAATAGACGCTCATGCGGTGACCAGCTCCCGGTGCACGTGCGCCAGGACGCGGGGCAGTTCGTCGACCCGCCGGATCCGTTGGTAGCGGCGGGATCCGAACACCTCGGGTAGCGGGTCGACGCGGACGGGTCCGACCCCGACGTAGTACATCGACACCCCGGCGTCGGCGGCCTCCTCGACGGCGTGCGCGGCATCGGCCCAGGCGTAGCGACCCTCGTATCCCTCGTCGGAGATCAGGCCGTCGCCGATCACGATGAGCAGCCGGCGTTCCGACGGTTGTGCCAGCAGCCGGCTGGTGAGGTGACGCAGTGGCGCGCCGAGCCGGGTGTATCCACCGGTGGACAGCCCGAGGGCGCCGGGTGGGACGAAACGCCGGTCGCCGAAGTCCTTGAGGCAATTGACCTCCACCCGGTGGCGGGTGTTGCCGGTGAACACGAAGATGCCGTGGCGTTCACGGGCCGCGGTCATGGCGCGCGACAGCGCGTCCGCACATGCGAGTTCCAGCCGGAAGACGCGGCCGCCGTGCACCCCGAGCGACGAGCTGCCGTCGAGCAGCAGGGCGGTGGTGACGTCGCGGCCGGCAGGCAGCAGGTCGCGGAAGACGCGGGGTTCGGTCGCCAGGCCGCTGCGGACGTCGATGTAGTGGGCGACGTACTGTTCGACGTCGAGGTCCGCGCCGTCCTCGAGCCGGTTCGTCATGGCCCGGTGGGTGTGCTCGGTGAACCACTTCCGCAGCTCGCTGGAGATCCCCGTCGGCTGCCGGGGGCCGCCGGTGTGGGCGCGTTCGAGAACGGCGACGTGGTCGGGCAGGAAGCGCTCGGTCCACGCGTTCCATTCCGGATACGGGATGCCCGGCCGGTTGTCCGGGGTGATGTCGGGGTCGTTGTCCTGCGGCCGGCTGGGTGGCGGAAGATTCGGGTTGCGTACCCCGCCGTCGCCACCGACCGGTACGGAATACGGTCTGGGCAAGCGTTTCTGGGTCGACGTCCACGGCATCCTGCCGAACGTCCTGCGCAGCCGGTCGGAGATTCCATGCGGCATCGTGTAGGCGAGCGGAAGCCTGCCGAGCAGTGCGGGAACGGCCAGATTCCGCTCCGACCGCGCCAGCTCGATCGCACGATTGAACATCTCGGTGGCCGGGGTGTCCCCAGATGTGACCGCGAGATCCGGCAGCGCGCTGCGTATTTCGCTCAGCAGCCCCGGCCATGTCGACGCGACCCAGCCCAGTGCCACTTCGGCTTCGACCAGCGTCAGCGCGGTGAGTTCGCGGACGGTGAGTTCGTGCAGCCGGAAACCCGCGATCCGCTCCTTGGACGGTGCGCACTGCAACGCGACACCACAGGTCAACGTTCTGCGTGTCCAGTCCTTTTCCGGTGGCGGGTAGGGGACGTGGACCACGTCGAGTGCGGGGCCGACGCCGAACCGGCGGTGCGTTCCGGTCATCAGTCGCGCCCCGTCGCGGCGACGGCCGCTCAGGGCGACGGCGGTGACGGCGCAACGACGTTCGACCGCGAGGGCGTGCCCATCGTCGAGTTCGGTCATCGACTCAGAAGGTGCCGATGTTGGAGAACATCCAGTACCAGAACCAGATGATCAGACCGGTGCCGCCCCACGCCGCGACATATCGGAGTATTTCCCAGATCCAGTCCACGTTTGGACCTCCTGTCTCGTTGCGGCACAGCATTTTCGGACTTCACATCGATCAGTCCGAGAAGATCTCCCGGTTGACCGAATGCAGGTAGGGGATCGCCAGGAACGGTGTGATGTAGAAGATGTCGTAGAGCCACCAGCCGATGACCGGGAAGATCACGCCGGCATAGCGGACGTCGGCGAACATGGTCATGTTGAACACATACGTGCACCAGATGACGATGCCCATCCAGCAGGTGACGATCATCCACTGGTGGCCCCAGCGTTTCATCTGCAGGAAGCCGATCGCCGCGGCGATGCGCATGGTGAAAACCGTCAGGATGAGGCCCACCTCGAGCGCCTTCTCACCGGGGCCCGCCGCCCCACCCAGCCACAGTTCGTTGTAGTGCCAGAAGTACCCGGCGTCGAACATGGCGCCCCAGCCGTTGAGCAGCACCCGGGCCAGCAGCGTGTGGTGGGCCACGAGGTCCAGCGCCCAGCCGAAGATGTTGATGGCGGCGTCGATGATGACGAGGTAGCCGAGCAGTGTCACCAGCATCGGCCGGACGGTGAGCCCGTCGCGCTGTGCCCGCCGCAGCAACCACACCCCGCGCAGGAACAGCGGCAGCCCGAAGATTCCCAGCGCCGCGGTGCCGATCAGCACGCTGCCCGAGATCAACCACTTGTCGGCTTGGCGCTGCGCGAGCCGGGACTGCTCCAGATGCTCGTCCAGACCGCTGCCGGTGTTCAGCGTCGGCAGATCCACGCCGCCCCCTCCTACCGTTTGCTCGCTATGAGCGTGGCAGGTTCACTGACTCAAGTCAACAACTCAGCGTGCGGCCATACCCCGCAGCGTGGTGGCGACGTAGTCGTCGAGCATGGCGCTCTGATCGGGCCAGCCATGGGTCGTGGTCAGCAGCGCGTAGAGGCCGAGCAGGAAGAACACCGCACAGTTGAAGGCATTCGCCTCCGGATCGGCGTCCCCGCGCTCTTTGGCGAGTTCGATCTCCCGGGCGACCGCCTCGATGACGGGATGGTCCATGTGCGCCTCCGCCGGCGGGCGGGTCTGTGAGAAGTGCAGGGCGAGGAAGTCCTTGAACAGCACGGCGCCCAGCCGGCGTTCGAGGCCGAGCACCAGTCGCACGGATTCGGCCAGGATGGCCCGCAGGTCGCGCTCGGATCCGGCGAAGCGGACGAGCTGGCGGGCGATGCGGTCCTCTTCGCGGCGTTCCAGCTCCAGCAGCACGTGTTCCTTGGTCGGGAAGTGAAAGAAGAAGGTGCCGTGGGCGACTCCGGCCGCGCTGACGATCGCCCGCACGTCGGCGTCGGCCATTCCGGAGCGTTTGAACTCGGCGATGGCCGCACCCATCAGACGTTCCCTGGTCTGCAGCCGTCTGGTCTCGCGCGCCGAGGGCTGGTTCGCCACTGCCATGATTCGACCTTAATCGTCGAAACCGCCCTCCGTCGCCGGGCTGGTCCTGTTGACTGCAGTCAGTGGCCCGGCGGGGGATCGGAGCAGGCGGTGCGGCGAGTCGTCCAGTTCGGCACGGGTAACGTCGGGCGCCATTCGCTGCGGGCGGTCATCGGCCGCCCGGATCTGGAACTGGTGGGTGTGCACGCCGCCGCACCGGAGAAGGTGGGCTGTGACGCCGCCGAGTTGTGTGGCGCCGACGAGCACCGCTCGCGACGGCGTGTGCCGCAGGCGAGGCATCCCTGTTCGTCAACGGCATCGACCCCGGCTACTCCGGGGACACCGCGGTCTACGGTGCGCTGAGCCTGGTCACGCGCGCCGATTCGATTCTGGTGCAGGAGGTTTGCGACTACGGCAACTACGACGACTTCGATTTCACCGGCACGTCGATGGGGTTCGGGCTGACCAGGGACGACGAGCCGCCACCGCTGTTCCTGCCCGGGGTCATCATCTCGATGTTCGGTGGGCTGGTGCGCAACATCGCCGGTCATGTCGGCGTCGAACTCGATGAGATGCGTCAGCGGATCGAACCGTGGTACACCGACGAGCGCATCGAATGTGCCATGGCCACAATCGAACCCGGTCAGCTGGCTGCGGTCCGTTTCGCAGCCGTTGGGGTGTGTGGCGGTGTCCCGGTCATCACCGTCGAACACGTCACGCGGTTGACCGCCGCGGCCGCACCGCACTGGCCCTATCCGCCCGATGGCCATATCGGCGTGCACCGGGTGGTCGTCGAGGGTGAACCGCGCGTCGAGGTCAACACCCACGTCTCGCATCCGGTTTTCGACCCCACTGATGCGGGCTGCATCTCTACTGCGGCCCGCGCGGTCAATACGATCGACTGGGTGTGCCGCGCGCCGAGTGGACTCTTCGCGGTGGCCGACATCCCGCCCACGGAGTTGATCCGGGGCGTGATGTGGTGACGGCCGCTAGAGCGCCTCGTTGATCGGCGTCTCGCCTCCGATGAGCTCGAACGTCCGGCCGGCGGTCGCGGGCGCGTCGAGCACCGCGAGTAGCACGGCCGCCACGTCTTCGCGCGGTATTGCGCCGTAGCCGGTCGAATCGCCGATGTGCACCCGGCCGGTGCCCGGGTCGTCGGTGAGCCGGCCCGGCCGCACGATCGTGGTGTGCAGGGCGCCGCGGGAGCGCAGGGCGTCGTCGGCGGCGCCCTTGGCACGCAGGTACGCCACGAACACCGGATCGCCGGCATCGTCGGGGGCTTCGGCGTCGGCCCCCATCGACGAGATGGCCACGTAGCGGCGAACACCGGCGGCTTCTGCGGCGTCGGCCAGCAGGATCGCGGCGTCGCGGTCGACGGTCTCCTTTCGGGCGGCGCCGCTGCCCGGCCCCGCCCCGGCGGCGAACACCACGGCGTCGGCGCCGCGCACCGCCTCGACCACCTCGTCGACCGATGCCTTCTCGAGGTCGAGCACGACGGGCTGGGCGCCCGCCGCTTCGAGGTCGCCGGCGTGGTCGGGGTTACGGATCAGGCCGACCGCCTCGTCACCTCGCTGGGCCAGCAGCCTCTCGAGGTGCACCGCGATCTTGCCATGACCTCCTGCGATGACGACGCGCATGGAATTACCTCCTAGGTGGCGACGACTTGGGAGTCGTCGGCGAATGCCCTGAATTCCAGCGTGTTTCCGGCCGGGTCGAGCAGGGTCACACAGAAAAGGCTACCGACCGAGCGCCACGGCGCCGATCGCCGTCAGCACCGCGTCGCTGTTCGGCGGGTGCAGCGATCCGGTCCGCACGTCGCGGTAGAGCCGTTCGAGCTCGTGGCTGCGCGATACCGCCGCCGCCCCGACGACCTGTACGGCGGTGTCGACCACGCTGCGTGCGGTCGTGGTGGCGAACTCCTTTGCCGCCAGCGCCCGCAAAGCCGGCCACTCGCCGGGCTCCTGACGGGTGGCCGCGTCCACGAGCGCCGAGGCCGCCTCGAAGGCGATCTCGGCCTGTGCGATCTGACGCTGCACGGCCGGCTTGTCGGCATGGCGGCCGATGTCGCCGTGCAGCGACGTGCGCGTCTGGGCGCCGAGGATCGCCAGGTCCAGCGCCCGGCGCGCGATGCCCAGGTACACGCTGGACAGCAGCGGCAGGTACCAGGACAGCAACACGGTGATGTACTCCGGATACACCGGACCGACCGGATGCACGGCGACCGTCCGGTGCGGCTCGGCCAGCGCATCGTCGAAGACGGTGTCGTGGCTGGCGGTGGCCCGCACGCCCAGTGCGTTCCACGTCTCCTCCACCCGCACACCCGGGTCGTCGCGCCGCACGAAGGTGTGCACGATCACCGGGTTGGCCGGGTCGGAGTCGTCGCGGGCGTGGATGCCGATCTGGTCCCACACGGGGCTCAGGGATGTGAAGACCTTCCGCCCGGTGATCCGGTAGGACCCGTCGGGCTGCCTGCGGGCACGCACCAGTGCGTCGTCGAGGCCGACGTCGTTGCCACGCTCGCCGTGCCCAGCCGCGAAGACCTGGCCCGCCGCGATGTCGCCGAGCAGCCAGTCGACGTCGGCGATCCCGCGCCGGGCCGCGTCGGCGGCCGATCCCGCCCAGTACAGGTGCATGGTGATTGCCAGCGCGGTCGCGGGCGCCCAGTACGCCAGGTGCCGTTGTTCGGCCGCCAGTTCCGGCAGGGTCAAGCCGCTACCGCCGAGCGCGGCCGGCAGCGGGGCCGTGAGGTAGCCGGCCGCGACCAGCTCCTCGAAATCCTCGGTGAAGAACGCATTCTCGGCGTCGTAGCGCGGCGCACGGGTGTGGAACCGCTGGTAGTGCTGCGCACTGAAGAAGCGACTCACGAAACCGTCGGCCAGCGGGCTGGTCCCGCTCACGACGACGGGTTGCTCCGCCGATCGCCCCGTGCTGTCGGGCGCCGTCGTGGTGCGGAGGGCATCGGCAACTGTCATGGCGTCGATGATGCCGAACCACCCGATTGGCACCAGGTTTCGCATCGGGCGGATCATTAGTCCACCGCCTTCGGATCTGGGCAATTTTATCCGCCGACACCGAGTCCCTGCGGTTCTATGGTCGCCCTTTGTGTCCCGTGAACTGCACCTGCTGACGTTCGGCAACACCCGGTCGGCGGGCCCGTGGCGGCACCCGGAGGTGGACAACAGCACGGCCGGTGTGCGGCGGCGGCTGATCGAGCACGCGCAGACCGCGCAGGCCGGGGCCTTCGACGCGGTGTTCTTCGCCGACGGGCTCAACTACGGTCCGCCGGCCACCTGGGCGTACAAGACGACCGAGGACTTCGAACCCCTGACCACGACCGCGGCGCTGTCCGCGGTCACCGAGCGGATCGGCCTGGTGGTCACCGGATCGGCGACCCTGGCTCACCCGTATCACCTGGCGCGACAACTGCTTTCGCTGGACCACCTCAGCGGGGGCCGGGCCGGCTGGAATCTCGTGACCAGCTTCGCCCAGGCCGCCGCGGACAACTTCAGCGCCCGCGGTGTGGTCGACCACGACGAGCGCTACCGCATCGCCGAGGAGGCGATCGACGTGGTGACCAAGCTGTGGGACGGCTGGGGTGAGGAGACCATCGTCGAGGACCGTGCCGCGGGCGTCTTCAACGATGTCAGCAGCATTCGCGTCGCCGACCACCACGGCCGGTACTTCGACGTCAAGGGTCCCATCGGGGCCGCCCGGTCGGCGCAGGGCCGGCCGGTGATCTTCCAGGCGGGCTCCTCGGAGACCGGCCGTACCTTCGCCGCCCGTCACGCCGAGGTGATCTTCACCAGCCATGGCAACCGGGCACGCGCGCAGGATTTCTACCGCCAGGTGCATGCCCAGGCCCGCGCACTCGGCCGCGCGCATCCCCCGGTCATCACGCCGTCGCTGCGGTTCATCGTCGGCTCCACGACCGAGGAGGCGGCACGAGCCGAGCGCGAGGCCTACCGGTACTTCAGCCCCGAATACCAAGCCGGGTGGCTGCTCGAGGTCGACGTCGACGTGGTCGGCGCCGACCTGGACGGTCCGGTGCCGGAGTCGGCCTTCCCGAGTTCGACGCAGACCCATCAGACGGCGCTGGCCGGGTACCGCTTCCTCGCCACCGACGGCAACCCGACGGTCCGGGAGTTCCTCTACCGCACCGTCAACGGTTGGGGCGCGAGCATCGTCGGCACCCCCGAGCAGGTGGCCGACGAGATCGAGGAGTGGTTCACCACCGGCGCCGCCGACGGGTTCGTGCTCGGCGATTCGGGTCTGCCGGGCCAACTGGCGCTGTTCGTCGAGCAGGTCGTGCCGGTGCTGCGCAAACGCGGCCTGTTCCGCCACGAGTACACCGGCCGCACCCTGCGCGACCACCTCGGCCTCCCGGTCCCCGAACGGCCGGCGCGATGAGCGGCGTCGCGCCGTACGTTCTCTCGGCGTTCACGATGTCGACGGTGTCGCACGGCAATGTCGGGCTGTGGCGCCATCCGCGGGACCGCACGGCCGAGTACACCGACCTGCGGTACTGGACGGAGCTGGCGGTCCTGCTCGACCGCGGCGGGTTCGACCTGTTGTTCATCGCCGACGCGGTGGGACAGCTCGACGTGTTCGGCGGGGATGCCGCGGCCGCACTGGCGCACGGGGTGCAGACCCCGGTGACCGATCCGCTGCTGGCAGTCTCCGCCATGGCGGCGTTCACCGAGCGGCTGGGGTTCGGTATCACGGTGTCGACCACCTACGAGAGTCCATACCTGCTGGCGCGCAAGTTCAGCACACTCGATCACCTCACCGGCGGTCGCATCGGCTGGAACATCGTCACGTCACTGCTCGACAGCGCCGCGCGCAACATCCTGCGCCGCGACCGCCAGATCCCCCATGACGAGCGCTATGCGATGGCCGAGGAGTTCGTCGACGTCACCTACAAGCTGTGGGAAGGGTCGTGGGAAGCCGATGCCGTCGTGCGCGACTGTGCTCGCGGCGTCTACACCGATCCGGCGCGGGTGCACCCGATCGCCCACGAGGGCCGCTATTTCAGCGTCCCGGGGGCCCATCTCGTCGAACCCTCACCGCAGCGCACACCCGTGCTGTTCCAGGCCGGCACGTCGCCGGCAGGACGCGAATTCGCCGCGCGCAATGCCGAACTCGTCTTCGCCAGCGATCCACGACCCGAGGTGCTGCGCGCCAACATCGACGACGTCCGGCGCCGGGCGGCGGCGCTGGGCCGGCGTCCCGACGCCATCAAGTTCCTCACCTCGGTCGAAATCGTCGTCGACAGCACCGATTCGGCGGCCCATGCCAAGGCCGGCGAGTTGGCCGCCCACCATGACCTCGAGGGCGGACTGGTGCTGTTGTCGGCGCTCAGCGGGGTCGACTGGTCGCGCTACGGGGTCGACCGACCGATCGAACAGTTCGACACCGACGCGAGCCGGTCCATCCTGGCGGCCGTCGACGACGCCGATCACCGGCACCGGTTGACGTTGCGCGACTACGTCGGCGGTCTTTGTGGTTTCGGTGGCGAGCTGTTCGTCGGCTCCGCCCGCACGGTCGCCGACGACCTGGACGCATACGCCGCTCGCACCGGGGTGGACGGGTTCAACATCGCCTACCACGTCACACCGGGCAGCTTCGCCGATGTGGCCGAGTACCTGATCCCCGAACTGCGCCGGCGGGGCAGAACGGGTCAGCACGCCGGGAACACGCTGCGCGAGCGGTTGTTCGCCGCGGATTCCCCTCTGCTTCCCGACGACCACCCCGGGGCGCGGTATCGCCGAGAGAAAAGAATCGCGCCGATTCCATAGCTGACGCATCGCGCGGCACTCCGGCAGTGTCACCACTACATCAAAAACACGTTAATTGTCTGTGTGGCAACCACGTTGGCACACAGCACGGTACGCCACGCTTCGTGGACAGAAAGGCGGGCACGGTGACCGCAACAGCAGACGACCCGGCGGTGGAGGTGAACGGCCGCGCCCTGACCGCGGCCGAGACCACCGGTCTGGAACGCGAGGCGCTCGGCCCGTGGGGGGTGTTCGCCCAGGGGCTGGCCGCCGCCGCGCCGAGCGTGGCGGTCGCCGTGGTGCCGTTCTCGTTGTTCGTCGCCGCAGGCAAGGGCGCGGCCTGGGCGGCGGTCGTCGGTCTGGTCATCGTGGCGCTGATCGCCGTCACGATCAGCTTCCAGGCCACGCGCACGGTGTCGTCGGGTTCGCTGGGCACCTACACCGGCAACGGTCTCGGACCCGGTTTCGCCTTCGTGGCGGGGCTGAGTCTGCTGTTCGGCTACATCGGCTTCGCCACCACCGGCACCCTCGGCGGCGTCCTGTACCTCGACGCGTTCCTCGAATCCATCGGGCTGGGCAGTCAGGCGGTGTGGTTCCGCCTGCTGCTCGTGGTCGTGGTCGTCGCGCTGGCCGTCTATCTGCCGTATCGCGGCGTGCTGGTGGCCGCGAAGTACGAGTTGGCCTTCGAGCTGATCGCGATCGCCGCGATCTCGGTGATCATCGTGGGGTCCTACGTCGCCTACGGCTTCCGGATCGACTGGGAGCAATGGGACTTCGGACATCTCGGGAACAGTGCGACGTTCATCGCCGCGGTCACCGCGGTGGGCTCCTACGCCGGCTTCGAGAGCGTCGCCTCGCTGGGCGCCGAGGCCAAGGACGCACACCGCAGCATCTCGCGCTCGCTGCTGCGGGTCGTCATCCTGATCGGCATCCTCTACATCTTCGCCACCTATCCGCAGATCCTGAACTTCGGCAGTGTGGACGGGGACAAGGCGGTGCTGCCCCAGCTCGCCGACGCCGTCGGGGTCGGCTGGGTCAACCAGGTGGTGAGCGCAGCGGTGGCCGTCGCGTTCATCGTCTTCGTCACCGCGGTCACGACAGCGGCGGCGCGCTCGCTGTTCACCTTCGCGCACGAGGGCGCGCTACCCGCCGTCCTCGCCAAGGTCCATCCCACCTACCGGACACCGTGGGTCGGCGTGGCGTTCGTCGGCGCGCTGGCACTGGTGTTCTCCGCCGTGGCGACCTTCAGCTCCGCGGGTCGGCTGGTGTTCGAGGTGTACGGCGGCTACCTGGCCAACTGGGGTTTCCTGATCAGCTATCTGCTCGTCGTGATCGCCACCCCGCTGTGGTTGCGAAAGATCAACGCGCTGACGCCTGTTCGGCTCACGGTGTCGGTGGCCGCAGCGCTCGGTCTGCTCTATGTGATCTTCAGTAACTTCTACCCCGTCCCCGAATATCCCTTCAACATCCTGCCGTTCGTGTTCTTCGGCTTCCTGCTCGCGGGCCTCGCGTGGTACGGATACCTCAAGCGGTCACGGCCCGAGATCGCCGGCCGGGTCGGCAGCATCCAGACCCTGTCGGAGGTCGAGCAGCAGCGACTGGCCGACGAAGGCATCCTCGACGTGCTGCGCGCCGCACCGGAGCATCGATGACCCTGGCAGACCACCCGATCGTCGGTGCCTGGTCGGTGACGCCGGTCACCACTCACCATCACGCCCCGATCGCCGACTTCCTGGCCACCACACCGGGTCTGGGTGGACGCAAGTTCGCCGCCGACTCGCGTGACGTCGCCGAGCAACTCGACGGCGCCTACCCCGACGCGACGGTCGTGGTCCGCGACACCGTCGGCCGGGTGCGGGGGTACGCGGCCCTGCATCCGCCCCACGGCACCCAACCCGAGATCATCGCCGACTTCGTCTTCGACCCGGACAGCCCGCCCAACGTGATCGACGACATCGTCGCGGCCACGGTGCGCGGCTTCGCGGCGGTCGCGCGCGACATCGACGGTGCCTTTCTGCGCACCTTCATCAGCACCGATCAGCAACCGGTCATCGACGCGCTGATCCGCCACGGGGCGGTGCGGGAAGGGGAGTTCATCCGGACCCGCAAACCGTTGCACGGCGAGTCACGCGAGGCGCTCGCCACGGCGCACCTCGACGGCCTCACCGTGCTGGCGTGGTCGGAGGTGATCGACCGAGGCCTCAGCGAGGAGGTCCGCCGACTGCAGTACGACACCTTCCTCGAGCACTTCGGGAACATGTCTAAGACGCCCGAGGCGTGGGAGCACCACCTCCACAGCCGCGCGTTCACACCCGACTTCAGCGTCGCCGCAGTCGATCACAGCGGCGAGGTGGTCGGCTACGTTCTCGGCTCGACCTACACGTCGGGCACCGCGCAGAGCGAAGAGCGCAGCGCCCACACCGATTACATCGGCGTCCGCCGCGACCAGCGCCAGCGCGGTATCGCCGAACTGCTGCTGCGCAAGATCTGGCTCGCCGCGCTACGCCGCGGCCTGTCGCTGGCGTCACTGGGCACCGACATCCACAACCGCAGCAACGCCCACCTCCTGTACCGCAGGCTGGGCTACGTCACCGTCGAAGAGCAATTCGCCTATCGCATCGACACTTCCGAGGAGGCGGTGTGACCGACACCCGGTTCTACCTGCAAGCCCCGACCGCAGACCTCGAGCACCTCAGATCGGTGTTCGGCCCGGTCTTCGACCGCATCGCCGACGGTGCCCTCGATCGGGAGAGGCAGCGGGTGTTCCCGCACGAACAGGTCGGCTGGCTCAACGACGCCGGGTTCGGCACGCTGCGCATCCCGGCGACGCACGGCGGATTCGGCGCGTCGCTGGAACACACCTTCCTCCTCCTGGCCGACCTCGGCGCCGCCGACGCCAACGTCTCCCACATCTGGCGGAACCACCTGGCCTTCGTCGAAGACCGCCTCAACGCCCCGGTTTCGGAGACCAACGACATCTGGCTGAAGCGGTTCCTGGCCGGAGAATTCGTCGGCGGCGGCTGGACGGAAGCCAACAACCTCACGCTGGCCAACCTCGCCACCACGGTGGCGGCGGCCGACGGCCACTGGCTGGTCAGCGGAGAGAAGTACTACGCCACCGGCAGTCTCTACGCCGACTGGCTCGACGTCCTGGGCCGGGGCGACGACGGGGAACTGCTGACCGCGCTGGTGCGATCCCACGATCCGGGCGTCACCCTGATCGACGACTGGCGGGGATTCGGCCAGCGCACCACCGCCAGCGGATCGGCGCGTTACGACCGGGTGCGCGCCGAACGAGGCAACGTGTTCCCCGCCGCGGAGCGCTTCGGCTATCAAGCGCACTTCTATCAAATCGCGATGCTGGCGGTGCTGACGGGAATCACCCGGGCGGCGCTGCGCGACGGGTCACGCGCCCTGACGGCGCGGCGGCGGAACTACCCGCAGGGCCTGGCCGAGGTGCCGGCCGAGGACGGGCAGCTGTTGGCCGTCATCGGCGAGGTCTCGGCGGACGCTTTCGCCGCCGAGGCGGCACTGGCACGCAGTGCCCAGCGACTGGACCACATCGTCGCGGGCCGGCTGTCCGGCGACGGCGACCACGAGCGGCAACGCCTCGTCGACGCGGAGGTGGCGGTCGCCCAGGCGCAGTTGGTGATCATCGCCGCCGCGCTGAACGCCACCACGACGATCTTCGACGCACTCGGCGCCTCCGGAGTGTCCGAAGAACTCGGGCTGGACCGGCACTGGCGCAATGCCCGCACGCTGGCGTCGCACAATCCACGGGTCTACAAGGCCCGCATCCTCGGCGACTGGTTCATCAACGGGAAGGATCCGGTCGCCGATCTGGCCACCCGCCACCGCGGCGGACAGGGCAACTGACAGAGGGGTCGGCCTACCGCGTCAACTGCGCACGCAGCTCCCGCTTGAGCACCTTGCCGTAGCTGTTCTTCGGCAGCTCGTCGATGAACTCGTATCGTTTGGGTCGCTTGAACCGGGCGATGCGGGTCAGCAGGTGCGCGTCGAGCTCCGTCGGATCCGCCGTGCCGACGATGAACGCGACGACGACCTCACCCCACTCCTCGTCGGGCGCACCCACCACGCATGCTTCGGCGACGCCCGGATGCTCGATGAGCACCTCTTCGACCTCGCGCGGATAGATGTTGCTGCCGCCGCTGATCACCACGTCTTTCGACCGGTCACGCAGCGTGAGGTAGCCGCGGTCGTCGAACGACCCCATGTCCCCGGTGTACAACCAGCCGCGCCGCAGCGTGGCCGCGGTCGCCTCGGGGTTGTTCCAGTACCCCGACATGACGACGTCTCCGCGGCACACGATTTCACCGATCTCGCCCGTCGCCGCCGGTGAACCGTCCTCGCGCACCACCGCCACGGCCACCCCCGACCGGGCATAACCGACCGAACCGAGGACGGCGTCGTCGGCGTCGAGGTGGTCGGTCCGGCGCAGCCCGGTGATCGTCATCGGCGCCTCGCCCTGACCGTAGAGCTGGACGAACACCGGGCCGAACGCCGTCATCGCCTTCTTGAGCCTGTCGACGTACATCGGTCCGCCGCCGTAGACCACGGTGCGCAGGTGGCGCGGGCGGGGCCGGCCGGTCGCCACCAGACGCTGCACCATCGTCGGGGCGAGGAAGGCGCTGCACCCGGGGTGGTGCTCGCACAGGTCGAGGAACTCGTCCGGGTCGAAAGCGCCGGACTCGGGGATCACCTGCCGGGCGCCGCGCAGCACGTACGGCGGGATGTAGAGACCCGACCCGTGCGACATCGGCGCGCCGTGGACGAGGCTCGAATTCGCGTCGGGTGCATCAAAATCCGCGAGGTGGGCGACCGTCATCGCCATCAGGTTGCGATGCGACAGCATGGCGCCCTTGGAGCGGCCCGTGGTCCCGCTGGTGTAGAACAGCCACGCCAGCGCAGCCGGGTCGGTGTCCGGCGGGGTCACCGGATCGGCGTGGTGGCGCTGCGCATACGATTCGCCGCCGATCGTCTCGACGGGAACCCCGACGTCGAGTTGCGCGGCGATCTTCGGGGACGCGAAGACGTGCGCGGCACCGGAATCGGCGACGATGTCGGCCATCTCCCGCGGATGCAGCTTGTAGTTGATCGGGACGTGGACGAACTCCGCCGCCCAGATGCCGAACATCAACTCGACGATCTCCGGCCGGTTCTCCGAGGCGACCGCGATCCGCGTCCCCGGCTCACCACGAAAGCTGCCGGCCAGCCGCAGCGCCCGTTCCCGGAGTTCGGCCCACGTACAAACCTGTTGCTCACCGTGATACAGCGCACCCCACTCACCGAACCGGGCGGCGGCCTGGTCGAGCAGGGTGAACAGGGTCATCTCGCCACCCACTCCGAGGACAGCGCGAAGTCCGAGAGGTACTTCGTCGAACTCCACCCGCCGTCGACGACGATCGTCTGCCCGTTGATGAAACTGCCGCCCTCGGAGCACAGGAATGCCACGGTCGCGGCGATGTCCTCGACCCGGCCCAACCGTTGATGCGGGGTCATCTCGGTGTTGATCTTGCGGAACCGCTCGTCTTCGAGGCGGTGGGCCACCATCGGTGTCAGCGTGACACCGGGGGCGACGGCGTTGCAGCGGATGCCCTGCGGACCGTACTGGCATGCGATGTGGGTGGTCAGCGCCGTGAGCCCGCCTTTGGCCGCCGAATAGGCACCCCCGCGCAGGCCGCCGACGACCGCGAACGTCGACGTGACGTTGATGATGGCCGAGCCCGGGCCCATGTGCGGGATGACGTCGCGGGCCAACCGGAACGGGGCGCGCAGCATCAAACCCAGGAAGTGGTCCAGGGTTTCGTCGTCGGTCTCGTGCAACGGTTTCGGGCTGCCCACCCCGGCGTTGTTGACGAGGAAGTCGACGTGGCCCCAGCGATCCACGGCGGCGGCCACCACCCGCTGCGGGCCGTCGTCGGCGGTCAGGTCGGCCGCGAGTGTCTCGATTCGGTCGGGGTCGCCGACCGCGGCGCTCAATTCGGCGAGCCGGTCCTCGTCGCGGCCGGTGCCCAGCACCGCCATCCCGGCCTCGGCGAGCATGGTCGCGCAGCCGAATCCGATGCCGCTGCTGGCTCCGGTGACAATCGCGACCTGCATCTCAGTCCACCTTCCGGTCCGTCAGCACCGCGCGGATCCGGTGCTTGAGCACTTTGCCTGCATCATTGCGCGGCAACGCATCCCAGATCGCCACCTGCTCCGGGATCTTGAACGTCGCGACGCCGCGGGCCCGCAGTACGCGGGCGAGGTCGCCCACGTCGGGGCCGGGCCGCTCTGTCGGCACGATCACCGCGCAGGCCCGTTCGCCTGTGCGTTCGTCGGGTAGGCCCACCACGGCGATCTCGGCGATGCCCGCCTCGCCGGCGAGCAGGTCCTCGATCTCCTTCGGGGAGATGTTCTCGCCGTTGCGGATGATGAGGTCCTTGGCGCGCCCGGTCACCACGAGGTGGTCCCCGTCCCACCGGCCCAGGTCACCGGTGCGGAAATAGCCGTCCGCGTCGAGGGATTCGCGTTCGTCCTCGGGGTGCAGGTAGCCGACGAGCATCTGCGGTCCGCGTGCGCGGATCTCCCCGTCGACCAGCCGGATGTCGGCGATGCCGGGTCTGCCGTCGGACTCCGCGGCGTGCTCGGCGTCGTCCAGGGCGCCGACCGTGGTCACCGGCACCTCCGTGGAACCGTAGACCCGGCTGACCGCTGCCCGTTCGAAGTAGTCCGTCGCGTGCCGGATCAACGACGGCGGCACGGATGCCCCGCCGCAGATGAACACCTTCAGGCTCGGCAACCGGGTGCCCGCCCGCTGCGCGGCCGCCAGCAGTTGTTCGAGGAACGGGGTGGCGCCCGCCATGTGCGTACAGTGCTCGGCGGTCATCAGCGCGACGGCCTCGTCGGCGTCCCAGCGGTCCATCAGCACGGCGGTGGTCCCCAGCAGCAGCGGGCATTCGAACGCGTAGATCGACCCGCCGATGTGGGCGATCGGCGACGGCACCAGAAAAGTGTCACCGGGTTGCACCCGCCAGTGGTCGCGGAGCTGACAGATCAGCGCGTGTATCGAGTTGTGGCTGTGCAGAACACCTTTCGGGCGACCGGTGGTGCCGGAGGTGTACATCACCATCCGCACCTCGTCGGCCCCCGGACTGTGCAGAGCGCACGGCGGCGGATCGTCGAACAGCGTCGCGTAGGGTGTGTGGCCGTTCGCCGCGCCACGCACCACCACCACCTCGGGCGGACGGTCGAGTGCGGTGGTGACCCGGTGCAGCATCGCGGCGTGATCATGGTCGCGGAACCGGGCGGGCACGAAGATCATCCGGCTGTTCACGTCGTCGAGCAGAAACCGCAGTTCGTGATCGCGCATCGACGGCAGGATCGGGTTGACCACCATGCCCGCGAGCGCCGCCCCGAGGTAGACCACCGCGGCCTCATGCCAGTTCGGCAGCATGAACGACACGACACTGCCCGCCGGCATCCGCGCGGTCAGCGCCTGCGCCAGGACGGTGGCGCGCTCCAGCAGGGTCGCACAGCTCAGCCGGCAGGTCCCGTCGACGAGGACCACCCGGTCCGGTGTCTCCCGCGCGGCGTCGCGCAAGGTGTCGGCGAGGGTGTGGCGCACCCACAGGCCGCGGGCGTACGGGTCGGGCACCGCTCAGCCCTTGACGCGGCGCATCGTCATCGAGTGCCGGTAGCGCGCCGACGGATGGGTGTTGACGGTGACCTGCGCGACCTCACCGTCGGAGGTGATGTACGTGCGCTGCATCTGCAGGGCGGCCTCGCCTGCGTCGACGCCGAGCTTGCCGGCCAACTCGGCGTCGAGCACCACCGCGGCGATCTCCTGATGCACCTCGACGACGCTCACCCCGAACAGATCCTCGATCAGCGGGAAGATCGGGCCGGTGTGGCGGGGCAGCAGCCGGCCGACCGCGGCGAACGCGCGGTTGATGTAGTACTCGGTGCGGCAGATCGGTGTGGACGTCGCGTCCGCCTGGCGGTAGCCCTGCACCGCAAGCCATTCCGAGCCGACGGCGAGGCGGGTCTTGGCGGCGAGCGCGGCATCGACGGTGACGGTGGTGTTCGATTCGATCGTGAACTGCGCGCCGGCGGCGAAGGCCAGCAGATCGTCGATCGACATCACGTCCTGGGCGTAGGTGTTCCCCGCGGGCCGGGGCACGACCAGCGTTCCGGCCCGGGGACGCGACGTCACCAGGTTGTCCTCGCGCAGCCGGCGCAGCGCCTCGCGAATGGTGAAGCGGCTCACCTCGAACCGCTCGCACAGTTCGTGTTCGGTGGGCAGCTGCGAGCCGACCGGGTACACCCCGTCGACGATCTCCTTGCGCAGCGTCCGCGCCACCTGCAGGTAGCGGTGCTCGGGATGGGTGACGCTCATGCGCCCGCGGCGTCCCGGCGCAACGCCAGGACACTGCCGTCCCCGTCGGCGGAGACGTACAGCGAACCGTCCGGCCCCATGGTGATCCCCGCGAACGGCCCCTGGGGTCCGGAGAACGGTGGCATCCCGCGCAGCGGTTTGGGGTGTACGCCCGGCGGTGGGCCGACGGGTAGTCCGGAGGCGATCGTCTGGCGGACGCCGCTGTTCATGTCGACGGCGACCACCTCCTTCGCGCCGGCGTCGACGACGTAGAGCACGCCGTCGGAGACCAGCAGGCCCTGCGGCCGCTGCAGCCCGTCGGCGACGGTGACGGCGTGGCCGCCCGCCAGGCGCACCACCCGGCCCGCCCCTGACTCGGCGACCAGCGGGGCGCCGTCAGGGGCGATCGCCACGCCCACGGGTTCGCGCAGATCCGACGCCACCACCTCCACTTTGCCGCCGTGCGCCGAGAGCACCCGCCCGGTGCCGAGTTCGGCGAAGACCACCGCGTCTCCGGGCGCGAGCGCGAGGCCGTAGAGCTGGTCGAAACCGTCGGCGAGCACGTCACTTTCCCCGGCCGCGGGCCGGTACCTGGTGACCTGTCCACCCGAGGTGGTGACGACGAACTCGCCGTCACCTGCGGCGGCCAGCCCGCGCAGGAAGCCGGGGTAGCCGGGGGTGAACAGCATGCCGACCGTCTGCAGCGACCCGTCGGCCTGCAGCGCGTAGAAGTAGGTGCCGTCGGCGACGTAGAGCCTGCCGTCGTCGCCGACCGCCAGATCCAACGGCCAGTTCAAGCCGCCGGCCAGGGTGGTGCGGGTGCCGCCGCCGGGCAGTATCTCGGTGATCTCGCCGGTGAAGTTGGACACGAACAACCGGTCGCCGACGAAGGTCAGGTTGTCCAGACCCGGATTCAATTGCGCGAGTAGCGTTCTCTCGCCGGTGCGCGGGTCGATGCGCAACACCTGGCCGCTGGCCACCTGGGTGGAGACGATGTTGCCCTGCGGGTCGAACTTCACCGCGTCGGGCACCCCGAGGTCACCGGCGACACGCTGTGGCTCACCCCCGTCGGGGTCGATGCGCCAGATCTCGTTCGCGGTCATCAACGGGTAGTACAGGAATCCGTCCGGACCGACCTCCATCGCATTGGGCGACGGGAGATTCTCGGCGAGGACGCGCACGATGCCGCCGTGGTGGTCGAGTTCCATCAGCCGTCCGCCTTCGCGGCACTCACCGACGAACAGTCGGCCGTCGTGCACGGTGATGCCGTTGGCGCAGGGCAGGTCGTCGCGCAGGACGCGGGTGCCACCGCCCGTGTCGCGGACGCTGACCCGCCCGTCCATCACCTCGGTCGCGTACAGGGCGCCGTCCAGGCCGAAGGCCACGTCGTCGGGGGCGACGATGTCGCCACCCCTGGGGCTGACCGTCTCCAGCGTCCCGCCGGCCAGGTCGAGTGCGCTGATCTGGCTACCGGTCACCTGGGCGACGTACACGCGGCCGTCGGGCCCGGTGCGCAGGCCGTTCGCGCCGAACAGCCTGCTGGGCGCGGTCAGCCGTTCGACGCGCCAGCCCTCGGCGACGACCGGATGCGCACCGGGGTAGCGGGTGGCCTGCAGCGACTCCGTCGACGACGTCATGGCTGGCGACGTTATCAATCTCGACTAGTCCAGACAATAGGCGCAGAGACCTCGCCGACGACCCTTGACGGCCCGATAAAGCCTGCGGAATAGTGTTCTGCAATATGCAGAGCACCGTATGTCGTCCGGACAAATAAGCGTTCGGATGCAGGAATCCCTGGGCCTCACCGGCCGCGTCGTCGTCGTTTCGGGCGCCGGCGGCGGCGGCATCGGCACCACCGTCACCGAACGGGCGGCGGCTGCGGGGGCGACCGTCGTCGCCGTCAGCCGCAGGCAGGACAACCTCGACCAACACATCGGCCCGCTGATCGCCAAGGGGCTGTCGATCGTCACGGTGGCGGCCGACGCCTCCACCGACGAGGGCATCGCCCGCGTCCTGGACGAGGCCCGGCGCGCCGACGGCGACCTCTACGGTCTGGTCAACATCGCCGGCGGTGCGGCACCCGCGACGTGGATGCCGGCCACCCGCGTCACCCGGGACGACTGGCGCGCGTTGTTCACCGCCAATCTCGAGACCGCCTTCTTCATGAGCCAGGCCGTCAGCCGGGAGTTGCGCGCCCAGGGCCGCAACGGCTCGATCGTCTCGGTGTCCTCGATCAGCGGGATGAACACCGCGCCGTTCCACATCGCCTACGGCACGGCCAAAGCGGCGGTGGTCGCGATGACCCGCACCATGGCCGTCGAACTGGCGCTCGACGGCATCCGCGTCAACGCGGTCGCCCCCGGCGTCACCGAGACCGCCGCCTCGGCCACCTACGTCGACGAGGACCCCGAACGGGACCGCACCGCGATCGCGATGGGCCGCCGCGGCACACCCGCCGAACAGGCCAACGCGATCCTGTTCCTGCTCTCGGACTTGTCGAGCTACATCACCGGTCAGACCCTGCTGGTCGACGGCGGCCTCGACCTCAAGTGGACGCACCTGGGCGCCGACAACACGTCGCTGTTCCTCAAGGACGAGAACTTCCGCTCCGCGATCAAGGAGATCTGATGACCGATACCGAAATCGAAGTGGCCGAAGAGCTCTCGGAGCCGATGACCATCGGGGTGGAGGCCTACATCTCCGAGGCGTACGCCCGCGCCGAGCGCGACAGGCTGTGGCGCAAGGTCTGGCAACAGATCGGCCGGGTCGAGGAACTGCCGGAGGTCGGCAGCTACCTGACCTACGACATCCTCGACGACTCGATCATCGTGGTGCGGACCGGGCCGAACGAGTTCGCGGCCCACCACAACGTGTGCATGCACCGGGGCCGGCGGCTGATCGACGTTCCCGAGGGCGCCAAGAACGCCCGCGGACGCGCACGCAAATCGTTCGTGTGCGGATTCCACGGCTGGACCTACGGCCTGGACGGAACCTGCACCCACATTCGCGAGCAGGACGACTGGCAGGGCAAGCTCACCCCGCGCAACACCCATCTGGCGCCGGTGCAGGTCGACACGTGGGGCGGCTGGCTGTTCGTCAACATGGATCCCGACTGTGAACCGTTGGCGGACTACCTGTTTCCCGCGGCCAAGATCCTCGACCCGTTCGGGCTGGAGAACATGCGCTACAAGTGGCGCAAATGGCTGAACTTCGACTGCAACTGGAAGGTCGCGCTCGAAGCCTTCAACGAGACCTACCACGTGTTCACCACCCACCCGGAGTTCAACAAGTTCGGCGAGTTCAAGGGCTGGGCCAAAGCGCAGGGCCGACACAGCAACATCGGTTACGACGCGCCAAAAGGCATGGACGAGACCAAGTCCAAGATCCGCCTCGGCACCGGCGATGACCCCCGGGTCTCCACCGCGGAGATGCAGATGTACACCTGGGAGCAGACCAACGCGACCACCACCGAGACGCTGGTGAACGCGGCCAAACGCCTCGTCGACGAGTTGCCCGAGGGCACCCCCGCCGACAAGGTACTGCAGCACTGGCTGGCCTCGGCCCGGCGCGACGACGAGGCGCGGGGGGTCATCTGGCCGACCATCCCGGCCGACATCCTCGGGCAGAGCGGCACCGCGTGGCAGCTCTTCCCGAACTTCCAGATCGGTCAAGGCCTGACGAGCGCGCTGTGCTACAGCGCGCGGCCCGATCCGAGCTACGACCCGAACAAGTGCATCTTCGAGGTGGCGGTGTTCGAGCTCTACCCGAAAGGCCAAGAACCGGAGACCGAATGGGTGTACACCCCTAAGGACTCCCCGAACTGGCTGTCGGTGCTGCCGCAGGACTTCTCCAACATGGCCGCGGTGCAGCAGGGCATGAAGTCCGCGGGATTCCCCGGCACCCTGCCCAACCCCTACCGCGAACGCAGCACCGTCAACCTGCACCACCAACTGTCGAAGTACATGGGCACCGGCGAACCCCGACAACTGTGATTTCGGTGTAGTTCGTCGCGCTGGACGCAACCAAACACGCCGAAATCGCCCACGAAGGAGACATATGACCACCTGTGCCCCCACGGACACCCCGGACGACTTCGACATCGACGCATTGCGCGAGAAGTACGCACAGGAGCGCGCCAAACGGCTGCGCCCTGAAGGGTCCAAACAGTACGTCGAGCTGACCGACGAGTTCGCCGGCTACTACGAGAACGACCCGTACACGCCGGTGCAGCCTCGCAATCCGATCCACGAGGACATCGACGTCGCGGTGCTGGGCGGCGGATTCGGCGGACTGCTGTCGGCGGCCCACCTGAAGAAGGCCGGCGTCGACGACGTGCGGATCATCGAACTGGGCGGCGACTTCGGCGGCGTCTGGTACTGGAATCGGTACCCGGGCATCCAGTGCGACAACGAATCCTATTGCTACATCCCGCTACTCGAAGAGCTGAACTTCATGCCGAGCAAGAAGTTCGCCGACGGTGCCGAGATCTACGAGCACTGCCGCAACATCGGCAAGCACTTCGGTCTCTACGACAAGGCGATCTTCTCCACCCAGGTGCGGGATCTGCGCTGGGACGACGAGATTCACCGGTGGCGGATCAGCACCAACCGCGACGACGACATCCGTGCCCGGTTCGTGGTGCTGGCCTCAGGCCCGTTCCACCGCCCCAAACTGCCTGGGATTCCGGGGATTCAGGACTTCAAGGGCCACGCCTTCCACTCGTCGCGCTGGGATTACGACTACACCGGCGGCGACACGAGCGGCAACCTGCACAAACTCGCCGACAAGAAGGTCGCCGTGATCGGCACCGGTGCCACGGCGATCCAGATCGTGCCGTTCTTGGCTCGCGACGCCGGACATCTGTACGTGTTCCAGCGCACCCCGTCGACCGTCGACGAACGCAACAACGCGCCCACCGATCCGGAATGGGTGAAGTCGCTGCAGCCGGGCTGGCAGAAGGAGCGGCAGCGCAACTTCCACGCGTGGACGTTCGAGGGAATGGCGCCGGGGCAGCCGGATCTGGTGTGCGACTTCTGGACCGAACTCGGCCGCAACACCGCCGCGCGCGTCATGGCGCTGGAGGACCCGGCGTCGCTGACCCCCGAACAGTTCATGGCGATCCGCGAGGAAGAGGACTACAAGCTGATGGAGCGGCTGCGCCGCCGCATCGACGCGCTCGTCGAGGATCCGCAGACCGCCGAGGCGCTCAAACCGTACTACCGCTTCCTGTGCAAGCGGCCGCTGTCCAACGACGAATACCTGCCTGCGTTCAACCGGCCCAACGTCACGCTGGTCGACGTCTCCGATTCCCGCGGCGTCGAGAAGGTCACCGAGAACGGGCTGGTCGCCGGCGGCGTCGAGTACGAGGTGGACTGCATCATCTACGCCAGCGGCTTCGAGATCACCACCGACATCAGCAGGCGGTACTCGATCGACGCCATCGAGGGCCGCGACGGCCTGTCGCTCTACGACTATTGGCGCGACGGGTACAAGACGCTGCACGGGATGACCAGCCGTGGCTTCCCGAACCAGTTCTTCACCGGGTTCACCCAGGTCGGCATCTCGGCGAACATCGCCGCGAACTACGAACTGCAGGGCGAGCACATCGCCTACGTCATCGCCGAAGCGCTCTCGCGGGGCGCCGAAGTCGTCGAGCCGACGCAGGACGCGCAGGACGCCTGGTGCCGGACCGTCAAGGAGACGGCCGTGGACAATTCGGCGTTCGACGCCTCCTGCACGCCCGGCTACTACAACAACGAAGGCGGTGGCGGCGGAGAGGGTCTGCGCTCACACCTCGGCGAACCGTACGGACCCGGGTTCTACGCGTTCGGCGATCTGCTGGCGGGCTGGCGCGAGAAGGGCGATATGGATGGCCTTGTCCTCAGATAGCGCCGAGCGCACGGTTGTTGGCGTCCCCACTCGGCATGTGCGTACACCAACCGTGCAGTCGGCGCATGAGTGAGCTCAGGTACGACGGCCGCGTCGCCGTCGTCACCGGCGGCGGGCGCGGCCTCGGCCGGGCGTACGCGCTGCTGCTCGCCTCACGCGGGGCGAAGGTGGTCGTGAACGATCTGGGCGGCAGTCTGACCGGCGACGGCCGCGACGCCGGCCCGGCGCAGGACGTCGTGTCCGAGATCGTCGCCGCGGGCGGTGCGGCGGTGGCGAGCACCGACTCGGTGGCCACCGCGGCCGGCGGCGCGGCGATCGTCGACACCGCGCTCGACGCCTTCGGGCGCCTCGACATCCTCGTCCACAATGCGGGCAACGTGCGGCGCGGCGCGCTGCGGGAGATCAGCTACGAGGACTTCGACGCGGTCCTCGACGTCCACCTGCGGGGCGCCTTCCACGTGGTGCGGCCGGCGTTTCCGGTGATGTGCGACGCCGGTTACGGCCGGATCGTGCTGACCTCGTCGATCGGTGGCCTCTACGGCAACCACGGCGTGGTCAACTACGCGGTCGCCAAGGCCGGGGTGATCGGGCTGTCGAATGTCGCCGCCCTCGAAGGAGCCGAGCACGGGGTGACGAGCAACGTCATCGTGCCCGCCGCGGTCACCCGGATGGCCGAGGGCATCGACACGTCGGCGTATCCGCCGATGGATCCGGAGCTGGTGGCGCCGACCGTCGGCTGGCTGGCCCACGAAACCTGTTCGGTGACAGGAGAGATGTTCATCGCGCTGGCCGGGCGGGTGGCGACGGCGGTGATCGCCGAGTCGCCGGGTGTGCACCGGCCGTCGTGGACCGTCGAGGACGTGGCCCACAACCTCGACGCCATCCGCGACCGATCGCAGCCCGTCGTCTTCCCGGTGGTGCCCGACGGACACAACGACCACATCCGTTACAGCTTCGCGATGACGGCGGTGAGCAGTGGTTAGCGGCCCGCTGGCAGGCGTCCGCGTCGTCGATCTGACCGCCATGGTCATGGGTCCCTACTGCACTCAGATCATGGCCGACATGGGAGCGGACGTCGTCAAGGTCGAGCCACCCGAAGGCGACAACACCCGGTTCATCTCGGTCGGACCCGCGCCGGGGATGAGCGGGGTGTTCGTCAACGTCAACCGCGGCAAGCGCAGCGTCGTGCTCGACCTGCGGACCGACGACGGCAAGGCGGCGCTGCGGGCACTGATCGCCGGCGCCGACGTCTTCATCCACTCGATGCGCGCCAAGGCGATCGCCAAACTCGGCTTCGCCTACGCCGATGTCGCGGCGCTGAACCCGAACATCGTCTACACCAACTGCTACGGCTACGGGCACCGCGGTCCCGACCGCGATCTGCCCGCCTACGACGACACGATCCAGGCCGAATGCGGCATCCCCGCAGTGCAGGAACAGCTGACCGGCGAGGCGAACTACGTCGGAACCATCATGGCCGACAAGGTCGCCGGGCTCACCGCGCTGTACGCCACGATGATGGCGCTGTTCCACCGGGAGCGCACCGGTGAGGGCCAGGAGGTCGAGGTCGCGATGTTCGAGACGCTGGCCGCCTTCATGCTGGTCGAACATGCCAACGGCGCCATGTTCGACCCCCCGCTCGGGCCCGCGGTGTATCCGCGGACCGTGGCGCCCAACCGCAGGCCGTACGAGACCAAGGACGGCTACATCGCGGTGCTGATCTACAACGACAAGCACTGGAACGCGTTCGTCAACGCCGTCTCACCGGTGTGGAATGACGAGTTGTACGCCACGCTCGAGCGGCGGGCGAAACAGATCGACACCGTCTACGGCCTCGTCGCCGAGACGCTCAAGGAGCGCACCACCGACGAGTGGCTGGCGTTGTTCCGGGAACTCGAGATCCCGGCCGCACCGATCCAGTCACCCGACGCGCTGTTCGACCATCCGCACCTCAACGCGGTCGGGATGTTCGAAACCGTCGACTCCCCGCACGGCCCGGTGCGGTTCCCCGGTGTCCCCACCTGGTTCTCGAGCACCCCGGGACACGTCCACGGGCCAGCCCCGGAACTGGGCGCGGATACCGCGGCGGTGCTCAACGAACTCGGCCTGCCCCGCGCCGAGCCTACGGTTGATGACGGAAATCCGGCCGAACTGGTCAACAACCGTAGTGTCGGCGCCCAGGGGGCCGGATGAGCCTCGACTTCGACATGGGCCCCGCCGCCGCACAGCTGCGCACCGACCTGCGGGCGCTGGTCAAAGAGCATGTCCCCGAACACTTCCTCGGCGCGTTCACCGACGACCCGGCCGATCTCGAGACCGCGCAACGGTTCTGCCGCCTGCTCGCGGAGCGCGAGTTGCTGTGCCTGGCGTGGCCGGCGGAGTTCGGCGGCGGGGGAGCGTCGATCTGGGAGCAGACCGTCGTCCGCGAAGAGATGTGGGCACACCACGAACCGCGCGGCGCCCAGTACATGGGCGTCAACTGGGTCGGGCCGATCATCATGCGCCACGGCACCGAAGATCAGCAGCGCAGGCATCTGCCGCCGATCGCGCGCGGTGAGGTGATCTGGTGCCAGGGGTTCTCCGAACCCGAGGCGGGGTCGGACCTGGCGTCGCTGCGCACCACGGCGCGACGCGACGACGACGGTTGGCTGGTCAACGGGCAGAAGATCTGGACGTCCTACGCGACGATGGCGCAGTGGTGCTTCCTGCTGGCCCGCACGTCGAAGGTGGGATCGGAGGCAGCCCCGAAGAAACAGAACGGCCTGACGATCTTCCTGGTGCGGATGGACGATCCGGCGATCCAGGTCCGGCCGATCCGCACCATGCTGGGCCCGCATCACCTCAACGAGGTGTTCTTCGACGATCTGCGGGTCACCGACGCCGACGTGCTCGGCACCGTCGACAACGGCTGGTCGATCGTGGGCGATGTGATGGCGTTCGAACGGGTGGGCATCGCCCGCTACGCGCGGTGCGAACGTCTTCTCGCCGCTGCGCCAACGGTTCTCGCGGACCGGTGGGACGACCTGCCCGAGGAGTTGCGCGGCCGATGGGTGCGCATGCTCGCGCACTGCCGCCGGGCTCGCCTGATGGCCTACCGGGTGGTGTCGCTGCAGCACAGCGGTCGCATCCAGCCCGGGGACGCCGCCGCATACCGCATCGCGGTCACCAGACTGGACCAGGACAGCGCGGAGGTGCTGATGGACATCGCCGCCGAGGTGTCCCACGACGCCCCCCGATCGGCGTGGTTTCTCGGCGAGGTCGAGGACCACTGGCGGTACTCGCAGGCCGCGACCGTGTCGTCGGGCAGCATCGAGATGCAGCGCATCCTGCTCTCGCGAGCCCTGCTGGCGGCGGCCCGATGATCCTCGATCTCGGCGACGACGCCGCAGAGTACGGGCGCCAGGCCCTGCGGGCGTTCGATGCCGCCGGCGGTGACCTGCTCGTGCAGCACGCGGAAGCCAAACCGGCGGAACGCGAATCGCTCGTCGGCCCGGTGCTGGCCGAACTCGGCGCCTGGGACCTCGACGTCCGCGCCGACGCCGAACAATTGGAGGCGGCCGCGGCGTTGTGCCGCAGCGCCGGCCACTGGGCGCTGCCGTACCCGGTCGCCGAACGGCTCGCCCGACCCGACGACCTCGACGCGGACGGGTTGCTCGTCGTCGCGGGCAGCCGCCCGGCCGGAACGCTGGCAGGCCTCGAATCCCGTTGGGCGGCAGTGGCACTGAACGGGCACCGCAGTATGGTGACGGGGCAGGGTCCAGGCGGTCCGGCGTTCGTCACCGATGTGGAACTAGCCGCGGTCGACGACGCCGGGACGGAAGACGTCGCGCTCGGGCTCACGCTGCCGTGCTGGACGCTGCTCGGTATGCTCGACCGGGCGATCGAGCTCACCACGGCACACGTCACGCTGCGCAAACAGTTCGGCCAGACGCTGTCGTCGTTCCAGGGCGTGCAGTTCCAGCTGACCGACGCGGAGGTCGAACGCAGCGGGGTCGACATCCTGGCGAAGTACGCGCTGTGGAGCATCGCCACCGGCCGCCCCGAAGCGCTCGACGATGCGCTGGCCCTCCGGATGGCGGTGATCGAGGCCGCCGACGTCGTGTTCCGCGTATGCCACCAGCTGCACGGCGCGGTCGGCTTCTGTGACGAGACGACACTGTCCTGGCTGTCACGCCACAGCCAACCGCTGCGCCGCCTGCCGCTCGGCCTGTCGGCCACCCGCGCGCAGCTCACGCGCAGCGCCGGCCCGCGGGGGCTGACGGGGCTGTACGCATGAGGGTCCTCGTCATCGGTACCGGTTTCGGCAAGCACGCCGCCGCCCCGGCGTACGAGAGCGCCGGATTCGAGGTGGAGGTCGTCAGCCCCCGCGACGATGCCGCGATCCGGCGAGGCCTCGCATCGGGTATCGACCTGGTGTCGGTGCATTCGCCGCCCTTCCTGCACCTCGACCACGTCGCCGCCGCGCTCGACGCCGGGCATGCGGTGTTGTGCGACAAGCCGTTCGGCCGCACGGCCGACGAGGCCGAAGAGATGGTCGAACGCGCCCGCAACGCCGGTGTCCTGCACTTCCTCAACTTCGAGTTCCGGTGCCGTGAATCATGGGCGCGAGTCAAGGAACTCGCCGAAGCCGGGGCCATCGGCACCCTCACCCACCTGAGCTGGAATTGGTTCGGCAGCGGGCTGCGCGGGCGCCGGTTCGGGTGGATCAACGACGCGGATCTCGGTGGCGGCTGGATCGGCGCCTACGGCTCGCATCTGATCGACTACACCCGCTGGCTGTTGGGCGGCGAGATCGTCGACTGCGGTGGCGTCACCCGCATCGACGAGCCGATCCATCCGGACGCCGACGGGGTGCTCAAGCAGGCCACCGCCGAAGACGCCTACGCCGCCTGGTTTCTGCTGGACAACGGCGCCACCGCGGCGCACGACACCGGATTCGCGACCGCGACGCCCACGACTCCGCGCGCGGTGCTGCTGGGCACCGACGGCTCGATCGAGCTGACCGCCGACACCAGGCTGGTGCTGCGCACCGCCGACGGTGATCCGCAGACCGTCGAATTCGACCGCCCCGGACGGCCCGACCCCGCGTTGACGACCTTCTTCACCCAGATCGCCGAGGCGCTGCGGACCGGCGCGCAGATCTCGCCGTCGTTCGACGACGGACTCGCCGTGGCGCGGGTGATGGAGCGACTGCGAGTGTCGACATGAGCGTCAAGGACTTTCGAAGCGAGGTGCGCGCCTGGTGCGCCGAGCACATCCCGGCCGACTGGCGACAGCGGCAGACCGGGGTGACCGACGAGGAGTTCGTCCGCTTCCAGAAGGCGTGGTTCGCCGAACTGCACAGCGCCGGCTACGCGGTCCCGCACTGGCCGGCCGAATGGGGTGGCGGGCTCTCGGTGGCCGAGCAGATCGTGCTGTACCAGGAGTTGGCGGCCCACGACGCGCCCCGGCTGGTGCTGGCGTTCGTCGGCATCCACCACGCCGCGTCGACGCTTTTGGTCGCGGGCACCGAAGACCAACGACGCAGACACCTGCCCGCGATCCTGGACGGCGAGATCTGGGTGCAGGGATTCTCCGAACCCGAGGCGGGCTCCGATCTCGCGAGCCTGCGCACCACCGCCCGCCGCGACGGTGACACGTTCATCGTCAACGGCCAGAAGCTCTGGGCCAGCGGCGGTATGCACGCCGACTGGTGCCTGCTGCTGGCCCGCACGGACCCCGCGGCCCCCAAACGCAGAGGCATCTCCTACTTCCTGCTCGACATGACCACACCGGGTGTCGAGGTGCGGCCGATCCGCAACGCCGTCGGCGACTCCCACTTCTGCGAGATCTTCCTCAGCGACGTCGTGGTGCCTGCCGCCAACCTGGTCGGCGCCGAGAACACCGGCTGGCAGGTCGCGCAGGCCACCCTGGGCGCCGAACGCGGCATGACGATGCTGGAGTTGGCCGAACGCCTCGCCAACGCGGGCTTCCGCCGACTGGTGCAGCACAGTCCGGTCGACGATCCGATCGTCGCCGATCGGTTGGCGCAGTTCGAATGTGAGATCACCGGGCTGCGCGGACTGTGCCGCAAGGTCGTCGAGAACACCGATCCCGGGCCCGCCGACGCCTCGATCGTCAAGCTCTACTACAGCGAGCTGTTGCAGCGGCTCACCGACTTCGCCGCCGAGACCGTTGGCCTCGTCACGCACACAGAGCTGTCGAAGCCGATGTCGAGCGGATGGGAGTCCGGGTCCTGGTTGCTGGACTTCATCGGCTCCTGGGAATGGACGATCCCGGGCGGGTCCAGTGAGATCCAGCGCACCATCATCGGCGAACGCGGCCTCGGCCTGCCTCGGGAACCGAGCGCGGTGTGATGACCGGCTTCAGGGAATTCCACGACGAACTGCGTTCGGTGGCAGGCGATCTGCTGGCCAAGGACGGCGCGGTCGACTGGCCGGTGCTCGCCGGCGCCGGCTGGACCGGTCTCGAGGTGCCCGAACACCTCGGCGGCGCCGGGGCGACGTTCGCCGAGACCGCCGTGATCTGCGCCGAGATCGGCCGAGCCGCCGGTACCACCGACCACCTTGGCAGCGCGGTGCTCGCCGTCGGTGCGTTGAATCTCCTAACGCCCAGTCGGATTCGTGACGAGCTCCTGGCCGGCACCGCGGCGGGCACCGTCCGCAGCGCGGTCGTCATCGACGGGTTCTCGCACCAGGACGGGCGGGTGCGCGGGCGCGCCGAGTTCGTGCCCGACGCCGTAGGGGCCGACCGCCTGCTGCTGCTCGCCGGCGACGTCCTCGTCGAGGCGGTCCCCACCGTGACGCCGCAGCCGGTGCTCGACGAGACGCGGCGGCTGGCCGTCGTCACCGCCGCCGGCGTCGAGGTCACCAACGTACTGCCGGTCGGCCCCCACGCCGCCCGGACGCTGCGGGACCGCGCCGCGGTCGCGATCGCCTGCGACAGCCTCGGACTCGCCGAGGCGATGCTGTCGGCGACCGTCGAGTACGCCAAGGTGCGCCACCAGTTCGGCAGGCCCATCGGATCGTTCCAGGCCGTCAAACACGCCTGCGCCGACATGCTGGTGCAGATCGAGGTGTGCCGCCAACTCGTCGAGGCGGCGGTCGACGCCGTCGCCACCGACTCCGGTGACGTGACAACCGCTGCCGCCATGGCCAAATCGCACGTGTGCAGCGCCGCGGTCGGCATCGCCGGCAAGGCCATGCAGCTGCACGGCGGTATCGGATACACCTGGGAGAGCGGCATCCACGTGTATCTCAAACGGGCCGCGCTCAACCGCTCCATGTTCGGATCTCCTGCGGCACACCGCAGACAACTCGCTCGACGCTATGGGAACTAAGGAGAGTCTCGCTATGGGTGTCCCCGTCTACAAACGCATCCTCGACCTGTTCGAAGCCGAGGGCGTCAACACGCTGTTCGGCATCCCCGACCCGAACTTCGTGCACATGTTCACCGAAGCCGACGCCCGCGGCTGGTCGGTGGTGGCGCCGCACCATGAGCTGAGCGCCGGCTTCATGGCAGAGGCGGCGTCGCGAATGACCGGCAAGCCGGGGTTGTGCATCGGCACGCTGGGGCCGGGTGTCGCGAACATCGCCGGTGCGATGATGTGCGCGCTGGTGGAGAACTCGCCGGTGATCTTTCTCGGCGGTCAGCGCGCCCGCATCACCGAGCGGCGGGTGCGCCGCGGACGCATCCAATTCGTCCAACAGGAGGGGCTTTTCGCGCCATCGGTCAAGTACAGCAGCTCGATCGAGTATGCCGACCAGACCGACGAGATCATCCGCGAGGCGATCCGCCGCTCGATGTCGGGAACCCCGGGACCCAGCTACATCGAGTTCCCGTCGCACGTCATCCTCGAAGAACTCGACGTGCCGGACCCGTTGCCACCCAATCGCTATCGGCTCGTCAACCAGGGGGCGGGGGAGCGGGAGGTCGCCGAGGCGGTCGAACTGATCCGCGCGGCGACGAACCCGATCCTGCTGGTGGGTCACGGCGTGCACACCTCACGCACGCAGGAGCAGGTCAGGGAGCTCGCCGAACTCATGGCCTGCCCGGTGATCCAGACCTCCGGCGGCACCTCCTACATCCCCGGTCTCGAGGACCGCACGTTCCCGTACCTGTTCTCGCCGGCAGCCAACGAGGCCGTCGAACAGTCCGATCTGTGCGTGGCGCTGGGGACCGAGCTCGGCGAGCCCATGCACTACGGCCGCACCCAGCACTGGGCGGGTAACGACGCCAACCGCAAATGGGTGTACGTCGAGCAGGATCCCGCCGCGATCGGCGTCAACCGGCAGTTCGACGTGCCGCTGGTCGGCGACCTGCGCGGGGTGGTGCCGCAGCTGGTCGCGGCGTTGCGCGACACCCCGCGCAGCGCGTCGCCGAACCTGGCCTCCCTGATCGAGGCCGACGCCACCGAGATCGCGAGGGTGGCCGACGAGGCCCCGGCCGGTCGCACCCCGGTGCACCCCGCCCGGTTCGTCGTCGAGGCGACCAAGGCGTTCAACGAGTACGCCGAGGACGGCATCATGGTCCGCGACGGCGGCGCCACCGTGATCTTCCAGTGGACCTATTCACAGGCCAAACCGCGCGACGTGATCTGGAATCAGAACTTCGGCCACCTCGGCACCGGTCTGCCGTACGCGGTCGGCGCGTCGGTCGCCGAGGGACGCAAGCGGCCGGTGATGCTGCTGACCAGCGATTCGGCGTTCCTGTTCCACATCGCCGAACTGGAGACCGCCGCCCGCGAAGGGCTGCCGCTGGTGTGCGTGGTCGGTGTCGATCACCAGTGGGGTCTCGAAGTCGGCGTCTACAAGCGGACTTTCGAGCAGCCGTCACCCCAACCCGGGGTGCACTGGAGCAAAGAGGTCCGGATGGACAAGGTCGCCGAGGGCTTCGGCTGTCACGGCGAGTACGTCGAGAAGGAGGACGAGATCGGTCCGGCCATCCAGCGCGCCTACGCCAGCGGCAAGACCGCCGTCGTCCACGTCTGCATCGACCCGAAGGCGAACTCCGAGGAGATGCCGAAGTACGACCGATTCCGCACCTGGTACGCCGAAGGCACCCAGTAGCGGCGCGAACTAAGAGAGAGTGGGCTCATGCGTGAGTATCTGAAGTTCTACATCGACGGCCAGTGGGTCGAGCCGCTGCGTCCGAACACCCTCGAGGTCGACAACCCGACCACCGAAGAGGTCTCCGGCAAGATCGCGCTGGGCTCCTCGGCCGATGTCGATCTGGCGGTCAGCGCGGCCCGGCGCGCGTTCGCGACCTGGTCGCAGTCCACCCGCGAGGAGCGGCTCGACCTGCTGCAGGCCATCCTGGCCGAGTACCAGAAGCGGGCAGGTGACCTCGCCGACGCGGTGAACGAGGAGATGGGCGCGCCGGCGTCGCTGGCATCGGGTCCGCAGGTGAACCTGGGGTTGGGACACCTGATGACGGCCATCGACGTGCTGAAGAATTACGAGTTCGAGGAGCAGCACGGGTCCACGCTGGTGGTGAAGGAACCGGTCGGCGTCTGCGGGCTGATCACCCCGTGGAACTGGCCGATCAACCAGATCGCGTGCAAGGTGTACCCGGCGCTGGCCACCGGGTGCACGATGGTGCTCAAACCGTCGGAGGTCGCCCCGTACTCGGCGCAGATCTTCACCGAGATCATCGACGCCGCAGGCGTTCCCGCGGGCGTGTACAACCTGGTCTACGGCGACGGACCCGGCGTCGGCGCACCGCTGTCCAGCCACCCCGACGTCGACATGGTGTCGTTCACCGGTTCGACACGCGCCGGGATCGAGGTCGCGCGCAACGCGGCGCCGACCGTCAAGCGGGTGACGCAGGAACTCGGCGGGAAGAGTCCCAACATCGTGCTCGACGACGAGGACTTCGCCAAGAGCGTGGCCGCCGGAGTCAGCGTGATGATGATGAACAGCGGTCAGAGCTGTAATGCGCCGTCGCGCATGCTGGTGCCGAACTCACGGATGGACGAGGCCATCGAGATCGCCAAGCAGACCGCCGGTGCGGTCAAGGTCGGCGACCCGAGCGACAAGACCGCGATCGGCCCGGTGGCGTCCAAGGCCCAGTTCGACAAGATCCAGGGCCTGATCCAGAAAGGGATCGACGAGGGGGCGACGGTCGCGATCGGCGGCCCCGGGCGCCCCGACGGTCTCGAGAAGGGTTACTACGTCAAGCCGACGGTGTTCGCACATGTCAGAAACGACATGACGATCGCGCGTGAGGAGATCTTCGGGCCGGTGCTGTGCATCCTCGGGTACGACGATCTCGACGAGGCGATCGAGATCGCCAACGACACCGAGTACGGGTTGGCGGGCTACGTGTCGGCGGCCGACCTGGACACGGCCCGTCAGGTGGCGCGCCGGATCCGCGCGGGTTCGGTGGCGATCAACCACGGCTTCGACATGGGCGCCCCGTTCGGCGGCTACAAGCGCAGCGGCAACGGCCGCGAGTGGGGTCAGTTCGCGTTCGACGAGTTCCTCGAGATCAAGGCCGCGCTCGGCTACGCGCCCGAGACCTCTGCCTGACTGACGCGGCGAAACTACGGTTGTTGACGGATTTCCGCGGATTCGGAGTCAACAACCGTAGTCTCGCGCTCATGGCGACCGGACGATACGAATACGGCATCGATTTCGCCCACGTCGACGCGGTCGACTTCCACACCCATGTCGAGGTCGACGGCCACGGCCACCGCGCCTACGACGATGCGCTGGTCGAGGCGACCGCCGCGTACTTCAGGCTGGAGGCCGGCGCACTGTCGAGCGTCGACGCGCTGGCCGATCAGTACCGGCGCCACAACACCGCCGCGGTGGTGTTCACGATCGACGCCCGCACCGCGATGCGCCACGTCCCGAACTCGATCGAAGACCTCATCGCCGGCGCGGTGCGCAACAACGACGTGCTGATCCCGTTCGGCAGTGTCGACCCGTGGCACGAACGGCGTGCCGTGCACCGGGTGCACGAACTGGTGCGCGACTACGGCGTCAAGGGTTTCAAGTTCCATCCGAGCATGCAGGCCTTCGAGCCCAACGACCGCCGCTTCTATCCGATCTACGAGGCGATCGCCGGTGCCGGAGTGCCCGCGCTGTTCCACACGGGGCAGACAGGGATGGGGGCCGGGCTGCCCGGCGGGCACGGCATCAAACTGCGGTACTCCGACCCGATGCTGCTCGACGACGTGGCGGCCGACTTCCCTGAGCTGACGATCGTGATGGCCCACCCCGCGGTGCCGTGGGTGGACGCGCAGATCTCGATCGCCTCGCACAAGGCCAACGTCTTCATCGACCTGTCGGGCTGGAGCCCCAAGTACTTCCCGCCGCAGCTGGTCGCCGCGATCGGTCGGCAACTACGCACGAAGGTGCTGTTCGGCACCGATTACCCGTACATCCAGCTCGACCGGTGGCGGCGCGACTTCGACGCACTCGGGGTGGACCCCGCGGTGCGCCGCCTCGTGTTCAAGGACAACGCGCTGCGGGTGCTCGGCCTGACCGGCTAGCCGCGAATCTTGACTCTCTCCCGCGGCGTCCCCTACTGTGAGCGCAGTCACGTGTTGAAACGTTTCAAATCACGAGGGAGTGTCATGGCGGAGACGACCGAGCGCGTCTGCTTCCTGCTCCAGCTCAAGCGTGACCGCATCGACGACTACCTCGCCGCGCACGAGCACGTGTGGCCGGAGATGCTGGAAGCCCTGCGCCAGGCCGGATGGCGCAACTACTCGCTGTTCCTGCGCGCCGAGGACGGTCTGGTGGTCGGCTACTTCGAAACCGACGATCACGCCGCCGCCACCGCGGCCATGGCCGCCACCGAGGTCAACGACCGGTGGCAGGCGACCATGGCCGACTACTTCGACAGCAGACCGGATCACGCGATGCGTGTGCTGCCGTCGTACTTCCACCTACCCTGAACAAGAGACCGAGGACTGCCGTGAAAGTAGGAGCGCGCTCCACCACAGGCTGGAAGGCGACGATCTCCGTCGCGATGTCGAACTACATCGAGGCAGGGTCGATCATCGCGATCGCCACCAGCCTGGGTTTCTGGCAGGCCGAATTCGGCATCAGCAACTTCGGTGTCGGTCTGCTTGCGGCATTGAGCGCCAACGCCTTCGGCGCCGCGATCGGTGCGATCCTGGGCGGCCCGCTGTGTGACCGGTTCGGACGCAAGGCGATCTACACCTACGATCTGCTGGTCTACATGGCCGGTGTGCTGGTGGCCGCATGCGCGGTGAACTTCACCATGCTGCTGATCGCGTTCATCGTCACCGGCATCGCCGTCGGTGCCGGGGTGCCCGCCTCGTGGACCTACATCGCCGAGCAGGCGCCGTCGGTGCAGCGGGCCAAACACGTCGGCACCGCGCAGCTGGCATGGTCGACCGGGCCGCTGATCGGGTTCGCGCTCGCCGCCGCGCTCGCCCCGCTCGGACTGCTCGGCTCGCGGTTGATCTTCGCCCACCTGTTCGTGGTCGCGGCGATCGTGTGGTGGGTGCGGCAGGGCCTCGAGGAATCGCAGATCTGGCAGGACGAGGGCAAACACGAGTCGGCGCAGGTCGCCTCGGCCGTCGGAGTCCGCGGCCTGCGCGGACTGTTCTCGCGCAGGGTCAACATCACCGCGTTGCTCTTCCTCGGCGGCATCTACCTGTTCTGGAACACCGTCGCCGGACAGGCCGGCATCTTCATGCCGCGGGTGTACGACACCGCCGGGCTGCACAGCGCCGTTCAGCAGAACCTGCTGCAGGTGCTGGTCTGGGGCTGCACGGTGGCCGCCACGTACTTCGGATTCATGGGGCTCGCCGACCGGATGTCGCAGCGGCTGCTCTACGTCATCGGTGCGGCGCTCGGCATCGTCGGGTGGATCGTGCTGGTCGCGTTCACCGACAACGGCGTCCCGACCATGCTGATCTTCGCGGTGCTCTGGGGTGTCTCCAGCGGTATCGGCGCGCAGGCCTTCTACAGCCTGTGGACCAGTGAACTGTTCGCCACGCCGTACCGCGCCAGCGCGCAGGGCGTGATGTTCTTCGTGGTGCGGACCGCCACCGGCCTGCTGTCCTACTTCTTCCCGACAATGCTCGCCGTCACCGGGCTCACCGGAGTGGGTCTGCTGCTCGTCGGCCTGCTCACCGTCGCCCTGGTCATCGGTGCGGTGTGGGCGCCGCAGACCCGGGGTAAGACCCTCAAACAGATCGAAGCCGAACGCTACGGCGCACCCGTGGCACCGGGTGCCGTCGAGAAAGCAGCTGTCACACCATGAATCCGATATTGGACAACCTCGAGATCGAACTGCCGTCATGGGCGTTCGGCAACTCGGGCACCCGGTTCAAGGTCTTCGGGACCCCGGGCACCGCGCGCACCGTGCAGGAGAAGATCGCCGACGCCGCGATGGTGCACAAGATGACCGGCCTGGCGCCGAGGGTCGCCCTGCACATCCCGTGGGACACCGTCGACGATTACGCCGCGCTGTCGGCGTACGCCCACGAGCACGGGGTGGAGCTGGGCACGATCAACTCCAACACCTTCCAGGACGACGACTACAAGTTCGGCAGCCTGACCCATACCGACAAGGCGGTGCGGCAGAAGGCGATCGACCACCACCTGCACTGCATCGAGGTGATGAACGAGACCGGGTCGCGCGACCTCAAGGTGTGGCTGGCCGACGGCACCAACTATCCCGGCCAGGGCGACATCCGGGGCCGCCAGGACCGGCTGGCCGAATCGCTGGCCGCGATCTACCAGCACATCGGCCCGCAGCAGCGAATGGTGTTGGAGTACAAATTCTTCGAACCGGCGATGTACATGACCGACGTGCCGGACTGGGGAACGTCCTATGCGCACGTGAGCGCGCTGGGGGAGCGGGCCATGGTCTGCCTGGACACCGGCCACCACGCGCCGGGCACCAACATCGAGTTCATCGTGGCGCAGCTGCTGCGGCTGGGCCGGCTCGGTTCGTTCGACTTCAACTCACGGTTCTACGCCGACGACGACCTCATCGTGGGTGCGGCCGACCCGTTCCAATTGTTCCGCATCATGTTCGAGGTGGTGCGGGGCGGCGGGCTCGATGCGAACTCCGGTGTGGCGCTGATGCTCGACCAGTGTCACAACATCGAAGCGAAGATCCCCGGCCAGATCCGGTCGGTGCTCAACGTGCTCGAGATGACCGCGCGGGCCCTGCTCGTCGACACCGATGCGCTGGCCGCGGCGCAGGAGGCCTCCGATGTGTTGGGCGCCAACGCGATCTTCATGGACGCGTTCTACACCGACGTGCGGCCGCAGCTCGCGCAGTGGCGCACGGAGCGGGGACTGCCCGCCGACCCGATGACGGCGTTCGCCGAGTCGGGCTACCAGGACACCATCAACGCCGCCCGCGTCGGCGGCACACAATCGAGTTGGGGAGCATAGATCGTGAACACCACCGTGACCGAACTGATCGAGCGCTCCAACCGGCTGGGCGCCGACCCGAAGAACACGAACTATGCCGGCGGCAACACCTCCGCCAAGGGCACCGAGACCGACCCCGTCACCGGTGATCCGGTGGAGTTGTTGTGGGTCAAGGGCTCCGGCGGCGACCTCGGCACGCTGACCGAGAAGGGCCTGGCCGTGCTGCGGCTGGACCGGATGCGCGCGCTCGTCGACGTGTACCCCGGCGTCGAGCGCGAGGACGAGATGGTCGCGGCGTTCGACTACTGCCTGCACGGCCGCGGTGGCGCCGCGCCGTCGATCGACACCGCCATGCACGGTCTGGTCGACGCCGCCCACGTCGACCACCTCCACCCCGATTCGGGCATCGCGATCGCGACCGCCGCCGACGGCGAGGCGCTGACCAAGCAGATCTTCGGCGACCGGGTGGTGTGGGTGCCGTGGCGGCGCCCCGGTTTCCAGCTGGGACTCGACATCGCCGAGATCAAACGGTCCAACCCGCAGGCCATCGGCACCATCCTCGGCGGGCACGGCATCACCGCGTGGGGTGACACGTCGGCGCAGGCCGAGGCGCACTCGCTGGAAATCATCGAGACGGCCGAACGTTACATCGCCGAACACGGCCGCAGCGCCCCGTTCGGCGCACCGCTGGACGGCTACGGTGCCCTGCCCGACCCGCAGCGCCGGACCAGGGCCGCCGCACTCGCCCCGTTCCTGCGTGGCCTGGTGTCCACGCACAAACCCCAGGTCGGCCACTTCACCGACGATCCGCGGGTGCTCGAATTCCTCGCCGGCAGTGAGCATTCGCGACTCGCCGCCCTCGGCACCAGCTGCCCCGACCACTTCCTGCGCACCAAGGTCAAACCGCTGGTGCTCGACCTGCCCGCCGACGCGTCGATCGACGACGCGAAAGCCCGGCTGGCCGAACTGCACGACGCCTACCGCGCCGACTACCGGGCGTACTACGAGCGGCACGCCACCGCCGACAGCCCGGCGATGCGCGGTGCCGACCCGGCGATCGTGCTGATCCCCGGCGTCGGGATGTTCAGCTACGGCAAGGACAAGCAGACCGCGCGGGTGGCCGGCGAGTTCTACCTCAACGCGATCAACGTCATGCGTGGTGCCGAGGCGATTTCCACCTATGCGCCGATCGACGAGGCCGAGAAGTTCCGCATCGAGTACTGGGCACTCGAAGAGGCAAAACTGCAGCGCATGCCCAAACCCAAACCGCTGGCCACCCGCATCGCGCTGGTGACCGGTGCGGCATCGGGCATCGGCAAGGCGATCGCGACGCGGCTGGCCGCCGAAGGTGCCTGCGTGGTGATCGCCGACCTGGACGCCGAGAAGGCTGAGGCCGCCGCATCCGAGATAAGCCAAGAGATCGGGAACACCGATGTGGCCGTGGGTATCGCCGCCGACGTCACCGACGAGGCGGCGGTTCAGGCCGCGATCGACGCCACCGTCCTGGCCTTCGGCGGCATCGACATCCTGGTGAACAACGCCGGGCTGTCCCTGTCGAAGTCGCTGCTGGAAACCACCGCCGACGACTGGGATCTGCAGCACAACGTGATGGCCCGCGGATCGTTCCTCGTGTCGAAGGCCGCGGCGAAGGCGCTGATCGACCAGGGCCTCGGCGGCGACATCATCTACATCTCGTCGAAGAACTCGGTGTTCGCCGGCCCGAACAACATCGCGTACTCGGCGACCAAGGCCGATCAGGCCCACCAGGTCCGATTGCTCGCCGCCGAACTCGGCGAACACGGCGTCAAGGTCAACGGCATCAACCCCGACGGCGTGGTCCGCGGATCGGGCATCTTCGCCGGCGGCTGGGGTGCGAAACGTGCCGCGGTCTACGGCGTTCCGGAAGAGGAACTCGGCAAGTACTACGCGCAGCGCACATTGCTCAAGCGGGAGGTGCTGCCGGAGAACGTCGCCAACGCCGCGTTCGCGCTGTGCACCTCGGATTTCTCGCACACCACCGGGTTGCATGTGCCGGTCGACGCGGGCGTCGCGGCGGCGTTTCTGCGATGAGCGCTCGCGCGAAGAGCCGAGAGCCGCGATGAGTCAAGTCGCCGCGGTGGACCTCGGCGCCACCAGCGGCCGGGTCATGCTCGCCGACATCGGGCCCGACCACCTCGACATGGCCGCGGTCGCCCGCTTTCCCAACGATCCGGTACGGGTGTGGAACGGCAGCCGCAACGCACTGCACTGGGACATCACCGGCCTCTACAGCCAGGTCTGCCGCGGGCTGACGGCCGCTGCCAGGGCGGCCGACGAGCTGGCCGGCATCGGCGTCGACTCGTGGGCGGTGGACTACGGGCTGCTGCGTGACGGCCGGCTGCTCGGCACCCCGCACCACTACCGCGACGACCGCACGGCCACCGGCGTGGACCTGGTGCACGCCGTGGTCGAGCCCGAGAAGCTGTACCGCCGCAACGGGATCCAGTTCCTGCCGTTCAACACCGTCTACCAGCTGGCCGTTGAGCGCGCCGACGGGCTGCTCGACTCGGCGGACACGGTGCTGCTGGTGCCCGACCTGATCAGCTACTGGCTGACCGGCCGCGCCGCCGCTGAGCGGACCAACGTCTCGACCACCGGACTGCTCGGCCTCGACGGTGACTGGGACACCGCGCTGATGCATCGGATCGGTCTGCGTCCCAGCCTCTTTCGTGATCTCGTCGAGCCGGGCAGCGTGCTCGGAGCGGTGCAGCCCGACATCGCCGCGTCGCTCGGCATTCCCGGCGACGTCCGGGTGGCGTCGGTCGGCTCCCACGACACCGCGTCGGCGGTCGCGGCGGTCCCGATGCGGCCCGACCGGTCGGCCTACATCTCCTGCGGCACCTGGGGCCTGGTCGGCGTCGAACTGCCGGCGCCGGTCGTCACCGACGAGAGCCGCTCGGCCAACTTCACCAACGAGATCGGCGTCGAGGGGCGAGTGCGGTTCCTGCGCAACGTCATGGGCACCTGGCTGCTGTCGGAGACGGTGCGCCAGTACGAACGCGACGGGCGCCCGCCGATCTCGCCGTGCTGCTCGATCAGGCCGCCGCGGCGTCCGCGCCCGTGGAGGTGTTCGACACCGACGACCCGCGCTTCCTGCCGCCCGGAGACATGCCCGCCCGGATCGCATCGTGGTATCGCGAACGCGGTCTGACCGCGCCGGACGGACCGGCCGAGACCGTGCGCGCCATCGTGGAGAGCCTGGCCGCCGCGTTCGCCGCCGCGGTCGCCACGGCCGCCCGGCTCTCCGGTGTCGACGTCACGACCGTGCACATGGTCGGCGGGGGTTGCCGCAACACGCTGCTGTGCCAGTTGACCGCCGACCGGCTGGGCAGACCGCTGCTGGCCGGCCCCGTGGAGGCCACCGCACTGGGCAACGTGCTGCTCACCGCACGCGCCACCGGACTGGTCGACGGCGACCTAGAAGCCCTGCGCGCACTGGTCGCCGACCGGTTCCCCGCGACCCGCTACGTCCCGTCTGGTGCAATGGTGTCGTGGTGAGCATGCGGGAGGTGGCCGCTGCGGCGGCTGTCTCCGTCGGCACGGTGTCCAACGTGCTGAACTCACCCGGCAAGGTCGCCCCCGCCACGGTCGCGCGGGTGCACGCCGCGATCGCGGAGTTGGGGTTCGTCCGCAACGACGCCGCCCGCCAACTCAAGGCCGGCCGGTCACGCAGCGTCGGGCTGGTGGTGCTCGACGTCGGCAACCCCTTCTTCACCGACATCGCCCGCGCCGCCGAACACCGCGCCGCCGAACACAATCTGACTCTGCTGCTCGGCACCTCCGACGACGACCCCCGCCGCGAGCGGGCCTATCTCGACGCATTCGACGAACAACGGGTCTTCGGGCTGCTGGTCTCACCGATCGGCGACGACCTCGACCGGTTGGCGGCCTCGCGGCAGCGCGGCACCCCGGTGGTACTGGTCGACCGCGACGGCAGTGGCACGCCGTTCGATTCGGTGGCCGTCGACGACGTGGCGGGCGCGCGCCTGGCCGTCGACCACCTGTGCGCCGCCGGCCGCAGGCGCATCGCGTTCGTCAGCGGCCCCACCGAACTGCGGCAGGTGCGCGACCGACTGCGGGGCGCCCGGGAGGCGGTCGCCGACGTGACCGGCGCCACGCTGGAGGTCGTCGACACCCCGGCGCTCACCGTGCTCGAAGGCCGCGCCGCCGGTGAGCGATTGCGGGCCCGGCCGTCAGGGAAGCGCCCCGACGCCGTCTTCTGCGCCAACGACCTGCTCGCCATCGGGGTGCTGCAGGCGCTGGCGCTGATGGGTGACATCCGCGTACCCGACGACATCGCGCTGGTCGGCTACGACGACATCGACTTCGCCCGTTCGGCCGTGGTGCCGTTGACATCCGTGCGCCAGCCGACGCGGGCCATCGGGACGACGGCGGTGGACCTGCTGATGGCCGCCGCCGAGGAGGGTTCCGGGCACCGGGCCGAACACATCGTGTTCCAGCCCGAACTGGTGACGCGCGATTCGGCCTGAGGATTCCACTCAGCCGTCGACGATCAGCACATCCAGCGTGCGCGGACCGTGCACACCCTCGACGCGGTTGAGTTCGATGTCGCTGGTGGCACTGGGCCCCGAAATGAACGTCAACGGCCGCAACGGATCCAGCACCGCGAACGCCTGCGGCACGGTGTCGACGATCTGGCCGGTGAACACCACGCAGATGTGGTGGTCGGGAATCAGCGTCAGCGCCCGCCGGCCCTGCGCGGCGCCCGCGTCGAGCACGATGGTTCCCGTCGCGGCGATCCCGACCGCACATCCGGTCACCACGGCGTCGACGCCGTCGAGGTCGGCGTTCGACAGCGCCGGGGTGTCGCGCAGCACGTCGAGGCCCTCGATCCAGGCGTCGGGTACGTCGGCGGGGACCGCGACGCGACCACCGGGCGGCATCAGGGAGGCGACCGTCGCCGTCACCGCTCGGGTCTCGAGGTGGTGCACCCGCGCCCGGTACTCGCCGACCGTCTCCGCGAAGCGGGCCGCGTCGCCGCGGCCCTCCAGCGGTGTGCGGTCGTAGTCACGGCGAACCGTCACCGGGGCGGCCGGCGCCTCGGCGAGCGCACGGCGGATACGGCTCAACACAACCGCTTTCGCGTCATCCACGGGTTCGGCTCCACCACTGCCGGAACGTCTCGGCCGGCGGTTCGGGCATGTCGCGGCTGCCGGTCCACTTCGAACCCGGCCACGGCAGCATCGTGATCCGGTGGTCGGCGTTGGCGGCTACCCGCCCGAGCGCGAGCGCCTTCTCGGCCAGCCCGAACCGGCGCGGTGAGGCCATCGCCCACGCCGCGGCCTTCATCGCGACGTCCTGCCCGCCGGGCAGCCCGCCGCGCGCCCCTCTTTCCTGATCCACCTGCTTCGCGCGCAGATGCACGAGGATCGACGGGATGTCGATGCGGACCGGGCACGCGTCGAAACAGGCGCCGCACAGCGAGGACGCGTACGGCAGCGAGGCGTTGGGGTCGTCATGGCCGTCGGTCCCGGTGAGCTGCGGGGACAGGATCGCCCCGATGGGGCCGGGATAGACCGAGCCGTAGGCGTGTCCGCCGGTGCGTTCGTAGACGGGACACACGTTGAGGCAGGCGCTGCACCGGATGCAGTGCAGCGCAGCGCGGCCCACCTCGTCGGCGAGGACACCGGTGCGGCCGTTGTCGAGCAGCACCAGGTGGAACTCCTGCGGGCCGTCGCCGTCGTGCACGCCGGTCCACATCGACGTGTAGGGGTTCATCCGCTCAGCGGTCGAGGATCGCGGCAGCAGCTGCATGAACACCTCGAGGTCGGCGAAGCGCGGCACGACCTTCTCGATGCCCATCACGGTGATCAGGGTCTGCGGCAGCGTCAGGCACATCCGCCCGTTGCCCTCGGATTCGACCACCGCGAGCGATCCGGTCTCGGCCACACCGAAATTCGCACCGCTGACCGCGACCTTCGCCGACAGGAATTTGCGGCGCAGATGCGCGCGGGCCGCCATGGCGAGGACGCGCGGTTCGTCGGTCACGTCCGCGGCGCCCGGCATCTCGCGCCGGAAGATCTCCCGGATCTCGGCGCGGTTGCGGTGGATCGCCGGCACCAGGATGTGGCTCGGCTTGTCGTGTCCGAGTTGGACGATCAACTCGGCGAGGTCCGTCTCGGTGGCCGCGATGCCGACGGACTCGAGGTACTCGTTGAGCCCGATCTCCTGGGTGGCCATGGATTTGACCTTGACCACCTCGTCGGCGCCCGCGGCGCGGATCAATCCGGCGACGATACGGTTGGCCTCGTCCGCGTCGCGGGCCCAGTGCACCACCCCACCGCGGGCGGTCACGTTGCGCTCGAGCTCCTCGAGCAGTTCGGGGAGCCGCGCCAGCACATCCTGTTTGAGCGCGCTGCCCGCCGCGCGCAGTTCCTCCCAATCGGCGCATTCGCTCACCGCGTTGAGGCGTTTGGCGCGGATTGTGCGGGTCGCGTGGCCGACGTTGCGCCGCATCTGGGTGTCTCGCAACGTCTTACGGGCAGCGCGGGGAAACGACTCGTCGCCGCGCAGGTTGCCGGTGCCGGGTGTGCCCAGGAACGTGCTCACCGCGCACCCGCGACCGCGTCGTCGGTGGATGCCAAGATCTCGGCGAGGTGCACGGTGCGGACCCCGGACCGGATGCGGCTCAGCCCCCCGCCGATGTGCATCAGGCAGGATGAATCGCCGGCGCTGCAGATCTCCGCGCCCGACTCCATCACGTGGGCCATCTTGTCGGCCAGCATGGCCGTCGAGGTGTCGGCGTTCTTCAGCGCGAACGTACCGCCGAATCCGCAGCAGGATTCCGCGTCGGGCAGGTCGAGCAGCGTCAGGCCCCGCACGTGGCGCAGCAGTTCCAGCGGTTTGTCGCCCACCCGCAGCATCCGCAGTGAATGGCAGGTGGGGTGGTAGGTAACCCGGTGCGGGTAGTAGGCGCCGACGTCGCGCACGTCCAGCACGTCGACCAGGAACTCGGACAGCTCGTAGGTACGCGCCGCGACGGCCTCGGCGCGTGCGGCCAACCGCTCGTCACCGGCCCTGCGGGCGACCATCGCGTGCTGGTGGCGCACCGAACCGACGCAGGAACCCGACGGTGCGACGGCCGCATCGCATCCGGCGGCCTCGAACACCTCGACGTGGTGGCGCACCAGGGCCGTCGCCTCGTCGAGATAGCCGGTGTTGACGTGCATCTGACCACAGCACGTCTGCTTCTCGGGAAAGACCACGTCGTGGCCGAGCCGTTCGAGCAGGCGCACGGTGGCGATGGCGGCCTGCGGGAACATGGCGTCGGCCAGGCAGGTCGCGAACAAGGCGATGCGCATGGCACTCCGGGGGCTGGTCGGTGTGGTCAGACCACAGTACGTCACTGTGGTCTGACCACACCAGCCCGGCTCGCTACTCTCGAGGCATGCGCGCACACGAGCTCGTCCTGCACCGCATCGAGAGGGACCTGGCCGAGGGCGTGCTGGCCGTCGGCGACCGGTTGCCGGGGGAACGGGTACTGGCCGGAGATCTGGCGGTCAGCCGCTCCTCGGTGCGCGAGGCCATCCGCGTCCTCGAGGCGATGGGCGTGGTGCGCACGGCGGTCGGATCGGGGCCCGAGGCCGGGGCGATCGTCGTCGCCGACCCGATCAGCTCCATCGGCGCCGCGCTGCGCCTGCACACGGCGACCAAGCACCTGCCCATCGCCGACCTGGTCGAGACCCGGATCCTGTTGGAGAGCTGGGCTTTACGCGAAGCCGCCGACCGCAGACCACGGCCGGATCTGACGGCCGTCGACGGATGCCTGGACGCGATGGACGACGCCACGCTGGGCCCCGAGCAGTTCCTGCGCCTGGACGCGGCCTTCCACGTCGCGATGTCCGAGCTCGCCGGCAACGTCGTCGTGGCGGCGATGATGGCCGCGCTGCGGGATTCGATCCACGGCTACGTGCTGGCCGGGGTGCCGCTGCTCGACGACTGGCCGGCAGTCGCGGCGACGCTGCGCCGCGAGCACCGCGCGATCGTGGCCGCGGTCCGCCGCGGCCACGGCATCAGGGCCGGCGAGCTGGTGTGCGCCCACATCCGCGGCTACGTGGACCTGATCACGCCGACCTGACCGTCTCGCGATGAGTTCTGCGGACCACCGTGGTCTCTACCGGTGACCGCATCAGCGAGAAGGAGACTCACGTGCCTGTTCGTGCCGACGCCCCGTTGGGCGCCCCCACCTGGATCGACCTGTCAACCTCCGATATGGACCGCGCACAGCGGTTCTACGGGGCGGTGTTCGGCTGGACATTCGCCGGCGCGGGCCCCGACTACGGCGGCTACGTCATCGCGTCGAGGGACGGCCGTCCGGTCGCCGGGCTGATGCCCAAGCACCCCGACTACGACGGGCCCGACGGCTGGATCACCTACCTGCACACCGCCGACATCGACGCGACCCTGGCCGCGGCCACCGAGGCGGGCGGTACCGCCTGCGGCGGCGTCATGGACATCCCGGCCAAGGGGCGCATGGCGCTGCTCACCGACCCGGCCGCCGGTTTCCTCGGCCTGTGGCAGCCCGGCGGCCACCGCGGCTTCGAACTGTTCGGCGAACACGGCGCACCGGCCTACCACCAGCTCACCACCCGCGACTACGGCGCGGCGCTCGACTTCTACCGGCGGGTGTTCGGGTGGGAGTGCGAGACGGTCTCCGACACCGACGAATTCCGTTATGCCACCGCCATGTTCGACGGTGACGCGCTGGTCGGGGTGATGGACGGCGGGCAGTACCTCGGCGAGGACGCGCCGTCGGACTGGACCGTGTTCCTCGGCAGCGACGACGTCGACAAGACGATCGAACTGATCGTCGACCACGGCGGGGCCGTGGTGCGCCCGGCCGAGGACACCCCGTACGGGCGGCTGGCGGCGGTGGCCGACCCGACGGGTGCGGGTTTCAACCTCACGTCGCTGCCGGGCTGACGTACCGGGAAGATGGGGTCATGCCGACCCCACCCGTCTACGTCCAGGCCTGCCTCAACGGTGCCCGCACCCCCGATGCGCACCCCGGACTGCCCGTCACGCCCGAGCAGTTGGCGGCGGCTGCCGTCGCCGCCCACCGAGCCGGGGCGCAGTCGGTGCATCTGCATCCGAAGGGCGCCGACGGCGCCGATTCGCTGGACCCCGAGGTGGTCGGGGCGGCGGTGGCCGCGGTCCGCCACGCCGTACCCGGCCTGCCCCTCGGGGTGACGACCGGGTTCTGGGCCTTGCCCGACGCGCAGCGCAGACACCGTGCGGTGGACAGCTGGTCGGTGCTTCCCGACTTCGCCTCGCTCAACTGGCACGAGCCGGGATCGCCGGAGCTGGCCGAGCTGCTGCTGAGCAAGGGCCTCGGTGTCGAGGCGGGGCTCTTCCACGCCGAGGCCGCCGAGTCGTGGGCGGCCTCGGAGGTGGCGCCGCACTGCCTGCGGGTGATGATCGAACTGCAGCCCGACGAGGACACGTCGACCGCCGACGCGCTGCTCGACATCGTGCGCTCCGCCGGGTCACCCGCGCCGGTCCTGCTGCACGGCCTGGACGAAAGCTGTTGGCCGCTGCTGGAACACGCCGGGCTGCGCCGGCTGCAGACCCGCATCGGCCTGGAGGACACGCTGCTGCTACCCGACGGATCGCCCGCCCCGGACAACGCCGCGCTGGTGGCGGCCGCGGTCGACCTGCTCAGTCGCTGACGGCGCCCAGCTCGAAGTCGGCGAAGTCGAAACCGGGCACCACCACACAACTGACCAGGCTGGGCTCGTCGTCGCGCGGGCGGGCGCGCTGCCAGTGCCGCGGCGGCACGATCAGCTGGGGGCTCTCGCCGGCGTCGACGTCGGAGCCGAGCAGATACGTTGTCGCCGAATCGTGTTCGGGCCCCATCTCGAGCAGCAGGGGACTGCCGCGGTGGAACAGCCACAGTTCGGCGCTGCGCACGGTGTGCCACGCCGACTGCTGACCGGGCATCAACAGGAACAGGATCGCGGTGCCCGCGCTGCGCGGACCCGTGTAGTCGGGAGGCAGGGCGGACTGGGTGACCGTCAGATCGCTGCGCCACGTCTCCCGGTACCAGCCGCCCTCCGGGTGGGGCGACAGGTCGAGTCGCTGCGCCCACGCCGGGAGATCGCTCATCGCATGCACCGCCTTGGTCGAGGTCACCTCAGCGTAGAGATCATCGGGCAGGTGGTCGACGCCGACGCGCGAGCCCGCACGCTAGTCTCATCGCATGCTGCGTCCCGGGTGGCTGGTCGCGTTCTGTGCGGCGGTGCTGGCCGTGAGTGCGTGGCTGCCGTGGTTGACCACGACCGCCGACGGCGGCGGACGGGCCAGCGCGATCGGCGGGACGGCGGGCAGTCTGGTGCTCCCGCCCCGGTTCGGCGCCGGACAGCTGATCGTGCTACTGGCGTCCGTGCTGGTGGTCGCGGGCGCAATGGCTGCGCGCGGGCTGTCGGAACGCGCGGCTTCCGTTGCCGCGGTGGCGGTTTCGCTGCTGATCGTGGGGATGACGGTGTGGTATCACCGCATCAACGTGCACGAGCCGGTGCAAGCCGGTTACGGACTGTACGTCGGCGGCGGCGTGGCGCTGGCCGCCGTGCTGTGCTCGGTGTGGTCGCTGATCGCGGCGATGAACCGCCGGCCCCGCTGAAACGGCGAGGCCGCGGGTGGATCGGATGATCCGCCCGCAGCCTCGATGGGGAAGCCGCCCGCCGCTACTCGGCGTCGACGGTCGTGGGTTGGATGGACTTCTGGCCGCCGCCATGGGCGACGTCGATCTTGCGAGGCTTGGCGCGTTCGGCCATCGGGATGGTGACGGTGAGCACGCCGTTCTCGTAGGTCGCCGAGATCGCCGCCGCATCGACGCCCTCACCCAGCGACAGCTGCCGCCGGTAGGTGCCGAAGAACCGTTCGCTGGCGAGCCATTGCACGGAGTCCTCGGATCGGGCGGTGCGGTGCGCCGAGATGGTGAGCGTGCCGTTGTCGACGTTGACGTCGACCGAGCCGGGGTCGACGCCGGGGAGGTCGGCGGTCAGCACGTAGTGGTCGTCGATCTTGCAGAGGTCCATCGGCATGAACCGGGGAGTGCGATTTGATCCGGTCTGGCTGTTCAGCAAACCCCGGGTCCAGGTGTCTAGGTCACTGAACGGATCAAAGCGAAGCACAGCAATTCACCTCCTCGTCGATCCAGAGCCCGCCACCCTGACGGGCGACCAAATCACTGTGCGCCCTTAGATTAGCACTCGGCACAGGAGAGTGCTAGAGCCGTTGACGAGAAATTTCGGAGATCTTTCCCTGGTCAGGGGGGCCATGGCCGAATTGCTTCAGCCGTCGTGGTCAGAGGTGGAAGCTCCGCGCCGAGGGGCGAGAGCGGCCGAGCCGTATGCCTGCGCCGCCCGGGTGGGGTCGGCGCGACACTGTTCGAGGGGCCTGGATTCCGGCTCCGTCTCAGCAACGACGGCATTCGCATCGAACCGTTGTCCGATCCGTATGCGGGCGGCCCCGCCGGCTCTTGGTCTGAACCGACGAGACCTCGGCGAGTGTGGTGGTCGACCGCCACATTCGCCTCAGCGCTCCATTCCCGCCACACGAGATCACAAACGTTCCGTGTGTGCGTTCCACCGACATCGGGAAGACTGCAGCCATGACGGAGCCCCAGACGCGCGACCTCGCCATGCGTATGGCGGAGTTGGCGCGGTCACTCGCTTTGCCGCGCGACCTCGACGAGATCCTGTCGGGTGTCACGGCCACGGCCAAGGAAGTGATCCCGGGGGTCGACGCCGCGGGCATCCTGCTCGTCGGCAAGGGCGGCGAGTTCGAGTCGGTCGCCCAGATCACCGATATCCCGCACCAACTCGACGAGCTGCAGATGAAATTCGGTGAGGGGCCGTGCGTGCAGGCGGCACTCGAGGACGTCGTGGTGCGCACCGACGACTTCCGCGAGGAAGGCCGATGGCCGAAGTACGCACCGGCGTGCATTGAACTCGGGGTGCTCAGCAGTCTGTCGTTCAAGCTCTACACCGCTGAGCGCACGGCGGGTGCGCTGAACCTGTTCGGGTTCCACCCCAACGTCTGGGACGGGGACGCCGAGACCACCGGGGCGATACTGGCCGCGCACGCCGCTGCCGCGGTGCTGGCGCACCGCCACGGTGAGCAGCTGAAGTCGGCGCTGTCCACCCGTGACCGCATCGGTCAGGCCAAGGGCATCATCATGGAGCGCTACAAGGTCGACGACGTGCAGGCGTTCGAGATGATGCGCCGACTCTCGCAGGACAGCAACAAGAAGCTGACCGAGATCGCGCAGCAGGTGATCGACACCCGCGACTGATCAGTGGTGGTGGCCGTGCTTCCAGTGGCCGTTGCCCCGGCCACGCGGCCCGTCGTCGTACCAGTCGACCCAGCCCGGAGTGTCGACGCAGGCGTAGGCGAACCCGTACGGGCCGCTGACGCACACGTCCGGTCCGGCCGACGCGGGTGCTGCGCTCGCGAGTGCGACGCCGACGGGCAGGGCCGCCGCGCCAAGGGTCAGTGCCACGGTCTTACGCATTCTCGATCGGATCACATCATTATCTTAGTGGAGCTATCGAACAGCGAACAAGCCTGTCGCCCTGACGGATTCGTCAATAGCCTGCCGGTCGCCGAGACTGCTGTCAGATCGCGGATCCGCCGGCAAACGCGATCTGGCAGCAGTCTCGGCGCCGACGCAATACACAACGAAGAGTGCCCCCGGCAGGATTCGAACCTGCGACACCGGCTTTAGGAGAGCCGTGCTCTATCCCCTGAGCTACGGGGGCGGCCGTGGCAGTTTACCGCCCCGCCGCCGGCGGTCACCGCAGCTGCGCGATCACCTTCGCGAACGCCTCGGCGTGCGGCGCCTGCACGATGACGTAGGAGATGCCGTAGCGGTCCCGGTAGTCGCGCAGCCGGTCGGCCATGTCGTGCGCCGTCCCGGACAGCACGCCGGGATGGCGGAGCAACTGCTCGTCGGAGAGCGCGGGCAGGAAGCGGCGCGGGATGGTCAGGTCGGGGCGGCCCGAATCGTCCATCGGCATCGCGGTGATCGCGACATTGAGCTCCAGCGCGTCGAACCGCTCACCGGCCGCCGCCCGGACGAACGCGATGCGCTCGGCCAGCGGATCGTCGTCGCCCTCGGCCGCCCGGTCACCGCCCGTCAGCCCGATGATGTCGGCGTGGCGGGCCGCCACGGTCAGCAGGCGGTCACCGTTGCCCGCGATCAGGATCGGTACGTCCGCCAGATGCTCGGCGAAGTATGCGGTCACGTGCTCGAGATACTCGACCCGCCGGCGCGCCGTCGGGAACGGCAGCTCGGCGGCCTCGAACTCCTTGCGTACGTAGCCGGCGCCCAGGCCGAGCTCGAACCGGCCGGCCGACAGGTCGCGCAGCGCCGCGACATCCCGCGCCAGCAGCGCCGCCCGGTAGAAGCCCGCGTTCAGGACGAACGTCCCCAGGTGCAGTGTCGTCGTGGCGGCGGCCGCCGCGGTGAGAACCGGGAACGGCGCCGGCGCGCCGAGGTGATCCGGGACGTGGAGCACGTCGAAGCCCCGGTCCTCTGCGCGCCGCGCCGCGTCCTGCACGTCCGCCAGCGATGCCGCCGCGTGCAGCCCGACTCCGAACCGGAAATCCGCAACCATTCCCGGATCCTATGCGCGCCGGAGAAATTGGATGTTTGATCGGGGCAGCCAGTGGTTACTAATGATCCGCACACTTCGCGTCACCGCGGAGACAGCCACAAAGCCACACCCAGATCCGGCCCGTCGTGAGTACGCCCGACGGGCCGGATCAATGTCTCGAGAAGGAACCATGGCCGCCCACCCCACCGTCGGAGTCGAAGAGGAGTTCCTGCTCGTCGACCCCGACTCCGGCGCACCGATCGCCCGCAGCCGCGCGGTCGCCGAGCGCGCCGACGAGCTCGGCGTCGACCTGCAGCTCGAGCTGACGTCGTGCCAGGTCGAGACGGCGACCGAGGTGGCGGGCAGCATGGCCGACGTCCGTGCGCAGCTGACGCACCTGCGGTCGACGGCGGCGCGCGCGGCCGCGGACAGCGGTGCCCGGTTGCTCGCTGTCGCCGTGCCCCCGACCGTGCCGCACGAGTTCCCGGTGACCGACAGCCCCCGCTACCACCGCATCGCCGACCGGTTCGGGATGCTGGCCCGCGAACAGGGCATCTGCGGTGCGCATGTGCACGTCGCGGTGCCGACGAGGGAGGCCGCGATCCGGGTGAGCAACCGGCTGCGCCCCTGGCTGCCCGTGCTGCTGGCGCTGACGGCCAATTCCGCGATCTACCGCAACGCCGACAGCGGATACGCCAGCTGGCGCCGGATGCTGTGGGCGCGCTGGCCCAGTGCCGGTCCGCCACCGCACTTCGACTCCGTCGACGAATACGACGCGATGGTGCGGATGCTGCTGCAGTCCGGGGCCATGCTCGACGAAGGCCAGGTCTACTGGGACGTCCGCCCGTCGGCGAACTTTCCGACGATCGAGGTGCGCGTCGCCGACGTGCCCGCCACCGTCGCCGACACCGTGCTGTTCGCGGCGCTGGTGCGGGGCGCCGTGATGACCGTGCTCGAAGACGAACGCAACGGCGCCGGCGTACCCCGCATCTCGGCGCACGCGCTCGACGCCGCGTACTGGCGGTCGGCCCGCGACGGGCTGGACGGCACGGCGATCGACCTGCCCGACTCGCACGCCGCGGTCCCCGCACGGCAGCTGCTCGCCGGCCTCGTCGACCGCATCTCCCCGGCGCTCGCCGCGGTCGGTGATCTCGACCTGGTCCGCGACGAGCTGGCGCGCCTCGACGAGCAGGGCAACGGCGCCATGCGTCAGCGCGCTGCGTGGCAACGGCGCGAAGACATCGCCGACGTCATCGACGCGGTCGCCGACGCGACGCTGGCCGGACTAGCTCAGCGGTAGCTCGGCGAAAGCCGGGGACGTGGGCCGCTGCGATCCGCCAGGCGGTTCGACCGTGAACGCCAGCGTCTGCGACGCGCCGAGGTCGGACAGCACGGCGGTGGTCGACGGCGAGACCGCCGTGGCGTCCATCGTGCCCGCCGAATGCGGCCCGTCCGAGCCGACCAGCCACATCTGATAAACGGTGCCCGGCTTCGGCGGTGGCACGTCGTTCATCACCAGCACGCCGGCGTCGCGCTCCTTGGAGAAGACCACCGTGGCGGTGCCGCCGCCTGGGATCGCGCCGGACACGGTCTGCACGTCGGGCGCCGCGAACACCTGATCGGCCGTCGTCGGGGTGACCGCGGGCCGCAGCGCCAGCCCCACGCCGAGCGCGCCGAGGCCGACCACCGCGATCGCTGCTGCCGCCAGCACGGCGGTGCGCCAGCGGGACGCCGACCGCGGCCGGCGAGGCAGCTCCCGCACCGGATCGGCGGCTACCGCGGCGAGCAGGCTGTCGCGGAGGTGAGGCGGCGGTTCGGCCGCCGTCGACGCCGACACCAGCGCCATCGTCTCCCGCACCGAGCGCACCTCGTCGGTGAAGGCGTCCGCCAGGTCGGGCGGTGCGGTGCTCAGCCACCGCTCGATGTCGTCGCGCTCGTCGGTGGACACCGCGTGCAGCGCATACGGCGTCGCCAGGTCGAGGAGGTCGGTGTTCATCGGCTCGGTCATGAGATGCCCAGACAGGTCTTGAGGCCGCGGATGCCGTCGCGCATCCGAGATTTGATGGTCGCGAGGTTGGCCGACAGGCGTTCGGACACCTGGACGTAGGTCAGCCCCTCGTAATACGCCAGTCGGATCGCCTCGCGCTGCAGATCGCTCAGCGAGCCCATGCAGTCGACGACGCGGCGGCGCTCGTCGAGCAGGATCACCGAATCCGCGACATGGTCGACGGGCGGGTCGACGGTCGCCGCCCCGTAGCGCGACTCCCGCTGCGATGCGGCCTCCTCCGAGCGCACCCGGTCGACGGCGCGGCGGTGCGCCAAGGTCAACAGCCAGGCCATCGGGGAGCCGGCCGCGGGGTCGTAGCTGCCCGCCGACCGCCACACCTGCAGGTAGATGTCCTGGGTCGTCTCTTCGCTGTAGCCGGGGTCGCGCAGGACCCGGGTGACCATCCCGTACACGCGCGCCCTGGTCCGGTCGTAGAGGGCGGCGAACGCGTCGACGTCCCGCTGGGCCACCTGCCGTAACAGTTCGTCGAGGTCAGTGGTCACGAACGGTAGCCTAACCGGCCCTGCCAAGGCGGTCATCGGTATGGCCGCCACCGGATGCGGCGGCCGGAAGGACCTGTCGCGCAACCGGTTCGAATGACCCTCGTGGCTTTGCTCATATATGCGCCACGCTCGCGGTCCGCTTTTCGGGCGCTCCGGCGGCCACCCGAGGGATCACCGGGACCCGGCGGGCCCGCAGGATCAGGCCCTGGACCCGCAGGCTCAGCGCACCCATCTGCGGGGCGAGTGGTTTGGTGACCTGTAGCCGCAGCACCTGCGCCAGCGTCGCGGGTCGGCGGGTGCCGCGCAGCGTGCCGACGATCGCCGGCTGATTGTCGCGGTGCAGGGAGATCGTCACGTCGAGTTCGGCGTCGGGCCGGGGCGCCCGCACCAGGTAGTACCCGTCGATGCCGTTGAACGGCGAGGTGTGGAACCGCTTGCGGACCATGGCGGGGTTCGGGCCGTCCGGCGGGATCACGTAGGCGTGCCATTCGCCGTGGGTGTTGTGGACCTCGGCGATCACGTGGCGCAGCACGCCGTGGGCGTCGTGGCACCAGTACAGGGTCAGCGGGTTGAACGCGTAGCCGAGCACCCGGGGCTGCAGCAGTGCGGTGACGCGGCCGCCGCCGAGGTCGATGCCGCGGGCGGCGAGGAACGCGTCGACCCGCGCGCGCAACGTGTCGCCCGCGACGCCGTGGAAGTGGTCGCCTGCGTCGAAACGGGCGAACGGACGGGCCCAGCCGGGCAGCCGGGGCAGCGCGTCGAGGTCGACGTACCAGCTGTAGCTGTTGAGCTCGAAGTAGTGGTGCACGGGCGCGCGGCGCAGGTGCGTGACGCGGGTCCGGTACAGCGCAGGCGTCGTCTCGACGGGGCCTGCGACCCCCGCGACCGCTGCGTCGAAGGCAGTTTTCGGTTCCACAATCGTCATTCGGAGCCGACTGCCCGATGGATGGTTATAGTTCCCGACCGTGGCAGCGACGGTATTCCGCAACGGGACCATCTGGACCGGCACGTCCGAACCCCTCGCCGATGCGCTGCTGGTGGTCGACGGTGCCGTCGCCGCGGTGGGCGACGAGGCGACGGCGCGACCGGCCGACGAGGAGGTGGACCTCGACGGCGGCTTCCTCATGCCCTCGTTCGGTGACGGGCACGCGCACCCGCTGTACGGCGGCCTGGAGGAGGTGGGTCCACTGGTCCGCGGCTGCGGGTCGGTGGACGAGATCGTCGAGGCGGTGCGCGGCTACGCCGACCGGCACCCCGAGGCCGAGTGGATCGTCGGCGCCTCGTACGACGGCAGCCTCGCCCCGGGCGGACTGTTCGACGCGCGCTGGCTCGACGCCGCGGTGCCCGACCGCCCGGTCGTGCTGCGGGCATGGGACTACCACACGGTGTGGTGCAACTCGGTCGCCCTGCAACGCGCCGGCATCACCGCCGACACCCCCGACCCGGTGCTCGGGGAGATCCCGCACCGCGAGGACGGGTCGGTGCTCGGCACCCTGCGCGAGTGGGGAGCCGTCGACCTCGTGACCGCGGTCATGCCGGAACGCGACGAGGACGTCCGGGTGTCGGCGCTGGGCACCGCGGCCGACTACTACCTCGCCCGCGGCGTCACCTGGGTGCAGGACGCCTGGGTGGAACCCGCCGACGTGGACACCTACCTCGCCGCCGCCCGCCGCGACGCCCTGCGGATGCGGTTCAACCTCGCGCTCTACGCCGATCCGCGCCACTTCGAGACCCAGCTGTCGCAGTTCGCCGAGTCCCGTCGACGCGTCGACGAACTGGACGCGCCGCTGTTGACGGCGCAGACCGTGAAGTTCTTCGCCGACGGGGTGGTGGAGAACGAGACGGGTGCGCTGCTGGCGCCGTACTGCTCCGGGCTCCATGACCATTCCAGGGGGCAGGAGCGCAGCGACCCGGGGGATAAGCGGGGCATGCAGGTGTGGGAGGGCGACTCGCTGGCCGAATCCGTGCGCCGGGTCGACGAACTCGGCTTCCAGATCCACATCCACGCGATCGGGGACGCCGCGGTCCGTCAGGCCCTCGACGCCGTCGAGCACGCGATCACGGTCAACGGCCCGCGGGACCGCAGGCCCGTCATCGCCCACGCCCAGCTCGTCGACGACGCCGACATCGACCGGTTCGCGCGCCTCGGCGTGATCGCCAACATGCAGCCGCTGTGGGCGCAGCTCGATCCGCTGATGACCGTGCTGACGGTGCCGCGGCTCGGCCCCGAACGCTCCGACCGGCAGTACCGGATGCGCACCCTCGACGAGGCGGGCGTGCTGGCGTTCGGTTCGGACTGGCCGGTGTCCTCGGGCGCCCCGCTCGACGGGATCGCCGTCGCGGCGTCGCGGCGCACGGTCGACGGCACCCCCGAGGGCGGCTGGACACCGGAGGAGATCGTCCCGGTCGAGCGGGCCATGCGCGCCTACACCACGGGGGTGGCACGTCAGGCGTTCGCCGAACAGCGGTGGGGCCGGCTCGCTCCGGGCGCCAGCGCGGACCTGGTCTGGCTGAGCGCCGACCCGCGATCCACTCCCGCGCTGGAGATTCCGGCGATCGAGGTGCGCGGAACCTGTCTGAGGGGCAAGCTCGTAGGGCCGTCGGCCCGCTGAAGGGAGTTTCCATGTCATCGACCACGCCGCTGGACCCACCGGTGGGGGAGGGCGAGGGACAGCTGCGGCGCGTCCTCGGGGTGCCCTCGCTGGTGCTGTTCGGGCTCGTCTACATGGTGCCGCTCACCGTGTTCACCACGTACGGCATCGTTACCGTCGAGTCCGGCGGGCGCGTCCCGCTGGCCTACGTGGTGACGCTGGTCGCGATGATCTTCACCGCCCGGTCGTACGCGCGCATGGCCGGGGCGTTCCCGGTCGCCGGATCGGCATACGCCTACACGCAGAGGACCTTCGGCGCACCGATCGGCTTCCTGGCCGGATGGTCGCTGCTGCTGGACTACCTGTTTCTGCCGATGCTCAACTACCTCGTCATCGGCCTCTACCTCAACGAGGCGGTGCCCGCGATCCCGCAGTGGGCGATCGTGGTGGTCACCATCGCGATTGTCACCGTGCTCAACATCGTCGGGATCGTGTCGGTGGCGCGGGCCAACATGCTGATCATCGGGATCCAGGCGGTGTTCATCGTGGTGTTCATCGCGATGACGATCGCCACCCTCTCCGGATCGGGCACCGTGGACGTGATGGCGCCGTTCCGCGGTGACGGCAGCGCGGGCGGGATGGGTCCGGTGTTGGCCGGCGCGGCGATCCTGTGCCTGTCGTTCCTCGGATTCGACGCCGTCTCAACGCTTTCCGAGGAGGCCCGCGACGCCCGGCGCGACGTGCCGAAGGCGATCATGCTGGCCACCGTCATCTGCGGTGTGCTGTTCATCATCCTGTCGTACGCATCGCAGGTGGTGTTCCCGTCCAACGCCTTCGAGAACGTGGACACCGGTTCGGTGGACGTCATGACCGCGGCAGGCGGCGCTTTCCTGTCGGCGTTCTTCACCGCCGCTTACGTCGCCGGGGCGCTGGGTTCGGCGCTCACCTCACAGGCGTCGGTGGCGCGCATCGTGTACGCGATGGGTCGCGACGGGGTGCTGCCCCGCAAGGTGTTCGGGCACGTGTCGGTGAAGTTCGGCACGCCGACGTGGGCCATCCTCGTCATCTCGGTCATCTCGCTGCTGGCACTGGTCATCGACCTGGCGATCCTCGCCTCGGTGGTGAGCTTCGGTGCGCTGGTGGCGTTCTCGGCGGTCAACCTGACGGTGATCAAGCACTACTTCATCGACGTGCGCGAGAAGAACGTAGTCAACAACCTGGTGCTGCCGCTGATCGGTTTCGCGCTGACGGTGTGGCTGTGGACCAGCCTCTCGGGCGAATCGCTGACCATCGGATTGATCTGGCTGGCAGCCGGATTCGTGTGGCTGCTGGTCGTCACCCGTGGCTTCAGCCGTCCGACCCCGGTCCTGGACCTCGAGGAGTTGCCGGCTCAGAAGGTCGGGCAATAGAGCGCCTCGGCCACCTGCACAACGGGTTCGTCGAGGGTGGACTCCGGCGGTCCCTCCTGCGTGACGGTGACCGAAAGCGCCGCACCGTCAAGCGGTTTCACCATCAAGCTGTGGAAACCGGGGATGTCCCCGCCGTGGCCCCACACCGTCACCCCGCAGCTCAGCCTGATGCTGCCCAGGCCGAGGCCGTAGCGGAACGACGGGTCGCTGGGCGACTGGGCTACGGTGTCCATCATCTCGCGCAGCTGCGCCGGCGCGACGACACGGCCGGCGAGCAGTGCGGTGATGAACGCCGACATGTCCTCGTTGGTCGAGACCAGTGCGCCGCTCATGCCCGCTGCCGAGGCGTTGAACGCGGTGACGTCGGTTCGCCTGCCGTCGACGAGTTCGTAGCCGCGGGTGAAGGGCGCGCGCAGACCGGTGTCGCCGGGTGCGGGGAAATACGTGTCGCGCAACCCGAGCGGGTCGATGATGCGCCGGGTGATCTCCTCGGCGGCGGGTGCGCCGGTGACCGCCTCGATCAGCATCCCGGCGATCACGTAGTTGGTGTTGGTGTACTTCATCGCCGTCCCGGCCGGGAATTGCCCGGGCTTCGCCAGCGCCATGTCGAGTTGTTGATCGGCGGTCACCGGACCGGCCGGCACGGGAGCTCTCGGGTCGGCGTACTCGGGCAAGCCGCTCTGGTGGCGGAGGAGTTGGCGGACGGTGACGGCCTCACCGGTGAATCCGTCGCCGCGGATGCGCCCGGGTAGGTACCTCTCGACGGGAGCGTCGAGGTCGATCCGGCCTTCGGTGACCAACTGCAGGACGGTGGCGGCGACGAAGGGTTTGGTGATGCTGGCGGCGCGGACGTGGGTGTCGGGCGCGAACCCGGACCGGGCGGCGACGTCGGAGTAGCCCGCCGCGTACCGCGCGAGTGCGGCGCCGTCGCGCACGACCGCGACACCGCCCGGCAGCTCGGCGGCGGTGACTTCGCGGGTCAGTGCCTGTTCGACGGCCGGCGGCACCGCCGACGCCGCAGGGGCGGTCAGGGCGAACAGCGCGAGGATCGAGGCGGTGACGACAAGGCGCATCAGGCCGACGGTAGTGGCCATGTGCGGGCGGCCGCCACCAGGTTCTGCACGAGCGCGGACGTTGCCGGGGACAGGTTGTCGTCACCGGGCAGCGGGCTGCGCGGGCTCAGACCGCGCACCCGCGAACTCAGCTCGAGTTGGGTTCCGCGGCCGCGCATCCGGTTGACCGGATTGTCGGGATGCAGACCGCGCAGTTCCGGCGGGATGTCGTCGAGGTCGGTGATGACCCGGTATCCGGGGATGTCGACGCAGCCGGCCAGATGGGCGGCCAACGACCGGTTGCGCCCGCCCGCCAGCAGTTCGGTGCTGCGTCCGATCCGGCCGTATCCATGCAGTGAGACCGCCACGTCCACATGGTCGAGGAACGCCGCGAGCCGCGCCGACTCGGCGGCCAGGTAGCGAGCGGACGGCAGGTGGTGGGGGTACTGGTCGGGGTGGCGGACCACGTACACCGACGCGCCGGCCGCGTCGGCGGCGCGCTCGGCGATCACATCCGTCATCTGCTCGAGCCCGCCGCCGTGGATGGCGAGGAACCCGAACCGCGAACGCAGCACGCTGTGTTCGTGCACCGCGGGATCGGCGAGCAACTCCGAAAGCGTCTGTGGCCCCTCGGTTTCGGAGTGCGGCGGGCGGTGCGGCCAGTGCATAGGATCCCAGCGCCGGAGGAACTCGATCCAGCGGTGCGGCAGGCCGTGGTGCAGTGCGCCGTCGATGATGCGTTCGAGATAGCCCGGTCGCGGCGGGCCCGGTTCGATGCGGTGGTCGATGTAGACCCACGCCGGCGCCGGACCGTCGTCGGTCTGCACGGTCAGCCGGTCGCGGCGGTAGCGCACCGGGACCCCCTCGGCGCTGTCGAGCGTCGCGAGGTCGTGGTCGGACACCTGCCACAACACCCCGTGCACCTGCGCGCCCGGCACCGGTTCGAGGGTGGCCACGCCGCGTTCGTTGATCAGCCAGTCGTGGTCGGCGAGGGTGGCCGGACGCGGGTCGGCGGCGTCGGGGCAGCGCTGCGCCATCTGCTGCACGCACAGGTTGGATCCGTACGCGAAGTAGGCGTGTCGACCGGTGTGCGGCATTCAGCCTGTCACGGTCAGATAGATCAGCACCACGTTCAGAAGACTAATCAAACCCGCGACGACCCAGCCCAGCGCGGTGGTGACGCGATGGTTGACGTCGCCGCCCATCAGGGTGCGGTCACCGGTCAGCCGGATCAGCGGGATGAGCGCGAACGGGATACCGAAGGACAGCACCACCTGGGAGAGCACCAGCGCGCGCGTCGGATCGACGCCGACGGCGAGGATCACCAGAGCGGGCACCAGGGTGACGAGGCGGCGCACCAGCAGGGGATAGGTGCGGCGCAGCAGGCCACCCATGATCATCGCGCCGGCGTACGCGCCCACCGATGTCGAGGCCAGGCCGGAGGCCAGCAGGCCGATCGCGAAGCACAGCGCGACGGCCGGCCCCAGCGTCTGCTCCACCGCGGCGTGCGCGCCTTCGAGGGTGTCGGTGTCGGCCATGCCCTGCAGATTCGTCGCCGCGACGAGCAGCATCGACAGGTTGACCGCGCCGGCGATCAGCATCGCCAGCCCCACGTCGATGCGGGTGGCCTTGAGCAGGCGGCGCCGTCTGGGTCCGGCGTCGGGGTGGCCGTGACGGTCTCGGGCCAGCCCCGAGTGCAGGTAGACCGCGTGTGGCATCACCGTCGCACCGAGCATGGCCGTCGCCAGCAGGACGCTCTCGGCGCCCTCGAACCGCGGCAGGAGGCCGCCCGCCACGTCAGCCGCGGAAGGGGGTTCGACGAACACACTCGTCAGGAAGCCGATCGCGATGATCAGCAGCAGCCCGCTGATCACCCGCTCGAAGTGCCGCTGCCCGCGGCGGTTCTGCACGGCGAGCAGGACGAGGGACACCGCACCCGTGATCACCCCGCCGAGCACCAACGGCAGGTCGAACAGCAGGTACAGCGCGATCGCCCCGCCGACGACCTCGGCGAGGTCGGTGGCCATGGCGACCATCTCGGCCTGCAGCCAGTAGGCGATCCGCGTGGGTGTGCGGGTGCGGTCGGCGACGGACTCGGGCAGCGAGCGGCCGGTGACCAGGCCCAGTTTCGCGGACAGGTACTGCACCAGGCCGGCCATGACGTTGGCCAGCACGATGACCCAGACGAGCAGGAACCCGAATTCGGCGCCGGCGCTGACGTTGGCCGCGACGTTGCCGGGGTCCACATAGGCGATGGCGGCGACGAACGCCGGCCCCAGCAGCAGCCACGTCGGCCGCGTGCGTCGTTCCTCGATGTCCGGCAGCACCCGGGCTTTTCCTTCCTGCGGAGCAGCGAATAGAAAAGTTAGGTTAGCCGAAATCTTCGGTCGAGGCGACGGCGGGCCGCGTCGATCGCGGTTCAGATGCCGATGAGCAGTCCGCCGTAGCCCCACCCGCCGAAGGGCCAACCGACGTTGGTCTCCGGCGGCGAGGTGACGATCGCGGTGCTGCCACCGGTCTCACACTGGGTCGTGCGCGGGCCGGTGTTCACGCATTCGGGCGCCGCCGCGGCGGCGGGCGCCAGCACGATAGCCGCTGCGAGCGCGGAAAGCGTTGTAGCCGTGAATGATCCGATATGCATCGGGACCTCCTCGGACGGCCGGGTGGTCTACCAGCCCATGACCAGCGCGGGGCCGTAGTAGTAATCGTTCCAGGGGTACAGGTAGTTCGTCTGCCCGGGGGAGGTGACGATCTGCGTGTTACCCGGGCTGCTGCACTGGGTGGTGGACCCGCCGATTCCGTTCTGCCCGGTGGTCACACAGTTCGGCTGAGCACCGGCGTTGGGCGCCAGCAGGATCGCTGCGCCGATGCCGGCCGCGACGGCCACGGGTGCGAGGCCGATGATCTTGTTCACGTGGTCCTTCTATCCCCAGTCCACGACCGTGGCGGGACCGTAGTACGGATCCCCCCACGGATACAGGAAGGTGCTCTGGTTGTGGATGTCCTTTGGCTGCGTGGCGAATTGGGTGTCCCACGGCGGGCAGGTCGACCCCTGGCCCAGGGCGTTGGGCGCCACGTTGAGGCACTTGCCGTCATCGTCGCCGCTCGGCTGGGCGATGGCGACCGGTGCGGCGAGGATGGCACCGACAGCGCCGGCCGCGACGGCGAATGGGGTGAGGTAGCGCAGAGAGGTCCGCATAGCCACGTCCTTCAATCGGGTGTCCGCTAACCAGGAGCGTACAGCCCTTTCCCAGTCAAGAGGGGCAAGTCGAGAGTCGTTCGTATCCCCGGTTCGGCGGCGACCACCGCGGGGATCGCGTTGACGATGCGCGCGGCCGTCGCGACGAGGCCGGCGCGGTTGTGGTCACCGTTCGGGCTGCTCTGGCAGAGATCGAGGGCGTAGGTCGGCTCGCCGGTGATCTCGACCCGGTAGGAACCGCCGGGCTGGGCGGGCTGCGGCCAGCCCGGGCAGAGGTCTTCCCGCAACCGGGTGACGTGTTCGAGCACCACGGCGGGCTTACCGCCCAGCATTCCGCGCACCTCGAATCGCAGTGCGGCAGCGGTGCCTTCGGTGATGTGCCCGGAGGCGATCTCGAAATCCTCGGGTGCGGGCTCGCGCACGTAGGTCTCGGTCACCTCGTCGAGTTCGATGCCCAGCCCGGCGGCGAGCTGGCGCACCACCGAACCCCATGCCAGGCTCAGCACGCCGGGCTGCAACAGCATCGGGAGGTCGTCGAGCGGCTTGCCGAAACCCATGACGTCGAACATGACGGTCGGGCTGTCGTAGGTGGCGTAGTCGACGATCTCCATGCACCGGATCTGTTCGATGCGCTGACACGTGCCGGCAAGGGCAAACGGCAGCAGGTCGTTGGCAAAGCCCGGGTCGATGCCGCCGACGAAGAGGCTGGAGCCGCCGGTGCGGGTCGCCTCCTCGATCGGGGCGATCAGCTCATGGGGCAGCACCTGCCACGGGTACTGGAGGAAGACCGGCCCGCTGCCGACCATGTTGACCCCGGCCGCCAGGATGCGCCGGTAATCCTCGAGCGCCTCGGGCAGCCGGTTGTCGGCCATGGCCGTGTAGACCGCGCAGTCCGGGCCGGTGGCCAACACCGCGTCGAGGTCGTTCGTGGCGGTGATGCCGGTCGGCTCGGACAGCCCGACGAGTTCGGCGGCGTCCTTGCCCGCCTTCGCGGCCGAGGACACCCAGAGGCCGGTCAGCTCGAACTGCGGGTCGGTGATGAGCTGGGTGAGCGCATGAGCGCCCACGTTGCCCGTGCCGATCTGCGCGACGCGAATCGCCATGGTTCTCCTAGGGGTCCTACAGGTCCGGGAAGGGCATGTCGAGGTTCGGGAACGTCAGCCCGCCGTCGACTTCGAGGGTCTTGCCGGTGAGATAGCTGCCGGCCGGGGACGCGAGGTACACCGCGGCGGCCGCGATGTCCTCCGGCTCACCCAGCCGACGCATCGGGGTGGCCTTCTCCATCGGTCCGCGCAGGTCGTCGTTGCTCGCCACGATGTCGAGCGCGGAGGTGAGGATGGAGCCGGGCGCGATCGCGTTGACCCGGATCCGCGGGCACAGGTCGAGCGCGGCGAGCCGGGTGTAGTGGGCGAGGGCCGCTTTCGCCGTGCCGTACGCGGCGAAGCCCCGCCCGGCGACCCGGCCCATCGTCGAGGTGATGTTGATGACGCTGCCGCCGCCGGAGTGCTCGAGCATCAGCGGTACGGCCGCGGTCGTCAGCGCATGGGCGGTGGCGACGTTGAACGTGAACGCGTCGCGGAGGTCCTTCGCCGAGGTGTCGGTCAACGCCGCGGGCATCGTGCCGCCGACGTTGTTGACGACGATGTCTAGTTTCCCGAACGCTTCCACCGCCGCGGGAGCGAGCTGCGCCGTCGACTCCGGGTGCGCGAGGTCGGCGACGACGATGTGCGCCCGCCGGCCGGTGGCGCGGATCTGCTCGGCGACCTCCTCGAGTTGTGACTCGGTTCGGGCCGCGATCACCACGTCCGCACCGGCTTCCGCGAAGGCCAGCGCCATGGCGGCGCCCAGTCCGCGGCCCGCCCCGGTCACCGTCGCAACCTGTCCGTCGAGCCGGAATCTGTCGAGGATCACCGTCTGCCTCCCTTTCGCCGCGCGTCACGGTAGCAGCGTCGGGGAGCGGTGGTGGCCGCTTTCTGGAACACGTTCTAATTCGGGGCGGATTTCCGCCACCGCGTTGGTCGACGGTTCAGGACTTCTTCGACGCGGCCTTCTTCGCGGGCGCCTTCTTGGCCGCGGTCTTCTTGGCGGGGGCCTTCTTCGCCGCCGATTTCTTGGCGGGCGCCTTCTTCGCCGGCTTGTCATCCTCGTCGTCCGAGTCGTCGTCGGAGCCATCGGCGTCGCCGGAGCGGGAGCCGCCGCCCGAGCGCCGCGCCTTCACGCTGGCCTCCAGCTTCGCCAGCAGATCCGACACGTCCTCGGTCTCGTCGAGTTCGGTCGGCTGCTCCTCGACGGCGAACGCCTCGCCGCCCTCCAGCTTGGCCTCCACCAGTTCGCGCAGCTGATCCTGGTAGTCGTCGTGGTAGCGGTCGGGGTTGAAGTCGTCGGTCATCGACTCGACCACCTGCCCGGCCATCTTCAGCTCGGCCGGTTTGATCTCGACTTCCTTGTCCAGCACCGGGAAGTCGGGATCGCGGATCTCGTCGGGCCACAGCAGCGTGTGGATCATCATCACGTCGCGCTTGCTGAAGTCCTTGACGCGCAACGCGGCCAACCGGGTCTTGTTGCGCAACGCGAAGTGCACGATCGCGACCCGATCCGTCTCCGACAGTGTCTTGGCAAGCAGCACATACGATTTCGACGACTTGCCGTCGGGTTCGAGGAAGTAACTGCGGTCGTACATCAGCGGGTCGAGATCGCCGGCCGGAACGAATTCGAGCACCTCGATCTCACGGCTGCGTTCCTCGGGCAGCGTGGCGATGTCCTCGTCGGTGATCAGCACCATCTGACCGTCGTCGGATTCGAAGGCCTTGGCGATGTCGCGGAACTCCACGACCTCACCGCACACCTCGCAGACCCGCTTGTACCGGATCCGGCCGTTGTCCTTCGCGTGGACCTGGTGGAACTTGATGTCGTGGTCCTCGGTCGCGCTGTAGACCTTGACCGGTACGTTCACCAGGCCGAAGGCGATCGAACCCTTCCAGATGGATCGCATACGCCCAGTATGGCCCACATCATCGGCGGCGACGGTCGATCAGGGTCGCGGGTCGCGCGCCGCCGCGTCGCGGGTCGCCCGGTCCGGGAGGTCCGCACCCGGGCGGGTGACCGTCAACGCCGAGGACAGCGCGGCGGTCTGCAGGACGTCGTGCAGCGTGTCGAGCCGAATTCCGCGCAGTTCGGGGCGTTTGTCCGCGCCCAGCAGACCGTGGCTCCACAGCGCATCGATCAGTCCCGTCATGAACGCGTCACCGGCGCCGACGGTGTCGACGACCTCGACGGGAAGCGCGGCCACGCGTACCGAACCCGCCGCGCACACCGCGAAGGAACCCTGACCGCCTTCGGTGACCGCGACGATCGAGGGGCCGAGGTCCAGCCACGAGCGAGCGATCTGCTTCGGCGTCCGGTGCGGATCGATCCACCGCAGGTCCTCGTCGCTGGCCTTGATGACGTCGGCGCGCTCGATGAGGCGGTCGATCCGGTGGCGCGCGGCGTCCGCGTCGTCGATGAGCGCCGCGCGGATGTTCGGGTCGAAGGTGATGGTCGCCGACAGGTGGTACGCGTCGAGCAGCGCCGCGGTCGCACGGCAGCCGGGCTCGAGCACGGTGGCGATCGACCCGGTGTGGGCGATCAGCGGTGCCGCGGCCTCGGGGGTGCCCGCGAGCTCCCACTCGATGTCGAACTCGTAGCGCGCCGCACCGGCATCGTCGAGCGTGGCCCGGGCCGTCGGGGTACGCGCCGCGCCGGTGCTCCCGGCCACGAGTTGCACGCCGGAGTCGTGGAGGTATTCGACGATGCGCCGGCCGCGGGCGTCGTCGCCGATGTGGGTGAGGAAGTCGACGCCGCGTCCGAGTCGGCCCAACCCGACCGCGACGTTGAGCGGGCTGCCGCCGACGTGTTCACCGGTCACCTCGCCGTTGCGTTCCACGATGTCGATGAGCGCCTCGCCGATCACCAGCGCGCGGGGGCTCATGACGGTTTCACCAGCGCTTCGAGTGTGGCGCGGGCCCCGTCGCGGTGCAACGACTCCAACGTCGCCACGTACTCGTCGACGAACCGCTTCTCGTCGACGAGATCGCCGAACACCGAACGGTTCTCGATGAAGGCGGTGGGATTGTGGCGTTGGGCGCGGGCCAGCGGAACGAGCGTGTCCGCCAATGAGTCCTGGACGTCGATGGCCTGCCCCTCCTCGTCGACACCCTCGGCGTAGCGTGCCCAGCTGGCGACGACCGCGGCGGACAGTTGGACCGGCCCTCCGGTCCTGAGGTTTTCGCGGATGACCGGCAGCAGCCACAGGCGGATCCGGTCCGACGAGCCGAAGCACAAACGGGCGATCGTGTCGCGGACCCCCGGATTGGCGAAGCGTTCGATCAGTGTCTGCTTGTAGTCCGGCAGGTCGATACCCGGCACCGGCTTGAGTGTCGGCGTGCCTTCCTCGTCCATGTAGCGGCGCACGAACTCGGCGAGCAGCGGATCGCTCGCGGCATCGTGCACCAAGCGATAGCCGGCGAGGTAGGCGAAGTAACACAGTGCCTGATGCCCGGCGTTGAGCAGGCGCAGTTTCATCAGCTCATACGGGGTGACGTCGTCGACCAGCAGCACGCCTGCCTCCTCGAACGGCGGACGCCCGTCGGTGAACGTGTCCTCCAGTACCCAGGAGGTGAACGGTTCGGCCACCACCGGCCAGGCGTCGTCGATGCCGAATTCGTCTCGCACGGTGGCGATCACGTCCGGTGTGGTGACCGGCGTGATGCGATCGACCATCGAGTTCGGGAAGCGGGTGTCGGCCTCGATCCACTCGGAGAGACCCGGATGGGTGCGGTCGGCGTAGGCCGTGAACGCAGCACGCGCGACTTCACCGTTGCCTTGCACGTTGTCGCACGACACGATCGTCGGCGAGGTGACACCGCGGTCGCGCCGGCGGGCCAGGGCCTCGGTCACCAGTCCGAAGACGTTGACCGAGCCGACCGGGACCCTGTCGACGTCGTAACCGCCCTCAGTGATGGTCAGCGAGATGATTCGGGTGCTCGGCGCCGCGAGCAGCTCGATGACGCCCTCGGGATCGTCTGGGGCGTAACGGTAGTCGACGATCGACCCGATGACCCGAGCGTCGCGGGTGCCGTCGGGATTCTCCAGCAGCAGCGTGTAGAGGCCGTCCTGGCTGCCGAGCGCATCGGCCATCCTGCGGTCGCCGGGCAGTACGCCCACCCCGCAGATGCCCCAGTCGGAGGCGAGGCCCATCTCCAACAGCTTGTCGACGTACATGGCCTGGTGTGCCCGGTGAAACCCGCCGACGCCGAAGTGCACGATGCCGACGGCGACGTCGCCGCGCGCGTAAGTCGGTTTGGCGATGGGGATGTCGGGCAGGGTCGACTTGTCCAGCTTCATCACATCGTCACCATCGTCTCTGAAGGTATCGCGCTCGAAAGTGTTGTCTGGGTCACACTCGCATGTTAGCTTGGTGAGCATCTACTCGCACCAGTGAGCATCTGCTCACCGTTGTTCACGGAGAGGTGGGAAGCGCGTGGCGACTCCGACGTCGGCTCCCGCGGCGAACGGCCAGGTGCCCCAGCGCTCCCCGGAAGATCTGCGGCTGGCGCTGCGCGCGGCCACGCTGTACTACCTCGACGGGCTGACGCAGGCCGAGATCGCGGCACGGCTGGGGGTGTCCCGGCCGACGGCGGGCCGGCTCGTCGCCCGGGCGAAGGCCCGCGGCCTGGTGCGCATCGACATCGTGGTGCCGCCCTATTTGCAGGACGATCTGCACGCCGACGAGGAACGCGAACTCGAAGCGCGGTTCGGCCTGACCGAGGTGGTGGTCGCGGGCCACGGCGTCGACATCGGCGCACCCGGGCGGCCCGCCGTGTTCGCCGACCTCGGCCGCGCGGCCGCGGCGTTGTTGATGCGCAGACTGGCACCCGACGACGTCCTGGGCTTCACCTGGGGTCCCGAGCAGGTGGCGGTGGCGACCGCGCTGACGCCGGGAACGGCGACGTGCCGCGCGGTGGTCCAACTCGACGGCGCGATGTCCAGTGCCGCCTACCAGACCGGTGTCGAACTGATCCTCAGCCGCTGCGCGGATGTGTTGCGGGCCACCACTATTCGCCTGCCCGCGCCGCTGTACGCCGATCCGTCCACCGTCGCGTCCATGCGCAGCGATTCGGTCATCTCCCGCACGCTCGAAGCCGGGCGGCACGCCGACGTGATGCTGTTCGGGGTCGGTGCCGTCTCCACGTCGACCACGCTGTTCGAGGGCAGCTACCTCGACACCCGGATGCTCGACGAGCAGATCGCCGCCGGCGCCGTGGGAGAGATCGGCGGCCGGTTCTTCGACGATCGCGGCCAACCCGTCGACACCGACCTGCAGCAGCGCGCGGTGTCGGTACCGCTCGAAGACATCCGGGCCTGCGAGAAATCGATCCTCATCGCCAGCGGCGCCGCCAAACACCGCGCCACGCTGGCCGCACTGCGCGGCGGGCTCGCCCGGCTACTGGTGTGCGACATCGACTGCGCACGCTGGCTTCTCGACAATGAAAAGGGGTGACGGATGAAAGCGCGAACGCTGATGCGCCGGCTGGCAGGAGGTCTGGCCGCTGTCGGGCTGGTGTTCACCGCAGGCTGTGCGGGCGCCGGCACCCTGGGGGCGACCGATCAGACCGTGACCATCGCGATGGTCTCCAACTCCCAGATGACCGACGCCCGCGAACTGTCGTCGAAGTTCGAGGAGGCCAACCCCGACATCAAGCTGCGCTTCGTCACGCTGTCGGAAAACCAGGCCCGCGCGAAGATCACCGCCTCCACGGCGATGGGCGGCGGCGAATTCGACGTCGTGATGATCAGCAACTACGAGACCCCGCAGTGGGCCGAGAACGGCTGGCTGGTCAACCTCTCCGACTACACCCGCAAGACACCGGGTTACGACGAGAACGACTTCTTCCCGTCGCTGCGCGAATCGTTGTCCTACGACGGCGACATGTACGCGGTGCCGTTCTACGGTGAATCGTCGTTCCTGATGTACCGCAAGGATCTCTTCGAGCAGGCCGGTATCACGATGCCCCGCACCCCCACCTGGCAGCAGGTCGCCGACGCGGCGGCCAAACTGAACGGTCCCGACATGGTGGGCATCTGCCTGCGCGGCAAGCCCGGCTGGGGTGAGGTGCTGGCGCCGCTGGACACGGTCATCAACACCTTCGGCGGGCGCTGGTTCGACGAGAACTGGAACGCCCAGCTGACCAGCCCCGAGGTGCAGCGCGCCGTTCAGTTCTACGTCGACACCGTCACCAAGGTCGGTGAACCCGGCGCAGCGGCAAGCGGATTCAGCGAATGCGCGACACAGTTCGGGCAGGGCCGCACCGCGATGTGGTACGACGCGACGTCGGCGGTGTCGGTGCTCGAGGATCCCGAATCGTCCACGGTCGTCGGCAAGGTCGGTTACGCGATGGCGCCGATGGTGGAGAAGCCGAACCCCGGCTGGCTCTACACCTGGGCGCTGGGCATCCCGAAGAGCAGTGACAAGAAGGACTCCGCGTGGAAGTTCATCTCGTGGATGACCGACAAGAACTACATCCGGCTCGTCGGTGAGGAACTGGGATGGGCGCGGGTGCCGCCGGGCAGCCGGCTGTCCACCTACCAGATCCCCGAATACAAGGAGGCGTCGAAGGCGTTCGGGCAGGCCACACTCGACTCGATCGAGGGTGCCGACCCGCTCAAGCCGACGGTGCAACCGGTGCCCTACACCGGCATCCAGTTCCTGGCGATCCCCGAGTTCCAGGATCTCGGCACCCGGGTCAGCCAGCAGATCAGCGCAGCGATCGCCGGGCAGAAGACGGTGGCCGAGGCGCTCGAGCAGTCACAGCGGTACGCCGAGGTCGTCGGCCGGAGTTATCAGGAGCAGTCATGACCACAGTGGCGGCCGACGTGCGCGAGTCGGAGTCAGAACACGTCGCGCGGATCAAGCAGGCGCAGGATCGTGGCGTGTCCCGCGCCGAGGGCTGGCGGCGGCGGGGGCCGCTACTGCCCGCGCTGATCTTCATGATCCTGGTGACGCAGATCCCGTTCCTGTTCACGCTCTACTACTCGACGTTGTCGTGGAATCTGGTGCGGCCCGGCTCCAGTGAGTTCGTCGGGCTGCAGAACTATCTCGATGTCATCGCCGACGGCACCTTCTGGCAGGTGGCGATCAACACCGTCGTCATCATCGTCGCCACGGTGCTGATCTCGGTGGTGCTCGGCCTACTGCTGGCACTGCTGCTCGACCGCGCGTTCCTCGGCCGCGGCGTGGTGCGCACGCTGCTGATCACGCCGTTCCTCGTCACTCCCGTTGCGGGGGCACTGATGTGGAAGACCGCCATGCTCGACCCCGTGTTCGGCATCGTGAACTGGATCCTGCCCGGCGAGGGCATCGACTTCGTCAGCAGGTTCCCGCTGTCGTCGGTGATCCTCGCGCTGGTGTGGCAGTGGACGCCTTTCATGATGCTGCTGATCCTCGCCGGCCTCCAGTCGATGCCTCGCGACATCCTGGAGGCCGGTCGAGTCGACGGCGCGGGAGCGTTCCAACTCTTCCGCGAGTTGACGCTCCCGCACCTTCGGCGCTTCATCGAACTGGGCACGGTGCTCGGCGCGATCTACCTCGTCAACACCTTCGACCAGATCTACATGATGACCCAGGGCGGGCCGGGTACCGCGAGTGCGAACCTGCCGTTCTACATCTATCAGCGCGCGTTCCTGGGCTTCGACATCGGCCAGGCCGCGGCGATGGGCGTGGTCGTCGTGATCTTCACGATGATCATCGCCAGCTTCGCGCTGCGGTTGATCTTCAAATCGTTCACCGGCAAGGAAGAGGCCGCCTGATGAGCACCACCACGACCACGGCTCCCGCCGCCGAGACAACCGCTCCCGCCGCCGCGGCGAAGCGCCGCAAGTTCGACCCGTGGGGCATCGTCGCCTGGCTCGTCGGGCTCGGGTTCTTCTTCCCGGTGTTCTGGATGGTGCTGACCGCGTTCAAGCAGGAGGTCGACGCCTACACCACCACACCGAAGTTCGTCTTCGCGCCGACCCTCGACGAGTTCCGGGCCGTCTTCGACCAGGGCATCGCGACCGGATTGCTGAACTCGTTGTTCGCCACCACGGTGTCGACGATCCTGGTGCTGCTGCTGGGCATTCCGGCGGCGTTCGCGCTGTCGCTGCGGCCGGTCCGCAAGACCCAGGATGCGTTGTTCTTCTTCATGAGCACCAAGATGTTGCCGGTGGTCGCGGTGATCATCCCGCTGTATGTGATCGTGTCGAACATCGGTCTGCTGGACAACATCTGGGCGCTGATCATCCTCTACACGGCGATGAACCTGCCGGTGGCGGTGTGGATGATGCGGTCGTTCTTCCTGGAGGTGCCCGGTGAACTGCTCGAGGCCGCCAGCCTCGACGGTGCGAGCACCTGGCGCTCGGCGCGGGAGGTGATCCTTCCGCTGGTCTCACCGGGGATCGCCGCGACCGCGCTGATCTGTGTGATCTTCGCGTGGAACGAGTTCTTCTTCGCGGTCAGCCTCACCGCGGTGCAGGCCCAGACCATGCCGGTCTTCCTGGTCGGCTTCATCGCGGGTGAGGGCCTGTATTGGGCCAAGCTGTGCGCGGCGGCGACGCTGGCCGCGCTGCCGGTGGTTCTGGCGGGTTGGGTCGCCCAGAACAAGCTGGTTCGTGGACTGTCCTTCGGCGCCATCAAGTAGATAGGGAAAAGTCAATGGCGACAATCGCTTACAAGAACGCCTCGTGCATCTACGAGGGCTCGGACAAACTGGCGGTCGACTCGCTGAACCTCGACATCGCCGACGGGGAATTCGTGGTGCTGGTCGGCCCGTCCGGATCGGGCAAGAGCACCGCGCTGCGCATGCTCGCCGGACTCGAGGACATCGATGAGGGGGATATCGAGATCGGCGGCCGCAACATGCGGGGCGTGCCGTCGAAGGACCGTGACATCGCGATGGTGTTCCAGAACTACGCGCTGTATCCGAACAAAACGGTCGCCGAGAACATGGGTTTCGCATTGAAGCTGCGCGGGGTGTCGGCCGACGAGCGGCGGCGTAAGGTCGAGGAAGCCGCGAAACTGCTCGACCTCACCGACTTCCTGGACCGCAAACCGGCCAAGCTGTCCGGCGGTCAGCGCCAGCGGGTGGCGATGGGCCGGGCGATCGTGCGGGAACCGCAGGTGTTCTGCATGGACGAGCCGCTGAGCAACCTCGACGCCAAGCTGCGGGTGCAGACCCGCACGCAGATCGCCGCGCTGCAGCGGCGGCTGGGCACCACCACGGTCTACGTCACCCACGATCAGGTCGAGGCGATGACGATGGGCGACCGGGTCGCGGTGCTGCGCAACGGAAAGCTCCAGCAGTTCGCCACACCGAACGAGCTCTACGATCAGCCGGCCAACGCGTTCGTCGCGGGCTTCATCGGATCACCGGCGATGAACCTGATGACGCTGCCGATCACCGCCGAAGGCGTTCGGGTGGGCGAGAACTCGTCGCTCGAGCTGGAACGGGCACAGCTCAGCGCCTTGCACGAGGAGGGACTCAAAGAGGTCACCGTCGGCGTGCGGCCCGAGCAGCTCGAACTGACCGATTCCGGCGGCATGGAGGTCGTCGTCGACCTGGTGGAGGACCTGGGCAGCGAGGCGTATGTGTACGCCCACGCCGGTGAGGGGGTCAACCTGGTGGCGCGCTCGCTGACGAAGGCGGCGCCGCGGCTGGCCGACACCGTGCATCTGCGCAAGCACCCCGACGCCGTCGTGCACCTGTTCCACCCGGAGACGGGGGAGCGGATCTAGCGCGGCGAGTTCTACACCAGGGCTGCTCTTGCCGGGGCATCACGACCCTGACGTAGAACTCGGTGGGGTCCAGCCGCGGCGGGCGAACGCCTCGCGGACACGGTGCAGGATGTATCGGCGACTGTGCTCGGCCACCACCCGAAGGTCGATCCATCCTTCGCGCTCGATGAGTTCGGCGCGGCCGATGTCGTGGACGTATTGGCCGCGATTGGTCGCGTAATGCGCGCCTTCATATTCGAGGCCCACCTTCGGCTCGTCGTAGCCCATGTCGATGAAGGCCTCCGAATAGCCGTCGAAGACCCGGATCTGGGTCCGAGGCTTCGGCAGTCCGCCGTCGATCAGGGTGAGCCGCAGCCGGGTCTCCTGTGGCGACGCCGCGCCGGCGTCCATCAGCGCGAGCGCTGTCAGGGATCTCCGAACGCCACGGCCCCCGCGGTAGCGCTGCGCCAGACCGTTCGTGTCGGCGGCCGTGACGCCGGTGGCGGCTGAAAGCGAGTCGAGATGCACCACGGCGACGTCACGCGGGAGATGCCGGGCGAGGTCGAACGCCGTGCGGGCGAGCGACGTCACCGGCAGCTCGCCGACACGGACGACCTCGTCGTCGCCGATCCGCTCCTCGCGCACGATCAGGCCATCTCGGCGGCGCCCGTGTGCGGTGATGATCTCGATCGGGGTCGTCGCATCGACCCATTTCGCGCCGTGCAGCGCCGCGGCGGCCCGGCCGGCGATGATGCCGCGGCGCCCGGTCCACAACCAGGCGGCGTGCGCCCTGAGGAGCAGTGTGCGCTCCGCGTGCTTGGGGATGTACACGCCGGGGTGGATCGCGGCGTATTGCCAGCGCAGTTGTGCGCGAGTGAGCGCACCGGCGGTGACGGCTTCGGATCCGATGACGGGTTCAGACATGCGTCGATGCTGTGGAGCGATGCCGACGACGAGCCCGCGCGAGGCGCCTCACCCAGCCGTGGATGTGGACAAAGCGATCGGTGTGGACGCCGATTTCTACTCCAGGGTCGTGCCGCACGCCGATCGACGACCCTCGTGTAGAACTCGCCGATAAGCACACGGCGTGAAGCGGGTAATACCGTGAGGTGGTGGATCACTACGGTCGGGTGCGCCTGACCAATCCGGACAAGGTGCTGTACCCGGCCACGGGCACCACCAAGGCCGAGGTGTTCGAGTACTACGTCGACGTGGCCGACGCGATGGTCCCGCACATCGCCGGGCGCGCCGTCACCCGCAAGCGCTGGCCCAACGGCGTCGGCGAGCTGGAGTTCTTCGAGAAGCAGCTGGCCAGCTCGGCACCCGACTGGCTCACCCGTGGCACCGTGGTCCACAAATCCGGCACCACGACCTACCCGATCATCGACACCCGCGAAGGCCTGGCGTGGATCGCCCAGCAGGCGTCGCTCGAAGTACACGTCCCGCAGTGGCGGTTCGTCGGGGGGCGGGCGGGCGATAACGCTGGCGAACCGGAGCACCTCACGCCCGGCCCGGCCACCCGCATCGTCTTCGACCTCGACCCCGGCGAGGGCGTCACGTTCCGCCAGCTCTGCCAGGTCGCCCACGAGGTCCGCGACCTGATCACCGACATCGGGTTGACCGCCTACCCGCTGACCAGCGGCAGCAAGGGCCTGCACCTCTACGTTCCGCTCGAGGAGCCGATCAGCTCGCAGGGCGCCTCCGTCCTGGCCAAACGCGTCGCGCAGCAACTCGAGAAGGCCATGCCCAAACAGGTCACCGCCACGATGACCAAGAGCCTGCGCGACGGCAAGGTGTTCCTCGACTGGAGCCAGAACAACGGCAACAAGACGACGATCGCCCCGTATTCGCTGCGCGGCCGCGACGAGCCGACCGTGGCCGCGCCGCGCACCTGGGACGAGATCGAAGATCCTGACCTGCGGCACCTGCGCTTCGACGAGGTGCTGGAGCGCATCGAGCAGTTCGGCGACCTGCTGGCCGATCTCGACGAGAAGGTGCCCGTCGAGGACCGGCTGACCAAGTACCGCAGCATGCGCGACCCGGCGAAGACCCCCGAACCCGTCCCGCCGCGCCCGCCGACCAAGGGCAACAACGACCGCTTCGTCATCCAGGAGCACCACGCCCGCCGCCTGCACTACGACCTGCGCCTGGAACGCGACGGCGTCCTGGTGAGCTGGGCGGTGCCGAAGAACCTGCCGGAGAGCCCGGCGGAGAACCGCCTGGCCGTCCACACCGAGGACCACCCGCTCGAGTACCTCACCTTCCACGGCACCATTCCCAAAGGCGAGTACGGCGGCGGCGACATGATCGTGTGGGACACCGGCACCTACGAGACCGAGAAGTTCAACGACCACGCCCCCGACGGCCCGGCCAAGGGCGGCGAGGTCATCGTCACCCTGCACGGCACCAAGGTCGACGGCCGCTACGCGCTCATCCAGACCGAGGGCAAGAACTGGCTCGCCCACCGGATGAAGGATCAGGGCAACCCGACCTTCGAGGACTTCGCGCCGATGCTGGCCACCCACGGTTCGGTCGAGAAGTACACCGCCAAGAACTGGGCGTTCGAAGGCAAGTGGGACGGCTACCGGCTGCTGGTCGACGCCGACCACGGCAAGCTGTGCCTGCGCTCGCGCAGCGGCCGCGACGTCACCGCCGAGTATCCCCAATTGCGGGCGCTGGCAGCCGATCTCGCCGAGCATCACGTCGTGCTCGACGGGGAGGTCGTCGCGCTCGACGACAACGGGGTGCCCAGCTTCGGGCAGATGCAGAACCGGGCTCGCGCCACCCGCGTCGAGTTCTGGGCATTCGACATCCTGCGCCTCGACGGCCGCTGGCTGCTGCGCGCGAAGTACCGCGACCGGCGAAAACTGTTGGAGACGTTGGCCGGTGGCGGCGGGCTGATCGTGCCGCCGCTCCTCGACGGCGACGGACCCGAAGCGCTCGAGCACGCCCGCGAACGCAAATGGGAGGGTGTGGTCGCGAAGAAGTGGGACTCCACCTACCAGCCGGGGCGACGCTCGTCGGCGTGGATCAAGGACAAGCTCTGGAACACCCAAGAGGTCGTGATCGGCGGCTGGCGCGAAGGTAACGGCGGCCGCAGCAGCGGGATCGGCGCGCTGGTGCTCGGTATCCCCGGACCCGACGGCCTGCAGTTCGTCGGCCGCGTCGGCACCGGGTTCACCGAGAAGGACCTCGCCAACCTGAAGGAGACACTGGCACCGCTGCACACCAACGAATCCCCTTTTTCCACAAGGCTTCCCACGCAGGACGCCAAGGGGGTGACGTTCGTGCGGCCGGAGCTCGTGGGCGAGGTGCGCTACAGCGAGCGCACCGGCGACGGCCGGTTGCGTCAGCCGTCGTGGCGCGGGTTGAGGCCGGACAAGACGCCCGACGAGGTGGTCTGGGAGTAGATCGGTTTTGTCGGTGGTCGAATGTATGTTCGAAGTATGTCGGGCAACGACCTCCAGGCCGCGGTGGCGGCGCTGCGTGCCGCCTTCGAGGCGGTGGGCGCCTGTGATGTCGGCCTGTCGGAGCAGCCTGAACTCGTTGCCGCGCTGGATGATCTCGAAACCCTGTGGTGCCAGCTGCCCACGATGAGCCACCGCCTGCTGGCCCGCCTGCAATCCGAGGCGACGCCGCAGCAGATGGGCGCCAAATCCTGGAAAGAGGTGCTGATGGTCCGCTGGCGGATCTCGGGCACTGAGGCCAACCGACGACTCACCGAAGCCGCCCTGCTCGCACCCCGCCAACCCGTGACCGGCCCGGCGCTGCCGCCGCTGTTGCCCGCCACCGCCGCCGCTCAGGCCGTTGGGCTGATCAATGGTGAGCATGTCGAGGTCATCCGCAAGGCGGTCGACAAATTGCCGGGGTTTTTGGACGCGGTAACCCGCGAGCAGTTCGAGGTCACCCTGGTCCGCACCGCGGTCGGAGTCGGCCCCAAAGAACTCAAGGACGCGGCCGACCTCACGCTGTTCCTGCTCGACCAGGACGGCCCCGAGCCCGATGACACCGAACGCGCCCGCAAGCGCGGGGTCACCAAGCACAAACAGCGCGATGACGGCATGGTCGATCTGAGCGCAAGTCTGACTCCGGAAGCATGGGCGGTATGGGAGGCGATCTTCGCCAAATACGCCGCACCAGGGATGTGCAATCCCGACGATCCCCAACCCTGCACCTCGGGCACACCGTCACAGGCTCAGATCGACAACGACCACCGCACCCTGGCCCAGCGTCAGCACGACGCGATGCTCGCGATCGGGCGCATCGCCCTGATGAGCGGCGAACTCGGGCACCTCAACGGGTTGCCGGTCTCGGTCATCATCCGCACCACCCTGCAAGACCTCGAGTCGCGGGCCGGGGTCGGCACCACCGGCGGCGGCACCGTCGTGCCGATTGCCGACGTGATCCGGATGGCCGGCCACGCCAACCACTACCTCGCGGTGTTCGACCGCGCGACCGGATCAGCCCTGAATCTTTTCCGCGCCAAGCGGATCGCTTCGCCGGCGCAGCGGATCATGCTGATCGCGCGCGATGGCGGATGCACCAAACCTGGCTGCACCGTCGGCGCCTACGGATGCCAAGCCCATCACGTCGATGACGACTGGGCACACGGCGGCAACACCAACGTCGACGAACTCGGCCTGGCCTGCGGGCCCGACAACCGCAACGTCGACCAGGACAACGGGTGGACCACCCGCATGAACAACCAGCACGAGGTGGAATGGATACCCCCACCACGGCTGGAGACCGGCCAAGGCCGGCTGAACTACTACCACCGGCCCGAACGCCTCCTCGTCCCACCGCAGGACCCGGACATCGGCGGCGAACCCGTTGCATCGGCGAAGCCGGCTGACGACAGTGTGGCCGGCGGCGACGTGGACTCGGACGCGCCGCGGCCGTCCGACGAACCCGGTGAACCCGGCGGCCCCGCACCACCCGACGTCCGAGCAGCTTGACGGCTACGGACTCGACGGTCACGCCACGACGCGGAAGTGCTGCGCCGTCGCATCCGACGCGTCTGGCAGCGTCATCCCCGCCGCCGCTCCCGAGCGCAGATAGTCGACCACCGCGTCGTTGAGCATCTCCCCGGGGACGACGGCCGGTATCCCCGGCGGATACGGCGTGATCTGTTCGGCGGCAACGCGTCCCGCCGCCTTCTCGGCCGGCACCATCTCGGTCGCTCCGAAAAACGCGTCACGGGGCAGGATTGCCGTGTCGAGCTGGATCTCCTCGGGGGTGGGCAGGTCGATCGGCGGTGGCGGGTCGAAATGGCGTGCCGCCTCCCGCCAGGATGACAGCGCCCCGTGCAGCCGCTCGACGGTGTGCCGGTCGTCGGCGAACGACATCGTCGCCAGCATGCGGCGGTGGTCGGACATCCCGAGGTCCAGCTGGCAGTGCTCGCGCATCCAGTCCAGACCCTGATAGCCCGACGTCCCGGTCGCGGCGATGTCCATCAGCACCTGCAGGCGGTCGAGGTCGTGGGAGGCCTGCTCGCCCAGCAGTTCGTCGTCGAGCACCTCCACGTCGGAAATCTGCTCGATGCGCGCCCGGACGTCGGCGGCGAGTTCGAGTGCGGCACCGAGCATGTCGTGGCCGCGCTCGACCATCTGGCGGCGCCACGCGTCGAGTGCCGCGTACACCATCACGTTCGGGCTCGTCGTCATCAGCAGGTCCGCGCACTTCGACAACCGGTGCGGATCGACGAGATCGCCCTGCAGATGGAACACCGAACCCTGCTCGAAGCCCGCGCCCATCTTGTGGACGCTGACGACGCAGACGTCGGCGCCCGCGTCCATCGCCCAGGTGGGGAGGTCTTCGTGGAACGGCAGATGCGCACCCCACGCCTCGTCGACGATCAACGGTTTGCCGCGGTCGTGGCACACCTTCGCGATGCCGGCCAGGTCGGCGCAGGTGCCGTACGGGCTGGGGCTCACGACGAGCGCGCCGGAGGCGTCCGGATAGTCCTGCCACGCCTGCTCGACCTGCTCCGGCGACGGCGGATGCGAGAAGTGCCGCTCGGCATCCCACTGCGGGGTGATCCACCGAGGCTGGACGCCCGACATGATGAGGCCCGCGACCACCGACTTGTGGCTGTCCCGGCTGAGCAGCAGGCCGCCGCTGTGCCCGCCTGCCACGGCCATCATCGCCGCCTTGACCGAAAGCGAACTGCCGCACGTCGAGAAGAACGCCGAGTCGGCGCCGACGGCCTCGGCCATCAGGTCCTCGGCGTCCGACAGGAAGCCGCCTCGTGACATCCGGTCGTCGAGGCCGCCCGAGGCGAGCACGTCGTCGCGAAACGGATCCTTGCCGAGAACGGCGAGGGCACGTTCGTCGGCGCCGCGGCCCTGACGGTGACCGGGCGGGCTGAAGCCGTAACGCTCGCTGCGGTGGTAGTCGGCCAGCGCGTCGAGAAGGGGTGCCTTCGCCTGATCCATGACACCGGGCTTACCCGCGGCCGGTGTGTTGAACCGTCAGGCGGTGATCGCCGCGGCGGCGACGGCCTCCTGCAAACCGCGCGTCGCCAGCTGATCGGCCAGCTCGTTGTCGGCGACACCCGAGTGGCCCTTCACCCAGAACCACTCGACGCGGTGCCGCGCGCACGCCTGCTGCAGCCGCTGCCACAGGTCGACGTTCTTCACCGGCTGCTTGGCCGCGGTCATCCAGCCGTTGCGCTCCCAGCCGAGCACCCACTTGGTGATGCCGTTGCGGACGTAGGTGCTGTCGGTGTGGAGGTGCACCACCACCGGTCGGGTGAGTGCCTCCAGCGCCATGATCGGCGCAGTCAGCTCCATCCGGTTGTTACTGGTCGCGCCGGCTTCCCCGCCGCACATCTCACGGACGTGGTCGCGCCGGCGCAGCACGGCACCCCAGCCGCCGGGCCCGGGGTTGGGCCGGCATCCGCCGTCGGTGTGGATGACCACGACATCTTCACTCACGCGCCGAGGATAGGCAGCGCAGCGCGGCGCCGGGGGAGTGACGCGCCGGGTTCCCGCAACGAGATCGTCGACGGGCGCGCACGGGCAACATTGCACCGAGTGCCACTTCCCGACATGGTCGACGAAAGCCGAGACAACGTCCGATTCCGGCGTCCGACCAGCCTTTGCTCGGTACCTTGGAGCGAACATCTCGGGTCTCACCGGAGGACGGTTGGCACTATGGCGGGCGGGATAGCGGGCGAGCTGGCGGCCGCCGGATTCACCGACGCCGCCGAGGTGGGCCGCGGCGGCGGGGGCGTGGTCTACCGCTGCTATCAACAGTCCCTCGGCCGCAGCGTCGCCATCAAGGTACTGGCGTCGGATCTCGACGACGACGACCGCGAACGGTTCCTCCGCGAGGGGTACGCGATGGGCGGGCTCTCCGGCCACCCCAACATCGTGAACATCCTGCAGGTCGGTGTCACCGACAGCAACCGGCCGTTCATCGTGATGCCCTACCACGCAAGGGGTTCCCTCGCCCAGCGCCTGCGCCGCGAGGGGCGGATCGCCTGGCCGGAGGCGTTGCGCATCGGGGTGAAGCTCTGCGGCGCCCTCGAAACCGCACATCGGACGGGGACGTTGCACCGCGACATCAAACCGGCCAACGTGCTCGTCAACGATTACGGCGAACCCCTGCTCAGCGATTTCGGAACCGCGCGCATCGTCGGCGGGTACAAAACCGTCACCGGCTTCTTCACCGGCACGCTGTCCTACACCGCGCCCGAGGTGCTCAGCGGAACGCCGCCGACGGTGGCCGCCGACGTGTACTCGCTCGGCGCGACGATCTACGCGCTGATCGCCGGCAATCCCCCGCATGAGCGGAAAGCCGACGAGGATCTCATCGCCCACTATCTGAGGATCACCTCGACACCGGTGCCGGACCTGCGGCCGGAGGGAATCCCCGTCGACGTCTGCGCGGCGATCGAGAAGGCCATGTCGCGCGAACCGGCCGACCGGCACACATCCGCCGAGGAGTTCGGACGCGAACTGCAACTCGCGCAGCGGCACAACGGTCTGGCCGCGGATCCGATGGCGCTCAGCGAACCGGGCGGCCCCGCCGAACGACCCGACGGCGAAACAGCGTCGCCGCCCGATGCCACGCAAGCGCCTGACCCGCGAGGCGCCGACTCCGAGGCTCTCGGCGCAACCGGTGAGATGACGCCGCCCGTCCCCGGCATGTTCGCGCACACCGCGTCGATCAGCGCGTCGAGCCTGCCGTGGGCGGTACCGGCGGCCGCGCCCCCGCCACCGCCGGCCGAACCCCCAGCCGGAGGCGCTGCGCCGAAACCGGACCGGCACCGGAAACTGATCGCCGCGGCGGCCGCGTTCGCGGTGCTTCTCCTCGTCGCCAGCGGTGTCTACATGGTCACCTCGTCGCGGGACGTCGACAGCGATGCGGCGACACCGGCCGGTCAGGCCCAACCCGCCGAGGTGACTCAGCCTGGTTGGCAGGCGATCGCGAACGCCCGGGTGGCCCGCGAGGGGGTGGCGGCGACGGAGGCCGACGGCACGATCTGGGTGTTCGGCGGCGTCGGAGAGGGCAACCGCATCAGTGGACGGCACGAGGGCTACGACCCCGCGATCGACAGCTGGAAGGGCGGCGAGGACCTGCCCGTTCCGGTCCAGCACGCGATGGCCGTGACCTGGCAGGGCACTCCCGTCGTCCTCGGCGGCTGGCGCACCGAGGGCGCGCGCACCAACGTGGCCACGGACCGAGTGTGGCGCGTCGTCAACAGCCGGTGGGCCGAACTGCCGCCGCTGCTGCAGCCCCGGGCGGCGGCCTCAGCGGCCGTGGTCGGCGACCGCATCATCGTCACCGGAGGGGTCGACGCATCGGGCACGCTGCTCGACACCACCGAGATCTTCGACGGCACCCGCTGGACACTCGGTGCCGCGATCCCCACACCGCGTCAGATGCCTGCGGCGGCAAGCGACGGCAGGCTCGTGTACGTCGTCGGCGGGGCGAACGGGTCCACCGACCTCGCGACCGTGGAGGCCTACGATCCGGCCGCCGACTCGTGGACGGCTCTGCCCCCACTTCCGCAGCCACGCAGCGACGTCGGGGCCACCAGTGCCGATGGGCGGCTGGTCGTGGTCGGCGGTCGATCCTCGGGGCAGGTGTTGCGCAGCGTCGCCGCGTTCGACGTCGTCACACGGACGTGGACGGCGCTGCCCGACATGGCCACAGCGCGCCGCGGCATGGCGGTGGCCAGCGTGGGCAGGACGGTCTACGCGATCGGCGGGTCGACGGGTCCCGGCGACGACGCGGTCACCGCATCGGCGGAATCGCTGCGACTCGGCGCGCGCAGACCGCAACCCGCAGGACAGTGGCGGACGCTGCCGGATGCCCCGACCGCGCGGTTGATGATGGCGTGGACCGTGCTCGACGACAAGATCTGGCTCGCCGGTGGCATGAGCCATGGCGAGACCCTCCAGACCGTCGAGAGCTACGACACCCGAACGGGCACATGGCAGACCGAACCCCCGCTGCCGATCCCTCTGCACCATGCGACCGCGACGACATACCGGGGCGAGGTGGTGGTGCTCGGCGGCGCCAGCGACAGCATCGCGGACGCGTCGAAAAAGGTGTTCGCCCTTCGCGACGGCACGTGGACGGAACTCCCGCCGCTTGCGCATGCCCGCGTCGCGGGTGCGGCGGCGGTGGTGGGCGATGAGCTGGTCGTCGTCGGAGGGCAGGATGACAAGCAACTGGTCGCCCAGACCGAGGTCTTCGACGGAGAGTCGTGGACTCCGGCCGCCGACCTGCCCACACCGCGTGAACACCTCGCCGCGGTGTCCGACGGCGACTACGTCTACACCGTCGGCGGCCGGCTCCTGACCGCCGACGAGAACTCCGCGGCCGTCGAGCGGTACGATCCGCGGTCCGGAGCGTGGGAGTCGTTGCCGGACATGCCGACTCCGCGGGGAAGCTACGGCGCCGCGTTCATCGACGGCCGGATCGTGGCCGTCGGCGGTGAGGAACCGACGCGGGTGCTGGCCACGGTCGAGATGTACGACATCGCAAGCCGAACATGGAGCACGCTGGCGCCGATCAGCACTCCGCTGCACGGCGAGGCGGTGGCCGCCGTGGGTTCGACCCTGTACTGCATCGGCGGAGCCGACCGGCCCACGCACGAAGGACCGGTCGCCACCGTCGAGGCGCTGGACTTCACCTAGCGTCGCGCAACTGGGCGATGGTGACCGCGCCGCGCCGCAGCGCCTCGTTGGCCAGCCGGACCCGCCGGTCGCCCTCCGCGGGCACGGCGAACTTGTCGTACAGGTTCTGTAGGTGCTGCTTGACGGCGGCCTCGGTGACGAACAGCTCACCGGCCAAGCGGCGCACGGAGGCGGGCTCGGGAAAGAGGTCGTCGGAGACCAGCGGCCGGCACAACGCCACCAGGACGTCGAGTTCGCGCCGGGTCAGCCTGGGTGGCAGATCCGACGGCTGGGCGGACACCGTCTCCTCGTCACGCGGCCCATCGGTGTCCTGCACCTGCCAGAAGACCATCCGCGACCTGCCGACGCGCACCTCGTCCCCGGACCGCAGGACCCGCTCGGCGGTGATCCGTTCGCCGTTGAGGTAGGTGCCGTTGCGGCTGCCGAGATCCCTTATCGACCAAGCGAACCCAAGATTCTCGAACACGGCGTGGAGTCGCGACACCGTGTCGTCGTGCTCCAGCGACACCGCGTTGGTGGAGGTCTTGCCGAGGGTGACGCGCTGGCCGTCGAGCGTGATCAGCTCGCGCCCAGACGGTTTCCAGACCTCCAGATGCGAAGGCATGCCACCTCCTCTCGGCCCAATTCTGACCCACGGCACGGAAGGTGACCGCAGAACGCGCCGCGGGCCGCCGGGAATCCCGGCGGCCCGCGGCCCACTCGACCGTCACGCGGTGCGACGCCGGCGGGCGAGCGTTTCCAGCAGCGGCGGCCACGGCCATTCGCTGCCCGCGCGGCCACGCGGAGCCTTCAGGAACGCCAGCCCCAGCATGAAGCCGAAGATCAGGTGTCCCACCAGGGTGATCGTCACGGTCGCCGGCGTCAGCGGGAACATCATGTCCTCACCGCGCGGGGCCAGCGCGACCGTGGCGATCAGTCCCGCCCAGGTCGGGAAGACCGCGAAGGCCACGGCGGCACCCACGGCCTTGACGTTCGACCAGCGGTCGATGCCCAGCGCGAACGCGACGACGAAGAACGCGACGCCCAGGCCGCCGCCGTCGCCGATGTAGCGCCACACGTAGCCCACCGCGGCGCTACCGGTGGTGTCCGGCTCCCCGGTGACCCAGGAACCCATCACGGGGATGAAGTCGTCCATCAGGCCCAGGACGTGGACGGCGAACAGTCGCGCGCCGTCGTAGACGATGCATGCCACCATGCCGGCGATCAGCCCCCGTCCGACGATCATGTCGATCCGGTGCGGGGCGAAGGCGACGACGGTCGCCAGGGCGGCGGCCAGCGCGATGATCACCACCGACGTGGTGGCCTGCGGAACCAGCCCGAAGACGTCGACCGAGATGCCCAGGATCGGCATCGCGGCCAGTAGTAGCACCAGCATGACCCGCGCGATCTGCCACCGGCTGGGTGGGACGTCGCTGACCACGCTCAGGTCGGCGTAGCGCTGCCGCACCGTGTTGGCCACGGTGCCGATGACGATGCTGGGCAGCCGCACCGTCCTGCCGGCGGTCGGGCTCGGCGCAGGCCGGCTCGCGGAGCTCAACCGCTGCGTCTCGGGATCCTCGAGCGCGGCAGGCAGCGGCCGGAGCATCTCGGCGTTGCGCATCCGCACTGTCTCGTCGTGGGCCCGGCGAGGGGAGTTCGTCGAAGCTGTCGCAACCATGAGGTTCCTCGATGTCGTCGATCCGAAAGGGGGACGACATCCATCCTGGTGACGCGGTCATCGACGCGTAATCCCGCGGAAGTCAGTTTCTGCTGCTCGCCGGTAAGACTTTCCTATCCGCGCGGCAAGGGACTCACGCGTGGCGCCGGTCGTGTGGTGCCGTCGACGGGACCCGGCCGAGCAGGATGCCCAGCGCCAGCATGCCGGCCGCGAGCCCGAGATGCAGCCAGTTGTCGGCGCTGTTGAACGGGACGAAATTCGCCGGCGAGTGGCGGCCGACCACCAGCCCGTACACCCACAGCGCCGCATAGACGAGACCGCCGCCGATGAGATACCACTTCGCCCCGTTGAAGGTGCCGTGCAGCGCGACGCCGGCTACACCGAACAGCAGGTGCACGACGTTGTGCAGCACAGAGACGGCGAAGATGCCGAAGAGCATGGCCCCGGAGTGGTGTCCGGCGAACGCCAGCTTGTCGTAGTCGGTGGTGATGCCCGGGATGAAGCCCAGGATCCCGACCAGTAGGAAGACCGCCCCGACCGCCAGCGCCGCCTTCTGCACCGGCGCCTTTCCCGCGGTCGGCGCCGCCTTCGGCGTGCCCTGTGTCCCCGGTGTCGCCATCGATGGCTCCCTTCCTCGGATCCTTTGTTTGCCGGTACCCGGTCCGGCGGGGCGGAAACCGATTCATCGCTGCCGGAGCGGGTATCTGCGGACATGCCTTGCGACCAGATCGACCGGACGGCGGGGTGGGGGCCGCTCGCCGGCCTCGCCACCCGCTTCGCGCGGCAGTTCGAGGCGGTCCGGAGCTGCACCGATCCCAGCTACGTCCGACCGGATTGGGCGGAACGCAATGAGCAGTTGGCGCGCGACCTGCTTCCCGTACCGCCCGCGGACTTCCTGTGCCATCCGGCCATCGCGTTCCAGATGATGATGGGCGAGCGCATCGTGCCCTACGAGTTGCCGTACGTGCGCGAACGACTGGGCGACGACGCGCTGCTGGCCGAGGACGCGGTCGGCTCGCCGCCCACGGCCGCGGTGCCCGACACGTCGATCCGGACGTCGCCCAACACCGTGCACCAGCTGTACCACCTGCTGCGCTACGAGGAGGCCTCCGGACGGCGGGTCCGTGACGCCGACACCGTCGTGGAGTGGGGCGGCGGTTTCGGCAGCCTGATGCGCATGCTGGTGCGGTTGCACGGCGGCGATCCGACCTGTGTCGTCATCGACACCCCGGTGTTCACCGCGCTGCAATGGCTCTACCTGTCCGCCGTGCTGGGGGAGGAACGGGTCGTACTGCACCACCGCGCACCGGTCCGACCCGAACCCGGGCGCGTGAACGTCGTCCCGATCGGTCTCGTCCGCGACCTGGAGCTCGAAGCCGACCTGTTCATCTCGAACTGGGCGCTCAACGAGAGCATGCCCGCCGCGCAGCGGGAGGTGGTGGCTCGGCGGTGGTTCGGCGCGGATTCACTGCTGCTGGCCATGCACGCCGGGGACCCGTTCGCGGCGGTCGTGCTCGACCACGGTGCCCGGGCGACGTTGCTCGGCGACTTCATGCCGGGCCAGCAGTACCTCATCCGCTAAGTGCGGGTCGTCTAGGTGATGGTGACGCCGCCGTCGACGACGATGGTCTGCCCGGTCACGTAGCCACCGGCCGCACTGGCCAGCCACACGAGCGTGGCCGCGAGCTCCTCCGGGTCGCCGGTGCGGCCCAGTACCGAACGCTCGATGACGCTCTCGAGGTAACCCGGCTTGTACTGGTCGGTCATCTCCGATTTGAAGAACCCGGGTGCGATGGCGTTGACTCGGATGCCCTTGCGAGTTCCCCACTGCTGGGCCAGATCTCGCGTCAGACCGGCGATCGCCGCCTTGCTCGCGCTGTAGGCCGCCTGCGGCAGACCGGCCGTCGTGATGCCGAGGATGCTCGAGATGTTGACCACCGAACTGCCCGGCGTCATCACCCGTCCGCAGGCCTGCGCGGCCCAGTACGCCCCGTGGAGGTTGACGTCGACCACGGCCCGGAATTCGTCCGGCGTCTCGCGCGTGGCCGGCACCGCGGTGCCGATGCCCGCGTTGTTCACCAGCACGTCGACGTGCCCGAACTCGGCCATCGCCGTGTCGACCATCGCCTGGCATTGCGCGGGGTCGGCGACGTCGGTGGCCACCGACAGCGCGCGGCGGCCCGAGGAGCGCACCAGTTCCGCGGTGCCCTCCAGCTTGTCGGCGCGGCGCGCGGCCAGCACGACGTCCGCGCCGGCCTCCGCGCACGCCTTGGCGAACGCGACGCCGAGACCCGAGGAGGCGCCGGTGACGATGACGACCTTGTCGTCGAGACGGAATCTGTCGAGAACGGACATGGGGGTCATCCCATCACATGGGCACCGCGCCGCCGTCTCAGACATCGACGTGGGCCCTCGGCTAGAGTGATGATCATTCGGGGGTTCAGCGCCAGCCCTGCACTGCGTGACCCGCAGAGGTGAGACCCATATCGACTCTGAGCGCCCACCCTCGTCGTCCCACCCGGACCCGCGTCGAGGTCACCCGGCCCGACGAGGTCGGCGAGTTCCTCGACGAGACCTACGGTGCGCGGCTGCGTCTTTCGCAGACCGCCGACGCCCGGCGCGGCGACGGCCCACTGCTCACCCATGCGCGCGTGGACGCCGGCTCCTTCACGATCGACGACGTCGAACTCGCCGGCCGCGTCGACGTGTCTCCTGATCCGTTGCACAAGGTGGTGGCCGTGTGGACCACCAGCGGCCGCATATCGGGCACCTGCGACGGCCTCAACGGGCGGGCCGGCGCCGGTGAGGTGGCCATGCTCGCCCAGCCTGACCTGCCGTACCGGGCGCAGGCCGAGGACGTGGCGCTCACCTCGGTCCTGCTGGATCCGGCACTCGTGGCGAGGGTCGCCACCGGAACGCCGGAATCGCAGGTGTCGCTGCCCATTCGGTTCGCCACCTTCGAACCCGTCGACGGCAACGCCCACCAAATGTGGCGGCAGACCGTCGAATACGTCAAAACTGTGCTCTTGCAGGATGATTCGGCCGCCACGCCCCTGGTCCTCGGTCATGCCGGCCGGCTGCTCGCGGCTGTCACGCTGTCCGCTTTCGCAGGCGCAAGCGCCGTCGCAGCCAGCGTGCACGACCGCAACGACGCGAAGGATGTCCTGCTTCGCAGGGCCGTCGAGTACATCCACTGCAACGCCGCCGCCGACATCGCACTCGGCGACATCGCGCAGGCCGTGCACGTCTCCCCGCGCGCGGTCCAGTACATGTTCCGCCGACACCTCGACACGACGCCGTTGCAGTACCTACGCGGGCTGCGGTTGCAGCACGCCCACCAGGATCTGCTGGCGGCGGACCGAACACACGAGACGGTGACCCAGATCGCCGCCAAGTGGGGGTTCGCGCACACCGGCCGGTTCGCGGTGGCCTACCGGGAGAAGTTCCGCGTCAGCCCGCACCTCACGCTGCGCGGTGGCGAGAGACCGCACGTCGGGGCTGCTGCGGCAGTAGCGTGTGAGGCGTCAGCCGAGAAGGGTATTACGTGGTGATGGAACGTCGTCGGGAGAGTTCGCTCGCGCAACAGCTCGCCGAGCTGACACGCGACGTCACCGTACGCAACACGGGCGATCCGGCGTCGGCGCTTCACGAGTTGGTCGGGAGCGCCACGGACTACGTTCCCGGCGCACAGTACGTCGGTATCACGTTGGCCGCGCGCGGCGGTTCCGTCGAATCCGTCGCCGCCACCCACCGGTACGCAGAGCTACTGGACGAGATCCAGGAGAAGTTCCAGGAGGGCCCATGCCTGTCCGCCGCCTGGAATCAGCAGACAATCGAGGTTCCCGACCTCAGTAAGGACAGCCGCTGGCCCAAATACCGACGCGAGGCCACCGCCTCGACGCCGGTCCGGTCAATCCTGTCCTACCAACTGTTCACGGGGGCGAAAAAAGTCGGGGCGCTCAACTTTTATGCGGACAACCCGGGTGCGTTCGAGCCCCGGGATGTGGAACTCGGTCTCGTCTTCGCCACCCACGTCGCGATCACCTGGAACATGGTGCTGCTCGACAAGCAGATGCGCAGCGCGCTGGCTTCTCGCGACATCATCGGTCAGGCCAAGGGCATCATCATGGAACGCTTCGACGTCGACGCCGTACGCGCCTTCGAGTTGCTCAAGCGGCTGTCCCAGGATTCGAACGTCCCACTGGTGACCGTCGCCGAGCGGTTGGTGACCGCCGACCATCCCTCGCGATGACGACGTCGGAGGACCGGCACGGCGACCCCGTGGTACGCCGGGAGGCGGCGCGGAAACGGGCTGACGAACTGCGCTTGCAGCCGGTGAAGTCGAAGCAGCGGGTATCCCGCAGATAGCGCAGGAGAGCTTCGAACGCGTCGTCACTCTCGCCGGTCACCATGGTCCCGTCGCCCCCAGTCTTGGGCGAATCAGATACCGGGGCTTTACAGGCGGTTCTCCGGGCCGAGCAGCGCCCACACCGCTTTTCCGGTCGACGTCGGGGCGTTGCCCCACGTCCGGCACAGCGCGGCGACGATCTTCAGCCCGGACGTCACCTCGACCGCGTCGACGCGTTCACGCACGTTCGCGGGCGCGTGGCTGGCATCCTCGACGGCCACCGTGACGGTGGTGCCGTCGGTTTCCAGGCGTAGGCTCGGTCGGCTCTCGGTGTGCTGCAACGCGTTCTCGATGAACGCCGTGGCGACCACCTTGGCCACCGGGATCATCGCGCTCTGCGACCAGGCCGTCAGCCATTGCTCTACGAGTCGCCGGGACTGGATGAGGCTCGCAGTCTCCGCCGACAGGTCGGCCCGCGCGCGGTGCCGGTAGCGAGGTGGCTCGGCAGCGCTCAAGGCGGCGAGGGCGTCGTCGACGGTCGGATACAGCGGCACGTAGCGAGCGATCCCGTTGCGCTTGATCGCCGAGCGCCCCGAATCATGCTCGCAGACAAGCAGGATCGGCACCTCCGGCCAGCGGGCGACATGCCAGCGCGCGCTGGTGAACACCGCCCACGCCGATTCGGCGGGCACGTCAAGTCCGGTGACGTCGACGACGACCGCTGCCGGGCTCTCCAGAGCCGCTTTGATGACCCTGTCCCGCAGCGTCCGATACGTTCTGCTGTCCAGAGTTCCGCGAATGGTGAGGACCGCTGGGTCGCCGACAACCGTCGCGGCGAACGTGAGGCCAGTGTCGTCAGCTCTCACCGTGCTCACCGTCGACAGTGGGGGTCGAGGCCAGCCGGTCGCCCACAATGGTCAGCGCCTCGACGCCACCCCCGGACGCGCCGACGGCCACCACGCCGCGCGGCGCGCCGTCGTGATGCCCATCAACACCATCCATAGACCCCGGAGTACCCAACGCCCGGCCGGCGAACCGCCCGCTACACCTTCGCCATGACGTTCTCGGCGAACCATTCCAGGTTACGGATCTTGTCGGCCAGCGGTTCGGTGTCCGGCCCGGTGATGTAGGGGATCCGGAAGCCGACGATCACGTCGGTGACGCCCTTGTCCTCCAGTCGTTTGATGCCGTCGACGCTGAACGCGTCGACCGAGATGACGTGGATCTCGAACGGTCCTGTCTGCCCCTGTTCCTCGCGGAACCGGTTGAGCTTGGCGATCAGCCCGTCGAGCTCTTCCGGATCGCCGCCGCCGTGCATCCAGCCGTCGCAGCGTGCGGCCCGTCTGAGTGCGGCGTCGGCGTGGCCGCCGACAAGGATCGGCACCGGCTTCGTCGGAGCCGGTGTCATCTTGGTCTTGGGGATGTCGTAGAACTCGCCGTGGAACTCGAAGTACTCACCGGTGGTCAGACCCCGGATGATCTCGATGCACTCGTCCATCCGCTTGCCGCGCTTGGAGAACGGCACGTTCATCAGCTCGTAGTCCTCCGGCCAGGGGCTGGTACCGACGCCCAGACCCAACCGGTTGTCGAACAGCGCGGCCAGCGACCCCGCCTGCTTGGCGACCAGCGCCGGCGGACGGATCGGCAGCTTGAGCACGAAGAAGTTGAAGCGCAGCGTCGTGGTGACCGCGCACAGGGCGCTCGCGAGCACGAACGACTCGATGAAAGCCTTGCCGTCCAAGAACTCTCGGCTGCCGTCCGGAGTGTAGGGATACGTGGAATCGGATTCGAAGGGGTAGGCGACGCTGTCGGGGATCGTCATCGCGTCGTAGCCCGCCGCCTCGGCGGCCTTGGCCAGTGGGATGTAGTACGTCGGGTCGGTCATCGCCTCGGCGTAGGTGAACCGCACATCGCCTCCTCGGGGTTCGGGTGCCGCGGATACGCGGCTTGCGAATACTAGAACGTGTTCTAGTCCCATGTTTGAAGAATGCACAGTCGGGAACGCCACCGCCGTGAGCGCAGCGAAAACCTTCTACAAGCCCCTGGCCCTGGCGAGCAGCATCGGGGGAGGTCTGATCGCCGGCAAGATCTTCTCCGAGATCTGGCAGCGTGCGAATCCGGCGGGCACCGAACCGCCGGACCCCGAGGACCTGCAGAGCTCCGCGAAGGAGATCTTCATTGCCGCCGCCATCCAGGGTCTGATCGTCGGCATCGTCCGCGCCGCGCTCGCGCGCGGACAGGCAAAGGGATTCGCCGCGATCGCGAAGGAGAATCCGGAGTAGCCGACTGCGGCATCATGTCCTAGGTGCGCACCCGGCGGACCTGGCTCACCCGTAACGTCCGGCTGCTGTCGGCGGTGTCGTTCTTGCAGGACGCCGCCAGTGAACTGCTCTACCCGCTGCTGCCGATCTACCTCACGTCGGTGCTGGGCGCACCGGCCGCGGTCGTCGGCGCCGTGGAGGGCGTCGCCGAAGGCGCGGCGTCGCTGACCAAGCTGGCGTCCGGTCCGCTCGGCGACCGGTTCGCCCGGCGGCCGCTGATCGCCACCGGATACGGGATGGCAGCCCTCGGCAAGGTCATCGTGGCCGCTGCCGGAACGTGGCCGGGTGTGCTGGCCGGCCGGGTCACCGACCGGCTCGGCAAGGGAGTTCGTGGCGCACCGCGGGACGCGCTGCTGGTCGCCGACGTGGACGCCGCCGCCACGGGACGGGTGTTCGGTTTCCACCGGGCCATGGACACCCTCGGTGCGGTGGTGGGCCCACTGCTCGGCCTCGCCGGCTACGAACTGCTCGACCACCAGATCGCGCCGCTGCTCTGGGTGGCGGTCGTTCCGGCGGTGCTGTCGGTCGGGCTCGTGTTCCTGGTCCGCGAACACACCCGTCCCGCGCCGACGGTGCCCCGGGCCTCGATGTTCGCCCGGGTCAGGGATCTGCCGCGGCGCTACTGGCGGGTGACCGCGCTGCTGGTCGCCTTCGGCGTCATCAACTTCCCCGATGCGCTGCTCCTGTTGCGGCTCAACGAGATCGGCTTCTCCATCGTCGAGGTGATCCTCGCCTACGTGGGCTACAACGTCGTCTACGCGGTGGCGAGCTATCCCGCCGGGATCCTGGCCGATCGCGTCGGCAAGCGGGCGGTGTTCGCCATCGGTCTGGCGTTCTTCGCGATCGGCTACACCGGGTTGGGCCTGACCACCGACACCCTCGCCGCGTGGCTGCTGATCGGTGTGTACGGACTGTTCACCGCGTGCACCGACGGCGTCGGCAAAGCGTGGATCTCCTCGCTGGTGGGCTCCGATGTACAGGCCAGCGCGCAGGGAGTGTTCCAGGGCGCCAGCGGTTTCGCGGTCCTGGTGGCCGGGGTGTGGGCGGGTCTGCTGTGGGGCGCCGACGGCACCGTCCCGCTGCTGATCTCGGGCATGGCTGGGGCGGGCTTCGCGATCGCCGTCGCGGTAGTGGCCGTCCGGCGCTGATTGGTGCACGCTCCGGTGGGTATGCCGCGGCCATGACCGATCTGGTGGCAGACGCATTGGTGGCCCGGCTGCGCGACTGGGGCGCCGACCGGGTGTTCGGATACGCCGGCGACGGCATCAACACCCTGCTCGGTGCGTTACAGCGTTCGCGCGCACCGGAATTCGTCTCCACCCGGCATGAGGAACTCGCGGCGTTCATGGCGTGCGGGCACGCCAAGTACACCGGCCGGGTGGGCGTCTGCATGGCCACCCAGGGACCCGGCGCCATCCATCTGCTCGCCGGCCTGTACGACGCCAAACTGGACCGGCGGCCCGTGGTGGCGATCGTGGGGCAGGTCGTCTCGACGGCGCTGGGCAGCGGTTACCTCCAGGAGGTCGACCTGCACGCGCTGTTCAAAGACGTGTGCGGCCAGTACGTGCAGACGGTGTTCGCGCCCGAGCAGGCGATGATGGCGCTCGACAATGCGATGCGCACGGCGATCGCCACGTCGACGCCGACCTGCCTGATCATCCCGCACGACGTGCAGCAGGCCGAGATGCCCGACGAATTGGAGCACAGCCACGGTGTCGTGCCGTCGGCCGCCGTGAGCGCCAAGGCCAGGATCAGCGCGCCCGACGAGCAGGTGCGCCGGGCCGCCGATGTGCTCAACGCGGGCGAGCGGGTCGCGCTGCTGGTGGGCCGGGGCGCGGCCGGCGCCGCCGCCGAGATCGCCCAGGTGGTCGACACGCTCGGCGCCGGTGTCACGACGTCGCTGCTGGGCAAACCGGTACTCGACGAGGGCGAGCCCTGGCACACCGGCGTGATGGGCCACCTCGGCACCACCGCGAGCGCCGAGCTGATGACGAACTGCGACACGCTGCTGATCGTCGGCTCCAACGATCCGTGGACCGAGTTCTACCCCGCGCCCGGCCAGGCCAGGGCCGTCCAGATCGACATCCAGCCCCGCGTCATCGGCGCGAAGTACCCCGTCGAGGCGCCGGTGGTCGGGCAAGCGGCACAAGCGCTTTCGGCCTTGTCGGCATTGCTCGAACGAAAACAGGACCGGCGCTGGCAGGAGCAGGTGCACCAGTGGCGGCAGCGGTGGCAGGAGGACGCGGAGCGGCGCGCCGCGGCCGACACCACCGATGCGAACCCCGAGGCCGTGGTGCGGGCGCTGTCCGACCACCTGCCCGCCGACGCCCGGGTCGCCGTCGACACCGGATCGTCCACCTACTGGTACGCGCGGCACCTCCGGCTACCACCCGGCGTGCCTGCCCACCTCTCGGGGTACCTCGCCTCGATGGGCTGCGCACTGCCCTACGGCGTGGCCGCCAAACTCGATGCGCCGCAACGGCCCGTGGTGGCGCTGGCCGGCGACGGGGCCATGCAGATGGGCGGTCTGCTCGAACTCATCACGATCGCCGACCGGTGGCGCTCGTGGGAGGATCCGCGGTTCGTCGTGCTCGTGCTGCACAACGCCGACCTCACCGAGGTGTCGTGGGAACAGCGGGAGATGGAAGGCAACCCGCGCTTCACGGCGTCCCAGGACGTGCCGCGGTTCCCCTATGCCGACTACGCGGAACTGCTTGGCCTGCACGGTATCCGGTTGACCGACTCGGCGGAGGCCGACGACGCGTGGCGCAAGGCCCTCGCGGCCGACCGGCCGACGGTCATCGAAGCGGTGGTCGACCCCGGGACCCCGCTGCTGCCGCCGCTGATGCCGGAGAGCAAGACCGACAAGGTGCTCGGGGCGCTCGACCGGGAGGGAGCGACCGCGGCGCGCGAGCGGGTCACCGATCAGCGGCGCCACGAACAGGATTGATCCACCAGGGGCGGGTGCGCGACGCGACGTGACCGGCGTCCCGAGTTTGGGATACGGCCGCTCGGGTAGAGACCGAGGCATGGCCGAAGATGCGTCCACGAAGGACAACGCACCCGACCCGGACGATCCGCGCAAGCCGGATTCGCCGACGGATCTGACCAAACCGTCGACGCTGTACGTGCTGCGCAAGACCGCCCGCGAATTCGGCCACGACCAGTGCACCGACCTGGCGGCCGCGCTCACCTATTACGCCGTGCTGTCGCTGTTCCCCGCGGTGCTGGTGATGGTCTCCCTGCTCGGCGTGTTCGGCCAGGGCCGACGCACCACCGACGCGCTGCTGGAGATCGTCTCGGACGTGGCACCGGCCTCGACCGTCGACACCCTGCGCCCCACCATCGAACAACTGGTCAATTCCCCCTCGGCCGGCTTCGCGCTGGTGATCGGCATCCTCACCGCACTCTGGTCGGCGTCGGGGTACGTCGGCGCGTTCGGCCGGGCGATGAACCGGATCTACGAGGTCGAGGAGGGCAGGCCGGTCTGGAAGCTGCGCCCGCTGCAACTCGTGCTCACCTTCGCCGCGCTGCTCGGGGCGGCGCTCGTGGCGTTCATGCTCGCGGTGAGCGGGCCGGTGGCCGAAGCCATGGGCAACGCGATCGGCCTCGGCGACGCGGCGGTGACCGTATGGAGCATCGCGCGCTGGCCGGTGATCCTGCTGCTCGTCGTCATCGCCGTCGCGGTGCTCTACTACGTCACCCCCAACGTGCAGCAACCGAAGTTCCGGTGGATCAGCCTCGGTGCGGGGCTGGCCATCCTCACCTGGATCGTGGCATCGGTGATCTTCGGGATCTACGTCGCCAACTTCAGCAGCTACAACAAGACCTACGGGACGCTGGCCGGCGTCATCATCTTCCTGCTGTGGTTGTGGATCACCAACCTCGCGCTGCTGTTCGGTGCGGAACTGGACGCCGAACTTGAACGGGGCCGCCAGCTGCAGGCCGGGTTGCCCGCCGAGCGCGAACTGCAGCTGCCGCCGCGCGACACCCGCGTGATCGAGAAGAAGGAAGCCGCCTTCGAGGAGGACGTCAAGCGCGCCAAGGCGTTGCGGCGCAGCCGGGGACGCGACGACGGCTGACGCTGGCCCGTCGCGCATACTCACCTGCGTGACCCGACGGATCCACGTCATCGGCATCGGCGCAGGCGACCCGGACTACGTGACCGCCCAGGCCGTCGCGGCGCTCAACGACACCGACGTGTTCTTCGCCATGGACAAGGGCGAGGCCAAAGACGAGCTCGTCGCGCTACGGCGCCTCATCTGCGAACGGTTCATCACCGAACCCGGCTACCGCTTCGTCGAGATGCCCGACCCGGTGCGGGCCAAGACGGGTGACTACCGCCAGGCGGTCGACGACTGGCACGCCGCCCGGGCGCGGCTGTGGGCTGAGGCGATCGAGTCCGAGCTACCCGCCGGCGGCGTCGGCGCGTTCCTCGCCTGGGGCGACCCCTCGCTCTACGACAGCACGCTGCGCATCCTCGACCGGGTGGCTGCCCACGTCGACATCGACTACGACGTCATCCCCGGCGTCACCGCCGTCCAGGCACTCACCGCGCGTCACCGCATCCCGCTCAACGACGTCGGCGAACCGGTGCTCATCACCACCGGCCGCCGCCTGCGCGAGCAGGGGCTGACGGGCACCGCGGTGGTGATGCTCGACGGCGATTGCGCGTTCATGCAGACCTCCGCGCAAACCCGGATCTGGTGGGGCGCCTACCTGGGCACCGGCGACGAACTGCTGGTGTCCGGCACCGTCGGCGAGGTGGGGGAGCGCATCGTCGGGCTGCGCGCCGAGGCACGGGCCCGGCACGGCTGGATCATGGACACCTACCTGCTTCGCGGCTGAGCGTGCGAAGATCAGCCCGTGGGTAGCTTCCTGCTGCGGGCCGCGGTCACCGGGGTGGCACTGTGGGTGGTGACGCAACTGGTCAACGGCATGGAGTTCGTCGGCGGCGACAACACACTGCAGCGCATCGGGATCATCTTCGTCGTCGCGGTGGTGTTCGGGCTGGTCAACGCCATCGTCAAGCCGATCGTGCAGCTGATGTCGATCCCGCTGTACATCCTCACCCTCGGGTTGTTCCACATCGTCATCAACGCGCTGATGCTGTGGTTGACCGCGTGGATCACCGAGCACACCACCCACTGGGGGCTCTACATCGACGACTTCTGGTGGACGGCGATCTGGGCCGGCATCCTGCTGTCGATCGTGAGTTGGGTGCTGTCTTTGCTCAGTGGCGGTCTCCTTTCGCGCGACTGACGGCACACTGGACCCATGCCGGAACTGCCCGAGGTCGAAGCACTGGCCGACCATCTACGGCGCCACGCCGTCGGACTGCCGATCGGACGCGTCGACGTGTCGGCGTTCTCGGTGCTCAAGACGTTCGACCCGCCGATCACCGCACTGCACGGCCGCGAGGTCACCGACGCCCACCGCTGGGGGAAGTACCTCGGCCTGCAGGCCGGCGACCTGTACCTGATCACCCATCTGTCGCGCGCCGGCTGGCTGCGCTGGTCGGACAAACTGGCCGCCGCGCCGCTGAAACCCGGTAAGGGACCGATCGCGCTGCGGGTGCACCTCGGCACACCCGGTCACGCGCCCGGCTTCGACCTCACCGAGGCGGGCACGCAGAAGCGCCTGGCGGTGTGGCTGGTGCCGGATCCCTCTGCGGTGCCCGGAATCGCGACGCTCGGGCCCGACGCGCTCGAGCTGACCGCCGAAGACCTCGGCGCGCTGCTCGCCGGGCAAGGCGGACGGATCAAGACCGTCATCACCGACCAGAAGGTGATCGCCGGAATCGGTAACGCCTACAGCGACGAGATCCTGCACGTCGCGCAGCTGTCGCCGTTCGCGACCGCCAACAAGCTGACCGCCGCGCAGCTCGGCTCCCTGCACGACGCGATGATCTCGGTGCTCACCGACGCCGTGTCCCGGTCCGTGGGCCAGCAGGCGGCGACGCTGAAGGGGGAGAAGCGGTCCGGGCTGCGGGTGCACGCGCGGACCGGGCTGCCGTGTCCGGTGTGCGGGGACACCGTGCGCGAGGTGTCGTTCGCCGACAAGTCATTCCAGTACTGCCCGACGTGTCAGACCGGCGGCCGGGTGCTCGCCGACCGGCGGATGTCGCGCCTGCTGAAGTAGTGGTGATTTCGGTGTCGTCGGTCGCGGTGGGCGCGATCGACTGCACCGAAATCGCCGCCGTTACGCTGCCCGCATGACCCGACAGAAGATCCTGATCACCGGGGCAAGCTCCGGGCTCGGCGCCGGGATGGCCCGTGCGTTCGCCGCCAAGGGTCGCGACCTCGCGCTCTGCGCGCGCCGCACCGAACGCCTCGACGCGCTGAAAGCTGAACTCATGCAACGGTATCCGGACATCACGGTTGCGGTCGCCGAACTCGACGTCAACGACCACGACCAGGTGCCGAAGGTCTTCGCGGCTCTCGCCGACGAACTCGGCGGCATCGACCGCGTGATCGTCAACGCCGGTGTGGGCAAGGGCGCGACCCTGGGGTCGGGCAAGCTGTGGGCCAACAAGGCGACCATCGAGACCAACCTCGTCGCCGCGCTCGTGCAGATCGAGACGGCGCTCGAGATGTTCACGCGCGCCGGCGGCGGACACCTCGTGCTGATCTCGTCGGTGCTGGGAAACAAGGGTGTGCCGGGCGTGAAGGCGGCCTATGCCGCGAGTAAGGCCGGGCTGTCGTCGCTGGGGGAGTCGCTGCGGGCGGAGTACGCCAAGGGGCCGATCCGCGTCACCGTCCTCGAACCCGGCTACATCGAATCGGAGATGACCGCCAAATCCGCCTCGACGATGCTGATGACCGACACCGAGACCGGCGTCGCCGCGATGGTCCGGGCGATCGAGAAGGAGGCCGGCCGCGCCGCGGTGCCATGGTGGCCGTGGGCACCGCTGGTGCGGCTGATGCGGGTGCTGCCCGCCAGGTTCTTCGGGTGATCTCGGTGTAGTTCGTCGCGGTGAGCGCGACCAACTACACCGAAATCACGGGAGATTCGTCGCCATCGCACGCTCTCGCCACGGTGCGAGTTCGGCCGCGTCGGTCGCGACGCGGCGCTCGGTCGCCGCGGCCGCGTCGGGTCCGACCGGAAGCCGGGTGAGGGGAGCCCCCGCGGCCACCACGTCGTACAGGAGCGCGGCGAGCTTGTCCGGGTCACCGTCCTGCGTCTGGTCCATCTCGTCGAACTGCGCGACCTGCTCGTGTGCGGGCGTGCCTGCGTAGTCGTCGGCACCCTCGCCGAAGCCGCCCGGCCCGACTGAAGTCGGGCGCAGTGTTGTAAACGCTTGACATATCGTTGGGTTTTCCAAATACTGCGTTATATGAGTCCGGTGAGACGGGGCAAAACGCTTCCCATCCACAACCGCATCGGCGTCCTGCGCGCCGAGCGTCGCATGTCGCGGGCTGAGCTGGCGGAACTGGTCGATGTGAACCCACAGACCGTTGGCGCACTGGAACGCGGGGACCACTACCCGAGCCTCGACCTGGCGTTCCGGATCTGCGACGTCTTCGACCTGCCGGTCGAGGCCGTGTTCTCCCGCACGGAATTCGTCCCACTGTCCGCCGAGCTCTACCGACGAACGAACCGAGCGCAAGGAGGCGACCCCGATGTCCGAGACGTCCGTGCCGACTGACCGAACTCTGATCGACCGATACCAGGACCACCGCACGCGGCGGTTCCTCAAGCACGAGCGCACCTACGCGAGGTTGCTGCCCAGCTGGCGCACGCGACCGCGGCGTCGACTCCTGGTCATCCTGCTGAGCGCGACGTTCACCTTCATGTTCGCGGTGAGTGTGTTGTGCGCGTTCGGAGTCGACTGGGCGCCACTCCTGTGGCTGCCCGCGTGTCTGGTGTTCTTCCCGGCCTGGACCGTGCTGCAGATCGTGTCCGGCCGTCAGGGCGACGCGCCGCAGGCCGCGCTCGACGAATACGAGGTGCAGCAACGCAACAGCGCGCGCTCGATCGGTCTGACCGCAACGCAGTACCTGATGCTCATACCGAGCTTCTACCTGATCGTCGGCGCAACGCTGACCGGCGGCACGGACACGGACATGGCCTATGCCGGCGGGCTGATGGTGCTGACCGTCCTGCTGATCGGCGGATGCCTGCCCGCGATGATCCTCGGCTGGATCCAGCCGGACCCCGAAGCCTAGGCGGAGCGGCCGCGCTCCGCTCGGCTCAGGCGGAGCGGCCGCGCTCCGCGCGGCTCAGGCCGATCGACCTCGCTGCGCTCGGTAGTGGCGCACCAGCGCATCGGTCGAGGTGTCGGACTGCTCGGCGGGCGAATCGTCGCCGGTGAGGACCGGCAGCAGCGCCTTCGCCTGCGTCTTGCCCAGCTCGACCCCCCACTGGTCGAACGAGTCGATACCCCAGACGACGCCCTCGGTGAACACCTGGTGCTCGTAGAGTGCGATCAGCTGACCCACCACCGACGGCGTCAGCTTGGTCGCGAGAATGCTTGTCGTCGGCCGGTTTCCGGGCATCACTTTGTGCGGCACGACGTCGGCGGGGGTGTCCGCTGGAAGATCACGGGCGATTTCCGCCGCATCTCTGCCGAACGCCAGCACCTGCGTCTGGGCGAAGAAATTGCTCATCAACAGGTCGTGCATGCTGCCGGTGCCGTCGGCGGTCGGCAGATCGTCGGTGGGCTCGCTGAACCCGATGAAGTCGGCGGGCACCAGCCGCGTCCCCTGGTGCAGCAGTTGGTAGAACGCGTGTTGGCCGTTGGTGCCCGGCTCACCCCAGAAGATCTCCCCGGTGTCGGTGACGACGGAGGTGCCGTCGGCGCGCACCGACTTGCCGTTCGACTCCATCGTCAACTGCTGCAGATACGCCGCGAACCGCGACAGGTCGTTCGAATACGGCAGCACCGCCCGCGACTGCGCACCGAAGAAGTTCGAATACCAGAGCCCGATCAATCCCAGCAGCGCCGGCGCGTTGGACTCCAGCGGTGCGGTGCGGAAGTGCTCGTCGACGAGGTGGAATCCGGACAGGAACTCCGCGAAGCGCTCCTTGCCGATCGCGGCCATCACGCTCAACCCGATCGCGCTGTCGACCGAGTAGCGCCCGCCCACCCAGTCCCAGAAACCGAACATGTTGTCGGTGTTGATGCCGAACTCGTCGACCAGGCGCTTGTTGGTCGACACGGCGACGAAGTGCTTGCTCACCGCCGAATCGCCCAGCGCAGCGGTCAGCCACCGCCGCGCGGCGGTCGCGTTGGTCAGCGTCTCCAGCGTGGAGAACGTCTTGGAGGCGACGATGAAAAGCGTTGTGGCGGGATTCAGTCCGTCGAGCTTCGCTACCAGGTCGGCCGGGTCGACGTTGGAGACGAACCGCGCCGAGATCCCGGCGTCGGCGTAGTGCCGCAGCGCGTCGTACACCATCACCGGGCCCAGGTCCGAGCCGCCGATGCCGATGTTGACGACGGTCGTGATGCGCTCGCCGGTGGCGCCGGTCCATTCGCCGCTGCGCAGCCGGTCGGTGAAATCGCCCATCCGGTCGAGCACCTCGTGCACGTCGGCGACCACGTCCTGCCCGTCGACGGTCAACTGCGCATCGCGGGGCAGCCGCAGCGCGGTGTGCAGCACCGCGCGGTCCTCGGAGGTGTTGATGTGGACGCCGGAGAACATCGCGTCGCGCCTGGCCTCCAGACCGGCGGCACGGGCCACGTCGACGAGCAGTCGCAGGGTCTCGCGGGTGAGGCGGTGTTTGCTGTAGTCGATGTAGAGGTCGCCCACCGACACGGTGAGTTCGGTACCGCGCGACGGATCCTCGTCGAACAGCTCCCGCAGGTGCGTCCCGGCGATCTGATCGTGGTGCGCTTGCAGCGCCTGCCAGGCCGGGGTGGCTGCGATGTCGGGGATCTGCAGAGCATCGGAATCCATGCCCCAGACCCTAGTGCGGCGACGGAAACGAAGGTGTAAATGATGGAGGTATGGACACCACCGCACTGTTGAAGTCAGTCCCCACCGGCCTGTGGATCGGCGGCGAAGAACGCCAGGCGAAGTCGACGTTCAACGTGCTCGACCCCAGCGACGATCAGGTGATCGCCACGGTCGGCGACGCCACCGCCGAGGACGCGATCGCCGCGCTCGACGCCGCATGCGCGGTCCAGGCCGAATGGGCCGCCACCCCCGCGCGCAAACGCGGCGAGATCCTGCGCTCGGTGTTCGAGGCGATCACCGACAGCGCCGACGACATCGCCGCGCTGATGACCCTCGAGATGGGCAAGGTCTTCGCCGAGAGCAAGGGGGAGGTCACCTACGGCGCCGAGTTCTTCCGCTGGTTCGCCGAGGAGGCGGTCCGCATCGGCGGCCGCTACACCCCGAGCCCGGCCGGGACCGGCCGCATCATCGTCACCAAGCAGCCCGTCGGCCCCTGCTACGCGATCACGCCGTGGAACTTCCCGCTGGCGATGGGCACCCGCAAGATGGGCCCGGCGTTCGCCGCCGGCTGCACGATGATCGTCAAACCCGCCCAGGAAACGCCGCTCACCATGCTGTACCTGGCCAAGCTCATGGCCGACGCCGGCCTGCCCAAGGGTGTGCTGTCGGTGTTGCCGACCAGCAGCCCCGGCCCGGTCACCGAGGCGCTCGTCGACGACGGCCGGCTGCGCAAGCTGACCTTCACCGGCTCCACCGGAGTGGGCAAGGCACTGGTCAAGCAGTCCGCCGACAAGCTGCTGCGCACGTCGATGGAACTCGGCGGCAACGCGCCGTTCATCGTGTTCGACGACGCCGACGTCGACGCCGCCGTCGAGGGCGCGCTGCTGGCCAAGATGCGCAACGGCGGTGAGGCGTGCACCGCGGCCAACCGCTTCCACGTCGCCAACGCCGTCCGCGAGGAGTTCACCGAGAAGCTGGTGAAGCGGATGAGCGAGTACACCCTCGGCAAGGGCCTCGACGAATCGTCCAAGCTGGGGCCGCTGATCAACTCCAAGCAGCTGCAGAAGGTGACCGAGCTGGTCTCCGACGCGGTCTCGCGCGGCGCGACCGTCGCCGTGGGCGGTGTCGCCCCCGGTGGGCCCGGCAACTTCTACCCGGCCACCGTGCTCGCCGACGTCCCCGCAGACGCCCGCATCCTCAAGGAGGAGGTGTTCGGTCCCGTCGCCCCCATCACCGGGTTCGACACCGAGGACGAGGGCGTCGCCGCGGCCAACGACACCGAATACGGGCTCGCCGCCTACGTCTACACCCAGTCGCTGGACCGGGCGCTGCGCGTCGCCGAGGCCATCGAATCCGGCATGGTCGGCGTGAACCGCGGCGTGATCAGCGACGCCGCCGCGCCGTTCGGCGGCATCAAGGAGTCCGGGTTCGGCCGTGAAGGCGGCACCGAGGGCATCGAGGAGTACCTCGACACGAAATACATTGCGCTGACGAACTGATCCCAGGCGCGCCTGCCGGATCCGGCGCCGCTGCCGCCATAGACTCCCATGCTCGGAACAGATATGGGAGGGCGTCGGAGAGGTGACTGCCGTGACTGCGGCGCCGGTCCGTGTTGCCGCACGCCGGCGCTGGGTGGCGCCGGTGGCGACCCCCTCTCGCCGCGGCACCGCAGGACGCCGTGAGATCCGCGCACTCGACGGGATCCGCGCCGTCGCGGTGGGTCTGGTCCTCGCCGATCACGGCGGGCTGCCCGGAGTCTCGGGTGGCTTCCTCGGCGTCGACGTCTTCTTCGTGCTCAGCGGCTTCCTGATCACCTCGCTGCTGCTCGACGAACTCGGCCGCACCGGGCGCGTCGACCTGCGGGGGTTCTGGATCCGGCGGGCGCGCCGACTGCTGCCCGCACTGCTGGCGATGGTGGTGGCCGTCGTCGCGGTACGGATGTTCTTCCCGCCCGACGCCGTCACCTCCCTGCGCGACGACGCCGTCGCCGCGTTCTTCTGGGCCGCCAACTGGGCGTTCGTCGCGCAGCAGACCGACTACTTCTCGCAGGGCAGCCCGCCCTCGCCGCTGCAGCACACCTGGTCGCTCGGCGTCGAGGAGCAGTTCTACCTCGTGTGGCCGCTGCTGCTGGTCGCGGTCGTCGGGGTGCTGGCGTTCCGGCGTGCGGCGCCCACGCTGCGGGCCGTGCGGTGGGGGGTGTTCGCGCTGGCCGCCGCGGGCGCGGCCGGGTCGGCGGCGGCCGCGGTCCTGCTCACCTCGCAGGCCGGGGACGCCGCGGCGGCCAACCGCGTGTACTTCGGCACCGACACCCGGGTGCAGGCGCTGCTGATCGGCGCCGCGGCCGCGGCCCTGCTGGTGCGCGACTGGTCGACGGTCACCCTGGGCACCCCGATCCGCGCCCGCTGGGTCCGCTGGGCGGCCCGCCTGCTGTCGGTGCTCGGACTGGCCGGACTCACGGCGCTGGCCCACCTCGCGACGGGCGCACCGGCCGAGTACCGGATGGGACTGTTCACCGCGACGGCCGCGGCGGCGGTGCTCGTGGTGGCCACCGTGGCGCTCGATCAGCGCGGCCCGGTCTCCCGGCTGCTCGCCTGCCCGCCGCTGGTGTGGCTGGGCGCGATCTCCTACGGCGTGTACCTGTGGCACTGGCCGATCTTTCTGATCCTCAACGGCGAACGCACGGGTTGGACCGGGTGGCCGCTGTTCGCCGCCCGTTGCGCGGCGACGCTGGCCGTCGCGGTGCTGAGCTACTGGCTGGTGGAACGCCCGGTCCGGCAGTGGCGGCCGGTGACGGTGCCGCAGCTGCCGCTCGCGCTGGCGACCGCCGCGACGGCCGCCGTCGTCACGATGGCCGTCGTCCCCGTCGGCGTGCAGCCCGCCGACGACGCCAGGCCCGACGTGCTCGACATCGCCTCGGCGGCCGCGGTGCTGCCCGAACGGCCTGTGGCCATCGGCGCCGCCGGTGTGCAGCGCCCGCCGGGCACCCGCAGCGTCGCGGTGTTCGGCGATTCGGTGGCGTGGACGCTGATGCGGTACCTGCCGGAGACCCCGGGCCTGCACTTCAGCAACTACACGACCATCGGCTGCGGGATCGCCCGCGGCGGGCCGTACCGAACGACCGGGCAGACGCTGACGCAGAAGCCGGAGTGCGACACCTGGCCCAGCCGCTGGGCCCAGCGCATCGACCACGACCGGCCCGACGTGGTGCTGCTGATGATCGGCCGCTGGGAACTCGTCGACCGCATCAACGAGGGGGAGTGGACGCACGTCGGCGACCCGGCCTACGACGCCTACCTGCGCGGTGAGCTCGACCGGGCGCTCGACATCCTGGGATCGACGGGGGCGCGGGTCGTCGTCACCACCGCGCCTTACAACCGGCGGGCCGAACAGGCCGACGGCAGCCTGTACCCGGAGGACGATCCGGACCGCGCCGACGCGTGGAACGACCTGCTGCGGGAGGCCGCCGCCACCCGGCGCAACGTCACGGTGCTCGACCTCAACGAGAAGCTCTCACCGCGCGGTTACTACACCAACCGGGTCGACGGCATCCAGATGCGCAGCGACGGCGTGCATCCTACGCCGGAGGCGGTCGAATGGCTGACGCCGTGGCTCACCGAGGCGCTGTCGAAGAAGTGAATTCGGTGTAGTTCGTCGCGCCAGGCGCAACGGAGTGCACCGAAATCGCTAATGGCCGAGGCGGCCGCGGCCCAGGCGCAGCAGCAGCATGGCGAGGTCCTTGCCCTCTGGGCCGAGCACGCTGTAGCGCTCGATGACCTTCATCTCCCGGCTGTGCACCAGGCGGGTGCCGCCGGAGGCCATCCGCGCCTTGCCGATGATCTTGGAGACCTCGGTGCGCCGCTGCACGGCGGCGAGGATGGCGGCGTCGAGTTCGTCGATCTCGCGGCGCAGGTCGTCGATGTCGAGCGACTGGTCGGATTCGATGCTCATCTCTGACTCCTCGTTGTGTGGGGGTTCTGGTCTCATCCGGTTTCGGGCCTCACACAAGAGAAGAGCCCCGGATCCGGAAGCGGACCGCGGGGCTGAAGGAAGCAGCTAGACCACGGGCACCGCAGGCCGGTACCCGTAGAAAAATCGCCACGTGTCAAGCACGGTGATCAGTCTGCCACTTGCGGCCGTGCCAGCGCAAAGAGTGTCACCGCGCGGCGGTAAGTTGGGACAGACATGAGTGTGAACGTGACTGAACCGAGATCCAGGCCCGACGGCGGGCCCGAGGAGCTGCTCGACGGCCTCAACCCACAGCAGCGCCAGGCGGTTCTGCACGAGGGTTCGCCGCTGCTGATCGTGGCGGGGGCCGGGTCGGGCAAGACCGCGGTGCTCACCCGCCGCATCGCCTACCTGCTGGCCGCCCGCGACGTCGGCGTCGGCCAGGTGCTGGCCATCACGTTCACCAACAAGGCCGCCGCGGAGATGCGCGAACGCGTCGTCGGTTTGATCGGACCGCGGGCCCGGTCGATGTGGGTGTCGACGTTCCACTCGACGTGCGTGCGGATCCTGCGCAACCAGGCCTCGCTGCTGCCGGGCCTCAACTCGAACTTCTCGATCTACGACTCCGACGATTCCCGCCGGCTGTTGATGATGATCGGCAAGGACATGGGGCTCGACACCAAGAAGTACTCGCCGCGCCTGCTGGCCAACGGCATCTCGAATCTGAAGAACGAGCTGATCGGACCCGAACAGGCCGCCGCCGAGGCCTCCGAGGCCGCCGACGACCTGGCCCGCATCATCGCCGACGTCTACGCCGAGTACCAGCGCCGGCTGCGCGCGGCCAACGCGCTGGACTTCGACGACCTGATCGGCGAGACCGTCGCTGTCCTGCAACGGTTCCCGCAGATCGCGCAGTACTACCGCCGCCGGTTCCGGCACATCCTGGTCGACGAGTACCAGGACACCAACCACGCCCAGTACGTGCTGGTGCGGGAACTGGTCGGCCACGACCTCCCCGAAGATGACGGCGTACCGCCCGCGGAGCTGTGCGTGGTGGGCGACGCCGACCAGTCGATCTACGCGTTCCGCGGCGCCACGATCCGCAACATCGAGGACTTCGAGCGCGACTACCCGAACGCGACGACGATCCTGCTGGAGCAGAACTACCGCTCCACCCAGACCATCCTCAACGCCGCGAACTCGGTGATCGCCCGCAACACCGGCCGCCGCGAGAAGCGGCTGTGGACCGACTCCGGCGAAGGTGAGCTGATCGTCGGCTACGTCGCCGACAACGAGCACGACGAAGCGCGGTTCGTCGCCAGTGAGATCGACGCGCTGGCCGACCGCGGGGAGATCACCTACAACGACGTCGCGGTGTTCTACCGCACCAACAACAGCTCCCGCGCGCTCGAAGAGGTGTTCATCCGCGCCGGCATCCCGTACAAGGTGGTCGGCGGCGTCCGCTTCTACGAGCGCAGGGAGATCCGCGACATCGTCGCCTATCTGCGGGTGCTCGACAACCCCGGCGACTCGGTGAGCATGCGCCGCATCCTCAACACCCCGCGGCGCGGTATCGGCGACCGGGCCGAGGCCTGCATTGCGGTGTACGCCGAGAACACCGGCGGCAGCTTCAACGACGCCCTGCAGGCCGCCGCCGAGGGCCGGGTGCCGATGCTCAACTCCCGCTCGGAGAAGTGCATCAAGAGCTTCGTCGAGATGCTCGACGAACTGCGCGGCCGCCTCGGCGACGAACTCGGCGAACTCGTCGAAGCGGTGCTCGAACGCACCGGCTACCGCGCCGAACTCGAGGCGTCCAACGATCCGCAGGACCTCGCCCGGCTCGACAACCTCAACGAACTGGTCAGCGTCGCACACGAATTCAGCATCGACCGGGCGAACGCCGCCGCGCTGGCCGAAGACCTCGACGAGCCGGTGGACGAGGATGTGCCCGACACCGGTGTGTTGGCGCAGTTCCTCGAGCGGGTGTCGCTGGTGGCCGACGCCGACGACATCCCCGAGCACGGCTCGGGCGTCGTCACCATGATGACGCTGCACACCGCGAAGGGCCTCGAATTCCCGGTCGTGTTCGTCACCGGCTGGGAGGACGGCATGTTCCCGCACATGCGGGCCCTCGGTGACCCCACCGAACTGTCCGAGGAACGCCGGCTGGCCTACGTCGGCATCACCCGGGCGCGGCAGCGGCTCTACCTCAGCCGCGCGAAGGTGCGCTCGTCGTGGGGGCAGCCGATGCTCAACCCGGAATCCCGGTTCCTGCGCGAGATCCCGCAGGAACTCATCGACTGGCGGCGTACCGACACCGCCCCGTCGTCGTTCAGCGCACCGGTCAGCGGCGCCGGACGGTTCGGCCCGGCCGAGCAGCGGCGGCCCGCACCGGGGCGCCCCGGTGCCGGTAAGCGCCCGCTGATCGTGCTCGAGCCCGGCGACCGCATCACCCACGACAAGTACGGGCTGGGCCGCGTCGAAGAGGTGTCCGGTGTCGGGGAATCCGCGATGTCGCTGATCGACTTCGGCAGCGCCGGCCGCGTCAAGCTCATGCACAACCACGCGCCGGTCACCAAGCTGTAGCTACGGGGACTGTGCCCAGCGCGCCGTGCTGGGCAGCAGTGTCAGCACGATCGCGGCCAGCGGCAGCAGCGGTATGGCGTAGACGATCCAGGGGAACTTCGCGCCCGCGACGAACAGGCTGCCGAAGATCAGCAGTCCGATGACACAGCCGACGACGATCAGCAGCCGGCTCATCCGGCGGCGCAGCAGCAGCGTGACGAGCCCCCCGATGGACGCGGCGGCCGAGATCGTCGTGAGGAAGCCGATGGCCACGCAGAACAGCCGATCGGTCTGCCACCACCCGGCGATCAGATCGGTGGCGATGACGGCGGTGGCCCACCCCGACAGGATGGCCAGCACCGCCGCGGCGACCGCGGTGCGCGGATGTGCGGTCACCCCCGTCGGCGGGATCTCCACCGGACGCGGCCGCGGGATGTAGGAGGTCTGGGTGCCGTCCTCGACGGCGGGCGGTTCGATGTAGCTGGTCTGCGGTTCCTGGCCGACGGTGGGCAGACCGCCGGTCGGGTGACGGCGGATGATGCCGGTCGGCGGATCGTGTTGCGGCGGCGCGGAAGGCACGGGATTCGCGCCGGTCGGATGCCGGCGGATGATGCTGGTCTTCGGATCGTCCTGCTGAGAGGATTGGGCCGGATCGCCTGGGTGGCCAGTCGAGTCAGCTGCGCTCACTCAGCCAACATAGCTGCCGGTGGTGATGCCCCGCTTGGACAGCCAGCCCACCGGATCGATCCGGTTCGACCCGCCGAGCAGCACCTCGAAATGCAGGTGCGGGCCGGTCGAGTTGCCCCGGTTGCCCATCGTCGCGATCTGGTCACCGGCCATCACCTGCTCGCCGATGCTCACCGACCACGTGTTCAGGTGGCCGTAGAGCGTCACCGTGCCGTCGGCGTGGCGCAGCTTGACCCAGGCGCCGTAACCGGCGGTCGGGCCGACGTCGATCACGACACCGTCGGCGGCTGCGAGGATCGGCGTGCCGATCGGTCCGGCGATGTCGATACCGCCGTGCAGCACACCCCAGCGGTAGCCGAAGCCGGACGTCCACACGCCCTTCGTGGGCATCACGTAGAGGGGCCGCAGCTGGCGCGCCTCGCGCTCGGCGCGCTCCTGGGCGAACGCGGCCGCCTTCTGGATCTCCTCGGTGTGCACGGACGCGTTGGCGGTCGAGGCGACCGATACGATCTGCATACCGTCGACCGAACCGGTGATCGAGGCGCCCTCGACCGTCGTCGACCCGGCGGCCAGCACCGTGTCGGTGGTGGCCGGGGCGGAGTTCTGGGTCATCGAGTAGGCGCCTGCGGCGGTCGCGCCTGCGGCCATCGCGGCGATCACCAGACGGCTCTTGATCGGGCCCTCGACGTCCTTGCGGTGCGCTCCGCGGCGGGCGCGCAGGTCGATGATGTCGGTGGCGGCGGTGCCGTCGCTGACGTCGGTGTGGCTGTCGCGGTAGGCGCGTGAGCGGCGCGGGGCATCCGCGGCGTCACCGCCGGCGCGGAACTGCGCGGGGATCGCCAGCCGGAGCGGGATCAGGTCGTCGGTGTCGTGCAGGTCGTCGAGTTCCGGAGCGCCGATGACCTGCGCTTCACGGTCGAAGGCGGTGCTGTCGCGGAAATCGAGGTCGTCCAGATCGCCGAACTCGTTGAACGGGATGATGTCGGTCACTTCTGCGGCGCGCTCGGCGGGGATTGAAATCGCCTGGAGCGGGCGGGCATTCGTCGAGACTCCCTCGCGGGACCGGGACGAACGATGCGCTGCCAACCTGAAGAATCCTTTGTCGTGATCTATCCGTTACCTATCAAGACCAGATGGCACGTTAACCAAACCCCAATGTTTGTGGCAACCCGTGCAGTAATTCCGGGCCGGATTGTGAGGTGTATCACGTTGAGGCCGCGGTGAGATCTCCCACATCAGCGGTGGGCGGTGACTACCGGCTCAGGCGGTGCGGATAAAGTTCCCACGAGCCCCTCGGGTGCAAACCTTCGACATATAACGCGACCGTCAACGCAGACAGACAGTGAGTCCATGGACCTTTTCGAGTACCAGGCGAAGGAGCTGTTCGCCAAGCACAACGTCCCGACCACGCCTGGCCGGGTGACCGATACCGCCGAAGACGCCAAAGCGATCGCCGAGGAGATCGGCAAGCCCGTGATGGTGAAGGCTCAGGTGAAGGTCGGCGGCCGCGGAAAGGCCGGTGGCGTCAAGTACGCCGCGACCCCCGACGACGCGTTCACCCATGCGCAGAACATCCTCGGCCTCGACATCAAGGGCCACGTCGTCAAGAAGCTGCTGGTGGCCGAGGCCAGCGACATCGCCGAGGAGTACTACATCTCGTTCCTCCTCGACCGCGCCAACCGCACCTACCTGGCCATGTGCTCGGTCGAGGGCGGCATGGAGATCGAAGAGGTCGCCGCCACCAAGCCCGACCGGCTGGCGCGCATCGCCGTCGACGCCACCAAGGGTGTCGACGAGGCGTTCGCCCGCGAGATCGCCGAGAAGGGGCACCTGCCCGCCGAGGTTCTCGACGCCGCCGCGGTGACCATCGCCAAGCTGTGGGAGGTCTTCGTCGCCGAGGACGCCACGCTGGTCGAGGTCAACCCGCTGGTGCGCACCCCCGACGACCAGATCCTGGCGCTCGACGGCAAGGTCACCCTCGACGCCAACGCCGACTTCCGCCACCCGGAGCACACCGAGTTCGAGGATCGCGACGCGACCGATCCGCTCGAGCTCAAGGCCAAGGAGAACGACCTCAACTACGTCAAGCTCGACGGGCAGGTCGGCATCATCGGCAACGGCGCGGGCCTGGTCATGTCGACCCTCGACGTGGTCGCCTACGCCGGGGAGAAGCACGACGGCGTCAAGCCGGCCAACTTCCTCGACATCGGCGGCGGCGCCTCGGCCGAGGTGATGGCCAACGGTCTCGACGTCATCCTGGGCGACAGCCAGGTCAAGAGCGTGTTCGTCAACGTCTTCGGCGGCATCACCGCATGCGACGCCGTCGCCAACGGCATCGTCAAGGCGCTGGAGATCCTCGGCGAGGAAGCCAACAAGCCGCTCGTGGTGCGCCTGGACGGCAACCGCGTCGAAGAGGGCCGCAAGATCCTCGCCGACGCGAACCACCCGCTGGTGGTGCTGGCGCAGACCATGGACGAAGGCGCCGACAAGGCCGCCGAGCTGGCGGCGAAGGCCTGAGAGGACGAGAACGATGTCGATTTTTCTGAACAAGGACTCCAAGGTCATCGTCCAGGGCATCACCGGCGGTGAGGGCACCAAGCACACCGCGCTGATGCTCAAGGCGGGCACCCAGCTGGTCGGCGGCGTCAACGCCCGCAAGGCCGGCACGACGGTCAGCCACGTCGACAAGGACGGCAAGGACATCGAGCTGCCGGTGTTCGGCAGCGTCGGCGAGGCGATGAAGGAGACCGGCGCCGACGTGTCGGTGGTCTTCGTGCCGCCGAAGTTCGCCAAGGACGCGATCATCGAGGCGATCGACGCCGAGATCCCGCTGCTCGTGGTGATCACCGAGGGCATCCCCGTGCAGGACACCGCGTACGCGTGGGCCTACAACGTGGAGAAGGGGCAGAAGACCCGCATCATCGGCCCGAACTGCCCCGGCATCATCACCCCCGGCGAGGCGCTGGCCGGCATCACGCCCGCCAACATCACCGATTCGGGTCCGGTCGGCCTGGTGTCGAAGTCGGGCACGCTGACCTACCAGATGATGTACGAGCTGCGCGACTTCGGTTTCTCCACCGCCATCGGCATCGGCGGCGACCCGGTCATCGGCACCACGCACATCGACGCCATCGAGGCGTTCGAGAAGGACCCCGACACCAAGATCATCGTGATGATCGGTGAGATCGGCGGTGACGCCGAGGAGCGCGCGGCCGACTACATCAAGGCCAACGTGTCCAAGCCCGTCGTCGGCTACGTCGCGGGCTTCACCGCGCCGGAGGGCAAGACGATGGGCCACGCCGGCGCCATCGTGTCCGGTTCGTCGGGCACCGCCTCGGCGAAGAAGGAAGCGCTCGAGGCAGCCGGCGTGAAGGTCGGCAAGACGCCGTCGGAGACCGCGGCCCTGGCCCGGGAGATCCTGCAGAACCAGTAGCACGCCGAGGATTCCTCAGCGCCTCACCGCGAGCAGACACAGAATCGCCCATTTCCCGCCGGAAATGGGCGATTCTGCGTCTGCTCGGCAGCTAGATGCGCCCCCCGAGATGCTCGGCGAGGAAGCGTTCGACCGCGCGGTACATTTCGATCTGGTTGTCCGGGTTGAGGAATCCGTGGCCCTCGTCGTCCTTGACCAGGTACTCGACCTCGACGCCGCGGCGGCGCAGCGCCTCCACGAGGTTGTCGGATTCGGCCTTCACCACGCGAGAGTCGTTGGCGCCCTGCACGACCAGCAGCGGGGTCCGGATCGCCTCGACGCGCGTGATGGGGGAGCGGGTCAGCATGTCGGCTTCCTGCGCCGGGTCCGACGGGTCGCCGACGAACAGGTGCCAGTTGTTGGCCAGGAACGGCCGGGCCACGTTCGGCAGGGTCCGCATGAAGTTCGCCAGGCTGGAGATGCCGACGTAGTCGATGGCCGCGGCGAACACGTCGGGGGTGAACGTGACACCCACCAGCGCGGCGTAGCCGCCGTACGAGCCGCCGAAGATGCCGACCCGGTCGCGGTCGGCGTAGCCCTGCCCGATCGCCCACTCGACGGCGTCGATGAGGTCGTCGTGCATCTTGCCGGCGAACTCGCCGATGGCGGCTTTGGTGAAGGCCTTACCGTAGCCCGTGGACCCGCGAAAGTTGATCTGCAGCACCGCATATCCGCGGTTGGCCAGCAGTTGCACCTCGGGCTGGTAGTACCAGCAGTCGCGTGCCCAGGGGCCGCCGTGGACCAGCAGGACCATCGGCAGCGCGACCGGTTCCACGCCGACTGGCAGCGTCAGGTACCCGTGGAGATCCAGCCCGTCGCGTGCGGTGACGGTCACCGGCGTCATGGGGGCGAGCGCGTCGGGGTCGAGATGCGGGTAGGGCCGGAACAACAGTCGGCTCTCACCCGTCGCGTGGTCGTACAGGTAGGTGACCCCGGGATCCCGGTCGTCGGTGACGCTGACCACCCATCGCCGCCCGGTGCCGTCGGAGGACACCGACCCGACGTCGCCGTCCGACAACGTCGCCAGATGCTGCAGCACCGCAGCGAAATCCGGGTCCAGCGGGTGGATCACCTGGCGGTCCCCGTAGTAGCGGGCCCCGATCAATTCGCCGGTCCGGTCACTGATGATGAGCGGCGACGGCAGTACCGGTGAGATGGCGAGGTCGAATCGCGGGTGGCTGTCGACCTCGAATTCCTCACCGGTGGCGACGTCGACCCGCACCAGACGGGTCCGGTCGCTGTCCCTGTTGGAGCCGAGCCACAGTCCGGTGCCGTCGGGGGTGACCGCGACCGGGTAGATGCCGAGTGGGTAGTCGGTGCCGTCATAGGTCACGATCGTGCGCAATGTCGCTGTCGCCGTGTCCCATTGGGAGATGTCGATGTCGCCGTCGGCGGTCAGCGTGTTGGTGAACAGGTCACCGCTGGGACCGCTGATCCAGTGGACGACGGTGCCGGGGTTCTCCGCGACGAGGGTGAGTTCGCCTGTCGCGATGTCGAGTTCGTACGCGTCGAGCAGTTCGGGAGTGCGGCGGTTGAGCTGGACGAGGGCCTTGCCGGGGCGCTTCTTGAGCAACTCGAAACTCGCTCGCACCTCCGGGAAAGGAGTGAGATCCACGGCGCCGGCGTCCGGATCGTCGGGATCGACACGGTAGACGTGCCAGTTCTCGTCACCGCCGTTGTCCTGCAGGTAGAGCAGCCACCGTGAATCGTGGGACCACTGATAGAGGTATACGCTGCGGGTTTCGTCGGCGGTCAGGCAGCGCGCCTCGGAGCCGTCGTCGAGGTGTTCGACCCAGACGTTGAGACGGTTCTTCCACGGTGCGAGGTAGGCGATCCTGGTCCCGTCCGGCGAGATCGTCGCGGCCGCGCGGACGGGTGGGCTGAAGAGGTCGTCGACCGGGATCAACTCGGGCAGTGCCATGGTGTCCTTCCGGTTGGGGCAAGCGGGTACCGCGGGCCTGCGTCGCAGGCTCGGCCGTGGTGTCGGGCTGTCAGGGCGCGACGGGCCCGCCGAGGCGGCCGTTGGTGGCTTCGCGGATCGCGCGGTCGATCAGCGCGAGGGTGTCCTGCTGGGTGACGGTCACGCCGTCGACGATCACCGCTCGGCTGACGTCCTCGTCGACGACGCGGAACGCCCCGGTGACCGCGGCCGCGCACAGGCGGACGGTCAGGTCGGTCCCCTTCATGTTCAGGCGGTCGGCGACCACGGGGATGAAGCCCCGTTCCATCCGGTCGTGGACCATCAGGTAGGCGGTGCGCAGCGCGGGTTCCGACGAGGTCATGGTGGCGATGCGCATCGCGCTGATCTCGTCCGCGACCTCCTGCGGGGTGAGCACATGGGTGACGATGTCCGCCGCAAGGTGGTCGGCGAGCGACAGGCGGTGCGGCCACCGGTGCAGCGAGGCCACGAACCGGTCGGCCGACCGGGCGAGCAGGGGTTCGACGCAGCTCTCCTTCGAGCGGAAGTACCGCCAGATCGTGCGCGTGGAAAGCCCTGCGGCCGCGGCGATGTCGTCCCCGCTCGTCCCGGCCACCCCACGCTCCCAGAACAACCTGCAGGCGTGCCGGGAGACCTCGAGACGCGCCTGCGACTGCTTCTCGCGGATCTCACTCACCTCCCGTAGCTGTCACTTAGTGACAGCACCAATGTGTCACCAAGTGACAGCGCGGTCAAGGGGTCGGTGGGACGGTCCGGCCCATCCATTAGCCTGACGAATTAACACCTGCCAGGAGGTTTGTCATGGTCGATCCCCGCACCCCGGTCATCGTCGGCGTCGGTCAGTTCACCGAACGCGTCGACGACTCCGGATACCGCGGCATGTCGGCGGTCGACCTCGCGACCGAGGCGGTCAGGGCCGCGCTGGCCGACACCGGTGCCGACGCGGGCGCCGTGGCCGGGGCCATCGAGGTGTTCGCCGGGCTGCGCCAGTTCGAGATCTGCACGCCCTTCGCCGATCCGCCGCTCGGCGCCTCGGACAACTACCTGCGGTCGGTGGCGCAGCGCGTCGGCGCCGACCCGGCGCGTGCGGTGCTCGAACCGATCGGCGGCAACGGCCCCCAGAAGCTCGTCACCGAGTTCGCCACGGCGATCGCCGCCGGCGACGTCGAGGTGGTGCTGGTCGTCGGATCCGAGCCCGGCTCCACGACCAAGTACTTCGCGAAGCGCGACGACAAGCCGGACTTCACCGAACGCGTCGGCGGCCAGCTCGAGGACCGGGGCTACGGCTTCGAGCAGTACATGAGCGACTACACCGTCGCGCACGGCCTCACCGGCGCACCCGTCCAGTACGGACTGCTGGACAACGCCCGACGCGCCCGCACGGGCCTCGGCGTCGAGGGGTACCGCCGCGAGATGGCCGAACTCTTCGCACCGTTCACCGAGATCGCGGCGAAGAACCCGTTCTCGTCCTCACCGGTGCAGCGGTCGGTCGAGGAGCTGATGACGGTCACCGACGACAACCGGATGATCTGCGATCCCTACCCGCGGCTGATGGTGGCCCGCGACACCGTGAACCAGGGCGCCGCCGCGCTGGTGATGTCGGTGGCGGCCGCCCGCAAACTCGGTGTGCCCGAAGAGAAATGGGTGTATCTGCGCGGGCACGCGGACCAGACCGAGCAGGATCTGCTCGACCGCGCGGATCTGAGCGTCAGCGTCTCGGCGGAACAGGCTGTGGCAGAGGCGCTTCGGGTCGCAGGCATCGGTATCGACCAGGTGGCCACCTTCGACCTGTACAGCTGCTTCCCGTTCCCCGTGTTCGCGGTGTGCGACGCGTTCGGCCTGGCCCCGGACGATCCCCGCGGCCTGACGCTCACCGGCGGGCTGCCGTACTTCGGCGGCCCGGGCAACAGCTACTCGCTGCACGGCATCGCCGAGACGGTCGCCGAGATGCGGGACAAGCCGGGCACATTCGGCCTCGTCGGCGCCAACGGCGGTGTGATGAGCAAGTATTCGGTCGGGGTGTACTCCACCGAACCCGCGGACTGGGTGGCCGACCGCAGCAAGGCGCTGCAGGACGACATCGCCGCGCTGCCGAAGGTGCCGGTCACCCGGCACGTGAACGGCCGCGGCACCATCGAGACGTACTCGGTCCGCTACGACTGGCCGGTGCGCACGGGCATCATCATCGGCCGGCTCGAATCCGACGGCAGCCGGTTCATGGCGATCACCGAGGACGACGACCTGGTGGCGCTGATGACTGACAGCGATCCGCTGGGAGCGGTCGTCGACGTCACGGCCGACGGGGACAAGAACCGCGCCACGCGGGCGTGAACGCGGTCAGACGAGTGCGGAGAGCTTTCCGGCCAACCGCTCGACGTACGCCGCGACCTCGGCCTCACCCTTGTCGGGGAGCCCGAACAGCACCTCGGTCACGCCGAGTTCACGCCAGCGCGCCAGCTTGTCCGGATCGGGTTTGAAGTCGAGCGCCACGATCTGCGGCGCGCCGTCGCGCCCGGCCGCCGCCCACGTGTCCTGCAGCAGCTTCACCGGGGCGTCGATGTCGAAGTCGCGCGGAGTGGTGATCCAGCCGTCGGCGGACTTCGCGATCCACTTGAAGTTCTTCTCCGTACCGGCCGCGCCGACCAGCACGGGGATGTGTGACTGCACCGGCTTCGGCCACGCCCAGCTCGGCCCGAAGTTTACGAACTCGCCCGCATACGACGCCTCCTCCTGCGTCCACAGCGCCCGCATCGCCTCGAGGTACTCCCGCAGCATCGTGCGGCGCCGTCCGGGTGGAACGTTGTGGTCGGCGAGTTCGTCGGTGTTCCAGCCGAATCCGACACCCAGGCTGACGCGTCCACCTGACAGGTGGTCGAGCGTGGCGATCGACTTCGCCAGCGTGATCGGATCGTGTTCGACCGGCAGCGCGACCGCCGTCGACAGCCGCACTCGTGACGTCACCGCGCACGCCGTCCCCAGCGAGACCCAGGGGTCCAGGGTGCGCATGTAGCGGTCGTCGGGCAGCGTCTCGTCGCCCGTCGTCGGGTGCGCCGCCTCCCGCTTGATCGGGATGTGCGTGTGCTCGGGCACGTAGAAAGTGCGGAAGCCGTGATCGTCGGCCAGCTTGGCAGCCGTGGCCGGGGTGATGCCGCGATCGCTGGTGAAGAGTACGAGCCCGAAGTCCATGTTCGAATTAGAACGTGTTCTAGTAAGAAGGGCAAGCACTGGACCGTCGGTTCGGATCGCGGCGATCCATAGTCGTGACGGCGAACGTGGCGATTGCTGCCATGGAGCCATGAGCACCGAACGCATCGCCGACCACGTCAAGTTCGCCTACTGGGTGCCCAACGTCAGCGGCGGCCTGGTCACCAGCGACATCGAGCAGCGCACCGACTGGAACTACGAATACAACAAGAAGCTGGCGCAGACCGCGGAGAACAACGGCTTCGAATACGCGCTGAGCCAGGTGCGATACGAGGCCAGCTACGGCGCCGAGTACCAGCACGAGTCGACGAGCTTCAGCCTCGCGCTGCTGCTGGCCACCGAACGGCTCAAGGTCATCGCCGCCGTGCACCCCGGCCTGTGGCAGCCCGGCGTGCTGGCCAAGCTCGGCGCCACCGCCGATCAACTGTCCGGCGGACGGTTCGCCGTCAACGTCGTCTCCGGCTGGTTCAAGGACGAGTTCACCCACCTCGGCGAGCCGTGGCTCGAACACGACGAGCGCTACCGGCGCAGCGCCGAATTCCTGCAGGTGCTGCGCAAGATCTGGACCGAGGACGACGTGGACTTCCGCGGCGACTTCTACCGCATCCACGACTTCACGCTCAAACCCAAACCGGTCAACACCCCGCATCGGCCGAACCCGGAGATCTTTCAGGGCGGCAACTCGACGGCCGCACGGCGCAACGGCGGGCACTACGCCGACTGGTACTTCTCCAACGGCAAGGACTTCGACGGCGTCACCGAGCAGGTCGTCGAGGTGCGCGACCACGCCCGCGAAGCCGGCCGCGAAGTGCGGTTCGGCCTGAACGGTTTCATCATCGCCCGCGACACGGAGAAAGAAGCGAAGGAGACTCTCCGCGAGATCATTGAGAAGGCGAACAAGCCTGCGGTCGAAGGGTTCCGCGACGCCGTACAGCAGGCCGGCAACGCGACGCACGACAAGAAGGGAATGTGGGCGGATTCGACGTTCGAGGACCTGGTCCAGTACAACGACGGCTTCCGCACCCAGCTGATCGGCACACCCGAGCAGATCGCGGAACGCATTGCGGCATACCGCAAACGCGGTGTCGACCTGATCCTCGGCGGGTTCCTGCACTTCCAGGAGGAGATCGAGTACTTCGGTGCCAGGGTGCTGCCACTGGTGCGGGAGATCGAGGCGGCGGAATCGGCGGACGAGGACGCCCCGGTGCTCACGAGCGTGTGAGGTGGCGCCGCTCGGGGATTAGGCACCCGTCGTGCACCGGGCGTGACCGTCGGTGCGCTAGCGTGGGATAGCGAATTGCTCAGGTGGTCCGTGTTCATGCGCACGCGTTGCCCACGTCAGACGCCCGATCAGCACAGGAGAGGTCATGACCTACTCACCCGGTAGCCCCGGATATCCACCGGCCAACCAGCCCACCACCCAGTTCTCGGCACCGACCCAGCACTTCGGCAAGCTCCCCGAGCAGCCCGCCGCCGGCGAAAGCCCCAACAAGCTGCCCGCCTACCTGCTGATGGTGGTCGCGGCCCTCGGCCTGCTCGTCTACCTCTGCAACTTCGGGCCGATCTTCGAGGTCAACGCCTCGGACTTCCTCGGCCAGGGCGGCACCGTCAGCGGTTCGACGCTGGGCATCGGGCTCGCGGTCGTCGCGGCGCTCGCCGCCGGCCTGCTGGCCGGGGTCACCCTGCTGTCCAAGGGCCGCACCTACGTCGCGATCGCGGCGGTGCTGTCCGTGCTGGCGTTGCTGCTGGTGATCGCCGAACTGATCAACAAGCCGTCGGAAGCCTCGATCGGCTGGGCGCTCTACGCGCTGATCGTGCTGTCGCTGCTGCAGGCCGGATCAGCCGTCGCCGCGCTGCTCTTCGACACCGGTGTCCTCACCCCGCCCACGCCGCGGCCCAAGTACGACCAGCAGCAGCAGTACGGCCAGTACGGCGGCCCCGGCCCCTACTACGGCCAGACCCACGGCGGCCAGCAGCACTCCGGGCAGCACCAGCCGCAGCAGCACCACACCGGTTCCCACCAGCAGGCGCCGCAGCAGCAGCGTCCGGGCTACCCCTCGCAGTACGGCGGCGGCTACCCCGGTGCCGGCGGCCCGTCGACCGGTGGCTTCTCGGCCCCCGGCCAGCAGAGCGGCCCGCCGACCCCTCCCACCGGTTTCCCGACCTACGGCCAACCGCAGCAGCAGGGCGGCGGTTCCGGCCAGGGCCAGCAACCGCAGTCCTCGCAGCAGCAGTCCGGCCCGAACCCCTCGTAATCTGACCGCGCGTGCGTGACCACCGCGCACGCCAGCCTGCGCGAGGGGCCCCGTTAGTGGACAACCGGCCGGTCGGCGCCCGCCAGGCCCGCGAACTGTTGCGGGTCGCCTTCGGGCCGTCCGTCGTGGCGCTCGTCGTCATCGCCGCGGTGACGCTGCTTCAGCTGCTCATCGCGAACAGCGATATGACGGGCGCCTTCGGCGCCATCGCCAGCATGTGGCTGGGCGTGCACCAGGTACCGGTCTCGATCGGAGGCCGCGAACTCGGCGCGATGCCGCTGCTGCCCGTGCTGATGATGGTGTGGGGCACCGCCCGCACCACGTCGGCGGCCACGTCACCGAACAGCTCGTGGTTCGTCACCCGCTGGGTGATCGCCTCGGCGCTGGGTGGCCCGCTGCTGATCGCCGCGATCGCACTGGCCGTCATCCACGACGCGGCGTCGGTGCTCACCGAGTTGCAGACCCCGTCGGCGCTGCGCGCCTTCGGCGGGGTGTTGGTGGTGCACCTGATCGGCGCCGCGATCGGGGTGTCGTCCCGGATCGGACGGCGCACGGTGCGCACCACGCCGCTGCCGAACTGGTTGCCCGAGGCGGTCCGCGCCGCGGCGGCCGGCGTCCTGGCGCTGGCCGGTCTGTGCGGCGTCGTCACCGCCGGATCGCTGGTGGTGCACTGGTCGACGATGCACGAGCTGTTCGCGATCACCGACTCGGTGTTCGGCCAGTTCAGCCTCACCGTGCTCTCGCTGCTCTACCTGCCCAACGTCGTGGTCGGCGCCGCGGCGGTGGCCGTCGGCTCCAGCGCGCACATCGGGCTGGCGACGTTCAGTTCGTTCACCGTGCTCGGCGGCGACGTGCCCGCACTTCCCATCCTCGCGGCGGTGCCCACCCCGCCGCTCGGGCCGGTGTGGGTGGCGCTGCTGATCATCGCGGCCGCGTCCGCGGTCGCGGTCGGTCAGCAGGTCGCCCGCAGACCCGCACCCCTCCACGTCGCGGCGGCGAAGCTGGTCGTCGCCTCCGCCCTCGCAGCGCTGACCATGGCGCTGCTCGGGGTCGCCGGCGGCGGTCGGCTGGGCAACTTCGGCGAGGTCGGGGTGGACCAGACGACGTTCGGTCCCGGTGTGTTCCTGTGGTTCACCGTGATCGGCGGGCTGACCGTGGCCATGTCCGGCGGAATCGTCCGCCGTCCGCGCCGGGTGCGGGCGGTCGGACCTGAACCGGACCTCGAGCCCGAACCGGACGCCGAGCCAGATCCGGCGCCCGAGGCGGACGACGCCGACACCGGGCCGGTCCTCGACACCCTTCCGGACGAGCCGCCGCCCCCGGCGGAGGCACCGGAACCGGCGGCGCCCGAGGTGGCGCAGGACCCCGAGGAGCACTTCATCGTCGACGAGGACGTGACGGGGAACGGCGTAACGGGCCGCGCCCCCACCGGCCGTAGCCCTACCGACGACGAACCGCGCCGCTCAGCCGACTAGGCTGCTGCGCGTGCAGCAACCGCTACGTGTGCCTCCGAGCGCACCTGCACGGTTGGTGGTGCTCGCCTCGGGCACCGGATCGCTGCTCGCCTCGTTGCTCGAATCCGCCGTCGGCGACTACCCGGCGCGCGTGGTGGCCGTCGGCACCGACCGCGACTGCGCCGCACTCGACATCGCCGCCGCCGCCGCGGTGCCGACCTACACCGTCCGGCTGGGGGAGTATCCCGACCGCGCCGCCTGGGACGCCGCGATCACCGCGGCCACCGCCGAACACCAGCCCGATCTGGTGGTGTCGGCGGGCTTCATGAAGATCCTCGGACCCGCATTCCTTTCGCGCTTCCTCGGCCGCGTCGTCAACACCCACCCCGCCCTGCTGCCGGCGTTCCCCGGCGCACACGCCGTGCCCGACTCGCTGGCGTACGGCGTGCGGGTCACCGGCTGCACCGTGCACCTGGTCGACGCGGGAATGGACACCGGCCCGATCCTGGCGCAGGAGGCCGTCACCGTGTACGACGGCGATGACGAGGCGACCCTGCACGAACGAATCAAGGTGGTCGAACGGCGACTGCTGGTGGATGTCCTGGCCGCGATGGCACAGCGCGGCGTGACCTGGACCGGACGAAAGGCGACCCTGGGATGAGCATGGACGAGGCGAACTCCACGACGCGCAAGCCGATCCGGCGCGCCCTGATCAGCGTCTACGACAAGACCGGCCTGACCGACCTGGCCCGCGGCCTGCACGAGGCCGGCGTCGCGATCGTGTCCACCGGGTCGACCGCCAAGACCATCGCCGGCGCCGGTGTGCCCGTCACCCCGGTGGAGGACGTGACCGGCTTCCCCGAGGTGCTCGACGGCCGCGTCAAGACCCTGCACCCGAAGGTGCACGCCGGACTGCTGGCCGACCTGCGCAAGCCCGAACACGTTGCGGCGCTGGAGGAACTCGGCGTCGAGGCGTTCGACCTCGTCGTGGTCAACCTCTATCCGTTCAGCGAGACCGTGGAATCCGGCGCGTCGCAGGACGAGTGCGTGGAGCAGATCGACATCGGCGGTCCGTCGATGGTGCGGGCGGCGGCGAAGAACCACCCGAGCGTGGCCGTGGTCGTCGAACCCAACGGCTACGACGGGGTGCTGGCCGCCGTGCGGGCCGGCGGCTTCACACTGGCCGAACGAAAGATTTTGGCGTCGTTGGCCTTCCGGCACACCGCCGAATACGACGTGGCCGTCGCGACGTGGATGGGTTCGACCCTGGCGCCCGAGGAGCCCGCCCAGAAGCTGCCCGCATGGGTGGGCGGCACCTGGCGGCGCGCCGCGGTGCTGCGGTACGGCGAGAACCCGCATCAGCAGGCGGCGCTGTACCGCGACGCCACCGCGTGGCCGGGTCTGGCCCAGGCCGAGCAGTTGCACGGCAAGGAGATGTCCTACAACAACTACACCGACGCCGACGCGGCATGGCGGGCGGCGTTCGACCACTCCGACATCTGCGTCGCGATCATCAAGCACGCCAACCCGTGCGGTATCGCGATCTCGTCGGTGTCCGTCGCCGATGCGCACCGCAAGGCCCACGAGTGCGATCCGCTGTCCGCGTTCGGCGGAGTGATCGCCACCAACACCACCGTCAGCGTCGAGATGGCTGAGACCGTCGCCGACATCTTCACCGAGGTGATCGTGGCCCCGGCCTACGAGCCCGGTGCGGTGGAGGTCCTCGCCCGCAAGAAGAACATCCGCATCCTGGTCGCGTCCGAACCGCCGACGACCGGCACCGAACTGCGCCAGATCAGCGGCGGGCTGCTGCTGCAGCAGCGCGATGCGCTCGACGCCGCGGGCGACAATCCCGCGAACTGGACGCTGGCGACCGGCGAACCGGCCGACCCGGCCACGCTCGCCGACCTCGCGTTCGCCTGGCGGACCTGCCGTGCGGTGAAGTCCAACGCGATCGTGGTGGCCGCCGACGGCGCCACCGTCGGCGTCGGCATGGGGCAGGTCAACCGCGTCGACGCGGCGCGGCTGGCGGTACAGCGCGCCGGCGACCGGGTGCGTGGTGCGGTCGCGGCCTCGGACGCGTTCTTCCCGTTCCCCGACGGCCTGGAGACGCTCAGCGATGCGGGCGTGAAGGCCATCGTGCATCCCGGCGGGTCGATGCGCGACGACGTCGTCACCGAGGCCGCCGCCAAGGCGGGTATCACGCTCTACCTGACCGGCGCCCGGCACTTCGCCCACTGACCGCGGGCGTCTACAGCGGGGGTTCGTCGTCCTCGAGTGCCCGCAGCGGCGGGCAGTTGATGTGGTGCGCCTGATTGCCGCCGGCGCGCCGCGCGACGACGACCGCCGACCGCGCCAACTCGAGCAGCTCGGCGAGGATCTGCTCCGGCGGTCGTTCGGCGAGGGCCTGCATCGGGGTGCTGACCACGCCGATGCTCGCCGACGTCCGCGGCGGCGTGGTCCGGATCGCGCTGCGCACCCGTTCGACCAGCGGTGAACTGTCGGTCGTCGGAAAGCTGTCGGCGATGAGGAACTCGGTGTCCGGCAGGTGGGCGATGACCGCGTTCTGGCGGGTGACCTCGCGCAGCGTCTGCGCCGCGGCGACGCGGGCCCGCTCCCCGGCCTGCCTGCCCTTGGCCTGCGTCAGCAGCGCGAAGTTGTCGAGGTCCACGACGACGAGCACGAAGAACCGGTCGTCGTCACGGTTGCGGGAGCTGATGTAGGCCGCCGCCGCGCGGTCGAACGCGTCGCGGTTGTACAGACCGGTCAGCGGATCGATGTCGGCGTTGAGCACGTCGATGCCCAGCAGGTGCACCAGCGCGTGGCACGTCGACGGCGTCGCCACGTTGATCACCGTGAGGAAGATCAGCGTCGAGACCGCCAGCGCCGGATCGCCGTCCACCGCGACCCGCACCGCCAGCACGGCCCCGGTGAGCAGCGCGAGCAGGAAGTTGAACGCCATCATTCGCGGGGTGTGGAAGAACGCGATGTACCCGGCCAGCACCGCGAACGTCGCCCCGCCGAACATGCCGTTGAACGGATCGGCCTGGACCAGACACGACGCGCTGATGCACAGCGCCGCGGCGATCACGAAGCCCGCCGACTGGCGCTGGGTCGGCCACCCTTCCCGCCACCAGCCGATCGCCATGGCGGTCAGCGCCACCGCGATGACGACCGTTCCGATTCGTCCGGCCATCCCCGACGGTCCCGCCGGGCTGCCCAGCGAAACCAGCAGGACGAGCGCGAAGCCGACGAGCGAACCCGCAACCACCCGGCAGATACCCTGTTGCGCGCCTCGAGCCGCCAGGAAAGCGGTGAGCCAGTAGTAGTGGTCGGGCTGGCGCCACCATTCGCGCACTGCGCTGGTCATGAACCCCCTTGTGGTGACGGCAGGCCTTCACCCGTCGATGACATCGGCAAACTCAGCTTGGTACCGCGACGGCCCCTGCGCAACCACCGGGACCGGCGTTCAGGGTGCGATCACGGTCTGCTGGTCGATCACGACGCCCGCGTCGGTGATCAGTTGCGTGCCCGTCGCGGGCGCGTCGCCGTTGATCTGCAGCACGAACAGCGCGTCCGGGACCGGGATGACGACGGTCTTCTGCCAGGTCGAGCGGCGTCTCCCGTCGCGCTCGTAGGAGCCGTCGACCTGCACCGAGTCGAACCCGGCGAGGCGGCCGGGGCGGGGTGCGCCGGTATGGGCGGCGGGCAGCGTCGACAGTTCGTTCGGCGCGTACTGGAGGATGCGCGCCGGGTCGACGTTGCCGGACAGCTTCGACATCAGCGAGATCACCGTCGGCGGATCGACGTTGTCGGGCAGGCCGTCGAACACCATCGCCGAGTACGCCCACGACGGGGCGCGTGGGCCGGCGTCGGACCAGCCGGGCGGGATCGGCACCGTGACGACCGGCGCGTCGGGCGTCTCGCGGCGGATGGGCACCTCGACGATGCGGTTGTCGCGGATGTAGTCGGCGATCGTGTAGGCCGAGCGGTCGGGACGGGCCGACGTCGCCGTCGGTCTGCTGACACCGGCCGGACCCCGCGCCGACGTCGAGGTGGTCGTCGTCGGGGCGGGTCCGCCGGCGTCGTCGGAGCCGCCCAACGCGACGGCGGTGACGACGCCCGCGACGAGCAGGATCACGCCGAGGAGGGCGCCGGCGACGACGAGCCCTCTGCGGCGGCGCCGCGGCGGCCGGCCGGGCGCCGGGCCGTGCGGCGCGCCCGGATGCGTGGCGCCGCTCGGCATCCACGGTGAGACCAGCACCGGCGGCGGGCCCTGGCCGCCCGCCTGCGCCTGCGGCGGCGGTGCGGTGATCGGCGGACCCGGATACGACACCCCCGGCGGTGGGCCGACCGGCGACCGCGGGGTGGCCGGGGCATGGGTCGGGGCGTTGGCCGCCTCGGCCAGCGCGGCGGCGAACTCGTGGCAGGTGGGGAACCGCGCGGCGGGGTCCTTGGCCAGGGCGCGCGTCATCGCGGCGTCGAACGCCCGCAACTCCGGGCGCGTGTCCCCGAGCCGAGGGGGCGGGGTGTTGAGGTGGTGGCTGATGATCACCGCGGGGTTGCTGTGCGGGAACGGCGGACTGCCCGTGAACAACCGGTAGGCCGTCGCGGCGAGCGAATACTGGTCGGACCGGCCGTCGATCGCGTGGCCCATCAGCTGTTCGGGCGCGCTGTAGCTCATCGAACCGACCGCGATGTTCGACGACGTCAGACCGGTGTTGTCCTCGGCGTGACGGGCGATACCGAAGTCGGCCAGCAGAATTCGCCGCCGGGCCCGGTCCGGACCGGTGATGAGGATGTTGGCCGGTTTGACGTCGCGGTGCAGCAGTTGGCGCTGATGGGCGTAGTCCAGGGCGTCGGCGACGGCGGTGACGATCTCGATGACGTCGGCGGCGGGCATCCCGTTCGGATACCGGTCGACGAGCAGCCGGGCGGCGTCGTGGCCGTCGACGAAGTCCATCGAGATCCACAGCCGGCCGTCGTACTCGCCGCGGTCGTGCACCCCGACGATGTGCGGATGCCACAGCGCGGCGGCCAGATCGGCTTCGCGGCTGAAGCGGTGCCGGTACTCGTCGTCGGCGGAGAACGAGGCGGGCAGCACCTTGAGCGCATCCTGTCGGGGCAGCCGCGGATGCTGCGCCAGATACACCTCGCCCATGCCGCCGGTGCCCACCAATCGCACGATGGTGTAACCCGCGAAGACCTGACCGGTTTCCAACGGCATGGCCGCAGACTACCGGCGTCATTGTTCGCTCACGGGGGAAGCGGTGCCGCACACGCCGCACCGTCGTAGCGTGGAGTGGTGACCCAACCTCATGATCTGCCGCGGACCGTCGGCGAGCTGCGCGCCTCCGGCCACCGCGAGCGGGGCGTCAAACAGGAAATCCAGGAGAACCTGCTGGCCGGGCTCGCCGAAGGGCGCGACCTGTGGCCCGGCATCCTGGGTTTCGAGGACACGGTGATCCCGCAACTCGAACGGGCGCTGATCGCCGGCCACGACATCGTGCTCCTCGGTGAGCGCGGCCAGGGCAAGACCCGGCTGCTGCGCGCGCTGACCGGACTGCTCGACGAGTGGACGCCCGTCATCGAGGGTTCCGAGCTGGGCGAGCATCCGTACACCCCGATCACCCCGGAGTCGATCCGCCGGGCCGCCGATTCCGGTGACGACCTGAAGGTGGCGTGGCGCCACCGCAGCGAGCGCTACACCGAGAAACTCGCCACCCCGGACACCAGCGTGGCCGACCTCGTCGGCGACATCGACCCCATCAAGGTGGCCGAGGGCCGCAGCCTCGGCGATCCGGAGACCATCGCCTACGGCCTGATCCCGCGCGCCCACCGCGGCATCGTCGCGGTCAACGAACTGCCCGACCTCGCCGAGCGCATCCAGGTGTCGATGCTCAACGTGATGGAGGAGCGCGACATCCAGGTGCGCGGCTACACGCTGCGGCTGCCGCTCGACGTCCTCGTCGTCGCGAGCGCGAACCCGGAGGACTACACCAACCGCGGCCGCATCATCACCCCGCTCAAGGACCGCTTCGGCGCCGAGATCCGCACCCACTACCCGCTGGAACTCGACGCCGAGGTCGGCGTCATCACCCAGGAGGCGCAGCTGGCGGCGGCGGTGCCCGACCACCTGCTGCAGATCCTCGCCCGCTTCGCCCGCAACCTGCGCGAATCGCATTCGATCGACCAGCGCTCGGGTGTCTCCGCACGGTTCGCGATCGCGGCGGCCGAGACCGTCGCCGCGGCCGCCCGCCACCGGTCGACGATCCTCGGCGAACAGGAGCCGGTGGCCCGCGTCGTCGACCTCGGCACCGTCGTCGACGTCCTACGCGGCAAGCTCGAATTCGAATCCGGTGAGGAAGGCCGCGAACAGGCGGTGCTCGAGCACCTGCTGCGCCGCGCCACCGCGGACACCGCGCAGCGGCTGCTCGGTGGCCTCGACGTCGGTCCGCTGGTCTCCGCGGTCGAGGAGGGCTCCGCGGTGACGACCGGCGAGCGGGTCTCGGCCAAGGACGTGCTGGCCGCGCTGCCGGACCTGCCGGTGATCGATGCGATCGCCACCCGGCTGGGCGCACAGACCGACGGTGAACGGGCAGCCGCCGTCGAGCTGGCGCTGGAGGCGCTGTACCTGGCCAAGCGGATCGACAAGGTCTCCGGCGAAGGCGAAACCGTCTATGGCTAGCCGCACGACGATCAAGCGGCGAGGGACGAGCTGCGTTGAGGAGTGCGGCCATGTCACCTAGCCGCACGACGATCAAGCGGCGAGGGACGAGCCGCGTTGAGGAGTGTGGCCATGTCACCTAGCCGCACGACGATCAAGCGGCGAGGGACGAGCCGCGTTGAGGAGTGCGGCCATGTCACCTAGAGCGGCCGGGCACGGCCGGTCGTCGAAGTACTCCCGCTACACCGGCGGGCCGGATCCGCTGGCCCCGCCGGTCGATCTGCGTGAGGCGCTCGAGCAGATCGGCGAGGACGTGATGGAGGGCAGCTCGCCCCGACGCGCTTTGTCGGAGCTGCTGCGACGCGGCACCAAGAACATGCGTGGCGCCGACCGGCTCGCCGCCGAGGCCAACCGCCGCCGCCGGGAACTGTTGCAGCGCAGCAACCTCGACGGCACCCTGCAGGAGATCAAGAAGCTGCTCGACGAGGCCGTGCTCGCCGAACGCAAGGAACTCGCCCGCGCGCTCGACGACGACGCCCGCTTCTCCGAGATGCAGATCGAGTCGCTGTCACCGTCCCCGGCCAAGGCCGTGCAGGAACTGTCGGACTACCAGTGGCGCAGCCCCGAAGCGCGCGAGAAGTACGACCAGATCAAGGATCTGCTCGGCCGCGAGATGCTCGACCAGCGCTTCGCCGGCATGAAGGAGGCGCTGGAGAACGCCACCGACGAGGACCGTCAGCGCGTCAACGACATGCTCGACGACCTCAACGACCTGCTGGACAAGAACGCCAGGGGCGAGGACACCCAGCAGGATTTCCAAGACTTCATGGCCAAGCACGGCGAGTTCTTCCCCGAGAACCCGCGCAACGTCGACGAACTCCTCGACTCGCTGGCCCAGCGCGCCGCGGCGGCGCAGCGGTTCCGCAACAGCCTGAGCGCCGATCAGCGCGCTGAATTGGACGCGCTGGCGCAGCAGGCGTTCGGTTCGCCGTCGCTGATGAACGCCCTCAACCGCCTCGACTCGCACCTGCAGGCCGCGCGCCCCGGCGAGGACTGGACGGGATCGTCGGAGTTCTCCGGCGACAACCCGCTGGGCATGGGGGAGGGGGCGCAGGCGCTGGCCGACATCGGTGAGCTCGAACAGCTCGCCGAGCAGCTGTCGCAGAGTTACGCGGGCGCATCGATGGACGACGTCGACCTCGACGCGCTGGCCCGCCAACTGGGCGACCAGGCCGCCGTCGACGCCAGGACGCTGGCCGAGCTGGAACGCGCGCTGATGAACCAGGGTTTCCTGGACCGCGGGTCCGACGGGAAGTGGCGGCTGTCGCCGAAGGCGATGCGCCAGCTCGGACAGGCCGCGTTGCGCGATGTGGCGCAACAACTCTCGGGCCGACACGGGGAACGCGACACCCGGCGCGCAGGCGCGGCCGGGGAGCTGACCGGCGCCACCCGGCCGTGGCAGTTCGGAGACACCGAACCGTGGAACGTCACGCGCACGCTGACCAACGCCGTCCTGCGCCAGTCCGGTACCGGTGAGCGTGAGATCCCGCTGAGAATCACCGTCGACGACGTCGAGATCTCCGAGACCGAGACCAGGACGCAGGCCGCCGTCGCGCTGCTGGTGGACACCTCGTTCTCGATGGTGATGGAGAACCGGTGGCTGCCGATGAAGCGGACCGCGCTGGCGCTCAGCCATCTGGTGAGCACCCGGTTCCGGTCCGACGCGCTGCAGATCGTCGCCTTCGGCCGCTACGCCAGGACGGTGACCGCCGCCGAACTGACCGGGCTGGAGGGTGTCTACGAACAGGGCACCAACCTGCACCACGCGCTGGCCCTGGCCACCCGGCATCTGCGCAGGCACCCGAACGCCCAGCCGGTCATCCTCGTCGTCACCGACGGTGAGCCGACCGCCCACCTCGAGGACTTCGGCGGGCGCGACGGGGCACAGGTGTTCTTCGATTACCCGCCGCACCCGAGGACCATCGCCCACACCGTCCGTGGCTTCGACGAGGTGGCCCGGCTGGGAGCCCAGGTCACGATCTTCCGCCTGGGCAGCGACCCCGGCCTGGCCCGCTTCATCGACCAGGTCGCCCGCCGCGTGCAGGGCCGGGTGGTGGTTCCCGACCTCGACGGGCTCGGCGCCGCGGTCGTCGGCGACTATCTGACGTCGCGCCGCAGACGCTGACGGATCGGTCCGCCACTATCCGAACCGGAGGTGGTGCGCTATTGTTTGCTGAATTCACAGCGTCCGGTCGGGTCGGGGGAGGCCCTCTCGGACGGTGCACAGCATGAGGGGAATCCATGGCGAACCACCGCGCCGAACCGTGTCGCCGCACCGCTGACCGCGCGGCGGCGGGCCGACTTCGCCGGGCCGTGCTGCCCGCCGCGTTCAGCAGCGCCATCGTCGCGAGCGTGGTCGCCGCGGGCGGTGTCGCGGTCGTCCACCCGGAGACGGTCGCCTCGACGATGTACGACCTGTCGGCGCTGATCACCGAGGGCAGCTCGACCAACCCGACCGGTGCCGGCATCGAAGACTTCTACAACGGCGCCTTCGCCGACGGACGTGACCTGGTGACGGTCAACTTCTTCACCGGACCGTTCGGGGTTTACGGCGCCCTCGCCGCGCATCCCGACGAGAACAACGTCGTGATGTCCTCGGGGTGGGGTGCCGCGAACGTCAGCCTGCTGCTCACCTATCTCCACGCGACCGGCGGTGACGACCCGGTCGCCACCGACGCCGTCTACGTCCTCGACAACAGCGTCGCCCGCCCGAACGGCGGCTTCGGCACGCGCTACCCGGTGTTCGCGGTCATCGGGGTGAACCCGTTGCCGACCCCGACGTCCCCGGGTGCCCACGTCGTCGACGTCGGCTACGAGTACGACATCAACGGCAACACCCCCGCCTACGTGCTCAACCCGTTCGCAATGGCCAATTCGCTGGCGACCTACTTCGACAACCGCCTCAACCAGAACGACGTGAACCTGCCAGTCGACGCCGACGGGGAACTCGAGCTCACCGACACCGAGTGCAACAGCGTCTGCCAGGACTCGATCGACAGCGGTGAGGACACGACGGTCGTGCTCGACTCGGGCGAGACGGTCGTCATCAAACAGGTCGGCCAGACCACCTACATCAGCTACCGCCGTGACGGTCTGCCGTTGCTGCAACCGCTGCGCACCTACGGCGGTGCGATCGGCAACCGGTTCGCGGACGCGGTCGAGGACCCGCTCACCGACATCGTCAACTACGGCTATCCGAACAACGATCCGCTGGCCGATCCGGACGTCTACCGGCCCGCCGGCCTGCTGCCCACGCCGCGGGAGACCGCGACGTTCCTGCGCAACCTCGCCGACCCCGACAACAACAGCAGGCCGAAGGTCACGACGGCAGTCGAGGAGACCGACGAGCCGGCCGCCGCTGTCGAGAAGGACGAGGAAATCACGACCTCGCCCGGTGCGCGGCACACCGGACCGGTCAGCACGATCATCCGCAACACCATCAAGCGACTGACTCCCGCGCCGCCGAAGAAGACCGCAGGCACGCGTGACGACGCGAGCCCGGCCGAGGACACCGCCGAGGCGTCCGAACCCGCGGCCGCAGGCGCGGACGCGGACTCGGATTAGCTGCAGTTGCTCGCTGGTCGCCCCGACGATCGGAACTTTGTTTGACTTCGCGCAGACGTCGTTCCCGATTGCCGTTCGCGTCTGTTGATCTCGGGCGGCCCTGCGCTACCGTTTGCTGAATTCACACGTCCGGGTGAGCGAACGGGGAGGTCTTGCGCGGACGCTTCTTTCGAGGGGAATCGATGGCGAAGCACCGCTGCATGCACGAACCATTGCGACATCGGACATCCGTAGCGCGACTGCTGGCCCCGGGAGGCCTGGCGGCGGCCGCGCTCGGTGCCACCAGTGTGTCGTCTGCGCTCATGACAGGTGCGACGACGGCGGCCGCGCCATCGGTCGATCTGGTAGCCCTGATCACGCCGGCCAACTCGACGTCGCAGATCTTCGCCGGCACAACGTACTACGGCACCGATTACGCCAACCCGCCTCGCTACGGCGAGCAGCAGGTCGTCCCGTTCTTCCTCGGGCCGCAGGGCGTCGCGGACGCGATCAGCGCCGCCGATGACGATGAGGGCGGCACCGTCGTGCTGTCGTCCGGATGGGGCGCCGGCCAGACCGGTACCGCGCTGGGACTGCTGTCGCCCGAGGATCGGGACAACATCGATCTGGTCATCCTCGACAACAACACGAACCGGGCCGGCGGTGGATTCTGGACCACCTATTCGCCGTTCGCGCCGCTGCTGCTGACGTCGGCGGAGCCCACGCGGAGCGATCTCGGTGTGCCCGTGCTGGATGTGGCCTACGAGTACAACATCAACTCGAGCGCCCCTGTCGATCCGCTCAACCCGTTCGCGCTCGGGAACAGTCTGGTCGCTTATCTGTACGGCTACGGCGCGCAACAGACCGCCGAGGTGCCGCCGGAGATCATCGCTGAGGCCAAGGATCCCGGCGGAGATCACTATCACTACGTGATCGCAGCGGACGGCACGTACACAAGGACTCTGCTCGACGACAGCACCACCACGTACGTGACGTTCGAAGCCGACGGGTTGCCTCTGGTGCGCCCGTTGCGGTTGCTGCCCGGCGGGGACATCGTGGCCGACGCGCTGGAGCCGACCCTGACCGAACTCGTCAACGCCGGCTACAACGACGGCCTGGGCGTACCGGGTGACGAGGCGATCCCGAAGGATCCCACGGTGCCGCGGCCGATGCAGCCGGGCTCCTCGCTGACGGGCCTGGGCGGTGTCCCCGACTCGGTGGCGACGGGATTCGACGACGGTGTCCAGACCGCGCGGCAGGATCTCGCCGAGCCCACGAACCTCGCGACCAAACCGGCCGCCGAAGTGGGCAAGCTGCCCGTACTGTCGTCGCTCCCCGACCTGTCGCCAACGAAGGAACAGACATCCGACGCGGCCGACAACGGCCTCGAGACGCTCATCCCGGATCTGAAGCGGAACTCCACCGGCGCCGCCTCGACCTCCGACTCGTCCACCAGGACGAACCCCGGACAGCGGTTCGCCGACCGGATCAACGATGCCGTCAAGAAGGTGATCGGTGGGCCGTCGGGAGGTGCCGACAACGACAGCGACAACGACTCGCCTGAGTCCGGGACCCCGACCGATTAACCAGCGGCGGCCTGCTTGCGCTTCTTGCGCTTGACCGCGACGCTGCCCCACAGGGCGAACCCGCGGATCCGCACGCACGGCGCTCCCGGCGTGCCCTCCCCGGGCACGCTGTGGTCGAACGCCCCCATCACCGCGACGCCGCGCAGATCGACGTTGACCTCCGGCGGCACCAGGATCGTCTGACCGCCGCACACCGAGTACGACCGGATCTCGACCTCGGGTGCGGTGAAGTCCGCGTACCGCAGGTCCACCACTCCGCCGCCGAAGAACGCCACCGTGGTGAGGCGCCGCGGCACGTTCCACCGGCCGCGTCGTTCGAAGCCGCTCATGATCGCCAACAGCAGGGTCGACGGGGCCGGCCGGCACGGGCCGCTGCCGCGAGGAGTGGTCATCGCGCCCGGCAGATCGGAGCTCAGCGCGGCGAGTTCGTCGTAGGTCTGAGCGGCGTACGCCTTCGTCAGGCGGTTCTCGTACTCCGTCATGGGGAGCCGGCCCTGGGCCGCGGCGTCGGTGAGCAACTGGGCAACCTGGATCCGATCGGTGTCGGCAGCGCGCTTCGAACCGTTCCGCGGCGTCGCAGGTGTGCTCATCGCAGTCGAGCCTACGACGAACGCTGGTACATGCAAGAGTGTTGGCTAAACTGTGCCCTCCGCTGCGACGGCGAACAGTCTAGTGCGTCGAAGTTTCTGCGGTTCCGGCCCGCCGCGGTCGCAAAGATACCGGCACACGCTGGGATTATCGCGTCAGTTGGCGTCGAATGTGTAACGTGCCGCGGCACTTTGGGACCTCTGCGATTTCAAACACATTCTTCGCCACGTCTGTGGTTCCGGCGTTCAGCTCACCCAGTTCGGCGGTCGCTTCTGCAGGAACGCCAGCATGCCTTCGCGCGCCTCGTCGGAGACGAACAGCGCCGCCGATTGTTCGGTCAGCGCGTCGGCGTCGCGGTCGAACCGCTCGAGGAGCGCGGCCGTCGTCAACGCCTTCGACGCCGCCAGACCCTGCGGTGAGCCCCGGCCGATCTGCGCGGTCAATTCCGCGAGGGTCGCCTCGACGTCGTCGGTCGCCACCGTCACCAGCCCGATGCGTTCGGCCTCCCGGGCGTCGAACTTCTCGCCCGTCACGAAGTACCGGCCCGCCGCCCGCGGCGTCATCTTCGGCAGCAGCGTCAACGAGATGATCGACGGCGCGACACCGATGCGGGCCTCGGTCAGCGCGAAGGTGCTGCCGGCGCCCGCGACCACGATGTCGCAGGCGCCGATCAGGCCGAGCCCGCCGGCGCGGACGTGTCCGTCCACCGCGGCGATCACCGGCACGGGCAGTTCGAGGATCGCGCGCAGCGCACCGGTCAGCTCCCGGGCGCGGTCGACCGCGACGTCACCGGGGTCGCGTCCGGCGGCTTCACGCAGATCGGCGCCCGCGCAGAACGTGCCCCCGGTGTGACCGAGCACGACCGCCCGCACCGCGGCGTCCGCGGCTGCTCTGCGCAGCCCGTCGTGCAGTTGCTCGACGAGCACCGTCGACAGCGCGTTGCGGTTGTCCGGCGAATCGAGCGTCAGCCGGGCGACACTGCCGTCGACGCGGTAGCGGACGAGTTCGGTCATCAGCGCGCCCCGATCAGTACGAGCGGGGCAGACCGAGCGAGGTCTGCGCGACGAAGTTGAGGATCATCTCCCGGCTCACGGGGGCGATCCGGGCCAGCCGCGACGCCGTCACCGCCGCCGCCACGCCGTACTCCTTGGTCAGCCCGTTGCCGCCCATCGACTGCACGGCCTGGTCGACCGCGCGCACCGAAGCCTCACCGGCCGCGTACTTCGCCATGTTTGCGGCCTCGGCTGCCCCTGCGTCGTCGCCGAGGTCGTAGAGCGCCGCGGCCTTCTGCATCATCAGCTTGGCCAGTTCGATCTCGATGTGGTTCTGCGCCAGCGGATGCGACAGCCCCTGGTGCGCGCCGATCGGCGTCTTCCACACCTGGCGGGTCTTCACGTAGTCGACCGCGCGGTTGATCGCGAAGCGGCCCATGCCGACCGCGCTCGCGGCGCCCATGATCCGCTCCGGGTTCAGCCCCGCGAACAGCTGCGCGATCGCCGCGTCCTCCGATCCGACCAGCGCGTCGGCGGGCAGGCGGACGTCGTCGAGGAACACCTGGAACTGGTTCTCCGGACTGATCAGCTCCATCTCGATCTTCGTCCAGCTCAAACCCGGAGTGTCGGTCGGCACGACGAACAGGGCCGGCTTGAGATTGCCGGTCTTGTGGTCCTCCATGCGGCCGACGACCAGGACCGCCTGCGCCTGGTCGACGCCGGAGATGTAGACCTTCTGGCCGGACAGCAACCAGTCACCGCCGTCGCGGCGCGCGGTGGTGGTGATCTTGTGGCTGTTCGACCCGGCGTCGGGTTCGGTGATCGCGAACGCCATCGTGATCGACCCGTCGGCGATCCCGGGCAACCACCGCCGCTTCTGCTCGTCGGTGCCGAACTTGCTGATGATGGTGCCGTTGATGGCGGGGGAGACCACCATCATCAGCAGTGCCGAACCGGCCGCCGACATCTCCTCCATCACCAGCGACAGCTCGTACATGCCTGCGCCGCCGCCGCCGTACTCCTCGGGCAGGTTGACCCCGATGAAGCCGAGTTTGCCTGCCTCCGACCACAGTTCGTCGGTGTGCTCACCGGCACGGGCCTTCTCCAGGTAGTAGTCCTGCCCGTAGTTGGCGGCCATCGCAGCCACCGCCTTGCGCAGCGCCTGCTGTTCCTCGGTCTCGACGAAACCGGTCATGGTTGTCCTCCTTCTGGGCTTTCCCCCCGGTCCATTACTCGCGCCAACACGGTGCCCACGTCGACCTGCTGGCCGGGGGTGACGGTGAGTTCGGCGAGCACGCCGTCGCCGGGTGCGGTCAGCGTGTGTTCCATCTTCATGGCCTCCAGCCACACCAGCGGCTGGCCGGCGGTCACCGTGTCGCCGACGGCGGCCCCCACGCGCACGACCGCACCGGGCATCGGCGCGATCAGCGAACCGTGTGCGACGGCGGACTCCGGATCGGGGAAGCGGGGCAGCGCGGCGAATTCGACGGCTCCCAGCGGCGAGTCGACGAACACCGCATCACCGTGGCGGGCCACGTCGAACGGGAACTCGACACCACCGGCGGCCAGCACCACGCGCCGCGGGTCCGCGGACACCACCGTGATGTCGTCGCGGTCGGCGAATCGCACACCGGTGCGGGTGGAGCGGTACCGCACCTCACGCTCGTCGCCCGCGGCGTCCCGGTACCGCTTGGTCTGGTAGCCGGAGGGCAGGTTGCGCCATCCGCTCGGGATCGCCGGGAACACCGTTGCGGCACGGCGATTCTCGGCGGCGTCGGCCAGAGCGGCGGCGAGCATCGACAGGTCGGCGCTTCGGTCATCACCGACCGGGGCCGCGAGCGTGGCGAGGCCGTGGGTGTCGAAGAACGCCGTGTCGGTCGCCCCGTCGAGGAACGCCGGATGGCGCAGCACGTTGACCAGCAGGTCGCGGTTGGTGCGGACGCCGTGCAGGCGGGTCCGCACCAGCGCGTCGGCCAGGATGCCGGCGGCCTGCCTGCGTGTCGGCGCGTACGAGATGACCTTGGCCAGCATCGGATCGTAGAAGATCGACACCACCGATCCGTCGGCGACGCCGGAATCCACCCGTACCCCGGTGCGCTCCTGCGGCGCGAACGACGTTGTGGCGCTCGGTATGTCGAAGCGGTGCACGGTGCCGGCCTGCGGCTGCCAGTTGCGCGCCGGATCCTCGGCGTAGAGCCGCGCCTCGATCGAATGGCCGCGCGTGGCGGGCGGTGCGGAGTCGAGCCGGTGGCCGTCGGCGACCAGCACCTGCAACTCGACCAGGTCGAGGCCGGTGGTGGCCTCGGTGACCGGATGCTCGACCTGCAGGCGGGTGTTCATCTCGAGGAAGTAGAACTCTCCCCGGTCGTCGGCCATGAACTCCACCGTGCCCGCGCCGGTGTAGCCGATCGCGCTCGCGGCGAGGCGAGCGGCCTCGAACAGTCTGGCCCGCATCCCCTCGGTGCGGTCGACCAGCGGTGACGGCGCCTCTTCGATGATCTTCTGATGGCGGCGCTGGATCGAGCATTCGCGTTCGCCGACGGCCCACACCGTGCCGTGCGCGTCGGCCATCACCTGCACCTCGATGTGGTGGCCCGCGGCCAGGTAGCGCTCACAGAACACCGTCGGATCGCCGAACGCGGACTGCGCCTCGCGCTGCGCGGCGGCCACCTCGTCGGTCAGCGCGTCGAGCTCGCGCACCACCCGCATGCCCCGGCCACCGCCACCGGCCGAGGCCTTCACCAGGACGGGAAGCTGCTCGGCCGTCACCGCGGCCGGGTCGAGTTCATCGAGTACCGGCACACCCGCCGCGGCCATCAGCTTCTTGGCCTCGATCTTGCTGCCCATCGCCTGCACGGCCGCGACCGGCGGGCCGATCCACGTCAACCCGGCATCCTGCACCGCGGCGGCGAAATCGGCGTTCTCCGAGAGGAAGCCGTATCCGGGGTGGACGGCGTCGGCGCCGGCGGCCCGTGCGGCGGCGATGAGTTGTCCGGCGTCGAGGTAACCGTTGGTGCCCTCCAGGCGCACCCGCGCGTCGGCTTCCGCGACGTGCGGTGCGAGGGCGTCGGGTTCGGTGTACACCGCGACGGTGCCGATGCCGAGGCGGCGGCACGTCGCGAACACCCGGCGGGCGATCTCCCCGCGGTTGGCGACCAGGACTCGGGTGATCATCGGGCCCCCTCCTCTGCGATTTGTGCACGTTTACGCGCGCTCACCGCTCGAAATCGTGCACAAATCGCTGGCATCGGGCGCCTCACATCCGGAAGACGCCGAAGTTCGACGTCCCCTCGATCGGACCGCTGGCGATCGCGGACAGGCACATCCCCAGCACGGTTCGGGTGTCGCGCGGATCGATCACCCCGTCGTCGTAGAGCCGGCCGGACAGGAACGTCGGCAGAGACTCCGCCTCGATCTGCGCTTCGATCGCCGCCCGCAACGCGGCGTCGGCGTCTTCGTCGACCGTCTGGCCGCGCGCCTCGGCGGCCGCGCGGCTGACGATCGAGATGACGCCCGCCAACTGCGTGCCGCCCATCACCGCGGCTTTGGCGCTCGGCCAGGCGAACAGGAAGCGGGGGTCGTAGGCGCGTCCGCACATGCCGTAGTGCCCGGCGCCGTAGGACGCGCCGATCAGCAGCGACAGGTGCGGCACCGTCGAGTTCGACACGGCGTTGATCATCATCGACCCGTGTTTGATCATCCCGCCCTCTTCGTACTGCCTGCCGACCATGTATCCGGTCGTGTTGTGCAGGAACAGAAGCGGGGTGTTCGACCGGTTCGCCAACTGGATGAACTGGGTGGCCTTCTGTGACTCCTCGCTGAACAGCACGCCGCGGGCGTTGGCCAGGATGCCGATCGGATAGCCGTGCAGCCGCGCCCAGCCGGTCACCAGCGACGAGCCGTAGAGCGCCTTGAACTCGTCGAACTCCGAGCCGTCGACGATGCGGGCGATGACCTCCCGCGGGTCGAAGGGGATGCGCAGATCCGACGGCACGATGCCGAGCATTTCCTCGCCGTCGAACAGCGGCTCGGTGACCGCGGCCGCGGCAGGCCCCTGCTTGCGCCAGTTCAGCCGGGCGACGATGCGCCTGCCGATCCGCAGCGCGTCGAGCTCGTCGAGCGCGAAGTAGTCGCCGAGACCGGAGGTGCGCGCGTGCATCTCGGCGCCGCCGAGCGATTCGTCGTCGGACTCCTCGCCGGTGGCCATCTTCACCAGCGGCGGGCCGGCCAGGAACACCTTCGAGCGCTCCTTGATCATCACCACGTGGTCGGACATGCCGGGGACGTACGCGCCACCGGCGGTGGAGTTGCCGAAGACCAGTGCGATCGTGGGTATTCCGGCGGCCGACAGACGGGTGAGGTCGCGGAACATCTGCCCGCCGGGGATGAACACCTCTTTCTGCGTGGGCAGGTCCGCGCCGCCCGATTCGACCAGTGAGATCACCGGGAGCCGGTTTTGCAGCGCAATCTGGTTCGCGCGCAGGATCTTTCGGAGGGTCCACGGATTGCTGGTGCCGCCCTTGACGGTCGGGTCGTTGGCCACCAGCAGGCATTCGACGCCGCTGACCGCGCCGATTCCGGTCACCACGCTGGCGCCAACGGCGAACTCGGTGCCCCAGGCGGCCAGCGGGCTCAGCTCGAGGAACGGCGAGTCCGGGTCCAGCAGCAGCTCGATGCGCTCGCGGGCGGTGAGCTTGCCGCGGGCGTGGTGGCGTTCGACGTACTTGGCCCCACCACCGGCCAGCGCCTTGGCGTGCTCGGCCTCGAGTTCGGCGAGCTTGACGGCCATCGCGTCGGCGGCAGCGGTGTAGCCCGGCGAGGCCGGATCGAGCGTGGACTTCAGCGCGGTCACGACTGGTACCCCAGCGTCTTGGCCGCCAGCGAGGTGAGGATCTCGGTGGTGCCCCCGCCGATGCCGAGGATCCGCATGTCGCGGTACTGCCGCTCGACCTCCGATTCGGCCATGTAGCCCATCCCGCCGAACAGCTGGACGGCCTGGTGGGCCACCCACTCGCCGGCCTCGACGGCGGTGTTCTTCGCGAAACACACCTCGGCGATCAGGTTCTGCTCCCCGGGGTCTGATGTCGCCGCCGGAGCGGCTCCGGCGAGTTGCCGCTCCACCACGTGGCGGGTGTACACCCGGGCGACGTCGATGCGGCGGGCCATCTCGCTGAGCGTGTTCTGTACCGACTGCCGCGAGATCAGCGGCCGCCCGAACGTCTCCCGGTCGCGGCACCACCGCACGGTGAGGTCGAGGCAGCGTTGCGCACTCGCATACGCCTGCGCGGCAAGGCCCACCCGCTCCGACACGAACGCCCCGGCGATCTGGAGGAATCCGGTGTTCTCGGCGCCGACCAGGTTGGCGGCCGGGACGCGGACGTCGGTGTAGGACAGCTCGGCGGTGTCGCTGGAGCGCCAGCCCATCTTGTCCAGTTTGCGGGTCACCTCGAAACCCGGTGTGCCCTTGTCGACCACGAGCAGCGACACCCCGCCGGCGCCCGGCCCGCCGGTGCGCACCGCCGTCACGACGTAGTCCGCACGCACCCCGGAGGTGATGTAGGTCTTGGCGCCATTGACGACGTACGAATCGCCGTCCCGCTCCGCGCGGGTCGTCAGGTGCCCGACGTCGGAGCCCCCGCCGGGTTCGGTGATCGCGAGCGAGCCGATGAGTTCGCCGCGCAGTGTGGGCCGGACGTAGGTGTCGATCAGCCGCTCGTCCCCGGAGGCCGCCATGTGCGGCGTCGCGATGCCCGAGGTGAACAACGAGGCGAACACACCGCCCGGGGCGCCGGCGTAGTGCATCTCCTCGCAGATCACCACCGCGTCGGCGCCGTCACCGCCACCGCCGCCGACCGATTCGGGCATGCCCGCCCCGAGCAGCCCGGCCTCGCCGGCGCGCCGGTGCAGCTCGCGCGGCAGCTCTCCCACGCGTTCCCATTCGTCGACGTGGGGCAGTACCTCGCGTTCGGCGAAGGCGCGCACGGATTTTCGCAGTTGTTCGCGTTCGGGCGTATGCCAGATGCTCACTGGGGCAACAACTCCTCAGGGATGTCGAGGTGACGACTCCGCAGCCATTCGCCGAGTCCCTTGGCCTGCGGGTCGAACCGCGCCTGGTAGGCCACGCCCTCGCCGAGGATGTCCTCGACGACGAAGTTCACCGCCCTCAGGTTGGGCAGCAGGTGGCGGGTGACGGGCAGATCAGCGGTCTCGGGCAACAGGTCGCGCAGCGTGTCGACGGTGAGGGTGTGCGCGAGCCAGCGCCACTGCTCCTCGGTGCGCACCCAGACGCCGATGTTCGCACTGCCGCCCTTGTCGCCGCTGCGCGCACCGGCGATGAGTCCCAGCGGCACGCGCCGGGTCGGCCCGGACGGCGGGGGAGCGGGCAGTTCCGGATCGCCGACCGGTGTGAGTCCGAGTGTCTCGGCGGCGGGCGGGATCTCGGTGCGGGTGCCGTCAGCGTGGATCGCGACGTGCGGTACCTCGCTGGCGTCGACGTAACCGGCGGTGAAGACGCCGTAGACCTGTCCGTCACTGGGTGGTGCGGTGACGTGGAAGCCGGGATAGCTCGCCAGCGCGAGTTCGACGGCGGCATTCGAGAACTGGCGGCCGACGACCGCGGGATCCGGATCGCGCACCACGCAGCGCAGCAGCGCGCTGGCCGTCTCCTCGGTGTCGGCGTCGGAGTGGTCGGTGCGGGCCAGCGTCCACTCGAGTTCGGCGGGCTTCGCCGTCAGCCCTGCGCCGAGTTGGTCGCGCACCAGCGCGGCCTTCGCGTCGATGTCGAGACCGGTGAGCACGAACGTCATCGCGTTGCGGAAACCGCCCACGCTGTTCAGCGACACCTTCAGCGTCGGGGGCGGGGCCTCCCCGGTGACCCCGTCGATGCGCACCCGGTCAGGTCCGTCGTCGTGCAGGCACAGTGAGTCGACGCGCAGCGTGACGTCGGGATTGGCGTAGCGGGCGCCGGCGATCTCGTAGAGCAGCTGGGCGGTCACGGTGCCGACGGTGACCGCGCCACCGGTGCCGGGGTGCTTGGTGATGACCGAGGACCCGTCGGCGTGGATCTCGGCGAGTGGGAACCCGGGATGGCGCAGATCGGACACCTCGGTGAAGAAGGCGTAGTTGCCGCCGGTGGCCTGCACACCGCATTCGATGACGTGCCCGGCGGCGACCGCGCCGGCCAGCGCGTCGTAGTCGGTGCGCCGCCACCCGAAGTGCGCGGCGGCGGGTCCGACGGTCACAGAGGCGTCGGTGACCCGGCCGGTCACCACCACGTCCGCGCCGGCGTTGAGGCAGTCGACGATGCCCCACGCGCCGAGGTAGGCGTTGGCCGCCAGCGGGGTACCGAACCCGAGTTCGGCGGACCGGCCCACCAGATCGTCGCCTTCGACGTGCGCGACCGAGACCGCGAGTCCCAGCCGCTCCGCCAGCGCGCGCACCGCCGCGGCCAGTCCGGCGGGATTGAGTCCGCCGGCGTTGGCGACGATCTTCACCCCCCGCTCGACGGCGAGGCCGAGGCACTCCTCGAGCTGGGAGAGGAAGGTCTTGGCATAACCGCGGTCGGGGTTCTTGGCTCGGTCGCGCGCCAGGATCAGCATCGTCAGCTCGGCGAGGTAGTCGCCGGTGAGGAAGTCGAGCTCACCGCCGGTGAGCATTTCGCGCATCGCGGCGCGCCGGTCCCCGTAGAACCCCGAGCAGTTGCCGATGCGTACCGGATCAGGCAATGCTCGCTCCCATACCGGCTCCAATCGTCGTCGATGCGCCAACCAACCGGTAGGTTAGCCGGTACCTCCGGTTCCACGTCAAGGGCTCACTCCGGCGAAACATGTGCGCGGGCGACCCGGCGGGTGGCCCGATACTTGACCGGTGTCGTGGATCGCGCAGGCGCTGTTCGGCGTCGTGTGGACCGTGAGCGGCGTCGCGATCGGCCTCGGCCCGCCGCTGAGCGAGACCGGCCGGGGGGCATCGTCGCCGCTCGTCGGGTGGGCGCTCACCGCGTTCGGCGTCTACCAGATCGTCCTGGCTTTCCGCCGGTCGGTGGATCCGCCCGGCGAGCCCGACCGCAGGCCCGCACACGCCAGCGGACGGGCACCCGACCGCCGGACGGCGATCGGGATACCGGTGGCTTTTGCCCTCTGTGCCGCGGCGGGAGCCGGCGGCATCTGGTGGGGTATCGCCGCGGGCCGACCGACCGTCATGTGGTTCGGCGTGGCGATGTTCTCCATGGTCATCGCGGCCTATCCGTCGTTCGTCGACATGGTGCGTCACCGTCTGCGCCGGCGCTGACCGGGCGTGTTTTGGAGGCGGTGCAGCTCACCGGCTATCCTGAAGAGCACTTGCCGGCGCCCCGCCCTGATTCGGGTTTCGCGTGGCACCACACCCGTAAGAGGAGAAGCTCGATCATGGCTGTGCCCAAGCGCAGAATGTCGCGTTCGAATACTCGTAGCCGCCGCGCGCAGTGGAAGGCCAAGCCCACCGAACTCGTCGGTGTGACCGTCGCCGGCCAGCAGCGCAAGGTGCCGCGTCGGCTGCTCAAGGCCGCCCGCCTCGGTCTGATCGACCTCGACCGCCGCTGAGGCCACTTTCGACGCCGTAGCGGCGCGCCTCTCAGCGCTCTCTCAGGCGTTGGGTTGAAACTGTGGCTGTGCGCATACTTGTCGTCGACGACGATCGTGCGGTGCGAGAATCCCTGCGCCGGTCACTGTCTTTCAACGGGTACTCGGTCGAGTTGGCCCAGGACGGTGTCGAAGCCCTCGATCTGATCGCCAACGACCGGCCCGACGCCGTGGTGCTCGACGTGATGATGCCCCGGCTGGACGGCCTCGAGGTCTGCCGCCAGCTGCGCAGCACGGGCGATGACCTGCCGATTCTGGTGCTGACTGCCCGCGACTCGGTGTCCGAGCGCGTCGCCGGGTTGGACGCCGGGGCCGACGACTACCTGCCCAAACCTTTCGCGCTCGAGGAACTGCTCGCGCGGATGCGGGCGCTGTTGCGCCGCACCTCGCCGGACGACGGTTCGGATTCACCCGCCTTGACGTTCCTCGACCTGACCCTCGACCCGGTCACCCGGGAGGTCACTCGGGGGTCCCGCCAGATCAGCCTCACCCGCACCGAGTTCGCGTTGCTGGAGATGCTCATCGCCAATCCCCGCCGCGTGCTCACCCGCAGCCGCATCCTCGAAGAAGTGTGGGGCTTCGACTTCCCGACTTCGGGTAACGCCCTCGAGGTGTACATCGGCTATTTGCGTCGCAAGACCGAAGCGTCCGGCGAGCCGCGCCTCATCCACACCGTGCGCGGCGTGGGGTACGTGCTCCGCGAGACGCCGCCCTGATGGGTTTGCCGCCCGTCCCCGGCCCCCCGCCGCGGTTCAAACCGCCACGCAACACCAGTTCACTGTCCTTGCGATGGCGCGTGATGCTGCTCGCGATGTCGATGGTGGCCATGGTCGTGGTGCTGATGTCGGTCGCCGTCTACGCCGTGGTGTCGCGGGCGCTGTACGACGACATCGACGACCAGCTGCACATCCGCGCCCGGCTGCTGATCGAGAGTGGATCGCTGGCCGCCGACCCGGCCAAGGCCATCGAGGGCACCGCGTACTCCGACATCAACGCGATGCTGGTCATCCCCGGCCGATCGATCTTCACCAACAACTCCCAAGGCAAGCTGCCGATCGGCGAGCCGGAGAAGGGCGTCATCTCCGGTGAACTGCTGCTGTCGCTTCGCACGGTCAACCACCAGCGGGTGCTCGCGGTCCACCTCAACAACGGCAGCTCGCTGCTGATCTCCAAGAGCCTCGCGCCCACCGGCCAAGTGCTCGGCCGGCTCGGCACGGTGCTGCTGATCGTCGGCGGGGTCGGGGTGGCGGTGGCGGCCATCGCGGGCGGCATGGTGGCCCGAGCGGGTCTGCGCCCGGTCGGGCGCCTGACCCAGGCGGCCGAACGGGTCGCGCGGACCGAGGACCTGCGCCCCATCCCGGTGTTCGGCAGCGACGAGCTCGCCCGGCTCACCGAAGCCTTCAACATGATGCTGCGCGCGCTGGCCGAGTCCAGGGAGCGGCAGGCGCGGCTGGTCTCCGACGCGGGCCACGAGCTGCGCACCCCGCTGACGTCGCTGCGCACCAACGTCGAACTCCTGATGGCCTCGCAGGCGCCCGGTGCGCCACGGCTGCCCGAGGAGGACTTGGCGGATCTGCGGTCCGACGTCATCGCACAGATCGAAGAGCTTTCCACATTGGTGGGCGATCTGGTCGACCTCACCCGCGACGAGGCGGGCGGGGTGGTCTACGAAACCGTCGACATGGCCGACGTGGTCGACCGCAGCCTCGAGCGGGTTCGGCGGCGCCGCAACGACATCCAGTTCGACGTCGACGTCATCGGCTGGCAGGTCTACGGTGACGCCGCCGGCCTGGCCCGCGCCGTGCTCAACCTGCTCGACAACGCGGCGAAGTGGAGCCCGGCCGGTGGCCGCGTGGGAGTGCGTCTGACACAGAGCGATCCGGTGCACGCCGAACTCGTGGTCTCCGATCAAGGCCCGGGCATACCCGAGGCCGAGCGGCGGCTGGTGTTCGAGCGGTTCTACCGCTCGACCGCCGCACGCGCCATGCCCGGCTCCGGGCTGGGGTTGGCGATCGTCAAACAGGTCGTGCTCAAACACGGTGGGGCACTGCGGGTCGAGGACACCGTGCCAGGGGGTGACCCGCCCGGCACGTCCTTCTACGTCATGCTGCCCGGCCGTCCCGCGCCCCCGTCGGGCGACCAGAACGGCCACATTGCGGCGACTCCCGACGCGGAGATGCATACCGCCGGATCCCGGGCACACAAGAAGTGATCGAAGACACCTACGCGATGATCAAGTCTCGGTCTGGTTCGATGGTTCTCTAAGTGGATTCTCAGTCCACCTGGGCACTGTGAGGACGAGTCCTTCGTTAGACGAACTGTCGGACCACTTACCAGGAAGAGCACCGAAGCGACATGACGAACCACCCGAGGTATTCGCCGCCGCCGCAACAGCAACCGGGCCATCGCCCGGTTGGCCCGGACACCGGGTATCCGGGTGCCCACGGAGCGGATCCGTATGCGCAGCAGCCCTACGACTGGCGGTACGCCGCGCAACCGCAGCAGCAGTTCCGCGCACCGTACGACCCGTACCGTGGCGCCGCCCAGCCCACCGCGGTGCTGCCGCAGCCCCGTCCGGCGCAAAAGCGTTCGCGCGCAGGCGCTCTGATGATCGGCGCACTGGCGGTCGCTGTGGTGTCGGCGGGTATCGGCGGCGGCGTGGCGACGGTGGTGCAACAGGACCGGCCGTCGTTCGGGGGCTCGATCTCCGGTGCCGCGCCGAGCCAGCCCGCCGCGGCCCTGCCCGCGGGTTCGGTCGAGCAGGTGGCCGCCAAGGTCGTGCCGAGCGTGGTGAAGCTCGAGACGAATCTGGGCCGGGCGTCCGAAGAGGGTTCGGGAATCATCCTCACCACCGACGGTCTGATCCTGACCAACAACCACGTCGTGGCCGCGGCCGCCGACCCCAACGCCCCCGGTGCCCGGGCCGAGACCAAGGTGACCTTCTCCAACGGCCGCACCACGTCGTTCACCGTCGTCGGCACCGACCCGAGCAGTGACATCGCCGTCGTCCGCGCGGAGAACGCGTCCGGGCTGACGCCGATCACGCTGGGCTCGTCGGGCAATCTGCGCGTCGGCCAGGACGTGGTCGCCATCGGTTCGCCGCTGGGCCTCGAGGGCACCGTCACCACCGGCATCATCAGCGCACTGAACCGGCCGGTGGCCGCCGGCGGGGACACGCGCAACCAGAACACGGTGCTCGACGCGATCCAGACCGACGCCGCCATCAACCCCGGGAACTCCGGCGGCGCGCTGGTCAACATGAACGGCGAGCTGGTCGGCGTCAACTCGGCGATCGCCACCATGGGTGGCGACTCGCCCCAGGCCCAGAGCGGGTCGATCGGGCTGGGGTTCGCGATCCCGGTGGATCAGGCCAAGCGCATCGCCGACGAACTCGTCCAGAACGGCTCCGCCTCCCACGCCTCGCTGGGCGTGCAGGTCAGCAACGACACCGCCACCGACGGCGCGAAGATCGTCGAGGTGACCGGCGGCGGGGCGGCGGCCTCCGCCGGCCTGCCCAGCGGTGTGGTGGTGACCAAGGTCGACGACCGGGTGATCAACAGCGCCGACGCGCTGGTGGCGGCGGTGCGGTCCAAGGCGCCGGGGGAGAAGGTCACGCTGACCTATCTCGATCAAGGCGGAAAGCCGCAGACCGTGCAGGTGACGTTGGGGAAGGCGCAGCAGTGACGATCAGTACCGGACCGGGAACCCTGCGAGTGGCTGCGCCGCTGTCTGTGCCCACATATACGGTTGAGGTCATGGAGCAGCCAGGGGAGTTGGTGGGCCGCGCGCTCGTCGTCGTCGTCGATGACCGCACCGCCCATGGCGACGAAGAGGATCACAGCGGTCCGCTGGTCACCGAGCTTCTCGGTGAGGCGGGCTTCGTGGTCGACGGTGTGGTCGTGGTGTCCGCCGACGAGGTGGAGATCCGCAACGCACTGAACACCGCTGTGATCGGCGGGGTGGACCTCGTGGTGTCGGTCGGCGGCACCGGGGTGACACCGCGGGATGTGACGCCGGAGGCGACCCGCGACATCCTCGACCGCGAACTGCTCGGCATCTCCGAGGCGCTGCGCGCCTCCGGGTTGTCCGCGGGGATCGTCGACGCGGGAGTGTCCCGCGGGCTGGCCGGAATCTCGGGCAGCACCCTCGTCGTCAACATCGCCGGGTCCCGCGCGGCGGTCCGTGACGGCATGGCCACGCTCAGCCCACTGGCCGTGCAAATCATCGGGCAGCTATCGAGCCTGGAGATCTGACAACGAATCGTGCTGCCAAGACGCCGCGGCGACGCTTTTCCAGCGTCGCCCGGCGTCTTTTTGTTACGTCCTCCGCACCGTTACTGTCTGCAGTGTTACCAGGAAGTGAACGGTAATCCCACCACGAATGTGATGTTGATCACACGCAAGGATTTTCGTGCCTGAGCAATCGAAGCGCCCCCGAGATTCAGTTAACAAAATCTTCGGCGAGACGCTGCCGGAGACGTCCGCGGACGAGCGGGATGACCGAGCCTCCGAGGACGAGGCGCAGCACGACCGATGGCTGCGTGACAATATTCCGCCGCATCACGATTGATCGTGAATATTTAACACATCTGAGGAATCCCCAGGTGGGAGCCGCATGAGCAGGTGCGCCGACCGACGGTTGTCCCGGTTTCACCGGCGCGGGACGTCACCGGGCAACCGCGTTCCCGGGGCTCTCGGACGGAGTGGTCAGCAAATCCTCAGCAAATCTTGACCCCGTCGTGACCTCGGCCGTGTGACCGCACCGTCTGCGTTGCCGCCCGGGTGCCTCCCGGATATGTTCCTCGTGTCAACGATGAGCTACGCGTAAGAACAGCCTGTGGGGTTTCTAATTCGCCTCACATGTTGGGCTTGCCGGGTGTCAGGTGAAGCGGTAGGCCAGGCACCCACACAACGACTCGGTGAGCACGTCACCGGCCATAACAGCTAGGGAGAACATGAAGGCAATCAGTCGGGTGCTGATCGCGTTGGTTGCGGCCATCGCGGCTCTGTTCACGAGCACGGGCACCTCTCACGCAGGTTTGGACAATGAGCTCAGCCTGGTCGACGGCCAGGGCCGGACCCTGACCATCCAGCAGTGGGACACCTTCCTCAACGGTGTGTTCCCGCTCGACCGCAACCGGCTGACCCGTGAGTGGTTCCACTCGGGCCGCGCCAAGTACATCGTGGCCGGCGAAGGCGCCGAGGAGTTCGAGGGCTCGCTCGAGCTGGGCTACCAGATCGGCTTCCCCTGGTCGCTGGGCGTGGGCATCAACTTCAGCTACACCACCCCGAACATCGCGTTCGACGGTGAGGGCGTCAACGTCATCGAGGGCGTCGGCGGCATCCTGCCCGCCGAGGGCATCGTGACCCCGCCGCTGTTCCCGGGTGTCTCGATCAGCGCCGACCTGGGCAACGGCCCCGGCATCCAGGAAGTCGCCACCTTCGCGGTCGACGTCGAGGGTGCTGAAGGAACCGTCGCGGTCTCCAACGCGCACGGCACCGTGACCGGTGCGGCCGGCGGCGTGCTGCTGCGTCCGTACGCCCGGCTGATCGCCTCCACCGGTGACAGCGTCACCACCTACGGCGCGCCGTGGAACATGAACTGAGTTCTCCCTGATCGCAAGGAACCCCGCGGGTCGCGTACCCGCGGGGTTCTTTGCGTTCGACCGAAGCGCCGGGTTCGGCGTTTGCGCAGGTTGGTACCGAAATCAACGGGGTGTGGGCCATCTGTTGTCGCTCGTTGGCCGCCCTGTTATGTTTTGCGCGTCACAGACGATGAGATTCACATGAGGGCAGCACGTGAGAATTCTCATCCGAGTCACATGTTGGTCTCACAGGGTCCGCGGTCGAGGGTCGGCCGGAACCCGAAACCACATCAGCGCGACAGCTAGGGAGAACATGAAGGCAATCAGTCGGGTGCTGGTCGCGTTGGTCGCGGCCATCGCGGCTCTGTTCACGAGCACGGGCACCTCTCACGCAGGTTTGGACAATGAGCTCAGCCTGGTCGACGGCCAGGGCCGCACGCTCACGATTCAGCAGTGGGACACCTTCCTCAACGGTGTGTTCCCGCTCGACCGCAACCGGCTGACGCGCGAGTGGTTCCACTCGGGCCGCGCCAAGTACATCGTCGCCGGCGAAGGCGCCGACGACTTCCAGGGTTCGTTGGAGTTGGGCTACCAGATCGGCTTCCCCTGGTCGCTGGGCGTGGGCATCAACTTCAGCTACACCACCCCCAACATCGCGTTCGACGGTGAGGGCGTCAACGTCATCGAGGGCATCGGTGGCATCCTGCCCGCCGAGGGCATCGTGACCCCGCCGCTGTTCCCGGGTGTGTCGATCAGCGCCGACCTGGGCAACGGCCCCGGCATCCAGGAAGTCGCCACCTTCGCGGTCGACGTGACCGGCGCCGAAGGTGCGGTGGCGGTGTCCAACGCGCACGGCACCGTGACCGGTGCGGCGGGCGGCGTGCTGCTGCGTCCGTACGCCCGGCTGATCGCCTCCACCGGTGACAGCGTCACCACCTACGGCGCACCGTGGAACATGAACTGAGTCCACACCCCGCGTGAAACCGATCGGCCCCCGGATCCGTCCGGGGGCCGATCGCCTTTCAGTGCTTGTCGGCGCTGGTGGTCTCCGCCGTGTCGGGGGTGGGCCCGGTGCCCGGCCCGGTGACCTGCGGCCTCGAGCCGTTGGTCTCGGCCAGCAGGTTGCGGATCTCGGTGAGCAGGCTCAACTCGGTGTCCTGCGCCTGTTCGACCTGGCCGCGTTCCCGCAACTTCTTGTACGGCAGCACGATGAGGAAGTACACCACCGCGGCGACCAGCAGGAAGTTGATCATCGCCGACAGCAGCACGTTGAGGTCGATGGTTTGACCGCCGCCGATGTTGATGCGCAGGATTCCGTAGTCCGCCTCACCGCCCGCGCCGATCCGGCTGATCAGCGGTTCGATGACGCTGTTGGTGAAGCTGGTGACCAGGCCGGTGAACGCGGTGCCGATGACGACCGCGGTCGACAGGTCGACGATGTTGCCGCGGGCGAGGAAATCCTTGAACCCTTTCAGCATGGAAAGCCCTTCTTCCGTGGGTGGACGGCTGATAGTGCGCCACGTTAGGCGGGGCGGTCCCTCAGTGGAAGGTCAGCGTGACGGCCTGGGTGAGCGAGGCGCCGGCCACCTCATTGGCCGCCTGCGCCGGCAGCGCCACCAGCACGGCGCGCTCACCCGCGGCGCCGGGTCCCTGCCGCTTCTCCGACACCAGCACCACGACCGCGCGGGTGGCGATCACTCGAGGCCGCGCTTGGATTCCGGTGTCGCCGGCCGGTGCCGCGAGGACGTCGACGACGTCGCCGGTGCGCACCAGGTCGACCAGTGCGCCGTCGGCGAGCTGGAGTGACACGATGCGGGCGTCGGGGCCCGCGGCCGCCTCGGCGATCCGCGGTCCGAGCAACCGCACGTCGGTGAGGACCTCGCCGCGGCGGGCCGGACCCGCCACGGTCGCGCCGACGACGTCGGCCGGGTCGGTCGCTGCGCCGTCGGGGACGGTGGCCACGGGGCGACGCTCGAGACGGATATGGGTTTCGGCGAGTTCCGCGCCGGGGGTGAGATCGCTGGCGGCGACGACGACGTCGACCTGGTCGCCGTCGGGATCCGACCGGACTGCCGCGACCGCGGCCAGCACCACGAGGGCCGCCGCGGCGACGCGGCGCGCCGGCACCGTGCGGCTCCAGTCGGGCCGCAACCTGCTCAGCCGCGCCAGTGGTGTCGGTTCGACAGATTCCCCCATGCCGCCACGCTAAGCAGCTATGGGGTGGACCCGCGCGGGTTCGCCGCGGGCCTGTGGATAACTACGCCGTCAGCTGGAGGCAGCCGCGGCGGGCGCCGAACTGGTCGACGACGAACTCGAACCGGAATCGCTCGACGCGCTCGCGGTCGACTTCTCCGAGGAGCTCGACGAATCCGAGGAGCTCTTGGCCGAACCGCCGCCGCTGGTGGACTTGGCGGCTTCGCGGCTGTCGGTGCGGTAGAAACCGCTGCCCTTGAACACCACGCCCACCTTGCCGAAGAGTTTGCGCAGCCGTCCGCTGCACTTCGGGCATTCGGTCAGCGCATCGTCGCTGAACGCCTGCACGGCATCGAACCGATTGCCGCATTCGGTGCACGCATAGGAATAGGTAGGCACGAAAACCTCCGAGGTCGTCAAACTTCTTAGCACTCTACCGGCTCAAGTGCTAGAACCGCTACGCGGCCTTGGTCATTCCTGCAAAGCCACCAGTCCGAGCCCGGGTGTGAGCGCATGCGTCATCCGCACGTCATGAGGTTCGGACGGGAGCCGCTCGACCAGTTCGTCGTCCCGCACCACTGCGATCAGGAGCGCGTCCGGGTCGGCCGATCCGAGGGAGCGGTCGTAGAACCCGGCTCCCCGCCCCAGCCGCACCCCGGTGCGGTCCACCGCGAGCGCCGGCACCAGGACGACGGCGGCCTCGGCCACCGCGTCGGGCGCCAGCCACGGCGGCGCAGGTTCGCGCAGACCGAACCGAGCCGCCACGAGATGTCCCGGGCGATATTCGCCCCACCGCAGCGGGAGCGGAGCGTCCGCGTCGTCGTGCTGCGCGACCGGGAGCAGCACCCGGGCTCCGAGCGCGAGGAGCTCATCGAGCAGAACGAGCGATCCGGGTTCGGAGCCCACCGGCACGTACGCGCACACTGTTCGACCAGCCGGTGCGAATCCAGCAAGGTGGCCGGCGAGCGCTGCCGCTTCCCGTTCCCGTGCTTCGGGGGTGACTTTGCGGCGCGCGCTCGACAGTCGGGCGCGCAACTCGGCTTTGGTCGGCGATGTCACGTATTCACGATGACATCCCCGATTCGGCGATCAACGTGCGGCCAGAACGGGTTCAACCAGCCCGTAACGGTTAATCTGTGAGCGATGAGCCGGCCAGAAGTACCCATTCCACGTACCGCCGTCGTGCCCGCCGCAGGCCTGGGCACACGTTTCCTGCCCGCCACCAAGACGGTGCCCAAGGAATTGCTGCCGGTGGTCGACACCCCCGGTATCGAGCTGGTGGCCGCCGAAGCCGCCGAGGCGGGCGCCGAGCGCCTCGTCATCATCACCTCCGAGGGCAAGGACGGTGTGGTCGCCCACTTCGTCGAGGACCTGGTGCTCGAGGGCACGCTCGAGGCCCGCGGCAAGAAGACCATGCTCGAGAAGGTCCGCCGCGCGCCCGCCCTGATCAAGGTGGAATCGGTGGTGCAGGCCGAACCGCTCGGCCTCGGGCACGCCGTCAGCTGCGTCGAATCATCGCTGTCGGACGACGAGGATGCGCTCGCTGTGCTGCTTCCCGACGATCTCGTCCTGCCGACCGGTGTGCTGGAGACGATGTCGAAGGTCCGCGCCAAGCGCGGCGGCTCGGTGTTGTGCGCGATCGAGGTGCCGACCGAGAAGATCAGCGCCTACGGCGTCTTCGACGTCGAACCGGTGCCGGACGCCGCCAACCCCGACGTCATGCGCGTCAAGGGCATGGTGGAGAAACCCAAGGCCGAGGATGCGCCGTCACCGTACGCGGCCGCGGGCCGCTATGTTCTCGACCGTGCGATCTTCGATGCACTGCGACGGGTGAAGCGCGGTGCGGGCAACGAGATCCAGCTGACCGACGCGATAGCGCTGCTGATCGAGGAGGGTCATCCGGTCCACGTGGTGGTGCACCGGGGCACCCGACACGACCTGGGAAATCCCGGCGGCTACCTCAAGGCTGCGGTTGACTTTGCGTTGGAACGCGACGACTACGGCCCCGAGCTGCGGCAGTGGTTGGTCGAGCGATTGGGCCTGGCCGAGAACTGAATCCGCGCGACAGGCCCGACTGAGGTGGAGAAAGGCGTGTTGTGCGTTCGGTTGAGGAGCAGCAGGCTCGGATAGCGGCCGCAGCGGTGGCCCCGCGGCCGGTACGGGTTGCCATCGCCGAAGCGCAGGGTCTGATGTGCGCCGAAGAGGTCGTGACCGAGCGGCCGATGCCGGGATTCGATCAGGCCGCCATCGACGGTTACGCGGTGCGCAGTGTCGACGTCCTGGGTGTCGGCGGAGGCGCGGGCGCCGACGATCACGACGGTCGCGATGTCAGCCTGCCGGTGATGGCCTCGATCGAGGCGGGTGCCCGGACGCCGAGCCGGCTGCAGCCCCGGCAGGCCGCGCGCGTCCAGACCGGCGCCCCGATGCCCACGTTGGCCGACGCGGTGTTGCCCCTGCGGTGGACCGACGGCGGCGCGAACCGTGTCCGGGTGCTGCGTGGCGTGCGTTCGGGTGCCTATGTGCGGCGCGCCGGTGACGATGTCCAGCCCGGCGACGTCGCGGTGCGGGCGGGCACGATCATCGGTGCTGCCCAGGTCGGTCTGCTGGCGGCGGTCGGCCGGGAGCGGGTGCTGGTACATCCGCGACCGCGGCTGTCGGTGATGAGCGTCGGCGGGGAGTTGGTCGACATCTCGCGGACGCCGGGTAACGGCCAGGTCTACGACGTGAACTCGTACGCGCTCGCGGCCGCGGGGCGCGATGCCGGCGCCGAGGTGAACCGGGTCGGCATCGTCGACACCGACCCCGCCCGGCTGCGCGAGGTCGTCGAGGGACAGCTCAACCGGGCCGAGATCGTCGTCATCGCCGGCGCGGTCGGCGGTGCCGCCGCGGAGTCGGTGCGCGCGGTGCTGTCCGAACTCGGGGAGATGGAGGTCTCGCGCATCGCCATGCACCCCGGCTCCGTTCAGGGGTTCGGCCAGCTCGGCCGCGACGGGGTGCCGGTGTTCCTGCTGCCGGCCAATCCGGTCAGCGCGCTGGTGGTGTTCGAGGTGATGGTGCGGCCGCTGATCCGCCTGTCGCTCGGCAAACGCGCGCCGATGCGCCGCGTGGTCTCGGCTCGCGCGCTTTCGCCGATCACCTCCGTGTCCGGCCGCAAGGGCTATCTTCGAGGTCAGCTGATGCGCGATCAGGACACCGGCGAGTACCTCGTGCAGGCACTCGGCGGCGCCCCGGGGGCGTCGTCGCATCTGCTCGCCACCCTGGCCGAGGCAAACTGTCTGGTGATCGTGCCGACCGACGTCGACGAGGTCCGTACCGGTGAAACCGTGGACGTGGCCTTCCTGGCGCAGCGCGGCTGACCAGAGTCGAGGTGAGCCTGCTGCGGTCGAGTTCTCTGCACCCCGGATGGCCGATGCCGGTGGGCCCGTTGCGGGTGCCCGCCGGTACGGTGCGGCTGCGCCCGATCCGACTGCGCGACGCCGCACAGTGGAGCCGCATCCGGCTGGCCGACCGCGACCACCTGGAACCGTGGGAGCCGGTCACCGGTGTGGAATGGCCTCTGCGACATGCTTTCTCGTCATGGCCGTCGGTGTGCTCGACGCTCCGGTCAGAGGCCCGCAAAGGGCGGATGCTGCCCTACGTCATCGAGCTGGACGGGCAGTTCGCCGGGCAGCTGACCATCGGCAACGTCACGCACGGTGCGCTGCGCTCGGCGTGGATCGGTTACTGGGTGGCCAGCGAGCGGATCGGTGGCGGCGTGGCCACGGCGGCGCTGGCGCTCGGTGTGGACCACTGCTTCGGGCCGGTGATGCTGCACCGCGTCGAGGCGACCGTGCGGCCAGAGAACGCGCCGAGTCGACGGGTGCTGGCAAAGGTCGGGTTCCGCGAGGAAGGCCTGCTCAAACGGTACCTCGAGGTCGACGGCGCGTGGCGTGACCACCTGCTCGTCGCGATCACCGTCGAGGAGCTCAGTGGGTCGGCGTCGTCCGCGCTGGTGCGGGCCGGTCGGGCGGAATGGGCCTGACCCGCTGTTACTGATGTGACACGTGTTACTCGTGGTGCTTGTCTCCGGCGAATTACAGGTGTGTAATTGTCTCGGCGCGTCGCCCCCAGGTGCGCTGGTCAACCGACCTAGCCTGTAGGGGAAAGGAGCAGGCGCATGCCAAGCATCCCCCAATCTCTGCTGTGGATCTCGCTCGTGGTGCTCTGGCTCTTCGTGCTGGTGCCCATGCTGGTGAGCAAGCGAGATGCCGTGCGACGCACGAGCGATGTCGCACTGTCCACCCGGGTGCTCAACTCGGGTCAGAGTGCTCGACTGCTCCGCCGATCCGGTCCGGCGGCCGGCCACCATTCCGACCCGGACTGGCGTCCGTCCTCCGACGAGCTGGACGAACTCGACGACGAGCACGACGAGTGCGACGAGCAGCAGCGCGCGGTGGTCCTCGCGGCCGCGCCGCAGCGTCACGCCGAGCCGGACTACCTCGACGTCGACATCGTCGAAGAGGACACCGGTGCGCTGCCGCTGAGCGCCGTCGCCGATGAGCCCCCCGGCGCCGAGCCCGAGCCGGAGTTCCACGACGAGCCCCCGGTGGAAGCCGAGCCCGAGGACGATCTCGAAACTGCCGTCGCCGCAGACGATTACGACGACGAAGCGGACGACGACGAAGCGGACGACGACGTCGCCGATGAACGTGCTGAGGACGGCGCGGGGGACGGCACGGAGGACGAATACGAGTACGTGCCGGACTCCTCCGGGCTCGAGGCGTCGGAGAGCGAACAGGCCGTCGACTCGATCAGCGCGGCGCGCAGGCGGCGCCACGAGTCGAAGACCGCCGCCGCGGTCAGCGCCCGCAAGTTCCAGTTCCGCAAGCGGATGGTGACCTCGATGGCGGTGGCGCTGCTCGCCTCGGCCGTCCTGGCGTACCTCGTCGCCCCGTGGGCGTGGTGGCTGTGCGGTGCGGTCGGCGTGGTCACCGTTCTCTACCTCGGCTACCTGCGCAGGCAGACGCGCATCGAGGAGCAGCTGCGCCGCAGGCGCGCGCAACGCATCCGCCGTTCTCGGCTCGGCGTGGAGAACACCGACGATCCGGAGCTCGACGTGGTGCCCGCCCGGTTGCGCCGGCCGGGCGCTGCGGTACTCGACATCGACGACGAGGATCCGATCTTCGAACACCTCGACGAGGTGGCGTTCGCGCGGCACTTCGACCTGCCCAGAGCGGCCGGGCAGTAGCTCGGTTTCAACCGGTGCGCGACGGCTGGTAGCCTTTCGTTCCGGTATCAGGGGCTATGGCGCAGTTGGTAGCGCGACTCGTTCGCATCGAGTAGGTCAGGGGTTCGATTCCCCTTAGCTCCACTTCACAGGCCGCTTCGGCGGCCCGCGTATCGAGATCGATCCGATGCTCGAATCTGGTCGCGAGAATTCACAGGATCTGGTACTCCCGTGCGGGTGCGGGGGTTGATCCGCCCTGATAATCTGCCTTGGCGCGCTGACGTCAACGATCGGGATGTGATCCCGCAGAGAAAGGGGAGGCAGATGGCCGAACACGCCGAAGCCCTCGTCCGCAAAACGAAGAAGCTGGGGATTATGGGATTTGGTGCGCTCGCCGTCACGGGAGCCTTCTTGGCGTTCGGAGCCGGTACTGCCGGTGCCGACGTCGAGGACATCGAGGGTGACCCCGCGGCACCGTCCGCGTTCCCGGTTGCCGAAGAGGGCATTCGCGTCGCCGATCCCGGCGTCGTGAACGCAGGCCCCTCCGAGGTTCGTGCCGCCGACATCGGCGCACCCCTCGCCCCGTCCGGCGGGGAGTCCAAGGACTCGCTGCGTGCGGTTCCGTCCATCACCGGCGGCATCGGCACCTACATCGACTTCGGTCCCTTCGGCGGCCCCGGCGCGCCGATCTGGGATTGGTGATCGAGGCCTAGCCGCGTCCCGACCACGCGAACAAGCGCCCGGTTCCGTTACGACGGACACCGGGCGCTTTTCGTTGTGGTGAAGACGTCATCGACGCGTCCCCGACTTTTCTTGCCGGGTCCGTCGCGCGGCCCGTAGCCTCGGGAGCGTGGCCGGTGTGACGACCGCCCGTGCAGATGAGCTCGCGGCGTTGGACTTCTTCGCCGGCTGCTCCACCGGAAGTCTGGAGCCGTTGGCGGCACAGTTGCGGCCGTTCACCGCGGCGCCCGGCGAGATCCTCATGAGGCAGGGCGAGCACTCGGAGTCGTTCCTGATCATCGGGTCTGGACGCGTCCAGGTCAGCCACACCGGCGCCGAAGGCTTGCATGCCGTCGTCGACGTTCACCACGGCATGGTCGTCGGTGAGATCGCTCTGATGCGGGAGACCCCGCGCACCGCGACCGTGATCGCACTCGACGAGGTGACCGGCTGGGTCGGTGCCCACGAAGCGTTCGCCACCATGGTGGAGTGCCCGGGCATGATGGACAAGCTCGTCCGCCTGGCCCGCCAGCGGTTGGCGGCGTTCATCGCGCCGATCCCGATCACGGTGCGTGACGGGACCGTGCTCTACCTGCGCCCCGTACTCCCCGGCGACAACGAACGCACCATCAACGGCCCGGTCGAGTTCTCCAGCGAGACGCTCTACCGGCGGTTCCAATCCGCCCGTAAGCCCACGCCGCGGCTGATGGCGTATCTCTTCGAGGTGGACTACGCCGATCATTTCGTCTGGGTGTTGACCGACGGTGCCGACGGTCCCGTGGTCGCCGACGCCCGGTTCGTCCGCGACGAAGACGACCCCACCACCGCCGAAGTCGCTTTCGTCGTGGGGGACGACTACCAGGGTCGCGGCATCGGCACGCTCCTGATGGACGCGCTCGTCGTCGCGGCGAGCTATGACGGCGTGCGCCGCTTCACCGCCCGCGTGCTGACCGACAACTATGCGATGCGCCGGATCCTCGACCGGTTCGGGGCACGCTGGCACCGCGAGGACCTCGGGGTGGTCACCACCGTCGTCGACGTCCCCGACCCGGCCACGTTGCCGTTCCCGCCGGAGTTGACCGCCCGGATCCGCGACGTCACCCGGCAGGTCATCCGGGCCGTCGGCTGATGGGCCGTCCGCCCCTGAACAAGGACACCCGGCTGTGCATCTCCCTGGCCGGACGCCCCAGCAACATCGGCACGCGTTTCCACAACCACCTCTATGAGGTGCTCGGGCTGGACTTCCTCTACAAGGCGTTCACCACCACCGACATCGCCGCGGCCATCGGCGGGGTGCGGGCGCTGGGCATCCGCGGATGCTCGGTGTCGATGCCGTTCAAACGGGACGTGCTCGCCCTGGTCGACGAGGTCGAACCGTCGGCGCGGGTGATCGACGCGGTCAACACGATCGTCAACGACGGCGGACACCTCACCGCCTCCAACACCGACTACCTGGCCGTGCAGCGCCTGATCGACCAGTACGCGCTCGATCCTGCCGCTCCCGTGTTGATCCGGGGCAGCGGCGGGATGGCGTCGGCCGTCGGCGCCGCGTTCCGCGATCGGGGTTTCGGTGCCGGGACGGTGGTGGCGCGCAACGGCGCAACCGGGCGCGAACTGGCCGACCGGCTCGGCTACGAGTACGCCCCCGAGGTGGGGTCACCGACGGCCGCGGTGCTCGTCAACGTCACGCCCATCGGGATGGCGGGCGGTCCGGAGCAAGGGCAACAGGCGTTCGGAACCGACGCGATCGCCAAGGCGCACACCGTATTCGACGTCGTGGCGACACCCGCCGAGACACCGCTGATCCGCGCCGCGCGAGAAGCCGGGATACCGGTGATCACCGGAGCCGAGGTCGTCGCGCTACAGGCAGCCGAACAATTCGAGCGATACACCGGCGTGCGGCCGACACCGGAGCAGGTCGCGGAGGCCTCGGCGGTATCACGCGCCGACTAGCCGACGGCAAAGGTCAGTTTTGATCCGTCAGCTCATTGCTGACGCTGGTGAGAGCCGGTCCTGTCGTTGCTTTCGGAATGGATTGCTTGCAGACGACAACACTTCCTGTGATTTTCTCAGGTCGACTGTCAAACTGCATGTGGCACGCTGCGCAGCTCCTTGAGGGGGAAGTGGGCTCGGGGTTGGCCGGCTTGCTGTCAATTCCTGGGGGAGTTCAATGGTTCGCAGTTCTGCGCGTTCGCTGGCAATGGTCATCGGCGCGGTGTTCGGAGTTCTGGCAATCGGATGGTCGGTGACGCTCGGCTCGGCGGCGCAGTTGCTCGCCGCAGCCACGGTGCTGGCGATGGGCGGGACACAACATCCGCTGATCGACGCCCAGGGTGACTACGCCGACGATCCCGCGTTCGTCTCCGACTACCTCGACGACGCGGTCCGGGTGTACGTCGCGCCGAGCGGCGTCGGTGGGTCCACCGACCCCGACGACTACCAGGCTGTCGCGGTGCACACGCCCGAGGAGTTCGGCCCCATCTTCGGCACCATGACGTTCGACGACTCGGTGGACGCGGGCGTCGCCAACCTCGACAACTGCATCCAGGGCCCGTCGTGCGTGGCGCGAGCCGAGTCGGGCGAGCCGGTCATGAACCCCGCTCCTCCGTTCGTGGTCTACGGCTACTCCCAGAGTGCGGTGATCGCGACCCTCGAGAAGCGCAGGCTGATCGAGCAGTACGGCGATTCGGATACCGCACCCGACGTCTCGTTCGTCTTGCTCGCCAACCCGAACCGACCCAACGGCGGCGTCATGCAGCGGTTCGAGGGTCTCTACATCCCGATGCTCGACGTCACCTTCAACGGGTCGACGCCGACGGACAGCCAGTTCACGACGATCGACGTCGCGCGCCAGTACGACGGTTGGGCCGACTTCCCGGCCTATCCGCTGAACATTGTGGCCACGGCCAACGCGCTGCTCGGCATCTACTACCTGCACGGCGACTACTGGAGCGAGGGTGTCGGTACCCCGCTGACGCAGGGGACCGTGGGCGACACCACCTACTACATGATCCCCACCGAGCGCCTGCCGCTGCTGATGCCGCTCGAGCAACTCGGAGTGCCGTCGCCGATCCTGACGGCGCTGGACGCACCGCTGCGCGTCATCGTCGAATTCGGTTACGACCGCGACCCCGACCACGTCGGCACCCCGACGCGTGCCGGCCTCATCCCGATCATCAATCCGATCACCGGCGTCACCAACCTGGTGATCGCGATCCCGACCGGTCTCGACGACGCCGCGGCGGAAGCGGCCGGGGACACCGACTTCCGGCCCCTCGGCACGACCCCGGTGACCAGCCCGTACGGCGTGGGCGGTGAAGAACTCGGTGCGCCGTTGCCGGCGCCGGAGCCCGCGCCGACGGCGCGGACCGCGCCGAAGGACGCGGCGGCTGCGGCGCCGATCGAACCCGAACCGATTGTCGCCGAGCACGACTCCGACGAGCCACCGGCTCCGAAGGCGCCCATCGTCGACCGCCCACGAACGGGCATCCTCCGCAACCTGGTGCCGCCGCGCCGCGACACCTCCTCGGAGGCTCCCGCTGAGCGGCGCCGTCCGCTCAAGACCATCATCGACCGGGTCACCGGGCGCAACGATGAGGCGCAGGAGCCCGCGGGAGCCGAGGGCGGAGAACCGCAGTCCGAGACGCGAAGCGACCCGGACGCCGCCTGACCGACGCCGGGCGCGCGTTGTGATATCAACGCGACGTGCGCCGCTTCGCGGCCGGTGTGGCCGCCGCCCTGAGCGTGGCCTCTTGCGGTCAACCGCCGCCGCCGGCGCCCGCCCCGCCGCCGACCGCGGCAGCAGGCCCCATCGATCCGTCCCGTATGAACCGCGCGCGCTACGAACTCCCGTCGGACTACGAGGTCGCCGACGTGAGCGGGCGCATCGCGCCGGTGGCGCAGTGGGGGTATGGGCCGGACTGGTCGGCGGATCCGCCGCAGTGCGGCGCGCTGGCAGACCCGCCGGCTGATCCGGCGAGCGTCCGAGGCTGGTCGGCGTCAGGCCCCGGCGGAATCGTCTTCGCGGTGGCGGCGGCCGGTGCGGCGCCTGCCGACCCCACCCTGCTGGCCGAATGCGGCACGTGGACCATGGTGGCCGGCCCCACGACCGGCACCGTCCGCCTAGCCGATCCGCCCGAGGTGAGCGGGGTCGTCGTCTCCGGCATGGTCGCCGACACGCTCACCGTCGTCGAGGGTGGCACGGAGACACGCTCGCACGCACAGACTTTCGTCGCCAACGAGGGGGTCAACATCGTGTACGTCACCGTCGTCACCGATCCCGGCTCGCCGCACCCGCCGCTCGGTGCCGAGTTCGCCGCAGATCTGTTGACCCGGACGGTGGCCGCGTTGCGCAGTTGAGTGTCGGCTGCCCGGTACATTGGCGGCGATGTTCCACCCACGAGTGATGGCGGCCGTCGCATGCGCCGGTGTGCTGGCCGGATGCGGCTCCACTGCGGCGACCGAACCGAACGAGCCCGAGGCGGACATCGCCCGCGTCTCGCAGGTCAAGTCGACGTTCGGCAACGAGTTCCAGTACCGCGACATCGCGCCGACGGGTATCGACCCCAAACTGCTGCAACCGCAGAAGATGCCGCCCGGCTTGACCTTTCGCCCGCCCGAGTGCGCGGCGTTCGCCGAAGGTCAGCTGCCCGAGGCGGATCTGAAGGGCAACATGGCCGCGGCGACCGCCGAGGGTGAGGGCAACCGGTTCATCGCCCTGGCCGTCGAGACCAACGAACCTGTTCCGGTCCCCGAACCGGGCGATGCCTGCAAGAAGGTCGAATTCGGTGGCGCCGCGCTGCGAGGGCTGGTCGAGGTGGTGGAGGCACCGCAGATCGATGGCGTGCAGACCGCCGCCACCCATCGCGTCCTGCAGACCGTGGTCGCGGGCGCACCGCGAACCGGCGAGTTGTACAACTACACCGCGCGGTTCGGGCCGTACATGGTGATCGTGACGGCGAACCCGTTGGTGATCCCGAACAAGCCGGTCGCGCCGGTGAACACCGAGCGGGCCCGTCAGCTGCTGGTCGACGCGGTCGCCGCCGTGCGGGGCTGACCGGCTTTCAGCGGACGTTGTGCGGCCGGAACTGGATGCTGATCCGGGGGCCGGTGGGCCGCGACGTCTTCGGGATCGCGTGTTCCCAGGTGCGCTGGCAGGATCCGCCCATCACCAGCAGGTCGCCGTGGTGGTGCTGGATGCGCAGGGACGGGCCGCCGCCGCGCGGGCGCAGCGCGAAGACCCGGGTGGCGCCCAGGCCGACGATCGCGACCATCGTGTCCTCGGTGCTGCTGCGGCCGATGTTGTCGCCGTGCCAGGCGACGCTGTCGTTGCCGTCGCGGTAGAGGCACAGACCGGCCGTGGTGAACGGTTCACCGAGTTCGCCGCCGTAGGTGTCGTTGAGGCGGCGCCGCATCTGTTTGAGCCGCGGATGGGGCGCCTCGCCGTCGACCAGGTTGTGGAAGCTGAGCAGCCGCGGCACGTCGAGTACCCGGTCGTACATCTGCCTGCGCTCGGCGCGCCACGGGATGACCTCGCGTAGTTCGTCGAAGAGGGTGTCGGCGTCGGTGAGCCAGCCCGACCGCACGTCGAGCCAGGCGCCGTTACCGAGTATGCGGCGGTCTGCGTGCTCGAAAAGCGAGCCCTGTAGAGCCAGCTCCATGTCGCCGAGTGTATCGCACAGGCGTTCGACGGGTCAGAGGCGAGCGGGACCGGGTCCGGTGCCGGCGAGGACGTCGCCCGGGTTGGCGAGCGCGCACGTCTTGAGGCTCAGGCAGCCGCAGCCGATGCAGCCCGCGAGGTTGTCGCGCAATCGCTGCAGGTGCAGGATCCGCTCGTCGAGATCCTCCCGCCAGCTGGCGGAGAGCTTCGCCCAGTCCTTGCTCGTCGGCACGCGGTCGGTCGGCAGGGTGGCCAGCGCCTCGCGGATGCGGGCCAGCGGGATCCCGAGGCGCTGGGACATGCGGATGAACGCGACGCGCCGCAGGGTCTCGCGCGGGTACCGGCGCTGGTTGCCCGCGGTGCGCCTGCTGGTGATGAGTCCTTCGCGTTCGTAGAAGTGCAGCGCCGACACCGCGACCCCGCTACGGGCCGCCATCTCGCTGGGAGTCAGCTCGTGGCCGTCCATGACCCGAACCATACTTGAGGTCTCCGCCCGGAGGCGATGGCGCTACGGTGCTAGATGTGACATTGGGCTGCGATTCCGAGGTCGGCACGCTGCGGGCCGTCATCCTGCACCGCCCCGGCGCGGAACTGCAGCGGTTGACGCCGCGCAACAACGACGCGCTGCTGTTCGACGGGCTGCCGTGGGTGTCGCGCGCGCAGGACGAGCACGACGCGTTCGCCGAACTGCTGCGCTCGCGCGGTGTCGAGGTGCTGCTGCTGGCGGAGCTGCTGACCGAGGCGCTCTCCAGCGGGGCGGCGCGGATGCACGGCATCGCCGCCGCCGTCGATCCCCGTCGGTTGGGAATTCCTCTCGCACAGGAACTCTCGGCCTACCTGCGCACCCTCGACGCCGCGCAGTTGGCGCACGTGCTGGTGGCGGGGATGACGTTCAACGAGTTGCCGTTCGCGGCGAGCGAGCTGTCGCTGGTGCGGCGGATGCACCACGGCGGGGACTTCGTGATCGACCCGCTGCCGAACCTGCTGTTCACCCGGGACTCGTCGTTCTGGATCGGTCCGCGGGTGGCCATCACGTCGCTGGCGCTGCCCGCCCGGTCGAGGGAGACGTCGCTGACCGATCTGATCTACGCCCACCATCCGCGCTTCCTGGGTGTGCGGCGGGCGTACGAATCGCGGTCGGCCCCGGTCGAAGGCGGTGACGTGCTACTGCTCGCTCCGGGCGTCGTCGCGGTCGGGGTGGGGGAGCGGACGACTCCTGCTGGCGCGGAGGCGTTGGCGCGCAGCCTGTTCGACGACGATCTGGCCCACACGGTGCTGGCGGTGCCCATCGCCCAGGAGCGGGCGCAGATGCACCTGGACACGGTCTGCACGATGGTCGACGTGGACGCCGTCGTGATGTACCCGAACGTGGTGGACACGCTGTCGGCGTTCATGATCCGCCGCAACGGCGACGGTGGGGTGCGGATCGACGATGCGGCGCCGTTCGTGACGGCTGCCGCCGACGCGATGGGGATCGACAGGTTGCGGGTGATCGACACGGGGCTGGATCCGGTGACCGCCGAACGCGAACAGTGGGACGACGGGAACAACACCCTCGCGCTGGCTCCCGGGGTGGTGGCCGCCTACGAGCGCAACACCGAAACCAATGCGCGGCTTATCGATTCGGGCATCGAGGTGTTGCCGATCGCCGCATCGGAGCTCGGCACCGGTCGAGGTGGGCCGCGCTGCATGTCGTGTCCCGCCGCCCGCGACCCGCTGTAGCCGCCCCGGGCTCGGCCTTCGCGATGGCTCTCGCGAAGATTGCACTCAGGGTTGTGGTCGGGCCGTATGTCACGACCCTCAGCGCAATGTCTGGGGTGCCCATCCCCGCCGCGTGAACGCCTCGCGAACCCGGTGGATGACGAAGGCTCGGCTGTGCTCCTTGACCACCTTGATGTCGATCCAACCCTGGTTGTCGATGAGTTCCGTTCGTCCGATGTCGTGAACGTATTGGCCGCGGTCGGTGCTGTGATGTGAGCCCTCGTAGTCCAAGCCGACCTTGGCTTCGTCGTAGCCCATGTCGATGAACGCCTCGCGGTATCCGTCACTCACCCGGATCTGCGTGCGCGGACGGGGGAGTCCCGCGTCGATCAAAGTGAGGCGGAGATCGGTTTCCCGTGGCGACTGTGCACCGCCGTCCATCAGGTCGAGTGCGACGCGCGCACGGGGGAGCCCGCGCGCCCGCGGATACCGCTCGGCGAGCGCCGACACCTGCGCTGTCGTGACGCCCGTGGCTCGGGCCAACGCGTCGAGGTGGGCGACCGCCGAATCGCGGGGCAGGTGCCGCGCAAGGTCGAAGGCGGTCCGACGGGGCGTCGTCACGAGAAGACCGCCGACTTCCAGCAATTCGTCGTCGTGGACCCGTTCGTTGCGGACGATGATCCCCTCCGGAGGTCGCCCGCACTGCCACAGCATTTCGACCGGCGTCGTCGCGCCGACCCACAGTGCGCCGTGTATGGCCGCGGCGGCACGACCGGTGACCACGCCGTTCCTGCCCGACCAGAGCCAGGCGCCGGCGACTCTCAGCCGCAGCGTCGGCGACGACTCCTTGGGCGCGTAGACACCTGGGAAGAGTCGGCGGTAGTTCCACCGCAGCTGACCGCGGGTGAGCGCTCCGCTCGCCAGGAGCTCACCGCCGACGACCACCTCCGACATGGGCTCGATGCTGTCGGGAACGGCCGACAGATCCGGTGCTGCGCCGAGACATTGCGCCCGCGGCTGTGGATAACCGCCGATTCGCGACCCTCAGCGCAAACTCTCGAACGCAAGCGCAACGTCTCGAACAGAAGCGCCCCAAAGGCTAGCGCCAGCTCGGCAGCCAGATCTGCATGTTCCACGTCGACTGGCTGATCGGAATGCCGGTCAGGATCGGGAAGAGCCACGCGAAGTTCGTGATCACCAGCGCCACATAGCCGGCGACCACCATCAGCCCCAGCGTTCGTCGCTCGGCGTTCTGCCGCGGCGCGTGCAGGATGTCGCCGAGGATCAACGCGATAGCCATGATCAGGAAGGGCGCCATCACGGCCGCGTAGAAGAAATACATCTGCCGGTCGATGTCGGCGAACCACGGCAGGAAACCCGCCGCATAACCGGTCAGCACCACCGCGTATCGCCAGTCGCGCCGCACGAAGGTCCGCCACACCGCCCAGCCCAGCATTGGCACCGCGATGAACCACATCGCCGGCGTACCGACCAGCATCACCGCCTTCACGCACGACTGCGCGCCGCAGCCCGGCACGTCCTGGTTGTCGATCGCGTAGAGCACGGGCCGCAGCGACATCGGCCACGTCCACGGCTTCGACTCCCACGGGTGGTGGTTGCCGTCGGAGTTCGTCAGGCCGGAGTGGAACCGGTAGGCCGCGTAGGTGTAGTGCCACAGTGAGCGCACCGCATCGGGGATCGGCCACGCGCTGTCCTCGCCGATGGACTGTCCCGCCTCATGCCGGTTCACCCCCGTCTCGGAGGCGAACCACGGCGTGTACGACGCGAGGTACACCGCGAACGGGATCAGCCCCAGCGCGTAGACCGCAGGTCCGAGGTCGCGCCGCAGCACCCCCACCCACGGCCGCGTCACCCGGTACTGGCGGCGGGCCGCGATGTCGAGCGCCAGCGTCATCACGCCGAAGAACACCACGAAGTACAGTCCCGACCACTTCGTCGCGCAGGCCAGCCCGAGCAGCACGCCCGCGCCGAACCGCCACCACCGCACGCCGAGCCGCGGCCCCCACGGCGTCTCCGCGATGCGGCCCTCGAGCAGCGCGACGTGCATGCGTTCGCGGACCTGGTCGCGGTCGACCATCAGCGCGCCGAACGCCGCGACCACGAACACCGTGAGAAAGCCGTCGAGCAGCGCCGTCCGCGAGGTCACGAACGACACGCCGTCGGCGATCAGCAGCAGCCCGGCGATCCCGCCGACCGCCGTCGACCGGCTGATCCGCCGCGCGATCCGCGCCACCAGCAGGACCAGCACCACCCCGCACACCGCGCCGGAGAACCGCCAGCCCAGCCCGTTGTAGCCGAACAGCGCCTCACCGATCGCGATCAGCTGTTTGCCGACCGGCGGATGCACCACCAGCCCGTAGCCGGGGTTGTCCTCGACGCCGTGGTTGTGCAGCACCTGCCAGGCCTGCGGCGCGTAGTGCTTCTCGTCGAAGATCGGGGTGCCGGCGTCGGTGGGCGAGCCGAGGTTGAGGAACCGGGTGATCGCGGCGAGCGCGGTGATGACGGCGGTCATCGCCCAGCCCTGCAACCGGTCGACGGGTCCGAAGTCGGCGACCGGTACCAGCGGGGCCGGGCTGATGACGGGGACCGCGCGCGGTGCTTCGGTGGCGGGGGCGGTCACGCCTTCAGATCGTAGGCTGTGGCCATGACCGCCGGACGTCTGCTGCTCGGCGCCACCCCGCTCGGCCAGCCCGGCGACGCCTCGAAACGGCTGGTGGCGGCTCTGGCGCGCGCCGACATCGTGGCCGCGGAGGACACCCGCCGGGTGCGCCAGCTGGCGCAGTCACTGGAGGTGCGGCCCGCGGGCCGGGTGCTGAGCCTGTTCGACCAGAACGAGGCATCCCGGGTGCCGGCGCTGGTCGAGGCGATCAAGTCCGGCGCGACGGTGCTGGTGGTCAGCGACGCCGGTATGCCGCTGATCAACGATCCGGGCTACCGCCTGGTCACCGCGTGCGTGGAGGCCGGCCTGCCGGTCAGCTGCCTGCCGGGCCCCTCGGCGGTGACGACGGCGCTGGCGGTGTCCGGTCTGCCGTCGGACCGGTTCTGCTTCGAGGGGTTCCCGCCGCGCAAGCACGCTGCCCGGCTGGCGTGGTTCCAGGCGCTGACCACCGAGCAGCGCACCTGCGTGTTCTTCGAGTCACCCCGGCGGCTGCCCGACACCCTGCGCGACGCCGCCGACGCGCTGGGCGGTGACCGCAGGGTCGTGGTCTGCCGCGAGCTGACCAAGACCCACGAGGAGGTCAAACGCGGTACGCTGGCCGAACTCGCCGACTGGGCGGCCGACGGGGTGCTGGGGGAGATCACCGTCGTGCTGGCGGGCGCGGTACCCAACGCCGATCTGGACTCCCTCGTCGCCGACGTCGAGGACCGCGTCGCCGCGGGCGCGCGGGTCAAGGACGCGTGCGCCGAGGTGGTCGCCGCCACCCCCGGCGCGCCGTCGAAACGCGACCTCTACGACGCCGTGCTGCGCTCGCGCGCCTAGGACGCGGTGAGCGGCCAGTGCGAGGTCGCGATCAGCTCGGCGCGTTCGAGCGCCTGCGCCCGGTGCACGTGGATGGCGTTGTACTCCTCGCTGGTGACCATCTCGAGGAACGCCGACGGGGTCGGGTATTCGACGACGAGGATGACGTCCCACCACGGGCTGCCCTCCTCGCCGATGACGAAGGCCGGGGAGGTGCCGCCGTAGACGATCGACGCGCCGACCCGCTCGAGGAACGGCATCACCGCGGCGCCGTAGCGCTGATAGCTCGCGAGCCCGTCGGGTTCAGCGAACTTGAGCAGGTTCACCATCACGACGGGCTGATCGGACGGGAAGTCGGTCAGCGCGGGAAGCGGCATCGGGCCGACGTCGGCGGGCTTGTCGGTCGGTTCACTCATACCGGGTTGACTACCACAACTCGGTCGCCCTGCGGAAACGGCGAGGCGGCCCCGACGACGGGCGCGGCCTTGTGCAGGCACTCCTCCCATTCGCGGTCCGGATCGGAGTCGGCGGTGATGCCGCCGCCGACGCCGAGCACCGCGGATCCGCTGGCGGCGAACTCCACGGTCCGGATCGCCACGTTCAGTTCGCACCCCGCAGCAGGTGAGGCGAGACCGATTGTGCCGCAGTAGATTCCGCGTCGGTTCGGCTCCCATGTCCGAAGCAGGCCGCGTGCCCTGCCCTTCGGGGTGCCGGTGACCGACGCCGGTGGGAACGTGGCGGCGAGCACCTCTGCCATCGGGACGTCGACCGGGACCTCCGCGGTGACCGTCGACACCAGATGCCACACGCCGGGTGCGGGTCGCACCGCCAGCAGCTCGGGCACGGTCACCGTTCCGGTGGCCGCGATGCGGCCGAGGTCGTTGCGGACCAGATCGACGATCATGATGTTCTCCGCGACGTCCTTGACCGACGCGCGTAACGCAGACGGATCCGCCCACGACGGCAGCGTGCCCTTGATCGGGCTCGACGTCACCGCCGTCGCGCGGCGGCGCAGGAACAGTTCCGGTGACAGTGACGCCACCGCGCCCCAGTCGCCGGCGAGGTAGGCGGCGCGGGCGGGGGTGGTGCGCGCCGCAGTGTCGACGAAGAAGTCCAGCGGGGTGCCGCGCAGGCGGCCGACGAACTGAGTGCACACGCAGGCCTGGTAGACCTCGCCCGCGGCGATCGCGGCGAGGCAGTCGGTCACGCCGCGGCGATGGGTGTCGCGATCCGGTGCGACCCAGTCGATCTCGTAATCCGACGGCATCGGCGGTGTCCGGACGGATTCGAGCAGCCATGCGGCAGGCGCTGCGCCGCTGAGGCTTTCGTACCACCAGCATGCGTCGTGGTCGCGACGCAGCACACAGTCCGACCATCCGCCCGCCGCGACGGGGACGCGCGGTCCGAGGCCGTCGGCGCCGGGATCGGGGTAGGACAGGTAGCCGAACCACCCTCCGCCGACGGCGTTCCCGGCGGCGGCCGGGACGTCGAACACCTCGGCCACCTCCACCGCCGCGATGCGAACCGACGGTGCGATGACGGCGCTGGAGCCGAACCAGTCACCGAGCAGCGCGGCCGGCGGTGGGAGCCCGAGCGCGGAACCGCCCCTGCCCACGGCGGCCAGCACCGCGGGCGCGTCGCCAAGGCCGCCGAGCCGCTCGATTCGCACGAGCCAAGCCTGACACAGGTCAGCGGCTGATCGCCCGTGGGATGTCGACGCCGGTGAGCTTGTCGGGGTTGCGCATCGCGTAGAAGTGGCTGATCTTGCCGTCGGCGACCTCGACGGTGACGATGCCCTCGAAACTGTCGCCGAGGTACAGCTTCAGTGCCGGCGCGTTGTTGTACACGGCGGGTTCGAGGCGCCCTTCTTCGCCGGCGACGCGGAGCAGTCCGAGGATCAGCTTGCTGACGCGTTCGGCACCGGTGACCGGGCGGCGCGCCGCGCTGCGCTTGCCCGCACTGTCGGCGGTCCACACCACGTCGGGCGCCAACAGCTCCATCAGGCCGTCGACGTCACCGGTCGAGGCGGCGGCGAAGAAGCGCATGGTGATCTCGGCCGACGTCTGCGGGTCCACCGGTTCGAACCGCTTGCGCCGTGACTGGACGTTTTCGCGGGCGCGGTGCGCCATCTGGCGCACCGACGCCACCGATCTGCCCACGGCAGCGGCGATCTCGTCGTGACTGAACCCGAACACCTCGCGCAGCACGAAGACCGCGCGCTCGTCGGGAGTGAGGGTTTCGAGCACCACGAGCATCGCCATGGACACCGATTCGGCGAGCACCACGTCCGCCGAGGCGTCCTTGCTCTCGACCAGCAGTGGTTCGGGCAGCCACGGGCCGATGTAGTCCTCACGCCTGCGGGTCTGGGCCCGCAGCGCGTTGAGGGCTTGGCGGGTGACGAGCTGGGCGAGGTAGGCCTTGGTGTCCTGCACTCCTGCCAGGTCCACCTCCGCCCAGCGCAGGTAGCTCTCCTGCAGCACGTCATCGGCTTCCGTTGCGCTGCCCAGGATCTCGTAGGCGATCGTGAACAGCAGCGGTCGCAGCAGCGTGAACCGTTCGGCGTGCTCGTTCACCGCACCGGCACTTCTGGATCTTCCGCGAGCCGTTGCGCCCGCTTGCCGCCCTTCAGCCAGAAGTAGCTACCGGGTTTGCGGGCCTCGCGGGACAGGAACGTGATCGTGCCCTTGCACACCGCCTCTTTGATCGTCGCCGCGGCGCGGCCACCGATGTAGAGGGGCATCACGCGGTCGTCCAGGTGGGCGATCTGGATGGTGCCCGCGTTGCGGCCCAGGCTGATGCACTGGCCGGTGAACGCCTGGTTGACCACCGCGGGCTCGGTGCCCGCGATCCGGCTGAGCACGGTGTTGGCGGCCTGCGCGCCGAGTGGGATCGCGGCCTGGCAGCTCATCCGCAGCGGTGAATTCGACGGCGCTGCAGCGTCTCCCGCCGCCACGATCCGCGGGCTGTCGACGCTCGTCAGCGTCTCGTCGGTGACGAGCCGGCCCAGCGCGTCGGTGGTGAGCCCGCTGCGCACGGCCAGGTCGGGCACCCCGAATCCGGCGGTCCAGACGGTGAGCGCGCTGGGCAGTTCGCGGCCGTCGGCGAGAACGACCGAGCCCTCGCGAACCTCGTCGACCGTGGCGCCGGGGCCGTCGACGACGGTCACGCCGAGCTTGCGCATCCGCCGCGCCACCGACTTGCGGGCCGGTGCACTCAGATACGGCCCGAGCACGCCGCCGCACACCAGCGTGACGGTATGCCCTTCCTCGCCCAGTTCGGCCGCGGTCTCGATGCCGGTCGGCCCTGCGCCGACGACGGTGATCGGGGCTCCGGGACGGACGTCGGCCATCGCCGCGCGCAGCGCTTCGCCGTGCTCGTACTCGGAGATGGGGTAGGCGAACTCTGCGGCGCCCGGCACGGTGAGCGATGCGCCCGTGCTGCCGACCGCGTAGATCAGGTAGTCGTAGTCGAGCGCGTCACCGGAGGCCAACTCGACCCGCTGCGCGGGCGCGTCGATCCGGTGCGCCGAGTCGACCACCAGCCGGACGTCCGCGCCGAGCACGTCGGCGTACTCGACGACCGCGTCATCCGATCCGGTGACGAGCTGGTGCAGCCGGATGCGCTCGACGAACTGCGGCCGGGGGTTGACCAGCGTGACGGCGACGTCGCCGTTGACGCGCAGGTGGTTGGCGGCGATGACGCCGGCGTAGCCGCCGCCGATCACCACGACGTTGATCTTCTCGGTCATCTCTGTCTCCTCGGGTCGTCCGGCTCATCCCAGCCGCCGGAGGCGGCCAGACCTGTGAAGAGCCGGTCTGTCCTGGAGACACCACGCACACCAGAAGTGTGACACCTCGACGGCAGATGTGGTGCAGCTCACTGACGGCGGATCGCCCGCGGGACGGTGATCCCGGCCAGCTTGTCCGGGTTGGCCACCGCGTAAAAGTTCGCGATCCGCCCGTCGACGACATCGACGAGGACCAGCCCTTCCACGCGGTCGCCGCTGTGCACGACGACGGCCGGGGTGTTGTTGTACGTCGCAGTCTCCAACCGGAAATCCGGCACCTGCTTCGGCGCCGCCCGGAAGAAGCCGGCGATGACGCCCGCCACCTTCCTGGCGCCGAGCACCGGCCGCCGGATCGCCTTGGCCCGCCCGCCGCTGTCGGTGATCCACGCCGCGTCCGGTGCGAGTACGGCCATCAGGCCGTCGATGTCACCGGTGGCGGCAGCCGCCATGAACCGCTCGGTCACCTCGGCGGCGTCCGCAACGTCGACGCTCTCGGACCGCTGACGCCTGGCGTGCACGTGCTCGCGGGCGCGGTACGCCATCTGACGGACCGCGCCGGCCGACTTTCCGACGGCAGAGGCGATCTCCGCGTAGTCGAAGCCGAAGACCTCGTGCAGCACGAAGACCGCGCGCTCGTCGGGGGTCAGCGTCTCGAGCACCACCATCATCGCCATCGAGACGGACTCGGCGAGGACGACGTCGGAGGAGGCGTCGGCCTCGTCGAGCAGCAGCGGTTCGGGCAGCCAGGGGCCGACGTAGTCCTCCCGGCGGCGGGCGTTGGCCCGCAGCGTGTTGAGTGCCTGACGGGTCACCAGTTGCGCCAGGTACGACCGGGTGTCCCGGACCGTCGAGAGGTCCACGTCGGCCCACCGCAGGTAGCTGTCCTGCAGCACGTCGTCGGATTCGCTTGCGCTGCCGAGGATCTCATAGGCGATCGTGAACAGCAGGGGCCGCAGCAGCGTGAAGCGTTCGGCGTGCTCGCCGCCGGTGCTCACGGCTTGGCGACCTCCTCGACCGCGACCCCCTCGACCGCGTCCTGCTGCGGCCGCGGACCTCCGGTGAACCAGAACGACGAGCCGGGCTTGCGCGCTTCGCGGCGCAGACCCCACACCGTGCCCCGGCAGATCGCCTCCTTGAGCGTCGCAGCGACGCGCCCGCCCAGGTAGAGGTCGATCGCCGTGTCGTCCCTGCGGGCGAACTGCACGACCGCCGCCCGGCGCCCCAGGCTGGTGCACGTACCGGCGAAGCCGTACTCGAAGCGCACCGGCTCGGTGCCCGCGATCCGGCTCAGCACCGTGTTGGCGGCCTGCGGGCCCAGCTGGGATGCCGAAGCGCAGCACATCCGCAGCGGTGCGCCCGACGGGGAGGCGCAGTCGCCGGCGGCGACGATGCGGGGGTCGTCGACGCTGGTCAGCGTCTCGTCGGTGAGCAGCCGGCCCATCGCGTCGGTGCGCAGTCCGCTGCGTGCCGCCAGATCCGGTACGCCGAAGCCCGCCGTCCAGATGGTCAGCGCGCTCGGGCGCACTGCACCGTCGGCGAAGACCACCGCGTGCGGGCGCACCTCGGTCACCACGTCGTCCTCGAGCACCGCGATGCGCAGCCTCGCCATCACCTTGGCGACCGACCGCCGTCCCGGGCGGGACAGCGTCGGACCCAGCTGCCCGCCGCACACCAGCGTGACCCTGCGGCCCTGCTCGGCGAGTTCGGTGGCGACCTCGATACCGGTCAGCCCGGCGCCGACGACCGTCACCGGCGCGTCGGGATGCAGTTCGTCGACCGCGGCGCGCAGCCGCGTCGCCTGCTCGAGTTCGGCCACTGGATAGGCGAATCGGGCCGCGCCGGGCACCGAGGTGGAGACCGCGCCGGTGCTGCCGACCGCGTAGATGAGGTAGTCGTAGCCGAGGGTGGCGCCCGATCCCAGCTCGACCGAGCAGGCGTCGATGTCGATGCGGGTGGCGGTGTCGACGACCATCTCGATGCCCTCGCCGAGCACACTGCCGTAGTCGACGGTGGCCTCGGCGGTGCCCGCCACCAACTGGTGCAGCCGGATGCGTTCGACGAAGTGCGGGCGGGGGTTCACCAGAGTGATCCGGACGTCACCGCGCAGTCGCAGGTGGTTGGCCGCCAATGTTCCGCTGTATCCGCCGCCGATGACGACGACGTGGGGGCGTTGCACGGTCATGGTGTCTCCTTCGCGTCAGGGTGTGATGCCCCTGAGACACCGCCCGCCGCGGAAACGTCACGCGCGCGACGCCGTGTGTGACCTAGCTCACGTCAGATGAGGCCGAGGGCCATCATCGCGTCGGCCACCCGGGTGAAGCCGGCGATGTTGGCACCGGCCACGTAGTTTCCGGGTTGGCCGTATTCCTCCGCGGTCTGCAGACAGCGGTCATGGATGCGGCCCATGATCTCGGCCAGCCGATCCTCGGTCTCGGCGAACGTCCACGAATCGCGGGACGCGTTCTGCTGCATCTCCAGCGCACTGGTCGCGACACCGCCGGCGTTCGCGGCCTTACCGGGGGCGAACACGGTGCCCGCCTCGGCGAAGAGTTTGACCGCCTCCGGCGTACACGGCATGTTCGCGCCTTCGGCGACGATGCGGCAGCCGCCCTTGACCAGTGCCGCGGCGTCGGCGCCGTTGATCTCGTTCTGCGTGGCGCTCGGCACCGCGATGTCGCACTCCACGTCCCACACGTTGCCGCGGGCGAAGCGGGCGCCGCCCCGGATGTCGGCGTACTCCGAGATGCGGGCGCGCCGGACCTCCTTGACCTCTTTGAGTGCGGTGAGGTCGATGCCGTCGGGGTCGACGACGTACCCGTCGGAATCCGAACACGCGATCACCGTGCCGCCGAGCTGGTGGATCTTCTCGATCGCGTAGATGGCCACGTTGCCCGAACCGGACACCACGACACGCTTGCCGTCGAACGACTCGCCGCGGGCCTTGAGGATGTCGGCGATGAAGTACACCGTGCCGTAGCCGGTGGCCTCGGTCCGGACCAGCGAGCCGCCCCACGTGACGCCCTTACCGGTGAGCACGCCGGACTCGTACCGGTTGGTGATGCGCTTGTACTGGCCGAACAGGTAGCCGATTTCCCGCAGTCCGACGCCGATGTCGCCGGCGGGCACGTCGGTGTACTCGCCGATGTGGCGGTACAGCTCGGTCATGAACGACTGGCAGAACCGCATGATCTCGCCGTCGGAGCGGCCCTTGGGGTCGAAGTCCGATCCGCCCTTACCGCCGCCGATCGGCATCCCGGTCAGCGAGTTCTTGAAGATCTGCTCGAAGCCGAGGAACTTCACGATGCCCAGATACACCGACGGGTGGAACCGCAGCCCGCCCTTGAACGGGCCGAGCGCCGAGTTGAACTCGACGCGGAACCCGCGGTTCATCTGGACGGCGCCGCTGTCGTCGACCCACGGCACCCGGAAGAGGATCTGCCGTTCGGGCTCGCACAGCCGGCGGATCACCGCGCTGTCGGCGTACTCGGGGTGCTTGGCCACCACCGGTCCGAGGCTCTGCAGCACCTCGTAGACGGCCTGGTGGAATTCGGTCTCACCGGGATTGCGCCGCGCCACCTCCTCGAAGGTGTCCTGCAGGTTCTCGTGCAGACCGTTCATGCCTCATCCACCTGGTATCTCGGAAACACGCCGACGGGCTTGGGCAACGCGGTGCCCGGAGCGAGCCGCGTCGAAACGGCGGCGAAGGTGCGCTGATCGGCGGGCTGGCCGAGCAGGTCGAGCAATGTGGCGGTCGAATCCGGCATCACCGGCTGGGTGAGCAGCGCGGCGATGCGCACGGTCTCGAGCGTCGTGTAGAGGACGGTACGGAACCGCACCTCGTCGGCCGGCGCATCCGACTTGCGCAACACCCACGGCTCCTGGGCGGTGAAGTACCGGTTGGCCGCGCCGAGCACCGACCAGATCGCCTCGAGCGCCAGGTGCATGGCCTGCTCGTCGAAGTGGCCGCGGACCCGCTCGAGCAGCGCGTCGGCGGCCTCGAGCAGCCCGCGGTCCTCGGCGGTGAAGTCGCCCGGTTCCGGCACGGCGCCCCCGAGGTTCTTGGCGACCATCGACAGCGAGCGCTGCGCCAGGTTGCCCAGTTCGTTGGCCAGGTCGGCGTTGATGCGGCCGATGATGGCGTCCTCGCTGTAGCTGCCGTCCTGGCCGAACGGCACCTCGCGCAGGAAGAAGTAGCGCACCTGATCCAGGCCGAACGTGTCGACGAGGTTGACCGGATCCACGACGTTGCCGATCGACTTGCTCATCTTCTCGCCGCGGTTGAGCAGCCAGCCGTGCGCGAAGATCCGCCGCGGCAGCTCGATGCCCGCCGACATCAGGAAGGCCGGCCAGTAGACGGTGTGGAACCGGATGATGTCCTTGCCGATCATGTGCAGATCGGCCGGCCAGAACCGCTGGAACGCCTCCGAGGAGGTGTCGGGGAAGCCGACGCCGGTGAGGTAGTTGGTCAGCGCGTCGACCCACACGTACATGACGTGGTCGGGGTGGCCGGGCACCGGGACACCCCAGTCGAACGTGGTGCGGGAGATCGACAGATCGCGCAGCCCGCCGGAGACGAAGCTGACGACCTCGTTGCGGCGCACGTCGGGGGCGATGAACTCGGGGTGTGCCTCGTAGTGCGCGAGCAGGCGGTCGGTGTAGGCCGACAGCTTGAAGAAATAGGTCTGCTCCTCGGTCCACGTCACCGGCGCGCCGGTCTCGGTGGCGATGCGCACCCCGTCCTCACGCAGCGCGGTCTCGTTCTCGGTGAAGAACCGTTCGTCGCGCACCGAGTACCAGCCGGAGTAGGCGTCCAAATAGATGTCGCCGGATTCGTTCATCCGCTGCCAGATGGCCTTGGATGCTTCGTAGTGGTCGGCATCGGAGGTCCGGATGAACCGGTCGAACGAGATGCCGAGCTTCTCCTGCAGCCGCTGGAACACATCGGAGTTGCGGGTGGCGAGTTCGGCGGCGGAGATGCCCAGTGCCGCTGCCGTCTCGGCCATCTTCTGACCGTGGACGTCGGTGCCGGTGAGGTAGCGCACGTCGAAGCCGTCGAGCCGTTTGAACCGGGCGATGGCGTCGGTGGCGATGTACTCGTAGGCGTGGCCGACGTGCGGATCGCCGTTGGGGTAGGCGATCGCGGTGGTGATGTAGAACGGCGTGCTCATCGGCACTCACCTTATGGTGTGGTGCGTGAGTCGCTCGAACCGTCCGGCCCCGCCGGCTCCTGAGCCGTTGGCGCCGCTGATCGATGCGCACACCCACCTCGACGCCTGCGGGGTGCGCGACGCCGACGACGTACGGGCGGCGCTGGACCGGGCGGGCGCGGTCGGGGTGCGCGCGGTCGTGACGATCGCCGACGATCTGGCGGCCGCGCGCTGGGCCACGCAGGCCGCCGAGTGGGACGACCGGGTGTATGCGGCGGTCGCGCTGCACCCCACCCGCGCCGACGCGCTGACCGACGACGCCCGCGCCGAACTCGAGCGCCTGGCCGCCCATCCGCGGGTGGTGGCCGTCGGCGAGACCGGGATGGACCTGTACTGGCCCGGCAAGCTCGACGGCTGCGCCGAACCCGACGCGCAGCGCGAGGCGTTCGCGTGGCACATCGACCTGGCCAAGCGGACCGGCAAGCCGCTGATGATCCACAATCGCGACGCCGACGCGGCCGTTCTCGACGTCCTGGCCGCCGAGGGCGCTCCGGACACCGTGATCTTCCACTGCTTCTCGTCGGATGCACAGATGGCGCGCACGTGCATCGAGGCGGGTTGGCTGCTGAGCCTGGCCGGAACGGTCAGCTTCAAGAACGCCCACGCCCTGCGGGAGGCGGCGCGGTTGATCCCGGGCGAACTGCTGCTGGTGGAGACGGACGCACCATTCCTCACCCCGCACCCGTACCGGGGAGCGCCCAACGAGCCGTATTGCCTGCCGTACACGGTGCGCGCGCTGGCCGAGGTCCGTGGCCGCCCCGCCGAGGAGCTGGCGCAGCAAACCGCCGACAACGCCATCCGCGCATACTGGCTGTGTAAGAGTTGATCTCAGTAAAGGTATTCGTTACCGTCTTGTGATCGTAAGCGGACTTAGCCGCCCTTTTTGAAACGTTTGTACCAATAATCAGGGACTCGACAACTCTTGACTGCTCTGAACAGACTGCACGAGGCGCGCTCGCCCATGCTGCGCATCGTGGTGGCCGCACTGCTGGTCGCGGTCGCCTTCGCGGGCGGATATGCCGTCACCGCCCAGAAGACCGTCACCCTCTCGGTGGACGGTACGGAGACGACGGTCTCGACGATGAAGTCGCGCGTCATCGACGTCGTCGAGGAGAACGGCTTCGAGGTGGGGGAGCGCGACGATCTCTTCCCGGCCGGCGACACCGACGTGCGGTCCACCGACACGATCGTGCTTCGGCGCAGCCGTCCGCTGGACATCTCGCTCGACGGTCAGCACACCCGGCAGGTGTGGACGACGGCGTCGACCGTCGACGAGGCGCTCGCGCAGCTGCAGATGACCGACACGGCCCCGGCCGCGGCATCGCGCGGCAGCCGCGTGCCGCTGGGCGGTATGTCGCTTCCCGTCGTCACCCCCAAGACCGTTCAGCTCGACGACGGCGGGGTCGTCCGGACGGTGCGTCTGGCGGCGCCGAACGTGGCCGCGCTGCTCGAGGCCGCGGGCGCTCCGCTGCAACAGCGGGACCGTGTCGTGCCCGCCGCGTCGTCGCCGGTCGTCGATGGGATGCAGATCCAGGTAACACGCGTGCGCATCGAGAAGTTCACCGAGCGCGTGCCGCTGCAGCCGGCCGACACGCGCATCGAAGACGTCAACATGAACATGAGCCGCCAGATCGTCGAAGACGCGGGAACACCCGGCGTTCAGGACGTAACCTTTGCTGTTTCAAAGGTAAACGGCGTGGAAACCGGCAGGCTGCCAGTAGCTAATGTCATCGTTTCACCTGCAAGGAACGCCGTCCTGAGGGTCGGTGCGAAGCCCGGCACGGAGGTGCCACCGGTGCGCGCCGGAGCGGCCTGGGATGCGCTGGCGCAGTGTGAAGCCGGAGGTAATTGGGCCATCAATACCGGTAATGGTTACTTCGGTGGGGTTCAGTTTGATCAAAACACCTGGGAGCGCAACGGTGGTCTGAGGTATGCTCCGAGGGCAGATCTGGCAACAAGAGAAGAACAGATCGCGATTGCTGAGGTCACGCGGGCGAGGCAAGGCTGGGGAGCCTGGCCCACGTGCAGTGGAAGAGTGGGGGCGTCGTGACGATTCGACTACTCGGGCGGACCGAGATCCGGCGCCTGGCGAAGGACATCGACTTTCGCCCGCGCAAGTCATTCGGGCAAAACTTTGTCCACGATGCCAACACCGTGCGCAGGATCGTCTCCGCCTCCGGTGTGCACCGGCACGACCACGTCCTGGAAGTGGGACCGGGCCTCGGCTCGCTGACGCTGGCGCTGCTCGACCGCGGTGCGCACGTGACGGCGGTGGAGATCGATCCGCTCCTGGCGCAACAGCTTCCGACCACGATCGCCGATCACTCGCACAGTGAGATCAACCGTCTGACCGTCCTCAACCAGGACATCCTGACGCTGATGCCGTCGGATCTGGAGGCTCAGCCCACCGCGCTGGTCGCCAACCTGCCGTACAACGTCGCGGTACCCGCACTGCTCCACCTGCTCGCGGAGTTCCCGACGATCCGTTCGGTCATGGTGATGGTCCAGGCCGAGGTGGCCGAGCGGCTCGCCGCCGACCCGGGCGGCAAGGACTACGGCGTGCCGAGCGCCAAGGTGCGGTTCTACGGCAACGTCCGCCGCTACGGCATGGTGTCGCCGACGGTCTTCTGGCCCATCCCGCGGGTGTACTCCGGGCTGGTCCGCATCGACCGGTACGAGACGTCGCCGTGGCCGACGGACGCGGAGTTCCGCGCGCAGGTCTTCGATCTGATCGACATCGCCTTCGCGCAGCGCCGCAAGACGTCGCGCAACGCGTTCGCCGAATGGGCCGGGTCCGGCAACGAGTCCGCCCGCCGACTGCTGGCTGCCAGCATCGACCCGTCGCGGCGCGGTGAGACGCTCGCCATCGCCGATTTCGTCCGGTTGCTGCAGCGTTCCGGCGAAGCCGAGGAGCAGGTCCGCGTCCAATAGCTGACCGGCCCGGACGTGCCATGGGTTTGCGCTGCCGACGTGCGGCGATAGTGTCGAGCGGTGCGTAACGGCAACACCGCCTCCGAGTGGGTTCCCACCGGCTCGGTCACCGTGCGGGTGCCCGGGAAGGTGAACCTCTTCCTCGGGGTCGGTGATCTGCGTGACGACGGCTATCACGACCTGACGACGGTCTTTCATGCCGTCTCGCTGCTCGACGAGGTCACCGTCTCGACCGCCGACACGCTGTCGGTTGAGCTGGCCGGCGAGGGCATGGAGTCGCTGCCCACCGACCGGCGCAACATCGCCTGGCGGGCGGCCGAGCTGATGGCCGACCACGTCGGCAGGGCGCCCGACGTGGCGATCTCCATCGAGAAGTCGATCCCTGTGGCCGGCGGGATGGCAGGCGGCAGCGCCGACGCCGCCGCCGTGCTGGTCGCGATGAACCATCTGTGGGAGCTCGGGGTGCCCCGGCGTGATCTGCACGCGATGGCCGCCGAGTTGGGCAGTGACGTGCCGTTCGCGCTGCACGGCGGCACGGCGCTGGGCACCGGCCGCGGTGAGGAGCTCGCGACGGTGCTCGCCCGAAGCACGTTCCACTGGGTGCTGGCGTTCGCGCGCAAGGGCCTGTCGACGCCGAAGGTGTTCGGAGAACTCGACCGGCTGCGCGCCACCGCCGACGGCAAGCGGGCCGCACCCGGCCGGCTGGGTGACCCGGAGCCGATCCTGGCCGCGCTGGCGTCCGGCGACGCCGCCACACTCGCGCCGCTGCTCGGTAACGATCTGCAGGCGGCCGCGCTGAGTCTGTATCCGGAACTGCGCCGCACGCTGCGGGCGGGCCTGGACGCCGGCGCCCTCGCGGCGATCGTGTCCGGGTCCGGTCCGACGTGCGCCTTCCTGTGCGCCTCGTCGCCCGCCGCGATCGACGTCGGCGCCACGCTCGCCGGTGCCGGGGTGTGCCGGACCGTGCGGGTGGCCAGCGGGCCGGTGCAGGGCGCCCGGGTGGTGCCCGCGCCGTCCTCGTCGGTGTGACGGGGTCTTTGCGGTCTTTTTGCGTCGGAAAGGTGTGACGCACGCCTCAATCCGCGCCATGGTTTGGCAGTTACTTAAGGGTCTCTTAAGATGGTCGGCGGTGAAAGCTAGCGGTCGAGCGCCGGACGCGTGTCCTTTCCGCCGGCGTCGCCGGCGGGTGCCGATGTGGACGCCCCATCACCGTTTCGATACCCAACTGCTCCTCAATCGTGTACGCGTGCCTACTCGGCAACGCTCGTAGACAGGCGGAGCATGAGAAGCCGGGCAGTGGCGCCGGTCCCCAGGAGGATGTCGTGAGCAGGTTCACCGAGAAGATGTACCGCAACGCGCGCACCGTGAGCACCGGCATGGTGACCGGCGAGCCGCACGAGCCCGTCCGCCACACGTGGGGTGAGGTGCACGAGCGTGCCCGCCGGATCGCCGGTGGGCTCGCAGCGGCCGGTATCGGCCTGGGTGACGCGGTGGGCGTGCTCGAGGGCCTGCCGGTCGAGATCGCCCCGACCGCGCAGGGCGTCTGGATGCGCGGCGCGAGCCTGACGATGCTGCACCAGCCCACTCCGCGCACCGACCTCGCCATGTGGGCCGAGGACACGCTGACGGTGATCGGGATGATCGAGGCCAAGGCCGTGATCGTGTCCGAACCCTTCACCGTCGCGATCCCGGTGCTGGAGGAGAAGGGTCTGCTGGTGCTGACCGTGGCCGATCTGCTGGCCGCGGAGCCGATCGACCCGGTCGAGGTCGGCGAGGACGATCTGGCGCTGATGCAGCTGACCTCCGGGTCGACCGGTTCGCCCAAGGCCGTGCAGATCACCCACCGCAACATCCACTCGAACGCCGAGGCGATGTTCATCGGCGCCGAGTACGACGTCACCAAAGACGTCATGGTCAGCTGGCTGCCGTGCTTCCACGACATGGGCATGGTCGGCTTCCTCACCATCCCGATGTACTTCGGCGCGGAGCTGGTCAAGGTCACGCCGATGGACTTCCTGCGCGACACCCTGCTGTGGGCGCGGCTCATCGACAAGTACAAGGGCACGATGACGGCCGCGCCGAACTTCGCCTACGCGCTGCTGGCCAAGCGGCTGCGCAGGCAGGCCACGCCCGGCGAGTTCGACCTGTCGACGCTGCGCTTCGCGCTGTCGGGTGCCGAGCCGGTCGAGCCCGCCGACGTCGAGGACCTGATCGACGCCGGCGCGCCGTTCGGCCTGAAGCCCGAGGCCATCCTGCCCGCCTACGGCATGGCCGAGACCACGCTGGCGGTGTCGTTCTCCAAGTGCGGTGCGGGTCTGGTGGTCGACGAGGTCGACGCCGATCTGCTGGCCGCGCTGCGCCGCGCCGTGCCCGCCACGAAGGGCAACACCAAGCGGCTGGCCACGCTGGGCCCGCTGCTCGAGGGTCTCGAGGCCCGCATCATCGACGAGCAGGGCAACGTGATGCCCGCCCGCGGCGTCGGCGTCATCGAGCTGCGGGCGAGCCGCTGACCCCGGCTACATCACGATGGGCGGATTCGTCCCGGCCCAGGACGAGCACGGCTGGTACGACACCGGTGACCTCGGCTACCTGACCGAAGAGGGCCACGTGGTGGTGTGCGGCCGCGTCAAGGACGTGATCATCATGGCCGGGCGCAACATCTACCCGACCGACATCGAGCGGGCCGCGGGGCGCGTCGAAGGGGTGCGGCCCGGCTGCGCGGTCGCGGTGCGCCTGGACGCCGGGCACTCGCGGGAGACCTTCGCCGTCGCCGTCGAGTCGAACGCCTGGCAGGACCCGAACGAGGTGCACCGCATCGAGCGGCAGGTCGCCCACGAGGTGGTCGCCGAGGTCGACGTGCGGCCCCGCAACGTCGTGGTGCTCGGTCCGGGCACCATCCCGAAGACGCCGTCGGGCAAGTTGCGCCGCGCCAACTCGGTCTCGTTGGTCACCTAGTTCCGCGAGAGTGCGTGTCTGCTTCGTGACACGCCACTGAACACCGACCGTGCGCGCACGCTCGCGCGACCGCCGGCGTGCGTAATGCGTTGGCCCGATGTCGGTCGCCACGGCTACCGTCGTGAACATGACACCGGCCATCGAAGCGATCGACCTGGTGAAGCGGTTCGGCGAGCAGACAGCGGTGGACGGGGTGAGCTTCACCGTGCCTGCGGGTACGGTCCTCGGCCTGCTCGGCCCCAACGGTGCGGGCAAGACCACCACCGTGCGGATGATGACCACGCTGACCGAACCGACCAGCGGCACCGCCCGCGTCGCGGGCTTCGACGTCCGCCGCGAACCCGACCAGGTGCGTCGCAACATGGGGCTCACCGGGCAGGTCGCCACCGTCGATGAACTGCTCACCGGCCGCGAGAACATTCGGATGATCGGCGGGCTCTACGGCATCCGCCGCAAGGAACTCGAGCGGTTGGGTACCGAACTGCTGGAGCGGTTCTCGCTCGCCGAGGCCGGCGACCGGGTGGTCAAGTCCTACAGCGGCGGCATGCGGCGGCGCCTGGACCTCGCGGTGAGCCTGCTGGCGGCGCCTCCGGTGCTGTTCCTCGACGAACCGACCACGGGTCTCGACCCGCGCAGCCGCACCGAGCTGTGGGACGTGCTGCGCGACCTCGTCGCCGGGGGCACGACGCTGCTGCTCACCACGCAGTATCTCGAGGAGGCCGATCAGCTGGCCGACAACATCGTGGTGATCGACAAGGGCCGCATCATCGCGCAGGGTTCACCGCTGGAGCTCAAACGTCAGGCCGGTAACGCCAGCCTGGTGGTGACGGTGGCCGACGAGAGCGACCTCGCGGCCGCACAGGCACTGCTGGCGAAGACCGGTGCGGAGGTGTTCGTCGACACGGGCGCCCGCCGGCTCACTGCCTCCGCCGACGGGCTGGCCGACATGGTTCGCGTGGCCGGCTGGCTGCGCGACAGCGACATCGAGGTCGACGACATCGGGTTGTCGCGCCCCTCCCTCGACGATGTGTTCCTGACGCTGACCGGCCACCGCACCGAGGACGAGGAGGTCGGCGCATGACCGCCGTCGAAGCCAGGACGCAGGACCAGTCCCGGCGCCCGGCCACACCGGACCAACCTCGCGCAGCAGTCGTGGATCATGGTGAAACGCAACATGATCCACACCAAGCGCATGCCGGAGATGCTGAGCGACGTGACCGCTCAGCCGATCATGTTCGTACTGCTGTTCGCCTTCGTGTTCGGCGCGTCGATCACCAACACCGGCGGGGCGTCCTATCGGGAGTTCCTGCTACCCGGCATCCAGGCGCAGACCATCGTGTTCTCCGCGTTCGTGGTGGCGTCCGGCATCACCGCCGACGTCGAGAAGGGCATCATCGACCGGTTCCGATCGCTGCCGATCTCGCGGTCCTCGGTGCTCATCGGGCGCAGCATCGCCAGCGTGATCCACTCCTCGCTGGGTGTGGTCGTGATGGCGCTGACCGGCCTGGCGATCGGGTGGCGGATCCGCGGCAGCGTGGGCGAGGCGGTGCTGGCCTTCGCGCTGCTGCTGCTGTTCGGGTTCGGGATGATCTGGTTCGGCATCCTGATCGGCTCGCTGATGCGCACGGTCGAGGCGGTCAACGGCGTCATGTTCACTGCGCTGTTCCCGATGACGTTCCTGGCCAACACGTTCGTGCCGACCGAACCGATGCCGCACTGGCTGCGGGTGATCGCCGAGTGGAACCCGGTGTCCTCGCTGGCGCAGGCGATGCGGGAACTGTGGGGCAACGGCGGCCCGGCCGCCCCGGACGCCCAGCTGCCGCTGCATCACCCGGTGCTCGCGACCGTGCTGTGGTCGCTGGCGTTGACGGCGGTCTTCGCGCCGTTCGCACTGCGCGCGTACGCCAAGCGCACCGGGGGCTGATCCGCGCGCACAGCTGAGTATGTATGGCTATACTCAGCGCTATGGCTGCACCCAAGATCCCCGCACGCCTCGCCGACCACCCGACGGTGCGCGCGGCGCTGGCCCGGGACGCGCAGACCCGGCGTCATCGACGCCGGCTGGTTGCGTGAGCTCTGCCTACAGGCCGGGGCCGACGACGTGGCGTTCGCCGCCGTCGACAATCCTGACCTCGCCTCCGAACGCGAGCACGTCGAGGCAGCGTTACCGGGCGCGCGGAGCTTCATCTCGCTGGTGGTGCGGATGAACCGCGACAACGTCCGCTCGACCGCGCGCAGCGTCGCGAACCAGGAGTTCCACCGCAGCGGCGAGATCATCAACGAGGCCGCGCACCGCATCACCCGCGCGCTGCAGGACGCCGGTCACCGCGCGCTCAACCCGTCGGCGACGTTCCCGATGGAGATGGACCGGTACCCGGGCCGCATCTGGGTGGTGGCCCACAAACCCGTCGCGGTGGCCGCGGGCCTGGGCGTGATGGGGATCCATCGCAATGTCATCCACCCGAAGTTCGGCAACTTCATCCTGCTGGCGACCGTGATGGTCGACGCCGAGATCAGCGAATACGGTGCGCCACTGGATTATTCGCCGTGCCTGGAGTGCAAGCTGTGTGTCGCGGCGTGCCCGGTCGGAGCGATCGGCAAGGACGGTGAGTTCGACTTCGTCGCCTGCTCGGTGCACAACTACCGCGAGTTCATGGGCGGGTTCACCGACTGGGCGCAGACGATCGCCGACAGCGCCGACGCCGGCGACTTCCGCTCCCGCGTCAGCGATTCGGAGAACGCGTCGATGTGGCAGAGCCTGTCGTTCAAGGCGAACTACAAAGCCGCCTATTGCCTCGCGGTGTGTCCGGCCGGCGAAGACGTCATCGAGCCGTATCTGGAGGACCGCAAGGGCTTCATGGATCTGGTGCTCAAACCGTTGCAGGAGAAGAAGGAAGCGCTCTACGTGCTACCGAACTCGGCGGCGAAGGCCTACGCCGAGCGGCGCTTCCCGCACAAACCGGTCAAGGTCGTCGACAGCGGGATCCGCGGCCGCACCGGCTAGCCGTCCCAGACGACGAATCCGTCGTCGCGCAGCCGCGCACCCGGCGCCACCGGATGCGGTGTCACCCTGCCGTCGTGCATGAGGTGGCTGACGTCGGCGCGAAACCGCAGCACCGCGACGTCGGCGACCAGGCGGCGGTGGCACCGCCACCACACGCTCTCACTGCACATGACGAGCACTGTGCGCGAGGCGCTTTCGCCGAGCACCTCGCCGAGTGCGGCGTCGAACTCCTCGGTTCTGGTGTGGGCGGCGTAGGCGGCGAACTGCTCGACCTGCCACCACGGGTCCTCACGTGGCGCGTCGGGCGGCAGCCGTCGCCGCCCACCGAGGCGCTCCTCCCAGCGGTAGGCGATGCCGCCGGCAGGTAACCACGACGACATGGCGTCGCGCGACATGTCGGGATGGGCGCGGCTGCCGGGGAAGCGCCGGATGTCGACGAGCGACGTCACGCCCGCACCTCGCAGCAGCGCGGCCAACTCGTCACCCGAGAGCCGGCCGTGCCCCGCGGTCAGCAGCGTCACCGTCAGGCCCAGGCGTGCACGATGTTCTGCGCGGGTTCCAGGCCCTGGGCGATCAGCATCTCGGTCGCGTCGGCGGCCTGTTCGCAGATCGTGGGCACCTCGGGCCGTTCGGTGGCGTTGAACGTCTCGAGCACGTACGTCGCCGGATCCTTGCGCCCCGGCGGGCGGCCGACTCCCACGCGTACCCGCTGGAAGTCCTTGGTGCCCAATGCCGCCGCGACGGACTTCAGCCCGTTGTGGCCGGCGACGCCGCCGCCGGCCTTCAACCGGATGCGGCCGAAGTCGATGTCGAGTTCGTCGTGGACGACGATAACGTCGGCGGGCGCCACGGAGTAGAACTTCGCGAGCGGACCGACGTTGCGGCCCGACTCGTTCATGTACGTCCGCGGTTTGGCCACCACGACGGACCTGCCCGCCAGGCGACCGGTCACGATCTCGGCACCCGATTTCCGGTGCACCTTGAATCCTGAACCGATCCGCCCGGCCAGCAGGTCGGCGACCATGAAGCCGAGGTTGTGGCGGGTCTTGGCGTAGTTGGGCCCGGGGTTGCCCAGGCCCACCACCAGCAACGGCTCGGCCATGTCGTGTTACTCGGCCGATTCCTCGGCGGCCGGCTCGGCCTCGGCTTCGGCGACCTCGGCGGCCTGCTCCTCGAGCGACGCGCCGCCACCCTCGGACTCGAGCTCTTCCTCGGTCGGCGCCGCGACGACGTTGACCACGAGCAGCTCGGGATCGGAGATCAGCGTGACGCCGGCGGGCAGCTCGATCTGGCCGGCGGTGATCTGCGTGCCCGCATCAACGCCCTCGACCGAGATGGTGAGCGATTCGGGGATCGACATCGCGTCGGATTCGATCTCGACGGTGTTGGCCTCCTGCGTCACCAGCGCGCCCGGCGTGGCGTCACCCTCGACGAGGACGTTGACCTCGACGGTGACCTTCTCGCCGCGGCGCACGACGATGAGGTCGACGTGCTGGATGTTGCGGCGGATCGGGTGGATCTCGAGCTGCTTGGGCAGCGCGAGCGCCTCGGTGCCCTCGATGTCGAGCGTGAGAACCGCGTTGGTGCCGAAGTTGCGCAGGACGGCCGCCAGCTCTCGGGCGGGGAGCTCGAGGTGCTGCGGGTCGGTGCCGTGGCCGTAGAGGACGGCGGGCACCTTGCCCTCACGACGGGCGCGGCGGGAGGCGCCCTTGCCGGTCTCGGTGCGGACTCGGACGCTCAGGTTGTTCGGGGTGTGGGCCTTGGTCTTGGCCATGGTGTTGCTCCTATGCCGGTGATGGACACGGCAGGGGTGAGCAACAGCCAGAAGAAGCGTGTTCCCGTCGATAACGGTGGCCGGGCCACCCTCGCCGTGATGCGGCGTCGAGGTTACCGCACGCGGGCGGTCCCGCGGAAATCGCTAGAGCGGGAACTTCGTGTCGGTGAGCTGCTCGGACAGTTCCCACAGCGCCGTCGCGGTCTCGCTGTCCCTGGCGCGACGGGTGCGCCACACCGGGCCGGTCGGGCCGCGCATCGCGAACTTCGGGCCGACGAAGGTGTCGCCCGGCAGATCCTGCGCCACCGCGTACAGCGTCTGGCGGGCCCCGAAGTCGGCGTCGGTGGCGAAGTACTGCCCGCCGACGGCCATCACCGCGTCGCCGAGCCGCCGGCCCGACTGGCCCTGCAGGTTGGTGTGCGAATACCCCGGGTGCGCGGCCACGGCCCGCAGCGGCGACCCTGCGCGGGTCATCCGCTTCTGCAGTTCGCTGGTGAACAGCAGGTTGGCCAGCTTCGACTGCCCGTAGGCCAGCCACGCCGAGTAGGGCCGGGCCTTCCAGTTCAGGTCGTCGAGGCTGACGCGCCCGAAGACGTGCATGAACGACGACACCGTCACCACGCGGTCGGTGATCTTGGGCAGCAGCAGGTTGGTCAGCGCGAAGTGGCCGAGGTGGTTAGTGCCGATCTGGCTCTCGAACCCGTCGACGGTCCGCGCGTAGGGCACCGCCATGATCCCGGCGTTGTTGACCAGCACGTCGACCTTGTCGGTGGCCGCGGCGAACTCCCGCACCGACGCGAGGTCCTGCAGATCGAGCTTGCGCACGGTGACGTTGCCGGTCATGCCCGCCGCCGCCTCGTCGCCCTTGGCGGTGTTGCGGACCGCGAGGACGACGTCGGCGCCGACGCGGGCCAGCTCACGGGCGGTGACGAGGCCGAGTCCGCTGTTGGCGCCGGTGACGATCACCCAGCGGCCGGCGAAGGAGGGGAGGTCGGCGGCGGTCCAGTCACTCATGGCTGCCACTCTAGGCAGCTACTTCTTCGGCGCGACGGTGAACCCCGCGAGGATGGCCTCGATGTCCTTGCCGTACTTCTGCGCCTCGTCGGCGAAACTGGTCACCGTCAGCTGGACGAGGTAGCGCTGGTTGGCCGGCGGTGCGCCGGTCGCGATGACGATGCGGTTGTAGGTCTGCATCCGCTGGCCGTTGAGGTCGTAGGTGCCCTCGACCATGGCCGACGGCATGCCGCGCCAGTTGTCCTGGGAGGCGTTGAGTTCCTTGAAGTTCTCCGAGAGCCGGGCGTCGTCGTCGCCGTGTTTGATCGCCTCGGCGGGGTCGAACTGGCCGGTCAGCTCGAACACCATCAGCATCGCGATCGGGTAGGTGTCGCCCTTGGCGATGACGCGGGTGCCGGGTTCGAACTGGGTGCCGGGGTAGGGCTGCCAGCCCGGCGGGGTGGGGATCGTGACGGTGAGGTCGGGCAGTTTCTCCGGTGCGACGGTGCGGCCGCTGACGCCCGCGCCCTCGAGGTACTGCGCGATCGGCACCGGGGTCTCGGTGGGGGCCTCCGAGGACGGCGGCGCGCTGCTCGACGTGCTCCAGACCGATTGATAGTCAGGGGTTTCCGCGCCGCACCCACTCGTGGCGAGGACCAGCAGCGCGACAGCCGCCGCGACGCGGCGACCCGTCACAGATCTCGCGCACCGTGTCGATCGGCCGGGCCAGCCGGGTGCCCTTGTCCGTCACCACGAACGGTCGCTCGATGAGGATGGGGTGCTCGGCGAGCGCGTCGAGCAGTTCGTCGTCGGTCGCGTCGGCGAGATTCAGCTCGGCGTAAAGGGATTCGCGTTTGCGGACCGCGGCGCGTACTTCGATGCCGGCCGCCTCGATCATCGCGGCGATCTCGGCGCGCGACGGCGGCGTCTTGAGATACTGCACGATTTCGGGTTCGACACCGTTGTCGCGCAACAGATCCAGCGTCTTGCGCGACGTCGAGCAGCGCGGGTTGTGGTAGATCGTCGCGCTTGTGGTGTCTGGCGCCACTTACGCCGACCCGTCGAAAAGGCTTGTCACCGAGCCGTTGTCAAACACCGCGCGGATGGTGTTGGCCAGCAGCGGGCGATCGACAGCACGGTCAGCTGCGGGAACCGCTTGTCCTCGCCGATCGGCAGCGTGTTGGTGACGATCACCTCGCGGGCGCCGGACTCGGCGAGCCGCTCGCGCGCGGGGTCCGACAGCACGCCGTGCGTCGCGGCGATGATCACGTCACCGGCGCCGTCCTGCTTGAGCAGCTTGACCGCACCGGCGATGGTGCCGCCGGTGTCGATCATGTCGTCGGTCAGCACGCAGGTCTTGCCCTTGACGTCACCGACGACGCGATTGGACACCACCTGGTTGGGCACCAGCGGGTCGCGGGTCTTGTGGATGAAGGCCAGCGGGACGCCGCCCAGTGAGTCGGCCCACTTCTCGGCCACGCGCACCCGGCCGGAGTCGGGGGAGACGACCACCATGTCGTGGTCGGAGTAGTTCTCGGCGATGTAGCCGGTGAGCAGCTTCTGGGCGCGCATGTGGTCGACCGGGCCGTCGAAGAAGCCCTGGATCTGATCGGTGTGCAGGTCGACGGTCAAGATGCGGTTGGCGCCCGCGGTCTTGAGCAGATCGGCAACCAGGCGGGCGGAGATGGGTTCGCGGCCGCGGTGCTTCTTGTCCTGCCGGGCGTACGGGTAGAACGGCAAGATCGCGGTGATGCGCTTGGCGCTGCCGCGCTTGAGCGCGTCGATCATCAGCAGCTGTTCCATCAGCCAGGTGTTCAGCGGCGCCGGATGGGACTGCAGGACGAAGGCGTCGCACCCGCGTACGGATTCGTCGAATCGCACGAAGATCTCACCGTTGGCGAAGTCGCGCGCGGTCTGCGCGGTCACCGGGTGTCGAGCTCCTGGCGACTTGCTCCGCCAATTCCGGGTGCGCGCGGCCCGAGAAGAGCATCAGATTTTTGCGGTTATCGGTCCACTCGGTGCCCACTGTGCGCCTCGCCGGTCGGGGATCGTGTCGGCCTCATCGTACGTAGCGTTTCTGTGTGACCGTGCCCGGGTTGCCGGATCGCAAACGGAAGTGGTCGCTGTCACTGCCCCTGGGCGTCGTCGAGCTGACCCGGCGCCGTCGCCGCCGCTTCGCCCAGGGCGCGGCTCGCCGCGCCGCCGCCGCCGAGCCGGGCCGTTTGCGGGCCACCCAGCCCTCGATGTTGCGCTGCGGGCCGGCCGAGACGGCCAGCGCACCCGGCGGCACGTCGTCGCGCACCACGGTCCCGGCGCCGGTGTAGGCGCCGTCCCCGACGGTCACGGGCGCGACGAACATGGTGTCCGAGCCGGTGCGCACGTGCGATCCGATCGTGGTGCGGCTCTTGTTCTCGCCGTCGTAGTTCACGAACACGCTCGATGCGCCGATATTGCTGTGCTCGCCGATGTCGGCGTCGCCGACGTAGGTCAGGTGCGGCACCTTGGTGCCCGCGCCGAGGGTGGCGTTCTTCGTCTCGACGAACGCGCCGAGCTTGCCGTCGGCGCCCAGGGCGGTGCCCGGACGCAGGTAGGTGAACGGGCCGACGGTGGCGCCGTCGCCGATGACCGACTCCGAGCCGTGCGTGCGCACCACCGAGGCGCCGTCGCCGACGGTGACGTCGGCGAGTGTGGTGTCCGGTCCGACGTCGCAACGGCCGCCGATGACGGTGCGGCCGAGCAGCTGGGTGCCGGGGCGCAGCACGGTGTCGCGGCCGATGGTGACGTCGACGTCGATCCACGTCGACCCTGGGTCGATCACGGTGACACCGGCGCGCTGGTGGGCGGTGACGATGCGCCGGTTGAGTTCGGCGCCGAGCGCGGCTAGCTGGACGCGGTCGTTGACGCCGGCGACCAGGGCGCTGTCGTCGACGTGCCTGGCCCGAACGCTCAGACCGTCCTGCCGGAAGATCGCGATGACGTCGGTCAGGTACAGCTCGTGCTGGGCGTTGTCGGACCGCAGCCGGCGCAGCGCGGACCGCAGCGCGGTGATGTCGAAGGCGTAAACACCGGCGTTGACCTCGCGGATCGCCAGCTGGCTCGGGCTCGCGTCGGCCTGTTCGACGATGCGGGTGACCTCGTTGTCCTGGGTGCGCAGGATGCGCCCGTAACCGGTCGGATCGGCCACGGTGGTGGTCAGCACGGTGGCCGCGGCCGAGCCGTGGGTGGTCAGCAGGTCGGCCATGGTGTCGGCGTCGAGCAGCGGCACGTCGCCCGCGGTCACCACCACGACACCGGAGAAGTCCTCGGGCAGCGCGGCGAGCCCGCATTCTGCGGCGTGGCCGGTGCCCAGCTGCTGGTCCTGGATCGCGATGTCGACGGGGCGGCCGAGTTCGGCGGCCAGCGCGTCGACGGCGGGGGCGATGCGCTCACGGTCGTGGCCGAGCACCACCACGAGGTGCTGCGGGGCGACCTTCGCCACGGTGTGCAGCGCGTGCGCCAGCATGCTGCGGCCGCCGAGGGTGTGCAGCACCTTCGGGATGTCCGAACGCATCCGCGTCCCGGCGCCTGCGTGGTACGAGGACCGCGGTGTCGGTGGGTGTGGTCATATTGCTCCGTCGCCAGGACTCGAACCTGAACTATCTGAACCAAAATCAGAGGTGCTGCCGATTACACCACGACGGATCGATTACCTCGTGACTGTAGTCGAAGCCGATACGCTCAAGAATGGCAGCGCCCGACAAGGAAGTGCGTCCACCTCGCGCCAGAATGACCGGCAGCGAGCGGCGCCAGCAGCTCGTCGAGATCGCCAAGTCGTTGTTCGCCCAGCGCGGCTACGAGGGCACCTCGATCGAGGAGATCGCGCAGCGCGCCAACGTCTCAAACCGGTGGTCTACGAGCACTTCGGCGGCAAGGAAGGCCTGTACGCGGTCGTCGTGGACCGGGAGATGTCGGCGTTGCTCGACGGCATCACCTCGTCGCTGACCAACAACCGCTCACGGGTGCGGGTGGAGCGGGTCGCGCTCGCGCTGCTGACCTATGTCGAGGAGCGCACCGACGGCTTCTCATCCGCGATTCGCCGGCGGCGATCACCTCGGGCACCTATTCAACGTTGCTCAACGATGCGGTCAATCAGGTCAGCTCGATCCTGGCCGGGGACTTCTCCCGCCGGGGCTCGACCCGAGCTGGCGCCGCTCTACGCGCAGGCGCTGGTCGGTTCGGTGTCGATGACCGCGCAGTGGTGGCTCGACACCCGTGTGCCCAAGAAAGAGGTCGTCGCCGCGCACCTGGTGAATCTGATGTGGAACGGGCTGACCCACCTCGAGGCCGACCCCGCCTGCAGGACGAGGTAGCGCGCCGGCGCCTAGGATGGGGTCATCATGACCGTAGCGGGGCTTCACCATGTCCAAACCCCGATTGCGGGGCTCGTCGCACTGGCACTGCGCGATCCGTGCCTGGCCGACCTCGCCCGCCGCGCCGCCGAAAACCGGCCGAGCTGGCGATGGTCGGACCCGCCAGCGCCCGGCTTCTCGTCACCGCCGCGCTCGCCCAGGCCGGCCCTTCTCGTGGTCGCCGCCA